>DAIPMW010000001.1:0-283571 GCA_036768475.1 Hyphomicrobiaceae bacterium | reverse complement strand
CAACGTTTGCACGCAGACGGTGTCGGGCGGCAACGAGACGGTGCAGGCGACGTTCGCGCTGGTCGACCGGACGTTGACGGTCGATGGGCTTGGCACCGGTAACGGCTCGGTTGCGGGCACCTCACCGAGCACGATCTCGTGCACCAGCACGGCGGGCACCGACACGGGTACCTGTTCGGAGACGGTCAGCGAGGGCACGGTGCGGACGCTGACGGCGACGGCAACTTTGGGTTCGACGTTCACCGGCTGGAGCGGCTGCGACAGCGTCGCGGGCAACGTTTGCACGCAGACGGTGTCGGGCGGCAACGAGACGGTGCAGGCGACGTTCACCAAGGATAATGCTGCTTTGACGGCGGTTAAGAGTTCGCCGGACACGACCTACAGCGCCGTGGGCGACGTTCTTGATTACACTATCGTCGTGACCAACACCGGCAATGTGGAACTGACGGGCCTGGTGATCGACGATCCGCTGACGACAGACGAAGCGTGCCCGACGACGACGCTGGCACCCAACGACGCGATGACGTGCACGGCGACTTATACGGTGACGCAGGCCGACATCACCAACGGGTCGGTGTCGAATACCGCAACTGTGGATAGCGGTCAGACGACTCCGCAAGCGACCAACACGGTAACGATCAAGTTCGATCCATCCCAGATACGCGACCGTACCAGCCGCGTCATCGCGAACTTCATGAGCCGCCGCGCCGACCAGATCACGGCGAGCGATCCTGAGCTCGTGAGCCGGCTCACGGGCTGCGGCTCGATGGGCGCACCGTTCACGGTTAGTGGCGACGGCCGTACGGAAACCGAGAGGTTTTCTTTCGCGACAAGCCTCCGCCAAATGTTGGCAGCAAACAAGAAGCCGGATCGGGAACCGAACGCGCGGTCTTCCGAATCCGGATCGCAGGATAGACAGACATGCGCCGGCTTCGATATCTGGGCATCGGGGCAATGGTCGAGAAATCGTGTGGACCAAACGTCGAACGAGCTCGGATTGTTCTACCTTGGCGTCGATTATCACTTGTCGCCGTCGCTGGTGGTGGGGCTCCTTGCCCAGTTCGACCACTCCGAAGAAACCGATGGTCTTGAGGGCTTTTCTGTCCGGGGTAATGGCTGGCTCGTCGGGCCCTACATCGCGGCCCGTCTGACAGACACCCTGATTTTCGACGGACGACTTGCCTGGGGACAGTCCAACAACAAGGTCGATCCATCGGGCTTTTACGAAGATGACTTCGAGACGGATAGATGGCTGGCGCGCGCCCGGCTGACGGGTGACTATCGGTTCGGCAATGTCATGCTGCAGCCACACATCGGCATGATCTATTTCCACGAAACCCAGAAGGCTTATACCGATAGCCTGAACATCGCGATCCCGAGCCAAACGATATCCTTGGGGCGCCTGACGTTCGGACCGAAGATTGGCTATATGATCCACGGCTCGGACGGGTCGGTGATCACGCCGCACGTCGGGATCATGGGAATCTGGGATTTCGACAAGGCTGAAGTCGTCGATCTCGCAACCGGTCTGCCCGCAGGTTCGAATGCAGATATTCGCGGGCGTATCGAAGGCGGTATCACGGTCTCGTTGCCCAATGGAATGTCACTTCAGGGTGAAGGCTTCTATGACGGTATCGGAGCCAGAGATACCGAAGCCTACGGCGGCAGACTGAAGTTCAATCTGCCTTTGAATTGAGAGTGCATGGCTTGATCGATGCTTGCCATTCCGCTCTGCGCTTCCGTCAGGCAGATCGCCCACCAATGCCACGGCCAGAGGCGGCAAGCAGGAACGCATCGAGTTCTTCACGGGACGGCAATCCGTCACGGGCGCCCAGCCTGCGGCAACTGAGTGCCGCCACTGCGGCAGCGACGCGCACACATTCTTCAATTGGCAATCGTTGCGCCAGGGCCCAGGCGAAGCCGCCATGAAAGGCATCGCCGGCGCCAGTCGTATCGATGACATCGACAATAAACGACGACTGCTCTCGCAGCTCTCCATTTTCCGCAAGCCAGCGGTAGCCCTCCGCTCCAAGCGTTACACCGACGTGTCGCACGCCCCGTGCCGCTACGCCGCCGAGACGCGCTTTGAGCGTGTCGCCTGGACTGAACCTCTCAAGGGCACCCGCGGAAATCACGGCATAGTCGGTGCGTGCCAGGATATCCTCGGGAATGACGCCACAGCCGAGGTCGATGTCGACCAAGGTCGGTACGCCGTATCGCCGTGCGGCATCGAAGCTGATGAGCGTCGCCTCCCTCCAGTTGAGATCGCTGACGACCGCGCCCGCATCCTTGATTTGCCCGATGGGCAGCCAGTCGGCTTCCATCGGCATTGCATGATCGCGCTCGCTCACGATCAGGCGCTCGCCTCGTGCATCGACAAGGATCGCCGCAGTTGAAGAGCGCGCGTTCTGTATTGTCTTGAGATGGGTGATGTCCACGCCCGCGTCTTCGAGATGCTGCCGGATCGTCTGCCCGGCAGCATCGTTGCCGATCCGGCTCCACAACTGTACCCGCCCGCCGAGACGCCCAATCGCGGCCGCTGCATTGGCCGCCATGCCCCCGCCGCTATCGATGTGCTCCAGCGCCGGCATTTTGACCGGGGCATCAGGGAAACGCTCAATTCTGTAGACATGATCGAGCGCGGCATGGCCCACGACAATGCAACGCGCTGCATCTGTGTCTTGACCGGGATCTGACGTCACCTGGCAGCTCCTGTCATTCCGTTCACTAGCGTTGCAACCGATGTGCGTTGTGGAAGCGCAGGATCGCTAACGAATCCGCCCTCATGCGCTCGCAGCCTAACGCATATTGCGCTAGAGCAGGTCAGGCTTTGATTGAATCAGGTCTGGCCGTTTTGGCCTGCTCTATCTCTTTGTTTGAGAGCCTCAATCACGGCCTCGATTGAAGCAGTCGTGCTTCCATCTCAACCGATCAGGCTCTAGCCTTCTCGCGTGCCATCGACGTCGGCATTGTCCGCCGTGATTGACAAGGTCGCACAAGAGCAGGCCGAGCACGGAGCATTTGCACCATGAAGGCGATGGTGTTGGAAAAGGTGGGCAAGCCGCTGGAACTCGTGGAGCGCGCCACGCCGCGCCCGCGCCAGGGTGAAATCCTCATTGAAGTCACCGCGTGCGCCGTCTGCCGCACCGATCTGCACGTCATCGACGGGGATCTGCCAAGTCCTAAGCCGTTTCTCGTCCCGGGGCATGAAATCGTTGGACGCGTCCTCGAACTGGGACCACGCGTCGCCGGTTTGAGTGTCGGTCAGCGGGTCGGCGTCCCCTGGCTCGGATATACCTGCGGAATTTGCGCGTTCTGTCGTGGCGGTCGCGAAAACCTGTGCGACAACCCGCGCTTCACCGGCTACCAGATCGATGGCGGCTTTGCCACGCACACGGTGGCAGACGCGCGCTATTGTTTTCCGATTCCTGAACGCTATGATGACCTTCATGCGGCTCCCTTGCTGTGCGCCGGTTTGATCGGCCATCGCGCTCTCAAGGCCGCGGGACCTGCCAAGCGACTCGGCCTCTACGGCTTCGGTGCTGCGGCACATATCGTCGCGCAAGTCGCCGGCCACGAGGGTCGCGAGGTTTTCGCCTTCACGCGCCCCGGCGACCTTCAGGCGCAGGACTTCGCCCGCTCGCTGGGATGCGTGTCGGCGCAGGGTGCCGACGAGCCGCCGCCCGAGCCGCTCGATGCATCGATCATCTTCGCTCCGGTGGGCGAGTTGGTACCCGCCGCTCTGCAATCGCTGGTGAAAGGCGGAACGCTTGTGCTGGGCGGCATTCATATGAGTCCCATCCCTGCGATGCCTTATGCGCTGCTCTGGGGGGAGCGCGTCGTCCGCTCCGTCGCCAATCTGACGCGGCGCGATGGCATCGAGTTCATGGACGTTGCCGCCCGCGTGCCGCTCAAGATCACGGTGGAGCCTTATCGACTCGAGCAAGCGAATGATGCTCTGGGTGCGCTGCGCGATGGCAGGCTGACGGGGGCTGCAGTACTTCTGCCGTAAGTCTTGGTTGTGTGCCGTGGCGCTTGGCTTGCCCTTAAAGTCGTGAAACAGATGCGCGAACCAAGATCTTGAACAAACATCGGCCGCCAAAAAGATTCCACCTTGCCCAGACCTGCACTACAGTCCGGCAGTCGGATGCCTGAGATTGCTGTTTCCATGCCCGCGCATCGGTATCTCCGCCATCGAGCCGCTCAAGAGCGCGCGTGCGCTGCACTAGATGAGTTTCCCCGAATGCCCGAAACAAAAAAAGCAACGTCCGCCGCCAAATTGAAGTCGAAGTCCAATCAGGCCGGCAGGACGCCCGCAACCGGAAAGTCGCGGACGCCAGCCAAATCGAAGGCGGCCAGACCGCGCAAGCCGCAACCCAAGCGCAAAGCCCCAGCTCCGATCGTGTCGAGCGGCTATTGGCTCTTGAAGTCCGAGCCCGATGCCTTTTCCTGGGATGAGCTGAAGGCCAAGGGCAAGGGAGGCGAGGAGTGGAGCGGCGTCAGGAACTATCTTGCGCGCAACAACATGCGTGCCATGCAACTTGGGGATCTGGCGTTCTTCTATCACTCCAACATTGGCCTTGAGATCGTCGGCATTTGCGAAATTTGCGCGTCGGCACACCCAGATTCGACTGCCGACGATCCGAAATGGGAATGCGTCGACGTGCGTGCGGTCCGTGACATGCCCCGGACGGTTTCGCTGAAGGATGTGAAAGCAAACCCCAAGTTGGCGAACATGAGCCTTGTAACGTCGATGCGGCTCTCCGTGCAGCCGGTGACAAAAGAGGAATGGGACGAGATCTGTCATAGGGGTGGCCTGGATGCTGTGCCGCGCCCGAGGCGGCGCTGATCCCCGGTGCGCCAGTGCAGCCGATGCATCCTCCGGACGTATTGCGACCAGACGCCGGGCCGTCACACTCGATAAAGTTCAAGGCGTCAATGAAAGGGCTTGAGCTTGAAAGACGACGACGCGCGCAAGGCCTTCATACGCACCAACACGAAGCTGTTGAGCCCGCCGCTGGTACCTGAAATCCGCCTGCATCTCGCCGAGGAGAGCCTGCCGATCTGGCAGAAGACCGAAGAGGAACTGGGTGAGATCAATGTGCCGCCGCCGTATTGGGCGTTCGCATGGGCCGGCGGGCAGGCACTGGCGCGCTATCTGCTCGACAACAAGGCGTTGGTGGCGGGGCGCACCGTGCTCGATCTGGGCGCCGGTTCGGGCCTGCAGGCTATCGCTGCGGCGCAGGCCGGCGCGCGAGATGTGCTCGCCGCGGACATAGATGCCTTGGCGCTGGCGGCGTGCCAGCTTAATTTCGAGGTCAACACAGTGACGGGCAAAACCACCGGTGAGGATTTGCTGGCCGCTCCATTGAATGAGGATTTCGACGTCATCCTTGTCGGCGATCTATTCTATGAGCGCCAGCTTGCAGACAAAGTTCTGGCCCTGATCGAGCGGGCCATTGTGCGCAAAAGCGTCGTTCTGATCGGTGATCCTCAGCGCAATTACTTCCCCAAGGGCCGCTTCGACGCCGTTTCCCGCTATGAGGTGCCGGTAACGCGCGAACTGGAGGATGCCGAGATAAAGCGCACCGCGGTTTGGCGCGCGACTGGAGCCGGCTGATGCGACCCACCGCAGTGCAGCGTGAACCATCTCATGAAGCCGTGCTAGTGTGGTGATCGGGAAGCCTGCGGTATGTATCTCGGTGGGGCGATCGAAGCGACAATCTCGGCTCTCGGAGTGACCATTTCGCATTTGGGGAGACCCGCGACATGGAGTTCGCCAACATCAATTACGTTGCGGTGATGCTTGCCGCCGCCGCGAGCTTCCTTTTCGGCGGCATCTGGTATGGCATCCTATCGCAGCAATGGATGGAGGCTGCCGGCATGACGATCGATGACGTCACGCCAAGCGACGGCCCCATTTTGGCGCCCTACATCAATGCGTTCCTCGCCGAGCTCGTGATGGCCTTCATACTGGCCGGCGTCATGGGTAATTTAGCTGAAGATGGCCGCATGACGGTCTGGCATGGCATGGTTACGGGCGCCATGATGTGGCTTGGCTTCATTATGAGCTCTCTTGTCGTTAACCACGCGTTCCAGGGAGCCAAGAAGATCCTGACCTTCATCGATGGAGGCCATTGGCTGGGCGTGGTGCTGGTTCAGGGAGCGGTGTTGGGCTGGCTGGGGCTGCACTGAAATGGAGCCGTGCGCCCCCCGTGCCTGGCAGGTGCAAGCGCCCCCTTGAGGTTTCGAGCGCGTCGGTCTCCGCGACGGTCCGTGGCGCGATCCGGCGCCGGCGAAACCTTCGCCACCACCCTATCATTCGACCAAGGGGAGGGTTGTGGGTCCACGCGCGCTCCATATAATGCCGCCAAATCGCAAGCCAATTGTGGGAGGAAATACCATGTCGGAGAAGGTTCACCCGGTCCCTGCCGAATGGAAGAAGCGCGCCTGGGTCGACAGCGACAAGTACCTCGAAATGTACGACCGTTCGATCAAGGACCCGGTAGGCTTCTGGGGCGAAATGGGCAAGCGCCTCGACTGGATAAAGCCCTTCACGAAAGTGAAGAACACCTCTTTTGATCCGCACAATGTTTCGATCAAGTGGTACGAGGACGGCGTCCTCAATGTGTCGGCCAATTGCATTGATCGTCATCTCGAAAAGCGCGGCGACCAGGTCGCGATCATCTGGGAGGGTGACGACCCCACGCAGGATGACAAGATCACCTACCGCCAGCTGTACGAGCGCGTCTGCAAGTTCGCCAACGTGATGAAAGCGCATGGCGTCAAGAAGGGCGATCGCGTCACGATCTATTTGCCGATGATCCCCGAGGCCACATACGCAATGCTGGCATGCGCGCGTATCGGCGCAATCCACTCGATCGTGTTCGGCGGATTTTCGCCTGACAGCTTGCAGAACCGCATCGCAGACGCCGATTCAAAATTCATCATCACCTCCGACGAGGGCTATCGCGGCGGCAAGACCGTACCGTTGAAGAAGAACACCGACGAAGCTCTGAAGAAGTGCGCGGGCGACGAGAAGGTGCTCGTCGTGCGCCGAACCGGTAATCCGGTTCCCTGGACACCAGGGCGCGATTTCTGGCTGCATGAGGAGATCGTGAAGGTTTCCGCCGATTGCCCGCCCGAGCCGATGAATGCCGAAGACCCGCTGTTCATCCTCTATACGTCGGGTTCGACCGGCAAGCCAAAGGGTGTGGTACACACCACCGCCGGCTATCTCGTCTTTGTTTCCATGACCCACCAGTACATTTTCGACTATCACGACGGCGACATTTACTGGTGCACCGCGGACGTCGGTTGGGTCACGGGCCATAGCTATATCGTCTACGGGCCGCTGGCCAATGGCGCTACGACGCTGATGTTCGAGGGCGTCCCCAACTATCCCACGGCCTCGCGCTTCTGGCACGTCGTCGACAAGTGGGGCGTGAATACATTCTACACCGCACCGACCGCCATCCGCGCTCTCATGGGTGCGGGTGAAGATCTCGTCAAACGCACCGATCGCTCATCACTGCGTCTGCTGGGTTCGGTCGGCGAGCCGATCAATCCCGAGGCCTGGGAGTGGTACTACAACGTTGTTGGCGATGCCCGCTGTCCGATCGTGGATACTTGGTGGCAGACGGAGACCGGCGGCATTCTCATCTCGCCGCTGCCTGGCGCCACCGACTTGAAGCCAGGCTCGGCCACGCGACCGTTCTTCGGTATCCAGCCGGCGCTTGTCGACGATAAGGGTCAGACGCTGGAAGGTACGGCGCAGGGCAATCTGGTGCTGCTCGACAGCTGGCCGGGCCAGATGCGCACCGTCTACCGCGATCACGAGCGTTTCGTGCAGACGTACTTCTCCACCTATCCGGGAACGTACTTCACCGGTGACGGCTGCCGCCGCGATGAGGACGGCTACTACTGGATCACCGGCCGCGTTGACGATGTCATCAACGTCTCGGGCCATCGTATGGGCACGGCAGAGGTGGAAAGCGCGCTGGTTGCGCATCCTCTGGTCGCCGAAGCAGCCGTGGTCGGCTATCCGCACGACCTCAAGGGGCAGGGCATCTACTGCTACGTGACGCTCAACGCCGGTGTTGAACCAACCGAAGAGCTGCGCAAGGAATTGGTCAAGCATGTTCGAAACGAGATTGGCCCCATCGCCTCGCCGGACCTGATCCAGTTCGCACCGGGCCTGCCGAAGACGCGCTCCGGCAAGATCATGCGCCGCATCCTGCGCAAGATCGCCGAGGACGACTTCTCCAACCTGGGGGATACCTCGACGCTGGCCGAGCCTGCCGTGGTCACCGACCTAATCGACAATAGGCAGAACAAGAAGACGGCCTGATCTGATCGGCAAGCCAGTCTGCGCAAAGACGAAGACAAGGGGCATGGCGCTTGCCGTGCCCTTTGTTAGTGCATGTTGAGCTGAAGTGTGCAGCTGTTCAGCGTGAAAAACATGCTTGAAACAAGGTGCTGGATCGCGTTCATGTTTCCGTCAAACATGAACGCGGAGCCTGATCGGCTGAGCTGGAAGCAGGCGCGCTTCGAAGGCGTCAATCAAACCCTTCCAACAGAGGCTTGCCCGACGTGCTCTATCGGCACGTCACGAACGGCCCGCGATCGAAGTGGAAGTGATCGTGATGCGCGGCGTTGAAATCCGGGCTGAGCGCGATGCGGAAATAACGGCACGCAGTCCGGTGCGCTTCCTTCAGGAACCGGCTCTCCGCATCTCCGCCCTTCCAGTCGCGTGCGATCCGGATCCGGCGCCCGTCCGCAAGCTGGAAGCCAGCGATGTCGATCGCGTTGGCCGTGGCATGCTGGCTGCGGAATCCTTTAAGCACCTTCGAGCCGATGATGTTGCGGCAGGCGTAGCCGCCCATGTGCTCCACGCGTTTCACCGTGGATCCGAACAGGCGCTGAGCCAGGGGTTGCACGTCGTGCGCGATCCACAGAGCAAGCCCGGCGGCCATTTCGCAAGTCAGCGTGCCCACCGGAAGCGAAGCGCCTCCTGCCGCCGATACGCGCACGGCGTTTTCCCACCCGCAGCCGTTGGCGATCGGATTGTCCGCGACGGCACGGGCATGAATCTGGGGCTCTGTGAGGGTGGCGGAACAAAGCTCGCGGTCGCGCCGAAGGGCTGCCAGACGGAAATCGACGAACCACGGCCGGGGTTCGGCGAGCTGGAGACGTGGCAACGGGTTGAGCCAATTCGGAACCATGCCGAACCAGAGCGCGCCACCACCACCGGCGGCCAGCAGCACAAGAAGCAGGAAGCTGGCAAAGCTGCGTCCGCGCCCGCCCCGGCGCTTGTGTGAAGACATGGAGGCCGCATCTCCCGGTTGCGCGGCCTGTGCCCTCATTGCCCGTTGTCGACGTGGCTGGCGCCGCCCTCGCCGCACGATAGAGCCTCATCGGCTGAGATGGAAGCAGTCGTGGGTTCGCATTACCTGTGCACCAGTCGCGGGATTCTGATCGAACCACAAAAGCGAAAGGCAGCACCGAAGTGCCGCCTGCCGCAAGCCAGCCGCTGGAGAGTTGTGGTTAGTTCGTCAGATGTAGATTGTTGATCTGCTGGGCAATTGCCTTGAATGCGTCGCGCAACTCGGTGCCGTTTGCTGCCTCGAAGAAGTTCTGTGGCACACCCGCGCAATCCTTCAAGGTCTGTGTCGCCTGGGCATTGCCGAGCTGGAAGCCAACCGTGTAGACCCTGATGCCCTGTGCGCGCATGGCATCGCAGTTGGCAACCGCGATTTGCGACGACAGTTGTGCGGTTGCCGAGTTGTCGCCGTCGTTGCGGCCGGCCACGGTGTTGAACAGCCCGTCCGTCATCAGGATCATGGCTTTAACGGTCTTGCTGTCGTTGTACGCGACTGGTGCGTTGTTGCCGGTGAAGATTCCAGCCCAGTTAGGTGAGATCAGGTACCAGCCCCACTGTGCGCCGAGATGGCCTGCCGTGCTTCCGCTCGCTCTGTAGCTGCGAACCTCCGAGCGCAACAGCGCCTTGTCGTCAGTCAGTGGCACGATGCGCGATGAACTGGGGCAGCTTGCACCGCGTGTGATGCCGGTTCCGCCGATTGCCTTCAGGTAGGTGCCGTTGGCCGGTGCGATGTCGCTCACGTCGTTGACGCGCTCGCGCTCGAAAGTGCAATTGCCGGGGGGCGAGGGCAAACCGGTGACGGTTGCTGCATAGCTGCCCGCGTTGACACCCGATGAGTAGGGTGCGAGTGCGATCCGCACTTCGTTCGGTGTACCGCTGTCGGGAAGCAGTATGTCGAAGAGATCCTCCGCAGCAGACTTCAGCGCGTCGAGCTTGCCAGCGCTGCCCATTGAGCCGGTGACGTCCAGCGCCATCGACAGCTCGATATCCTGCTGCTTGAACGCCGTTGCGGCGGTGACCGGAAACACGAAATTGTCGATGCCGGCGATGCGACTGAGCGTCATCGGCACCTCGACGATAGCTGATACGCTGACGCCGCTGTTGGCCCGGTCGATTTGAATGTCGAGCGCATTGACCGTGCCGAAGCGCTCAGCGACCTTCATGTTCTGATCGAAGTAGCTCTGCGCCCGTGCGATCACGTCAGCGTCCGTGAGCCGTCCGTCGAGCAATGCCTTTCCGGCGGCGAGTGCGGCCGAGTCCAATGCGGATGTGACGCGGGTACGCTCATGATTGACGCGCGAGTAATCGATGGCGACTCCAGAGAAAATCATCAGCAAGATCGCCGACAGTGCGAACAATAGGGCGACGCCGCCGCGCTCGTCGTCACGGAATGCTTTTATGTTCAAGATCAGGGCGTGCACCATTGTCTTGCTCCGTCGTCGCCGCCAATGCGATGCACACGAACAAGCAAGCGAGATGCCTCAAATCACGCAAACGAAGATAAGCTCCCGGTTAACCCGGGTTCATGGTTTACAACTTATCAATATGCGTGCCATCGCGGCGCAGTGGGTGCCCTGCGTCGCACGCCTTGGCCGCACTTCTCGCCCAATGTAACTATTGAGAATTTCTATATAATCTGAGCTTTGTTTCAGAAATCCGAGGCGATCCCGCCTTTTTCCCAGTCGCCATAGCGAACAGGATCTGGCCCATCGCGCCCGCCAACCTCCCGTGCCCGCCCGGTTTCATTCTGGTACTGCTGGCGTCGACGTTCTTCGGCTTCGGCAAGCGCCCGCCGTGCCTCCGGTGTCACGTTATGGGGCGTATGATCGGTGCTCTCGGCGGTCTCGCTTGCCCCAGCCGCAGCCTCGGCGCTCTCGTTGGATCTGCCCACACCTCCGGCAACCTTCAACGTCCTTTCGTCGGCCACGGGCTTTCCTTTCCGGCAATCGTTGCGTCAGAAACGGCGCGCAACAGCCGCAGTTTGCACCCCCGCCGTGTCCCGCAGGCCCACTGGTTGTCGCCGCACCGTCCCCCCATATACCATTGTCGGGGTCGGTGCGAACCCGCAAGGACGTCGTCCGCCGCCCCTGAGTGGATCGGAGCTGCCGCCATGCCCATGAACTACACTAGAACTGCATTGCTGCTCTTCGTCCTTACCGCAATTTTCGTTGCGATGGGTGCGGTGGTCGGCGGAAAAGGCGGCATGGTTGTCGCGTTCGTGATCGCTCTGGTGATGAATGTTGTCAGCCTCTGGAAGTCTGACAAGTTGGTGCTGCGCATGTTCGGCGCCCACGAGGTGGACCGCAACACGGCGCCTGATCTCGTGGATTTGGTTCACGGTCTCGCCAGCCGGGCTGCTCTACCGCCGCCGCGTGTCTACGTCATGCAGAACCCGCAGCCCAACGCCTTCGCCACCGGCCGCAACCCGGAGAACTCTGCGGTGGCGGTCTCGACGGGGCTGCTCGACGTCCTCAGCCGCGAGGAGATCGCGGGTGTGGTGGCCCATGAACTCGCCCATATCAAAAACCGCGACACACTGACGATGATGATTGCAGCCACCATCGGCGGCGCCATTTCGATGTTGGCACAGTATCTCCAATTCGGAATGCTGTTCGGCGGCCATCGCGAGGACCGTGGAGGGATCGGATTCATTGGCTCATTGATCGCAATGATCGCAGCGCCTTTCGCGGCCATGCTTGTGCAGACCGCAATCTCCCGCTCGCGCGAGTATCAGGCCGACCGCATGGGTGGGATGATCGTCGGCAATCCACTGTGGCTCGCCTCGGCGCTGGAGAAGATCTCCGCCCGCGCCCAGGGCATCGTCAATCGGCCGGCCGAGACCGTACCGGCTACAGCGCATCTGTTCATCGTCAATCCGCTGACCGGCCGCGGCGTGGACAACATGTTCTCTACGCACCCTAATACCGAGAACCGTATCGCCGAACTGGTCAAGCTTGCACGCGAGATGGGCATAAGCGACGCAGGCGCGGGTTCCCCGGCACCGTCCGTCGGATTCGATGGTGAGGGCGCGGATGAAGATATGGGTCCCTGGTCCCATCATGCGGCTGGCCGCCGTTCGCCGCCGCGCGGTCCGTGGGGTTGACGGCCCGCGGGCGAATTTGCGCCAGTGACACGCCCTGCTGGAAGCTTTACGCCCATGATGGGCCTTGACCGTCGGGTCGCCAGAGGGCAATCGGACCCGGCCCCGGCGTACACGTCGCCGCGCGGGCGATGAGGCGGGGTATGTCGGACAAATCCAAAGAGATTAAAGGAAGTGCGAGCGGGAAGGGCGGCGGCAGGCAGACCCGGCCGACGTTGAGCTTGCGCGGCCCTGGAAAGGGCGGACGAAATGCTGGCATGGAAGGCGTTCGTAAGACGACGTCCCGACCGGCCGCAACTGGGCTTGCCGCCCGCGATCTCGCGCTTGCGATGCTTGTCGGTGTATTGGATTGCCACCGCGCCTTCGATGATGCAATTGCCACGGCCTTCACCAGCGCCAAGGGACTTGCGCTCGATTCGCGCGACCGTGGCCTGGCGCGCCTGCTCGCCGCAACGGTGCTGAGGCGGAAAGGCGTGCTCGAGGCCGTGCTCAGCCGGTTCATGGAAAAGCCGCTACCCCCGCGCTACGAGGATGCCCGGCGCATCATGCTCGTTGGTGTGGCCCAGATCCTCTACCTGGACACGCCGCCACATGCCGCGGTGTCGCTTGCCGTCACCCAGTGCCGTCGCGATCCCGCGATCCAGCATCTCGCTAAACTGGTCAATGCAGTCCTGCGCCGCATCGCCATGGAGGGGCGCGGCGTGCTCGAAGGAATAGATACCTACGAGGCAACCATTCCCGAGTGGCTGAGCCGCAGCCTTGTCGAAACTTATGGAGACGACAAGGCACGCCGGATCGCCGAGGCATCACTCCATGAGGCTCCGCTCGATCTTACGATCAAGAGTGCCGGTGATGCGGCGCAATGGGCCGAGCGCCTTGGTGGCATGCTGCTTGAAACGGGAACGGTGCGCCTCGCCTCGGGAGGACGCGTCGAGGATCGCGATGGCTATGCCGCGGGCGACTGGTGGGTTCAGGATGCGGCTGCCGCATTGCCCGCGCGCCTCCTCGGTGACGACCTGGCTGGCCGTGAGATCGCCGACCTGTGTGCGGCGCCAGGAGGCAAGACGGCGCAACTTGCCGCAAAAGGCGCGATAGTAACGGCGGTGGATGTTTCCGCTGCACGCCTGAAGCGTGTTACCGAGAATCTCAGCCGCCTCGGACTTTCGGCTGAGATGGTTCAGGCGGACATCGCGGACTGGCAGCCGGGGCGCACGTTCGACGCAGTACTGCTCGATGCGCCATGCTCGGCCAGCGGCACGATTCGCCGTCATCCCGATATCCTTCACCTCAAGCGTCAGGAGGACATCGACGCGCTCGTTCGTATTCAGTCCCGCCTCCTTGATTGCGCGGCCGAACTGGTGCGACCCGGCGGCACGCTCGTCTATTGCACTTGTTCGCTGGGTAGGGTCGAAGGCGAGAGCCGCATCCAGAGTTTTCTCGATCGCCATGCCGCCTTCGAGCGGGTTCCGATTATCGCCGGTGAGGCGGGTATCGAGGCCGGATGGATCACCCGCGACGGTGCCCTGCGCACCTTGCCCACCGATACCCCGGGTGGCGACCCCGAGGGGCGCGGCATGGACGGCTTTTATGCTGCACGGCTCGCGCGCAAGGCTCAGAGCATGTTTAGCTGAAGTGCGGAGCGGTTCAGCGTGAAAAACATCGCACATACAGACACATGCTTAGCTAAAGTTTGGAGCGGTTCAGGGCGGTTCCGGTGCAGCGCTTAGGCGCCGCCGCCCACAAAATAGCCGCATCAATGCCTTGCGCGGGGCTTGCCAGACCGTTAACCCGGGGCAGGCCCCTGTGCCCACGACAGCGCATGATCCCTGGCGCAGAGGCGAGCAGTTGGGAGAGACCTGCCGCATGGCGAGGCTGACGTTCCAGGAACGCTTGCAGATTACCGCCATCGAGGCCGAGCGGGCACGTCGAGGCTTCGTCTCTCGCGCCCTCAACTCTCGCACCCTGCGCTGGCGCTACGGCGCACCGCGTGTCGATCAGCTATTGATCGTGCCCCAGTGCCTGCACTCGCCAGATCCGAGCTTCTGGTTCGAGGTGGGCCATGGGCAGTTCGGTCTGGCCGGTTCACTGGCGTCTCTGGATGGGCACTCGCCGTTCGACATTCCGCCGCCGAGCCGCAACTGGAGTCTCGCGCTCAATGGTTTCGCTTGGTTGCGCCATTTGAGCGCCGCCGAGGAGGATGAAGCGGCAGGGGCTGCGCGCCAGCTTGCGGTCGAGTGGGCGATACGCAACGGCAAGGGCACGGGCGACGCGTGGCGGCCGGAGGTGTTGGCGCGCCGCGTGATCTCCTGGCTATCGCACGCCAATCTGTTGCTGGAAGGCGCGGATGAGCGAACCTATCACATAATCGCGTCAAGCCTCGGTGGTCAGCTCGTGCGGTTGTCCTCGGCCTGGCGCGAAGCGCCCGCTGGCTATCCGCGCCTCCTTTCGCTGATGGCGCTGGTTTACGCCGACCTGTGCGTCGCCGGCCGCGACCGCAGGCTTGAGGCCGATCTGCCCTTGCTGCAGGAGGAGATCCGCCGGCAGGTGCTCCTCGACGGTGGCCATGTCAGCCGCAACCCGAATGCGCTGGTCGAGATTCTTCTCGACCTTCTGCCTTTGCGTCAATGCTTCCGTGCGCGCAGTCGCAAGCAGCCTTCCGAAATCGACGAGGCGATTTCGGCCATGCTGGCCATGCTGCGTTTCCTGCGCCTTGGTGACGGACTGCTGGCGCGCTTCAACGGCGTGTCTGTCGGCATGCCGGCGCGTCTCGCAACCGTCATGGCCTATGCGGATGTGATGGCGCCGGTGAGCTTCCACGCCAAGCGCTCCGGCTATGAGCGCCTCGAACAGGATGAGACGGTGTTGATTGCCGATTGCGGACCGCCGCCACCGGTGGTCATTTCGAATGCAGCGCATGCGGGATGTTTGTCGTTCGAGTTGAGCTGCGGCACTGAAATCCTGATGTCGAACGCCGGAGCGCCAGGGTCGGCGCACGCCGACTGGATCCCCGCTGCGCGCTCTACGGCCAATCACAATACCCTCGTCCTCGGTGAAACGTCGTCCTCGCGCCTCATCGGCACGCGCCGCATCGAGGAGCTTCTGGGTGGATTGCCGATCCGAGGACCCAGAGTGCTTACCGCAGAGGGCATCGGTCCGCACGAGGGACAGGTCGGCTTCCAGGCGAGCCATGACGGCTATGTCGAGCGCTACGGCATCGTGCATCATCGCCGCGTCGTGATGGAGAGCAAGGGGCGCCGGATCGTCGGCATCGATCGGTTGAAGCCGCCCCACGGGATCCTGCGCTTGAAGAAGGATCTGCCGTTCGCCATTCACTTCCACCTGCATCCCGGCGTTAATTGCCGGCGCGGCGACATGGTCGGCACGGCTTTCATCGAAGTCGGCGGGCAGCGTTGGCGTATGGCGGCGGAGGGCGCCCGTCTCGTCATCGAGGAGAGCATGTACTTCGCCGATGCGACCGGTCCCGTGCGCCGCCTTCAAATTGTCCTGCGCGGTGCAACATATGGGGAAAGCGAGGTGCGCTGGGCGCTCTTGCGCCAGGCATGAGGCATGCCCGTTGGCGGGCTCGAAGCACATGCCCCGAAAAACTGCGGAAAACCGCCAGCATTGAGGGTTGAATAGGCGCATAGACGCATTCCGGTGGCTGCCGGCATGTGCTAACCGCGCGCTGGACCGTATTCATGCTTTGTTGAAACGGGAAATACGGTCCGATCTTTTGCCTTGAGCAGGTTCGTCACGCTGTCGCGCTGCAGACTTCAGCCGAACATGCTCCAAATGCCACGCACCCGGGGAGAGCCAGATGACGTCCGATACGCCGACCACGTCGCCAAAGATCCGCCGAGCACTGATCTCGGTCTCCGACAAGCAGGGGCTGGTGGAGCTGGGTAAGGCTTTGTCCGAGGCAGGCGTGGAGTTGTTATCGACCGGGGGCACGGCAAGCGCGCTGAAGGCGGCCGGCCTCAAGGTGAAGGATGTCGCCGAGCATACCGGCTTCCCCGAAATGATGGACGGTCGCCTGAAAACGCTGCATCCGAAAGTGCATGGCGGCCTGCTGGCAGTGCGCGGCAATCCCGAGCACGACAAGGCGGCAGGAGAGCACTGCATCGACCCCATCGATCTTCTGGTTGTCAACCTCTACCCCTTCGAGCAGACGGTTGCGAAAGGCGCAGCCTACGACGCGTGCGTGGAGAACATTGATATCGGCGGCCCGGCCATGATCCGTGCAGCGGCGAAAAACCACGCCAGCGTTACCGTCATCGTTGACCCGGTTGACTACCAGATGCTGCTCGGCGACATGAAGCAGCACGCTGGCGCGACCTGCCCGAAGTTCCGCCGCAAGATGGCGCAGAAGGCCTATGCGCGCACCGCGGCTTATGACGGCGCCATCTCCAACTGGCTTGGCGCCGTGATCGATAACGCGGAAGGCAAGGCTGAAGGTTTTCCGCGCACGTTTACGGTCCAGTTCACCAAGGCGCAGGGCATGCGCTATGGCGAAAACCCCCATCAGCAGGCGGCCTTTTACGTGGCGAACGGCCCCGGCATCGACGCCTCGGTCTCCACCGCGCGCCAGCTTCAGGGCAAGGAGCTCAGCTACAACAACATTGCCGACACCGACGCCGCGCTCGAATGCGTCAAGGAGTTCAAGGACAGGCCGGCATGTGTCATCGTCAAGCATGCCAACCCGTGCGGCGTTGCCGAGGCCGATTCGTTGCTGGCGGCCTACGAGCGTGCCTTTATCACTGATCCGGAATCAGCGTTCGGCGGGATCATCGCCTTTAATCGCGAATTGGACGCCAAGACGGCCAACGTCATCCTTGAAAAGCAGTTCGTCGAGGTGATCATTGCGCCGTCCGTTGCCGCCGGCGTTTCGGAGGCCGTCGCCGCAAAGAAGAATGTGCGCCTGCTTGTCTGCGGGGGCTGGCCCGAGAAAGCAACGCCTCGATTCGATTACAAGCGCGTTACGGGTGGCCTGCTCGTGCAGGACGCAGATCTTGCGCTCTACGAAAAGCTCGAGGTGATGACGAAGCGCAAGCCGACCGATCAGGAAATGGCCGATCTTCTATTTGCATGGAAGGTCACGAAGTTCGTCAAGTCCAACGCCATCGTCTATGCCAAGGATCGCGCCACGATCGGCGTCGGCGCCGGCCAGATGAGCCGAGTGAACTCCTCGCGCATCGCCGTTATCAAGGCCGGCATGGCCGGGCTCGACGTGAAGGGTTCCGTCGTCGCGTCCGACGCATTCTTCCCCTTCGCTGATGGACTGCTCGCTGCTGCGGAGGCTGGGGCGACGGCCGTCATCCAGCCCGGTGGCTCGATGCGCGACGACGAGGTGATCAAGGCCGCCGACGAGAAGAACCTGGCCATGGTCTTCACCGGTATGCGCCACTTCCGACACTGATCTGCCCCGCTACGTCGTATCAGCGTGCGCGTGCAACTTGCAGCGGATTGCGATCACTCCTTGGGGACGGTTGCGTCTTCGGCTTGATTTGGCGGACGTTTCAGCCAGGCTCGCTTGCCATGATGCGCAAAGCCGGTTCGACAACAGATACGAGCGTTGTCTCCCTGCGGCCCGTGGAGGCGGGAGACTGGCCGCTGATCCGCGCCTGGATCCGCCGTCCCGACATCGGGCGCTGGTGGGGCAGTGCAATCGCGGCCGAAGCCGAGATGCGCATTGTTGCTGAATCGGGTCCCGCGATCGCGCGCATCGTGCTCGTGGCGGACCAGCCGGTGGGCTATGCCCACGCCGTCGATGCGGGATATTGGGGCGAGCTGCCGGAGGGCATGCCGCCGGGCACATGGGACGTTGATATCTTCATTGCCGAGCCGCAGCACCGCGGAAAAGGGGTAGGCGAGACGGCCTTGAACCTGCTGGCCGAGGAAGTCTTTGCCACCACGCTCGCCCTTTCGCTGTCGGTCTTCGTGTCGGTCGCAAATGAGCCGGCTGTGCGCGCCTACGAGCGGGCGGGTTTTCAATGGGCGCGCGTTTGGGAAGATCCCATCGTCGGTCCGTCTTGGATGATGTTGCGCCACCGTCCGGCGCGCTGAATGCGGCGCGCCGCACGCCGGCACCACGAGCCAAGGCAGCTCCAATCATAAGAGAAAATAAGAATTTACAATATTATCAATATGTTAATATTAGATATCGGACCGGGCCTGACCCGGCCGCTCGTGCACCTTGAGCATCAAGGCCATGCCACCGAGCAGAAAGACGGCAATCGCGCTCATACCTGCCCGTTCTGATCCGGTTGCGGCCGTCACCGAGGCAATCGCGAACGGCGCCATGAACGCGGTGACCTTGCCGGAGAACGCAAACAGCCCGAAAAACTGCGTGACCTTTTCCGGCGGCGCAAGCCGCGCGAGCAGCGATCGGCTTGCCGCTTGCACCGGTGCGGCGACGATACCGATCACCATCGCAAATCCCAGAAACATGATTTCTCCAACCGACGAGAAGGGTCGCGAACCCGCAGCTTTGGGCGCAACTTCCATCGCGTAGAGAACGTGGCTCTTGTCGATCGACAAGATGCCGAAGGTTCCGGCGAGCAGTACGAGCAGCGCCAGCATGATCACGTTGCGCGCTCCAATCCTGTCGTCGAGCATGCCGCCGATGATCGCTCCGATCACACCAGTCAACGTCAGCACGATGCCGAAGATGCCGAGCTCCAGAGCCTGCCAGCCGAACACCGAAGCACCATAGATGCCGCCGAATGCGAAGATCGCGGTGAGACCATCGATGTAGAGCATGCGCGCCAGCAAGAAAAACAACATGTCGGGATGCCGCGGCAGGCCCGAGATCGTGTTCCAAAGCTCTCCAAGGGCAGTGCGCTTTACCTGTCCGGGCGGCGGCGGCTTATGCGTGTCGGGTACGAACAGGAAGAATGGAACCATAAAGAGCAGGTACCACATCGCCGAGAACGGACCGATGAGTCGATCACCCTCGCGTGCCGACGTGTCGAGCTCGATGACCGGAGCGAGGCCAACAATGGTCTTGCCGCTCGTCGGATCGGCGACGATAAGACCCGCCATCAGCGCTAGGCTCAAAAGACCTCCGGCGTAGCCTACCGCCCAGCCCGTGCCCGACAGGCGCCCCAGTTTGTCCGCCGGCACCAAGGTCGGCATAATGGCATTGGTAAAGACCTGGGTGAACTCGGCGGCCATCGTTGCCATGACAAAACCGGCAAGAACGAGCGCTATCGTCATGCTGTCCGCACCCGGCTTGGCGAGCCACAGCGTTGCGAGACCGGCCACGAGCAGCAGCGAAAACAACGCGATCCACGGCTTGCGCCGGCCGCGTCCGTCAGCGAATGCACCGAGCAACGGGCTGCCGATGGCGATCATCACGCCAGCGGCCGCGGCGGCATAACCCCACAGCGTTTGCCCATGCGCCGCATTGCCGACCACGACCGTCGCAAAGTAGGGCGCGAACAGGAATGTCAGCACCAGAGTGTAGTAGGGTTGGGCGGCCCAGTCGAACATCACCCAGGATGCCAGCGCCCGCATCGGCGCTTGCTTGATAGATTGGGTCTCGGCGGTCACCGGCGAATGCATTGGTCACTCCCTCTCCCCGTTAGGCGGCGACTCTAGAGCGCTTCAAGGAAAGCTGTGAAGCGGTATTCCGGTAGCAGGTGCGATATGACGAAGGGGATGTGTCTTTTGGCAGACCGGGGAGTGTGGAAGTGCGCGAGGAGTTGCCGGAGATTTGATGAAGAAACGTGCTGAAATGCTGCCTTGTCCGATCTGCGACACGGGGCTGGAACATCCTCTTCAACGAATCGCGAACAGCACATTCGTAAATTTTTGCTAACCTTGCACAAGCACGTGCAACGCGGAGCACGCAAATGTGTGCCCTTGCACAGCGAAGTGAGGCGACATGACCCGAGACGAACACTCCGCCCGAAATTGGTCCAATGAGCTGGAGAAGGTGATCGAGCTGAGCGCGGCAAGTGTCGATCCGGCTAGCCGCCACCCGTTTGAGGCCTTCGCGCGCCTGCTGTTCGCCCGATTGGAATCCGTTCGCTCCATCGTGCTGCCGAACGAAACGCTTGCTGCCATCGCGCGCGACACATTCCATCTGTTGGAACGGCGTTCTTCCGGCCCGCCCTGCATCAGCATCGGCAAAGCCAGACTGCCGCCCGAAGGTGCGCGGGACGAGACTCAACGCGTTCCCCGTGAACTTTCTGTGCTCACCGTCATCAACGATGACAAACCATTCCTCGTGTCGTCGGTTATGGCGGAGATCCAGGCGCGCGGATTGAAGACGTTTCTTGTGCTGCATCCGGTTCACGAAGCGCGGCGCGATGAAACTCATCGGCTGACCGGTCTTGTGCCATACGGTGAGCCAACCCCGCTCGCTCGCGGCGCCGGCTGGAACGCCGAAAGCGTTATCGTGGTTGTCACCGAGCCGCTTGATGATGCGACCGCACAGGATCTTTCAAAGGCCTTGCGGGCGATCCTCGATCAGGTCGAGGCCGCGGTCCGCGACTGGAAGCCGATGATTGCGCGTCTCGACCGTGCCATCGTCGCGCTGGAAGAGCAGGGCGGCAGTAAACATGCCAGCCTCGTCGGCGAGACGATCGCGTTCTGCCGCTGGATGCGTCAGGGTCAATTCGTTTTCCTCGGCATGCGCGAGTATCGGCTCGATGGCGATCCGGAGACCGGGTCGCTGCGCGTCATCGAGGGGTTGGGCCTAGGCGTCCTCGCCAACCCCGATATCCACGTATTGCGGCGCGGCCGCGAACTGGTCTCATTGACCGACGAGGTCCGCCGCTTCTATCTCAAGCCGTCGCCCATCATCATCACCAAATCAAACGTACAGAGCGTCGTACATCGTCGCGCGCACATGGATTACGTCGGCCTGAAAATCTATGGCGACGACGGTCGCCTCGCCGGCGAGCTGCGCATGGTCGGCCTCTTCACATCTGCTGCATATACCGAAACGTCATCCGAGATCCCGTTTCTGCGCCTCAAGGCTGCGCGCATTTTCGAGGAAACGGGCATCAAGCATGCAAGCCACGAGGGCCGCATGCTGCAGAACATTCTCGACACGTTCCCGCGTGACGAATTGATCCAGATCGGCATCCACCAGCTTGCAAGCTGGGTGCCGTCACTTCTGCAGTTGGAGTTCGAACCGCGGATTCGCGCTTTCGTTCGCCGTGATCGTTTCGACCGCTTTGTCTCCGTCATTATCTTCATTACACGCGATCGCTTTTCCACTGAGGTGCGCGAGCGGATCGCTGCGATGCTGGCCGATGTCTACCAAGGGCGCGCGGTGATCCAGCAGCCCGTTTTTATGCCGGGCCCTCTGGTGCGCATCCATTTCATCATTGGCCGTTATGAAGGAGCAACGCCTGAGGTCGAAGAGGCGGAGCTCGAACGCCGGATCACCGACATCAGTGAAACGTGGCAGGATCGTCTGGAACGCCGGCTCGCCGATATGCCAGGCGCGGCGCGCATTTTTGGTGGTGCGTTTCCCCTTGCCTACGCCGAAACCTTTCCGCCCGAGCGGGCACTTGAGGACATTGAAAGGATCGAACGGCTGAGCGATGGCGGACCGGTCGCAATCGATTTCTATCGCGCTCCGGGCGCCCCCGATAACGAGATTCGCGCGGCTATTTACCGCTTCGATGAGCCGATACCTTTAAGCGATCGCGTGCCGATCCTGGAGAATCTGGGTTTCTCCGTGATCGACGAGCGCACCTACCAGATCTCGCCACGCTGGGACACCGGCGCCCGCAGTGTGTGCTTGCATGACATGGTGCTCGAGTTCGCCGGCCTTCCGGCAATCAATCTGCACGAAATCGAGGTCGCATTGGAGGCGGCGTTCGTCGCGGTCTTCACCGGTCGCGCCGACAACGATCTTTTCAATCGACTGGTCATGATGGCCGATGCCGACTGGTGCGAGGCGGCCATGCTGCGCGCGTATGCGGCCTACATGCGCCAGATCGGTCTGCCTTACGATCGGGTGTCTGTTGCTGGCACCCTTGCCAAGCACCCATCGCGCGCCGCCGATCTAATTCGGATCTTCAAGACACGGTTCGACCCGGCGATAGAAGCTGACGAGGCGGATCGCAGCCGGGTCGAGGCCGATCTGGCCAGATCGTTCGACGGCCACCTCGTCGAGGTGCCATCGCTGGATGAAGATCGTATCCTGCGCACGCTGCGCGGCCTGATCGCGGCAACGTTGCGAACGAATTTCTTTCTGCGCGGCGACAACGGAGAGCCGCCGCCGGTGTTGGCCTTCAAGATTTCCAGTCGCGACGTCGCAGATGCGCCCGAACCCCGGCCCTTCCGCGAGATATGGGTGAGTGGCCCGCCGGTCGATGGAGTGCATCTGCGCTTTGCGCCGATCGCGCGAGGCGGTTTGCGCTGGTCCGACCGCGCCCACGACTTCCGAACCGAGGTGCTGGGTCTTGCCAAGGCGCAGCAGGTGAAGAACACGGTGATCGTGCCTCAAGGTGCCAAGGGCGGCTTCGTGCCCAAGCAACTGCCCGTGGGTGGGACACGAGAGGACGTGCTGAATGCGGGCATTACCGCCTATCGAACGTTCGTCTCGACCGTGCTGTCGCTGACCGACAATCTCGTCGGCGGGCTGGTCGTACCACCGGCAGGCGTGGTGCGCCGCGATACCGACGATCCATACCTCGTCGTTGCGGCAGACAAGGGAACGGCGAGCTTCTCCGATTATGCCAATGCGATTTCGGAAGCCTGCGGCTTTTGGCTTGGCGATGCATTCGCGTCTGGTGGATCAGCCGGCTATGATCACAAGAAGATGGGCATCACGGCACGCGGTGCCTGGGAGGGCGTGAAACGCCACTTCCGTGAAATGGATCGCGACATCCAGGCCGAGCCGTTCTCCGTTGCCGGTATCGGTGACATGTCGGGCGACGTGTTCGGCAATGGTATGCTTTTGTCTCGTCATACCCGTCTCATCGCGGCCTTCGATCACCGCGACATTTTCATCGATCCGTCGCCCGACGCGAAATCGGCCTATGCCGAGCGCGAACGCCTGTTCCGCCTGCCGCGGTCGAGCTGGCAGGATTACGACCGCAACCTTCTGTCGCGCGGCGGCGGTATCTTCTCGCGCAGCGCCAAATCCATCGATCTGACGCCGGAGATCCGCGTTCTGTTTGGCATGGACAAGGATGCGGCGACCCCGAACGAGCTGATCCGGGCGATCCTGAAAGCGAAGGTCGATCTGTTCTGGTTCGGCGGTATCGGCACGTATGTGCGCGGCGACCGCGAGAGCAATGCCGACGTCGGCGATCGCGGCAACGACGCGATACGTGTCACGGCACGAGAGTTTGGCGCACGCGTGGTCGGTGAAGGCGCAAATCTCGGCCTGACACAGCAGGCGCGGGTCGATTTCGCATTGCGCGGCGGTCGCATTAACACCGATTTCATCGACAACTCGGCAGGCGTCAATTCATCTGACCAGGAGGTCAACATCAAGATCGCATTGGCCCCAGCCGTTGCCTCGGGCAGACTCGACATGGCGGCTCGAAATGCGCTTCTGATGCTTATGACCGAGGATGTCGCCAATGCATGCTTGGCCAACAATTACGAGCAGTCACTGGCGCTCAGTCTGGCGGAGAGCAGTGGCGCCGAGGGCATGGCTGACGCGCTGCACCTCGTCCACGAACTGGAAAAACGCAGCCTTCTCGACCGTAACCTCGAAAACCTTCCCGATGATGCGGCGCTCAAGGAGCGTCGCGCCAGCGGGCTTGGCTTGATGCGCCCTGAACTCGCCGTGCTGATGAGTTTTGCCAAGATTGCACTTACTCACGATCTGATTGCCTCGGCGGTGCCGGACGATCCCGCCGTGTCGGGTGAGCTGAGTGCATACTTCCCCCATGCCTTGCAGGTCTCGTACGCCGAAGAGATCGCAGCGCATCCGCTGAAACGTGAGATCATCACCACCGCACTGACAAACCGCATCATCAATGTCGCCGGCCTCGATTTGCCGGCGCGCCTGGCCGCGGACTGGGATCTGGATGCGGAAGGCACTGCACACGCGCTGATAACAGCTCTGGCGGTCACCGGCGCTGATTCGTTGTTTGCATCGATTGGCGCCGAGGACAACCGGATCAGCGGTAACCTGCAACTCGCGCTCTATGCCGAGGCGCAGCGCCAGTTGCGTGTGCGGGCCGCCTGGCAAGGCGCGGAGCAGCGCGCAATGCCGCCGCTCTCAGATGCCATACGTCGCCACGTGCACGCCTATCAGACATTAGCCCTTGCGTTGGAGGATTGGCTTTCGCCCGAGCGGCAAAAGGCAATGGAGACGGCGACGCAGAACTGGATTTCTGCCGGCGCGCCACCGGCGATCGCGACCGCACTCGCCAGAGGAGCTATGCTGGCGGAGGCGGGCGACATCTGCCTCGTGGCTGAATCGCTGGCGGCCGTTTCGCGACATGATCCCCGCCACGAACCTGAAGCACGCGAGCTGATGAATGCCGCCGGTGCCTACGTTGCCATTGGCGACCTATTGCGCCTTTCGGCGCTGAAAGAGGGTGGCCGCGATGTCGCTGCAGATGACCGCTTCGATCGTCTGGCCATCAATGGCGCGCTGGCCAGTCTCGCCGCCAGCCACCGGCGCATGGCGCAGCATGCGATGCGCGCCGCGGGCGCCGAGGAACGCTCAGGTGCGTCCGTTGTCGCCGCGTGGCGCGATGATCGAACGGGCCCGGTGACGCGCGTCGCGCAACGCTTGTCTGATCTGATCGACAGCGGGCCGCTGACAGTGGCCCGCCTGACTGTGGCCGCAGGGCTCGTCCGCGATCTCGCCGGGGTACTGGCAGGCGAACAGTCGTCGTGACGATCACTGCGCTTAATCGAGAACGATCAGGTGGTTGGGCAACGCATTGGGATCGTGCTCGCCTGGCGGAAAATGCGTTGTGAGGTGCTGTCCGGCCGTCGTGATGGCGGAGACCAATCCGTCCGCCCCGCGACCGGCCGCAAATTGCGCAGTCAGGTCGTCGACGACATCCCGCCACGTTCCCGGTGGCACCTTGGCGTCGATGCCGATATCGGCCAGAACTTCGACGTGCCGTTCGGCCACAGAAACGAAGATGAGAACACCCGTCCTGCCCGACGTCGTGTGCAGGTTCTGCACCAAAAACTGCTCAACGGCCCGGCGGTGCGCGCGCATCCGCTGGACGCGTTTGGGCACCAGGAAAAGCCGCACCGCTTGCGGCAGCATGAGCGCCAAAAGACTGAGAAACACGAGAAGCTGCAGCGCGTAGATCCACTGCACCGGCCACCAGGTGAAATAGATGAAAGGCCACGGCACCAGCAACGCAATGATCGAGGCCCATAGGAAAGGTGCGTAGAGGTAGCTATCGCTTTCCGCTGCGATCACGGCGACGATCTCACCCGAGGTCGTGCGTTCCGCGGCGCTGATGGCGTCGGCGATGCGGCGCTCTTCGTTGGCCGTGAAAAGTATGGTGCCGCGGCGTTCGAATTGGGTTCGTTCCGCATCGCCCATCGTTCACTCCTCGTTCGCCGTCTGCGCTGAAATGCGCCGTTTTCCTGCTCGGCTTCTCGTGCATCCGGGAAGGTGACGAGCACGTCTGCGCCCGGCCCGCTGTCGGCTCACCAGCCGCCCGATGCGCCGCCGCCGCCGAAGCTGCCTCCGCCACCGCTGAAACCTCCGCCTCCTCCGCCACCACCGGACCAGCCGCCGCTGCCTCCGGGAATGATGATTACGCGGTCATCGAACCCGCTGCGCCGTGCACGCCTGCCTTTTGCGTGAGGTAGGCTCCTGGCGTGTTGGTACTGGGCGTAGATGATCCAGGCGAAGATGGCGAGCCAGAAGATCAGAACGATGAGAGCGGTATAATCGGGTTCCTCGCTTCTGCGCGCACCCCTGGCGCGTTCCTTCACTGCCTCCGCATCGCCCGTCACGATGTCGGTCATGTCGCGCACGCCGGCAACGACGCCGCCTTGGAAATCGCCCCGGCGAAATCGCGGAAGGATCGCGTTCTCGATGATGAGGCGGCTCATGGCGTCGGTCAGGTGCTGCTCCAGGCCGTACCCAACCTCGATCCTAACCTTGCGCTCGTTGGGTGCGATGATCAGCAGTGCGCCATTGTCCTTCCCCTTCTGGCCAATGCCCCAGTGCCGGCCGAGCTGATATCCGAAATCCTCGATCGTGTAACCCTGCAGTGAAGGCAGCGTGACGATGACAATCTGGTCGCTGGATTTCTCCTCAAGAGCGGCAAGGTCGGCGGTTAGTTGCGCTGCGGTCGCGCTGTCCAGCAAGTTCGCGAGATCGACGACGCGCCCTGTGAGCTGCGGGAATTGCGGTTGTGCGATTGCATCGCTGGCAGACATTGCGAGCGGCAGCACCATTGCGGCCAGGATCGTCACCGCCACCACATGCAACCACCAGCGGTCATGCCGGGTAAAGAGCATGAACGCCCTGCCCTGCTCGCGCACCGACCGGCTCCGTAATGGCATCGGTTGTCGCTCCGGGTTTGCCGTCATGGCCGAGCGGGTTATCGGCGCGGGAAACCCGCGTCAGTTCTTTTTCGTTCCGAAATCGACCTTCGGCGTTTTGACGTCCTCTGCCGGAACGTCGAACGTCGCCATATCCTGCGAGCCCGGATACAACAGCGCCTTCCACCAGCGACCGGGAATGGTATTGAGTTCGGTGTTGTAGACGCGGACAGCGTTGATATAGTCGCGCCGTGAAATGGCGATACGGTTCTCCGTGCCTTCGATCTGGCTTTGCAGTGCCAGGAAGTTCTGTCCCGACTTGATGTCGGGATACCGTTCCACGACGGCGAGCAGCCGGGCGAGAGCGCCGGAAAGCTGGCTCTGCGCTTCCTGGAATTTCTGCATTGCCGCCGGATTGGTAATGATGTCCGCCGGTATCTGCACCTGTGTCGCCTTCGCGCGCGCCTCCACGACGTCGGTGAGGACGCTCCTCTCCTGCTCGGCGAAGCCTTTCACCGTTTCGACAAGGTTGGGAATGAGATCCGAGCGCCGTTTGTATTCGCTCTGTACCTGCGACCAGGCGGCCTTGGCCTGCTGCTCGTAGGTGGGGATGTTGTTGATGCCGCATCCGGCGAGCGGCAGCGTCAGCATCATCACCGCTGCCAGCGCGAGCGAGCGGAAACCTGTCGGGGAACACAAGCGCATCATGACGCAGAACCTCCAGGATGGGTAGTTTGAGTACGTGGTACAGGATCGGCGACCGCACGCGCAAGCGACAATCCCGACGCATTGGCGCGGGCTTCTCAGCTCAGCGCCGACAAGCGGCTGAGATTGCGATGCCCGACCTGCAGCCCCCCTCTCAGAAGAAAAACGCTTTCTTTGACCCGCGCGGCTCAAGCCGCTATGTCAGCCTCTGTTTGGACGATATTATCTGTTCGGGCTCGCTACCCATCATGGGTGAGGACTAATCACGACAGGGACGGGGGCAAGCCACGATGCGCAAGACCGTGGCGGTTATGAACACAAAAGGCGGCGTCGGCAAATCAACGCTGGTGCTGGCCTTAGCCGAGACGCTCTCGACGTTCCACGGCAAGAACGTTCTTGTCATAGACAGCGATGCACAGGCCAGTGTGTCGAGTATGCTCGTGCCGGTGCAGGGCTTACACAAGCTGCAAACGGAGAGCGCCACGTTGGTCGACTATCTGGTCGCCACCGTGCTGCGCGGCACAGAGACCGCATGGACGGACTATGTCGTGCGCGATGTTTCTGATGTCGAAGAGGCTCGCTCGATCTTCCTCATCCCGAGCGACATGCAGTTAACCCTGTTCGAGCGCGAAGTCTCCAAGGAGAGCCAGCATTCCCGCTTGCGCCAAGCCATCCGCCGCCTGTTGGCGGAGGTCCGTGCCGTGTTCGACGTCGTTCTGATCGATTGCCCGCCCGGTCTTTCCGTGCTCACGGAAAGCTGGCTGCGCGAGGCGGATTTCCATCTTTCCCCGACGAAACCGGATTACGTTTCCCTGTGCGGACTAGAGGTGTTCCGCCGATTCAAGGCGCTGAACCCGGAAATGGGGTTTGCAGAGAACATCGGTGTCATCGTCAACATGATGGACCCACGCTCCGAGTCCGATGTCGATTACGAGGCATGGTTGAAACAACTGCCCGAAAACCGCTGCTTCGCTACGGCGCTACCGTATTTGCGCATACTGCAGGATGCGGCCAGATTTCAGTTTGGGCGCTCCTATATGGCCAAATACCCGGGCGAGGCGGGGCGCGCAGTCCGCAGCGTTGCCGACGAGCTCGTCGCGCGCTTGATGCTGGAAGCGGATAAGCCCGCACGACAACCTGCCGGCGAGGACGTGTGAGGAACCATCCCCAGCAGCAAAACCGGATAAGGGCGAGGGCATCAAAAGCACAAAGGCAACAAAAAAAGGCCGCTTGCGCGACCATTTGTTTTGTCAGGTCCGCGCCGAAGCCGACCTGAGAAATTGGAGCGGGCGAAGGGATTCGAACCCTCGACCCCAACCTTGGCAAGGTTGTGCTCTACCCCTGAGCTACACCCGCAGTTCCAATAGGGCATCGCCGCCACGCGCGAGCGCGACGGCCCCGTCTTATGGCGCAACTCGAAAACGATTGCAAGTGCCATCCAGCGCAGTTGGCAACAGCGCGGATCGTGCCATTTCAGCGCCTTGACTCCGGCATGCAAAACCGTCACGCCACCGTTTTTCCGGCGCCGGACGGGCGTTGATCCGCCGTCGTTGCCAAGCCATGGCTTGCAGCGCCCGACGGCTGTGACTAGACCTGAGATTGCGCCGTGAGCCACCTTGTTTATCGTTGCGTCCGGCAATGGCAGGCCACGAGACAAAAACAACCATCACATCCGGTGCCCGATGCAGACAAACGACAGTCCCGCCTCCGTAACGCCAGACGTGAGGCCGGACAAGCCCGCCAGCCGCCTTGATCTGATGGCCTTTCTCGAACGTCTGGGCATCGAAACGAAGACCGTCGACCATGCTCCAGTGTTTACCGTCGCCGAGAGCGAGGCGATTGAGCGCGCAATCCCGGGCGGGCACACCAAGAACCTGTTTTTGAAGGACAACAAGGGCAAGCTCTTCCTCGTTGTGGCCGCAAGCCATACCCGGGTCGATCTCAAGGCCTTGGCTGCGCGGCTGGGCGCTGGCCGCTTCAGCTTCGGCAAACCGGACCTCTTGATGGAGGTTCTGGGTGTCACACCCGGGTCGGTCACCGCCTTTGCTGCCATGAACGACCAGCAGCGGCGCGTTAGGGTCGTCGTCGATGAGCGTCTGATGGAGTACGACACGGTGAATTGCCATCCGCTGGAGAATGCGGCAACGACCAACATTGCGCGGTCCGATCTTTTCCAGTTCTTATCCGCCAGCGGTCATGAGCCACGCGTGATATCGCTCGGCTCGGACGAAGGATGATTGCCGGCCTGAGCGCAAGGCAGACCTTGCGACGGGAGAGCAGCTTGGGTCATGCACCAAAGCACCCTATATCGATGGGGACCTGTTTAGGAGGACGACATGGACTTTGGATCTGGCGGTTCGGCCGCGGCGGGCGGACAAGGCAGCGCCGATCTCATTAAGGACTCGTCGACGACCGGCTTCGCGCGCGACGTCATCGAGGCATCGAAATCGGCACTCGTGCTGGTGGACTTCTGGGCATCCTGGTGCGGTCCCTGCCGCACGCTGGGACCGATCCTCGAAAAGGTTGTGAAAGCCTACGGCGGCAAAGTCCGTCTCGTGAAGATCGATACCGACGAGCATCAGGCGATCGCGGGTCAGATGCGCATCCAGTCGTTACCCACTGTCTACGCCTTCAAGGACGGCCGGCCGCTCGATGGTTTCATGGGCGCGCTTCCCGAAAGTCAGGTGCGCGCCTTCATCGACCGTCTGCTCGGAGATGACGCCGGCGACCAGTTGCAGGAGGCGATGGCGGCCGCTGAGGCGGCAATAGCTGCTGGTGACCTGCAGGGGGCGGCCGAAGTTTATGCCGCTGTCCTGCAGCAGGATCAGCTCAATCCGGCAGCACTTGCCGGTCTGGCGAGCTGTTACCTGAAAAGCGGCGATCTCGAGCGCGCCGAGCAGACCATCGCGCTCGTTCCACCCGACAAGAAAAACACGGCTGCTGTCGAAGCGGTGCGTGCAGCACTTGAGTTGTCGCGCAAGACCGGTGACGCTGGCGATGCCGCCGAGTTGGAAGCGACGCTGGCCGCCAATCCGGCCGATCACCAGACCCGCTTTGATCTGGCAATCGCGCTGGCGTCCAAAGGTTTCAAGACGGAGGCGGTGGATCATCTGGTGGAGATCGTGCGCCGTCAGCGTACATGGAACGAGGAAAGTGCGCGCAAGCAGCTTGTTCAGTTCTTCGAGGCATGGGGTCCCAAGGACCCTGCGACCCTCGAAGGGCGCCGCAAGCTCTCATCGGTCCTTTTCTCTTGAGCGCCGGCGCATAATCAGCCTTCATCAGAGGCTGATATGGTCACGGCGCGCAACGCACGGAGCTGGAAAATTGGCGATGACAGATCGATATCACGGACCGAGCGATCTGCCTCGCGAGCTCCCGTTATTCCCGCTACGCGGCGCAATTCTCCTGCCGCGCGCGACACTGCCTCTCAATGTCTTCGAACCGCGTTACCTTGAGATGGTCGATGACGTGATGCGGGGTGATCGACTGATCGGCATCATCCAGCCAGACGTGCCCGTCGAGCCGTCCGACCGCCTCATCGAGAGTCCGAAAGGCAACAAAAGTCCGCTCAAGCGCGTTGGCTGCGTTGGCCGCGTCACCAGCTATCAGGAACTGGATGACGGCCGCATCCTGGTCACGTTGACAGGTATCGCCCGATTCCGTCTGAGCGAAGAGCTGCGGATGCAGAAGCCGTATCGTATTGCGGTTGCCGATTGGAGCGATTACGCGGGCGACTTTAGTGTCGGCCTCGGCGAGGACCATGTCGACCGTGAGGCGCTGCTACGCGTGCTGCGCCGTTATCTCGATGCCAACCGGATGCAGGCGGACTGGCCTGTTATCTTGAAATCGTCGAGCGAATTTCTGGTCAACGCGCTCTCGGTCATGAGTCCTTACGGCGCTGAGGAGAAGCAGGCGCTTCTGGAGGCACCGAACCTCAAGGAGCGCGCCGAGGTTCTGGTCGCGCTGGCCGAGATGGAGTTGGCAGCCGGCAGCCGTGGCGGCGGCATGATCCAATAGGAATGTGCGCCGCCGCCCAGTGTCGCAAGGAGGCATGGATGATGGATGATGCAGCCAAGCCTACCGGTCGCGAGGTCGATCCGCGCCTGCTGCGCCTGTTGGTCTGCCCGCTCACCAAGCGTCCCCTGCACTACGATAAAGCTCGCCAGGAGCTGATATCGAAGTCCGCGCGCCTGGCATTCCCGATCCGCGACGGCGTGCCGCTGCTGACGCTCGACGCCGCCCGCGATTTGGGCGACGACGAAGCCCCGTAAGTTGGCGTCGGGACACCTGTTCAAGGTTTCTTCACCTTTCCCTTTGAGCTTTTGTCAAACCCGGTGTGTTTCGTTGAAACACTATTGGAAAAGGTGTGTCAGGAATCACCGGTGAATGATCGAGAGCACAAGTCAGCGGAGCCGGTCGCTTCCGCCGGCCAGCCGTCGCGCCGTCAACCCAGCAGCGCGTCGTTGATGCGTCTTGCCGCGGCCTTGAGCGCGACGCGGATGCGTGCATCGGGCGGCCGGCTGCGCGCAATCTGGCGCGCTCATGCGCTTTGGATCGTTACGAGCACCGCTGGGGTTGCCGTTTTGACTGGGCTCGCTCTTCTGTCCTCTCCCTTCGGCCCGGCCCACGTGTTTCTGATCGCTGCCGCTGCGTTGATGATGCTGGCCGCCCATCTCGCTAACGTGTCGACGGAGGCTCGGTCATCCGCATTGGGTGCTGGCAAGGACCGCCGCTTCGAAGATTTGTGCGATGTGTTGGAGCGCCGCGTTGAGCAGCTCCAGGACGTGCACTGGGAAATATCCGAAAAGGACCTGCGCTACCGTGATTTGCTCGACCAGCAGCGCGATGTCATTTTGCGCCGCGACGAATCCGGCAGGCTCACGTTCGTGAACACTACGTTCTCCCGCGTCTTCGGAATCAATGCGCAGGACGCGCTGGGCCAGACATTCACGCCCCGTGCTGTAGCGACCGAGATGCTGCCGCCCCTCGACCTTGGCGTGTCCGAGCGTGGCCGCCGGTATATGGAACTGATTGAGACGGTGCTCGGTCAGCGGTGGTACGTGTGGGACGAGGACGATGTTGTCGCGCACGATGGTTCCGACGGCACCGAGGTTCAGGTCGTCGGCCGCGACGTGACCGAGGAATGCTGTCGTGCCGTCGAGCTCTCCGAAGCCCGCGACCAGGCCCTGTCGGCCAATCGCGCCAAGTCGCGCTTTCTGGCCGCAATGAGCCACGAGATACGCACCCCCATGAACGGAATCATGGGCATGGCCTCGCTGCTGCGCGAGACAGAGCTCAGCGAAGAGCAGCGCACATACGTTGCCGCGATCGATCAATCGGCGCGCGTTCTCTTGGCCCTGATCGACGAGATCCTCGACTTTTCCAAGATCGAAGCCGGCAAGGTTGCGCTGACCGAAGCGCCATTCGATCTCGCCGAGACCGCTCAAAGCGTTGTTGAGCTGCTTTCCCCGCGAGCGCACGACAAGGGACTGGAACTGGCGCTCACCGTCGATCCCGTCGCCGATGGCCTGCTCATCGGCGATGAGGCCCGTGTACGCCAGATCCTCCTCAATCTGCTGTCCAATGCCGTCAAGTTCACCGATCATGGAGGCATATCCGTTTCGCTGACGACGCGCCGGCATGCGGACGACAGCAGCATGACAACGGTCAAGATCGCCGTCGAGGACAGCGGTATCGGCCTTTCAGGCGAGGACATGCAGCGCCTGTTCCTGGAGTTCGAACAGGCCGATATGCTGCAGCGGCGTCAGCAGGGCGGAACCGGCCTCGGACTGGCCATTTCCAAGCGCCTGGCGCGTGCGATGAATGGCGACATAAGCGTCACGTCGACGCCGGGTCGCGGATCGGTATTCGTGGCAGAGATCGTGCTTCGCAGGGCGGCAGGCAAAGCGATGTCTGCTGCCACCGGCACCAATTTGAACGAGACGCTGCACGTGCTCGTCGCGATGGATCATGCGTTCGAGCGCCGCAGTATCGCGCATATCCTCCGGTCTTCTGGTCAGAAGGTGGCCGAATCCGAGACCCGGGATGCCAAGGGCAAAATCGTGGCCGCCGCCGATGCTAGCCAACCGATCGACCGTATCATCGTCGATGTCGGTTGCGATCCGGGCTTTGCGGGCGAGATATTGAAAACCGCTCGCGAAGCTGCGCGTGTACCCGTCATCGGGATTGTGACCGTCAATGTGCTGGCGAGATCCGGCCTTACTGCTTTCCGCAGCAAAGGCTATCAACGTTACCTCATCCGGCCTGTGCGTGTGCGCTCGCTGCTGCAGCAGTTGGCGAGCGGCCAGCCGAGCCGCGCTTCCCCTTCACCCGATGCCGGGAATGCAGGGGGCCGAAGTGCCTCGTCGATGTCTCAACCGATAAGCCGTGCGGATGACGGCATGGCCGCTGGGGTGTCCGCACACGTCCTGCTTGTGGAAGACAATGAGATCAATGCGCTACTCGCCCGCCGCGTTCTGGAGAAATGCGGCTGCACGGTGCAGCACTGCGACGACGGAACGAGCGGCGTCGCCTGCGCGACAGAATCTTTTGACGGCAAGCGGCCGGCTTTTGATCTCATCCTCATGGACATTCATATGCCGGGTCTGGACGGAATCCAGGCGGCAAGAGATATTCGCAAAGCGCGCGAGGAGCATTGTGCTGCAGGCGATTCGGCTGTTCCCGCCTGCCCGCCGATCATAGCCCTGACCGCGAACGCGTTCCCCGAAGACCGTGAGCGCTGCCTCAACGCTGGCCTCGACGACTATCTGGCCAAGCCTTTTGATATGCACGACCTTAAGGCGCTTTTGCACAAATGGATCGCATCGGATGCGCCCATGTCAAATCGGCGAGCCACGGCTGGAACCTGAGCGCGCGCGGATTTATGCTCGACATGCCGGGCGAGGCCGCAGTCGCAGATCCGTCATCGAATCATGATAGCTGATCTCGAATGAAAGTGGCCGGCCGCGAGCGGACGCCTCGTGTCGAGGGAGTGCATTATCATGGCGATTGAGCGCAGCCGCACGTTTTCCGAACGCTTCGGCCCGCGCAACTTCCTGCGGCCTCGCAACGGACGGGGTGAGCCGCGCGCGCCGTTGGGCATGCTGGCTAGGTCCTATTTGCACGAGCGCAAGACCGAGCCGCGAGTCTATGGCCAGGTAGGCGATCTCGAGGTTCGCATGGCGAGCAGCCTGAAGGATGTGAGGCTGGCGCAGCGCATGCGCTTTGATGTCTTCTACAAGGAGATGTCGGCGACGCCGAGCTTTCTTGCAGAGTTGCGACGTCGTGATGAGGATCCCTATGACGCGATTTGCGATCACCTGCTTGTTGTGGACCGTGCCGCGTCGTCGCAGTGGCAGGCCACCCGGCGTCCGCTCGTCGTCGGCACCTATCGGCTGCTGCGCCAGGACGTAGCGCTGAAACACTTCGGCTTCTACACGCAGGGCGAGTACGACATCGCACCGATGTTGGCGCGCCACCCCTCGCTTCGATTCCTGGAGGTTGGCCGGTCATGCGTGTTGAAGTCATACCGCAATCGCCGCACGCTCGAGCTTCTCTGGCATGGCCTGTGGACCTATGTGCGCGAGCAGCGCATCGACGTGATGATCGGCTGCGCGAGCTTCGAAGGCACCGATCCCAGGGCGCACGCGATGGCGTTATCCTTCCTCCACCACAACGCCCGCGCGCCTGACGAATGGCGCTGCTGCGCCGCCCACCCGCATCTCCATCAGAGCATGGATCTGCTGCCCGTGGGCGATATCGATGCCAAGGCTGCGTTGAAGGCGCTGCCGCCGCTCATCAAAGGCTATCTCCGTCTCGGCGCGTTCATCGGCGACGGTGCCGTGATCGATCACCAGTTCGGCACGACCGATGTTCTGATAATCCTGCCGGTAAAGAACATCGACCCGCGCTACTTCGAGCACTTCGGCGCGCCCGATGAGGTCAAGAGCCGTATTGCGCAGGACGGGTGAGCAGGGAACGCGCGCCCGCCCCGCCGCCATAACGCTCAGTGCCCAGCGTCACCCTTTACCTGTTCACGTCATAGGCCGCGAGCGCAGCGACGTTGACGATGTCGGTGTCACGCGCACCCAGCGAGCAGATCTGGATTGGCTTGTTCAGGCCGACGAGCAGCGGCCCTATGATCGTCGCGCCACCCAGCTCCCGCAGCATCTTTGTCGAGATCGAAGCCGCATGGAAAGCCGGCATGATGAGTACGTTCGCCGTATCTGACAGGCGGCAGAACGGATAAAGCTTCATCAGATTCTTGTTGAGCGCCACGTCGGCCGCCATATCGCCGTCGTACTCGAAGTCGACACGCCTCTCGTCGAGGATCGAGATCGCCTCGCGCACCTCGTCGGAGCGTTCGCCACGTGGCTGCCCGAACGTCGAATAGGTGAGGAAGGCGACACGCGGCTCCATGCCGAAGTTGCGCGCCGCACGCGCTGCTTCCTCGGCGATGTAGACGAGCTGCTCTGTGGTCGGGATGTTGTGGATCGAGGTATCCGCGATCAATACCGCGCGCCCTCGCACGATGGCCAGAGTCACGCCGATCACGTGCCGGCCGGGCGCAGGATCGATCACCCGCAGCACGTCGCGGTAGACGGATGTGAAGTTGCGTGTCACGCCCGACACCATCGCGTCGGCATAGCCGTGCGCCACCATCAGCGCGCCGAAGATGTTGCGCTCGTTGTTGACGAGGCGCACGCAATCGCGCCTCAGGTAGCCGCGCCGCTGCAACCGCTTGTAGAGATAGTCGGTGAACTCCTCCGCGAATTCCGACTTGCGCGTGTCATGGAACTCGATCGCCGGATTGATCGGGATGCCCAGTTCCTTGAAGTTCTGCCGTACGCGTTCTTCCGTGCCGATCAGCATTGGCTGCCCGAAGCCCTGCGTCAGGAAGGCCTGGGCAGCGCGGATCACCGCCGGCTCCTCACCCTCCGCAAAGATCACGCGCTTGGGATTGGCCTTCACCTTCTCGAACGTCGATTGCAGCCAGCCGACCAGAGGATCGAGCCGCCCCTGCAACCGCGCCACGTAGGCATCCATGTCGATGATTGGCTTGCGCGCGACGCCAGAATCCATCGCCGCACGGGCCACCGCCGGAGCGATGTGCCAGATGATGCGGGCGTCGAAAGGTGCGGGAATGATATAGTCGCGGCCGAACGATGGCCGCAGCCCGTGGAAGGCGGATGCGACCTGATCGGAAACGGCGGCGCGGGCAAGTTCTGCGAGTGCGCGCGCTGCGGCCACCTTCATCGCCTCGTTGATCGTCGAGGCCTGCACGTCCAGCGCGCCGCGAAAGATGAACGGGAAGCACAGGACGTTATTCACTTGGTTGGGATAGTCCGAGCGGCCGGTGGCGATGATCGCGTCGTCGCGTACAGACTGCACGTCTTCGGGCGTGATCTCCGGCTCCGGGTTGGCCATCGCGAAAATCAGCGGGTTCCTCGCCATGCTCTCAACCATTTCGGTGCTGACGATGCCTCCCGCCGAAAGGCCAAGGAAGATATCTGCGCCCTCGATGATCTCAGCCAGCGTGCGAGCGTCCGTCTCCTGCGCGAACGGCTCCTTCCATTGGTCCATCAGCTCCTGGCGGCCCTTGTAGACAACGCCGGCAATGTCGGAGACAAAGATGTTCTCCCGCTTCATACCGAGGCTGACGAGCAGATTGAGGCAGGCGAGTGCGGCCGCCCCTGCGCCTGAGCAGGCGAGTTTCACGTCTTCGATATTCTTGCCCGCGACTTCGAGCCCGTTGAGTATCGCCGCGCTGACGACGATGGCCGTTCCGTGCTGGTCGTCGTGGAAGACCGGGATATCCAGAAGCTCCTTCAGCCGCTGTTCGATGATGAAGCAGTCGGGCGACTTGATGTCCTCCAGATTGATGCCCCCGAACGAGGGCCCGAGATAGCGCACGCAGTTGACGAATGCGTCCACGTCCTGGGTGTCGACCAGGAGGTCGATGGCGTCGATGTCGGCAAACCGCTTGAACAGGGCGCCCTTGCCTTCCATCACCGGCTTGGCGGCAAGCGCGCCGAGATTGCCGAGCCCGAGAATCGCAGTGCCGTTGGACACGACAGCCACCAGATTGCCCTTGTTGGTATAGTCGTAAGCGCTCGAGTGATCCTCCGCGATGGCCTTCACCGGCACCGCCACGCCCGGCGAATAGGCGAGCGAGAGATCGCGCTGCGTCGTCAATGGTTTGGTCGGCGTGATTTCGAGCTTGCCGGGTTTGCCCCGCGCGTGGAATTGAAGGGCTTCCTGCTCGGTAAAGCGAGCTTCTGCGAACCGTGTGGCCATCTGCCTTATTCGTTCTCTGAAGGTACGTGGGAACCCGCGTGGCTGGTAAGTCAAGTGGCACCATGGCCGGCGAGTTTTCGGAAATCGGCCGGCACGATAGGGGCTGTGCTGCTGGTATACAACATGGATCTAGGTCGAGTATCGCTTTCTGTGATGGCGGCGGTCCCATGTCCTCCACAAGCTGCCGTTTCCCGAGGGACGCCGACGCGCTATGCGTGATGGCCATGGTGTGGTTAAGAGGCCGCGTGGGTATTTGGGGCCGGGGAAGAGATGAAGCGACGGCGCGGGCACACGACCGAAAAGGCTGAGGCGGTGGCGGCACCGGTTGCGTCCAGCACGGCTGACGGCGCCGATCCTGCCGCGTTGCGCCAGCGCGCCGCCGCCGACATTACACCCTCCATGGCGCAATACCTGGAGATCAAGGCCGCCAACCCTGACAGCCTCCTCTGGTATCGGATGGGCGATTTCTACGAGCTGTTCTTTGAGGATGCCGTCGTCGCCTCCGCAGCTCTCGGCATCGTATTGACCAAGCGGGGCAAGCATCTGGGCGAGGACATCCAGATGTGCGGCGTGCCGATCCATCGCGCCGACGAGTATCTGCAACGCTTGATCCGTCAGGGCTACCGTGTCGCCGTATGCGAGCAGCTCGAGGATCCGGCCGAGGCGAGGAAGCGCGGCTCGAAGGCGGTGGTGAAGCGCAACGTCGTTCGCCTCGTGACACCCGGCACATTGACCGAGGAGACACTGCTCGACGACAAATCACGCAACTATCTCACCGCCGTGTTCCGTGCTCCCGGCGGCGGCGAGGGACCGGTGATCGGGTCGGCCCAGGTCGTGGCGCTGGCATCGCTCGACATATCGACCGGTGAGTGCGAGGTCGGCGAGATGACCGGCGCCGACCTTCCTGGTGAATTGGTTCGTTTGTCTCCGGGAGAGGTGATCTGTTCGGAAAGCCTCATCGCCGAGCCCGATTTCCGCCAATGGGTGGAGATCTCGGGCGCCGCCATGACGCCCGTGCCTGTCGCGCATTTCGACTCGCTTTCCGGAGAACGTGGGCTGAAGAACCGCCTGGGCGTCAGCGAGCTGGGCGGATTTGGCGCGTTCTCGCGAGCCGAACTGGCCGCTGTGGGGGCGCTGCTGAAGTATGTGGAACTCACTCAGATCGGCAAGCAGCCCGTTCTTCGCCCGCCGCGCCGAACCGGGGTGGACGGTGCGCTCGTGATCGACGCCGCAAGTCGCTCGAGCCTCGAGCTGGTTCGCTCCTCATCCGGCGAGAAGCAGGGCAGCCTCTTGGCAGCCATTGATCGCACGGTGACAGGGCCGGGTGCGCGCGAACTGGCCGCACGCCTCAGCGCGCCGTTGCGCGACTGCGCGCAGATCCATGCCCGCCTCGATGCCGTAGGTTATCTCGTCGACGAGCAGACCTTGTGCGAGGATCTGCGCTCCGCGCTCAAAGGCACACCCGACATCGCCCGCGCAATGTCCCGACTCACCTTTGGCCGCGGCGGGCCGCGCGACCTGGGCGCGATCCGCGATGCGTTGGCGGCGGCCGAGCGTGCCGCAACGCTGCTGATCGCTCGGGCCGGGCCAATGGGGCTGCCGGCCGCGTTGGCAGAAATGGCAGCTCGCCTGGGCCTGGCGGCCGGTGCGCTGTCCGCCGCCCTTTCCGCTGCACTCGTTGACGATCTTCCGCAGCTGAAGCGCGATGGCGGTTTCGTGCGCTCCGGCTACGCCAACGAGCTCGACGAGGCGATCGCGTTGCGCGATCAGAGCCGTCAGGTGATGGCGGCGCTCGAAGCGCGCTATTGCGACGAGACCGGCGTCAAGACATTGAAGGTCCGCCACAACAACATTCTGGGCTACTTCATCGAGGTCACCCAGCTCAACGCCAGGCCGCTGCTGTCCGAACCGCTTTCAGCCGTCTTCCGGCACCGCCAGACGATGGCCAATGCCGTACGCTTCACCACCGACGAGCTTATCGAGACCGAGGGTCGTATCGCTTCGGCGGCCGAGCGCGCGCTTGCCATCGAGCACGAGGTCTTCACCGCGCTCGCGGCCGATGTCTCTGCCGCCGAGAAGCAGCTCGGTGAGATCGCAGCCGCACTCGCCGAGCTCGACGTGACGACCGCGCTGTCCGATCTCGCCCATCGTGAGAACTACGTTCGTCCTGAGATCGACACGAGCGAAGCTTTCGAGATCCGCGGCGGCCGCCATCCTGTGGTGGAGCAGGCGCTGGCCGCGGTGCTCGCCGGCCCGTTCATCGAGAACGACTGCGTATTGGGTCTTGCGGAGGCGACACAGCCGACCGGTTTCGACGAAGGCGAGGATGCCCGCATCTGGCTCGTTACCGGCCCCAACATGGCGGGCAAGTCGACCTTTCTGCGTCAGAACGCGTTGATCGCGGTGCTCGCCCAGATGGGGTCTTATGTGCCCGCGCGCTCGGCCCATATCGGCGTCGTCGATCGACTCTTCTCCCGCGTCGGCGCGTCGGACGATATCGCGCGTGGCCGTTCAACATTCATGGTCGAAATGGTCGAGACGGCGGGCATTCTCAATCAGGCGACCGACCGCTCGCTCGTCATCCTTGATGAGATCGGTCGCGGTACCGCCACGTTCGATGGCCTTTCCATCGCCTGGGCAACGGTCGAATATCTGCATGAGGTTTCGCGCTGCCGCGCCTTGTTCGCCACTCACTATCACGAGCTGACTGCGCTTGAAGGGCGCCTTTCCGGCGTCGCCAACGTCACCGTCGATGTGAAAGAGTGGCACGACGAGATCGTCTTCCTGCACAAGGTTCGCAGAGGGGCGGCCGATCGTTCCTACGGCATCCAGGTCGCCAAATTAGCCGGCCTGCCTCGCAGCGTCGTCGCGCGCGCCACGCAGGTGCTGCGCCAGCTCGAGAAATCGGACGCGCGTCGCGGCGGCATCGAGGCGCTCGACGACCTGCCGCTGTTTGCGGCGGCACGGCCCACAAATCCGCTTGCCGATGAGCGAGCGCCCTCGCCGATCGAGACGGCGCTTCACGCTCTCGCTGTGGACGAGCTGACGCCCCGGGCGGCGCTCGATGAGCTGTATCGATTGAAGGACATGTTGCGCAAATCCTGATCCAACCGCACTGATGACGACATGGTGACGCGTTTGCGCCTGACGCCAGGGAATCAAGCCTCTATGCTCGCCGACATGGACAAGCCCGTCGAAGCCGCGCCCTACTTCCAGGCCGAGGAGCTGCGCCACGGGCTGACGGCGATTTTCAGCGCCGCGCCGGGCGCCCAGGATGCGCGCCCGCAGGTGCTGGACCGTCTGAAGCGCCTTGTCGCCGATGCGCGTGCCGCTGCCGAGGCCGGGCTGAATGCAGACGGCAACGGACGCCGCTGCGCCGCCGGCCTGTGCCTGTTTCAGGACGAGCTGATCCGTCTCATATTCGATTACACGACGGCGCACGTCTACCGCGCGACAAATCCTTCCGATGCCGAACGCATGGCGATTGTTGCGACCGGCGGTTATGGCCGCGGCCTCCTGGCGCCGGGCTCCGATATCGATCTCCTGTTTCTCCTTCCCTACAAGCAGACGCCTTGGGGTGAAAGCGTCGCTGAATACATGCTCTATCTTCTGTGGGACCTGGGCTTCAAGGTCGGCCACGCCACCCGGAATGTCGATCAGTGCGTCAAGCTCTCGATTGCCGATCTCACGATCCGCACGGCAATTCTCGACAGCCGCATGATTCTGGGAGACGGCCAGCTTTTCGAGGAGCTGGAACAGCGCTTTCGGGCGGAGGTCGTGCGCGGCACGGCCCGCGCCTTTATCGACGCCAAGATGCAGGAGCGCGACGAACGGCACCGGCGCTCGGGCGAATCCCGCTACCGCGTCGAGCCGAACATCAAGGACGGCAAAGGCGGCCTGCGTGATCTGCACACCTTGCACTGGCTTTCAAAGTATCTCTTCGACGAAGGTGTCGGTCAGACGATGGTGGACCGGGGAATCTTCACTGCCGACGAGGTTCGCACGTTCGAGAAGTGCGAGGATTTTCTTTGGACCGTGCGCTGTTATTTGCACTTCCTCACCGGCCGGCCGGTCGAGCGTTTGTCATTCGATCTGCAAGAGGCGATGGCCGAACGGCTCGGCTACAAGCGCCACGGCGGCTTGCGCACAGTCGAGCGTTTCATGAAGCACTATTTCCTTGTTGCAAAGGATGTCGGCGATCTGACCACGATCCTGTGCAATACGCTTGAGATCCAGCAGCTCAAGACCACCCCGGGCCTCAACCGCCTGCTCAATCCGCTGTCCTGGCGCACGCGCCGCGAGGTACGCCAGAGGACCGATTTCCGCATCGACAACGACCGTATCAATGTGCGCGACAAGGACGTGTTCAAGCGCGATCCCGTCAATATCATCCGATTTTTTGCGCAGGCAGAGCACACCGATAGCTACCTGCATCCCGATGCCTTGCGCCTAATCCGAAGCGCATTGCCGAGCGTCAATCATTCGCTGCAGGCCAATCCGGAAGCAAACCGCATCTTTGTCGATCTGCTGACCGGGCGGGTCAATCCGGAGGCCACCTTGCGCCGCATGAGCGAAGCCGGTGTTCTGGAACGCTTCATACCGGCGTTCCGCCGGGTCGTCGGCATGATGCAGTTCAATATGTATCATCACTACACTGTGGACGAGCATCTGATCCGCACGGTCGGCAAGCTGACCGAGATAGAACGCTGCGCCAGCCCGAGCGAGTTGCCACTGTCCACTGATATCATCAAGACCATTAAGAACCGTCGCGTTCTTTTCGTCGCCGCGTTCCTGCACGACATCGGCAAAGGCCGCAACGAGGATCATTCGATCGTCGGCGGTCGCATAGCGCGCGATCTTTGTCCGCGATTGGGCCTGTCGGCGGCCGAAACCGATACCGTCGTCTGGCTCATCGAACAGCATCTGACGATGAGTAACATTGCACAGAGCCGGGATATCTCCGATCCAAAGACCATTCGTGATTTCGCTGCGATCGTGCAGAGCCTGGAGCGGCTGAAGCTTCTTCTCCTCCTCACGGTCGCCGATATCCGCGCCGTTGGGCCTGATACCTGGAATGGCTGGAAGGGCCAGCTCCTTCGAACGCTATATTATGAAACCGAAGACGTACTGACCGGTGGTTATGGCAAATCGGGTCGCGCAGAGAAGGTCGCGGAGGCGCAGGCGGCATTGCGTACGGGCCTGCCTGATCTTGATGCCAAATTTGTTGACGAGCACATCGAGCGGTTCTACCCGGACTACTGGATGCGTTTCGATACGCGCCAGCACATCGAGCATGCACATCTTGTGGCCAATGCCGAAAAGGCCGGCGTCAAGCTCGCTACGCACCATACGACGGATGAATTCACCGCGATCACCGAGCTCACTGTATTCGCACCGAACCACCCGCGTCTGCTCTCGCTGTTCGCCGGATCGTGCGCGGCGTCGGGCGCCAACATTCTGGGCGCGCACATCACAACCACGCGCGACGGTTTTGCGCTCGATACCTTCCTGCTCCAGCGCGAGCTTCCCAACGACGAGGACGAAGACCGCCGTGCGCGCCGTATCGGCAATACGATTGAGAAACTGTTGAGGGGTGAAACCCGGCTCAAGACTCTGCTGGCGAAGCGCCGCCCGGTCGAGCGCCGCGTCGAGGCGTTCTCCGTCGCGCCGGAAGTTGTTATCGACAATTCCTTGTCCGACCAGTTCACGGTGATCGAGGTGGCGGGCCGGGATCGTCCAGGCCTGCTCTACGATCTGACCAGCGCGATTTCGGATCTCAATCTCGACATTTCATCGGCACACATCACGACGTTCGGCGAGAAGGCGGTCGACGTCTTTTATGTCACAGACCTTACATCGAAGAAGATCGTCAACGAGGTGCGCCAGAAATCGATCGAGACCGTCCTGACCGGAATTTTGGATGCCGAGCCAGCCCAGGACGGGCCCACCTGAGTTGTCTGCATCTTTATGTCCGAAGGCATGATAGCCCCGTCATGCCGCGCACGTTGCAGGTCGACCGGGTCCGGTCGGCTCAAGCGTCCGGCGCAAGATAGACGGCCCTTTCGCCAAGTTCGCCAAGCTCCGGATCGACATCCTCGAACGAGAAGCGCGGACCCAAGTGTCTGACGATCGGACCGAGCAATCGGCCGGTGTACTTGAAATAGATCCATGAGCGTTTCAGCTTGCAGCTCAGACGCACTTTGACAGCGTAGGTCGTCTGGCCGGTCTGCAGATTTTTGATGCCGTTATCGATGCAGAAGCGCACGATCGTCATCCAGTTCAAAAAGTAGAGATTGCGTGCCCGCGCGACCTCGTAGTCCATGCCGACGAACTTGCCGATGACTTTGTCCTTCTCGACCATGAAGAAACTGAAGCAGACGAGTCGCCCTGCGAGCCGGAACAACAGAACCTTGCCGTTGCCGCCGGACTTGGCCATCACCTCGCGGAAGTAATCTTCGGGCACCTCGTCGAAGGCCTCGTAGCTCGCCTTGCGGTTGGCGCGCGTCGCCCGGTAGAGCGTGAGGATCTCGCCGTAGACGTCCTCGATGTTGTCGCGGAATTCGATCTCGACGTCGCCTGCGCCTCTCAGCTTTTTGCGCATGTCGCTGCGCTTCTTGGATGGCATGCTGCCAAGATAGTCCTCGAAGGACGCGAAAGGCAGCGGCAACGTCGCCACCGGCAGCGACGCCATGCGCACGAAACCATGCGCGTCGAGCGGTGCGCTCACCCACTGTGCATCGCGGTCGGTGACATCCTTGAGTGCCAGGATCTTGATCCTTTCAGCCTTCGCGTGCTGTTCGAGCGCGCTGACCAGCGCAGCCACCGCAGCCATGCGGCCATGCGCGTCGAGCGAGGCGTCAAGGCCGATCGGGCATTCCTCGCTCATCGGCGATCCGAGGCCAAGCACCGGAACCTTGACCAGCCGCGGCGCAAATCTCGCGAGCCAGTCGCCGAGGGCCTTGAGGCGATCCGGCAGGGTCATGTCGAGGCGATAATCGAGACGGAAGACCGGAGCCGCCGCGATGAGCTGCCCACCCTTGTAGGCGGCAATTGCCGAAAACGAGAAGTGTTGCGATCCGCATAGCTCGACGCCGCGGAAATAGCCCCAGTCCTCGCAAGCACCTGTAAACAGCCGGTTCCATTCCGCTTCGCTGATTTCGCAAATGGAGGCATGATGGCGGGTGACGATACCGCTGAGAGGTTCATCGCCCGAAGTGCATTGACCGCGGCGGCGAAGCCCCGGAGCGGTCGAAAGATCGAGTGCCGGCAGAAGGCGCGGCGCGGCGGACAGTGTTGTTGCGGTCTCGGTCATGCGGGCCATGGGGCTTCTCCTCGTGCGTTGCCCCACCATCGCCAGGACGAGAAGCCATCGCAGTTCCCACCGGAACAGCACACGTGCTGCCTGCCGCGTAGGCTGCTTCATGAACCTGCAGCATCGATCGTCGCAGGATGGGAGCACGCCATGTCGCCACTCGAGTTGAATACCGCCGGCCAGAGCGCGACACCGTGCGCTGCAGATGAAATCGGGCGGGCGGTGCGGCGCAGCTATTGGCAGCGTATCGGTGCAATGCCTTTGTCAGGTGAAACGGACGCCGTTCCCGCGACGGCGATGATTGCCATCGTCGGTGGCGGCTTTGCCGGCCTTGCCACCGCATTACGTATTAAGGAGATGGAGCCGGCAGCAGATGTCGTTCTGATCGAGGCCGAGACCGTCGGCTATGGCGCCAGCGGACGTAACGGCGGTCTCATGTCGCCGATTCCCGCACCCGTATGGTTGGCGACTGCGCTGAACAATGAGGCACATGCCTGCGCCATGAGGTTGCTTAACCGCAAGGTCGCTGACGTGGCTCGCTGGGCCGCACAGCTGGCACCTGACGCCGAGGTAACAGCCGTCCCGATGGCGCTCGATGCCATGGGACCGATTACCGATGCGGGTCTGGCACACGTTTCTCGTGTTCTCGATGCCGCAGGCATAGAGCACAAGTTCGCTGCGCGTAACACGCAGCATTCGCCTCGCGCCCTCACGATTAAAGCACACACCATTAACCCTTACCGCCTGGTGCGCGGACTGGCCGCTGCAGCGCGCACCCGCGGGGTCAGGCTCGTCGAGCGCGCTCCCGTCCGCTCCATCGAGGATCTTCATGAATGCGGTGCTCGCATCACCCTGACCGATGGCAGGCAGGTGAAGGCCGCGACAGCCGTGATTGCGACAAATGCCTACACGCCTTCGATCGTGCTTGCCGAGACGCCGCGCGCCAAGGTCGTGCACAATTACATGCTGGCGACTGACCCGCTACCGCACGAGATGATCGAGCGATTACAGAAGGGGGGACAGACAGACGGCCGCTTCGTGGTCGAGCTCAATGCCGCTTACGTCTTCTACCGCCTGCATGAGGGTCGCCTGCTGTTCGGTGGGATTGAAAAGCTGAAAGCAGGCAACGGTGGCGACTTCGATGTGCCTGCGGCGATCATGAAAGGCCTTCGAAAGCATCTGGGCACGACACTGGCGGTTCAGCCGCTGCCTCGCATTTCCGAGGCCTGGGGTGGCCGTTTCCACATGACGGCGACTGACTTGCCGATCATCCGGCGTGCAACCGCCTCATCGTCCATCGTTCAAAATTTTGGCTATGGCGGAACCGGTGTGGCACTGACGCTATCGCTGGCGCCAGTGGTTGCCGCCCAGGCGCTCTGCCGTGCACTGTCGGACCGGGACCTGTCCCTGATCCATGATACGATGTGCAACACACGCCCGCCCATCATCGGCGCGATGCGCTTCGCGGCGGGTGTGGTGGCAACCGCTATCGCGGAGCGCCGGGCGCGGCCCTGAAGACACGACGCAAGTCCTGATGTTGGGCCTGCACCCAAGCGCCCTTGCCAGCCACTGCCGGCTCGGATAACTGCGTTGGCTCATGAAACTCTACAAAGCCTTCGTCACCGTCGGCGGCCTGACCATGGTGAGCCGCGTCCTCGGCTTCGTGCGCGATATCCTGATCGCGCGGGCCCTTGGCTCAGGTGCTGTGGCGGATGCGTTCTTCGTTGCCTTCCGCTTCCCCAATCTGTTTCGCAGGCTGTTCGGTGAGGGCGCGTTCAACGCGGCGTTCGTGCCGCTCTTTGCCAAGCGCCTGGAGGGTGAAGGCGAGGCCTCGGCGAAGGAATTCGCCGAGCAGGCCATGGCAGGTCTTCTGCTCGTGCTGGTTCTCTTCTCGGCACTCGCCATGCTCGCCATGCCATGGTTGATGGCGGTTCTGGCGCCGGGGTTCATCTCCGACACCGATAAATACGAACTTGCGGTACGGCTGACGCAGATTGCCTTCCCTTATCTAACCTGCATGTCGCTGGTTGCCCTCCTGTCGGGTGTGTTGAACTCGATGCACCGCTATTGGGCGGCAGCGGCGGCACCCATCCTCCTCAATGTCGTGCTCATTGCCGCCATCGCGCTGGCCATCGTGCTCGGTTATGCGAGCAAGCCGCAGTCCGGCTATATTCTCGCGGCCGGCGTGTTCGTCGCTGGCTTCGTCCAGCTCGCGATGCTCTGGGTCGCGGTAAAACGCGCAGGTCTCGATCTGCGCATCGTCCGCCCGCGCTACACCGATGGCGTCAGGCGGCTGGTGCAGCTCGGCATTCCCGGTCTCATTTCCGGCGGCATCACGCAGATTAACATCGTCGTTGGCACCATCATCGCATCCATGCAGGCCGGTGCTGTCTCATACCTTTATTATGCTGACCGGCTCTATCAGCTCCCACTGGGCATTGTCGGCGTCGCGATAGGCGTGGTTCTACTGCCCGATCTCGCGCGCCGATTGCGAGCCGGCGACCACGCCGCAGCCATGGACTCTCAGAACCGTTCGCTGGAATTTGCCCTGTTGCTGACACTGCCGGCAGCCGTTGCGCTTTTGCTCGCGGCCGAGCCGATCATTCGCGTTTTGTTCGAGCGCGGCGCTTTCCTCCCGGCCGACACGCCCAAGACGGCCTATGCCTTGATGGCGTTTGCTGTCGGCCTTCCGGCATTCGTCTTGATCAAGGTGTTTCAACCCGCCTTCTTCGCTCGCGAGGATACCAGGACGCCGATGTACTATGCAGGCGTGAACATGGTCGTTAACGTCGTCGGCTCCATTGCGCTGTTCTTCCTGTTCCGGCATTTGGGACTGATGCCGCATGTCGGCATTGCACTGGCGACGACGCTTGCCGCCTGGATCAACGCTGCCATGCTGATCCTCACCCTGCGGCGCCTTGGAGACTTCCAGAGCGATCGGCGCCTGACGCGCAACCTGCCATTGATCCTGCTGGCGAGCCTTGCGATGGGTGCGTCTGTCTATGGTGTGCTGATCTGGCTGGGGCCATACCTGGCCAGCGACGCGCGCCTGACCGTCAAGGTCGGCGCGCTGATCGCGGTGGTCGGCACCGGTGTGGTCGTCTTTGCGGCGCTGACTATCACCTCCGGCGTTCTCAGTCTGACGCAGTTGAGGCGTTTCACGCGCCGCCAACGTTAGGCAAATCGCTACCAGCAACAGATTTGAGCTATATTTTTGAATCCCTTGCGCCAAATCGAGCCGCGGGCGATAAACCGCGCCGGGCCCGGAGCCTGACCTTTCTGGGGCGATGCATGGATCTGTCTCAGGAAGGAGCAACTCAGAGCAGCTCTCGATGTCACGACGATTGGGTCGATTAGGCTCGGGTCTGTTCTAAGGAAGCAAAAGCATGAAAATTAAGGAACGTGTTTTCTCTGGAATGCAGCCAACCGGCAGCTTGCACCTGGGCAACTACCTGGGCGCCATGCTGCAATGGATCGAGCTGCAGAAAACGCACGAATGCATATATTGCGTGGTCGATCTGCACGCGATCACCGTCTGGCAGGAGCCCGACGAGCTGCGTCGCGCGATCCGCCAGGTGACGGCGGCCTACATCGCCGCTGGTCTCGATCCTGAAAAAAGCATTCTGTTCAATCAGAGCCAGGTATCCGCCCATGCCGAGTTAGCCTGGGTCTTCAATTGCGTCGCCCGGTTAGGCTGGCTTAATCGCATGACCCAGTTCAAGGAGAAGGCCGGCAAAGACCGCGAGAACGCATCCGTCGGCCTTTATGCCTATCCCAACCTGATGGCAGCCGACATCCTCGCCTACAAGGCGACGCACGTTCCGGTCGGGGAAGACCAGAAGCAGCACCTCGAGCTGGCGCGCGACATCGCGCAGAAGTTCAACAACGACTTCCGCGACGAGATCATTAAGTTCGGTTATGCCGATGGCACATTCTTCCCGCAGCCCGAGCCGGTCATCACCGGACCGGCCACACGCGTCATGAGCCTGCGCGACGGCACCAGGAAAATGTCGAAGTCAGACCCGTCTGATCTGTCGCGCATCAATTTGACCGACGACAGCGACACCATCGCCCGTAAGGTGCAGAAGGCCAAAACCGATCCTGAGCCGCTGCCTTCGGAGCCGGACGGGCTGAAAGGACGGCCCGAGGCAGAGAACCTCGTCGGCATCTATGCGGCCCTCGTTGGCAAGTCCGTTTCGGAGGTACTCACGGAAGTAGGCGGCGCGCAATTCTCAACCTTCAAGAAACAACTGGCCGAGGCAGCCGTCGCGCGCCTGGGCCCCATCGCCAGCGAAACCGCACGCATGCAGCAGGACCCCGCCGAGATCGACCGCATCCTTGCCAAGGGATCGGCGCGGGCTCGCAAGCTTGCCGAACCAGTCATGAGCGAGGTCAAGGATATCGTCGGCCTCATCAGGTCATGATGGTTGGTGTATCGGCTGGGGATAACCCTCGCCGAACGCCACTTTATGCCGCAGGTCACACGTGCGCGGGGCTGGTGAAATCGTATTGTCGCATTTGGGCGCATAGGGCAGCATGGGCACCATGAAACTACGTCGCAGCTTCGAATCCGGCCACCGCCGCAAGTTCCTCCTCATTGTCGACGACAGTGCCGAGGTGGAAAGCGCGCTCTATTTCGCTGCCAGCCGCATCGAGCATACCGGCGGCGTCATCGTCATGTGCTACGTCATTCAGCCCCAGGGCTTCCAGCACTGGATGGGCGTCCGTCAGGTGCAACTCGAAGAAGAGAGCAACACCGCGCGCGCCCTGTTCCGTCTCTTCCGCCGCAAGCTCAATCTGGCGGGCTTCGAGGGCGTGGAGACTGAGGAAGTCATCCGCGAGGGCACGACCTCGGACGAGATCCTGAAGCTCATCGAGGACGACGACGATATTGCGCTGCTGGTGCTGGGGGCGTCCATTGAGAGCAAGGGGCCGGGGCCGCTGGTTTCCTCGCTTGCGGCCGGTAGCCGCGCCGGAACCTTCCCTGTCCCGATTACCATCGTTCCTGGAAATCTCACCCTCGAATTGATCCGCTCCCTGGCTTGAGGGGGCGGCGTTGCCGGCTGCTTTCGCGGCATGTCTACGACGTCCGGCCCAGTCGGCAACCGTTTTCAGGGGCTCGCGTGGCCCCACATTGCTCATCGCTCCGCCAGCACCAGTGCGCCCGTCATGAGCGGCGGCGGAACAGCGCGCCTTACCTAAAATTTGATCGTGGGGCTCGACTTTTCCATCCCGTTCGCCTACATCCTTGGAAAGATTCTAAACTTGGCATAAGCGCCGTTGGCCCGACGCGTCGTCCGGGTCTTCAAGTCGGCGCTCCGAATGGTTCCAAACAGGTAGCGAGGGTGAGGAAGCATGTTCATCCAGACCGAAGCGACACCCAATCCGGCAACGCTGAAATTCATTCCAGGTAAGTCCGTATTGCCCTCCGGAACGGCCGACTTCCGTTCGCGTTCGGAGGCCGATGCCTCGCCCCTCGCGACACGCCTGTTCGACATCGACGGCGTCAGGGGCGTGTTCCTGGGCTCCGACTTCATCTCGGTCACCAAGGATACGATCGAGTGGCAGCATCTCAAGCCAATGGTCCTTGGTGCCATCATGGAGCACTACATGTCCGGTGCTCCGATCCTGAAATCGGATGGCGCCAACGATCGCGCCGGCGGCAACTATGCGCCCGAGGACGAGGAGACGGTGAATACCATTAAGGAGCTGCTGGAAACGCGTGTCCGCCCCGCCGTCGCTCAGGACGGTGGCGACATTACCTTCTCGGGCTTCCGCGACGGCATCGTTTATCTGCATATGCGCGGCGCCTGCGCCGGCTGCCCCAGCTCGACCGCCACGTTGCGCCACGGCATCGAGAACCTGCTCAAGCATTTCTGTCCCGAGGTGCAGGAAGTGCAGGCCGTCTAAGGACGTTTTGCAATCGGCATTGCAGCATTGGACTTGGGAACCCCGCCCGTCGTGCGGGGTTCCGCGTTTACCGTGTACGCTGCGCGGTGTCCCGACATGTATGTATCAACGCGATCTGCGATACGCTAACGCCGGATCGGCATACGCAGTACGAAAGGAACTCGATGATGGCCCAGCCGCTCGACCAGGCTGCACTCGACACACTTTTCCTCCAAGCGCGCACCATGAACAAATGGCAGGACAAGGACGTGCCTGACGAGCTGCTGCACCGTCTCGTCGAGGTGCTGAAGATGGGTCCAACCAGCGCCAACTGCTCGCCGGCGCGCATCATTTTTGTGAAGTCGAAGGAAGTCAAGGCGAAGCTGAAGCCGCACCTCTCTGCCGGCAACGCCGCAAAGACCATGAGCGCGCCGGTTTGCGCGATCATCGGCCATGACCTCGAATTCTACGAGCATTTGCCGAAGCTCTTCCCGCACGACAATGCCAAGAGCTGGTTCGCAGGCCAGCCCGATAAGATCTTGGATACGGCATTTCGCAACGGCACGCTGCAGGGTGCTTATCTCATTCTGGCCGCTCGCGCGCTGGGCCTCGATTGCGGCCCTATGTCTGGCTTCGATTCCGCCGGTGTCGATAACACTTTCTTTGCTGGAACGAAGATCAAGTCGAACTTCCTCTGCAATCTTGGCTACGGTGATCCTGCGGGACTCTTTCCGCGCAGCCCTCGTTTCGGTTTCGACGAGATGGCCAGCATTGTGTGACGCATCCGCGACGTTGAGTGCGCGCCTGTCCCACAGGGGATGAAAGTCTACGTGCAATCGCATGGGCGTGCATATAGCCTCGGGGCCGATGAATATCCTTGCATTCGATACCTGCTTTGCCGCCTGCTCTGCTGCGGTCGCGATGGCGCATGATCCAGGTGAAATCGCGCTTGAACGGCTTCACGGCCGGTTCGAGCCGATGGAAGCGGGGCACGCCGAGCGCCTTGTACCCATGATCGGCGAAGTGATGGCCGCCGCTGGCCTCGGCTTCGCTAATCTCGACCGGATTTCCATGACGCATGGGCCCGGCAGTTTTACCGGCACACGAATTTCCGTTGCTGCCGCGCGGGCTTTGGCCCTGTCCTTTTGCGTGGATGTGGTCGCTGTTTCGAGCCTCGCGGTGATGGCAGAACAGGCCGCACGGTCCCTCGTTTCACCATTGCAGGCCGCACGCAATACCGGACCCGGCGAAGCCTCGCTTCTGATCGCGGTTGATGCCCGGCGCGGGGAGGTTTATGTGCAGCAGTTCCATTCCGGCGGGGCTGATCCAGTCACCGAGCCGCTGCTCCTGCCGGCACATGAGGCGGCCGCGCTCGGGGGAGCGGCGCCGTTGATTGTCGCTGGGTCGGGCGCTGCCGCCGTCGTAGAGGCAGCTAATGCGTCCGGTCGTCGCGCGACGGCCCATTTGCCGAACTTGTTGCCGGACGCGCGCGACCTGTGCCGTCTGGCCGCGACGATGCAACCCGGGCCTAGCGCGATCAAGCCGTTGTATCTGAGGCCGGCTGATGCCAGGCCACAGACGGGCAAGTCAATTGAGAGGGCAACAACATGACCACGGCGGCAGGTGCACGCCTCGATCCGAAATTCGTCAGCCTCGTGTGGGTTGGCCCCGAGCGCGCGGCCGAGTTGGCCGAGATGCATGCGTGCCTGTTCCAGCCCGCTTGGAGCGAGGCAAGTTTGCAGCAAACGCTCTCGCATCCAGGATCGACGGCCTTTCTTGCCCGCGTTCGCGATGGCGCCGATGCATTGCCTGAGCCGGCGGGTTTCGTCATCGGCCAGCTCGCCGCCGACGAGGCCGAGATACTCTCGATTGGCGTCCTGCCCAAGTTCCAGCGGCGCGGTGTCGGCACGCTCCTGATCGAGGGTTTGGCGCGCGCGGCCAAACGCGCCGAGGCCAAGCGTCTGTTCCTCGAGGTCGCAGCCGATAATCAGGCGGCTTTCGCGCTCTATCGTCGCGGCGGTTTCACGGCGATCGGTATGCGCAAGGGATATTACAACCGCACCGATGGTGAGCCGCAGGACGCCTTGGTTCTTGCGCTGTCACTCGATCGCTAGAGCATGTTTAGCTGAAGTGTGCAGCGGCTCAGCCTGAAAGCACGCTCAAAACAAAGGGCTGGATCGTGTGCGTGTTTGCATGGAACATGAACACGAGCCGGCCATGCCGCAGCAGATGCTCACGGTGGTCCGGCATGAAGAACACGCGAAATAATATCAGCTTGCGCGTGGTTGCGGTTCTGTGAAACGCGAGCGGGCAACAGCGGGAGAGGGGCGGACACTCCGCGATGGCGTCCATGGGCTCACTCAGGGCGGGTTCGATTCTCACCGGATTTGCCGGTCTGACGCTTCCGTTGATGCCGCTTCAGGCCGGGTTTGTCCGCTTCTCGCCGCGCCTAGCCCGCCGCCTGCCGCACTGGTACCACCGCCACGTTTGCCGTCTGATCGGCGTTCGGCTGGAGATTGATGGCGCAGTAGCCCGCGAAAGGCCCGTGCTGCTGATCGCCAATCACACATCCTGGCTGGACATTCCCGTGCTGTCCGCCGTCGCCCCGGTTTCGTTCGTCGCCAAGAAGGAGGTCGGCACCTGGCCCGGCGTTTCCACGTTGGCGCGACTGCAGCGTACGGTGTTCGTCGATCGCGAGCGGCGCTCTGCGGTCGGAGATACAGCGGGCGAGATCATCGATCGGCTGGCCGCCGGGGACACGATCGTCCTGTTTGCCGAAGGCACTTCGAGCGATGGCAATCGGGTTCTGCCTTTTCGCACCTCGCTATTCGCAGCGGCCAAGCCGAGCCCAGCCACCAGGCCCGTCAGCGCCGACATTGCGGGCGTATTGGCGCGCGCCGTCGTACAGACCGTTTCGATCGCCTATACCCGCCTGCATGGCGTTCCGCTCGGCCGCGCGGACCGCCCGCTTGTCGGCTGGTATGGCGACATGGACCTGCCGCCGCACGCCTGGGAACTGCTGAAGGCGGGGCCGCTTGATGCCCGCATCGTCGTCGGTCCGCCTGTGCCGCTCGAAGATTTCGCTGACCGCAAGGCGCTCGCCCGTCGCAGCGAGGATGAAGTCCGCGCCAACGTCGTCCGGGCCCTGCGCGGATTGGCACCTGACGCGCCGATCATGCCGACGCGGCCTGCTGCGGGGCCTATGCCGGTACGTCGCCTTGCCTCAGACGCCGAACGCGCCGGCCGAATGATCTGACCTCGCACATAGGCTTGTGGGTTTCGCTCAAGGTTCACATGACAACACGTCGTCCGGCTGCTGCAATTCGTTGCAGCGAATCAGGGTGGTGATGCATTCGCGGATTAACGTCGCAGCTCGATCCGATAGCTCTAAAAGAGAATTGCGCAAACCGGCTCAAGGCTGGTACACGCAACCCGATTTGGTGCTGGAAGGCGCGCAAGCCACCATGACGGCCCTGTTAACGGGATGAGAAACCACCGTGAATAGACTGGAGGCAGCGCCACGCCAGGTGGTGGGAAACGAAAGCGAGGATCCGGCGATGCCCGGAGCCAAGAAGGTTCACGTCAGGACGTTCGGCTGCCAGATGAACGTCTACGATTCCGAGCGCATGGCGGAGTCGCTGAAGGCTTATGGCTATTCCGAGACGGACAGCGCCGAGGAAGCCGATCTGATCATCCTCAACACCTGCCATATCCGCGAAAAGGCCGCCGAGAAGGTCTATTCCGAGCTTGGCCGCCTGCGCCAGCTCAAGGAGGAGCGTCGCCAGGATGGCCATCAGACTCAGGTCGCCGTAACGGGCTGCGTTGCGCAGGCGGAAGGTGCCGAGATCGTTGCCCGCGCACCCGTCGTCGATATCGTTGTTGGCCCACAGAGCTATCATCGCATTCCCGAGCTCCTGTTCCGCGCCGCGGCCGAGTCGCGCGCGCTGGTGGAAACGAGCTTCCCCGAGGAGGACAAGTTCAATCAGCTGCCCCGCCGTGCCCGCGCGCCGACGGCCAGCGCCTTCCTCACCGTTCAGGAAGGCTGCGACAAATTCTGCACGTTCTGCGTCGTGCCTTATACTCGTGGCATGGAGTATTCGCGCCCCGTCGCAGCCCTCGTCGAAGAGGCGGTCGCACTGGTGCAGAGTGGCGTGGCCGAGATCACCCTGCTTGGTCAGAACGTCAACGGCTACCACGGAGAAGGCGAGAATGGCGGTGCGGCATCTCTGGCCGCGCTGATAAGGCGTCTGGTGCAAATCGAAGGGCTGGAGCGGCTGCGCTACACGACGTCTCACCCGCGCGACATGAGCGACGATCTGATTGAGGCCCACGCCACCGAGAAGAAGCTGATGCCCTACCTGCATCTGCCCTTCCAGGCCGGCTCGGACCGCGTTCTAGCTGCCATGAACCGGAAGCATACGGCCGCCGAATACATCGACCTCGTCGCCCGGATCCGCAAGGCGCGGCCCGACATCGCGCTGTCCACTGACATTATCGTCGGCTTTCCCGGCGAGACGGAGGCGGAGTTTGCTGCCACTCTGGCGGTTGTGGAAGAGGTAGGATTCGCCCAGGCTTACTCTTTCAAATATTCCGCGCGCCCCGGCACTCCAGCGGCCAAGATCGACGCTCAGGTGCCCGAGCCGGTCAAGACCGAACGCCTCCACCGCCTGCAGGCGCTGCTGGACACCCAGCAAACACGGTTCAATACATCCTGTGTCGGTCGCACATTCCCCGTTCTGTTCGAACGCTCCGGCCGCCGCGAGGGGCAGTTGATCGGGCGCTCGCCCTATTTGCAGCCGGTTCACGCCTTCGCCGCCGCCGAATTGCTCGGTCGCATTGTATCCGTGGAAATCCTCGGCGCCGGGCCGAACAGTCTTTCGGGCGTCATCCAGGCGGTCTAGGGACTTCGCAATGCGGGCTGGAGAATCCAGGAAATCCCTGGACAATCCATGTTTGCGGCTCAATGATCCCCATGACGGCCGCGCCGTGCGCCTGCCCCATCGAAGCGGGCCCGGCCCTTAAAGAGCTGGCGGCAAGGGTGACGATGGAGAACGGGATTTGACAGGTATTCGCGGGCAAGCCGCTCCGGGGCAGGGCCGCAGCGCCAAGCCTCAGACCGAAAAGTCGCGCATCGTCGTGCCGTTCGAAGACAATCGCCTGCTATCCAATCTGCTCGGCGAGTATGATTCCAATCTCGCTCTGCTGGAGGATCGTCTGGGCATCGAGGCGCACGCGCACGGCAATGTCATCATCCTGACCGGCTCTGATGCCAACTGCCAGATCGCGCGGGAGGTCCTTGAGGATCTCTACAAGCGCGCTGCCCGCGGCGAGCCGCTCGGTCCTGGCGATTTCGATGGTCACATCCGCCACGCGCGGCAGGAAGCACCGGTCGGCGAGAGCGGCGGACAGGCGCAGGTTGCCACCCGCCGCCGTGTCATCAAGGCCCGCACGCCGGCGCAGAGCATCTATATGCGCGCCATCCAGAACACTGATCTCGTCTTCGGCATCGGCCCGGCAGGCACGGGCAAGACCTATCTGGCGGTTGCGTTTGCTGCTCACTTTCTGGAGCGCGGCGTCGTCGAGCGCATCATCCTGTCGCGCCCGGCGGTCGAAGCTGGTGAGCGTCTCGGGTTCCTGCCCGGCGACATGCGCGAGAAGGTCGATCCCTACCTGCGCCCGCTTTACGATGCGCTCTACGACGTCCTGCCGCCGGAAAAGGTCGAGCGAGACATCGAGACTGGTGTCATCGAGATCGCACCGCTGGCGTTCATGCGCGGTCGCACGCTGGCCAATGCATTCGTCATCCTCGACGAGGCTCAAAACACCACCAGCATGCAGATGAAGATGTTTCTCACCCGGCTTGGCGAGAACGCGAAGATGGTCGTCACCGGTGATCCGAGCCAGATCGACCTGCCGCCCGGTGTTGGATCCGGTTTGGTCGAAGCCGAGCGTCTGCTCAAAGGAGTCGAGGGGATCGAGGCGGTACGCTTTACCGCATCCGATGTCGTGCGGCGTGACCTCGTCGCGCGTATCGTTGACGCTTACGACAAGGGTTCGTGAGGCCGTGAACGCTCAAACCTCCACAACCACGCAGCCCCCGGTCTCGCCGGATCGGACGACCGCGCCGCAAGGCGAGCCGGTTGAACCGGAGCCGCGACAATCCAGCGGCCCCGCTCTCTTGATCGATCTGGTGGAAGTCGCCGGGGACTGGTCCGCGTTCGGCAATGCCGCAACACTGGGGTCGCTCGTCAAGAACACCGCCGATGCAGTGGCCGGCGCGGCACCCCTCGCGGCGCGCCTTCCCTCGGCAGGAAGATCGGCAGAGGCCGTCGTGGCGCTTTCCAGCGACACCGAGGTTGCCAATCTCAATGGTCAGTACCGCGGCAAGAAAAAGCCGACCAACGTTCTGTCCTTCCCGGCGAGCGCGGGAACGGTGCTAGGCGTTGGCGCTACTGGTCCGGTGCCGTTGGGTGACATCGTACTCGCAGCCGAAACGATCCTGGCGGAGGCGGCCGACATGGGCATTAACCCCGTGGATCATCTGCGCCATCTGATCGTGCATGGTCTGCTTCATCTCTTGGGCTACGACCACATCGAGGCCGCAGAGGCCGACGAGATGGAAGCACTCGAGACGCATATTCTCGCGACGATGGGCGTCGCAGATCCCTATGCCGGCAGCGAGCCGGCGGAGGTGCCCTCCTGAGAGTAGAGCGCGCACGGCCGAACCTGCATCCGCAGGAACGAAATACGCCATCGAGACAATGAAACCACGCAACCCTGAAAACCATGAGTAGCACCGACACACCTGCCCCCAAGCCCGAGTCGACCGGCGGAGCGGAGGAGACGCGCGGCGGCGTTCTTGGTTGGCTGTCGGGCTTGCGCGCCCGCCTTGGTCTGCAAGGCCCGCAGACGTTGCGCGACACCCTCGAATACGCATTGCGAGAGGATCAGTCTGAAACCGCCGGCGCCTTCAGCGTCGAGGAGCGCGGCATGCTCCTGCGCCTGCTGCGTTTTGGTGCCAGCCGCGTCGAAGACATCATGGTGCCGCGCGCCGATATCATTGCCGTCGACGAGACCGAGCCATTGAGTGAGCTGTTGAAGCAATTCGAGGACGCCGGCGTCTCTCGCATTCCCGTCTTCTCCGAGACACTCGACGATCCGCGCGGCATGGTGCACGTGAAGGACCTGTTCGGCTGGATCGTCGAGCAGGCCCGGGCCGAGGCGGCGTCATCCGGCAAATCCAATGGCGCCGCCACGATGGAAATGACGCCACCAGGAGCAGGCGAGGCGCATGCAGGAGATGAAAACGCAGGCTCAGAACCGCTCGACTTCTCCAGAATTGATCTGTCGCGCTCCATCGCCGCCACCAAGATCAAACGGACGGTCTTGTTCGTGCCGCCCTCGATGCCTGCGATGAACCTGCTCATTCGTATGCAGTCGACGCGTATTCACATGGCGCTGGTCGTCGACGAATATGGCGGTACCGATGGTCTGGTCACCATCGAGGATCTCGTCGAACAGATCGTCGGCGACATCGAGGACGAGCACGATGAGGCAGAGGATGCGCATCTGACGGTTGACGCAAAGCAGGGTCTTGTCGCCTCAGCGCGCATGCCCGTTGCCGAGCTCGAGGAGCATCTCGGCGTGTCGTTGCTCACGCCTGAGGAAGCCGAGGAAATCGATACGCTGGGCGGCCTGATGTTCTCCATTCTCGGGCGTGTTCCCGCCCGCGGCGAGATCGTGCGCCACAGCTCCGGTGTCGAGTTCGAGGTGCTGGACGCCGATCCCCGGCGCGTCAAGAAGCTCAAGATCCACAAGCCCAGGACAGGCGGAGAAACTGGCTTGGGCGGAACGTCGTGACAAAACTGATCGACCTGATGGCGGCGCGTGCGCGGGCGCTGGCGTGTCGGGTGCAGTCTGCCTCATCCAGGCAGCGGGCAATGATTGCCTTTATAGCTGGTGCGCTGTCCGTACTCGCGATGGCGCCGTTTTTTCTAAGCCCCATCCTGCTTCTCACACTCGCACTGCTCGTTTGGCTCATTGATGGATCGGCTGAGGCACCGCTTGCGCAATATGCGCCGCAAGCCCGGATGGGCCGACGTGATGCTGACACTGCGGCCGCCGGAACGCGCAACGACAAACGGGCATTGAAGAAGGCGGCCTTGGTCGGCTGGTTCTTTGGATTTGGCTATTTCCTGTTCGGTATGTTCTGGATCGGCGAGGCGTTCCTCGTCGAAGCGGATAAGTTCGCATGGCTCTTGCCAGCAGCGGTGACGCTGCTGCCGGCGGGCCTCGCGCTGTTCTTTTCGGGAGCCACGGCTCTCGCCAGTCTGCTGTGGCGCCCGGGGATGGCGCGCGTCTTTGTTCTTGCAAGCACGCTGGCACTGATGGAGGGCGTGCGCGGCCACATATTCACCGGCCTGCCTTGGAACACGTTGGGCTACGCGCTGACATGGCCGCTCACGCTGATGCAGTCAGCGGGGCTCGTGGGTATCTACGGGTTGACGGTTCTTTCAGTCATTGCATTTGCAGGCCCGCTCGTGGCACTCGCCGATGCACCCGACATGAGTAACCGCGCCGCTGCACAAAGAACCGAATGGCATCTCCTCTTGGGCATCGCGTTTGCTTGTACCATCGTCGCTTCGCTGTGGGCTTATGGGGCGTGGCGATTGAGTGGCGGCATCGGTGCCAGCGTTCCGGGTGTAAAGCTGCGCATCGTCCAGCCAAGTGTTCCGCAGCGCGAGAAGTGGTTGCCTGAAAAGCAACGCGAGATTTTCGATCTGCACGTGGATCTGTCGCGCCACAATGCCGACGGCGTGCGCGACGATCTCAGCGGTATCACCCATCTGATTTGGCCCGAGGCGGCCATGCCGTTCCTTCCGCTCGATTCCCCACAGGCGCTGCAGGAGATCGGCGAGATGCTGCCTGACGGCGTGTATCTGATATCTGGGGCGCTGCGTGTGGAATGGCCGAACGGCGCGAACGGCAATGGCGCAATCCCGCGCTCCATGAACGACCGCTCGGCGAAGGCGGATGATGCGTCCGTCACGCAAAAACAAACCCCGAGACGCGCGTTCAATAGTCTGATGGCGTTCGGACCCGAGGGTGGGCTGGTCGCGAACTACGACAAGATCCATCTCGTGCCGTTTGGCGAATACCTGCCGTTCCAAGGATTTCTGGAAAGCATAGGCTTGGAGCAGCTCACCCGCATTCGCGGCGGTTTCACGACCGGCCGGACGCCGCGCCCCTTGCTCGACGTGCCCAACTTGCCGCCGTTCGTCGCTCTCGTTTGCTATGAGGCGATCTTTCCGCGGGCGGTGGTTCAGGGCACGGATCGCCCCGGCCTCATTATTAACGTCACCAACGACGGCTGGTTTGGAGACACGACGGGACCCAGGCAGCACTTCCACATGGCTCGCGTTCGCGCCGTTGAGGAAGGACTACCGCTCATTCGAGTAGCAAATAACGGCATTTCCGCAGTTGTGGATGCTTATGGCCGCACCATAGCGCGCATTGATCTTGATCGCCGTGGCGTCGCCGACAGTACGTTGCCCGTTATGGCACCTTCGCCACTTTATGTGTGGTCCGGCGACGTTATTTATATAATATATATTGTAGCCAGTTTGGCTTGGTTTGGGGGATCGAGCTTTATCACACGTGCGCGCCGCTAACCGTATTTTGCGATGACTGCGTGCCGAGTTCCAGTTTCGATCTGATGATGAGAATTCGCCCGGCCAGCGGAATGTCGGCTTCGCTGGATCCAGTCGGATCGCATGTCGATTTTGTGTTCGCCAATGGTCGGAATCTGACGGTCACCATTATGAAGAGCACTGAAGCCTACGAGAAGCGTAGCCCCGAAGTGGAGCCCCGTAGCGCCCGCAAAGCCAATCCGATCGATATGCACGTGGGCACACGCGTGCGCATGCGGCGTATGTTGCTCGGAATGAGTCAGGAGAAGTTGGGCGAGATGCTCGGCCTGACGTTCCAGCAGGTGCAGAAATATGAGAAGGGTGTGAACCGCATCGGTGCGAGCCGCCTTTACGAGCTCTCGAAGGTGCTCGATGTTCCCGTGCAGTATTTCTATGAGGATGCGCCAGGCGCAGGTGTATCAGCTTCCGCGTTCGACGGTTTTGCCGAATCCACGGCGGAGGGCTACGTCGCTGACGTCCTAACCTCGCGAGATGGCCTGGAGCTCAACAAGGCATTCGCCCGCATCACCGATTCGCGCATTCGCCGAAGCATCGTCGATCTGGTGCGTTCGCTGGCGGGAGACAACTGATCGATGCCCTGGAAGGGAGGATGCGAGAGATTTTCAGCGCTCCCTACATGCTTCCGTTCACGTCAAACAAACCGCAGTCTCAGTGCTCTAGGGCCGCTTTCCAGGCGTTCCTGGTTGCTTCCCCAGGGAGGCGAGCTTGACCCCTGACGCAATCCTTGCAACAAACCGCGCGATTCTCAAGACAAGCAGATAACACGCGCGAGGAGTAATCGTGGCACGCACATCCTATCTATTCACCAGCGAGTCTGTATCCGAAGGACATCCCGACAAGGTTTGTGACCGTATCTCCGATGAGATCGTCGATCTATTCTATCGCGAGGGTCCCAACGCGGGTATCGACCCGTGGGCGATCCGCGCGGCCTGCGAGACGATGGCCACCACCAACCTCGTGATGATTGCGGGCGAGACGCGCGGTCCGGAGACGGTGACGAAGGATTGGATCGCCCACGTTGCGCGCATGGCGATCCGTGACATCGGCTACGAGCAGGACGGCTTCCACTGGGAGCATGCGGACGTCGAGGTTCTGCTTCACCCGCAGTCTGCCGACATCGCCATGGGCGTCGATGCCAAGCAGCCGACCAACCAGGAAGAAGGTGCAGGCGACCAGGGTATTATGTTCGGTTACGCCTGCCGCGACACGCCGGAGCTGATGCCCGCGCCGATCTACTACGCGCACAAGATCCTTGAGGACCTGGCGCGTGCCCGCAAGGCGAAGGAAGGACGCGCAGCATTGCTGGGGCCCGATGCCAAGAGTCAGGTCACGGTGCGCTATGAGAACGGCAAGCCGGTTGCGGTGACGCAGATCGTTCTGTCCACTCAGCACCTCGACGAGAAGTTGACCTCGACCGACGTGCGTACCATCGTCGAGCCCTATATCCGCAAGATTCTGCCGGCGGATTGGGTCTCCCCCGAAACGGTCTGGCACGTCAACCCGACCGGCAAGTTCGTTATCGGCGGTCCTGACGGTGACTGCGGTCTGACCGGTCGCAAGATCATCGTCGACACTTACGGCGGCGCCGCGCCCCACGGTGGGGGCGCGTTCTCCGGCAAGGACCCGACGAAGGTGGACCGTTCAGCGGCCTATGCCGCGCGCTATTTGGCCAAGAACGTCGTCGCTGCGGGGCTGGCGAACCGCTGCACCATCCAGCTCTCCTACGCGATCGGTGTCGCCGAGCCGCTGTCGATCTATGTCGACACACACGGCACCGGCAACGTCGATGAGGCCAAGATCGAAAAGGCGCTTCGCGACGTCATGCGCCTGACGCCGCGCGGTATCCGCGAGCACCTCGACCTGAACAGGCCCATCTATGCACGGACGGCCGCATATGGTCATTTCGGTCGCTCGCCCGACGCCGATGGCGGGTTCTCCTGGGAGAAAACCGATCTGGCTGAGCCGCTGAAGATCCATCTCGGCTGATCCGGCAGTAGCCTGGCTGGATGCCGGTGAGCAATCTGGACTCCGACGGCCGCGACGTCACGATCGCGGCCGTTGGCTTGTCTGAGCGGACGAGGACCTTAGTGACGGGATCTGACGAGAAGCGTTTCGGATCGGGCCTGGAAACGGCACGCGGCGGTCCAGTTGTGCGCGGTGGCGATCCAGCGCAGGAAGACGCCACGCACGCACCGGGCGACCTCAGGTCGTTCGGTCGGCGCCGTGGCCGCAAGGCGACGCAGCACCAACGCAAGCTTCTCAATGAGCTGCTGCCGCGCGTGGTGCTCGATCCGCACATCCTGGCCCGCGCAGGTGTGCATGATACCGCGGAACTGGCTGCATTGTGTGGGGCGGCGGGATCGGACGTGTGGCTGGAGATCGGCTTTGGCGGTGGCGAGCATCTGATATGGCAGGCCCGCAACAACCCGCATGTTGCCATTATTGGTTCGGAACCGTTTGAGGATGGTGTCGTCAAAGTGCTTGCCGCGACTGAGGCGGGCGGGCTGGATCGCGTGCGCATCCTGGCAGACGATGTGCGCCCCCTTCTTCGCGCACTTCCCGACGCGTCGCTCTCCCGCGTCTTCATTCTCTTCCCCGACCCCTGGCCGAAGCGTCGCCATCACAAGCGCCGGTTGATCGGGGCAGCCCTCGTCGCTGATCTGGCACGTGTCATGCGGTCGGGTGCGCAATTGCGGTTCGCCACCGATATCGGTGACTATGCCCGCACCGCGCTTCTTTCCCTTAACGGAAACGCAAACTTCGAATGGACCGCTCTGCGGCCTGGCGATTGGCGGGAGCGCCCGGCCGATTGGCCGCCGACACGCTATGAGGAGAAAGCCGTCCGTGAAGGTCGGCGTCGTTATTACTTTCGATTTCGACGTCGTTGACGTGCGCATTCACCATAGAATGAGCTTGCAACAAGTTTCACATTCTCGTAATATCCAGTTGCTCATGATCATCTCAACTCTGAGAGTGGATCCCTCGGATCCGCTCTTTTTGTTTTGGTCGCGCGACATGCGCATGATCATGTGCGAAAAGATCTCTTGAGATTCCGGTTCCGCATGCAGACGGGCATTGATGGCGCCGAGCACCGTCGCTTTCTGACGGAGCACGGCCTGGAAGCTGAAATTGCAGCCATTGTCGAGCCAGCGCTCGAGGATCTCGGTTTCCGCCTCGTGCGGGTGCAGGTTTCCGGGCGCGACGGCAAGACCGTGCAGATCATGGCTGAGCGGCCTGATGGCACGATCAGCATCGATGATTGCGAGACGATATCTCGGCAACTTTCGCCAATGCTCGATGTTCACGATGTCGTCGAGGGCAGTTATCGCCTGGAGATTTCCTCCCCTGGCATCGATCGGCCCTTGGTTCGCCCATCGGATTTCGAGGCCTGGTCGGGTAATGAGGTTAAGATCGAACTGAAGGAGCCGGTCGGTGGCAGGAAGCGCTACCGGGGTAGCCTCGAAGGGTTCGAGGACGGCGAGGTCCGCGTCGAGGTCGATCTCGACCAGCAGGGGCGGACGGTATTGGGATTTCCGGTGGGGCTGATCGCTGACGCGAAGCTGGTCCTCACCGATGAATTGATCCGCGAGGCTTTGGCCCGCGCGAAACGACAGGCAAAGCCGGGATCGGCGGCTCATGATGGCGCTGATCTCGACCCGTTGGAGGACGAATAAGTCATGGCGATGCCCGGTATTTCGGCCAACAAGCTCGAGCTTCTTCAGATCGCGGATGCAGTCGCGCGGGAAAAGTCGATCGATCGCAAGATCGTGCTTCAGGCCATGGAGGATGCCATCCAGAAAGCGGCGAAGTCCCGCTATGGTTCCGAGAACGACATTCGCTGCGAGATCGACCCCAAGACCGGCGAGGCGAGACTTTCGCGCGTGCTGGCGGTCGTCGAGGAGGTCGAAAACGACGCCACGCAGATCAATGTCGACGACGCCAAGAAGCGTAATCCCGAGGCCAAGGCGGGTGACCTCATTGCCGAGGCGCTGCCGCCGCTGGAATTCGGTCGTGTCGCCGCTCAAAATGCCAAGCAGGTGATCGTCCAGAAGGTCCGCGAAGCCGAGCGCGAGCGCCAATTCAACGAGTACAAGGACCGCGTTGGCGAAATCGCCAACGGCACCGTCAAGCGCGTCGAGTACGGCAATGTCATCGTCGATCTCGGCCGCGCCGAGGCGATCATCCGGCGCGACGAGATGATCCCGCGCGAGAATGTGCGCCTGGGCGATCGGATCCGCGCCTACATCTATAACGTTGAGCGAACGCAACGCGGGCCGCAGATCTTCCTGTCGCGCGCCCGTCCGGAGTTCATGTCCAAGCTCTTCGCCCAGGAAGTGCCGGAGATCTATGACGGTGTCGTCCAGATCATGTCGGTTGCCCGTGATCCCGGTTCCCGCGCCAAAATCGCGGTGATCTCGCGCGACAGCTCCATCGACCCCGTCGGCGCCTGCGTCGGTATGCGCGGTGCACGCGTGCAGGCGGTCGTCAACGAGCTGCAGAACGAGAAGATCGACATCATCCAGTGGAAGGAGGACGCGGCCGAGTTCATCGTCAATGCGCTGGCGCCGGCCGAGGTCACCAAGGTCGTTCTCGACGAGGATTCAAACCGCATCGAAGTCGTCGTTCCCGAGACGCAGCTTTCGCTCGCCATCGGCCGCAGGGGCCAGAACGTGCGCCTCGCCTCGCAGTTGACGGGATGGGATATCGACATCCTCACCGAGCAGGAGGAATCCGAGCGCCGCCAGAAGGAATTCTCCGAGCGCTCGCAGATGTTCATGGATGCGCTCGACGTCGATGAGGTCATCGCCCAGCTGCTCGTCACCGAAGGCTTTGCCACGGTCGAGGAAGTGGCTTACGTCGATTTGGACGAGATCGCTCAGATCGAGGGCTTCGACGAGAACACCGCGGAAGAGATTCAGAATCGCGCCCGTGAAGCTCTGGAGAAGCTCGAGTCAGAGCGCGATGCGCGCCGCCGCGAGCTGGGAGTGGAGGACGAGGTTGCCAACATCGCTGGCGTGACCACGGCCATGCTCGTCGCCTTTGGCGAGGCGGGTCTCAAGACCGTCGAGGATGTCGCCGACTGTGCCACCGACGATCTCGTCGGCTGGACCGAGCGGGTCAAGGAGAAGGGTGCCGAGCCGGTCCGCCACAAGGGCGTCCTGGAGAGCTTCGACCTCTCCCGCAAGGATGCCGAGGACATCATCATGTCGGCCCGTGTCCTGGCGGGTTGGGTCACCGAGGAGGAGCTTGCGGCGGCCGCTGCCGCGCAGGCCGACGCGGAGGCTGCCGCCGAGGGCGAAGCGCAAGCTGACGAGACTGCGGAAGTCGAAACCGCTGGCGGTGACGCCAGCGCAGTGAAGGGTTAAGGCCCGCAATGGGCCAGGAGGCTACGAGCGCGTGGTTCGCGAGCGATCGACAGGTCGTCATGCCCGCTCACAATCGGAGCAAACGCTCCGGTTGTGCGCTGCCACGCGCGTCGAGCGCTCGCCGGAGGACTTGATCCGGTTTGTCGTCGGGCCCGACGGCATCATCGTCCCGGATCTGGCGCGTCGCCTGCCTGGGCGAGGCGTATGGGTGACGGCCGACCGGGCCAGCGTGCAGCGTGCGCTCGCCACGCATGCCTTCGCCAAAAGTCTGAAACGTAAGGTCGAGGCTCCGGCCGATCTGGCCGACCACCTCGAAATCCTCCTTGTTCGTCGAGTCTGTGATGCCCTCTCGCTCGCCAACAAGGCGGGCTTGATTATCACCGGCTTCGAAAAAATCGATCGCAGGCTGGCCGACCGCGGTGTCGCCGCGCTTCTGCATGGCAGCGATGCCGCTTTGGACGGTCGCGACAAACTCGACAGGAAATTTCTTGCCATTTACGGCCCGGCTGCGGCGAGCCGTATCGTCGCGGTCTTGACCGTGGATCAAATGAGTTTGGCCATTGGACGGCCAAATGTGGTACATGCTGCCCTCAATATGGGCGGAGCATCCGACCGGTTCCTGGCCGAGGCTGGGCGCTTGACGCGCTACCGGTCGGGTTTGGTGCATCATTCTGCATCCCGTGATGCAGCTCAGGTGCTAACGGAAACCGCCAATCTGGACCCTTGAACGGATATCGAATGACGGAAACGAAAGACTCTGGCGACAAGACCCTTCGCGGCGGCGGGCGTAAACCGCTGAGCCTGGCGCGCACCGTCGAATCCGGCCACGTGCGCCAGAATTTCAGCCACGGCCGTTCGAAATCGGTGGTCGTCGAGAAGCGCAAGACGCGCAAGCTCAATGCACCGGGAGCAGAGCCCGAGAAGCGCCCCGCAACCCCTGTCGCGGCGGAGCCCGCGCCGGCACCGGTGCCCGCCAGCCCCAAGGCTAAGGCTCCAAGGCCCGATGCCGCGCCGCCTGCTGTGGCTAAGACGCTTTCTGAGGAAGAACTCGACGCCCGCGCCCGCGCGCTCGCCGCGGCTCGCGCCCGCGCCGCCGAGGAGGAGCAGCAGGCCGAGATCGAGGCATCGGCGCCACAGGCTCCCGCTGAAGAGACACCCGCTCCAACTGCGGAAGCGAAGGTAGAGGCTGCCCCGGCAGTACCCGAGCCCGCACCAGAAGAGGCCGCGAAGGCCGTGGTCGAGCAGGCTGCCCCACGCGCCGCGGCTCAGCCGCGGCCGGCGGCCCGCGCCAAGGAGACGACAGCCCCGGCTCCCAGGCATGAGCAGCGCTCTCGCGGAGCCCATGAGGCACGTGCGCCCGAAGCACGCCGGGAAGGCCGCGAAAGCCGCCATGGCGGCGGCGAAGGCGGCGCTCGCCCGGGACGCGGCGGCCGCCCGCCGCAGACGTTCAACCCGGCGATGATGCCGCGCGAGGGTGGCAAACCCAAGGAGATCCTGTTGCCGACGCCGCCGCGCCGCACTGCCGCCAAGCCGGGACCGGCCGATAGTGCGACCGAGATCGAACTGCCGAAACGCCAGCCTCGCCCCGCCGGTGCACCGCCTGTCGATACAAGTGACGAGGACGACCGTTCAGCCAAGCGTGGCAAGGTCGCGCGCCCGGCTGCCAAGATTGGCGACGAGCGCCGCGAGCGCGTCAAGCTGACTATCAACAACGCCTTCGACGAGAAGCAGCGCGAGCGCTCGCTCGCCTCGCTCAAGCGCAAGCGCGAGCGTGAGAAGCAGAAGGCGATGGGCATCCCCCAGACCAGGGAGAAGATCACGCGCGAAGTCATCATACCTGAGGTCATCACGATCGCCGAGTTGGCGAACCGCATGACCGAGCGCGCCGTCGACCTCATCAAGTATCTGATGAAGCAAGGCGCGATGCATAAGATCAACGACGTCATCGATGCCGATACCGCCGAGCTGATCGTCACCGAGTTCGGCCACTCGCCCAAGCGCGTGTCCGAGGCGGATGTCGAGGAAGGCTTCTTCGGCAAGGAGGACGCGGCCGAGACGCTGGAGCCGCGCGCACCGGTCGTTACGATCATGGGCCACGTCGACCACGGCAAGACGTCGCTGCTCGACGCGATCCGCAAGGCCAACGTTGTTTCCGGCGAAGCCGGTGGCATCACGCAGCACATCGGCGCCTATCAGGTCGAGACAGCCTCAGGCGACAAGATCACGTTCATCGACACGCCGGGCCATGAGGCGTTCACCGCCATGCGCGCCCGCGGCGCCAAGGTGACCGATATCGTTGTGCTCGTCGTGGCCGCCGATGACGGCGTCATGCCGCAGACGGTCGAGGCGATCAATCACGCCAAGGCTGCGGGTGTGCCGATCATTGTCGCCATCAACAAGATCGATAAGCCGCAGGCAGATCCGAGCCGTGTGCGCACGGAGCTTCTGAGCAATGAGATCGTGGTCGAAAGCATGTCGGGCGAGACTCTCGAGGTCGAGGTGTCCGCGCTGAAGCACCTCAACCTCGACAAGCTTCTGGAGGCGATCCACCTGCAGGCCGAGATCCTCGATCTCAAAGCCAACCCGAACCGCTCAGCCGAAGGCATCGTCGTCGAGGCGAAGCTGGAGCGCGGCCGCGGTCCGGTCGGCACGGTCCTCGTCCAGCGCGGTACGCTCTCGGTCGGCGACATTGTCGTGGCCGGCTCCGCATGGGGCCGCGTGCGCGCGTTGATCGATGACAAGGGCCAGAACGTCGCCGCCGCCGGTCCCTCCGTGCCTGTCGAGATCCTGGGCTTCGATAGCGCCCCCGAGGCCGGCGACCAGTTCGCCGTTGTCGAGAACGAGGCGCGCGCCCGCGAGATCACCGACTACCGCGTCAGGAAGCGCCGCGAGGCGCTGGGCTCGGCCGCCGCGCCGCGCACGCTCGAGCAGATGATGCAGTCGCTCAAGGAAGCGGGTCGCAAGGAATTCCCGCTGCTTGTCAAGGGCGACGTGCAGGGGTCTGTGGAAGCCATCGCCGGCGCATTGAAGAAGCTGGGCACCGATGAGGTGGAAGCGCGCATCGTCCACTCGGGCGTCGGCGGCATTACCGAGTCGGATATCGCGCTTGCCAATGCCTCGAAAGCCGTTGTCGTTGGCTTCAACGTCCGCGCCAACGTGCAGGCGAAATCAGCCGCTGACCGCGACGGCGTCGAGATCCGTTATTACAACATCATCTATGATCTGGTGGATGACGTGAAGGCGGCCATGTCCGGCCTGCTGGCGCCGACCATCCGCGAGATCTATCTGGGCAACGCCGAGGTCCGCCAGGTCTTCAACATCTCCAAGGTCGGTAAGGTTGCCGGCTGCCTCGTTACGGACGGCAAGGTGGAGCGCGGTGCGAAGGTGCGCCTCATCCGCGACAACGTCGTCATTCACGAAGGCGCGCTATCGATCCTGAAGCGCTTCAAGGACGACGTGAAGGAGGTGCCGGCAGGCCAGGAGTGCGGCATGAGCTTTGCCAACTATCAGGACCTGCGCGAAGGCGACGTCATCGAGTGCTTCAACGTCGAGACGGTCAAGCGCTCGCTGTGATGATGAAATGAGGCGGCACGGGTTGCCGCCGTCGCGACCGGGAGGACGGAGCGCTTGGCGCTCCGTCCTCCGCGTTTCGAAGCCAGGCCGCCGACGTCGGTCCCATCCCGGCGCGGAAGGAGACAAATGCCCCGCAATTTCGATGTCCGCTATCGCTGGACACTGGACGACTACACGGCGCTGACCAAGGCGCAGCTCAACCTGACGCCAGCGCGCCGCATCGTCCAGCGAATGATCAACGTCTTTATCGTTTTGCTATTTGCGGCAGCGGCGATTGCGTTATGGGATCGAGAATCCTTCTGGGTCCTTTATTTTCTGGTGCTGGGGCTTTTCCTTGCTGCGGTCCGCTTCGCTTTGGCGCCGCACATCCGTCGCAGGCAGTTCGCTAACCAGAGGCTGGGAGAATTCGAGATAGAATTTCATGCCGATGAACAAGGCTTCACGGCGAAAACCGAATTGGGTGAAGTCACCCATAAGTGGACTGTGGTTCGCCAGGTGGACGATCTCCCCCAACGCGTCTTGTTGTGGCCCAACAATCGCATGGGCTGGATGATCCCCAAGCGTGCATTCGCTACGCCGGAAGACGCAGCAGCCTTCGTTGCGCTCGCCAAGGAGAAGACCAATGGCCAGACACTCTGACAAGTCGCCCGCCACAAAGGGCCCCTCGCAGCGTCAGCTCCGCGTCGGCGAGACCATTCGCCATGCGCTCGCCGAGTTGCTCGTTCGCGGCGAAATCCATGATGAGACGATCCAGAGTCACGTCATCACCGTCACGGAGGTGCGCATGTCGCCGGACCTGAAGCTCGCGACCGTCTACGTAATGCCGCTCGGTGGCACCGACCTGAAACCTGTGTTGGAGGCGCTTGAGCGAAACCGCAAGTACATCCGCTCCGAAGTGGCGCACGCGGTCAACCTCAAGTTCGCACCCGACATCCGCTTCCGTGAAGACGAGACCTTCGAGGAGGCGTTGCGTATCGATCGGCTGCTGCACGCGCCCAAAGTCAGACAGGACATCGAGAAGTAAGGAAATGGTTTTAGGGATCAGGTTTCCGCGCACCGTCCCAAATCCCAAATCCCTGATTTACCCCCAAACCTAAGACTCAGAACCTCACCAATGGCCCGACGCAAAAAAGGCAATCCCGTTCACGGCTGGCTTATCCTCGACAAGCCGCTTGGCGCCACCTCGACCCAGGTTCTGGGCGCTGTGAAACGCATCTATGAGGCGCAGAAGGCTGGCCATGCCGGCACACTCGATCCACTGGCAACCGGTATACTGCCGATTGCGTTCGGCGAGGCGACCAAGACGGTGGCATTCGCCGTCGATGGCGAGAAAGCCTACCGCTTCACCGTGCGCTGGGGCGAGGAGACGGCCACCGACGACGCCGAAGGCGACGTGACCGCGAGATCCGGCAAACGGCCGACACGGGCTGAGATTGAAGCGCTGCTGCCCGAGTTCACAGGCGAGATTTCACAGCGTCCGCCGTCATTCTCGGCCATCAAGGTCGAGGGTAACCGCGCTTATGACCTTGCGCGCGAGGGCGAACTCGTCGAGCTGCAGCCGCGCCTCGTCGTCATCGAGGAACTGCGTCTCGTCGATTTACCCGACATCCACACCGCAGTGTTCGAGGCCGAGTGCGGCAAAGGGACTTATGTGCGCGCGCTGGCGCGAGACATTGGCCGCCGCCTGGGCTGCTATGGTCACGTCATCGCCCTCCGCCGCACGCGCGTTGGCCCGTTCTCTGAAGAAGATGCCGTGACGCTGGATGAGCTGCGCGAGGCCGCCGCGCCGGAGAACGGCGGCGATATCGGCCAGTTCCTGCTGCCTGTCGAAGCAGCATTGTCGGATGTCCCTGAGCTTTCCGTGTCGCAGCAGGATGCCTCCAATCTCGCCATGGGCCGCGCGGTGCTGATCCGCGGCCGTGACGCTCCGCTTGTGTCCGGGCCGGTCTACGCAACTTTCAAGGGGCGTCTGGTAGCGCTGGGCGAGATCGAGAAAGGTGCGCTGCATCCAACGCGCGTGTTCAATCTGGCCGGATAGCTCGGGGCGAGCACCGATCTAAAGGTCGCCAGGAGTATGAATGATTAACGCCGTTCAGCGCGACCTCCGTAGGCACGGCCTGATCGGCGCCCGGCTGCAAGCTTTGGGCTCGCATTCCCGAAGCATTCGTGTATAAGGACCCCAACTGTGCGGGCCCCCTGGCCCGCACACGTATTTTGCCGCTTTGCGGCAATTCATTCGCGACCCTGCTGGACGACATCCCGGCTGTGGCCGCCAATGCCGGAGGGTAGACCTCCGGTGAACAAGATCCCAACTCGAAAGGATATGCCCGATGTCGCTGATTTCGCCCGAGCGCAAGGCCGCCAAGGCCGAGGTGATCAAATCCAACGCAACTAAGGCCAACGATACGGGCTCGCCTGAGGTGCAGATCGCCATCCTCACCGAGCGCATCAATCATCTCACCGAGCATTTCAAGACGCACAAGAAGGACAACCATTCGCGCCGTGGCCTACTGAAGATGGTGTCGCGCCGCCGCCACCTGCTTGATTACGTCAAGGGCAAGGACCAGTCCCGTTATCAGTCGATCATCGAGAAGCTCGGCATTCGCCGCTGAGGTCGACCGCGAAACGCGGGCCGGAGCGCTCGGCCGGTGCAGGCTTCTAGCCCCGAAATGCGTCGTGACGCAATTTGAGCGCCGGACTCTATTTGGAGTCCCGGCGCTCAACGTGCTTGTGCTAGAACGCAGGCGCCAAGAACAAGATAGTTCCGAAAAGAACCGAAGACCGAAACGAACGAAAGACCGAACATGTTCGACATCCATCGCGTGGAAATTGATTGGGGCGGCCGCACACTTCGCCTCGAGACCGGGCATATGGCCCGTCAGGCGGACGCCGCCGTTCTCGCCCAATACGGCGAGACCAGCGTATTGGCCACTGTCGTTGCCGCAAAATCTGCAAAACCTGGCATCGACTTCTTCCCGCTGACCGTGAATTACCAGGAAAAGACATACGCTGCGGGCAAGATCCCCGGCGGATATTTCAAGCGCGAAGGTCGCCCGACCGAGAAGGAAACGCTCACCTCTCGTTTGATCGATCGCCCCATCCGGCCTCTCTTCGTGGAGGGTTTCAAGAACGAGGTCCAGGTCGTCGTCACCGTTCTCTCTCACGACATGGAGAACGATCCTGACGTGCTTTCGATGGTCGCCGCCTCGGCCGCGCTCACCCTTTCGGGCGTACCCTTCCTCGGTCCGATCGGCGCCGCCCGCGTCGGTGTCATCAACGGCGAGTTCGTCTTGAACCCGATGGTCGACGAAATGACCGAATCGACGCTCGACCTCGTCATCGCAGGCACGCAGGACGCCGTGATGATGGTCGAGTCGGAAGCAAAGGAGCTTGCTGAGAAGCAGATGCTCGAGGCCGTGATGTTCGGCCACCGCCACTTCCAGCCCGTGATCGATGCGATCATCAAGCTTGCCGAGAAGGCCGCCAAGGAGCCCTGGGATATCCAGCTCCCCGACAAGGCCAAGTACAAGGCACAGGTCAAGGCGATCGCTGAGACCATGCTGATCGAGGCATTCTCCACCCCGGAGAAGCAGAAGCGCCAGGATCTTGTCGCCGCCGCCAAGGAAAAGGTCATGGCCGAGATCCAGATCCCCGATGACGATCCCGCCGAAAAGGTGCTCCTGGGCGACGGCTTCAAGGCGCTCGAGATGGACATCATGCGCGGCACGGTGGTCAAGACAGGCCGGCGCATTGACGGCCGCGATCTGAGGACCGTTCGCCCGATCGTCTCGGAAGTGCACGTGCTGCCGCGCACGCATGGCTCTGCTCTCTTCACGCGTGGAGAGACGCAGGCGCTGGTTGTTGCCACGCTTGGCACCGGCGATGACGAGCAATTCGTCGACGCATTGGAAGGCACGCGCCGCGAGCGTTTCATGCTGCACTACAACTTCCCGCCCTACTCCGTCGGCGAAACGGGCCGCATGGGCTCTCCAGGCCGTCGCGAGATCGGCCATGGCAAGCTTGCATGGCGTGCGATCCATCCGTTGATTCCCACCGCCGAAGAGTTTCCCTACACGGTCCGCGTCGTTTCCGAGATCACCGAGTCGAACGGTTCCTCCTCGATGGCCACTGTTTGCGGCACCTCGTTGGCACTGATGGACGCGGGCGTTCCGCTGAAGTCGCCGGTTGCCGGCATTGCCATGGGCCTCATCAAGGAAGGCAATGATTTCGCGGTACTCTCAGACATTCTCGGCGACGAGGATCACCTGGGCGATATGGACTTCAAGGTGGCGGGTACTGCCAACGGCGTCACCTCGCTGCAGATGGACATCAAGATCACCGGCATCACCGAGGAAATCATGCGGGTGGCGCTGGATCAGGCCTACGAGGGCCGCATGCACATCCTTGGCGAGATGGGCAAGGCGCTCTCGGGAGCGCGCGAGGAAATCGGCGATTACGCTCCGCGCATCGAGACCATCAAGATTCCGACCGACAAGATCCGCGACGTGATCGGTTCCGGCGGCTCCGTTATTCGTGAGATCGTTGCGGAATCAGGCGCCAAGATCGACATCTCCGACGACGGCACGGTCAAGATCGCCTCGGCCAATCGTCAGTCGATCGAGGCCGCCATCAATCGCATCAAGATGATCACCTCCGAGCCCGAGGTCGGCGAGATCTACAAGGGCAAGGTCGTCAAGATCATGGACTTCGGCGCCTTCGTGAACTTCTTCGGTGCGAAGGATGGCCTAGTCCACATTTCGCAGCTCACCCAGGGCCGTCCTGAGACCGTCGGCGAAGTGGTCAAGGAAGGCCAGGAAGTCTACGTCAAGCTGCTGGGCTTCGATGACCGCGGTAAGGTTCGCCTCTCCATGAAGATCGTCGATCAGGCGACCGGCAAGGAGATCCCGCGCGAGGAGGGTGCACCCGATCCGTCCGAGGAGTTCTCTCGCGAGCGTCCGCCGCGTCGTGACCGCGAAGGTGGCGGCCGTGGCCGCGGTGGTCCGCGTCGTGACCGTGGCGATCGCGGTTGAGCCAGCCTCACGACACTGACATGAGAGCGCCGCCGGAGATAAACTCCGGCGGCGTTTGCGTCTGTAGTCTGATCGGCTGAGATGGAAACCCGACGGCATCCTTCCGTCTTTTGAGAGGAGGACGGCAATCTCACATGTGCCGCAGCTCCTGTCTGAGGCCGACAACCAGGCTCACGCACATCAGGAGAAGCACGAGCGCGAAGGGCAGGCCCGTCGAGATCGATGCCGCGCGAAGAGCTTGCAGGCCGCCGCCGACCAGAAGGGCGATCGCCACCAGCCCTTCGAATGACGCCCAGAACACGCGTTGTGCGACCGGAGCTTCGAGCTTGCCCCCGGCGGTGATCGTATCGATCACAAGGGAGCCGGAATCCGACGACGTAATGAAGAACACGATCACCAGAACGATCCCAACGAACGACGCGATATGCCCGTAGGGCAGCGGCTCCAGCATCTTGTAGAGCGACAGCTCCGGCGTGTTGTTGGTGACGTTCTCCGCCACCGCCTGATAGCCGTCGGCGAGAAGCTGGTGGATCGCTGTCCCGCCCAAAGCGCTCATCCACACGATGGAGACCGCCAGCGGCACAAGGCACGCGGCAATCACGAACTCGCGCACCGTCCGCCCTCGCGATATGCGGGCGATGAACATCCCGACGAACGGCGACCACGAGATCCACCAAGCCCAGTAGAAGCTCGTCCAGTCGTGAAGGAATGCCGGGTTGGCCCTGTCCCACCACGAGCTAAAGGCCGGAAGGTAGGAGACGTAGTCGATAACGGCGAGTGATGCTGTCTTGAGTATGACGGTCGTCGGGCCGGCCAGAATGACGAACGCCAGCAGCGCCAGCGCGAGCACCATATTGAGTTCGCTCAATCGCTTCACGCCCGCATCGAGCCCCGATACGACCGAAGCGATGGCAATCGAGGTAATCGCGATGATGAGCAGGATCTTGTTGGCGAGCGTCGCTGGAATGCCGAACAGGTAGTCGATGCCGGCGCCGGCTTGCGATGCGCCAAAGCCCAGCGATGTGGCCAGCCCGAATAGCGTCGCGAAGACCGCAAGCGTATCGATGATGTGTCCGGGCCAGCCGAAGATCCGCTTGCCCAGCAACGGATAGAATGCGGACCGGATCGAGAGCGGCAGATTCCGGTTGTACGCGAACACGCCGAGCGACAGGCCGACGAGCGCGTAGATCGCCCACGGGTGCAGCCCCCAGTGGAAGATCGTCGCCGCCATGGCCACGCGTCGTGCTGTCTCCGTATCGTTGATATCGATGCCGAGAGGTGGCGATTGGAGATGATAAATCGGCTCCAGAACGCCGAAGAACATGAGGCCGATACCCATGCCTGCGGCAAAAAGCATCGAGAACCAGGCGGAATTGGAATAGTCGGGACGCGCCTGCGGCCCCCCGAGCCGCACCTTTCCGAGCGGCGACCCTGCCACTAGCAGACAGGTTGCAACGATCACGTTTCCTGTCAGCAGGAAAAGCCAGTCGAAGTTCGTGGTCAGCCAGGGCCGCAGCGTCAGGAAGAAATCCTTCGCCTGTGTCTGAAAGATGAGCGACAGCGTCACGAAACCGACGATAAGCAGCGCTGAAATAACGAACACGGGGTTATGGATATCGAGGCCCAGAACCTCAATGTTGTCCTGACCGACGACATAGCCGTGGGCTTCGTTCCGTCCAGTCGCATCGGCCGCGCGTGTGTCCGTTGTTCCGCTCAATCACAACTCCTTGCCGATCGATGTGTCCCGGAAAACCCGTGCGAGGTCTTCCGGGGCACTGGGCGGCGTTCCGGTTCAAAGCCTCAACGCTTGACGAAGTGGAACATGCCCCACATCAGATGTCCGGCCTGCGCGCCATTCACCCAGTTCTTGAGGCCCGCCAACATGCGCTCGACGTATTCTGCGCTGCCGTGCGCCTCGATATCTGCGCGCCGCCTTGCGAGTTCTTCGCCGACGCGCGCGTAGTGAAGCTCCAGATGCTGAAGCAGAGGAACGAAGGTCTTCTCCTTCATGCCGAGCTTGTCGAGTTCGTTGCGGTAGAAGGCCGGCGATCCGAGGCTTGCAAGGTGGATCCGGTCGAAAATCGGTTGCAGCACGCCCTGCGGGCAATCGTCGGCCTGCATCGGGTCGGTGAAGACGAACTGACCACCCGGCGCGAGCACGCGCACCACTTCAGCCAGAACCTTCGCCCGATTGCTCGAATGCAAGATCGCGTCCTGCGACCAGACGACATCGAACGTGCCCGGCTGGAACGGCAGTGATTCGAAGTTGCCGTGCACAACGCGAACGAGAGAGCTGAGCCCCTGTTCGCGATTCCTCTTCTCGTTATAGGCGTTTTGAACGTCCGAAAGGTTGAGGCATGTAACGTGGCAGCCGTAGGTCTTGGCAAGGTAGCGCGCCGCCCCGCCATATCCAGAACCGATATCGAGAACGTGCGTTTCCTCACCAAGGTTGTCGATCAACTGAGCGAGTTTGACCACCGTTGCGTGGCTCGCTGTCGCGATATCGAGATCAGTCGGATCGTAAAGGCCGATATGGATGTCCTCTCCGCCCCAGATCTCGCGATAGAACGCGTCGGCGTCATCGCTGTCGTAATAGGCTTCGGCGAGGGCGACGGGGTTTTGCGGCTTATTCTGTGACATAGGTCTTCTCGGCGATGTGGATCAAGAAGTCGGGGTCGTGTTCGTCATAGGTTTCCTGGAAATCGCCATAGGTCGTGATGCGCTGGAAGCCGACCTCTTTCATCAGCCGGCGCCCTTCGGATCTACGCAGCGGAAACATGTTGAGATTGAATGTCGATCCGTCGGGGAAGGAATAGCGGAATCGGGCAAGGCCCTCGTCGATGTGCTCGGGTTCGGCAACCACGTCCTCGCCGCAGTAGTAGAATTTGTGCTTCGAATCGAAGCCAACATCGAGGATGGAATCGTAGTTGCGCTGGTCGAGTATGAGAATGCCGTCGTGTTTCAGCGCCGAATAGAACTCCGCAAGCGCCTTGCGCCGGTCGCGTTCCTGGAACAGGTGTGTGAAGGAATTGCCCAGGCAGATGATGGCGTCGTACTTGCCGTGAATATCGCGATTGAGCCAACGCCAGTCGGCGTGCACGGTCCTGAGAACGAAGCCATGGTCGCGCGCATTTTCGAACGCCTTCGAAAGCATCTCCGCATTGCCGTCCGCGCTGGTCACGTCGAAGCCGGCCTTGAGGAGTTGCACGGAATGGAAACCGGTGCCTGTGGCGACATCGAGAACCTTGGTTTTACCCCGCGCACGAAGCATATCGATAAAGAACTGCCCCTCGCTCTGAGCGCGCGCACTCCAGTCGATCAGACTGTCCCATTTCTCCACGAAACTCTGCACGTACTCCTTTTGGTAGTTGTCCGTTTTGCGCCGGGCCAGGGGATTGGCGCCGAAATCTTGCGAATCGCCGTTGAGGATGGGGAGTTTTTCTAAAGCCGACATCTGAACCTCTGTCTCCGCGATGAAAGTCGGCGCCCTGCCAGCGCCGCTCCGATGCGACACGACGGTACGGCACGTCCAGGCACCCTGCCCGTGCGACGACCACCCGCCGATCTCGGAGAAAATTGGCGGCGCCGTCTTGCGCCGTTCCAAAGTCAGCGAACTTTAATGGCGATGGTTATGAAATGTCTAGTTCAAATAATATATGAAATCGGCGCTGAAATTGGCTCAAGATGAGTGAATTGAATCGAAGCGTGCATCAAGAATAAAAAGTAAATATATGGAATATTGGCATGAAGGCAGCAATTAATACTTAATTAATTCTAGTAATTTGATATCAAAATAAGTTAAGAATACGGATATTATGTAAACGAGCTTCGATGATTGTGGCGGACGCGTTGATTTTGTTGTTGAATACTCATGTTTCCTTCCGACCCAACCGGTAAGGCATTGCCGATCGCAAAAAACCGAAGACAGGCTTATCGCCTTCGCCGCGGCTATAGGAGGCGCCAGCGATTGCAAGACCAAGTACGCAATGCCCGCAATCGTACTGGCATCGAAGCCATGATTGAGGCTCTCGAACAAAGAAATAGAGCAGGCCACAACGGCGGGGCGCGAAGATCGTCATCTCGCAGCATCCGCGGCGTGCCATCCCCATCCCGCCCGATGCAGAGATCTACAAATGGCGTCACCTCATCGAAAACGTCTTCTGCAAGCTCAAAGAGTTCAAACGCATCGCCATGCGCGCCTGCAAAGCCGACCGAAGCTTCCAGGCCATGATTTAACTCGCAGCTGCCGTCATTAACTCAAGATGAACCCCCACAAGCCTCAGGCAAGGCGGTGCAATGGGGTAGTGGTCGGGCACTGAGCTCTTCGTGACGTCCCACGGGTTGCGCATTTTCACAGCCTCGGCAATCCTCGACGTCGGCGCATTGCGTGCTGCCGGCGCGCTCCAGGAGGTTGGCGATCAATGCTCGAATTCGAAGGATACGATCCGGTTCTTGTTTTCGGAGGCCCTTATTCGAACGTGCGTGCAACCGCTGCGGTCTTCGCAGAGGCAACGCGCCGGGGCATTCCCGGCGAGCGGATCATCTGTACTGGCGATACGGTGGCCTACGGCGCGGAGCCCGTCGAGACGGTGGCGCTGGTGCGGCGCTCCGGCTGCCATGTCATCAAAGGCAACTGCGAAGAAAGCCTGGCGCAACGTTCGTCGGACTGCGGCTGCAATTTTGAGGACGGCTCGGCATGCTCGCGACAGTCGATGGGATGGTACTCCTATGCCGATCAACTCGTCGGCGATGATGTGCGGCAATGGATGGCGGGGCTACCCGAAACGCTGATGTTCCGTTGGGCGGGGCGCACATTCCGCGTCGTTCACGGCGGTTGCCGAGAGACCGCGCGCTGGGTGTTTGCATCGCAGTCCGATGTGATCGATGAGGAGATCGGACAATCGGGCGCCGAAATCACCATCAGCGGGCATAGTGGACTGCCCTTCATCGCGTTGCGCCCCGCGGGCATCTGGTTCAATGCAGGCGTGGTGGGAATGCCAGCCAACGATGGCACATCATCGGTATGGTATGGCCTCATCGAGCGCGACAGGACGCGGGACACGATCCGGCTCTCGACCGCTCGACTGTCGTATGATCACGTTGCGGCGGCAGCTCACATGCGGCGTTCCGGTCATGCCAACGGATATGCGCGTACCGTAATCACAGGGCTGTGGCCAAGCCTGGACGTCCTGCCGGAGGACGAGCGGGCGCTGACTGGCAAGCCGATCGCGCCGTCCGTGGTCGAGATCGCGGCAGCGGCGCGATAAAGGCTCCGCGTGAGCAACCATCTTCGCGCGAGCGGAACGCCATTGCGGCTATCCTGCCTTGACGAGCTCACCAGACAAGCCCTTGGCGATCAACGCGCGGGTGTTGTCGATGCCGTAGAGTTCGATGAAAGAGCCGAAGCGGGGACCCTGGCTCGATCCCAGAAGCACTTCATAGATCGCCTGGAACCATTGGCGCAGATTCTCCTTGGCATAGCCATTCTCTTTACCGGCGTCGTAGACAATGTTCTGCAGTGTCGCCGCATCGGCATCCGCGGGCGCCGCGGCCAATGCCTTGTCCAGCGCTTCGAGTGCGGTTCGCTCGGGGTCGGTTGGGGCGCGGAAGACCTTGGTCGGTGCGACGAAGTCCTCGTAGTAGCGCACGGCATATCCGGCCAGATGGTCGAGCAGTGGATGCTCTTGCGCTGTCGCTCCTGGCGCTACGCGGCGGATGAAGCCCCAGAGCACGTCCTTGTCATGCGCGTTGGAGGCGGCGACAAGATTCAGGAGCAATGCGAAGGTTATCGGCAGTTCGGCCTCTGGCGGTCTGCCCGAATGAACGTGCCAGGCGGGATTATCGAGCTTCTGCTTTTCCTCCTGGCCCGGATAGGCGGCGATATACTGCAGATAGTCGTCGACGGTGCGCGGGATCACATCGAAATAGAGGCGCTTTGCTGCCTTCGGCTTCTGGTACATGAAAAGTGAAAGGCTTTCGGGGCTGGCATAAGTCAGCCATTCCTCGATCGTCAGACCGTTGCCTTTCGATTTGGAGATCTTCTGGCCCTTTTCGTCGAGGAACAGCTCATAGTTGAATCCCTCTGGAGGCGTGCCACCCAATGCCCTGCAAATGCGCGACGAGAGCGTCACCGAATCGATCAGGTCCTTGCCTGCCATTTCGTAATCGATGCCGAGTGCGGTCCAGCGCATGGCCCAATCCGCCTTCCACTGGCATTTGACGCGGCCACCGGTGACGGGGGTTTTGATCTGCTCTCCGGTTTCGGGGTCGATATAGGTCACAGTGCCCTTTTCGACATCTCGCGCGATCATCGGAACCTGCAGCACCTTCCCGGTACGCTGGCAGACCGGGAGGAACGGTGAATAGGTGGCCTGACGGTCGGGCCCGAGCGTTGGCAGGATGATCGTCATCACATCATCGTAGGCGGCGAGCATCTTCAGGAGCGTTGCATCCATCATGCCGGACCGATAGCACGCCGTCGCCGACATGAATTCGTAGTCGAAGCCGAACCGGTCGAGAAAACTGCGCAGGCGCGCATTGTTATGGTGCGCAAAGCTCTCGTGTGTGCCGAACGGGTCTGGCACGCTGGTCAGCGGCTTTTCGAGCGCGGCCTGCAGCAGCTCCTTGTTGGGGACATTGTCGGGGACCTTGCGCAAGCCATCCATGTCATCGGAAAAGCAGATGAGTCGCGTCTTGCCACTACGCCCCGTCAACACCTCGAAGGCGTGGCGGACCATCGTTGTGCGGGCCACCTCGCCAAAGGTGCCGATATGCGGCAGCCCGGAAGGGCCGTAACCCGTTTCAAATATGACGGTCTTGTCCAGGCCGCCCGGCATCTTTTCGAGACGCTTAATGAGGCGGCGCGCCTCCTCGAACGGCCATGCCTTGGCATTGTCGAGAAGGGCGGCTGGAAAGGTTTCGACGGCGGTCGTCATATCAATTCTCTGGGTCGTGCCATCGCTGCCGGAGGCTTCCGGGCGAGGTGGATCGAATGAGGCGGTTCGGACGGGTGCCCGGGGCGAGGACATTGGTGCGGCTCCGAGGCTGCGGCACCCTATTGACAGGCCCCGGGCGCGTCAATCAGGGCTTGCTCAAAATCCGGCTTCTGACTCAGCGCAGCAGGGCGGGCGTATGGACCATTGACCGAGCTTTACGCGCCAGCGAACTTGGGCTTAGGTGCCGGTGCAAATTGCGAGGAGTAGATGCAGACACTTCTGAAACCCCAACAAGCTTTAATCTACGCAATGATCACCGTCTCTGCGGTCGACAGGGCGATGACGGATGTCGAGCTGAGACGTATCGGTGCCATCGTGCGGGAGTTGCCTGTGTTTCGCGACTATGACGAAATGTGGCTCGTGGACGAGTCGCGTGAGTGCGCCGCGATGCTGGCAAAGGACGGAGGCATGCGGCGCGTGCTCGATCTCATTACGGCGGGCCTGCCGGAGCAATTGCGCGAGACAGCTTATCTCCTTTCGGCGGAAGTGGCGGCGAGCGACCGGCGCATCGCTTCGGAGGAAATCCGGTTTCTCGATCTGCTGGCGGAGGCTCTTTTGCTCGACAAACTGACCTGTGCGGCACTGGAGCGCGCGGCGACGGCGCGTCAGCGGATGGTTTAGCAGGCGAGAATTCGAAATCGGTACGAAGGACGGTTCGGGTCGATGCAAGCCACGTGGGCTCAGGAGGCGAAGCCTGCAACAAATCTGACGATTTGATCCGCGGCTGCGGCGATGTTTGCCTTGTGGGTTGTGCCTTGACCGGCGCGCGGCTTGAGGTCGTGGTCGCCATCCTTCGCCCATGCGATCGAGATGTTGGGAGAGAGCGGGTAGCTCTCGACCTCGGCGCGGGTGCCGAACGGATCGCGCTCACCCTGCACGATCAGCAATGGTGTTTGCAGGACTTCGAGGTGGACAGTGCGCAGGGTATCGGGCTTCTTCGGTGGATGGAATGGATAACCGAGGGCGACGGCGCCGATCGTCCGGCCCTCGGCGAACAAGGCGTCGGCAACGAGCGTGGCAACGCGTCCACCCATGGATTTGCCGCCGATGAAGAGCGGAGCGCCATATCGCTCCGGAAGGTCATCGAGCGCCGCCATGGCTGCGATGAATTCAGACGCCAGACGCTCAGCCTTGGGCGGCGGGCGGCGGTTGCCGCCGGTCCGGCGCTGCGCCATGTAGGCGAACTCGAACCGGGAAACACCTATCCCGCGGGCGGTAAGCAGCGCCGTTATTGTGTTCATGAACGGGCTCGTCATTGGTGCGCCGGCGCCGTGAGCAAGCAAAAGCCAGGCGAGGGCGTTCCGGTGGGGTGGGGGTTCGCTCAAAAGCTCGATCGCGCTCATGCCGGCACTATTCCCCTGCATCATTTCTCACCTGCGAAGCATGCTGCCGCACTGACGCCAATGGGTGGTCCACGTCAACGGCCAATCACATAGGATGAGTGGCGTTCCGAAGCTGGAAGAATTCTTCAGGAGCCTCGATCTTTCGATCTGGGAACGGCTGTTTGGAACGTATGGTCCGTTGCCGGAAAAGGCATCAGGCGTGACGATCGCTCTTTCGCCATACCAAAACGATTCACCGGCGCGGCTGCGGCTCGGTCGGCGAGGGGGCTGAGGCGAACTGATGTTGCCACCCCAATTTCGCCAAAGACGATTATAAGCTCATGCGGTGGCGTGCGTCGGTAGAAACTGTCACATTGTTGCTGTCGGGAGGCGGAAGGAGGCGTTGTGGGGCGCATGGCGCGCGCAGTGATGGTCTTCGGTGCAGCGGCCGCTCTGGTGGTCATGCCACGAGAGGGCTATGCGCGCTTGGGGGCCGCCACGCACACTGCGGCGAGCCGCGCCTACACCTTGATCGACCGGCACATCCTCAAGCCTATTCTGACAGCATCGAATTCGCATCAGGAACCGGAACACTTGGATGCGCCCGCACCGCGTCCGGCGATCCGGCCCAGTCTGCTGGGTGAGGGCGCGCGGCGCGGCCTTGATGATGTGCGCATCCCGCCTATGACGCCGTCACAATCCGGGGCCAGCTTACCCAAAAATGCGGGCAAGACTGCACAAGTGGCCGATGAGAAGTCGGCGCTGCCGCTAGCGTTGCCACATGATGAGGCATCGCCTGCACGGATGGAAAGGGATGCAAGCGGTGCGGTGATCGCAAAGGCGAGCGACGCACAGCCTCCCATTGCTTTACCCGTTACGGCCGAGTCTCATTCCTCGGTCAGTGCACCCCCTGTACCGCTTCGGGTTGCGGTGCCTCCTGCCGAGACATCGCAAGCTGTCTTGGCAATCGATGCCGATCAGGCTACGGCGCGCGCCGACAGTGCTGCGGGAGAGGTCGTGGCGAAGGCCACGATTGCAGCGGACCCAGTCGCGGAACCGGCAGTAGGCCAGCCGCCGGTTCCATCAGCAAAGCCCGAGGTGCCGGCCGACAAGAGGCATCCGCCAGCGGCCAAGCTGTTATTCGGTGCGGTGAAGTCTGCAGCGCCACTCGCTGCCCGTTCGATCGGTTTTTATTCTCGCGGATGCCTTTCTGGCGCGAAGGCGCTGCCGATCGATGGGCCCGCATGGCAGGCGATGCGGCTGTCGCGCAATCGCAACTGGGGGCATCCCGATCTCATTGCGTTGCTCGAACGCTTCGCAAAAGAAGTTCAGAAGGATGACGGATGGTCCGGGCTGCTCGTCGGAGATATTTCGCAGCCGCGCGGCGGACCGATGCTGACAGGACATGCGAGCCATCAAGTGGGCCTGGATGCCGACATCTGGTTCACGCCAATGCCCGGGCGGCGCCTGTCACGTCGCGAGCGCGAGACGCTGTCGGCGACCTCGATGATCCTGGAGCCGACGAAGATCGATCCGACCGCGTTTACGCCCAGTCATGTCCGTGTCGTCAAGCGCGCGGCGTCCTATCCGGAGGTCGAGCGCATCCTGGTGCATCCGGCGATCAAGAAGCAGCTGTGCGAGGCAGCCGGCACGGACAGGAAATGGCTCAGCAAGGTGCGCCCGTACTTCGGTCACTACTATCACTTCCACGTGCGGATCGGCTGCCCGAAGGATTCAAAAGATTGCCTCCGGCAGCCGGCGCCAGATGGTGATGACGGCTGTGGCAAGGAACTCGATTACTGGTTCAAGCGCCTGACGCGGCCAGCGCCGCCGAAGCCGAAGGATGCCAAGCCGACGCCGCCGAAACCGCCGATCACGCTGGCCGAAATGCCGAAGGAATGCCGTGTGGTGCTCGAGGCCGCCGGTGGACCGTCGACGCAGGACGAGGCGGAGCTGGTCAAGACGAGTATCGAGCGATCGCAACACATCATCGATATTTCGGGCGTGCCGCGGGCAAAACTCTTGCAGCGCAAAGCGCAACAGTGATTAGCGCGGTGCTCATGTCGCGCCGATCCATGTAGCCACATCCTGTGCCCTGGAGCAGGTCAGCGACTTACGGGATGGTGCGCTCGGTCAAGGTTCAGCGGGCGGGATCAATACGCTCGCCAGTCGAAGCGTTGACCCGGAACCAGCCAGCGATGACCCGGCGGGTGGCGTTTGCCGGCCGAACCGCGTGCGAGATCTCCTCGGACAGCATCAGCGCCATCGTGCCGGCGCGTGGGAGCACGGTGGCGGCAGGCATTCCGGTATCGTCAGGCGCGGTCCAAAGGTCAAGCTCGCCACCATGTTCGGGCTGCCAGTCCGTGTTCAGGTAAAGCACCAGCGAGACAATCCGATTGCGGGTGCCGCGCAGGCTGTCGAGGTGGCGCTTATAAAAGCCGCCGGGGGGATATGTCAGGAACTGGGCTTCGAACTCGAAAAGCCCAAGGAATAGGCGTCTGTTGATGGCCGTGCGGAGTTGCTCGGCCAGTGCGATAAATGCAGCCTCGCCATCGGTACGGCCATCGAGCCAAGCGGCGTTGGCCTGTCGAATACGGGTTTCGAGCTGGTGCGAATCTTCGCGGCCGATGGCGGCGCGCTCCATGTCTCCAGATGCCTCACGTGCTTTGCAGTCGGCGATGAGCCGGTCGATGAGTGGCGCGGCGATGGCATCGATCAGGACGCCAAAGCCGTGCTCGGCCAACTCGCCGATGACACGATCTATTCTTTCAGGGTCGAAGGGGTGAGCCAGCATGGCTGATTCTCATCGACCGGCCGGTGCTCCGGTCAGCACCCGCGTCAGCCTTGCAGCGGCATGCTGCGCGTGGGCTCGGGGGTGCGCATCCTTGCTCCCGAACCGGCGTGTTGCCCATGCGACAGCCGCGCGCACGGATTGCGACGCTCTCTTTCAAGGGCCGGGTGTACGGTCCGGTCCGGTCATCCCATCTGGTGCGGCACGCCGGTGCCGATGGGGCAGGATACTCCCGTCCCGCCCAGGCCGCAGTAGCCATGCGGCACCTTGGCCAGATACTGCTGATGATAGTCCTCCGCGAAATAGAACTCGGGCGCGGACAAAATCTCGGTCGTGATCCGGCCAAACCCACGTGTGGCGATCAATGGCTGATAGGCATCGCGGGCGGCCTGCGCTGCAGTGCGCTGCGCATCGGTGAACCAATAAATGCCCGAGCGATACTGCGTGCCGGCGTCGTTGCCCTGACGCATGCCCTGGGTTGGGTCATGGCTTTCAAAGAACGTCTTGAGCAGCATCTCATAGGAAATCCTGGTTGGATCGTAGATCACCAGAACAACCTCGTTATGGCCGGTCAGGCCGGTGCAGACTTCCTCATAGGTGGGATTTGGCGTCAGCCCTGCCGCATAGCCAACCGCGGTGCTCCAGATCCCCTCACCAAGCTGCCAGAACTTTCGCTCTGCCCCCCAGAAGCAACCGAGGCCGAACATCGCCTTCTCGTGACCTTCGGGGTAGGGCCCTTTGAGGGCGTGACCCAGAACGAAATGGCGGTCTGCTGTCGGGATCGGGGCGGCGCGGCCCGGCAACGCTGTGTCGGGTGTTGGCATCACGGACTTTTTCATGAAAAACATGGGTTCGTTTCTCCGGATCTGCCGGTGGCTTTCACGTCTCAATATAGGGGACGATTTTGTTCGGTCCGCCCAGTTCGTGCCTCACTTTTTCGCGAGAGTAGCGATCTGGTGGCGACGGAGGGAGGATAGCAACGCGGCGGGGGGAAACTGACCGCGACGTTCGAGGGGAGCCTATCTCATGTCTGACGCAAATGTTGCCCGGCCAGGCGACGGCCTTGCTTCGGTACTCGGTGAGCCAGCTATTCGATCAACCGAGCAAATCCCCGGCCAACCGGTCGGCGAGCGCATCATCTATCGCGCAAGTGGTGGCCGAAGGGTCGCCTTTTCGTTCATCTTCCTGCTTTTGCTGCCCTTCTTCGTCAGCCTTGGGCCGATGCTGTGGTCGCGTATAAGCCAAGGTCTGTGGGAAGGAACCATCGGTCTCATCGTGATTGCAGCGGGCTTCGCCGTCGTCATGTTCCTGGTGTTCGTGGAGCTGCTGCATTCGGTCCGCTCGCGGGTCGAGCTCGGCAACATGGCGGTTCGCCTGACGCTTCCTTCGGGCCGCGGCGCACAGCCGATGTTGCGTTATCAGACGCATGAAATCCCCTACAAGGATATTTCGGCCATCGAGATGCGCCGCGAAGTCTACGGTGGCATCTGGGCGCCGATGATGCTCAAAGGGGCACGCATCCTAACCAAGAGCGGCGAAAAGATCCGGCTCGGCTATGTCAACGAGGCTAATGTCGATCCCGCATTCCCATATGTCGAAATTGCGGAACGGATTGCCAACAGAGCGGGTGTCGAAATTATCGATGCCGGAAATGTGCGCCGCTCATATCCCAAGAAAGTGCTCGGTATCGTGTCCGGGCCGCGCGAAAGACATTCCATAGACGAAATCGAGATGCGCGAACTCAATCGCAAGCACGCGCGCTTGATGGCCATGCTGGTGTTCGGTCTCGTCATTCTGGTCGGCTTCGGGATTCTCGGGGATATGATGCAGCCAACTTAGGCCGTGTTCATGTTTGATGGAAAAAGCTACATGACGCGATCCGATGGTTTGGGCATGTTTTTGTTGCGCTGAACGGCTGCACGCTTCAGCCCAACTTGCTTTGCCGCAGGTTTCGGGTCGGCATTGCATCAGATGTGCGGCCATGCCCTGCGTGGGGTCCAGTGAGTCTTGGTGCTTTGAAGAGCAATTCAAGACGTCGCCGGGCTGCCGGGCGTTCGAGCCGAGATGATGAGGCTGTTCTCGGTTCGGGCGATTGAGCGTCAGTTGATGAAGACATTGACGACGCGACGGCGGCGGCCGGCTATGCCGCTGATCAGCGCCAGGCCGCCGAACAGAACGTAGGCGGGAAGCCCCAGTAGGCTGAGCAGGACCGGATCCCAGGCCCAAGCTCCAAGCTTTTGCGTGACGCTCGTCTCGAACGCTGTGAACGATGACGGCGATATTGCCTGCCAATGCGCGGCAGTCGATGTGTGCGTGCCCTGCTGGGTCATGCCGGCAACGAAAAGAATTACGGCAAGAAGCAGGAAAAGGGCTGACAGGAAGCGGAGTATCGGCGCCGCGGCGATGGTGATACGGCTTGGAAGTTCTTTCAGTACGCGCAGGAGGCGCATGGCTTCACCCTGGTCCCTGGTGTCCTGGAGCATGTTTAGCTGAAGTGTGCAGCGGTTCAGCGTGAAAAACATGGCTCAAAGAAAGGTGCTGGATCGCATCCATGTTTCCGTCAAACATGAACGCGATTTAGGCGGATGCCTCAAAGTGCCAGCGGCGGCGGACTCTGCTGGACCTGCGTAAGTTGAGTCGCAGCTGACCATTGTGGCGTCAGACTTTATAGAAGTCGCGGTACCAGTCCACAAACGCCTTGATGCCGTCGACGAGATCGGTGCGCGGCCGATAGCCAAAATCGCGCACAAGGTCATCGATATCGGCATAGGTTGCGGGAACGTCACCTAGCTGCATTGGCTTCATGTTCTTGACGGCCTCGCGGCCGATCGCCTTTTCAAGTGTCTCTATAAATGTCATGAGCGGCACCGGCGTGTTGTTGCCAATGTTGTAGACGCGGTAGGGCGCGTGGCTCAAGCCCGGGTCGGGATTGGCGGGATCATAATTCTCCGATGGACGGGCCGGTTGGGCTGCGACACGCATGACGCCGGTCACGATGTCGTCGATGAAGGTGAAATCGCGCGACATCCTGCCTTCATTGAAGACATCGATCGGCTTGCCTTCAAGAATCGCCTTCGTAAACAGCATTGGTGCCATATCAGGCCGTCCCCAGGGGCCATAGACGGTGAAGAAGCGCAGGCCGGTGGTCGGCAGTCCGTACAGGTGTGAGTAGGTATGAGCCATCAACTCGTTTGCCTTCTTGGTGGCGGCATAGAGGCTGACGGGATGGTCGACGTTGTCGTGCACGGAGAATGGCATCTTGACGTTGGTCCCGTAGACGGAACTCGATGACGCATAGACCAGATGCTGCACGTTGTTGTGGCGACAGCCTTCGAGGATGTTGCCGAAGGCTACAAGATTCGAATCGATGTAGGCGGCGGGATTGATGAGGGAGTATCGTACGCCCGCCTGCGCGGCCAGATGGATTACGATACGGGGCGTGACCTCCTTGAAGAAGCGCTCGACGGTGTCGCGCTGCGCCAGGTCGAACTCATGGAAGGCAAAGCGGGGGCTGCGGATAACTTCGAGGCGTGCCCGCTTGAGCGAAGGATCGTAATAGGCGTTGAGATTATCGATTCCGACGACGTTCTCTCCCGCCTCGATCAGCGCCTTGGCGACGTACATACCGATGAATCCGGCTACGCCGGTAACGAGAATCGGGTGCTCGGTGGGGTCCGCAGCCATGGGTCAGTTCCGGATTTGTCTCAGGTCTTTCTCCGTTTGGTAGTGGCATCAGCCGGCGATGGCAAGCTGTGGGCGGTGCGCCGTCGGCTGGGGGTGTTCAATAGACAGGGCCGAGGCAGAAATCCGCCCCGGCCCTGTTCGCGATCTTTGCGGCCGGCCGGCCACTCCTATTTCGTTTCGTCGGCGGAGCGGTTGTAGACATCGTCTGCGCGGATGATGTCATCCTCGCCGAGATAGGTGCCAATCTGCACCTCGATGATTTCGAGCGGTACCTTGCCCGGGTTTTCGAGGCGGTGCCACTGTGTGGCGAAAATGTAGACGCTTTCGTTCTCGCGAACGAGCTTCTCCTCGTCGCCGATGACGACTCTTGCTGTGCCCTTGACGACGATCCAGTGCTCGGAGCGGTGATGGTGCATCTGCATGGACAGCTTGCCGCCCGGCTTGACGTGCAGCATCTTCACCTGAAAGCGCGGTTCGAGCGACAGCGTCTCGAAGAATCCCCACGGGCGCAGATTGCGCAGATGCTGCTCATGCTCCTTGCGATTGCTTCGCTTGAGATGCTCGACCACCTTTGACACGTCCTGGGCGCGATTGCGATCGGCAACCAGCAGAGCATCGGGGGTGTCGACGATGACGAGATCGTGGACACCGATGGTGGAGACAAGTGAGCGTTCGGAATGAACGTAGCAGTTGGTGGTATCCTCCAGTATTGCATCGCTGTTCGCATAGTTGCCCTTCTCGTCGCGCGGGGCGATTTCCCACAGCGACGACCAGGAGCCGACGTCGTTCCAGCCGACGTCGATGGGCAGCATGGCTGCCCGGCTCGTCTTCTCCATCACCGCATAGTCAATGGAAATGGCGGGGGACCGGGCGAAGGCAGCAGGTTCCAGACGTTCAAAGCCAATGTCCTGGGTACGTTTTGCGTAGGCCGTGCGCGCGGCATCGAGAATGTCGGGCGCCAGTCGCGCCATCTCGTCAAGGAAAGTAGCGGCGTGCAGGACAAAAATGCCGCTGTTCCAGAAGTAGTCTTCGCTCGACAGATAATTCTCGGCGGTGGCGCGATCCGGCTTCTCTGTGAAGCCGCCAACGGCATAGGCGCGCCCTGCGAAGCCCTGGATGGCATCGCCGCGGCGGATGTAGCCATATCCAGTGTGGGGCTCGACCGGCTTAATGCCGAACAGTACGAGTCGTCCGGTTGCTGCTATCGATGCGGCCCGCAGGACCGCGTCAACGAATGTCGCCTCATCCTTGACGATATGATCGGACGGCATGACGGCGATGATCGCATCACGGTTGTCTGTGCACGCTGCAAGTGCGGCCACCGCGATGGCGGGAGCCGTATTGCGGGCTGTCGGCTCAAGAATGATTGCCTTGGGCTCGATGCCGGCCTTGTGGAGCTCCTCGCGGACCAAGAACCGGTGGTCGTTGTTGCACATCAGGATCGGTGCGGCGAAACCTTTGCCAGGGGCGAGACGACGCAGGGTTGCGCCGAGGAAGCTCGCCCCCTGGCCATTGAAAAAGTGGATGAACTGTTTGGGGTGCATCGCCCGCGATAGCGGCCAGAGCCGCGTTCCCGATCCACCTGAAAGGATGACAGGGTAGATCACAGGTGGTCGATCGATCATGCTGGGCACCTTGCACAATTCTGTTGGGGCTGCGGGCTGGTAAGGGCCAATTATAGGGCGGTTCGGGACGGTTGCCCCTGCGATGGCTCAACTCCTCGCCCAGGCTATGAAAACAAGCAAATCACATGCCGTCATTTCGACCAGAGCCAATGTCGAATGATGGAAATAGTTTATCTGTACTCATCCTAGATATTAGTATATATTATATCTCTGCACGTACTGCTCTTCCGCCTCAATCGCCCAGAATGAGAAGGGGTTAGCCAGATTTATATCAGGTTCCGGCGCCAGCCGCGGCAGCTATAGTCCGTAAACGGATGTTGTGGCTGATCGGGGCGTGGCGGGAGGGCGGCTAATTCTTTTTTCGGTCCGTACGCAATGGGGAATGGGGACCGTAGCGTTCGTCGTGCGGTCTTTTGGGTGCCCTGATCGGGTCGTAGCGGGGGATGCTCTTTGTTCGAAGGGCTTTTGCGTGTCGTAGCAGTCCTACCGCGACGTAAGCGCCGGATCGTACTGGCGTCTGCCGACTTTGTGCTGCTGCTTGCAACCGTGTGGATACTTCTCTGCCTGCGTTATTGGGCCGTGTTTGCGCCAGAGCGGCTTGAGACGGCCCTGATGATCGTCATGGGTCCGCTGCTGACGATCGGCGTATTTCTGGCTTTTCGCTGCTATCACATTGTTGCGCGATACCTCGGGATTCATGGCGGCTTGCGGCTGGGGGTATGCGTGGCGATTTCAGCGGCGCTCTGGTCGATGCTTCTGCTGCTGTTCGGGCAGCATGGCGTGCCACGCTCGGTGGTGCTCGCCTACATTCCTGCCGGGACCGGGGCGGTGGTTCTGCTTCGCGTGATGGCGGCAGCTCTGTTCCGCACGATCAGGATCGACATACGCCGACGCTGGCGGCAGCCACAAGCTCTCATCCCGGTGCTCATCTATGGGGTGGGGGCTGAAGCCATCCAACTCGGTAAGGTTACCAGTCGCAGCAATACCCGCAAGCTGATCGGCTACATCGATGACAAGAATACGATGGCCGGCCGGTTCATCGAGCGCCACAAGGTCTACAGACCCGACCGCATTCCATCGCTCGTCGAAGCGTATGGTGTCGAGGAGATCTATATTGCGGCAACTCGACAATCGGTGGCGGAACACCGCAGCGTGCTTGGCGATTTGGAAAGGTTCAATCTGCGCGTCCGCGTCATGCCGGATCTTGAATCGCTCGCACTGGGGCGCGTCAACCTTGCGCAGTTGCGGGGCGTTGAGGGCCGCGATCTGCTTGGCAGGGCGGAAGCCCCACCCGATCGGGCGCTGCTCGCTGCGGCGATCAGCGGCAAGAGCGTCATGGTTACTGGCGCTGGTGGCTCGATCGGCGCGCAAATTGCGCTTCACGCCATCCAACTGGCGCCTCGTCGCCTTGTTCTGCTGGAGCAATCCGAGTTCGCAATTTTCAAGGTCGAGAATGAGTGTCTCGCCGCGATGGCCGCGATGGAATCGCCGCCGGAACTCGTCAAGGTCCTCGGTTCCATCGGTGATGCCAGTCTCGTTAGCGATGTCCTGAGCGGCAATGACGTGAACGTGGTGTTCCATGCTGCGGGGTACAAGCATGTTCCGATTGTCGAAGAGCATCCACTGGCCGGCATATCGAACAACGCGCTTGCGACCGAGAGTCTGGCGCGTGTTTGCATGGGACATGGCGTGAAGCGCTTCGTGCTGGTTTCTTCCGACAAGGCGGTGCGTCCGAAGAACGTGATGGGCGCAACCAAAAGAGTGGCGGAACTGGTGGTGCAGGCCCTCGCCAACGAGGCAAGCAGCACCATTTTCACTGTCGTTCGGTTTGGCAACGTCCTTGAGAGCTCGGGGTCGGTGTTCGGGCTGTTCCGCAACCAGATACGGGCTGGCGGCCCGGTAACGATCACCGATCCGAACGTGGTTCGCTATTTCATGTCCCTGAGCGAGGCGACCAATCTCGTGCTGCAGGCCGCGGCAATGGCCGAGGGCGGGGAGGTATTCGTGCTCGACATGGGCGAACCGGTGAAGATCGCCCAGTTGGCGCGGTCGATGATCAGACTTCTGGGCTACGAGGAACGGACTGCAGACAATCCTGAGGGCGACATCGAACTCAAGTACATCGGTCTTAGGGCTGGGGAGAAGCTGGTCGAAGAACTCGTGCTGTCGGAGCACAGCATTTCTTCCACGCTGCATCCGGAGATCTGGAAGTCGCACGAGCCGGAGCTCGACGCGCTGGCTCTTGCCAGTGGACTGGAGAACCTGAAGACGGCGGTAAGCATGCGCCAAGTGTCATTTGCTCTGGCGACGCTGGAACGGATCGTCGAAGGCTACGCCGCGCCGCCTGTGAGCCAAGCCAATTCCGCAGCGGACGGCGAGCTCATGCTGCAATAGAGGTGCGGTCTACTTTTTGCTTCGTACGCGTTGCGGCGCGGCGGGGTCGTCATAACGGCGTCGGCAACCGGTCCGGCGGATAGCCAAGAGGAGGGCGATCAGGTCGCTGCGCGTACCATGCGGATCGTTTTTCTTGCCAACGTCGATTGGTTCTTCCAATCGCACTTTCTCTTTCTTGCACGTCGGGCCAAGCTTATCGGCTGGGATGTCGCGCTTGCGACGCATATCAATGCGGCGCGCGATGCCTTGGCAGGCGAAGGGCTTGAGCTCATCGAGCTGCCGACACGCCGAGGACGGCTTGCACCTGCGGACTACGGCAGTGCCAGCGCACTCGTCGCGCAGGAACTGCGGCGACGTCCGGAATCGCTGCTGCATGGCTTCGGACTGTTCGGCATTCTGGTCGGAAGTATGGCTGGTCGCAGGGCAGGTCTGCGGCGCGGTGTCTACACCATAACGGGGCGCGGTTACTCGGCCGCAGCGCGATCGCCTCGCGCCCACCTTATACGTGGCGCATCGCGGCTCGTCTGCACGGCCTTTGCGGATGGTCCCGGGGTTCGCTGGCTGGCGGAAAACGACGAGGATCTCGACGCCTATGGCTTGTCGGCGGCGATTCGCCAATCGCGTGCCACGGTGCTCGGTGGGGCCGGGGTCGATCCTGACGATTTCAAGGTGTCGCCGATGCCGCCGCGCGGGCCTCTCCGCGTCGCTCTGGTTGCCCGTATGATCTGGTCGAAAGGGATCGACACCGCGGTCGCGGCGGTGAGGCTCGCACGAGCGCGAGGGGCGAACGTGACGTTAACGCTGGCCGGCCCGCTCGATGGCGATAATCCGAGAGCGCTAAGCGAGGTTCAGCTGCGGGCATTCGAGGAGGACGGCGGCGTTCGCTGGGTGGGCCGGGTGCACGACATCAACGCGTTATGGGCATCCCATCATTTGGCGATGCTGCCTTCACGGGGTGGCGAGGGATTACCCAAATCGCTGATCGAGGCGGCGGCATGCGGTCGCCCGATCATTACCACGCGCGTGCCAGGGTGCAGGGTTGTTGCGGAGGCAACAGGCGGCTGGTGCGTGGCGCCAAATTCTTCGGTCGCTCTGGCCGATACTTTGCTCGAGGTATGCGGGCGGAGCGATCTGGAGCAGATGGGGCTAAGGGCTCGGCAAGCCGTGCTTCGTTCCTACACGCATGATTACAATTGGAAGATCGTCGAGAAGTTCTATGACGAACTGGGCCGCAGGCCGGGCTGACGTGTTCTTTGCGCATCTCGCGCCCGAACCTTGAACTGAGGGATGCCTTGCGGGCATTTTGCGCTGGGCGGGGGAAGACATGTCGATGAAACGTTTCCTCGATCTTGCCGGCGCGCTCGGCGGGACGGTGCTTTTGTGGCCATTGGCGATCGTGATTTCAATCGCCATCAAGCTTGATTCGCGGGGGCCTGCCGTGTTCGTACAAAGGCGCGTCGGCCGTGACGAGCGAGTATTCGACTGCCTGAAGTTCCGTTCGATGCATGTCGGTGCGCCCGAGCGCGCAACCCATTATTCCATGCAGTCGGATATCACCCGTGTCGGCTGGGTGCTGCGCAGGACGAAGCTCGACGAGCTGCCGCAACTGCTCAACGTTCTCGCAGGCGACATGAGTCTGGTGGGGCCGCGTCCGTGCCTGCCAACGCAGACGGCGCTGATCGAGGCGCGGCGAAGTCTTGGCATTTTTGGTGTAAATCCGGGCATTACAGGATTGGCTCAGGTTAATGGAATTGACATGTCACAGCCAGAGAGGCTGGCTCAAGTCGATGCGGAGTATGTGGTGCGGGCGGATACGCTGATGGATATGCGCTTGATCTTTGCCTCGCTTCCCGGTCTCTCGCGACTGCGCCCCAAAGTCAGGCTACCGCGCTGAAGACGACGCACCCGCAAGAGGTCGTGCTGCGTTTAGCGAGGGCGTTGGGTTATTGTCGGCAAGCTCGAATTCGGTACGCAGCAACATCAGAGCGATCCAGCCGAAACCAATCGCCGCAATCAACCATGGTTGCCACAGATCCCAACCTGGCCCCAGCATGGTCAATGTTCCTGTTGCGAGGGCGAGTGCGTACTTCTGCATCGCGTATGGCAGAAACATAATGCCGTTGATTGCCAAAGCGCCAGCGATAGCGAACAACGCTGCTCCCACCAAGCCAAGCTCGACCCATACCTGCAGATATCCATTATGCGGATGGGCATAGGTGCGCAAACTGTCGCTGGATGCGTTTTCGGCCGCGCTCTGCACCTTGGGCCGTATCTGAAGGAATTTGACAGACTTCACACCGTTTCCGAGCCATGGCCGCTCAAGCGCCAACCCGGCAACATCGTTCCAGATGATCACACGTTCGCGAAAACTCGGCGGCAGAGCGGGGTTCTCGTCGATGTCCAGCGCCTTGGGGAGCATGGAGAGTGGAATCGCTGTGATGATCGCGATCAGATATGCAACTTGGAGCAATCGCGAGGTCCGCTTTGATGACCAGAGTGCGAGAGTGAATGTCAGTGCAGAAAGTGCGAAAGCCAGAAGGGCGGTTGCGGAGCCGGATTTGAGGCAAATAGCCAATGAGCCGATGCAGACAAGCGCACCAAAAGCTGAACCCCATGCGCGGCGCGGCCAGAACTGAAGCGCGGCGACGATGCCGATGGTCAGCAAAACGAGAGCGGCAGAGATCCTATTGAAGTAACTTTCGTCCAAGCCGACGAGCCCTCCGGTGGCGTCATAGATAAAGGTGTTCTCGAAACCATCGAAGAGGCCCGGGACGTTGCGTGCGAAAAAGAGCGTCACGCCGTTGCCGGTCAGAAATTCGAGGAGAAAATATAGGCCGATGAAAAGGGTCGCGAGCGGTGCTGCGCGAACGAACCTGATGCGCCTTGTCTGGCCTGGCCGCCTCAACTGCCGGCTCAATGTGCCCGCGACATACATTGCGCCCAAACCCGTCAATGCGGCTTGTGCAAGGCTTTTGAGCGCGTAAAGGGGCTGTAGCGCCCACGTCGTGCTTGCCGTGGCAAAAACGATAAACGTGATAGCTGCAAGAACCGCTGGGTCTCGCATCCGTATCCGTGCGATTGCAGAAGGTGACAGATCCTCTCGCCAGTTCTGTGCGAGCGTGACTAGAGCCAGGACGGCCACCATGGTCGGGAGACCCAGTGGCGCAACGGCTGCGGTGAGCGCGGTGATGGCGATGAGTGTGCTCTGCGCGGTCTCCAGTGGAAGCCAGGTTCTATCATTGGTGGAGGGCTCTGGCACGGAAGGCAAACCTTGGGCGATGGCGGATTTTTTGTGTCTCGCTTACGAGGGGACTTGGGCCGAAACGCCAAGCTCCGATCAGTTGGCCTCAGGGAGGACTATCCGTTCAGGGAGTTTATTTCCCCACCCTTGGCGTTCTGTGTCAATCCGACATCGGGAGCGGCCGCAACTTTTGCACAATGTGGGTCCGATTTTCATCGGTTCGGTCGAGGCAACGGTGCATCCATTGTGCTATGGCCACCGCTAACGGAGTCTGATCGGCGTTGCGATCCGTCGGCCTATTCTGAGAACTGGATTTCCTGCCAAAAGAGCGATCATGACGGCATTTCTCAAGACACTCGAGGCAGAGGCCATCCACATCACGCGTGAGGTGGCAGCAGAGTTTCGGAGGCCGGTCCTGCTCTATTCGGGCGGCAAGGACTCCAGTGTGATGCTGCATCTGGCGATGAAGGCGTTCTATCCGGCCAAGCCGCCATTCCCACTGCTCATGATCGATACCGGCTGGAACTTCCGCGAGGTCGTCTCGTGGCGCGACGCTGTGGCGGCGCGATCGGGTGTCGATCTGATCGTCTATACCAACGCTGCAGGCGAGCGAGAGGGTATCGACCCAGTTAGCGCCGATGAGGCCGTCTATACACGGATCATGAAAACAGAGGCGTTGAAGCAGGCCTTCGAAAGTTATGGGTTCGACGCCGGTATCAGCGGTGCGCGGCGGGACGAGGACGTGAGCCGCGCAAAAGAACGCGTCTTCTCATTTCGAAACTTCCACCACGCCTGGGATCCGCGCCGCCAGCGACCGGAGCTCTGGCGGCTCTACAATACCCGAATTCACGCAGGCGAATCTATCCGGGCATTCCCTTTGTCGAATTGGACCGAGTTCGACGTGTGGCAATATATAAAGCAAGAGGGCATTGATGTTGCGCCGCTCTATTTCGCTGCTGAGCGGCCGGTTGTTGAACGCAGCGGCCAGCTTATCGTGGTCGATGACAATCGATTGCCGATGGGGCCGGGCGAAGCACCCGTGTTGCGCCATGTGCGCTTCCGTTCTCTTGGATGCTATCCGCTCACCGGTGCGCACGCGTCGCATGCAGCGGACGTGGATCAGGTAATTGCCGAGATGGCACTGATGCGCATCTCCGAGCGGCATGGGCGCTCGACCGGGAGCGCTCGACCGGCCTCGCTGGAGAAGAAAAAGCACGAAGGCTATTTCTGATGAACGACTCCAGCAGATTTGATCGCCAAGAGACGGCGACTCTCGTCGAGGCCGAGAGTGCATATGGCGTGCTTCGACTTCTCACGTGCGGTGGTGTGGATAGCGGCAAGTCGACGCTTCTCGGCAGACTTCTGCACGAGGCGGGCCAGATCTTCGATGACGAGCTGGTATCGCTGGCTGCCGACTCCAAAGTTTATGGCACACTCGGCGAAAAGCTTGATTTCGCATTGCTGGTCGATGGTCTGGAGGTAGAGCGTGAGCAGAGCATAACGATCGATGTGGCAGCCCGCTTCTTCAAGACCGCCAAGCGATCGTTCGTCGTCGCCGACGCGCCGGGGCACGAGCAGTTCACGCGCAACATGGCAACGGGTGCCTCGCAAGCGGAGCTGGCTGTGCTCGTGGTCGACGCAGTCCGCGGTCTCGTCGAGCAGAGTGAGCGCCACGCCAACATCTGCAGCATGATGGGCATCCGGCACATCGTACTGGTGGTCAACAAGATGGATCTGGCGGGATTTGCACGGGATGCGTTCGACCGCATCGTGGCCGATTTCCGTGCGTTCGCCGAACCGCTCGGCTTCCATTCGGTTGTGGCGATACCTGTGGTCGCGCGTGATGGCGACAACATTGCGGGACGCTCTCAACGTATGGCGTGGTATGAAGGCCCGAGCCTGCTCGCACATCTCGAGGCGGTGGACGTGGCGGCCGCGGTGCGCGATCTACCGTTCCGCTTTCCGGTTCAGCGTGTCGTGCGACCTGATCCGGAGTTTCGTGGCTACGCCGGCACTGTCGCGTCCGGCCGCGTCCGGGTCGGCGACGAGATCGTCTCGGCTGTGTCGGGGCGCCAGACGCGGATCAAACGCATTGTCACCGCCGACTGCGATCTCGATTTCGCAACTCAGGGCGATGCGGTGACGGTCGTTCTTTCCGACGACATTGACGTCGCGCGGGGAGATCTTCTGGTGCCCGCGACAGAGCGGCCGGAAGTCAGCGACCAGTTCGCGGCGCAACTGCTGTGGATGGACGAGACGCACCTCCTGCCGGGGCGGTCCTATGAACTGCGGATCGGGACGCGCTGGGTATCTGCCAGCATCACCCTGATCAAGCATCGCGAGGACATCCACTCGCGCCAGCATCTAGCCGCGCGCAATCTTGAGATTAATGAGATCGGCGTGTGCAATATCGCGACCGCTGCACCGATTGCGTTCGATGCCTTTTCCGACAACCGCGAGACGGGTGCGTTCATCCTCGTGGATCGCATTTCGCATGCCACTGCAGCGGCCGGCATGATCAAGTTCGGGCTGAGGCGGGCCACCAATATCCATGTCGAGGAACTCTTTGTCGAGAAGGCGGCGAGGGCCAGCGCCAAGCACCAGAGGCCCACCGTCATCTGGTTCACGGGCCTTTCGGGGTCTGGCAAGTCGACGATTGCGAAGCGGCTTGAAAAGCGGCTGCACGATCTGGGCAACCATACCTACGTTCTCGACGGCGATAACGTGCGCCACGGTCTCAACCAGGATCTCGGGTTCACCGACACGGATCGGGTCGAGAATATCCGGCGCATTGGCGAGGTCGCCAAATTGTTCGCCGACGCGGGTCTCATCGTGATGTGCTCTTTTATTTCGCCGTTCCGTGCCGAACGGCGCATGGTGCGTGAGCTGCTCGATGGTGACGAGTTTATAGAGGTCTTTGTCGATGCTTCGATCGAGGCGTGCAAGAGGCGTGATCCCAAAGGACTTTACGCCAAAGCCATCGCCGGCAAGGTGAAGAATTTCACCGGCATCGATAGCCCCTACGAGCCACCCGAAGGTGCCGAGATCCATTTGGTCACTGAGGACGTCGATCCGGATCCGCTGGTCGATCAGATCCTCAACTACCTGCGCAAAAAGGGGCGCATATGAAGACACTCGTTGCCGAACTGGAGCTGATCGCCTGCGATGCCGGCCGGCTCATTGCTGAAATACGTACCAAGGGCATCGAGGTCATGGCCAAGGGCGATGGAAGCCCGATGACCGAGGCCGATACGCGTGCGGAAGCGTTGATCATCGAGCGATTGGCGCAGGCGTGGCCCGACATTCCCATCGTTGCCGAGGAGTTGGCGAGCAGCGAGGGTAGCCCAGAAGGTGTCGGCGGACGCTTTTTTCTCGTCGATCCCCTCGATGGGACGAAAGAGTTCATCAAGGGCACGCCGGATTACACGGTCAACATCGCGCTTGTGGACGGCGGACGGCCTGTGGCTGGCGTGGTCATGGCGCCTGGCCGGAACGAAATCTACAGCGGTTGCGATGGACATGCGCAGATGGCGAAGGTGGCAGGCTCGGGCCCGCCGGGCGAGCGCCGCGACATTCGTGTCCGTACTCCAGGCGCGACGTGGACGGCGGTGGTCAGCGTTTCGCACATGACGGAGGCGACACGGCAATTTCTCGAACCTCTACCAATCGGGGAGCGCGTTTCAGTGGGCTCGTCGCTCAAGTTCTGTCTGCTCGCCTCGGGGGAGGCAGACATCTACCCGCGGCTGGGGCGCACCATGCAATGGGATACGGCAGCGGGCGACGCGGTGTTGCGTGCAGCCGGCGGCGCGACGGTCACGCGCTCTGGCGAAGAGCTGCATTACGGGCCGCGTGTGGGACTTCCCCAGAACCGCTTCGAAAACCCAGAATTCATCGCGTTCGCAGGGTCGCTCGATCAGTTGCAGTCTTTGGTTGCGGCATGACCGGGTCGTGCCAGTTGCGTCTCGGGGGCGATCTTGTGAGGTGGGGGAAGCTATGGCAACTGACTGAATCGGGTAAGGTCCGCCCGGGGCGGGCGCGGCCATTATGCAACGACGGCGAATCACAGACATGTCGCAAAAATTGAACGCTAAGCGCCTGGAAATACCTGATGTCATCATCGTCACGCCGGCCAAGTTCGGTGACGACCGTGGGTTTTTCTCGGAGACCTACAATGAATTGGCATTCTGCGAATTGGGGATTACCGGGCGGTTCGTACAGGATAATCATTCGCTATCGAGACACAAAGGCGTCGTACGTGGATTGCACTTCCAGTCACCGCCGCGTGCCCAGGGCAAGCTGGTTCGCGTAGCGCGTGGCCGCATATTTGACGTTGCGGTCGATATCCGTTGTGGCTCGCCCACCTTCGGCAAGCATGTCGCGGTGGAACTGTCGGCGGACAACTGGCGACAGATATGGCTGCCGGCGGGGTTTGCACATGCCTTCTGCACCTTGGAGGACAACACCGAGGTGATCTACAAGGTCACGGACTACTATGCGCCGGAATGCGATGCTGGCCTTCAGTGGAACGATCCCGATCTGGGTATCGACTGGCCGATCACCGCGGACGAGGCGGTGCTGTCGGCGAAGGATATGAAGTTGCCGCGGCTGGCGGAAATTTCGTCACCCTTTTCCTACGTGCCGTAAGGGGGGACGCAACCGGAATGTCGTGTGTGGCGAGGCCGCACGCTTTGAAGCTTTGGGGGCGCACATGCAAATTCTGGTCACTGGCGGGGCGGGCTTCATAGGATCGGCGCTGTGTCGTTACCTCGTCGGCGAGAGAGACATCCGCGTTCTCAACGTCGACAAGCTGACTTATGCCGCGAATCTTAATTCGCTGGCTCCCATCGCGAGCAACCCAAACTATCACTTCCTGCGGGCGGACATCTGCGACCGCGCGGCAATGGATGCGGCGCTGGCCGGGTTCCAGCCCGATGCGATCATTCACCTTGCAGCCGAAAGCCACGTCGATCGCTCGATCACTGGCGCAGGCGAGTTCATTCAAACGAACGTTGTCGGCACATACACGCTGCTTGAAGCCGCGCGTGGCTACTGGATGCAGCTTAAAGGCTCGCGGCGAGATGCATTTCGCTTCCTGCACGTTTCCACCGACGAGGTCTATGGATCGCTGGGACCTCAAGGTCTGTTCGAAGAGGAGACGGCCTACGATCCCAGTTCGCCATATTCGGCGAGCAAGGCAGCCTCCGATCATCTGGTTATCGCCTGGCACAGGACTTACGGGTTCCCAGGGCTCATATCAAACTGCTCGAACAATTACGGACCTTATCAGTTTCCCGAAAAACTCATTCCGCTGATGGTGCTCAATGCACTGCATGGTCATGCGCTGCCGGTCTATGGCGATGGATCCAACATCCGTGACTGGCTCTATGTGGACGACCATGCGCGGGCGCTGCTGCTGATACTGGAGCGCGGCCGGCTGGGCGAGAAATACAACGTCGGCGGCCGAAATGAACGATCGAACCTCGACGTCGTGAGCCGGATCTGCAGCGTTCTCGACCTGCGATCGCCAAAGGGCGAACCGCACAGATCGCTCATCACGTATGTCGAGGACAGGCCTGGTCACGATCGCAGATATGCCATCGATGCGACGAAGCTGGAACGTGAACTGGGATGGCGGGCGCAGGAGAATTTCGAGAGCGGCATCGAGAAGACGATCGACTGGTATCTCGCCAATACGGCGTGGTGGGAACCGCTGCGCCGGAACGTCTACACGGGCGAACGCCTTGGGCTATTGAAGAACAGTCGAGTCGAAAGCGTATGAAGATCACGCGGAGAACCAGCTGGTGAAGCTTCTGGTGACGGGTGCGGAGGGGCAAGTCGCCAAGTGCCTTCAGGAAGCGGGGGCCGCAGTGCGCGGCTTGAACGTCGTTGCTGTCGGCCGCCCGCGTCTCGACATCACAGCGCCTGCGAGCGTTCTCGATGCAGTCAGCGCGTTGCGTCCTGACGTGATAGTCAATGCGGCGGCCTATACGGCGGTCGATCGGGCCGAAAGCGAGCCGGGCATCGCACACCTTGTTAATGCGGCCGGTGCGGGCAATGTTGCGCGCGCTGCGCATCAAGCCGGGGTGCCGGTGATCCACATCTCGACCGATTATGTGTTTGATGGCAGCAAGACGAGCGCCTATTCGGAGAGCGATGCCGTGGGGCCGATAAGCGTCTATGGGCGCAGCAAGCTCGACGGGGAGCGCTTGGTCGAGGAGGCCGCAGTGCGGCACGTCATACTCCGGACGGCGTGGGTTTACAGTCCTTTCGGGAACAACTTCGTCAAGACGATGCTGAGGCTGGCAAGTCAACGACCGGAGCTGGGCGTGGTCGACGATCAGTATGGGTCTCCGACATATGCGCCGCATCTGGCGGCGGCCATTCTCGACATTGCGCAGCAGGTGAGTAAGGCCGGTGACGGCGGTGGGGCATGGGGCATCTATCACGCATGCGGCGCCGGCGAGACGACATGGTGCGGGCTCGCGCGCGAGGTATTCCAAGTATCGGCGCGACTGGGTGGGCCTCACGCCGATGTCAAGCCTATCGCGACTTCGGATTATCCAACCGCAGCGCGTCGCCCTGCCAATTCGAGACTGTCAGGCGAGAAGCTGCGCGCGGTTTTCGGCGTAGCATTACCGGATTGGCGTGACGGCGTGGCAGCCTGCGTGGAACGTCTCGTCAAAGGGCATTAACCGGGTTTGCGGGAAACGAATGGGCGAAGGACTTTGGGCATGAAGGGCATCATTCTGGCGGGCGGCAGCGGCACGCGTCTTTATCCAATGACGCAGGCGGTGTCGAAGCAGATACTTCCCGTCTACGACAAGCCGCTCATCTATTATCCGCTGTCGGTGCTGATGCTCGGCGGCATTCGCGACATCCTGGTGATCTCGACGCCGCGTGACCTGCCAGGGTTCCGGGAATTACTCGGTGACGGTGCTCAGTGGGGTCTCAATTTCTCTTATGCCGAACAGCCGCGACCGGAGGGCCTCGCGCAGGCCTTCATCATCGGCGAGCAGTTCATCGGTACCGATACCTGCACCATGGTGCTTGGCGATAACCTCTTCTACGGTCACGGCTTGGCGAAGCTCGTAAAGGATGCGTATCAGGAGATCGTCGGCGGGCGCGTGTTCGCGCACCAAGTTCGTGATCCGGAAAGATATGGCGTCGTCGCGTTCGACCGCGAGGGTCGCGCGCTGTCGATCGAGGAAAAACCCGCTAAGCCGAAGTCCAATTGGGCGGTCATTGGGCTCTACGTTTATGACAATCAGGTCGTTGATATCGCCAAATCGCTGAAGCCTTCGGCGCGGGGCGAACTCGAAATCACCGCCGTCAACTCGACCTACCTGGAAATGGGCCAACTTGTCGTGGAGCGCATGGGGCGTGGTTTTGCCTGGTTCGATACAGGCACCCCCGACAGCCTGCTCGATGCCGCAAACTATGTCGCCACCATCGAGAAACGACAGGGCTTCAAGATCGCCAGTCCGGAGGAGATCGCGGTGCGAGAAGGATTCATCGCGCCAGCAGATCTGGAGCGGCTGATCGCTGAGCGGTACGCCAAGAACGATTATGGCATCTATCTGAGATCGGTTTTGGACGACTTGACGTGATGATAATTCAGAGCGCGTTCAAGTTTCATGGAAACGCATATGCGGTCCAATCGTTTATTTTGAGCATATTTTTCACGCTGAACCACTGCACGCATCAACTCATCAAGCTTTGCCCCTGGTGATGCGGTAATTCAGTTGCGCATGCGCCGTCTCATTGCGAACCACTGAATTGGTTTTGTTGTGAATTCGCTTGATTGCCCGCCCGACTTGGGGAAAATAAATACGATAACGGAGCGTGGTGGGTGCGCTCGCGTTTCGTAGCGGTGGCGGGGGATGAACGAGTCGAGGGCGGGACCACATTGCGCACTTGACGCAGATGCGCCCGACGTGCAGCGCCGCTGCCTGATCGTCCTCGGCATGCACTATGCAGGTACCGGCGCACTGACGCGCGTGCTGACCTTTTCTGGCGCGAAGCTGCCGGCAGGCCGCGTGATGGGCCGGGGCGCGGGCACGTCTCTGGAACATTGGAAGCCGGATGCGCTGGTTGCATACCACGATCAGCTGCTCGCAGAGATTGGCTCGAGTTGGCACGATTGGGGCCGGCTGGATCTAACGCGGCTCGGTCTGGGCCGCCGGTCGGAGGTCAAGGCCGAGGTTCGCGAAATCATCGTTCGCGAATTCGGCGATGCGCCACTTCTGATTCTTGAGGATCCGCGCATCTGCCGTCTTACGGAATTGGTGATGGAGGCGCTCAAGTCGGCCAACATCGAACCGGCGCCGATCCTTATGGTGCGAAATCCGCTGGAGGTGGTGGAAGCGCTCGAGGCGCACCATGGCATGAGGCGGGCGGATGCGGCGCTATTGTGGCTGCGACACGTCCTAGATGCCGAGGCGGTGACCCGTCATCGCCCACGAGCGATCACCACCTACGACGGTTTAATGGAAAACTGGGTCGGTGAAGTTGAGCGTATTTCAAGTGCGCTTTCGGTGACCTTCCCCTACGTCCCAGGCGAAATCGCGGGACTGGTCGAAGGTTGCCTGGAAAAAGGCTTCCGGCAACATAGGCATGATATCGAGTTGGATGCACTCGACTCAGTCGTGCGCGGATGGGTGAGCGACGCCTACGCTGCCATGTGCATTCTCGTGCGCTCGCCGGATACGCCCCAGGCGTTTGCCGATCTGGATCGGATCCGGCGGAAGTTCGATGCGGCGTATCCCGACATGAAAGCGCTCGTCGCATCCGCTTCATCGAACGATCATACTCCTGCTGAACGCGAAATTTCTGCATTAAGCCGGAAGCTGGACGCGCTCACCGATGAGATCGCGCGTGGCCAAGCCGCATGGCGTGCGTTGTCTGCCAACCTGGAAAAGATGGCGCGGTCGCTCGAGTCTGAGAAAGGGCGCAGCCGGCAGTTGGAGGAACAACTTGCGCACCGAGATCGTGAGGCGGAGGCGCTGGTTGCGCACATCCATCAGGCCTATCAGAAATCGACGAGTTGTAAGCTGACTTCCCCATTACGCGGGGTGAAGCACATACAGATTGCCGCTGGCCGGATGTTCAGGATTGTTCCCGCAGCTTTACGCATCGGCGGCGGGATCATCCCGACCGCGCGTAAGGCAATCGGCGTATTGCGGCGCGAGGGGATAGGTGGCGTTCGGTGGCGGGTCAGAGGTCTCTCGAATACCGATGCCAATACGCTCGGCGTCGTCCGAGGTGTCGGCACGAGGGCGTATGTGGATCAAATCCTCTCGATTGCGACGAAGGCAGGCACAAATCTCGAGTTCGTACCCAAGTCGCCGCAAGCATTCGATCTTGCGACCAGCCCAATCAAGGCCATTGCGTTTTATCTGCCGCAGTTCCACCCGGTTCCGGAAAACGATGCATGGTGGGGCAAAGGATTCACGGAATGGACCAACGTCACCAAAGCGGTCCCTCAATTCGTCGGACACCATCAGCCGCATCTGCCCGGCGAGTTGGGCTTTTATGACCTGCGCTTGATCGATGTGCAGCGCCAGCAGATCGAACTCGCCAAGCACTATGGAATCCACGGGTTCTGCTACCATCATTATTGGTTCGGTGGCAGGCGATTGCTTGAGGGTCCCTTTAACCAGGTGCTGGCCAATCCCGATCTCGATTTGCCGTTCTGTCTGTGTTGGGCCAATGAAAACTGGACGCGCCGCTGGGATGGCCTGGATCAGGAAATCCTGATCGGCCAGAAACATTCGCCGGAAGATGACCTGGCGTTCATTGCCGACATAGCGTTGGCGTTGCGCGATCCGCGATATATCCGCTTCAATGGGCGCCCGGTTCTGATTGTTTACCGAGTCAATCGCTTGCCGGATGCGAAGGCGACCGCCGCGCGGTGGCGGGAATATTGCCGCAATGAGGGAATCGGTGAGCTTTATCTGGTTGCTGCCCGCTCGTTTGGTGTCACCGATCCGAGGCCATATGGTTTCGACGCGGCCGTAGAGTTTCCGCCGCTCGAGTCACATCCACGCAGGATGAATAGCGAAATTCGCTTCATCAATCCTGCGTTTGATGACAGCGTATTTCGCTTTGACGAGATGGTTGATTCTTACCTCGCCATTTCTGCGAACGGCTACACGAACATAAAGGCAGTTTGTCCAGGTTGGGACAATGAAGCCCGAAGGCCAGGTAAGGGGCATATCTTCCGTGAGTCAGGGGCTTTGCCCTATTCGCGATGGTTGCGCGGTGCCTGTGCGCAGACCTTGCATGCGATGTCGAATAATTCCGAACAGCCACCATTCGTCTTCATCAACGCATGGAATGAATGGGCGGAGGGCGCGCACTTGGAGCCGGACCGCAAATTCGGCTATTCCAACCTACATGTAACCGCCACCGTGCTTCAGGACTTCAAGCCTCAGAACCCAAGTATCGAAGCGGCGATTTTGCAGTCCCAAGCCAACTTCCGGCGAACTTCGGATGGCGCGCTGGTTCTGCATCTGTACTATGCGGATCTGTTGCCGGAGCTGAAGCCCTACCTGGCTCATGCGCGCAACATGGATCTGTTCGTTTCCCTTGGTCCTGAGGTGCCATCAAGCGTCGTCGACGAACTTCGGTCCGACTTCCCCAACTGCTATCTTGCGATGTATCGAAATCGCGGACGCGATACGCTGCCGTTCATGAACCTTCTTCGCGTGCTTGCCGCCAAGGGTTACGTTTACGGCTGCAAAGTGCACACAAAAAAATCCCCTCACAGAGACGATGGCAGCAAGCTTCGCAATGAGGCATTCGAAGCTCTGCTTGGATCACCGGATCACATTGAACGCCTTACAAAAATGTTCAAGGCCGATCCATCTCTGGGAATTGTTGCCCAGTCGCAATCCATGCTCGATCTCTGCAGCAGAAACGAATCTAATCGTCGTTGGCTCGATGCGTTGCTGCCGCGTCTGGGGTGTCCCGAACTTGTAGGGAACTACCGGTGGCAGTTTGTTGCAGGCACGATGTTCTGGTTTCGGGTTCCTGCACTGACACGCTTGTTGTCGCTCGAATTGACTGAGCATGACTTCGAGGACGAACTCGGGCAAGTCGATGGGACGTTGGCGCATGCGATCGAAAGGCTGATTACGCTTTGCTGCACAACTGAGGGCTATGCGGTGAAATCCTTGGGCTGAAAGGTCGCTGAAATGCTCGTGCGAGCGCCGAACATCGAGCGAGGCGCAGGTGCGCGGATGAACCGGTTTTGGAATGGGCCTTCCAGGGAGCAGAGATAATGCTTAAGAGGCGCAAGGCGGTGTTCGTGGTCGGAGCCAGCGCCGGGCTGGCGTCGCGGGAGTAGAGTTATGAAAGGATCCACGACGCTCTACCTTCCTCTGTTGCAGTTCCTCATACGCTATCGGCGCACCGCGCTCGGGCCGTTCTGGCTCATGGTCGGGCCGATGCTGTTCGTCGGTGGACTGGGGCTCCTCCTAGCCGAGATCGGCGGAATACCGGCTCCGCTGTTCATGCCGCATCTCGCGGCAGGCTTCATCCTCTGGTCGCTCATTGGCGCCGTGGTCGTCGGCTCTGCGACGATCTTCGTACGAGGCCATGCCCAGATCATGCAGGGTGAGCAAACGTTACAGGAGATCGTCGCCGCGGATGTCATCACGCACGTGATTGCCTTCGTCCATCAGCTGCCTGTGCTGATCGCGGTGCTATTGATCTATGACGTGCCACTGTCGCTCAATGCGCTGACATCTCTGCTTGGGCTTGCCATCATCGTTGCCAATGGGGTCTGGGTGTCTCAGGTTCTCGGCGTACTCGGTGCTAGATACCGAGACCTTGCCGAAGTGCTCGATGCGGTCATGCGCATTGCGTTCCTGGCGACGCCCATCATCTGGATGCCGGGTGATAGCGGCCGGGGGAGTGTGATGGGAGCTTTCTTTCTCTATAATCCGTTTTCTCACTTCCTGGAGGTGATCCGAGGGCCACTGCTCGGCAAACCCATCGCGCCACTGAGCTGGGCTGTGGTGATCGTCATCACGGTTGCGGGATTTGCGCTGGCACGCGTCATGATGCATCGCTATGCGCGCTATGTACCCCTCTGGGTTTGAGGCAACGGATCTGCTGCGATGTCGAGCTTGCAATCTGCCGATCCGGCGACCTTGATCGATGCCCAAAACGTGTCCCTGCATGTTCCGGTTATAACGCAGGCCGACCGAAGCCTGCGGGCCAATCCGATGCGTCTCATATCAGACCTCTATTTTTCGCGATCGAAGCGCGGCATGGCGACATTGCTCGATGGGGTCAGTTTCAAGATGGAGGCGGGCCAACGTCTGGGCGTCATCGGTGCAAACGGCGCCGGAAAGAGCACGCTTCTGCGGGTGCTGGCGGGTATCTATCAGCCCAGCTCAGGCCGGCTCGTTGTCAACGGTGAGGCCAAGGGACTGTTCGACATCTCGCTGGGGATGCAGCAGGAAGCGACGGGATTTGAGAACATCTACATGCGCGGGCTGCAAATGGGGCTCGGACTTCGCGAGATCCGCAGGCTCATCCCCGAGGTTTTGGGCTTCACCGAACTCTCCGAGCACATCGATAAGCCGCTTTCCACCTATTCAACGGGCATGCGGTTGCGTCTTGCCGTTGCGGTTTCGACGATGATCGAGCCGGACATTCTACTGCTCGACGAATGGATCGGTACCGGTGATGCGCGGTTCAGCGAAAAGGTCAAAGCGCGCATGATGAGTTTGGTGGAGGGAAGCCGGGGGCTGGTGATCGCAACTCATAACGACGTTCTGATGCGGTCGCTGTGTACACACGGCTTGGTCCTGGAGAAGGGCCGCATGCGCTTCGTGGGGCCTCTCGATGATGCGCTGGCGTTCTACAAGGAGGTGTGCGGCTGAGCGCACAAGGCGCAATAGCATATGGTCATTGCCTCAATCGAGGCTTCGACGGAAGCACGACTGCTTCTATCTCAGGCGATCCAGCATCTTATTTCGAGCATGTTTTTCACGCTGAACCGCTGCACACTTCAGCTAAACATGCTCTAGGTGCGGATGAGTCCGCATCCGTAGAGGACTAGGCCAAGGCGCCAGAGTGTGTCGTCGGCATGTCTTTGGCGGCGGATCGTTCCATCGAGAATGAGTTGAAGAGCTGCCTTCCTGCTACTTGCGAGGCCAAGAAATCGGTCGAGTGTGTCGCGCCTGTCAGGCAGCATACGGTCGCGGTATGTGTGTGCGAACGCCTGTGCCTGCCCGAGCAAAATGGCGAAGCGGCGCGATGGTCCAGCGCTTGCAATGCGCCGGCGATGATTCTCAAGCGGATTGCGGGGAACACCGACCTGGTTGCCAAGGTGCAGGCGGTAGTCGATGTGGGGCGTTCGATCGAACGCGATTGCGCCGAAAGCTGAGACCACCAGGTATAACCACCAGTCATGGTGGATTATGCCATCGGTTGCCGCGGTCATGCGCAGGAGATCGAGCGCTGCCGTGTTGAATGCAGCCGTGCAACCCGTACAGATATTTTCGACCAGAGCGTTGCCGAATGAGGGAGGTTGTATCCAATCGGGAGACATGCCGATGGGTTGCAAATCGTGGGCAACGAGATTGAGCCGGGAACAGTAAAGAGCAGGGCGTGTTTCCGGAAGCTCAGATAGGTGGCGCGCCGCGATGGAGATCTTGTCGCGATGCCAAATATCGTCCTGGTCGCTGAAGAAATAGACGTCGCCGTCGTCGGGGGCGATCCTGATCAGTTCGAGATAGGCGGTCGGCAGGCCTAACCGGGTTCCCATGATGAGCTGAACACGCGGATCGGCCGAGAATGACTGAAGGATGTCCGTCGTGATGTCCGTCGAACCATCGTCACGCACTATGAGGCGGAGATCTTCGTGATCTTGCTCAAGAATCGAATGCACCTGCTGTTCAAGAAATGTCGAGCCATTGTGAGTCGACATCAAAACGATGGCTCGCATGCAGAAGTCTCATTTCAGGCAAGTTGAGCAGCATCGTGATGGCATATCGCCAGACCCCTTAAGGCCCTTATGATCCGCCAATCACTATGCCGGCTGCCAATACCAGTGCTCCGCCAAGAACCACTTGAAAGGTGGCGCGGAAAAAAGGCGTCTCCATGTAGCGGTTCTGAATCCAGACGATCGCCCATAGCTCAAAAAAAACGATGATCAGGGCGAGCATGGTGGCGGTCCAGAACGACGGAATGAGGTAAGGCAGCGCGTGACCCAGCCCGCCAAGTGTCGTCATGACGCCTGAGGCAATGCCGCGCTTTACCGGCGAGCCGCGTCCAGAGATTTTTCCATCGTCATGAGCAGCCTCGGTGAAACCCATGGAGATGCCAGCACCGACTGAGGCTGAAAGACCAACAAGGAATGTGGTCCAGGTGTTCTGTGTTGCAAAGGCCGTTGCAAAGATGGGAGCAAGTGTTGAGACCGAGCCATCCATGAGACCGGCAAGGCCGGGCTGAACCCAGGTCAAGACGAACTGGCGGTGAGAGGCGAGATCCTCGCTCTGGCGTTCTTCGGGGCCTAGATGGGTGTCGAACGAGCGTTCGGCAACGCCTTGATGCTTCGCCTCGGCTGCGGCGAGATCGCCCAGAAGCTTGCGGATGTCGGCGTCCGTGGCGCGCTGCGCGGCCTCGGTGTAGAAGTCATGGGCTTGGCTCTCCATGCTCTCGACTTCCTCGCGGATGCGGTCCAGCCCAAGGTTTTCGATCAGCCAGACAGGCTTGCGCGTATAAAAGCCCGCGACGTGCTCGCGGCGAAGAGGGAGTATGAAGTCGCCGAACCGCTTCTGGTAGAGGTCGATCAGGCGGCGACGATGCTCGTTCTCCTCGGCCGCCATATCGTCGAAGACGGCTGCTGAAGCGGGGTAGTTGCCGCGGAGCTTGTTGGCATAGGCCGCGTAGATATGTCCGTCCTCTTCTTCCGACGTGATGGCGAGCGCCAGAATTTCCTGCTGGGTCAGCTCATCGAAACGCTTCTTTGCAGTAAATCCCGGCAAGGACAGTCCAATCGGCATCGGCGTATGCTCCTCAAGGCTCATGGTCATTGTCGCCCGAGTTTGCAGTATGCATAGGATCGGGTGCGATGGGAAAGACACGTTGCCGCTCTCGCTCTGGTCGCGGCGTCCCGTAGCCGGGGCTGGTTGACGAATGAGGCCCAAGGCAGAAAAGCTGCGTTGTCATCCCACATAACCGCACTGTTTCCGAGTGCGGAGGCGGCGTGGTATCATGATGGTTGAACAACCCTGCTGCGTGTCCAGGAATGCGATGGTTAATGAATTGACCGCGACAAGCGCGTCCCGCAATGCCGGAGTGCGAAACAGCGCTGCAAGTGCTCGCAAGGCATCTTCGGACGGTACGACTATCGGTTCGCCGAGGATATCGGTGAAGCTGCAACTCGATCTGCCCGGCGGCGCGCGTGTCGGACCGGGCAAGATCCGCCTTCTTGAGCTTATCGAGGAGGCTGGGTCGCTATCACGTGCGGCCGAGGCCATGCACGTCTCCTATCGTCGCGCCTGGCTCTTCGTGCAGCAGATCAACCAGGCATTCGACGAGCCGGCGGTGTCAACGCCCGAGCATGGGCATGGAGGTGCGGCAGCGCGCCTTACCGATTTTGGCAAGGAGCTTATCCGCCGCTACCGCGACATGGAGGCCCAAGCGGAGAAGGGGAGTGCGGACGTTCTCGACTGGCTCGAAAGCCATCAAAGGACTTGAGCGTCCGCCCTCGCCAAATTACTTCGCGGCTTCCAGCTCGGTGATGCGGTAGGTCTTGTCACGTCCCAGCTTCAAGCGAAAGGTCACCTTGTCGCCCGGCTTGATCTTTTCCAGATCGACCTTGTTGGTGACTGGCAGATCCATGGTCATCGCAGGCCAGCCCAATTCCGGCATGGGGTCGTGATTGAGATTGATCTGCTTTTTTGTAGCATCAACTGCGTTGACAACGCCGGTGCCGGTGGCTTCGGTTGCACTAGGCTTGGCCGCGTGATCCATGGTGCCATGGTCCATCTGCGAATGATCCATCTTGGCGTCAGCGGCGAAAACAGGTGTCGAAAGTGGGTAAACGGCGATGGCGAGGGCTACCGTTGTCGCAAGTGTTTTGATCATAGCAGTCGGTCCTTTCGCTTATTGATAGGAAGTGGCATTGACCATCTCGGCCATGCGGTGCGTTGAAGCTCTGATAAGGTTTTTTCTCACTGACCTGCTCCACTCTTCAGCTAGATCGCGTTCATGTTTGACGGAAACATGAACGCGATCCAGTATCTTGTTTCGAGCATTTTTTTTACGCTGAAGTGCTGCGCACTTCAGCTCAACATGCTCTAGGAAACGTGCACCTTGTGCGGTTCGGGAATCGCGGAAGTTTCGCCCTGCGATGCTGTGAGGGACACGTTGCGTGACTCCCAAACAAGATAAATGACAGGAATGACGATGAGGGTCAGCAGGGTCGTCGACACCATTCCGCCGATCATGGGCAGGGCGATGCGGCGCATCACATCCGTACCCAGGCCATCGGTGAAGAAGATCGGCAACAGGCCGGCGACAATCGTCAGCACCGTCATGAGCTTCGGGCGGACACGCATGACCGCGCCGGCCATGATGGCCTCGATCAAATCCTCGCGCGTTCGGGGCGGGTGAGCGCGTACCTGATTGTCGATGTAGAGCAGCATGACGATCGCGGTCTCGACAGCAATGCCACCGAGCGCGATGAAGCCGACCGCGACGGCGACGGACATGTCATAGCCGGCAAGGTCGACGGCCCACAGGCCACCGATCAAGCCAAACGGCAGCGACAGCATTATGATGAGCGTTCGGTCCAGCTTGCCGAAGTGAATCATCAAGAGAACGAAAATTATGACGACAACGGTGGGCACTGCGATGGCGAGGCGCTGGCGCGCTTCCAGCATCTGCTCGAACTGGCCCGACCATGTGATGGCATATCCGGGCGGTAGATCGACGGATGCAGAGATTTCCTTTTGTGCGTCGCTGACGTAGCTGCCGATGTCACGCCCGGCGATGTCGACGAAGACCCACCCGGTCAAACGGGCGTTCTCTGATTTGATCATCGGCGGGCCGTCGACGATCGCGATGTCGGCAATCTCGGCAAGTGGGATGTGTTGGCCGGAAGGTGTCGGCACGAGGATTTCGCCGAGCTGGCTCGTCGCCTCACGGAAGGGACGGTCGTAGCGAAGAATGATGTCGTAGCGCTCGCGACCCTGGACGGATTCGGAAAGTTTCATGCCTCCGAGCGACGTCTGGATCACCGACTGGAATACGGCGAGGTCGATGTTGCGGCGGGCAAGCTCGCGGCGATTGGGGCGGATCTCCACGTAGCGCCCGCCTTGAACACGGTCGGCGAATGCGGAGCGTGTGCCGGCGACCTTCTTGACGGCCGATTCGACGGAGAGCGCCACGCGGTCGATTGTGGCCAGATCGTTACCCGAGATCTTGATTCCGACCGGCGTGCGAATGCCGGTCGAGATCATATCCATGCGAATCTTGATGGGATAACCCCAGGAGTTGACCAGTCCCGGCAGCTTTGTGCGTTGATCGAGCTCTTCGATTATCCGGTCGACGGTCAGGCCAGGACGCCATTCGGTCTTGGGTTTGAGCCTGATCCAGGTCTCAATCATCGAGATGGGTGCGGGGTCGGTCGCAGTGTCGGCGCGCCCGAGCTTGCCGAAGACCCGTTCCACCTCGGGCACGGTCGAAATGAGCCGGTTGGTCTGTGAGAGGATCTCCTTGGCCTTGGTGATGGAAACGCTCGGTAGCGTGGTCGGCATGTATAGCAGCTCGCCTTCGTAGAGTGCGGGCATGAACTCCGAGCCGATGCGCGATAGCGGGATTGCGATTGAGCCAACGGCGGCGACGGTCAGAAAGAGCATGAGCCATCGGGCTTTGAGGGCGCTGCGCAAAAGTGGGCGATAAAGTGTGGCGAACAGGCGGTTCAGCGGATTCCTATCCTCGGCGAGAATGCGGCCGCGTATGAGCCAGAGCATCAGCACCGGCACCAGCGTTACGGACAGGAATGCAGCGAATGCCATCGCGTACGTCTTGGTAAAGGCAAGCGGTGCGAACAGGCGGTAGCTCTGACCGGTAAGAGCCAGCACGGGAAGAAAAGATACGGTAATGATGAGGAGCGAGAAGAAAAGGCCGGGGCCAACTTCCTTGGCGGCGAGAACGATCTCGGCGCGGCGTTTTCCGGGGTCACCGGCGTCGCCGGGCGACAAATGGGACAGCCTGCGGTGGGCATTCTCGACCATCACGATCGAGGCGTCGACCATGGCGCCGATTGCGATCGCAATTCCGCCAAGTGACATGATGTTCGCCGTAATGCCCTGTGCCGACATGACGATGAATGCAGCGAGCACGCCTAGCGGCAGCGTGACGATTGCGACGAAGGCAGAGCGCACGTGCAGGAGAAAGATGAGGCAGACGAGCGCGACGGCAATCCCTTCTTCGATGAGCTTCGTCGAGAGATATTCGACTGCGCCGCGGATGAGCGGCGCGCGATCGTAAACGGGAATAATCTCTACGCCCTGTGGCAGACCCGATTGCAGTTTCGCGATTTTCTTCTTTACCGCGTCGATGACGTTGAGCGCATTCTCGCCCGACCGCATGACGACAATCCCGCCAACGACCTCGCCTTTGCCATCGAGTTCGACGACGCCGCGGCGGAGCTCCGGACCCTCCACGACGTTGGCGATATCGGAAAGAAGAACGGGCGTTCCCGCAGCGGAGAAGACGACGACATTGCGGAGTTGGTCGAGATCCTGGATGTAGCCTGACGAGCGAATCATAAGCTCCGTCTCGGACTGCTCGATGACGCGGCCACCGACTTCGCTGGAGGCAGCGCGGACGGCCTCTGCAATACGCGACAGTGGCACGTCGTAGGCGCGCAGCCGATTGGGATCGACGAGGACCTGGTATTCCTTGACGAAGCCGCCGACGGAGGCCACCTCGGAGACACCCGGTACGGTCGCCAGCTCGAACTTCAAGAACCAATCCTGGAGCGAGCGAAGTTGCGACAGGTCGTTGCGTCCGCTGCGGTCGATCAGCGCGTATTGATAGACCCAGCCGACGCCTGTGGCATCGGGACCGATCTGTGGTGTGGCGTTTTCCGGCAGTGTTCCGGAAAGCTTCGAGAGCGCTTCTATGACGCGCGCGCGCGCCCAGTATTGGTCGATGCCGTCCTGGAAGATCACGTAGACGAAGCTCGTGCCGAACATGGAAAAACCCCGGACGGTCTTGGTCCGCGGTAATCCGAGCAACGTCGTGGATAGCGGATAGGTGACGAGATCCTCGACGATTTGCGGCGCCTGGCCGGCGAAATCGGTGCGGATGATCACCTGTGTATCCGACATGTCGGGAATGGCATCGAGCGGCGTCTTGTGGACCGCGAGCCAGCCGGCGACCACGAGAGCCAGAGCGCCGACCAGCACGAGGAGCTGGTTGGAGATCGACCACTCGATAATACGCGCGACGCCGGATCTGGTCGGATCCTTGCCGGTGAAATCATGGGGTTCGTGCGTCATGAGGTTTGCTCCTTCAGCCGCGGCGCGATCAGTGTCGGTGACCGCTCATGTTCGTGGCGGGAGGAGAGTCGGAAGCGGTGGTCGTCTCGGAAGCCGTCGTCGCGGACGAGGCAGCCTGTGCATCCGGCTGCGGCCATGGCAGAAGCTCGGCGTATCCATCTCCATACGGGTTCACCGGTTTGTCCTGCATTTGCACCCAGGCGCGTCCGGCTCCGGTTTCACGGTAGATGGCGAGTTTCTTTTTGGCGTAATGGGTCGGAGCGCCTTCCTGCATCCAAGGCATCAATGCCTTGACCAATTGGGCAAGCGCTGCCTGGACCTCGCTCGAAGTGCGCGCCGTCTGCGCCTTTTCAAGTGCCGTGACGCTGTCCTGTATGACATAGGCGAGGCGCGTGTGCTGGAAGGCCGGCCAAAGCAGCGTCTTCACATCAATCGCAACAGTCAGGAATTTCGGCTCCACATCGTAGCTGTCGGTCAACGCCTCGTGGAGGTAGAGCGCGGCATCGACGAGGTGATCGACCATGGCGAACTGTGTGTCGGTCAGCTTGAGCAACGACATCGGCAGTTGCAGTCGCTCCAGTTTGCGGAAGCTTTCGCGCAGCGCGCTTTCGGAATCGATCAGGAATTGACCGGAGACAACGATCTCGTCGCCGTTCTGGACTTCACCCGAGATTTCCGTCCACCGACCGGAGTTCAGTCCTGTCGTTACGGCGCGCGGCTCGAACCGGCCCTGACCAAGCGAAGCGACGACATACCGCCCACCGCCACTGACGAGGATTGCCTCTGTTGGAACGGCAAGACGCTGCTCGGAGGCGACCTCGAAGGCAACGTCGGCATAGGCGCCGGGGCGCAGCTGGCCGTCCGGGTTGTCGAGCACGAGGCGTACCTTGCCCGTGCGTGTCCGGGTATCGACGGTCGGATAGACGTATTCCACCTTGGCGAGGACTTCGCGGCCGGGCAAGTTCGGCAACGTGACACGGGCAGGCGTGCCAACAGAGATGAAGCCCATATCCTTCTCCGGCACAGACACCATCAGCCAAACCTGGGAATAGTCCTGGATGCGGGTGAGCATGCTGCCACGCTTAACGTAGCTGCCGGGGCGCAGATCGACTGTGGATACGGTGCCCGTACGGTCGGCATAGTAGGGCACGAAGTCGAGTGCCTGGCCCTTTGCGACCAGTTCATCAATGGCGCGCTCCTGCATTCCGAAGGCGCGCAGGCGTGTCTTGACCGATTCGATCCGTGTCCGGTCACGGCCCTTCAATGCGTCGAGGTAGTCGCGCTGCGAGACGGCGAACTCGGGCGCGTAGACCGTGAACAGCAGATCGCCTTCCTTGACCTGGTCGCCGATGGCGCGGATTCGCAGATCCTCGATCCAACCTTCCAGTCGGGCGGTCAACTCGGTCTGCAGACGCTCGTTTTCCGCAACGATACCGAAGCTGCGAATAATGCGTCCGAAACTCGTCATTTCCGCCTTGGCGATGCGCACACCCATCGTTTGCAGCATCTCGGGGGCGACGGTGATGGCGGTGCGGCCAGGAGCACTTTTCTCGGAATTGGGTGGTGATGCACCCGTTTCGAGCTTGACCAGATCCATGCCGCAGATCGGACAGGTGCCGGCCTCGTCAGCGATGTAATGCGGGTGCATGGGGCAGGTCCATTTCTGGGCCGTTGCCTCGGTCTGAGCGGTGATTTTGCTTTGCGGGGCTGCTGCATGCGCCTCGATCATCGCAGGATGCGTGATCGATCCGAGGGCAAGCGTCGCTGCGAGCAGGGCCACAACCGATGCTGCCGACAGCAGCGAGTGCTTCATCAATTGGAGCATGGGGAATATCCTGATCTTTACGGAAATGCCGTCAGGACGTCACTGCCCTGCGGCCACGTAGAGGCGCGGTGACGCGCGCGAGGTCACCGGATCAGGATTTTGTCAGATGCGCAGGCGGGCGTTGGCCAGCACGAGGCGTGCAGCGCCCGAGCGTGCCTGATGAACGGGATCAGGCGGGCCTATTGCCCTCCGACGAGAATCGAGGAGAGGCAACGTTGGGAGCGTCAGGGCCAGCAACGGCGTCGAGGCGATCGCAATGCCGCCGGTGTCGTCGGGCTCAAAGGCTCGGCGAGGCAGCGGGGCGAGTTTTGCGGCGATGGCGTCGAGGCAGCTTGCGATGCAGGCGCTATCAGGGTTCGTGGCATGATCGACGGCAGGTCCCATGGTGTCGGCATGGTTCGTGCCAGCCGCTTGGAATTTGCCGTGCTGGTGGGCGTCAACGCTGCGGTTGTTGGTGACGGCGGAGTGGGAGGCGAACGCAGCCGGGTGAGACGTGTTGGCCGACGCAAAGACACCTGCGGCAATGCTCGTCCACGTGAGCAATGCCACGAGCAGGTAAGCCAGACTCGAGCGTGCCGTTGTCACGCCAACTCGTCTCCTCGTCGTTTGTCCGTATCCGGTAACTGACGCGCGGCAGGATCGGTCCCGTTGCCCACCACGTCAAGCGGATTCAATTCATCGGAAATCGGGCAGAAACAAGGGGGGCCGGTGATTTGTCGCGGGTCGGTTCGCACGACAAGAGCCGAATGCGGCTGTCTTCAGAGGGTTACGGCCTGAACTACCGATTGCTCTGGGGTGGATCACGCATTATCGCTCCTAGATCGCGTTCCTGTTTGACGGCAACGTGAAAGCGATCCAGCACCTTGTTTCGAGCATGTTTTTCACACTGAACCGCTGCACACTCCAGCTAAACCATGCTCTAGATCAATTCTTCTTCATTTGAAGCGGTCGACCACCAGACCGCGACCAGCGGGCGCAAAATCGATGGCAGATGGCCAGCATCCCTATCTGACGACCAAGGAGGTGGCGGATCTGCTGCGCCTTAAGGAGCGCAAGGTCTACGATCTTGTCGCGGAGGGCGACATTCCGTGCGTAAGGGCTACGGGCAAGCTTCTATTTCCGCGCGATCTGGTAGAGGCGTGGCTCGCCCGCAATCTGGAATTCAAAGGAGGAACCGAGAGCCTTGCCGACCGGCCCCCGATCGTGGGCGGAAGCCATGATCCTCTGCTGGATTGGGCGCTCAGAGAAGCCGAGACAGGTCTTGCGGTCAATTTCGGCGGCAGTCTCGATGGTCTCCGGCGGATGGCAAAGGCCGAATCCGTGCTCGCCGGAACGCATTTGGCGGACGAAGGCTTTCCCGTCGGCCAATCGTGGAACGTGGGGCACGTGCGCCGCCAGCTCGCCGGTCAGCCTGTCGTGGTTCTCGAATGGGCGCGTCGCGTTCAGGGTCTGATCGTTGCGCCGGACAATCCCCAGCAGCTGGACAGTGTCGAGACGCTGAGACGCCGCAAGGTGATCGGACGCCAGCGCGAGGCAGGCGCCTTCGTGCTTCTGGAGCGGTTGCTGGCTGATCGCGACATGAAGCTTTCGGACATTTCGTTGATCGATGCACCGGCGCGTACGGAGGCGGATGTTGCCGCAGCGGTGGCGGATGGACGTGCCGATGCCGGGCTCGCGATCGAGGCCGTCGCCAGGCAATACCGCCTCGGCTTTGTCCCCTTGGTGGAGGAACGCTACGATCTGGTGATTTGGCGGCGCTCGGTGTTTGAGCCGGCGGTACAGAAGCTGCTCGCCTTCGGCCGATCCGAAGCGTTCGCGGCACGCGCAATACAACTGGGCGGCTACGACGTCTCAGGCTTCGGTACGGTGCATTACAACGGGCCGTAGGGCGTGCTGAATTTGAAGTGATCAGAGATTAAGCTTACTCAACCTGGGCAGCAGCTCTGATCGCGTTCGAGGCTGCCGCGGACACGAACAAGTCGCCATACAGAGAGGGCGGGGCCTTGCGGCGCCCGCCCTTGAGGTTTGGGGGAATTTTCGAAACAGGTGCCGGTTCAACCGGCCTTCTTCAGGTTCTCCTGTCCGGCGTTGGGGAAGAAGAGCTGCTTGCCGTCGATCTGGAAGGAGCGGATGGCGTTCTGGCCCTCGGCACTCAGCAGCCAATCGATGAACTGCTGACCTTCCTTTGTCTTGACGTGCTTGTGCTTCTCGGGGTTCACCAGAATCACGCCGTACTGATTGAAGAGCTTGGGGTCGCCCTCGACGACAATCTTCAAGTCACCTTTGTTCTTGAAGCTGATCCAGGTGGCGCGGTCTGTGAGCGCGTAGGCGCCCATGCCGGCTGCCGTGTTGAGCGTGGCCCCCATGCCCGATCCGGTCGAGCGGTACCACGCGCCGCTGGCGGCTTTGACGTCGACGCCGGCGTCTTTCCAGAGCTTCAGCTCGGCCTTGTGCGTGCCAGAATCATCGCCGCGTGAGGCGAATGGCGCATTGGCTGCGGCAATTGCCTTCAGAGATGCCGCAGCATCCTTCGAGCCTGCTACCTTGGCGGGGTCGCTTGACGGGCCGACAATGACGAAGTCGTTATACATCACATCGAAGCGTTTCACGCCGCCACCTTCGGCGATGAACTTCTCCTCAGCGGGCTTGGCATGCACCAACAGGACGTCGCCATCGCCGTTCGCTGCATTCTTGATGGCTTGGCCGGTGCCGACGGCCACGACACGAACCTCGATTCCGGTTTTTTTCTTGAACATCGGCAGGATGTAATCGAACAAGCCGGAGTTCTGCGTCGATGTCGTCGACTGCACGATGATGAACGGGTCCTCCGCGCTGGCTGGGACAGTCGTCGCTGTCATCACAGCAATGGCGGCGAAAGGAACGAAGAGCTTCTTCATTCGGTAGTTTCTCCTTCTTCCAAGATTGCCGGTGTCCTGGATCGTGTTCATGTTTGAGAGAAACATGAACGTGATCTGGCACCTTGTTTGGAGCATGTTTTTCACGATGAAGTGCTGCACACTTCAGCTCAACATGCTCTAGAGCAGGGCCGGTTACGGCGGCAGACGTTCGACCACTGTGGCCGGCTCGAACGTCTTGTTTGAATTGGCGATGGACACCTTCGATGGATGCTGGCGCGCTACCATTTCAGCCGATCAGCCTCTAAAGTGAGAGGCGGCCTTCGAGGTAATTGCATGCAGCCTCGGATGCCGGACCGGCAAAGAAATCTGCCGCAGTCGACTGCTCGGTGATGCGACCCTTGTCGATGAAGACGACCTCGTCAGCGAGGCGCTTTGCCTGGCCGCGGTCATGCGTGACGAAGATAACCTTGATGCCATCAGCGCGGATGGTGCGGGTCAGCTCCTCGATGGCATGTGTGGAAGCGGGGTCGAGGCTTGCTGCGGGCTCATCGAGAAAGAGCACCTCGGGGTCGGTGGCGCGCGCGCGGGCAATTGCAAGACGCTGCTGTTCGCCACCTGAAAGCAGGCGGGCAGGTGTTAAAGCCACATGCTCTAGCTTCGCCTCGGCGATTAACTCGGTCGCACGGAGTTCACGTTCAGCGCGTGGCAGGTCGCCAAGCACAAAGCGCAAATTGTCGATCGCCGAGCGCCGCAACATCGTCGGGCGCTGGAAGACCATCGCTTGGCGCGCGCGGATACCGTGGTCCAGAGGCTTGCCGCCCCATAGGATCGATCCGGATGCGGACGTCAACAGGCCGTGCATCAGTCGCAGAAGTATGCTCTTGCCGGCCCCGTTGGGACCCATGATCGCCGTCGTTCCGCGACCGAGTAGCGTCAAGGACAGGCGATCGATCAATTTGCGGCCACGATCGGCGAAACAGAGATCCGCCGCGACCATCGGGAACAACGGGTGGGTGGTTGCATCGAGGTTGTGTGTTGGATCTGCAAACTTAAGCATATGCCAGCCTCCGGGCAGTCCGGTTGAGTGCAAAGACCGCAGCGTTCACGGCAAGCGCGAGGACGATCAAAATGAGACCCAGAGCCAATGCCAGCTCGAGGTCGCCCTTGGAGGTTTCCAGCGCGATGGCCGTGGTCATGACGCGCGTGACGTGCTCGATGTTGCCGCCGACGATGATGACGGCGCCGACCTCGGCGATGGCGCGGCCGAAACCTGCGAGTGCGGCAGTGGAGAGGCTGTAGCGGCCGTCCCAGATCAAGGCGGCAATGGTCTGCCGTGTCGAAAGTCCCAAGGATCGGAACAACTCGTCGTACTCGCCGTACAGGTCGGCCATCGATTGACGCGCAAGTGCTGCAATGAGCGGCGTTACCAGGGCCGTCTGGGCGATGATCATGGCGGCCGGCGTATAAAGCAGTCCCAACACTCCAAGAGGCCCAGCACGCGACAGCATCAGGTAGACGACCAGTCCTACGACGACCGGGGGTAAGCCCATGAAGGCATTGAGAAGCGTGACGACGGCGCCGCGCCCTGGAAAGCGGACGACGGCGAGGAGGGCGCCCAGTGGCAGGCCGATCAGACAGGCCACCGCTACGGCCGTCAGCGAAACCCGCAATGACAAAGCAATAATATTCCAAAGCTCGCTGTCACCGGACACAACGAGCTGCAGGGCCATGAAAATAATAGAATTGGAATCAGACATTTATGCCGCTTGATCCGGGACCTATTTCCAGCCCAGCATAGGTGCGGCTGACCGGCATACGAAGCGGAAAATCTGCGGCTTTATGCGGGGTAACGCAGGATTGGTCTGTGTTGATGCCGTGGTTGAGCCTTGCGGATGCGCGATCCGTCACTGGACCTGCTGGCTATCGGGTCTCGGGGTGGACCCCGATGGGTGCTATGTCGAACGACATGCCCAAATCGGCCGCCATGTGCATCATCGTCCGTTCAGCGAGGGCGGTGATCGTGAAGAGTGGATTGCAGCCGAGCGAGCGTGGGATGATTGCCCCATCGATCACGTAAAGTCCGGCGTGCACGTCGGTATTGCTGCAAGATGCGGCGCCATCGAAGACCTGCCCCTTGTGATTTACGACGCCGTCGGAGCGCTCGGTTCCCATGCCGCACCCGCCGAGCGGATGTGCGGTCGCCGGCTGATGTCCCATGATCGTGCCGGCGAGGGGGTTCTTGACGTAGGTGCCGCCCGATTGCGTGACGAGTGCGGTCAACTTGGTGTCGAGCCTTTGATAGGTGGGTTCATCTTTCGCGCCCGGCCAGCGCAGAGACAGCCTGTCACTCTCGAGGTGGAACGCGCCTGAGGCGCTGTCGTGCGAGACGGCGAAGAACGTCTGCAAATGCGCGAACGGTCCGTTGTAGACGCCTTTGATCAAGCTCTGCAGCGCGCCGAGCAGGCGTCCGTTCGGAATGAAGAGCAGCGGCAAGGCCGGCGCGATGGCGGAGGGGAGCACGCCTTCCTGCACGGTCAACTCGCGCGCGAGTTCGCCCTGATCGCGGTACTCAATCTGGCCGGAAACGGCAGCGCCGACCTCGCGGCCTTCGATCTTGGCCGGATGACCAATGCCGACTGCGTTGATGACGGGCTTGGCGCCCCAGCCGAATGCGATGATGTCGCCGTTGGCGGAAAAACGGCGGCCTAGACGATCGGAGAGTGCCAGCCCCTGCTCGCGCGATCGCAAGAGGATTTCCGTGGAGCCGAGAGTGCCGGCCGCGAGCACGACGATATCCGCCGTGATCTCGCCTTCGCGGACGACAGCGCGGCCGTCCACGGTCAGGATGGCAAAGGCGACGCGCCAGCGGTCATCTTTGCCCTTGGAGACGTACCGGACCTTGATGTGCGTGAACAGCTCGGCGCCATGACGTCTTGCGTCGGGAAGATAGGTCAGCGCGACAGTGTTCTTGGCGCCGACGTTGCAGCCGCCGCAGCAGTCGCCGCAGCGGGTGCAGGCAGGTTGTGCGATGCCGGCGGCGTTGACGCGCTCAGCAAAGCTCACGGCGACGCGCGGCGCGATTGTCGCATCGCCGAATGCCTGCCCTGCGGCACTGAGTGATTTGTATTTCGGCAACTCGGCAGCGCGGGGATCGCTTTGCGGTGCGAGCCAGGCCTCGGCGCGGCGATAGCCTTCCTCGAGCAGGCCGTCCTGGCGGATCTGGTCCGGCCAAGCCTCGTCAGCGAATACCCGCGGATCGGGGCGAAGCGTTACGCCGGCGTTGACAAGTGAGCCACCGCCGAGGCCACAGCCGACAATGACATGCATGTCTTCGCCGATCCGCACGTCGAAGAGCGCTGTCTCTGAGCCGCTCGACATCTTGCGGCCATGGATCTGCATCTCGTTCTTGAGTTCGGGAAAGCGGGACGGGAATTCGCCGGTGACGACCTCGCGCCCGCGTTCCAGAACCGCGACGAGCTTGCCGGCGCGCGCCAAGCGGGACGCCGCGACGCCACCGCCATAACCGGAGCCGACGACGACAGCGTCATAGTGCGGCTTCAGGGCATCATGCGCGCTGGCGAGACGTGTCATAGCAGAGTTCCCTCGTGACCGAGCTAGACGGGCTAGCCGCCTTGATCAACCCTTGTGGTTGACGAGGATCAAGTTCCGTGGGGATGAGGTGGTTCGTGCAGCAATATGGTCACTTGAACAAGACGAGACTAAGGGCAAGTGCGGCCATTCCGATGACCATGCCATAGACCGCCTCGTGGCCCTTGGAATACCGCTTCGCCTCGGGCATCAGTTCGTCGATTGCCAGAAAGACCATGACGCCGGCGATCACGCCGAAAACAGCGCCGAACACGGCTTGGGTGAGGAACGGCGCGAGAATGAGATAACCGATCAGCGCGCCTGCGGGCTCGGCAACGGCGGAAATGATCGTGGCGCTTACAGCCTTGGTCCGGCTTCCGGTCGCATAGTAGACCGGGATCGCAATCGATACGCCTTCGGGAATATTGTGAATCGCAATGGCCATGGCGAGTGGCAGGCCGACGACTGGGTTGTCGAGCGTGGCGAAAAACGTCGCCAGGCCTTCGGGAAAGTTGTGCGCGGTGATCGCCATTGCGGCGAGCAGGCCGACACGCGCGACGTTAGGCGTGGAGACGCTGTCGTGGTGGTGGCCGTGTGCATGCAGCACCTCGCGCTCATCCATGCCCTCATGCGGGTTGGGAATGATGCGATCGATCACCGCAAGCATGAGAACACCGGCGAAGAACCAGAGCGTCGCATAGGCATATCCGGTCTTGGCACCGAAGCTGTCCGAGAAGGCAACGACACTCTTGTTGAAGATTTCGACCAGCGAAACATAAACCATGGCGCCGCCGGCGAAGGCGAGACCGAACGCGAGAAGGCGCGGATTGGCGCGATTGGCGCGCAGTACGAATATGGAGCCGAGCACGGTCGAGGCGGCTGCGGCTACGCAGACGGCAAATGCAATCAGGACCGGCTGAGAGAAGAATTCGGGGGGTGTGTACATGTGCGGGAGGGGATCCGGCGTTTGGTCTTCGGTTCTGGCCTTCGGCTGCGCTCAGCGGACGGGGTCCGGCGAGTCAGGCACGATCCGCACATTCCGGAAAATGACTGTAGAAGGCAAGCCGGCAGCAAGGCAAGAGCGTGCAATTTCACCGTTCTCGTCGTATTGGGCGCCCTGCCACCGGAGTAAGGCCGCTTACCAACCCCAGACGATTGCGCCTCCGGTCAGCCCTGCGCCTGCGGCGGTAAACAACAGCTTCTCGCCGCGCCGGTAGTTCCGCCCAGGAGCAAGGAGCGAGAGCGTGAATGGGATTGTCGCGGCCGAGCTATTTCCGAAATGCGCGACCGAGGACAATGTCTTGTCCTGTGGGATGGCGAGTTTGCTGCGCGTGGCCTCGATGATGCGGGTATTGGCCTGATGCGGCACCCAGTGCGCAATGTCGCCAACTGGTACGTCTGCTGAGGCAAGGGCGCCGCGCGCCGTGTCGGCCATCATGCCGACGGCTTTGGTAAAAACCGCGCGGCCGTCAGAGATGGCCATCAAGACGTCGTGGGGACCGCGGGCCTGCGAAAATGGCGTGCGGCTGCCACCGGCGGGAATCTTTATCAGGTCATATCCGCTGCCGTCGGCAGCCAGTTCGCACGCCAGGATGCCGGCGTCGCTCCGATCACTCGGCGCCAGGACCACGGCGCCTGCGGCATCGGCGAACAGGACGGCACTGGCGCGCTCGGCAGGGTTGATGCGGCGGGAAAGAATGTTGGCGGCGATGATGAGTGCCGGCTTGCGCTGGGTCTTGACGAACGCATCGGCAAAGGTGAGCGCATAGAGGAAGCCGGCGCATGCGCCAGCCATGTCAATCGCGCCGGATCGCGAGAGCCCCAGACGATGGGCGACAAGCGGTCCCGATGGCGGCAGCAGGTGATCCGGTGTTGACGTGGCAAGGATCGTCAGGGCGATCTCATTGTGCGCTATGCCGGCGTCCACGAGTGCCATGTTGCCGGCGGCTGTTGCAATGTCGGACAAGGCTTCATCATAGTCGGCGAAGCGGCGCTCGAGGATACCGGTCCGGCGTTCTATCCAACCGTGCTCAAGGCCAAGCTGGTGTTCGATTTCGGGATTAGCGACAACGCGTCGGGGCGCATAATGGCCAAGGCCGATGATCTGTGCTCCCGCACTCATTGATGAAGCTCCGCGCGTGCTGCCACCTCTCCCTCCCGGATAGCGCGGTAGACCTGTTCGAGGTCGTCCGAGCTGATGCAATAGGGGGGCATGACGTAAACCGTATTTCCCAACGGGCGCAAGAGCACGCCACGTGCAAGGAAATCGCGTTGCAGCTTCGGGCCGATGCCGGCCAAGTATCCGCCATCGGGAACGGCGATGTCGAGCGCGGTAATGGTGCCCAACTGGCGAGCATTGGCAAAGGCGCTGTCGGTGCCGATGTCAGCGAGGCGCCTGTGCTGCATTTCGGTGAGGTCTGCGATCCGCTTCAACACCGGCTGGGTGCGCCATATCTCGACATTGGCGAGTGCTGCTGCGCAGGCGATGGGGTTGGCGGTGTAGGACGAGGAGTGAAAGAACGTCTTGTTGCGATCTTCTGAATAATGCGATGCGAAGATCTCATCGGTGGCAAGCGTCGCGGCCAGCGGAATGGCACCGCCGGTGAGTCCCTTGGCCATACAGAGCAGATCGGGCTTTATCCCGGCGTGCTGGCAGGCAAACAGGCTGCCGGTTCGGCCCCAGCCGGTCATTACCTCGTCAGCGATGAAGAGTGTACCGTGATGGCGTGTGATGCGCGCCATTTCCGCGAGTGCGGGGGCTGAATAGATCAGCATGCCGCCAGCTCCCAGAATCAGCGGTTCGACGATCAGGGCGGCGACGTCTCCCACTCGGCAAGCGTCGTCGATTGCATCGAAGGTTGCCTGTTCTTTTCCTACTGCCGGGAATGGGACCCGCGTTACGTCGTAGAGCAGCGGCTGGTAGGCGGCATTGAAGACGCCGCGCGCTCCAGCAGCCATCGTGCCCACTGTGTCGCCGTGGTAGGCATGTTCGAGAGCCAGGATGCGCGTGCGTTTCTCCCCACGATTGTGGAAGTGGCCGAGTGCCATCTTCAAAGCGACCTCGACGGCTGTGGAGCCGCTGTCGGAGTAGAACACGTGCGTCAGACCGTCGGGCGTGAGAGCAACCAGCTCGCGGGCAAGCATTTCGGCGGGCTCGTGCGTGAAGCCAGCGAAGATCACCTGGTCGAGGCGTTCGGCCTGATCCTTGATTGCGGCCATGATGCTGGGATGACAGTGTCCGTGTGTAATGACCCACCAGGAGGAGATTGCATCGATGATCGACTCGCCCTGAGCTGTGTAGAGGCGAGAGCCGGCAGCGCTCGATATCTCGATGGGGTCGGGCGCAATGGCGTGCTGGGTGAACGGATGCCAGACTGGCGATGTGCGATCAGGACTCATCGTGCGCGCTCCCACGCGGCAAGAATGGGGGCGACATCAAGACAGGTGCGTGCGGCATGCTGCAGCGTCGTTTCGTCGAGCGGGTTCAAATTTGGCAGACGGCCCAGCACTGGAAGCCGTGCGAAATCTGCGATCGTTTGTTGGGTGTCTTCGCTCTCTTCACCGGTGAAGACGAGGCCTGCAATGGGCAGGTTATGCGCGCGCAATGCCGCGTTGGACAAGAGGGTGTGATTGATCGTGCCAAGACGGGTGGAGGTGACGAGTACGACAGGCTTTTGCCAGCGTGCGATAACGTCGATCTGCAAGACGTCGCGCGTCAGAGGCACCAGCAGTCCGCCGGCCGGCTCGATCAGCAACGGATTGGACGTGCGAGGGGGAATAAGGCTCGATGTGTCGATGACGATGCCATCCAGCTCTGCGGCCCTGTGCGGCGAGGTTGGTGTTTTAAGTCGATAGGCCTCGGCATGCGCACGGCTGGCGTTAAGGCGCGCCAGACGGATGACGGTTTCAGTATCGGTATCTCCATCGAGGCCAGCCTGCACAGGCTTCCAGTAATCTGCATAGAGCAATGTGGCGAGGGCCGCAGCGACGACAGTCTTGCCGACGCCGGTATCGGTTCCGCAAACGACGAGGGTGCGTGTCATGCCTGCGTCTCCGCGAGCAGTGGAGCGAGGCAGCCGATCAGTCGCGACACGTCATCGGCCGTGACATTAAGTGTAAGAGACAGGCGCAGGCGGGCGGTGCCTTCAGGTACGGTGGGCGGGCGAATGGCGCGGACATCAAAGCCAGCGTCCTGAAGCGCATTGGCTATGCGAAGCGCTCTTTCATCGCGGTGGACGATCAGGGGCTGTATCTGCGTTCCTGTCGGTGTGATGGAGCAGCGCTCGCGCAGAAGCGCGCCCGCATGAGCTACGAGCTTGGCAAGCCGCTGGCGGCGCTCCGGCTCGTTATGCACCAGCTTAAGCGCGGCGCGGGCGATGGCGGCATTCAGCGGCGAGGGAGCGGTGGCGTAGATGAACGCTCGCGCGCGGTTGACCATGTAGTCACGTAGCACCGTGGGCAACGTCAGGAGCGCGCCCGATGCGCCGAGTGCCTTGCCGCATGTGTGAAGCGCGACCACATTTTCTCCGCCTTCGAGCGTCGTGCCGAGGCCGCGCCCATTGGGTCCGTAGATGCCGGTTGCGTGGGCTTCGTCGATGACGAGCATGGCGTCGTTGCGGTTCGCGATGCGGGCGAGCGCTTCAAGTGGGGCGGTGTCGCCATCCATGGAGTAGAGGCTTTCGACCGCGATCCAGATGCGTCCCTTGCCGCCGGCACGACGCCAGCCGGCGATTGCGTCGCTTGCGGCGTCGGGGTCGTTGTGTGCGAAGGGCAGGCTGTCGGCTCGCGAAATCGCCATGCCGTCGTGTGCGCTGGCGTGGATCAACTCATCGTGGACGATGACATCGCCGCGTTGAGGAACCGTGGCGAACAGGGCGGAATTGGCCTGGAATCCGCCGCCAAAGAAGAGAGCGGATTGCGCGCCGAAAAACGCAGCGGCCTCGGCTTCCAATGCTTCATGCTCGGGGTGATTGCCGCGCAGGAGGCGCGATGCACCAGCACCTATGGGTACGCCGCGATCAAGAGCTTCCCGCGCCGCGGTTCGCAACAGATCGGATGCGCCGAGGCCAAGATAGTCGTTCGAGGCGAAGTCCAGCCCGCAGCGAGGCTGAAGCGCGCGCAGGCGGCGGCGGCGCGCGAGCGCTTCGAGTGATCGCTTATGCGCTTCGTGCATGCCCATGGCATCCGGGTCCGTCGGCGGATGCGCCGTCAGCGGCGTTCGCGCCGTCGCTCGCTTCGATATCGAGGCCGTCCAGTCCCAGGCGGCGGAAGAGATCGGCGTCTTTGTCCTCGCCGGGGTTATCGGTGGTGAGCAGGGTTTCTCCAACGAAGATCGAATTGGCACCGGCAAAGAAGCAGAGCGCCTGCAACTCGTCTGTCATTTCGGTGCGGCCGGCCGATAACCGAACGAAGGATCGCGGCATCATGATGCGAGCGAGCGCGATGGTACGTACGAAGTCGATCGGATCGATGCGTGCGGTTCCCGCGAGCGGCGTGCCGGGAATTTCGATGAGCATGTTGATCGGCACGCTCTCGGGATGCTCTTCGAGGTTGGCAAGCGTGACCAGCATGTCGACGCGGTCGGTTTCGGTCTCGCCCATGCCGATGATGCCGCCGGAGCAGACCTTCATGCCTGCTTCGCGCACGCGGGCCAGCGTATCGAGACGATCGGCGAAGGTGCGCGTCGTAATGATTTCCGAGTAGTAGCGCTCGGAGGTGTCAATGTTGTGGTTGTAATAGTCGAGGCCGGCAGTCTTCAGGCGGGCGATGTCGGTGTCAGTGAGCATGCCAAGGGTCATGCAGGTTTCCATGCCCAGGGCTTTGACGCCTTCGACCATAGCGACGACCGCGTCCATGTCGCGTTGCTTGGGTTCGCGCCAAGCGGCACCCATGCAGTAGCGGGTGGCACCGCCGGCTTTGGCTTTCCGGGCTGCCTCGATGACGCTGCGAACCTCCATCAGCTTTGAAGCCTTGAGGCCGGAGGCATGGTGTGCCGATTGGCTGCAGTACCCGCAATCCTCGGCGCAACCGCCGGTCTTGATCGAGAGAAGCTGACTTCTCTGGACACGATTGGGGTCGAAATGGGTACGGTGTACGGTGGCGGCGCGGAACAGGAGGTCGTTGAACGGCAGGCCGTAGAGTTGCGCTGCCCCGGCCCGCGTCCAGTCATGACGGGGGGTTGCATCGTCGCGTTCCCGGGAGGCGGGCGTTCTGGTCAGCATGAATCCTGGTCCGTTGTTCCGCGAAACGGTACTCCGCACATCCCGCACATGCGGAGGGCGTGGAGTTGTCAGGGCGTTGTTTGCACCGGTAGGCCGCGCGGGGCAAGGCGGTTTTGGTCGAAAGGTGTTCGCGTGCAGGGTTTCGGCCCCTCCCGGAATAACCAGGAGTGGTGATGGGACGCAGGTTTGGCGCTCCCGAAAGGAAGATAGGTGCGTCCCTCGAGGGACCGTCAGACGGCGATTTTTCCGCCGCCCTTTCTGGTGATGGCAACGACGGACGGCCGCGGTGGCGCGCTGGTGTCGGCTGCGGCAGGCCAATGGGTCGTCGGGTTCTCGAAGGTCGAAGGCATGTTTTTGTCACCCTGACCCGGGTGTTGAACGGCGACGAAAAGCGTCTCCAGGTCAGGGGTGAACGCCGGGCCGCACAACTCTGCGCCGACCGGCACCCGATAAAAGAGCTTGGACGTGCCGCGGACCGCCCCCCTGGTTTCCATCGCCCAGACCCCGTCGGCACGCCCGGTTGTGGCTGGCGCGTTGCCGTCGGTGGCGATCCACAGGCGGCCCAACGAATCAATCGCGCAGTTGTCCGGCATTCCAAACCAGCCATCCTTGCTCGTGAGGGGGTTGAAAGTCGCTCCGACTGAGGCGATCGAGGGATCGCCGCAGCGTACGAGTATGTCCCAATGGAAGGCGGGAGCCGCATGGTCGCCGCCATCGGGCGTGATCTCGATGATGTGGCCGAAGCGGTTTTCGGCACGCGGATTTGCGGGATCGGTACCTTCCGCCGTGCGCTTGGAGTTGTTGGTCAACATGACATAGACCTTGCCGGTGCGTGGGTTGGCTTCGATATCCTCGGGGCGGTCCATCTTGGTGGCGCCGAGCAGATCGGCAGCGACACGGGCATGGATTACGACGTCTCCCTGGTCGGCAAATCCGCTATCTGCTCCCAGCGGGCCCTGACCGTGAACAAGCGGCAGCCAGACGCCAGTGCCGTCGGCGTCGAAGCGGGCCACGTAGAGTGTGCCGTCATCGAGAATGTCGCGATTGGCTTCGCGGCTTGCCTGGTCGACCGCGCGCCTGGAGACGAACCGATAGACGTAGTCGAAGCGCTCGTCGTCGCCCTGATAAACGACGAAGCGACCGTCGCGATTGACAATGTTACCGGCGCCTTCGTGCTTGAAGCGGCCAAGCGCCGTGCGCTTGACGGGCGTTGATGTGGGATCGAGCGGATCGATCTCGACGACCCAGCCGAAGCGGTTTGGCTCGTTGGGCTCCTTGATGATGTCGAAACGATCGTGGAACCTGGCCCAGTTGTAGAATTCTGCGGGGATGCCGTAACGTGCCAAGGAGGCCGGGGTGGCGACCTGGTTGATCCGTCCTTTGCCCCAGAAATAGCCGTTGAAATTCTCCTCACATGTGAGCCACGTGCCCCAGGGCGTCATGGCACCGGCGCAATTGTTGAGCATGCCCTTGACGCGCGTGCCGGTCGGATCCACGGATGTTTTCATCTTGTCGTGACCGGCGGCGGGACCGGAGACGCGCATGTCCGTTTCGGCGGTAATGCGGCGGGCGTATTTCGAATCGGGGACAACGCTCCACTGTCCGTTCTGTCGGCGGATTTCGATGATCGATCCGCCGTGAGCCATCATTTCGGTATCGACCTGGTTGCGCGTGATCCGGTCCCAAGTCGTCTGTTTTCCTGCATTCGCGGGCAGGCCAGGGAACATCAATTCTGCGTTTGTGTACTCGTGGTTGACCACCAGGAGGCCGTGGTCAGCGCGCCCGTCAAGCGGGATGAAACCCAGGAAATCATTGTTGTAGCCGAACTGGCGGGACTGGGACTGCGGCGTGGCGCTGGCCGGATCGAAGGGTGGCGCATCCGGCAGAACAGCGTCGCCCCAACTGATGAGCACATTGGCGTCATACCCTTCGGCGACGTGATGATCCGCGTCACAACCGGCGGCGAGCTCGGCGAAGTTGAAACTCGGTGTCGCGTTCTGGTCTGCCTGACCTGTGACGGCCGTCGCTGTGTCGGGTGAGGCAGCAAGAGTTATCGCGGAAACGGCCAGCATGCCCGACATCATCTCGCGGCGCGACAGCCTTTTCAAAATGATGTCGCCCATCGTGTCGTTGGCGCTTGGATTGGTGCCGACGTCCTCGGCCTCCTCGGCTATGACAGAGGCGGGCTTTGAGGGCTGCTGCATGTTCTCGGCCTCCAGACCGGTTCGAGATGGGCGGCACCAAGCGTATTTGGCGGATCTCCGCGACGTGGATCGGTATGAGACCATCGCTTTCCGCTATCACGGTGCCCTCGCCAGCGGATCTGCAGCTATATATTACCTGTGTCGATGACCGTCGTCCGACAACCTAGTCATTTGTTTTGGCTCAAGGTTACGAGGTTGCGCTTGACGATCCCGGGGTTGGCGTTCAGATGAACGGCTGCCTATGGCCCCAGACCACGCCGGCCTGCCAAGGATTCCATCCGATGACCTATGCCTTCCCACCTCCCGCAGTTCCCAAATTGCCAATCGCGGGCAGCAAAATTTTCTTTCCGGTGCATCGTGTCTACTGCATCGGGCGCAACTACGCTGAGCATGCGCGCGAGATGGGGCACGACCCGGACCGAGAGCCGCCGTTCTTCTTTCAGAAAAATGCCGACAATCTTCGAGTGGATGGTTTGTTCCCCTATCCATCCCATTCGGATGACGTGCAATTCGAAGTCGAAATGGCGGTGTGCCTTGAAACGGGCGGAAAAGACATCGCAACCGATGACGCACTGGGGCACGTGTTTGGATATGCTGTTGCTCTCGATATGACGCGCCGCGACCTGCAGGGCGCTGCAAAGAAGCTCGGGCGTCCGTGGGAAGTGGGGAAGGCGTTTGAGGATTCCGCACCCTGCGGGCCTGTGCATCGCATTGGCGACGTCGGGCATCTCTGCCGTGGTGAGATCTCGCTGGATCAAAACGGGGTGAGGAAGCAAACGGGGGACTTATCGCACATGATATGGTCGGTTTCCGAACAGATATCGATCCTGTCGCGTTTCTTCACGTTGCGTGCGGGCGATGTCATTCTCACAGGCACGCCGTCGGGGGTTGGCCGGGTCTCCATCGGTGATGTGCTGCACTGTCGTGTGTCGGGTCTGTCCGGCCTCGACGTACGCGTGACATGACGTCGTTTAGAAAGTTTCACCAGAGCCCGTGAGGTTTTCGATTTATTCGATCTTAAATGAGCGACAATTTCATCCGCAGACTTGGCGGAATGCGTAACGTGAAATGCCGTTAATGATTGAAACACCAGTTGCCGATTGCGAGTATCACAGCAATGAAGACGGCGGGCTTGAAGAAAAGCTGGGGCCAGGCGTCGCCTGTTTCATCGGTCCATTCTTTCCTGCGTGGTCGTGTAGGCGTTCAGAACGTCGTGAATGCAGAGCTTCGGTGGAGCGACCGGAGGTGGGGCGCCGAGGGTGAGGGCATGGCGCCCCACAATTCATGCTACCGAGTGGCCCCTGGCAGTGACCAGGGTGCGAGAACCTTACCTATCGGCAACGCGATCTAGTTGAAATCATCGGGTAGGCGCGGAACCGGCATGACGTCGATGCCTTCGTCCGACAGCTCGTGGATCTCCTCTGGGGTCGCTTCGCCGTGAATAGCGCGGTCCGGCGTTTCCTCGTGGTGGATGCGACGCGCTTCCTCGGCGAAGCGCGGACCAACATACTCCGACTTCTCAAGGATCTTGTCGCGCAGCGTGCGCATTTCGCGCATCAAGACTTGGAAGCGCTGGGCATCTGCGCCGCCCGCATGCAACGCGGTTTTGGCGGGTGCATTTTCATTGGCAATGGCCGGAGTGGCTGAGTCCTTGCGAGCCGTGGCGATCTGCGGCGCCATGATGGCGCGCTCGATATCGGTGCGTGCGCAATTGGGGCACGCGAGGTGTCCCTCGGCTTCCTGTGTTTCATAGGCTGTCGACGAGGCAAACCAAGCCTCGAACTCGTGACCGTTGCCGCATCTGAGGCGATATCTGATCATGCCAAGACACCTCGTCCGGCATCTGTAGCGGCCTCGATGACGGTGAAGCCCCGATCATGCGTCAAAGACGGCACACGGCTACGGACGTCGGCTACGATGGCCGGATCGATGTCAGCGACAACGACGCATGGCTCGGTTCCAGCTTCGGCGATGATCTCCCCCCAGGGCCCGAAAATGATCGAGTGTCCATAGGTGGCACGACCGATCTCGTGCATTCCGGTCTGCGCGGCGGCGAGAACGAAACATTGGGTCTCGATGGCGCGGGCGCGAAGCAGCGCGTGCCAGTGCGCCTCCCCTGTCGTCTTCGTGAATGCAGCCGGACCAGCGATGAAGTGGGCGCCGGCCTTGGCCAGCGCGCGATGCAAATAGGGGAAACGCAGATCGTAGCAGATCGTCAGACCCATTCGGCCCCACGGCAGGTCCGCTACCACTGCCGACGTGCCAGGCTCGTAGTTCCTGCTTTCCTTGTAGCTCTCGCCGTCCGGCAGATCGACGTCGAACATATGGATCTTGTCGTAGCGCGCGGCGATCTCGCCATCTGGGGCAATCACATAGGTGCGATTGGCGAGTTTGTCAGCCGAGACCTTCACCGCCATGGAGCCGATGTGCAGCCAGATTCCAAGCTCCCTGGCGAGGCGGCGGAAATGGATCAGCGCCGGATTGCCGTCCTCGGACTCTGTGAGGCTGAAAAGCCGATTGCGGTCCAACTCCATAAGCGTCGTGACTTCGGGCGTCTGGACATACTGAGCACCAGCCGAGACCGCCTCGCGGATCAGGGCGGTGGCATCGGCCACGTTCCGGTCGGGGTCGCGCGTCGCGCACATCTGCACCAGACCGGCGCGGAAGGTCGCGTTTCCCGAAGTGGTCGTCATCGGCCTCGTCTCTCTTCCCGTTGTCTTCGCTGCCTAGATCGCGTTTAGTCTGACGGAAACTTGAACGCGATCCAGAACCTTGTTTCGAGCATGTTGAGCTGAACCGCTGCACACTTCAGCTCAACATGCTCTAGGCGAATCAACCGATCATGTCGCCAATAGCGGATCGAGCTTACCGGTTCGATCCAGCGCGTAAAGGTCGTCACAGCCGCCGACGTGGCGGCTGCCGATCCAGATCTGCGGCACCGTGTTGCGGCCGCCGGCCTTCTCGCACATCTCGGCGCGCAAGCCCGGCCTGGCGTTCACGTCGATCTCGTCATAGGTGACGCCCTTCTTTTTCAGTAGTTCCTTGGCCATGTGGCAGTACGGGCAGACCATCGTGGTGTAGATCGTTACCTTCGTCATGGTGTCGCGCGCGCCCTCCTGCTACCAACGGTCATATTCGAAGATAGTGATTTACGCCGCCTTCGCAAAGCAATCCCGGAACACGACGACGCACGATATTGCCGCACGTATGGGCCGGCAGCGGGGCCGAAGCAGGCCCCCAGGGGGCAGCGACGCTTGCAGCGCGGTGTGGATCAGGCCTCGAGGGTGGCCGCCGTGTCCGTGACGAGGGCGAGCGCCAGGACATCGACACCGGTGGCGCCAGCGGAGAGAAGGACACGGGTGGCGGCGGAGATCGTTGCGCCCGTCGTAATCACGTCGTCGACCAGCAGCACACGTCGGCCTTCGACATCGCGTCGCCGGCGCGGCGGTACGGTAAACGCGCCTTGCACATTCTGCTGGCGCTGGATGGCGGTGAGACCGAGCTGAGGCAGGGTTTTTCGCGTGCGAACCAGCGCCAGTGGCGCGTTGGGCTTGCCCGCCAGTCGGGACACTTCGGCGGCCAGAAGCGCGGATTGGTTGAAGCGGCGCTTGAGCAGCTTCCAGCGGTGCAGCGGCACCGGGATGATGACGTCAGCATCGGTGATAAGGCTCGCGCCGGCCTGCACCATCCAGCGCCCGAACAGCTTGCGCGCGTCGTGGCGGTCGTGAAACTTGAGATCATGGATCAACTGGCGCATCACGCCGTCGTAGCGTGCGACGGCCCTCGCGCGCCCATATATGGGAGGTGCGGCAACGGCCTGGGCCGACAGTGTGCCGGCACCCGAATCGTAGGGGAGCGGGATGCCGAGACGATCGCAGAGCGGCGACCGAATGAAATCAATCGTACTCCAGCAGGCTGGGCACAGGGTATCCTGCGTCGACAAGGGCTCATGACACTTGAGACAAACGGGCGGGGTGACGATATCAATCAGGCGCGCAAGGCTTCGTGCTGCCAGTGTCCGCAAGCGCTGATGCTGGGGCGGGGGAGCCGCGAATGTCTCGGTCGCTGCCGGCTCAAGCGGAGCGGTGGATGGGATTTGCGCCATCGATGCCGGTGCCCTTGCCGAATTCGATACGTTGGCTGTGAAGAATGGTGGCAGCAAAGATCTGCTCAATGAACGAAAAGAGCAAGCAGGGCAATTACGATCGCGCGGGCACTGCGGGGGGTGCGCTGTCTGCGCCGTTTGACCGGGCGCTTCTCAACGTGCGGCGCCGTCGGGTGGCGGATGAGGCTGGTGAGCACGACTTCCTCCTCGATCGCGTCGCGGAGGATCTGGCGGACCGACTGGACATCATCAAACGAACGTTTCCCCTGGCTGCCAACATCGGTGCGCACCACGGCGTCCTGAGCCGGCGGCTGCGGCAAATCAGTAGCGTCGGGCTCATGTTCGATGTGGAGGCCGTGGCCGAACTGCTGGAAGCGTGCGACGGGCCCAAAGTCCTGGCGGACGAGGAATTGCTTCCCTTTGGCGATGCGACGCTCGACCTCATCGTCTCGGGGCTGTCGCTGCAACATGTCAACGATCTGCCTGGAACACTCGTACAGATCCGCCGGGCGCTGAAGCCTGACGGACTGTTTCTCGCCTCGCTCTTGGGCGGCAGTACGCTTGGCGAGCTCGGTGCGGCGTGGCTCGCCGCAGAAGCTGAGATCACCGGTGGCGCCTCTCCGCGCGTTGCCCCCGCGATCGACCTTCGGGATCTGGGCGGTCTGTTGCAGCGCGCTGGTTTCGCACTACCGGTCGTCGATAGTGACGTCGTGCAGGTGGCGTATCCATCGCCGCTGGCGCTGATGAAAGACATCAAGGCAATGGGTGCCAGCAACGCGCTCAATGCGCGACGGCGCTCGCTGACGCGACGCGACGTACTGGCCCGGGCCGCGCAGATCTATGAGCAGCGGCATGCGCGTGCCGACGGGCGCGTGATGGCGACGTTCGAGATCCTGACGGTGACAGCATGGACACCCGATCCCAGCCAGCAGAAACCTTTGAAGCCGGGATCAGCGGCCATGCGGCTTGCCGATGCGCTAGGCACCAAGGAGCGGCGCGCGGGTGAGGAGACCGGTGGCTGAAGACGGGCGGCGCTCGCCAGCAGGCATCCTCGCCGGATATCTGGTCAGGTCGAATGAGGGCCGCGCATCTGCTTCAACGCCGCCTCGATTTTGCGCCAGACAAGAGCCTCTTCGGCCGCCCCGCTGTCCTCGAGCGACTTGGCCTTCTGTGCCGCCTCGGCCACGGCCTTGTCGCCATGGGCCTCGAGAAGTTTCCGGGCGTGTTCCTGAATTTCCGTCGCAAGCATCTTGTGTCTCCTCTCGACTTTGGACGTGGCAGGATGCGTGGGAATACATCCAATCGTCCAAGCTTCAGGCGTTTCATCAGTTCGCGAGGATGCTTCGCCTTTGTGACGCTATTGTCAGCACCTGCTCAAGCATCGCCTTGTCGTGCGTTCGCTGTAAGCTCGAGTGCTTCCATCTCAGCCGGCCAGACTCTAGGCGGTTCTTTCGCTAGGGCAAGCCTTGCGTTGTCGTCGACAGGTTTGGCCGTCGTGCTCAAGCATGCGGCGTGTCCTGGATTGCATCAAATCTGAGCAGTCATACTGCTTCGGATTGTGTCAAGAAAGCAGATCACACAGAGGCGGTATCAGCGGCGCGTCGGCCGGCGGCATCGGATAATGCTGCAGCCGGTTGGCACGTGTCCATATGATCTCCTGGCCTTCACGCGGCTCAATCTCACCTTCCCACGTGCGGCAGATATAGAGCGGCATCAAGAGATGAAATTCGTCATAGGTGTGGCTGGCGAATGTCAGCGGCGCAATGCACGTGCGGCACAGCTCAATGTCGAGTTCCTCGCGCAGTTCGCGGATCAGTGCATCCTCGGGCGTTTCGCCAGGATCGACCTTGCCGCCGGGAAACTCCCAGAGCCCGGCGAGCTGTTTTCCCTCCGGCCGTTTGGATAGAAGGATACGGTTGTCGCCGTCGATGAGCGCGACGGCGACTACGAGCAAGAGGCGGCGGGTTTTCACGTTACCTGTCGTCATGTGCTCACAATGTGCTCACGGCTTGCGCGTCAGAATGAAGGTGGTTTCGGTCAGCGCGGTCAGTCCACGCTGGCGCAGGCCATCGTTGGCGGCGAGCGCGTCGATCGTCTTCAATTCAGCAACATCGAAACGCTCATGAAAAAGTGCGCGAACCTCGTCGTCGGGGACGGAAAAGGGTGGCCCTTTCATCTGCGCTGCGTCGTAAGTGAACGTGATGAGCAAAATCCGTGTGCCGGGGCTGAGACGGTCGCCGAGTGTGGCGGCATAGCGTTTGCGCATGTCGGGCGGTAGGGCGATCAGGCTTGCCCGGTCGTAGACGGCATCGGCGCTGGCAAACACTTCATCGGGAAGGGCGAAGAAATCGCCGCACCAAAGCTGGTAGCGACCGCCAAGAAATGTGCGGAATCCATTCTCCTCCATGACGATGTGTCGAACGCGGTGGCGGGCTAGGAACTGCTCCAGCGCGCTTTGCGACAGCTCGACGCCGATCACCTCGTGGCCTTGCCCGGCGAGCCAGGCCATATCGAGCGAAGCGCCGCACAGGGGCACGAGCACACGGGAGTGCTGCGGAAGGCCGAGGGTCGGCCAATGCGCGGTCAGGTCCGGATGAACGTCGTCACGGTGCCAACCTGTTTCGCCCTTATTCCATTGCTCCAACCAGAAATTCGATTCCATCATATTTTCCTTATATTTTCCTTCTGATCCGCGCCTGCGTTTCTCCTAGATGTAACTGACGTGCAGAAAGCCGTTTCTCGATCAGCTGCGGTAATCGGCGTTGATCGATATGTAATCGTGGGTGAGGTCGCAGGTCCAAACGGTCGCTGACGCCTTTCCTGCGCCGACATCGGCGCGAATCACGATATCGCGATTCTTCATATAGGCGGCGGCTGTCGCTTCGACGTATTCCTCCGCACGCTCGCCATTGCGCGCGACGCAATGAGGGCCAAACCAGATCGTGAGCCTGTCGCGGTCGGCGGCTTCGCCCGATTTGCCGACCGCCATGACGACACGGCCCCAATTTGGATCCTCACCCGCTATCGCCGTCTTGAGTATCGGCGAATTGGCGCAGGCGCGGGCGATGGTGCGGGCGGCCTTGAAGCTCTCCGCTCCGGTAATCTCGAAGGTGACGAACTTGGACAGGCCCTCGCCATCCTTGGCGACCTGGATTGCGAGGTCGCGCATCAGGCTGTGGAGGGCCGTACCGAATGCAGCGAGGCGCTTGTCCGATTTTTTCGTGATCGGTTCCTGACCACGCTTTGCCGCAGCGCTGGTCGCGAAGGCGAGACAGGTATCGCTCGTCGAGGTGTCACCGTCGACGGTCATGCAGTTGAAGGTCGTCTCAACGTGTTCGGACAGGAGGCCCTGCAGCAGCTTTTGCGAGATGGCGGCATCGGTGAAGATGTAGCAAAGCATGGTCGCCATATCGGGTGCGATCATTCCGGCACCTTTGCAGATGCCGTTGATCGTGACCTTGACGCCATCGATCTCGACCTTGCGTGTCGCAACCTTGGGATAGGTGTCGGTGGTCATGATGGCGCGAGCGGCATCCTCGAAGGCATTGGCCTTTGCCTTCCTGGCAAGGCCGGCCAGCAGATGGGTGAACTTGCCCGCGTCCATCGGCTCGCCGATCACGCCGGTCGATGAGACGTAGACCTCGCCGGGTTTGCAGCCGACAGCACCTGCCGCAGCGGCAACGGTCGCATCGACCGCCTGACGGCCCTTCATGCCCGTAAAGGCATTGGCATTGCCGGAGTTCACGACGAGGATACGCGCTTTGCCCCTGGCGAGGTTTTCGCGGCAGAGCAGCACAGGTGCGGAGCACGTTTTCGACTGGGTTAGAACGCCAGCGGCGATGGTCCCTTCATCCATCACGGCGACCATTAGATCGGTGCGTCCCTGGTAGCGGATTCCGGCCTGCGCGGTGGCGAAGCGGACGCCGTCTATGGCGGGCAGGCGGGGCAGTTTTTCAGGTGCGAAGGGGGAGACGGTGGTGATCTTGCCCATGTGATGGTGGTCCGGAGTTTGCTGTGGGGTCATAGCCCAAACAGATCGGGCCGCCTTTTTCAAGCGGCCCGATACGGATTGTTCATCAGGTGGCGTCAACGGCATCGCCGGCGCGGCGGCCGCTTGCTGGCGCGGTACGTAACCGGTGCGTACGGCAGATGCACCGCACCGCTTTACCTATTTCTTGTCCTCGGCCTTCGCATCGCTGCCCTCTTTGCCTGCAGCGTTCTCGCCTCCGGCCTTGTCCTGGGATTCCAACTGCTTCTTGATCATTTCCTCGATCTGGCGACGCTGGGCTTCCTGCTGGTTGTTCTGGTCTTCGACCTCTTTCTTGATAGCCTCGTCGATATACTCGATCTTGGCATCCTCGCGCAGCTTGGCAGCGACCGCCTGGGCGCGCTGATGGATCATGGAGGCAAGGATGCGGTCCTTGACCTCATCGAACGTGGGCGGCGGCTTCTGGCGGCGGTTCTCGACCTTGATGAGATGCCAGCCGAACTGGCTCTTGACTGGTGCGGAGACCTCCCCCTTTTTCAGCGCGAAAGCGGCCTGCTCGAAGTCGGGGACCATCTGGCCGGTGGAGAAATAGCCCAACATGCCGCCGTCGTCCTTGGTGCCGGGGTCATTGGAGTTTTCCTTCGCCAACGCAGCGAAGTCGGCGCCCTCATCGAGCTTCTTCCTGAGCTCCGCAGCCTTTTCCTCGGTATCGACCAGGATGTGACGGGCCTCGACTTCCTCTTTAGGTTTCAATGCCTTGACCTGATCGTTGTAGTAGGTCTTGGCGGCCTCCTCGCTGACCGAGGAGTTGATCTCCTTGTCGAAGTACGCGTCGCGCAGGGCGCGGTTGCGCCAGTATTTCATCCGCTCATCGAAGCTGGCGCCTTCAGACAGCTTTGCGTTTTCCGCGGCTTTGGCGAACAGGTTGTTTTCGATAAGAAATTCGACAAGGACGCGGCGTTTCGTGGGCTCGGGAAGGTTGCCCAGATCGCGGCCGATTTCGTCCTCGGCGAGTTTCAGATCGCCCTCGGTGATGGAAATGCCGTTGACGGTGGCGACAACTTTGCCTGCGCCCTCAGCGGCCATTATCGGCTGGGCGAACAGCAGGGCCGCGGCGCATATTGCGGGGACGGCGGCTCTCAACAGAAACCTGAAAGGGGCGAAAATCACGGGCGTTTTCCCTGGTTGTGGCAGAAGCACCGCGTGATGCTGGCGGCTCTACCATGCCATCATGCGGTCGGTCGGGGGCATGGATAGACGGCGTGACAGGGTGCTGCCAAGTTAAGTTTTATCCAGCATCCCCAACGCCCCAATCCGGTGGTTTCACGGCGCTGACCTGCGGTACGTCGCGTTGACAGTCTTAATGGGGGTCCTTATCTGTGCGGCGAACTGTATCGCTTTTTTCGCTTCGTCTCGGCGCGTTCCAGAGCGAATGAGGCCGGAGCCCCGAATTCCGGCCCTCAGAACTCCAGGTTGGCGGGCGATACGACAAGCTCTGGCAGCGACGAGGCGCGGTAGCAAATCCGCTGCGCCCACGCGCTCGTTTTCTTTTTGAGGACATCCCCCATGTTGTCGTCGTTCGGCTCGCTTGCTTCGAAGATCTTCGGCTCATCGAACGACCGTCGCGTTCGCTCTTTCAAGCCCCGCGTGGAGGCCATCAATGCTCTGGAGGACGAGGTCGCCAAGCTGAGCGATGCGGATCTCAGGGCCAGAACCGAGCGATTCCGAGCGGAATTCGCGGCCGGCAAAGGTCTCGACGAACTCCTCGCCCCAGCCTTTGCCACAGTGCGGGAGGCGGCTAAGCGCGCGCTCGGGCAGCGGCACTTCGATGTGCAGCTGATCGGTGGCATGGTGCTCCACGAGGGCAACATTGCTGAAATGAAGACGGGTGAAGGCAAGACGCTGGTGGCGACGCTGGCGGTCTACCTCAATGCCATCGCGGGGCGCGGCGTCCACGTCGTGACGGTGAACGACTATCTCGCCAAGCGCGACGCGGAATGGATGGGCAGGGTCTACAAGTTTCTCGGGCTGACTGTAGGCTGCATCGTGCATGGCCTCGACGACGAGCAGCGCAAGGAGCAGTACGCCTGCGACGTCACCTACGCCACAAACAACGAGTTGGGCTTCGATTACCTGCGCGACAACATGAAGATGAGCAAGGCCGAGATGGTGCAGCGTGGCCATGCCTTCGCCATCGTCGACGAGGTCGACTCGATCCTGATCGACGAAGCACGCACGCCGCTCATCATTTCCGGTCCCGTGGAGGACCGCACCGAGCTTTATGTGGCGATCGACGGTTTCATTCCGCAGCTGCAGGCGGAGCATTTCGAACTCGACGAGAAGCAGCGGCAGGTGTCGCTTACGGACGCAGGCAACGAGCACATCGAGGAGCTGCTCGCAAACGCGGGGATGCTCAACGGCTCGCTCTACGACATCGAGAACGTCACGCTCGTCCATCACATCAATCAGGCGCTGAAGGCGCACAAGTTGTTCCAACGCGACAAGGATTACATCGTCAAGGGCAACGAGGTCGTCATCATCGACGAGTTCACGGGCCGCATGATGCCCGGGCGGCGCTACTCTGAGGGTTTGCATCAGGCGCTGGAAGCGAAGGAGCGCGTCGAGATCCAGCCCGAGAACCAGACGCTCGCCTCGATCACCTTCCAGAACTATTTCCGGCTTTACGACAAGCTGGCGGGCATGACCGGCACGGCCTCGACGGAGGCCAGCGAGTTCATGGATATCTATGGTCTCGATGTCGTTGAAATACCCACAAATCGGGAAATTGCGCGCATCGACGATGACGACGAAGTCTATCGCACGCAGCCGGAAAAGCTGGCGGCGATCGTGCTGACCATCGCGGATTGTGCGCGGCGCGGGCAGCCGCTGCTGGTCGGCACCGTTTCAATCGAGAAGTCGGAGCAGCTATCAGGGCTTCTATCGGATAAGAAGTACATCGAGGAGCTTGGCCGCAAGACGCTTGCACAAGCCGACGAGCTCACGCATGAGCGCGACCAGGACATCAAGGAACAGTTTGTCGATATCGGCAACCATCTCGTCGAACTGGCCAAGAAGACCAAGGCGGGAAACCAGATCATCCCGCACCAGGTGCTTAACGCGCGCTATCATGAGCAGGAGGCCAATATCGTCGCACAGGCCGGCGTGCCGGGCGCTGTGACGATTGCCACCAATATGGCCGGCCGCGGTACCGACATCCAGCTCGGCGGCAATGCCGAATACCGGCTGCGCGACTGGATCGCGGCCGAGCACGCCGCGGGGCGCGAGCCGAACGAGAAGGAGTGTGAGAAGCAAGAACGCGAGATTAGTGCGGACATTAGTGCGAAGAAGACCAAAGCGCTCGATGCAGGTGGCCTCTATGTGCTTGGCACCGAGCGGCACGAGAGCCGGCGCATCGACAACCAGCTGCGCGGCCGCTCGGGCCGGCAGGGCGATCCAGGCCACTCCAAGTTCTACCTCGCGCTCGACGATGACCTGATGCGCATCTTCGGCTCGGAGCGCATGGACAGCATGGTGCGTACGCTTGGCCTCAAGGAAGGCGAGGCGATTGCACATCGCTGGATGAACAAGTCGCTCGAGATGGCGCAAAAGAAGGTCGAAGCGCGCAACTTCGATATTCGCAAGCAGATCCTGAAGTACGACGATGTCATGAATGACCAGCGCAAGGTCATTTTTGATCATCGCAAGGAGATTATGGCCGAGGATGACGTCTCCGAGACGGTGAAGGACCTGCGTCTACAGGTCGTCGGTGATCTCGTTGGCCGCTATATTCCCGAGAAGGCTTACGCGGAGCAGTGGGATACTGCAGGACTCGTCGAAGCCGTGGAGGAAATTTTCAACCTCAAATTGCCGATCGGAGATTGGGCCGAGGAAGAAGGCATCGCGGACGAGGAAATCAAAGAGCGGCTGCTCAAGGAGGTCGAGGCGAAGGCGGAGGCTCTGCAGGCAGAGGTTGGCCAGGACGTCCTCAACAATTATCGGGGCGCCAAGGGCTTCCTCAATGTCGTGGCGGAAGACAGCGCGCTGAAGCAACTGGTCGACGATCCGGACGGCAAGCTCGCAGACATCGGCCGGTACCTCTACCATACGCCGAACGCGGCAATCCGGATCACGGGATTGACGGCAGAACAGGCCGCGCAGCAAGCGTGGCAGATCGGCGATCAGTTCATGAACCAGTATTTCGACGCCAAGGGTTTCGTCGATCAGATGGAGCGCAGCAGCGAGCAATCCGCCGTGGCGCTCGGCGCGCTGCGGCTGCGCGAAATCGAAAAGATGGTGCTGTTGCAGACGCTCGATCATCTGTGGCGCGAACACCTCGTCACGCTGGAGCACCTGCGCCAAGTGATTGGCTTCCGCGCTTATGGCCAGCGTGACCCTCTCAACGAGTACAAGAGCGAGGCTTTCACTCTCTTTCAGAACATGCTGTTGCGGCTGCGCGAGAATGTGACGCGCGTGCTGATGACGCTGAGGCCGGGGCAGGAAGACGAAGAGGAGATGATGCAGCCCACGGAGCTGCCGGCGATGGAAGCGCACCATGTCGATCCAACGACAGGCATGGATGAATTCGCGATGGCAGAGGCCGCAATCCTCGGCGGCGCCACTCTGGCGCCGGCTGTAGAACGGCGCCAGCCGGTACAGTCGCGGCGCGGCAGCGGTGAGATCGATCCGAACGACCCCTCGACTTGGGGAAAGGTTTCGCGCAATGCTCCGTGCCCGTGCGGATCAGGGAAGAAATACAAGCACTGTCATGGCAAGCACGCTTGATGTTATAGCGGTGCAACCCCCTGCACTGATGGAGGTTGTCGCAAGGTGCGTATCCTTGGTCTCGTCGGCGCCACGCATGACAGTGGCCTCGCCATCCTCGATGACGGTTGGCCGACGCTGGTGTTGGAAGAGGAGCGGCTCAACCGCGTCAAGCGCACGAAGGTTTTTCCGCAACAGTCGCTGACCGCAGCGCTGGGGCCAGGTATTCCCGGCTTGAAGGACGTCGATGTCATCACGACGCCGTGGAACGTCGGCCGTCTGCGCAAGAGCTTCAGCAAGGCAATCTTGCGAGGGCTTCCAGGAAGCCTCAGCCTGCTTCTGGAACCATCACATACGCCGCAGCGCAACGAGATCGTGCTGCTCAACTTTTATCTGCGGCGTCGTCTGAGCAGGCTGGCCGGCGACCAGTCCTTGCCGCGTATTGTCAATGTCGGCCATCACGATGCACATGCCGCGGTGTTTTTCGTATCACCGTTCGAGGAAGCGACGATTCTCGTCATGGACGGGTTCGGTGATGACGCGGCGACCAGCGTCTACACTGGAGATGGCTCGGGGCTTTCGCGCGTCTGGTGGACGGAAATCTTCAACTCGGTCGGCATTGCCTATACGGTCGTGACGAAATACCTGGGCTTTGCGGGTTTTTCTGACGAAGGCAAGGTGATGGCGCTGGCGGCATATGGCGATGACCGCTACGTCGATGCCTTCCGCAAGCTGTACCGGCTGGAACCGGAGGGTCGCTATCGGCTGGACATGTCGTACTTCGACTTCGATCGCTACGGCGAGTTCAAGCCCTTGAAGCGAAAGTTCTACGAAACGTTCGGCCCGGCCCGGGAGCCTGGTTCGGAGATCACCGAGCGGCATCAGGCGATCGCGCGCGGGATACAGGTCGTGACGGAGGAGGTCATCCTGCACGTGGTGCGCGAGCTGGAGCGGCGGTTTGCCTCGCGCAACCTCATCATCTCGGGCGGTGTTGCGCTCAACTGCGTGGCCAATGCACGCATTCTGGAGAATACCGGTTTTGAGCGCGTCTGGGTGCCGCCGTGTGCGTCCGACACGGGGGCGCCGCTGGGCAGTGCGCTGTGGCATTATCATCAGACGCTCAAGAACCCGCGACGTTTTGAGCTGATACACCCATTTTATGGTCTCGAATTTTCCGACGAGGCAATTTCGCGTGCGCTGGACAGCGCCGGTCTCGTTTCGGAGAAGCTCGAAGAGCCTGAGCTCATCCAGCGGACAGCGCGGGCACTTGCCGAGGGCAAGATCGTCGGCTGGTTTCAGGGCCGGTTCGAGATGGGCCCGAGAGCGCTGGGCAATCGCTCGATTCTGGCGGACCCCCGTTCCGCCGACATGCGCACCGTCATCAATTCAAAGATCAAGCATCGCGAGAGCTTCCGCCCGTTTGCGCCGGCCGTGCTGGAGGAACGGGCCAACGAGTACTTCGATGTTGCGCAGCCGGACCCATTCATGACATTGGCGCCGCACGTTCATGCGGATCGTGAGCGTGAGATTGCCGCGGCGATACATGCCGATGGTACGGCACGGATCCAGACTGTGTCGCGCGCGGCGAACCAGCGCTACTATGACTTGATCCATGCCTTTGGTGAAATCACCGGGGTGCCGATCGTGCTGAACACGAGCTTCAATCGTCACGAACCAATCGTGGCGCGGCCGGAAGAGGCGATCTCCTGCTATCTGCGCACCGGCATGGATGTGCTGGTTATCGGCGACCATTTCGTAACGATGCGAACGCCTGAAGCGGTGGCACTGGCCGAGGCGCGCTTTTGTGCCACGCGCAAAGACTGACGTCCGGCAGCACAACGAAGCGGCGTGATTGGAGAGATCAGATCCCCGTGATCTCACTTTGACGATTGTGCCTGCGTCTCAAACCTTCGGTTGAGGCTCTTTGTCGTGACGTTGCTGGACGTTGGAGCTTCCAGCTCGCTCGATCAGGCTTAATGCAACCGGCGCTTGATCGTCGAATGAGGCCAGCCGGGGAGCAGATCGTCGAGGTCTGCATCGACGGCAGAGGTGGTTGTGCGTTCGGCCGCAGGCGCGACGGGATCGGAGTTCGATGACTTGGCTTCAACAGGCGCGGCGGAACGACGGGGGCGCTGTGTGTCATCGACCCGGGTGATCTGGATCTTGTGCGGGGCCGTGGCGCTGGCAGAGGTCGCGCTGGTCGAATTTGCGCCTGCTGGAGCAGCGCTGACGGCGGAAACAGCATCCGTGTGATGCCCTCCACTCTGGGGCGCCGGCGCGTCGTCCTTGCCACCGTCGCCACCGGATTTCTTCGGGTGCCCGCCTGCATGCACCGTCAGACGGTCGGAGAGTGCGAGCAGGACGCTGGAGACGACGAAGACGACGTGGACGATCACCATCCACATGATGTCGCGGTCCGACACCTTATCGAGCGCCATGAACTGTTTCAGGAGCTGGATGGCGGAGATGGCGACGATGGACGACAGGAGCTTCAGTTTCAGGCCGCTGAAGTCGATTTTGCCCATCCACTCAGGCCAATCGGTGTGGCCGCCATGGTCGATACGCGAGACAAAATTCTCGTATCCGGAAAAGATGACGATGACGATGAGCGAGCCGGTCAACGAAAGATCGACGAGCGCAAGGACGCCGAGGATGACCTCACTCTCGGTGGCGCTGAAGGCGTGGGCCGCCATGTGGCCGAGTTCGGCAACGAATTTTATCAGGAGAATGATGAGCGACAGGGCGAGGCCGAGATAGAAGGGGGCCAACAACCAGCGGCTGGAAAACAGCATGCTTTCCAGCCAATACTCGACGGTCTTCAACAGCGACTTGTCATCTGCCATTTGCGGAAACACCTACGCGAACACGTATTATTGCACACGCCTTGCGACAGTCACCGCAGTTGCGCGGTGAGGTGCGCGCGATGCGGTTGAATTCAGTATGACCGGGTGAGACTTCCTTTCAGCGCCGTGCCGGCTTCATTCGGATTGCCTGGGACAAGATGCGACCCGCGTCGGTATCGGTAGTCCGCCAGCGTTCCGGTTCTATGCCACGCTGGGACAGCGGCGGCAAGGCATCTGGTCGTTGACCGTCGCACATCGCGACCATGGAAAACTTTCTCAGCGTAATGCGCGGGGCTGGCAGCGTCAGCGGCCGCGTCTGCTGCTTGTGGCAGTCTTGATGCGCTGGCGACCATGCGGTCGCGATGCAACCTCGACCTTTTCTTCCTGCTGCGACATTTGAAGTGCGATGAAGCGACGGCAGCTAGCGAGGCTCGGGTTGCATTTGTACTGATATGATTTCAGCACTGCTTTGGCCAGTGTGCGCGGCCGCATGCGTCGTGCGGGCGGCAGCTTCGCGTTTTCTGCCACGGCGCGCGCCAGTGTCTGCATTGCGTCCTGATAGATTTCGAACGCGCCCGAGAGATGCGCGGGCACCTCGCTTGCGGCTGTCGTCCACATCGGCATCCGCGTCTTGAAGTTTACCTGGCTGAGCAGCGGGTGGCTGCGTGCAAGAGCGTAGAATTGCTCCAATGCCTGCACTGCGGCGATTGTCTCGCCGCACGGTTTTAAAGGGCCTGGAGCGCCCACCTCCCCCGGGGCGTTTCGGTCGAAATGGTAGCGGCCATCGCAAACGCGAACGCTGGGGGGAACTTTAGTCTCTTCAAAAGAATCGAAGCCTTCTTTCAAGTTCTGCCAGAATCCAAACCATTCGCTGCTGGCGTGCGTCCTCAACTTGGCTTCGTTCATACGAAATGGGAACACATGAACGGGGACGTGGCTCTGCCCCTTGATGATTGCGGCCTGAGTCAGTCGGTAGATTTCTTCGATAACCGGGTTGGTCATCGCAAAACACCCCACCGAGGAGCAGCCGCCGTGCACCAGGATGTATGATCCGCTGCGAGCCAATGATCTGTCGTAGACGTTGGGAAAGCCGAGGTTCAATGAGCGCGGCCAGCGGCCAATGCGGTGCAATTGACGCCGCGTGATGGTGTAGAAGCCTTCGGGCGTCTGCTTGTCACCTTCAGCCAGCTTGGGGCCAAGAGAGCCCGACCAGTTGCAGACGGGATAGGTGGCGAAGCGTTCGTAGACTCCACCGTCCTTCTGCAGCCAGACCTCAAGCTCTGCCTCAGACTTGAAGATGCGGATCAAGACCGGATTGCCAACCTTCTGGCCGGCTGCCTCAAGGCGCTCGGCAAACGCAGCGGTGTCAGGCGTTCCAGGTAATGCCGTCTCGCTGGCGGCATGCATGCGCTGGTTTTCGACGCGATTGGGGGCTGCGTCCTTCAATTCTATGGTGACGGCGTGGGCTGTGCTCGCTGCAATGAAAAGCGTGGTGGCGCACGACATTGCGCCGGCCCATTGCAGGAACCGTCCGCCACGTCTGCTTGTCGTCCACCAACCCATCAAGTTTCCAAAAATGATAAAGACGCTCGAAGTTCCACGGAGTTCCGCGGTCCTCCCCAAGTCGCCATCAGCCGGTCATCCGAAAACGCTCCATGCTCCGTAAGCATTCACGCTTTCTCAACCTTTTCCTTGGGCGGACCTTAACAGCGCGCCATCGGGTGATGCCAAGGGTTTTCGGCCGGTCCAGCCCAGTCATCCACGATGCGTTGCCAGGCGATGACGCTTTCCTGCGCCGTTCCTTGAACGTTCGGTGAAGCCCGATCAATCGTCCTGAGCCTGCTGAACGGGGCTCGCGCTCTCGCAGGAGATGACGGCGGGGATATCGGCGGATTGAATATTGCTCCCCGGAAGAAAGACATACTCGCCCCTGCAGACGTGCACGCGAGGCGGCAGACCGGTCTTGTCGAACACGTCTGCGCCCTTCTTGAGCGACTGCCAGAAGGGGTAGAGCGGATCCTCTGTCTTTGCCGCAAGGTTTTCGTCGGTCATGCGGAAGGGGAATGCCTGGACCTGAATGTGGCTCTGTCCACGCTCGAGCGCCGTTGTGACGAGTTGCCAGATCTCATCGATGACGGCATCGGTCATGGCGTAGCAACCCACCGAACCGCAGCCGCCGTGGACCATCAAAAAGGTGCCGGTGCGGCCGTGGCTGCGGTCGTAGAGATTAGGGAAGCCCAGGTTGAACGAACGGTGCCAGCGGCTGTTGGGATTGAGCTGGTCTTTGCTCACGGTATAAAAACCTTCGGGCGATTGTCTGTCGCCCTCTTCGTGTTTGGGGCCGAGGCGTCCGGACCAGCGGCATATGGGATAGGTCGCGAAGTGGTGGAAGCGACCATCCTTTGCCTTCCAGATCTCCAGCTCGAAGTCGCGCTTGTAGATCCGCATCAATATGGGCTGTGCGAGTGTGAAGCCTCCCTGGGTAAGCCGCTGGTCGAGTGCGGTGAGATCAGGCGTGCCCGGCAGCGTCTGTCCGAGCGACCACAGGGCGCGATGAGAAGCACGCTTGACTGCGATAGCACGGGTTTCGAGACTGGTGGTCAATAGCTGCCAATTGACGATTGCGAAGGCAACGGCGGCGATAACGACAAGGCCGAGGAAAATCGTCCGGCGAAGGTCTCGGCGGCGCCGGCGCAGCCTATCGACGTGCGCGGATTCTAGCGCTCCGGATGAGACCGTGCTGGCCCCGCTCACATGATCGTCCTGCCGCGTCATCCGTTTTTTGCTGCATCCTGCGAGATTTATTCAGGCGGGCAAATTGTGCGGCAAAAGCGGCAGAAAATGCGGCGTGTCACCAGCCTATGCTTATGCCTGCGGTTGGCACGACGGCGGTCAGGTTCAGCCACGAGACGGGTTTGAGCCGTCATTTCTCAGCGGTAGCCAAACCCGGTGATCTTGGTCTGCGATCCGGTGGTTCCGCCAAGGCCGAACATTCGCGTGAATGTCGAACCTGCGCCGGAGCCGGCAGATGCCACGGCGGGAGGTTTCCACTCATCGCCTTCGGGCGCGTGGATGGTTTCGGCCGTCCGCATTTTCGGACCAGGCATCTCGATGCGCTCGCTTGCCAATTGCTGCTCGGCCGGTTTGGGAATGAACGGTGCAAGCTGAGGTCGACGGAATACAGGACAAGGCCCATCGGCCTGCGGCTCACGACCCTCGGCAGTCGAGACGTTGACCATGTAGCGGTGTTCGCAAACCGTGACGGGCGGTGGGACGCGGTTCGTTTCGAAGTTATCGTAGCCTTGCTTCAATGTGCGCCAGAAACCGATCCACTTCGATTTGTTGTGGCGCTTCATGTTCTCGTCGGTCATGCGGAAGGGGAAGGCGTGCACGTCGAAGGATTGTTGCCCGCCTTTAAGTGCTTCGCGTGCGAGACCGTAGATTTCTTCGATCAACGCATCCGTCATGGCGTAGCAGCCGGCCGACTTGCATTTGCCGTGGACCATCAAGAAATCGCCGGTGCGGCCGAGCGATCTGTCGTAGGCGTTGGGGTAGCCGAGATTGAAGGAGACGTGGAACTGCGAATTGGGATTGAGCTGGTTGTTAGCGACACGGTAAAAGCCTTCCGGCGCCTGCTTATCCCCTTGCCTGAGCTTGGGACCGAGATCGCCCGACCAATTGCAGATCGGATAGCTCTTGAAGTGATAGTAGCGTCCGTCCTCGCGCTGCTTCCAGACTTCGAGTTCGGATTCTTCCTTGAAGATACGAACGAAGATCGGTGCTTCGACGCGCATTCCCTTCTTGCCGAGCAGCATCAGGGTCTGCTGCGACAAGGGCTGATCGGCCGGAGTAATTTGTGGTGCGGAACTGCAGCCAGCCAGCAGCAGCGCGGCTGAGACCGCCGCCATCGCCCCGCGCAATCGGCCGGGCGCCGTCCATTCAGATTTCCATCGACTCATACGCAGTGCCCCTCGCGCACGTCGACTACCATTGATTCGCAAACGTAAACATATCGTTAACGTTACGATACCCCTAATCCGGGGCGACGAACGCCGTTCCCTTGCGCAATTTATGCCTGCCGAATGCGGCGGTCGAGCGGCAAAAGTTGTTCGAACGTGAGCATAATCAACATGTTGCAGTTGGGTTGCGGTCGCCCGGAGCGGCCGCAGTCGCCGGGATTCTTGGGGAATATCAAGGGCTCCTGCCGCCGTCAGCGCGTGGCAACGCCGGCTCAGCCAGGGAGTCCGCGTCCGATCTTCAAGAAACGCTCGTAGCGGTTCTGGCGCACCTCTTGGGTGTCCATGCCGTCGAAAGCCGCCAACGCCTTGGCGATGGCATCGCCGACGGACCTGGTGGCGCGCCGGTGATCGCGATGTGCGCCGCCGACCGGCTCGGAGACGATTTGATCGATCACCGACAGGCCGATGAGGTCCTGCGCGGTGACTTTCATGGCGGTCGCGGCCTCTTCCTTCTTGTTGCTGTCGCGCCAGATGATGGAGGCCGCTCCTTCGGGAGAAATGACCGAGTAGATGGCGTGCTCAAGCATCAGGATCGTATTGGCGGTGGCGATGGCGACCGCGCCACCCGATCCACCCTCGCCGATAATGACAGAGACAATCGGCACCCCCAGTTTGAGGCAGCAATCGGTCGAGCGGGCGATGGCTTCCGCCTGGCCGCGCTCTTCGGCGGCGACGCCAGGGTAGGCACCAGCGGTGTCAACCAGTGTGATCACCGGCAGCTTGAACTTATCGGCCATTTCCATCAGGCGCACGGCCTTGCGGTAGCCTTCGGGATTGGCCATGCCGAAGTTGTGCTTGATGCGGCTTTGGGTGTCGGAACCCTTTTCGTTTCCGATCACCATCACGGAGCGGCCACGGAAGGTGCCGACGCCGCCAACAATGGCTGCGTCCTCGCCGAAGTAGCGGTCGCCAGCGAGCGGTGTGAAATCGTCGATCAGCGCGTTGATGTAATCCAGGCAGTGCGGCCGCTCGGGGTGACGGGCCACCAGCGTCTTCTGCCAGGGCGTTAGCTTGGAATACATATCGAGCAAGAGCTCGTTGACCCTTTCCTGAAGGGTCTCGATCTCTGCGGCGATCGAGACGCCGCCCTCTTCGGAAACCATCGCTTTAAGCTCGTTGATCTTGGCTTCGAGCTCGGCAATCGGCTTCTCGAAGTCGAGATAGAAGCGGACCGGGACGTTCTTTTCCAAAGACGGGCCTTTCTCATGTGGTCAGGAGCGCACATAACTTCAGCGCCCTCGGGCGCGTGCGACGCTGCCAGCCTCGCCCGGCCGGAGACGGCCGTCAGCGGAGGAAAATTCCTTGATCGGGCCGGACAATCACTCGTTGAGCACGGAAAAGTCAAGGCGCCGTTCGGCGGGTCATGAACAGCTCCGCGACGCATTTTCACCCCGAGTCGGAATGCTTCGGGCGTGCCAGGGGATGGTGCTCGTTGATGAGGCGCTTCAGGCGCTCTTGCAGCACATGCGTATAGATCTCAGTGGTCGAGATGTCGGCGTGGCCGAGAAGCTGCTGAACGGCGCGCAGATCGGCGCCGCGGTCGAGCAGGTGGCTGGCGAAGGCGTGGCGAAGCACGTGTGGACTGACGCGTGCGGGATTGATCCCCGTCTCCTCGCTCAACCCTTTGAGGTCCTGTGCGAATCTCTGTCGGGTCAGGTGACCTTCCGCGCTCGCGGAGGGAAACAGCCATTTCGAGGTGATGGCACGGGAAAGGCCTTCTCCGCCGGATTCGGTCAGCGAGAGGTAGTCGTCGAGGGCGGCACGCGCGGGTGCGTTCAGTGGGACCAGCCGCTCGCGTCCGCCCTTGCCGCGGATCACGAGAATTCTGCGGTCGCCCTGAAGTACGGTGCGCGGCAGGCCGACAAGCTCGGAAACACGCATGCCGGTCGCGTAAAGGATCTCGATCAGACAGTAGAAGCGCAATGCCCGCAAACGCTCGCGGCCGGCGGTGCCGTCGATGCGAGACCTGGCCGCGCCGATCAGGCGATCGACCTCCGCAACCGATAGCGTCTTGGGCAGTGGACGCCCGCGCTTTGGACCTGTGACGGTGGCGGTAGGATCTTCGTCGAGAACCGACTCGGTGGTAAGGAACTTGAAGAGTTGACGAACCGAGGAGAGCTTGCGGGCGCGTGATGACGGCGCAAGGCCAGCCTCGGCGAGGACGTGAACATAGGCTTCGATATCATCGGGGCGCGCGGTGGTTACGGAGCGCTGGCGGCCTATGAGGAAGCTCGTGAATTCGGTGAGATCGCGCCGATAGGCATCGATGGTATTTGTCGCGGCGCCACGCTCCACGCCCATCATTTCGAGGAAGGCTTCGACGTGGGTATCGTTCTCGTCGCCGCGCATCGTCCCGTCCGATCCCATGTTCCGCGCTCAATGCGCGCTGTCAGCGCACGGAACGCGATTCTGTGCCAGTTCATTGCAGCGCGCATGCCGTTTCACGTTCAACTGCCACCCAGCTTTCGACTGAACATGTGTTAGTTGGCCAGCACGTGCGGCCAGTCAGCCAATAATGCTTCGAAACCGAGCCTGCGTGCGTCGGCCTCAAGGCCGGCACGCTTGAGGGCGCGAATCGAATCGCCGATCGCGATGATATGTGCGCCGCCAGCGCCATCAGGCCCCAGTGTCTGCATGGCAAGCAGCACGGTGCGACCAAACTCGCGTTTTTTGGCGGCGTCCTGCAATTGCGACAGCACGCCAGTCTCGGGCAGATGGCCGGATGTGGGTTGGGGTGTCCTGCTCGCCGTTTCCCAAAGCGGTATGGGCACGTTGTATTCAAGGGCGTCGAGCACGGTGGCGAGGCGATGCAGGCTTTCGTTGCCGAATTTTCCCTTCAGGGCAAGCCGCTCCAGAGCCATGAGGCTCTGGCCGCGTGGCTCGGGGAAGTCCGGGTCGGCGATATCGATGAGCGCCATCCAATGGTCCATGCTCTGGCCGCGGTCGTTTCCAGCGGAGGCGGCGAACTTGGCCCATTTGCGAGCGCTCTGGTAGTTGCCGGCGGCGAGGTTGGCCTCAATCGCCGTCTCGGCGAACCACCCGATTTCGGGAACGAGCCCAACATCGTCGGTCAACTTGGCGGCCATGGCCAAGGCCGGAAGATAGAGCCCGGCACGCCGAGAGCTGTCGATGAGCGTGCGGATCAGGCGCACTTTCTTGAATGGCGTGCGCTCCGCTTGCGCCGATGTGTAGAGGAGGGCCCGGCGGCGGGACGGGTCGGCGCCAGTGCTCGAGGTTTCGACTGACGCGCCGTCTGACGAAATCTGGCCGGCGATGGTCCGGTAGAGGGCGGCGAGTGTGTCGGCATCGTAGGCGTTGATGCGTGCGGCCGCTTCTCCGGCATCGAGACGCAGGTCGGGCTCGGCAGCCGAATCGCTTGCAATGACAACGAGAAGCGCAGGGGCTGCAGTCTTGATCAACTCCTCTCGGGGCGGCGTGGCTCCGGCCAGTTCCAGAATGCGGTAGTCGATAAGGCTGAGCTTTTGTCCCTTGGCCAGCGAAATATCGGTTTTCACGCCTAAGGCCACCGCATCGAGCGCGGCGAGCCCCGGCGACGAGCGGACCCCTTCCTCGCGTGCCAGGGCGGCAAGCAGCCCGGCCGCGGACTTATTGCCCGTCGCGGCCGCACAGTATCCCGAGACAAGGATGGCCTCACCACGGAGGGATCGGGGGATGTCGCCGCGGATGTCGCTGATCCGCTTGACGGCCTGACAGCCGGCGTCGCGATGGCCCAATCCGACTTCGCTGCGGGCTTCCAGCATGGCGACGAGCGGGTCGGGCTGGCCCGAGCGTCGCGCATTCAGCACTTCGTGGATCTCCTTGAGCAGGCCTGAGCGGTACAGTGCTTCAATCCTCAACGGCTCGAAGTGTGCATCGGCGTCCGTGGGTGCCGCAACGCTGGACACGATCAGGCGGCGCCATAGCCGGTGCAGGGCGGGCGATCTCGGTGGGATTTCAAGTATGGAAATGAGGTGCTCGACATCCGCGATATTGAGGCCGCGCCATGGCTCTTGAGGCAGGGCGTGTCCGTCTCCGTCTCCGGCGACAGCGGGTCTGGACACATCCTGCTGGCGAACCGCCAGTTCGCGGCCTGACCCTTGGGGAGCGCTGTAGGGAGTGGAATAGGATGGCGTCGGTGCTGCTGGGGTGATCTGCCCGTCGGCGGCTGGCGCGGCCGGCAGTGGGGCCAGGGGCTCCGCACTCACCGACGATGAGGTTGAATTCGGCACATGCGATCCCGGCGCCCCGTAGGGAGCGCTCCGCGCGTAATCAGGCTGGCTCGTAGCCGGGCGCGGATAATAAGTCTCCTGTGACGGCGCTGGCGCTGCGAAGCGCGGCCGGTTTTCCATAGGGGCGGAATAGGCATCCTGCGGCGCGTCGGCAGCGGCGGGGGCGGCAGACTGACTGCCATCCGTCTCAGACTGCCGCTCAGGCGGCCTTGAACGCTGCTCCCAGCGATTCGTTTCCAGCTGCGAGAAGGGATCCCATTCCTGGGCAATTGAGAGAGAGCAGCCTGACGTGAGCGCGGTCAACGCACACGCCGATGCCAGCGCCGCGGCAAATACATTGTGTGCGGACGGGGGGCGAACAGATCGCAATCGCGACGGCATACGGGCATCGAGCTCCAGCGATGGGGAAACGGAACCCTATTCGCGGCGCAAGGTGACGCCGTACACGGGGTTCGAGATCTCCTTTTGCGGAGGCTCGAAGTGGACGGCGAGCACATAAAGTCCGCCGAAGATTCCTGCAGAGATGATCCCTGTCACGACGAGGAATCGAATCAGGCTGGGCATTTTGGCTCGACCGCTCCTTAGCTGCTATGTGTCGGCGGTTGGTGGCGGCATTATGACCCGATTTGCGCCGTGGCCCAAAACCGGAGAGACCTCAGTGTGTACTTTATTCTACAGTCCGCCGCGTTCGACGGTGTCAGAGCGTGCCTCGGCAGTGCCTTTCGCCGGGTGCGACAGAGTTGAGACAAACTCGGCATACTGGAAGGCTCTGCCATGATTCGCCTCTCGTTTGGACGGAAGAAGTCGAAAAACGACGCCAGGCGGGCCGAGGACGTGGTGAGTCGCCTGGGCGCGCGGTCCTTGGTGATGATCGGGCTTATGGGGTGCGGAAAGTCGGCAATCGGGCGGCGTCTGGCCAATCGGCTGTCGCTGCCGTTTATCGATGCCGACGAGGAGATCGAAAAGGTGGCGGGGATGTCGATCTCCGACATTTTTGCAACGTATGGAGAGCCCCATTTCCGTGACCGGGAAGCGAAGGTGATCGCGCGCCTTCTTGGCGGCGGACCGCAGGTTCTGGCTACCGGAGGCGGGGCCTTCATGAGCCCAGACACGCGCCGTGTAATCGCTAGAAGAGGCATCTCCATCTGGCTGAGGGCAGAACTGCCCGTGCTGATGCGCCGTGTCTCGAAGCGCAATACGCGGCCGCTGCTCAAGACCGATGATCCAGAGGCCGTCATGCGGCGGCTCATCGAGGAACGCTATCCTTTATATGCCGGCGCCGACATCGTGGTCGAAAGCCGGGACGTGCCGCATGAGGTGATCGTCGGCGAAATCGTCGATGCTCTGGCGAAGTGCGAGTTGCTGGATCGCCGCCCGGTGGTCTGATAGGAGCAGGAGGCGGGCTTACCGACATTCAGCATTGAGGGGCGCGCCAGCGCCTTGTCGTCAGTTGCCTGCTGCTGTCAGGACGGTTTCGATCGGAAGACCGTCTCGTGAAAACATTCGTTCCTTGAAATTCAAGAGTGCCAAGCCAAATGCCGACCGTCGTCAATGTTCCTTCTGCTGGCCAGACACGTACGGTTCCCGTGCCGTTGGAGGGGCGCGCCTACGAGGTTCTGATCGGGCCCGGGCTGCTCGCACAGGCAGGACGGATTATTCCGCAGCGACTCGGCGAGGCGCGCTACGGGATCGTCACGGATGAAAACGTTGCACATTATCATCTGGCAGCTCTGGAGAAGAGCCTCGGCTCGGAGGGGCGTCTGCTGGGGACGGTTGTTCTGCCAGCCGGCGAGGCGACCAAGTGCTTTGGCCAGCTCGCGCCGCTGTCGGAAAAGCTGTTGTCGTTGGGGCTGGAACGCGGCGACCTCGTGATCGCTTTCGGCGGCGGCGTGATCGGCGATCTGGCGGGCTTTGCGGCCTCGATCCTGCGGCGCGGCGTGCGCTTCGTGCAGATTCCCACAACACTTCTGGCACAGGTCGATTCCTCGGTCGGTGGCAAGACTGGGATCAACACGCCCCAGGGCAAGAACCTGATCGGGACATTCCATCAGCCAAGCCTAGTGCTGGCGGATACCGATGTGCTTTCGACATTACCGGCGCGGGAGATGCGCGCAGGTTATGCCGAGGTGGCGAAATACGGCCTTATCTGGGACAAGGGATTCTTCACTTGGCTGGAAGAGAGCTGGCGAAGCGTGTTCGGCAACGACGTGTCGGCGCTCTCGCAAGCCATCGAGACAAGTGTGAAGTCGAAGTCCGACGTCGTGGTGCGCGACGAGAAGGAAGCGGGCGATCGCGCGCTGCTCAATCTCGGCCATACCTTCGGCCATGCGCTCGAGGCGTGGACGGGTTACTCGGACCGCCTTCTGCACGGCGAGGGTGTTGCGATCGGCATCTGCCTAGCCTTCCGCTTTTCCGAAACACAGGGGCTTTGTCCGCAAGGCACTGCGGCGCGCGTGAGCCAACATTTCAAGGACGTGGGGCTGCCGACGAGAATTAGCGATATTCCGGGTGGGCGGGCTGACGCCGACGAGCTTATGCGGCTGATGGCCCAGGACAAGAAGGTTCGCCAAGGGCGGCTCACCTTCATTCTGGCGCGCGACATCGGCGAGGCCTTCGTCACCCGGGACGTGGATCCCGGTGCGGTCCGCGATTTCCTGGCACGTGAGATTTCTGGGTAGCCGGAACGCAGTCGGCCGAGCTGCCTTCCAAGCCCTTGATCGCACGAATTCGCGCCTGGTCGCCAACCGTCCTTATACGCCGCGAGCGGCGGAACTTGGCGTTCCGTTCATGGCCAAAACCCGCGCCAATGCGTTATTAGGACGTAAGGTGCATGTTGGATCGAGTGTTGCGGCGCCTGTCAAAACGATCTGGCGCACCCTAAATTCGTTCATATTTCCAGCTTGACCCACCCACACCCCAAAGAGCCATGCCCATCGAAATCATCCTGACCCTTGCCGTCGTTATCCTGCTGCTGGGGCTTTCCGCTTTTTTTTCCGGTTCCGAGACGGCGCTCACGGCGGCTTCGCGGGCGCGGCTACACGCCTTGGAGCTTGAAGGAAACGAAAGGGCACGGCGCGTGAACGAGCTGCTGGCGGAGCCGGAGCGGATGATCGGCACGGTGCTGCTCGGGAATAACCTCGTTAACATTCTCGCCTCCGCGCTCACAACGAGCCTGCTGATCGGGCTGTTCGGCGAGGTCGGCGTCGCCTACGCCACCATCGGCATGACGATCCTCGTCGTTATATTCTCAGAGGTGCTGCCGAAGACCTATGCCATTGCTTTTCCGGATCGCATTGCGCTGGCCGTCGCTCCGGTGATGAAGGCGCTCATCGTTGCCTTCAGGCCGGCCGTCTATCTGATCGAGAAGATCGTCAGCGCCGTCATCACATTGACCCCCACGAAGAGGGACGACGCGGCCAACATTCTCGCAGCACATGAGGAGATTCGCGGCACGATCGAGCTGCAGACCAAGGAAGGTGCCGTGGCGCGTCACGATGCGCACATGCTGGGCGGCGTTCTCGATCTTGGAGACCTGACGGTTGAGGACATTATGATCCATCGCACCAAGATGGACACGGTCAACGTGGACGATCCACCCGGACGCATCGTGCACGAGATCCTGAAGACGCAATATTCGCGTATCCCGTTGTGGCGCGAAGAGCCGGAGAACATCGTCGCGGTCCTGCATACCAAGGATCTGCTGGCGGCGCTGGGGGCAGCCAACTGGGATGTCGATTCGCTCGACGTGATGAGCTTTGCAACCAAGCCATGGTTCGTGCCCGAAGCGACAAGCCTCAAGGATCAGCTCAACCAGTTCCTTAAGCAGAAGCAGCAGATGGCCCTGGTCGTCGACGAGTACGGCGAGGTGCAGGGCCTCATTACGCTTGAGGATATCCTGGAGGAAATCGTCGGACAGATTGCCGATGAGCATGACGTTCACGAGGCGGCAATCCGACCGCAGGCGGATGGAACCGTAAACGTCGATGGCTCCATGCCGATCCGCGATCTCAACCGGCACATGGATTGGGATCTGCCGGATACAGAAGCAACGACGATTGCAGGGCTTGTCATCCACGAGGCGCAGACCATTCCCGAGCCAGGCCAGGCTTTCACGTTTCACGGCTACCGTTTCGAAATCCTCCGCAAGAGCCGAAACAAGATCACGGCGCTTCGCGTCAAGCCGCTGGAACTGGATAAGGAGGGTTCGGAATAAGGTCGCGTTGAGGCTGGTGGGCACCCGAGCAGATCAACGATGTCGCTCAATGATGCATCAGGGGTCTGCGACAGCGCTTTGCGCCGTGCGATTTGTTCGATTGCTCGATCCAAGCAAGCGCCAATTCACGATGTAACAGAATTTGAACGAATCCTCCGCATGCCAGTTCATCTGTGGTTCATGTCACAGCGCTTCTCATAGGCCTACCACGTGCCGCTCCCGAGTGGGCATCGTGTCGGGATCGGTGACGGTCGAGGGACGCTGGTGATCAAATGCGTTGTACCCGCGTCCGGCTTTCGTTTCCGTTCCCGTGAGGTGACGCTGGGTTCGATTGAAGGTGATGCCAGCCGAGGGACCCGGATGCCGCCTAGCATGAAGGTGTTCATTTGGACTTCAACCAAAGGGTATGGGTCGGGCGGTCATTCGATACCGCAGCTCCAGAACCAGGAGGAACCGAAAATGAAGAGATTTTCGAAGTTCGCGATAGCATGTACCGCTGTCTTGTTCGCGGTACTTGCGGCGCCTATCGCTTCGACGCCGGCCGCTGCAGCGCCTGCCGCAACGACCGTCGACCTGATGCGCACTCTGCAAGGCGCAAATGCGTCGCCAGTCGAGCAGGTTCATTATCGACGCCGGGGGCACCGCCATTGGCGCCATCGCCATTGGCGCCATCGTGATCACTGCCGGTTGGTGAAGCGCTGCTGGCGCAACCACTGGGGCCACCGCAAGTGCCGCTGGGTGCGCCGCTGCTGGTGATTCAAAGTTTGTTGCAGATGCGGTCAATCCGCGAGAGGGCGTCCTGGATCTTCGATCCGGGGCGCCTTCATTTGCTATGGGGTTGCCTTACGGCACGTGTCGGCGCGGCCGCATGGGTCGTTATGGGCGCGTGGACCTTACGTCATCGCTTCGCCTGGTGCATAGACCTTCAGCGCGAGCGCATGGATGCGGCCGGCAAGTTCTTCGGCTAGAATCTCATTGACGATGCGGTGACGCTCGACGCGGGATTTGCCAGCGAAAGCATCTGAGACAACGAGTATGCGGAAGTGGCTCTCGCCCGTTCCCGGCGAACTGCGGTGGCCGGCGTGAAGCTCGGACTCGTTGATGATGTCAAGGCGGGTCGGATTGAGGCCCATCATCAGTTTTTCCCGCATGCTCTGTTCCGCTGACATTAAGAATCCTCTCTTATGATGTGGTGTCGGACCAATTTGGTTCCGTCGCGCATCGCGCCTGCGACAATCGCGTGCGCGACGACGTTGCGTTCTTGTCTAACCGAAGCCTGCACACCATAATCTGGCGGTCATGAAGCTCAATTCCAAGTACTTCGACAGCATCCGGGTTGCGCCACGGCGCGAGCGCGAGGAGCGCGAGCGGGCCGAGCGGTCACGCCTGCCGGAGTGCCAGTGGAAAGGCTGCAGCGAGAAAGCCAGCCACAAGGCGCCGAAAGGGCGCGGGCGCGATGGCGAATACTTCCACTTCTGCCTCGATCACGTGCGGCAGTACAACTCGTCTTACAACTATTTCGATGGGATGTCTGACGGCGAGGTGGAGGGTTTCATCAAGGATGCTGCCACGGGGCATCGACCGACGTGGAAAGTGGGTGCAAACGGGTCGGCGCCGGGTATCGACCAGGCCGCCTACGCCGACCGGATCGGGCCGAAAACGCGTATCCGCGATCCCCACGGCGTTTTGTCGCGGCAAGGTGTGGGCAGGGGTTCGGGAGCGACGAGACCGCGGCGGCAGCTCCGACCACTGGAGAAAAAGGCCTTCACGTCGCTTAATCTGCGCCATGAGGCGGAAAAGGATGAGATCAAGTCGCGCTTCAAGGAACTGGTGAAGCTGCACCACCCCGACGCTAATGGCGGCGACCGCCGGTCGGAGGAAAAGTTGCGCGAGATCATCCAAGCTTATAACTATTTGAAGCAGGTCGGGCTGGTCTGACACAGTCGTTCCAGCGTACTCTGCGCGCTGGTGGGCGCTGCGGCGCAGCAAAGCTCTTGCGTGCGACAGCGCGATTTTCAACAACACGATCCGGAAAAGAAAAATCGATATGCGTGAGCAGGTATCCGCGGCAAATAGCGTGCCCGGTCTCCCAGACATGACAGTTTCGGTGCGGCAAGTGTTCGGTATCGACACTGACCTCGAGGTTCCCGCCTATGCGCGGGCTGATGAACACGTGCCGGATCTGGACCCGGACTATCTTTTCAACCGCGACGTGACGCTGGCGATCCTGGCCGGATTCAAGCACAACCGGCGCGTTATGGTGCAGGGCTATCACGGCACCGGCAAGTCGACCCACATCGAACAGGTCGCGGCGCGGCTTAACTGGCCGTGCGTGCGGATCAACCTCGACAGCCACGTCAGCCGTATCGATCTGGTCGGCAAGGATGCGATCGTGATCCGCGACGGGCAGCAAGTGACCGAGTTCCGAGAGGGTATCCTGCCATATGCGTTGCAGTCGAACACAGCGCTCGTGTTCGACGAATACGATGCCGGGCGACCGGACGTGATGTTCGTCATCCAGCGCATCCTGGAAGTGTCGGGCAAGCTGACGCTGCTCGACCAGTCGAAAGTGATCCGGCCGCATCCAGCGTTCCGCCTGTTCGCAACGACGAACACGATCGGTCTGGGAGACACGTCGGGGCTCTATCACGGCACGCAGCAGATCAACCAGGGTCAGATGGACCGCTGGTCGGTCGTGGTCACGCTCAACTATCTGCCGCACGACGACGAGGTGGGAATCGTGCTGTCGAAGGCGAAATCGTTCGCCAAGTCGGAAGAACAGCGCAAGACTGTTTCCAACATGGTGCGGGTTGCCGATCTGACGCGGCAGGCGTTCATCAACGGCGACATTTCGACGGTGATGAGCCCGCGCACAGTGCTCACCTGGGCGCAGAACACGGAGATTTTCAACGACGTGGGCTTCGCCTTCCGGCTGACGTTCCTCAATAAGTGCGACGAACTGGAACGTCCGCTCGTGGCGGAGTTCTACCAGCGCTCGTTCGGCAAGGAATTGCCGGAAAGCACCGCCAACGTGGCGCTGAGCTGAAGACAGGTTCGCGATGGTCGCGCCGCCGTTCTCATCCAAGCGCAAGGAAGCGCCTTCGGAACCTCTGAAGAAGGCGCTGGAGGTGTGCGTGCGTGCGGTTGCCGGCGACGGTGACGTGCATGTCGCCTATCAGCCGGGCCGCCCGGAACTCAATGGCAATATCGTCAATCTCCCCGAGCCGTCTCGCGTGCCCTCCGCACACGAGATTGCGGTGCTGCGCGGCTGGGCAGACAGTCTGGCGCTGACTGCGGCGTGCCACGACGACAAGCTTCACAACAAGCTTTTCCCCGGCGGCGGTCAGGCGCGGGTGGCTTTTGATGCGATCGAGCGCGCACGTGTCGAGGCGGTTGGCGCAAACCGCATGGAGGGCATGGCGCAGAATCTCGCTGCCAAAATCGATGACCTGTATTCACATGGCCGCTTCGCGAACGTGACCTCGCGCGAGGAGGCACCGCTTGAGGATGCGCTGGCGCTGATCGTGCGGGAGCGTCTCACCGGGCAAAAAGCTCCCGACAATGCCCAGGCGATCGTCGACGTGTGGCAATCACATATCGAGTCGCGCGGTGGCAACGTTCTCGATCAGATGCATGACCTGGCCAACGACCAGGCAGCATTCGGGCGCCTCGTCAAGCAATTGCTGAAGTCGCTGCAGGTGGACGAGGAGCCGCAAAGGGGCTCCGACGAGGAGAGCGAGCAGAAGGAAGAGGAAACTCCTGACAGCGGCCAGGATGAGACGGAGGACAACGACGGCGAAGGCGAGGCGCAGGAGAGCCACAGCGAGGATCAGCAGCAGGATGGCGAAGTCGGTGAGCAGCAGGAAGCCGCCGAACAGGCGCGGTCGGATCAGTTCGAGACAGACATGGATGGGCCCGAGGACGGCGAGACGCCGGAGCCATGGCGGCCCAATCTATCCGTGCTCGAGGATCCTGAACGCTTCGGCTACTCGGTCTTCACCCGCGAGTTCGACGAGATCGTCGTTGCCGAGGACTTGGCGATGCCCGAGGAACTGGACCGGCTCAGGGCGTTTCTCGACAAGGAGTTGCGGAATCTGACAGCGGTTGTTTCACGGCTCGCCAACAAGCTGCAGCGCAAGCTTCTCGCGCAGCAGAATCGCGCCTGGGATTTCGATCTGGAGGAAGGCACGCTGGATGCGGCGCGCCTCACTCGCATCATCATCGATCCGATGGCGCCGCTTTCGTTCAAACAGGAGCGCGACACAGACTTCCGCGATACCGTCGTTACGCTGTTGCTCGACAATTCAGGTTCGATGCGCGGGCGCCCGATCATGGTGGCGGCATGCTGCGCGGAAATTCTCGCGCGGACGCTGGAACGGTGCGGAGTCAAGGTCGAGATCCTCGGTTTCACGACGCGGGCCTGGAAGGGCGGGCAGTCGCGCGAGCGTTGGATCGAGGCTGGCAAGCCGACATCTCCCGGACGTCTCAACGATCTGCGGCACATCATCTACAAAAAGGCGGACGAGCCGTGGCGGCGTGCGCGCCGCTCGCTGGCGCTGATGATGCGCGAGGGACTTCTCAAGGAGAACATCGACGGCGAAGCATTAGCATGGGCGCATCAGCGTCTGCTCGGCCGTCCCGAGCAGCGCCGCATCCTGATGATGATCTCCGATGGCGCGCCGGTAGATGATTCCACACTGTCGGCCAACTCGGGAACTTACCTGGAGAGCCATTTGCGACAGGTGATCAACGAAATCGAAGTGCGATCGCCCGTGGAACTTCTGGCCATCGGCATCGGTCACGACGTGACCCGCTATTATCGCCGTGCGGTGACGATTACCGATCCATCCGAGCTTGCCGGTGCGATGACGGAAAAGCTTGTTGAGCTGTTCGACGAAAAACCGGCTGGATACACGCGCGGCGGTTTGGTGCCCGGACGCGGCCGGCGTGGGCGTTTCAATTGAGTTTGCGAAGCTGCATGGTGGGGATCGTGTTCATGTCGCATGAAGGAACGGACGCGAACCGATCTCTTGTTTCGACCATGTTTTCACACTGAACCTACGCACGCTTCAGCTAAACGTGCTGTGAACGGAACCGGAAGAAGCCGAGGGGCCGAGGTGTGATCGATGGCGGGGGAGGGCAACGTCTGCGCGGTGCGACCGCGACAAATCCGGAAGTTGCGCGATGCCGGGTTGGCAATCGCACTGTTCGCGTTTGGCCTCGCCGGTGGAGCGGCGGTTGCTGCCGAGAAGCGTTCAAAGCCGGATACCGCGGATAGCGCTGTCCAAGCGATCGAGGTCGTGGCCCGCCCAATTGCGGGCTTCGAAAAGCTCGGTACGTCGCGCACGCGCTTCGGTTCGCTCGAGTGGCTCGGCGGGCTGGTACTGACCTCGAATGATCCGCGCTTCGGTGGCTGGTCAGGGCTGGCTCTGGATGCAGACGGCAGCCGCCTTGTGGCGGTGTCGGACGCCGGCACCTGGATGACGGCGGACATCGTCTACCGTGGTGGCCGTCCGGAAGGTTTGGCACGGGCGCGGCTCGGTCCGCTCAAGGCCCGCGATGGGGGACCGCTCAGGCGCGATCGGGATCGCGACGCGGAAGCGGTCGTCTTGATGCGCGGTACGGTCGGGCGCGGCCAACTGCTGATCTCGTTCGAGCAGAATCACCGCCTGGGCGTTTTCGAGATCGGCAAGGACGGAGTGACGCCACCGTCTCGCTACCTTCCGCTTCCCAAGGATGCGCGGCGGATGAACGCGCTCAAGGGCTTCGAGGCAGTGGCGCAAGTGCAGGCGGGGCGGCTCAAGGGAGCGGTCATCGCCATCGCGGAGCGTTTCCACGACCGGAACGGACACCATACCGGCTGGATCCTTTCGGACGGACGTGCATCGCGGTTTGCCATCACGGACATCGGAGGTTTCGATCTGACGGACGCCGTGGGCCTTGCCAACGGGGACGTGATCGTGCTGGAGCGCCGGTTCCGCTGGAGCGAAGGTGTCAAGATGCGCATGCGCCGAATTCGTTCCGGCGATGTGGCGCCCGGCGCCGTAATCAAGGGCGACATTTTGATTGAGGCGAACATGTCGCAAGAGATCGACAACATGGAAGCAATCTCGACACATCGTGCGCAGGACGGAAGTACGATCCTCACCCTCATGTCGGATGATAACTTCAACAGCTTCCTGCAGCGCACGCTGCTCATGCAGTTCAAGCTCCTTGACGATGGCATGGCCGGGCGCGCGACGCGTTAAAGCAGGTCACTTTGGTGGAGCCACATTGACCGCGGCGACTCGCTCCAATTCTTTGTCTGAAGGCTTGTTTCACGCCTGAGTGGGAAGCGGTTCGCCATGTCGTGTTGCGCCAAGGCAGGTGCAGACCAAAAACGGTAAGCCCGCGAGGTTGCCACCCCACGGGCTCACATTCATTGCCGGTCTCTGGCGTGATTTCAGCTTGCCAGTTCCTCCTTCACCTTGCCAACGAGCTGGGCGAGGGAGAACGGCTTGGGCAGGAAGCCGAACCTTTCCTCCGCGTCGAGGCCGGCGCGGAATGCGTCGTTCGGATAGCCGGACATAAACACGAATTTCAGGTCGGGGTGGGTCTTGCGCAGCGTCTTCAATAGTGTCGGCCCGTCGACTTCGGGCATTACGACGTCGGAGACGACAATGTCGGGATCGATCTCGCTGGTTTCGATGAGGTCGAGTGCCTCTGCGCCGTTGCTTGCCTCGAGCACTTCGAAGCCGCGGCTTCTGAGCGCTCTGACCGCGAAACTTCTGACACCATCCTCGTCCTCGACGAGCAGCACGCGGCCGGAGCCAGTGACGTCAGGGGCGTGGCGCGATTCCTTCTTTGCCTGGCGCTGCTGAAGCGTCGCCTCTTCCTCGGCATCGGGCACGTAGCGCGGGAGGAAAACACGGAACGTCGTGCCCTTGCCCAGTTCGCTTTCAGGGAAGATGAAGCCGCCGGATTGCTTGACGATACCGTAGACGGTGGCGAGGCCAAGGCCGGTGCCCTTGCCGACACCCTTTGTCGTGAAGAAGGGCTCAAAGATCTTGTTCAGGGTCTCCGGGCTCATGCCCGTGCCGGTGTCGGACACTTCGATCATGACGTATTCGCCAACCTGCAGACCGAAGTGATCCATTTTCTGGCATTCGCGCTCGGTGACGTTGCGCGTGTGGATCGTGAGCTCGCCGCCGTCCGGCATCGCGTCCTTGGCGTTCATCACCAGATTGACGATGACGCGATCGATTTGGGACTTGTCGGTCTTAACGAGCCACAGCTCGCGCTCGGTGCGGACCTTTAGCGGGATTTTCTCGCCGAGCGTCTTGGTCATGAGCGGGGTAATCTCGCTCACCACCTCGCCGAGCTGGAGCACTTCGTTGTGCAGTGTCTGCTGGCGCGAGAAGGCGAGGAGCTTGGCGACGAGTGCCGTGGCGCGGGTTGCCGACGACTTGATCGTGAGCAGATCGCGGTGAGCGGGGTCGCCCGGCTTATGGCTCTGCAGAAGGAACTCAGCGTGACCGATGATGGCTGTCAGCACGTTGTTGAAGTCATGTGCGATGCCACCGGCAAGCGTTCCCACGGCTTCCATCTTGTTGGATTGCGCAAAACGGGCCTCAAGGCGCTTCTGCTCGGTGGCGTCCAGGACGTAGAAGACGGCGGCTTCCCGCGCACCCGTATCGCCGGCGAGCGGGCTCATGAACACGCGCCGTGTATATTCGTTGTTCTGGCCGACCGTAATCTCGATTGGAGCGATATTGCCACGGCCTGCAAGCACGTCCTTCAATCCCGCCTCGACCTGCTGGCGGGCGGTAGGGGTGGAACCGGGCGTCAGCGCGTCCAGGATGTATTCACCGGCGCCGCTGGTCCCATCGAGGATCATGCGAGCGAATGCCGTATTGGCTTTGGTGATCCTGCCATCGGAGCCGACCGTCGCAATGCCGAATGGGGCCGACTGGAAAAATCGCGAGAGGGGAAGTCCGGGCGCTTCCGACTCGCTGTTGAGGCAGCCGATCACGAGGCCGGCGGGTTCTCCTCCCTCAAAGCTGCTGCGGCAGATCAGGTGCATCGGCAAAGAACGACCGTCCTCACGGATCATATCGAGGTCGATGACAAGGCTATCGACGCCGCGATGGGCGGCCCTCAGCAGGACTTCGGCGCCGTCGGATGAAACGAGATCGGTGAGACGCAGCATCTGCTTGTCGATCGCCTCGGGTGTTATTCCGATCCAGTCGACGAGCGTACGATTGGCGTGGGTGAGGACACCTTCAGAATCCACCTTCAAAAGGCCGAGCGGCATCGTGTCATAAAGACGGAGCTCAGCATCGACGGCAGCGCTTTTGGCGGTCTCCTTCCGACGCTGCTCGGTCACGTCGGTCAAGGTCCAGATGATGAGCGGGCCGGGATCGCGTTGCACGGCGTCGGTGGTGAAGGGACGGACCGAGACGTCGAAGTAGCGTGGTACGGTATCGCCGTCGCGTAGTGGTGCGGGCACGATCTCGCTGCGTGTCTCCCCTGCCATCGCCGCTCGGTTCAGGCGGAACAGCGCCTCGGCGGCCTCGCTGACGCCGGCAAGGGCATTCTCAAGCATGCCGAGCGCGCCCGATTCGGAACGCCCGACGATTTCAGCCATGGCGCGGTTCGCATAAATCGGCTGCCCACCACGCCGCAAGGCGACGAGGATCGCTTCGTCCTGACTGTCGTTGATGGCCTTGAGCAGGTCCGCCTCGGGCAAGCGTTCACCAATGCGGATGTGACCGGCGGCCATTCCGAGGACGAAAAAGACCCCGAGCATTGCCAAAGTGGCGAGCGCGGTGAGGAAGAGGGGAGAACCGGAATCGTTGGCGATGAGCGACAACACTGCGGCGCCTGCCGCGGCCAGTACTACAAGAATTGTCGCGTAGCCGCCGCCGCTGCGCAGGGCACAAAGCGGGTCATCGGCTGCAATTCTGTCGGAAGGCCCCTTTGCATCGCTCATGGCGAGCGAAGCTAGCTGATTCGTAGGACGGACGGCCTTAATAGGCTCAAACATATACGGATACTCAAGATGATGACGCTACGGAGAAAAACCGGTCCAAAAGCGACCGGGGATGCTGTGCCACGGGCGGGTACGGCGGGCGCCGGAGGGAACCGCAAGGTTCCGCCAGGCAGCGGCGACGTGTCCGACCGCGACGATCATCAACACTTCGATCATTAGGGTTAAAATGCCATGAATTTCGCGCTATAGCTCCGCACATATCGGGTTGCACGACGGCCGTTTCGGGGCTGAATCGCCTGTCTGCATCCGAAATCCGGTAAAGTTCCGCACCAAATCGGGGCGGTATTTCCGGGGTAAGTGAACCATCCAGAGGGGAGCGCGGCGCGGCCGCGACCGCAGGCCATGTGGGACATCTTAAATTATCTCCTCGTGATCGTGCTTCTGGGCGGTGCTGCTGCGGCGGCGTTTTATTTCGGGCGCAACTACCTGCAGGGCAACGGCGGGAGTGTGTTCGGCAATCGGGCCGAGCGGCGGCTCGATGTGGTGGAACAATCGAGCATCGACGGGAGACGACGGCTGGTTCTCGTTCGCCGTGACGATGTTGAGCACCTGATCATGACGGGGGGGCCGGTAGATCTCGTAATCGAGACGAATATCGCTTCGCGGCGAGCGAAGTCGGGCGGCGATGTCGTAGAGGCGCAGCCACCCGTTTTCTCTCGTCCGCAGCGGTCGTTCGGCACTTCGGCTGCGAACGAATAATAACTGCGGAGAGCAAACGCGCCTTGTGCTGGGGTGCGCAGCCATGCGGATTTTTTTCCGCATCCGCGGACCATCGACTGGCAGGCCTTGCGCTGCCATGCGCCATTGCGCAGGTAAGCACGCCAACGACGTGGATCGTTACTGCCGGAGAAAAAATCGAGGTTACATGCTGAATATCATTCGTTTCGTTCTCCTTGCGCTCGCCGTGGTCGCCAGTCAGGCAGCGCCGGCCCAACGGGCATATGCCGGCGAACGTGAGACGAGGCGCCTCGGCCACGTCGAGTTGGCGCAGGGGGCGCTGCCGAATTGGGCAGGCGGACTGACGGGGGCGGCGAAGGATGAGGGCAAGGGCAGCAATGGTTCTGCCGACAAATCGCCTTCCGGCGCATCGCCTCAAGCCACCGGTCAACAGGGCGCTTCACCTGCACCAGCCGCCAATGGCGAAGCGGCGGGATCGGGTGCTCCAGCGCCAGCGGCTGCTGCGCCTCAGCCCTTGCCTGCGCAACTCGAGGCGGTGTTGCAGCCGGTCCGGAGAATTTCGACGCTGCTCGATGAATTCGAGAAGACCGTCGAGCGTGTGAAGGATCGCGATGACGGGCTCGCGCGCGTACGTACGGAGATTGACAAGCTTCCGGCCGAGGCGCGTGCAGCCATTGGCGCGATCCAGCCGCGGCTGGCCGAAATAAAGGCGCAGATCGACAAGCTCGGGCCCGCTCCAAAGTCCGACGAACCACCAGAGTCGGCCGAAGTGGCGGCGGAGCGCGCACGTCTTAATGGCCTGGCAAGCCAACTCGACGGCGCTATCAAATCGGCTGAGCTCGGCGACGTGAGGGCGCGGCAGCTCATCGGCCGTGTGCAGGATCTGAGGCAGTCGATCTTCGCCAGCCAAGTGCTGTCGCGAACCAAGCATTCGCCTCTGAGCCCTTCGCTGTGGCGCACCGTCGCCGATGAGCTTCCGTCCGCGAGCGGTGAAATCATCGCTATCGCCAAAGGCTGGTGGACGAGCGCCTCGTCGCGCAAGGGTGAGCTGCTGGCCATCATTACCCTGACAGCGCTGGTCTTCTTCGGTCTTCGTCTGCTGCGCCGCAAAGTGATCGTAGGGCGGCTGGGTCCGGTCGAAGGTCGCACGACTCCGACATTCGCGGAGCGGGCAGCGGTTGCAAGCTGGGTGGCACCGGCGGTGGTGCTGCCAGGCGCGGCTGCGGCGGCCATCCTCTACATCGCGCTGGAAAGCAATGATCTGCTCTATCTGCAGACGCGGAATTTCGCGGGCGTGGTCCTGCGGGCCGTACTCATCGGTGTCGTCGTTTTCGGCCTGTCGTGGGCAATCCTGCAGCCTCGTCGCGGAGCGTGGCGGCTGTTCAATCTGTCGGATCGATCAGCGAGCCGACTTAATATGCTCGTCAGGCTAGCCGTCGTCGCCTACGCAATCGATCTCGTCCTGCGCGACGTCATCAATATGCTCTACCTGCCGTTTCAGGTTTCGGTGGCGCAGGCTTTCACCTTCAGCTTGCTGTTCGCCGGTTTGTTGTTTGCCTTGGCGAGAACGCCGATCGAGCCACGCACGCCAGTCGGCGAGGCGTTTGCGGCGGAGGGCGCGTCTGAGATCGAGAGTGGTGAGGAGGAGTCTGAAGATTCGGCCGGCTGGATGCGCTGGTTGCGGTTGCCACTGGTGCTCCTGGCGCTCTTCATCACCGGTTCGGCGCTTGCCGGGTTCGTGGCATTGGCGCGGTTCGTCTCCGCACAGGTGATGCTGACCGGCACAGTTGTCGTCTTCATCATTCTTACGCATCTGGGTATTCGCGCAATTGCGGGTGACAGAGGTATCCAGGGCGAGCAGGCAGCCGGCGTCGGCACGCGCGTGCTGGCGGGCCATTTCAAGCTCGCTGAGGCGCAGCAAAGGCAGATGGACCGCTTCGTCTACAGCGTCCTCAATGTGCTACTGGCCATTATCGCCATTCCGATGGTGCTCTATGTCTGGGGTGCGTCGACGGCCGACATTGTCGCGCTCTTCAAATCGGCGCTGTTTGGCTTCGACGTTGGCGGGATTCGCATCGCACCATCGCGCATCCTGCTCGCCGTCGGTCTATTCGTGCTGCTTCTGGCCGCGACGCGGCTGTTGCAGCGCTGGCTCAAGGCGACCTTGCTGCAGCCGTCGCGGATCGATTCGGGCCTTGCGAACTCCATACATACCGGCGTGGGCTATGCGGGCTTCGCGCTTGCGGCGCTGGCGGCGGTTTCATATGGCGGTCTTGATATTACGAATATCGCCATCGTGGCCGGTGCCCTGTCGGTCGGCATCGGCTTCGGTCTGCAGTCGATTGTTAACAATTTCGTATCGGGATTGATCCTGCTGGTCGAGCGACCGATTAAAGTCGGCGACTGGATCGGCGTTGGTCCTTACGAGGGACATGTCCGGCGGATTTCCGTGCGGTCGACCGAGATCGAGACTTTCGACCGTTCGAGTGTCATCGTGCCAAACTCGGAACTGATTTCGGGTACGGTGAAGAACCGAACGCATCGAAATGCGCTGGGCCGAGTCGATGTGGCGATCGGCGTGAGCTACAAATCCGATCCGGAGCAGGTCAAGGAACTTCTGGAGAAGGTGGCGCAGGAGTCGACGATGGTTCTCAAGTTCCCTGCGCCGGTCGTCTCGTTCGACAATTTTGCAGCCAGCTCGCTGGATTTCACGGTCCGTGCTTACGTTGCGGACGTGAACAAGTCGATTGGAACATCGACCGATCTGCGCCTGCGCATCTTCAAGGCCCTGAACGAGGCCGGGATCGAGATCCCGTTCCCGCAACAGGATGTGCATCTGCGCGACCTTGATCTTGTCAAGGCGATGGTGGCGCGGCTTGCAGCTGAACGTGCGGCGAAGGCTGCTTCAGTGACGGATGAGCCGGTTGAGGACGAGGAAAGCGGGCGCAGAACGGACAGTGAGGCGCCGCATAAAATGCGAACCGGTTGAGCCTGCAAGCGCGGCTGGATCGCGTTCATGTTTGACAGAAACATGAACGCGATCCAGTACCTTGTTTCGAGCATGTGTCCTGACCGTCGATGCAAGCATGGCTTTCCATCTCAGCCGATCAGGCACTATGGCACTTCACCTTTTGCAGGCGGCGATGGACGATCGTTTGATGTGCCGGCGCAGGCGTTGCCACTCCGCTGCAGGTGTCCCAGCCTTCCGGCAAAGTGGTACTCGCGATCAGGCGGTGCGCGCGGCTGGACTGTGCGCCGGTCAGTCTTCGCGATAGACGCGCTCGCGGCGTTCGTGGCGTTCCTGTGCTTCCACTGAAAGCGTGGCAATGGGGCGCGCATCCAGGCGCTTCAGGCCGATCGGCTCGCCGGTCTCCTCGCAATAGCCGTAGCTGCCGTCCTCGATGCGGGACAAGGCGGCGTCGATCTTGGCGATCAACTTGCGTTGGCGATCGCGGGCGCGCAGTTCGAGCGCGCGGTCGGTCTCAGACGTGGCACGGTCTGCGAGATCGGCATGCTGGGTGGAGTCCTCGTGCAAACCCGCCAGCGTCTCGCGGGTCTGACGGATGATGTCCTCTTTCCATGTCTTCAGCTTGTTGCGGAAGTAGATCCGCTGCCGCTCGTTCATGAAGGGCTCGTCTTCGGAGGGACGATAGGCCGGATCCAGCACGATTTCCGCTTTTGCCTTCTTGCCACCCGCGCTCAAGGGCTTCTCCTTCATGGTCGGCTTCACTGCCTTATCGATCGCCTTCCTAACGGCTTTGGCGGCTGGTTTCACCTCAGATTTAGACGCAATCTTGGCGGGTGATGCATTTGAGCCCCGTTGTTTGGCCGGCTGCGGCTTTTTAGCGGGCTTCACCGTCCCTGTGGATTTCCTGGATGAAGCCTTCGCAGCGGACTTTTTGACGGTTGGCGATTTCGAGGTTCGACCGACCAGGGCCGAATTCTTGCTGCCTGCGGACTTCTTTGTGGCAGGTCTCACAGACGCGCCAGCCGCCTTGGCGGCACGAGCCTGCGTCGTGGATCTGGAACCCTTTCTGGCCTTGCTCATCGACAGCCTCCCAAGAGGCGGTTTTGCTCGACCCTGGTTCGACTTCCAGCGATCCTTTGGCCTGGGTGGAGCGCTCTCAGCAAAATTTGTGCCTCGTATGTCGGCCAGCGCCGTGCATGTCAAGAAAATCTCCAACTGAATGCAACACTTATGGGAAAATCAGAGGGATCAACGTTGCAACAGGTCAAATATCATTCTGGTAGTAGGTGTTTTCTATAGTCTCTTGGTTTTTATTAATAAATTATAATCCTTTCTTCACCGGGCGGCGGATCCGCAGCGGTGGAGTGATCAAGAGTGTCAGGCTGGCATGGTGTCGCGGGGTAGAGACGAGCCAGATTGTGTTCGTTTCTGCCGGGTCGAGGCACGGGATTTATGGGCGGCAAATTTGCAGAAGGTCGCGGTTTCGGGCATGGAGCCGGGTGACCGTGCCAGCTTGGCTGGGTAAGCTGCGCCGCCTGATCTACAACGCTTACGGAATGTGCATGAAGTTTTCTGGAACGAAATCCTACGTCGCCACAGACGACCTCAAGGTGGCGGTCAACGCTGCGATCACACTCGAGCGACCGCTCTTGGTGAAGGGCGAGCCCGGAACAGGCAAGACCGTCCTCGCACTCGAGGTGGCGCGCGCGCTTGGCGTGCCGATCATCGAATGGCACATCAAATCGACGACAAAGGCGCAGCAAGGGCTCTACGAATACGATGCGGTTTCGCGCCTGCGCGACAGCCAGCTCGGTGACGAGCGGGTGAAGGACATCCGTAACTACATCCGCCGCGGCAAGCTCTGGGACGCATTCGTGATGGAGCAGCGACCTGTGCTGCTGATCGACGAGATCGACAAGGCGGACATCGAATTTCCGAACGATCTGCTACAAGAACTCGATCGCATGGAGTTCTTCGTTTACGAGACCAGTGAGACCGTGAAGGCGGCGCAGCGTCCGATTGTCATCATCACCTCCAACAACGAAAAGGAACTGCCCGACGCATTCCTGCGACGCTGCTTTTTTCACTACATCAAGTTCCCGGACGCCGAGACGATGCGCGAGATCGTGGACGTTCACTTTCCCGGCCTCAAGGGGCGCCTGGTGAACGAGGCGTTGCGTGTCTTCTACGACCTGCGCGATGTACCGGGCATGAAGAAGAAGCCGTCGACGTCGGAGCTGCTCGACTGGATCAAGCTGCTGCTGAACGAGGATATCGATGCGGAGACGCTTCGCGAGAGCGATCCACGAAAGCTGATCCCGCCGCTCGCCGGTGCGCTCATCAAGAACGAGCAGGACGTGCATCTGTTCGAGCGCCTGGCGTTCATGAGCCGCCGCAAGAGCGAGGGGTGAGACGATCATGGCTCTTCAATCCACGAAAGGCGGGCAGGTCGCTGCCGATCCTCGCATTGTTTCACTGATCGCCAGCGCGACGGAAATCGTGCATGCACTTGGTGCAGGTGAATTGCAGGTTGGCCGGTCGCATGAATGTGATTGGCCGCAAAACGTTCATACGTTGCCGGCGTTGACGAAGGCAAAGTTCAAGGTCGAGGGTTCGAGCCGCGAGATCGATGAGCGCGTGAAAGAGCTCGTCAAGGATGGTCTCGCAGTCTACGAGGTCGATGCGGCGCGCCTTGAGGCGCTCGCGCCCGACGTGATCCTGACGCAGGACCAATGTGAAGTTTGTGCGGTGTCGCTGGCGGATGTGAGCCGCGCGGTGTGCGACTGGACCGGGCGCGACACGAATGTGGTGTCGCTCAGGCCTCATACGCTCGATGATCTACTTGCCGATATCGTGCGGGTCGCGGAGGCCATCGGCAGACCGGAGGATGGCATTCGCGTGGTGCAGCAGATGCGCACGCGTCTGACTGCAATTGCCAATGCCGTCAAGGAACGAGCGCGGCCCCGTCTCGCGTTTATCGAGTGGATCGACCCGCCGATGTCGGGCGGACACTGGATGCCCGAAATCATCTCGATGGCTGGTGGCGTTAGTCTGTTCGGCGAGACAGGTTTAAATTCGCCGTGGATCAACTGGGAGGCTGTCGCGGATGCCGATCCTGACGTGATCCTGGTGGGGCCGTGCGGTTTCGATCTCGCGATGACCGAACGGGAAATGGGTGCGGTCAGGGACAACGAGATCTGGCGCCATCTGCGCGCAGTGCGCGAGGGTTCGGTGTGGGTTGCGGACGGAAACGCCTACTTCAACCGGCCGGGGCCACGCATTGTCGAATCGACAGAGATCCTTGCCGAGATCCTTCATCCCGAGGTTTGCGATTACGGCCACCGGGGGACGGCATACCGCCCGTTCAGCGGCTGACCGGTGCACGCGACCTGCGCACGCTAGATATTCAGGCCCGACCGGCTGAGATGCAAGCATGGCTGCTTCCATCTCAGCCAATCAGGCTCTAGTCGAAAATTTCGCCTGTCAGGACTGTGCGCACCGCATCGGACAACTCGGCGCGCTTCATGATGCGAAGGTGCTCGTGGGCGGCAAGCTCCGGGCTGGTCAACTCGATGCCCTCATCAAGAAGCTGGGCATGCTCCAGGGGCGTCAGCATGTGCCGCGATGACGTGATATCGCACTGCGAGCCGAGCATGTAGAGCAGGTTCTGATTGGAATCGAAGATCGGCAGAACGAAAACGTAATTCTCGAACTCGGTGCCGTCCTTGCGGTAATTGCAGATGGGTACAAGCGCCTCGCGTCGATCGTGGATCGCGCTTCGCAGCTCTGCGCGTGCCCGCGGATCGGTGTTGCGTCCTTGCAGGAAGCGGCAGTTGCGGCCGATGACCTCGTCGCGGGTATATCCGGTGAGATTCAGGAACGGATCGTTGCATAGGATGACAGGGCAGTCGTCGAAGACTGGCGACGCCAGGGTCAAGGGGATCGGAGAGCGCGCGAAGAAAGCGCTGAGGGTCTTGGAGGTCAATTCCTTAAACATCGTATCCGCCGCGTTACTTGGGCCCGCATATGTGGCGTGGATCAGCGCGTTGCCGTACCTGCGCCCGGCCTGCGCCTGGTCGCCCAGGGCTATGAGTCGGTGTATTGCAGCGTGAAGCGGGCGAGTATGAAATTGGTCGATGGTCGCAACGGAGGCCAAATGTCTTCATGCTTTGGGTTGAGCCGGCGGGCAATGCATTCCGTTTTGCGGGTGCGAATCGGATGAAATATGTGTGAAGCGGGATATGTCTGAAATGAGATCAATTCTGATCACCGGGGCTTCATCGGGCATCGGCTGGGCCGCAGCTGTGCGCATGAAGGCGCGAGGCTGGCGTGTGCTGGCGACGGCGCGGCAGAAGGCGGATCTCGAGCGCCTTGAGCGTGACGCGGGTGTCGAGGCGCTGGCGCTGGAACTTTCGGATTCACATTCGATTGCTGCGTGCGCGGAGGCAGCGCTGGAGCGTACCGGGGGGCGTGTCGACGCGCTCTTCAACAACGGTGCCTATGGCCAAGTGGGTGCGGTCGAGGATTTGACACCGGAAGTGCTGCGCCGCCAGCTGGATGTGAACCTTATTGGTACACACGACCTGACGCGGCGGATCATCCCGTCGATGCGCGCCAACAGGTCGGGCCGCATCGTGCAGTGCTCGTCGGTCCTGGGATTCGTCGCCGGGCCATACCGCGGTGCTTATTGCGCCTCGAAGTACGCGTTGGAAGGCCTCAGCGACGCGATGCGGTTGGAACTCGCGGGCAGCGGTATCAATATTGTGTTGATCGAGCCGGGGCCGATTCGCACTAAGTTCGTGGAGACGGCATTGAAGAATTTCCGCGCGACAATCGACATCGAGAAATCAGTGCACCGAGAGACGTACCTGGCGCGACTCAAATCAATGGAAGCCGGCGGCAAGCAGACGTTCAAGCTGGAGCCCGAAGCGGTCGTTGCAAAGCTGGTGCACGCGCTGGAGTCGCGGCGGCCGAAACTGCGATACTACGTGACGACGCCGACTTATCTGGCCGCAGGTCTCAAGCGCTTACTTCCGGTGCGGCTTCTCGATCGGATGATTGCACGCATGTGACGCGGCTGCAGTCCCGTCAGACTCGATGATAGGGGTGGCCTGAGATGATTGTCAGCGCGCGATAGATCTGCTCGGCGAGAAGGGCGCGGGCCAGTCCATGCGGCAGGGTCATTCGGCTCAGCGACAAGACGAGGTCTGCGCTGTCGCGGACACTCGTGCCGTGGCCGTCGGGCCCGCCGATCAGGAATGCCATTTCGCGGGCGCCGTCATCGCGCGACTTGCACAGGAGATCGGCGAAGTCGTTGCTTGTCAGTTGGGTGCCGCCTTCGTCGAGCACGATACGGCGGTCGGCGCGCGCTGTGGCGGACATCAGCCGGGTCGCCTCGTCGGACTTGCGCTGCGCGGCGTCTGGATGGCGCGCCTCAAGTAGCTCTGTGATGAGCAGTGGGCCGAGCGCAGCGGCCCGGCCAGCCTGATCGATGCGCTTTCGATATCGCGCCGTCAGCTCGATCTCGCCACCGTCCTTCAGCCGGCCAATCGCCACGATGCCCAAGCGCATCAATATTCCCTCGCGCCTAGAGCAGGTCAGGTTTTGATTGAATCACGTCTGGCCGTTTTGGCCTGCTCTATCTCTTTGTTTGAGACCCTCAATCACACCCTCGATGGAAGCAGTTGCGCTTCCATCTCAGCCGATCAGGCTCTAGATCGCGTTCATGTTTGACGGAAACCTGAACGCGATCCCAACACCTTGTTTCGGGCATGTTTTTCACGCTGAACCGCTGCACACTTCAGTTCAACATGCTCTAATGCGCCGTCGTCTCGGGTGGACGATCGACACTCCACATCTTTTCGAGGTTGTAGAAATCACGAACCTCGGGACGGAACACGTGAACGATGAGATCGCCGGTATCAATCAGCACCCAGTCGCACGTCTCCGTTCCTTCAACGCGTGTGCGTCCGAAGCCGGCTTCCTTGAGCTTGCGATGGAGCTGGTCGGCGATGGCGCCGACGTGACGATCGGTGCGGCCAGTGGCAACCACCATGTAGTCGCCGATCGTCGTTTTGCCCTCCAGATCGATCGTTACGATCTGCTCCGCCTTGGCTTCGTCGAGCCAGTGGCAGACCTTGTCGAGAAGAGCTTTCGAGGCGTTCCTGTCAGAGATTACCTCGGTCGGAGGGTTGCTGCGGGCATTCCCCTCGAGAGCGGTTGGCATCGTGTGGCGGACGTCCTTTCGTCTCCTGATCGCATGGAGCCATGAAGCGCTCCCGGCGGTGTGCATTTGTCCGGATGAGAAGTCTCGCCGCGGCACAGCTCGCAGTCGGCTGGCAAACGGAGGGTCATCTCGTTCCGGCCAGCACACGATGCGCGATCGTTGCCGGCGCGGCAAAGATACGCGCCATTCCAATCGACAGGCAACAAGTTTACGTGGGACCTGTGGCTGAATGTAAACAGTGTTGCGGGCAGGTCGCCGCAGCTCTTTAGTTAGGCATTACCTTGATTAAAGCACGTCTGGCCGTTGCGGCCTGCCCTATCTCTTTGTTTGAGAACCTCAATCACCGGCTTCGACGGCAGCACGACCGGCCTCCATCCCGGCTAATCAAACTCTAAATTCCTGATTGGGCTGCTTTGGCGAGGCGCAGCGCAGTTGAGGACTGCGGCGAGAGGCGTGTCGGCAGGAAAGTCCAGGCCGGCGGCGTGGCGAAGGGCAGGGCGGCTGCGCGGTTTTCCGGTATGCGGTTGCGCGCTAATGCCCTTGCGACTGGTGCATTCATCGCCGCCAGATGCCAGCCAGGCCGGTCGATGACGGCAATCGGCACTGCCGAGGCAATGTCGCGCCACCGCTTCCAGTCATGAAAACTGGCAAGGTTGTCCGCCCCCATGACCCAGACGAAATGCACGTCGGGAAAACGCCGAACGAGGAACGCCAGGGTGTGTGCGGTATAGACACTGCCCAGTTCCGCCTCCAGGCCGGTGACGTGAATTCGCGCATCGTTCCTCGCCAGCGTACGGCATGCTGCGATGCGTTCGGACAGAGCAGGCAGGCCGTCATTGGCTTTGAGCGGGTTTCCAGGCGAGACCAGCCACCAGATCCGATTCAGCCGGAGACGCTTCAGCGCCGTTCGTGCCACCGCAAGGTGCCCGTCGTGTGGCGGATTGAACGAGCCGCCCATAAGACCGATGCGCTGCCCGGCTGCGGCCGGCGGCGCCTTGATCATGAAATCGGACGTATTGCGATGGGGTGGACGCACGCGGATCTCGCGGGACTGTCGGTGCTGCGGGGGTAGGCACGCCAGCGTTTTTACGCGAATTGGCAGCGCAGCGCTATCGATCCGGTGCCTGCGGACGTTCAAGGCTGTGCTCGATACAATGGTGCCTGGCAAGGGCATGGGGCGCAGCATTGGCGATAAGCAAATGTAGCAAGCTGATCCGGGGATGCATGCAACAGCTCCGCAGGCGCTGCGTCCATCTGATACGGTAAGCAGAAGGTCCGCAGCGCGCTTGCGTGCTGTTGGTGGTGCTCGTGCTTGCGATACAGCGCGAATGTTGGCGCAGCACCGTCCAGGATGGCGGCCGTGTCAATCCGTCTGCTTCTTCTTCCTCTTCGCCTTGACCTTCTTGGCCTTCCCCTTCGATGAACGCGTGCCGGCGGCGGGCGGTGCGACAACCTTCTTCTTCTCGTATCCGGCCGGCCCCTTGCCCCACTTCTCACGCTCGGCAAGGAGTTTGCCGAGGTCGCCGACGGGCAGCACCGCGTATGATGACGGGGCTGCTGCTGCCTTATTTGCCTTGGCGGGCGGCGGCGGCTCGCCCTTGGCAGCCTTGGCGGTATTGGGGGCAGTGCCCCATTTCTCGCGCTGGGCAATCAGATCCCCAGTCGAGTTTGTCGAGAGAGCGGGGCGGCCTGCAACAGTTCCGGCCTCCTGGGCTACCGCCGGGGCCGCGACGGCCATGGTGGCAAGTGTAATAAATGCTAGGGGACGATTCATGCGATCAGCTCCTTGGATCGTCGTATCTGTTTTTTGTTGTCCCGTACTTTGTCGTAAGGCGGCAATGCCGACAGGCGCTGAAGCGCCTGCCGGCGGGCACCGGCACAAGCTGGCCGAATTCCATGCCGCCGGGAAGAGTATCGCTTCTGGATGGTTTAAGACAATCGGCTCATCGTCAGGCCGTCATGCCCAAAGTCATCTGGGCCGGGTCTGGCCTGTGCCTCGTACGACGTATTTGAAGCTCGTCAGCTGCTCGACGCCTACCGGGCCGCGGGCATGCATCTTGCCCGTCGCAATGCCGATTTCAGCGCCCATGCCAAATTCGCCACCGTCGGCGAACTGGGTCGAGGCATTGTGCAGGACGATGGCGGAATCGACGCGCTTCAGGAAGCGCTCGGCGGTGCCCTGACATTCAGTGACGATGGCATCTGTATGCTGCGAGCCGAAGCGGGCGATGTGGGCGATTGCCCCGTCGACGCCATCGACCATCCGGACCGCAATGATCGCATCGAGATATTCGCGGCCCCAGTCCTGGTCCGTGGCCGGCTTCACGCGGGGATCAGCCTTCTGGACTGTCGCGTCGCCGCGCACCTCGCAGCCGGCGTCGATCAGGGCCGTGACGAGGGGGGTGACGTAGTCGTCATCAGCATTCTTGTCGATGAGCAGGCATTCGGTCGCGCCACATACACCGGTGCGGCGCATCTTGGCATTGACGACGATGTCGCGAGCCATGTCGATGTCGGCTCCGCGATCGACATAGGTATGACAGATGCCTTCAAGATGAGCGAACACCGGAACGCGAGCCTCTTTCTGCACCCTTTCGACGAGGCTCTTTCCGCCGCGCGGAACGATGACGTCGATGTTGCCGTCGAGGCCGGCAAGCATATGGCCGACGGCTTCGCGGTCGATGGTGGGCACGAGCTGGATGGCGTCGAGCGGCAGGCCGGCGGCCTTGAGACCATGGCGCAGGCAAGTGAGAATCGCTGCGGACGTCTCGTGGCTATCGGAGCCGCCGCGCAGTATCGCCGCATTGCCGGCCTTCAGGCAGAGCGCGCCTGCATCGGCCGTCACGTTGGGACGGCTTTCATAGATGATGCCGATGACACCCAAGGGAACGCGGACACGCTCGATGCGCAATCCATTCGGCCGTGTCCACGCGGCCAGCACGGCGCCGACAGGATCCTCGAGGGCGGCGATCGCCTCAAGCCCTTTGGCAATGCCTTCGACGCGTGAGGGATCGAGCATCAAGCGGTCGATATAAGAGGTGGGCTTGCCGGTGTCTTCCGCGGCGGCGATGTCGCGTGCATTCGCTTCCAGGATCTCGGCCGTGTGTTTGCGCAATTCCGTTGCGGCGACGTTCAACGCCTCGTCCTTCGTCTCGCGCGGCGCCAACGCCAGCTCAGCGGCTGCGGTGCGGGCAGCGCGACCCATTTCGCGCATCAGGCCGGCAATGTCGTTTTCATGGAGCTTCTTCTGGACGGCGGCGGTCATTTCGTTGGTCTCGTGACTTTTTCGTTTCTGGTGCTAGTTCGGTTCCTGTTCCAGGCAATGCTATGGCTTTTGCGTCAATGCGCGGTTCAACGCCATGTCGTCGCGATGAATAAGTTCTGCTCGGCCCTCGAAGCCAAGGATTTCCGTGATCACAGCGGAACGTTTGCCAATAATACGCTCGGCATCCGTCTTCGCATAGGCGACGAGGCCGCGGCCGACCTCGTGGCCGGTCTCGTTGCGGATTATGACGACGTCGCCGCGATCGAAAGTACCCATTACCGACTTGACGCCGGCAGGAAGCAAGCTCTTGCCCGCGAGTATCGCCTTTTCCGCTCCGTGATCGACGACGACGACGCCCTTGGGCTCGAGCTGGCCTGAAATCCAGCGCTGCTTTGCGGTCACGGGATCAGAAGGTGCAATGAACCAGGTGGCGGCGCAGCCTTCGGAGATGGCCTGCAACGGGTGCATCACCTTGCCGGATGCGATCACCATGTCGCAGCCCGCCGCCCGCGCGATCTTTGCCGCCTCGATCTTGGTCTTCATGCCGCCTTTCGACAGCTCTGTTCCCGCGTCTCCTGCCATTGCCTCGATCTCCGGGGTGATCTCGGTGACAATATCGAGCCGGCGAGATTCGGCGGAACTGCCGGGTGGTGCCGTATAGAGGCCGTCGATATCGGACAGCAGAACAAGGCAGTCGGCGGAAACCATCGAGGCGACACGCGCAGAAAGGCGATCGTTATCGCCATAGCGAATTTCGGTCGTGGCCACAGTGTCGTTCTCGTTGACGACCGGGATAGCTTTGAGAGCGAGCAGCCTGTCGATGGTGTGGCGCGCATTGAGATAGCGACGGCGCTCCTCCGTGTCTCCCAGCGTAACCAGGATCTGCGCGGCGATGAAACCATGACGGCGCGCGAAATCTTGATAGGCATGGGCGAGGCTGATCTGCCCGACGGCGGCAGCGGCCTGGCTCTCCTCGAGATCGAGGGATCCCTTCGGCAGCTTCAACGTGTGGCGGCCAAGCGCGATGGCTCCGGATGAAACGAGGACGATTTCCTTGCCCGATTTGGCGAGATGGGCGACGTCGTCCATGAGTGAGGCCAGCCAATCGGTTTTCAAGATACCGGTGGCTCGGTCGACAAGCAGCGCGGAGCCGATCTTGACCACGATGCGATGTGCGGCGGCCCATTCGGGACGGGCGGTCGCCATCGCTGCGACGGCCCTATCGGCACTCTGGGTGGTGGCTTGGGACATCGTTTGAGAGCCTGGTTTTGGGCCCCGGAACGGGCCGGGACTGGATCGCATTCATGTTTAACGGAAACATGAATGCGATCCAGCACCTTGTTTCGAGCATGTTTTTCACGCTGAACCGCTACACACTTCAGCTAAACATGCTTTAGCTTGGTGCTTTCTGCGGGCCATCGCGGTTTGCGGATCGCGCCTGCGCCGCCGTGATAGCAGAGTTCGCGACGCTTTGGGTGAACGGCACCCTACCTTGGTGAGCCAGCGGACTTGTGAGGATCGTCAGTTCGGCTGTGCGGCAACGCCGTCCTGCAATGCCAGAACATGTCCGGCGAGATACAGCGAGCCGCAGATCAGAATGCGTTTGGGCCCTGGGAAGTGGGCGTCGTGGCGCAGCAAGGCCTCATCGACACCGGTGGCCGGTTCTGCCGAAATTCCGGCGTTTCGGGCAGCCTGGGCCAGGGTCTCGGGCGTAAATGGCTGTTCGTGCGAACCAGGGATCGGGACCGTCACAACGTGGCGGGCGAGGCCGCGGAAATGACTCAGGAAGCCCTCAGCGTCTTTGAGGCCGAGCATGCCGACAATGAGGTGCAGAGGACGCGGGGCGCGCTCTTCCAGGTCCGCCATCGTCTGGGCAAGTGCGGCGCCGGCGGCCGGATTGTGACCGCCGTCAAGCCAAAGCTCGGAACCGGGCTTCAAGAGGTCCGTGAGCGGGCCGCTCGTCAGACGCTGCATCCGGGCCGGCCAGCGCGCTGTCTGTAATCCGCGCTCAATCGCCTTCTCGCCGATTTTGAAGCCGTCAAGCTCCAGAGCCGCAACGACAGCAGTACCGGCGTTCGTGATCTGGTGCGGTCCGATGAGTGATGGCAGCGGCAGGTCGAGGAGCTGGTCGTGGCGCTGCACGACAAGGCGGCCGGCCTGCTCGTAGGCGTCGAAATCCTGCCCCCAGACGACCAGCTCGGCGCCGACCTTCTCGGCGGTTCTGGCGATCACCACCATGGCCTCGTCGTCCTGACGGGAAATGACGGTCTTCATGCGGTGCTTAAGGATGCCGGCCTTCTCGGCGGCGATGAGCGAAAGACGATCGCCCAGCTTGTCGGCGTGGTCGAGCGAGATCGGCGTGATGACGCCGAGGTGCGGTGCGGGCACCACGTTGGTGGCGTCGAGGCGTCCGCCGAGCCCAACCTCGAGCAGCAGGATATCGGCTGGATTTTCCGCGAAAGCGAGGAAGGCGGCCGCAGTGGTGATCTCGAACTGCGTAATGTCGTCGCCTTGATTGATATTCTGGGTGCGGCTCAGCACGTCGACAAGTTGCGTCTCGCCGATCGGCTCGGCTGTGCTGCCTTTCCGGCCGATCACAATGCGCTCGTGGAAACGCACCAGATGCGGCGACGTGTAGACATGCACAGCGTGGCCCGACGCCTCCAGAATCGCCTTCAGATAAGCCGAGACCGATCCCTTGCCGTTGGTGCCGGCGATGTGGACGATGGGAGGCAAAGCAAGGTGCGGATCGCCGAGCTTGGCCAGCAGGCGCTCGACACGACCGAGAGATAGGTCGATCAGCTTCGGATGAAGCAATTTAAGGTCGGCGAGGAGCTTGTCGCTCGTCGGCATGTCCGCCTCGTGATGCTCGCCGCTCGTGGGGCCGCTCGGATCAGTTTTGACGCGCGGCAGTCACTAGTGCATGCCGGCAGTTGGTTCGATGATGTCTGGCAAGGCCCACTGTGGACCAGTTCGCCCTGGCCTACAGCGGTTTTGCGGATACGACAACCTTGTTTCAGCTTTTTGGCGCAGTTTTGAGTTCAGACGGCTTGGCCTCGGGGGCGGATTTTGGCTCGGTTTCGCGTGTGCGACGCCCCGGTTCGAAACGTTCTTCGTCCGAAACCGGCTCTGCTTCGATAATGGCCGGCGCATTCGCCGAGGTCGGGCCGGATGGGGGGCGATCGGCGACATCGGTTGTGCTGGCATTGACGTAAGGCTTTCCGCCGTTCAGGCCGCGCGACGGTTTTCGGCTTGCCTTGACGTTCGTTCCAGCGAGGGCCGGCGCCATCAGGACGCGAACCAGTCGGGCTAGGGTCTGGCGCAACTTGTGGCGGTGGACCACCATGTCAACCATGCCGTGATCGCGTAGATATTCGGCACGCTGGAAGCCTTCAGGCAGTTGCTCGCGAATGGTCTGCTGGATGACGCGGGGACCGGCGAAGCAGATGAGCGCGCCGGGCTCTGCGATATGGACGTCGCCGAGCATCGCGTAGGAAGCGGTGACGCCACCGGTGGTCGGGTCGGTGAGCACGACGATATAGGGGAGCCGCGCGTCGCGCAGGCGCTGTACTGCGATGGTCGTGCGCGGCATCTGCATCAGCGACATGATGCCCTCCTGCATGCGCGCGCCGCCTGAGGCCGCAAACAGGATAAAGGGCGACATCTTTGAGATCGCATGCTCCATGCCGGCGATGACCGCCTCGCCGGCCGCCATTCCGAGCGAGCCGGCCATGAAGTGAAAGTCCTGCACGGCAGCAACGACGTTGGTGCCCTCCAGGTCTCCTTCGGCGATCACCACGGCATCTTCGAGCGATGTCTTCGTCTTGGCTTCCTTGAGGCGGTCGGTGTAGCGCTTGGCATCCCGGAACTTCAGCGGATCAAGGCTGACGGATGGATTGGGGATGACGGCATAGTTTTCGCCGCCGAACAGGTGCTGGAGGCGTTGCGGCGCGGTCATGCGCTCGTGGTAGTCGGAGCCTGGATAGACGTACTGGTTGGCCACGAGGTCCTTGGTGAAGACCATCTGGCCCGTCTCTGGGCATTTTCTCCACAGGTCGTCCGGAACGTCACGTTTGGTCGTCAGGAAACTCCGGATCTTGGGCCGGACGACATTGTTGATCCAGTTCACGCGTCTAGGCTCCTTCGCAGCCAATCCGCTCATGTGCGCTCGTCAGGACGCTCCGCGGCGAATCCCGCGCTAGGCGCCTGCAGGTCTCATTTTGCGTCGCACAGAGCTTGGCCCGGTGCAACGGGCCCGTGGCCGTTATTCGCACCCCAGTGGGTGATCGAGTCGTCCACTGCAGTCTTCTCGGTGTGGAGGTGAGGCGGACTTCTCGATCCAAACCACACTGGAATCATAGGGTTGGCTCGTGCCACTGAGATCGAGAAATTTATTCGTCGTCCGCAGCGGAATGCGACCAATTTCGTGAACACGGCACCAGACCGGCTTTCCGACGATCTTGAGCCTGCAAAGAGCCGCTCTATCGCGCCCTCAGGGCGTCGGCAAGACCTTTCACTAGATCTAGGACGGCCGAGACGGTCGTGCCAGTGGCATTAACCTGTTCGTCCAGGGATTTTTCGATTGCGGTTACGAGGGCCGAGCCAACGACCACGGCGTCGGCGCCCTTGGCGATCGCCTCGGCCTGCTCACTGGTCTTGACGCCGAAACCCACCGCGACTGGCAGCGTGGTTGCTGCCTTGATGCGCTTGACTTCGGCGTGGACCTTGGAGACATCGGGCGCGGCCGAGCCCGTGATACCGGTGATCGAAACGTAATAGACGAAGCCCGAGGTATTGGCGAGCACCTTGGGCAGGCGCTTGGCATCGGTGGTCGGGGTCGCCAGGCGGATAAAATTCAGTCCCGCCGCGAGCGCGGGCAGGCACAGTTCCTCGTCAGCCTCGGGGGGCACGTCAACGACGATCAGGCCATCGACGCCGGCTTTCACCGCGTCGGCGAGGAAGCGCTCGTTGCCGTAGACATAGATCGGATTGTAATAGCCCATCAGCACGATCGGCGTGTCGTTATCGGACTTGCGGAAGTCGGCGACCATGGCGAGCGTCTTGGTCATTCGCTGGCCGGCTTTCAGGGCGCGCAGGGACGACGCCTGAATCGCCGGGCCGTCGGCCATCGGATCGGAGAATGGCATGCCCAACTCGATGACGTCGGCGCCCGCCCCGGGCAAGCCGGCAAGAATGCGCTGGGACGTGGCAAGGTTGGGGTCGCCTGCGGAAATAAAGGTGACGAGGCCGGCACGGCCTTCCGACCTGAGTTTTGCGAAGCGGCGATCGATGCGTGTTTCGGTCATGTGCGCCTTGACGGGTTCGTTGTTCAGCGGGCGTGCGGTGCGGCGGTGCGCGTTCGGTTCGCGTCTTTAATTGCGTCTGTCAAATGTCGATGCCCAGATAGCCGGCGACGGCGAAAACGTCTTTGTCGCCGCGGCCGCACATGTTCATGACGAGCAGGTCATCGCGTGGCAGCGTCGGCGCGAGCTTCATGACGTGGGCAAGCGCGTGAGACGGTTCGAGCGCGGGAATGATGCCCTCCTGGCGTGCGCACAGCTGGAAGGCGTCAAGCGCCTCTTTGTCGGTCACTGCGACGTATTTCACGCGGCCGGTATCCTTCAGCCAGGAATGCTCGGGGCCGACACCAGGATAATCAAGGCCGGCGGAAATCGAATGGCCTTCGAGGATCTGGCCATCGTCGTCCTGCAGCAGGTAGGTACGGTTGCCGTGGAGGACGCCGGGCGAGCCGCCGTTCATCGAGGCGGCGTGTCCGTTAGGAATGTCGAGACCGTGGCCGCCGGCCTCCACGCCGAAGATCTTGATGCCCTTGTCATCAAGGAAGGGGTGGAACAGGCCGATGGCGTTGGAGCCGCCGCCGATGCAGGCGACGAGCGTGTCGGGCAGGCGGCCTTCGGCTGCCATCATCTGCTCGCGCACCTCCTTACCTATGATCGACTGAAAGTCGCGAACCAACTCGGGATAGGGATGGGGGCCTGCGGCGGTGCCGATGATGTAATAGGTGTTCTCGACGTTGGTCACCCAGTCACGCAGCGCCTCGTTCATGGCGTCCTTAAGGGTGCCGGCGCCAGATGTGACGGGATTGACCTTGGCGTTCAGCATGTACATTCGCGCGACATTGGGCGACTGTCGCTTGACGTCGGTGGCGCCCATATAGATCTCGCATGGCAGGCCAAAGCGGGCGCACACGGTGGCAACCGCGACGCCGTGCTGGCCGGCGCCTGTCTCGGCGATGATGCGCGTCTTACCCATGCGACGGGCGAGCAGGATCTGGCCCAGGCAGTTGTTGATCTTGTGCGATCCCGTGTGATTGAGTTCGTCGCGCTTGAAGTAGATCTTGGCGCCACCGCCGGTCTTGCTTTCGGAGCGGAAGTGCTCTGTCAGGCGTTCGGCAAAGTAGAGAGGACTCGGTCGGCCTGCATAGAACGTGTTGAGATTCTCAAGCTCTGCATGGAAGGCGGGGTCGGCTTTGGCATCCTTGTAGGCCTGCTCCAGGTCCAGGATCAGCGGCATCAACGTCTCGGCGACGAAGCGGCCGCCGAAGATGCCGAAGTGGCCGCGCTCGTCAGGGCCGGCGCGAAAGCTGTTGAGCTTGGCGTCGGCGGATTGATTGGAAAGGGTAGCCATGCTCGGTCCTCGAATTGTCTGTCTGGTCGACCGGTCCGGTTACGATGTGGTGCTGCGCCGTCTCCGGACGCCGACGGATTTCACAGCGTCTCCATAGCGGTCTTTACCGCCTGAAGAAAGTCACGGATCAGCTCCGGTGATTTTTCGCCGGGCGCAGTCTCTACGCCCGAGGAAACATCGACCGCGGGAGCGCCGGTCATGCGGATGGCCTCGCGGATGTTGTCGGGAGTGAGCCCGCCAGCCAGCAGATAGGGCATGCCGACCGGGACGGCGGAAAGGATCTGCCAGTCGAATGGAATGCCATGGCCACCCGCCCGCTCCGCTCCGGGCGGCGGCTTGGCGTCGAACAGCAGCAGGTCCGCGATGATGCCCGGCTTGTAGTAGGTGAGGGCGTCCCTGACGTCGGCCTCGCTGCGCGCGCCGACCGCCTTGATGATGCGTGTGCCGAAGGTGCTGCGGATGGCGGCGACGCGCTCAGGGGTCTCGTGGCCGTGGAGCTGGATGAAATGCGGGCCCACCGCACGCACGACATCGGCGAGACGGTCATCGCCCGGATCGGCCAGCAAGACCACGATGGCGGCGCGGCCGCGGGCCTGGTCAGCCAATGCGGCGGCCGTTTTCAGCGGCAGGTTACGCGGACTCTTTTCGTGCAGCACAAGGCCGATCCAGCGTGCACCGCCCGAAATCGCCGCTTCGAGGGCCTCGCTGGTTTTGATGCCGCAGATCTTGGTGTCGGTCATGGCGTGGTCTCGCTTCCATCACCGGGCGGATTTGGCTCACGCGCGGCCTCGTTGGTGCGGCGGCCCGGTCTCGATTTATAGGGCGGAAGTGACCATTCGTAATAGAGGGCAAGACCGCGAACTGTGAAGCACAGCGCGAACCCCAACATGGCGGCAACGGGGTAAGTCGCGCCGAGGCTTGTCACGGTGACGAAGGTGATGGCGCCGAGCATGGCCGGGATAACGTAGATTTCGCGGCGTAGGATGACCGGGCTTTCACCGCCCAGAACGTCACGGATGATGCCGCCGAAAACGGCCGTAATCACGCCCATCACGATGGCGATGAATGCGCCGACATCGGCAGACAAGCCGCGATCCGCGCCAATGACGCAAACGAGTGAGAGACCCACGGCGTCGAGCCACAGCAGGAGGCGGTAGCGCGATTCCGGGATGTGCGCGGTGAAAAAGACAATGGCGGATACCATCAGCGCAATTGCTGCATAGGCTGGATTCTTCACCCAGAAGACAGGCAGATGTCCGAGCAGGAGATCACGTACCGTGCCGCCGCCCACGCCCGTGACGGTGCCGAGCAGTGCGAAGCCGAAAATATCCATCTCCTTGCGGCTGGCGACGAGCGCTCCGGTGACCGCAAAGACGCCGACAGCGATGCCGTCGAGCGCCGAAATGAAGGAGGTGAACGCGTCCTCAAACGGCATTGGCTGGCCTTCGCGCGGATCGCTCTGGCCATGACGCACGGATGCAGGTTTGTTCGCTCATTTGCATCAGGTTGAGTGCATGTGTCTGGCGGGGACGACTGCCGCCAGAGCAACGCGTTCCGGCATATGTTTGTACAGTGGCCGGCTCTGCCGTCAGCGGCCTGCGATGGCGAGTTGTTTGGCGCGGTTCAGGTCGGCATCGCGCTCGCGGGTCAGGCGATCTGCTTCTGCATGCCAGCGGCGCGCCTCCTGCGTGCGGTTGCGCGCCGTCTGGCGCCAGTGGCTCTGGCTCAGCCAGACGGCGGAGCCGCCAGCTACGACACCGATCAGCAGGGCGCCGAACAGGTAATAGAAAAACGGTAGATCAATCGAGATTACTGGAGCCTCGGGACGAAACGGGTCGAGAACCATGCGCACGGTATGGCGATTGGCGATTGCGAGCGTGATGAGCAGCAGTGCCACGGGGAATGAGATCAGGAGCAGAGTGATACGCTTGAGCACGGAAGTTCGCCTTGTCATTCGCTTCGTATTCGACGGTGCCGGTTTCGCAGGCGCTGGACTGGCGGGTGTCGCTTCCGCCGGTTTCAATCAGGCCGACATCCTCCTGGCAGATTGATCCCTCGACACTTAAGTTTTCATTCTAGCTCACATAAGGCTGCTACGCACTCGGGCTCGACGTGAAAACGGTTTTCCAGTCTTGCCGCCAACCCCGCTTCAGTCACCACGAGCAGGCAATCTGGTCGCGCGCCGGATGGCGCATCATCCAACGTCGCCGTTGCCGTTCAACCTATCGCGCAAGTCCTTACCGGTCTTGAAGAAAGGGACGAACTTTTCCTCGACCGGCACCGGCTCGCCGGTTCTGGGGTTGCGGCCTTCGCGAGCTGGGCGATGTTTCACCGTGAAAGCTCCAAAGCCGCGAAGCTCGACGCGATCGCCGCGTGCCAGTGCGTCGACGATCTCGTCAAAAATCACGTTGACGATGCGTTCGACGTCACGGTGGTAGAGATGCGGATTCGCAGCAGCGATTTTCTGGATCAACTCGGACTTGATCACGGCGGCCTCTCCCCAAAAAAGTGTTTGTTATTTCTCAATTTTCTGAAGGGTGCCAAACCGAAACGAGGCCGTCAAGACGCAACAGCCGACTCGCCTCGCCACCAGACAGGGCGTCCGTGGCGCCGGAAACGATCTGTGCGGCCAGATCGCGGACAGATCCACTGGAAGCGCCGAGCAGCGACAGCCTCGAATCCGTCTCAGGTTTCTTTTCTACAATCTTCAAGTCCCTGGATATTTCATGCTTTTCCTTCAGCCAGGCGCGCACTTCGTCCTCGCCGCCGATGGCGTCGACCAGCTTGCGCTCCAGAGCCTGACGGCCGGTGAAGACGCGGCCCATCTCCAGGCCCGAAACGGCGGCCGGGTCGATCCCGCGGCGTTCTTTGACCAGGTCCAGGAACCACTTGAAGCTATCCTTAACCATGGCCTCGGTAGCCGCAGTGCCCTTTTCGTCCAGCGGTGCGAACGGGGAAGGCCAGGCCTTCAGCTCGCCGGAACGGATCTCGTTCACCTTGACGCCGACCTTGTCGAGGATGCCGGAAAATTCCGGCCACTGTGCGATGACGCCTATGGAGCCAGTGATGCAATTGCCGCGCGAGACGATGTAATCCGCGCCAAGGCCGGTGATGTAGCCAGCGGATGCCGCAACCGTGCCGAACTGAGCCACCACGGGCTTTTTCTCAGCAACTTTGCGTAGTGCGGTGTACAGCGCTTCGCCGCCGGTCGACGTGCCGCCCGGACTGTTGACGAACACGATCAGAGCGACGGCCTGATCGTCCTTTGCGATCTTGTCGATCAGCTCAAGCTGCTTGCGATCCTCGCTTATGGTGCCGGTGATCGAGACGCGGGCGATGTAGTCCTTCTGCGTGATCGACTGCAGTGCTTCGCTCGACATGATGAGGCCGCCCACAGCGAGAAGCGCGGCGATGATCGCGCTGATGCGCCAGAATGAGACATGCCGGCGCAATCTGCGGCGATCAAGGACAGTTTCAGTTTCGTGCATCATGGCGGTCGCCATCTCCTGTCTTACGGCGCAGGGGCCGGAAAACGTTAATTATTCATGACTTACCAGTAAGCCTAAGCAAGCTTCAGGCCGCTTTCAACGGATGCAGGCGTCGGAAATGCGGCCATCTGAGGCCGGGCGCAAAAACAAGGCCGCGCGACAACAGGTTGTCGCGCGGCCTTAAAGTTTTCTTTTGAGTACGGGGCCGGTGCAGGCGGTGGCAGAGCCGCCGCCTAGCCCATGGGACGTCAGCCCTCGTCGCTCTCTTCGCTGTCTTCGCGCTTTTTGATCGCGGCCTTGAAGATGTCGCCCAGCGAAGCACCCGAATCGGAAGACCCGTATTGAGCGACGGCGCTCTTCTCCTCGGCGATCTCAAGCGCCTTGATGGATACGCCGACGCGGCGGGCAGCCTTGTCGATCGTGGTGATTGCTGCGTCGACCTTGTCACCGACGTTGAAGCGCTCAGGACGCTGCTCGGAACGCTCGCGCGAGAGGTCGGAGCGCTTGACGAAGGTGGTGATCTCACTGTCGGCCAGCTTCACCTCGATGCCGTTGTCCTGAACCTGAACGACAGTGCAGGTCACGGTATCGCCCTTCTTGAACTTGCCGATGGCGTCGATCGGATCGCCGCCCAGCTGCTTGATGCCGAGTGAGATACGCTCCTTGGTGCTGTCGACGTCGAGCACAACCGCTTTGACCGTGTCACCCTTCTTGTAGTCCTTGATGGCCTCGTCGCCCGCACGGTTCCAGTCGAGGTCGGACAGATGAACCATGCCGTCGACGCCGCCATCGAGACCGATGAAGAGGCCGAACTCGGTGATGTTGCGGATCGGGCCTTCGACCTCGGAGCCCTTCGGATGGGCGGCAAGGAAGGCATCCCAAGGATTGTCCTGGGTCTGCTTGAGGCCGAGCGAGATGCGGCGCTTCTGCGGGTCGACCTCGAGTACCTGGACTTCGACCTGCTGACTCGTCGAAACGATCTTGCCGGGGTGAATGTTCTTCTTCGTCCAGCTCATCTCGGAGACGTGGATGAGGCCTTCAACACCCGGCTCCAGCTCGACGAACGCGCCGTAGTCGGCAATGTTGGTAACGGAGCCTGCCACCTTCATACCGACAGGATACTTCGCCTCGATGCCCTCCCAGGGGTCGGACTGCAGCTGCTTCATGCCGAGGCTGATGCGCTGGGTCTCGGGGTTGATGCGGATGATCTGCACCTTCACCGTGTCGCCAACGTTCAGGATCTCGGACGGATGATTGACGCGGCGCCAAGCCATGTCGGTGACGTGGAGAAGACCGTCGATGCCGCCCAAGTCGATGAACGCACCGTAATCGGTGATGTTCTTGACCAGTCCGTCAATGACCTGACCCTCCTCGAGGCGGGCGACGATGTCGGCACGCTGCTCGGCACGCGTCTCCTCAAGCACCGAGCGGCGCGAGACGACGATGTTGCCGCGGCGGCGGTCCATCTTGAGGATCTGGAAGGGCTGCGGCTGATGCATCAGCGGGCCGATGTCGCGCACTGGGCGGATGTCAACCTGGGAGCCCGGAAGGAAGGCGACAGCGCCGTCGAGATCGACCGTGAAGCCGCCCTTGACCTTGTTGAAGATGACGCCCTGCACCTTCTCGCCCTTCTCGAACTGCTTCTCAAGGCGGTTCCAGCTTTCCTCGCGGCGCGCCTTCTCACGCGACAGAACGGCCTCGCCGAGCGCGTTCTCGATGCGCTCCAGGTAGACCTCGACCTCGTCGCCGGGCTTTAGATCGGCCGGCTTGCCGCCGATGCCGAACTCCTTGAGCGGCACGCGGCCTTCCATCTTGAGACCAACGTCGATGACGGCGAGGTCCTTCTCGATGGCGAGCACCTTGCCGGTCACGACCTCGCCTTCGGCCAGATCGTCCTTGGCGAGGCTCTCGGCCAGCATTGCGGCAAACTCGTCGTGGCTGGGATTCAGCTCCTTGGAAACTACAGTGGTCATTTATGCTCCTTAATGTCGGGCTCCGAGGGAGCCCCTGCAACTTGCCGGAGCCGCGAAAGCGTGTACCGACGCGGCGAGGATGGATGGAATGCATGGCTGAACGGAAATGCCGCACGCGTCGTGGCGTGCGGGCAGGTTCCTGCCGGCTACATGCGATGAGATGGGTTTCGGCCGCTGGATGGGCGTCTTGCCTGCCAATAAGTTTTGGGCTGCACGTCTTACGCAGACCCTATTGGCCGATCTTCCTCTTGATCAATCCGACAGCGGCGTCGAATGCGGTTTCTATATCCAAATCGGTCGTGTCAAGCAACAGGGCATCGGGGGCAACGATCATCGGCGCGTCAGCGCGCCCGGCGTCGCGTGCATCCCTGGCCTTGATCGTTTCAAGTACACCTTCGTAAGTAACGGGTTCGCCGCGTGTTTTCAGCTCTTCGAAGCGGCGGCGTGCGCGCACCTCGACTTTGGCGGTGACGAAGATCTTAACCTCCGCATCAGGACAGACGACGCTGCCGATGTCGCGGCCATCCAAGACTGCGCCGGGTTCCTGAGCCGCGAAATTGCGCTGCAAATCGAGAAGAGCGGCGCGGACGGCGGGGATTCTGGCGACCACCGATGCCGCCTCGCCAATACTGGCCAGCCGCAGTCCGGTGTCATCGAGCGAGCGGGTATCGAGGGACTTGGCCACCCATTCGGCGGCGTCAGCATCCTCCAGCGACTGGCCGGCGACGAGCAGGTCGCGGGCCACCGCGCGATAGAGGAGGCCCGTGTCGAGGCATTGGTAGCCGAGGTAGGCGGCGATACGCTTTGCAAGAGTGCCTTTGCCCGAGGCCGCCGGCCCGTCGATGGCGATGATCATTTGTGCGGCCTCCCGCGTTACCGATTTCCGGCATGGCAGTGCCCGAGGGGACGGCGGCGGTCAAGAGCGGGTCAGGCGATTGCCGGCGCGGCGCGTGGCCGGGGCGCGGGGTTGTGCGGGATGGGATGCTCAGGCACGGACAACCAGATAGCGTTCATGCGCGTGGAAGCAGGCACACGATCCAGTCTTTGTGTCCGGGCATGTTTTTCCTGCTGGGGACGCTGCACACTCCAGCTAAACATGCTCTTCGCTTGGGCCATGTTTTTCACGCTGAAGCGCTGCACACTTCAGCTAAACATGGGCTAACATTGCGCCATCGCCCGATCGAAGGCTTCAAGATCATGTGCCAGCTGCTCGGCATGAACTGCAATGTGCCCACCGACATCTGCTTCTCGTTCACCGGATTCCGGCAGCGAGGCGGCGGAACGGATCATCATTCGGACGGCTGGGGCATCGCTTTTTTCGAGGGCAAGGGTGTGCGATCGTTCCTCGATCCGACACCATCGGCCCGTTCGCAGATCGCAGAGTTGGTGCGCAGCTATCCGATCAAGTCGCTCAACGTTATCGCACATATCCGCAAATCGACCCTCGGGCCGACCAGCCTGGAGAACACCCATCCGTTCGTGCGCGAGATGTGGGGTCACTATTGGGTGTTTGCGCACAACGGGCATTTGCCGCAGTTCAATCCGGAATTGGACGGCAGCTTCACGCCGGTCGGAAATACCGACAGCGAGATCATCTTCTGCTGGCTCATGCAGGAGCTGAAACGGCGGTTCGGGGCCGACGTACCTTCGCGGGAGGCGCTGTTCGAGGCGTTACATGTTCTGACGCTGGACCTGGCGCCGACGGGAATTTTCAACTTTCTCCTGTCGAACGGATCGTGCCTGTTCGCGCATTGCTCCACCGAGCTTGCCTTCATCGTGCGGCGGGCGCCATTCGCACAGGCGCATCTCACGGATGAGGATGTGATGGTGGATTTCGCGCGGGTGACGACACCCGATGATCGTGTTGCCGTCATTGCCACGCAGCCGCTCACCGACAATGAACGTTGGGAGACGATGGAGCCCGGCACACTATGGCAGTTCCATGAAGGCGTGCCGGTCGCTTGTCGCGGGACGGCACCAAGTCCATTCAAATCGATGGCGGAGTGTGGCTGAGGGAGGCGCTCGCAGAGGTCGATCGCTCCAAATATACGATGTCTCAGCGATAGCTTGCGCCGAGTTTTTCCATCAAGCCGATGAATTCCGGGAAACTCGTTGCGATCATGGCGGTATCGTCGACGGTGACGGGAGTTTCACTGCTAAGACCCATGGTCAGAAACGCCATGGCGATGCGGTGATCGAGATGCGTCGCGACCACGCCGCCGCCAGGCACCTTGCCGCCCATGCCATGTACGATGAGGGTTTCGCCGTCAACCGTGGCGTTCACGCCATTGGCTTCCAATCCTGCGGCGGTAGCGGCGAGACGGTCGCTTTCCTTCACCTTCAGCTCTGACAGGCCATGCATGATCGTGTCCCCGTGCGCGAACGCTGCGACGGCGGCCAGCACGGGATATTCGTCAATCATCGACGGGGCGCGCTCTGCGGGAACGCTGACGCCCTTCAGCGTCGAGTAGCGGGCTCGAATGTCGGCGATCGGCTCGCCGCCTTCCTCACGCGGGTTGGTGAAGGTTATATCGGCGCCCATCTCCTGCAGCGTCGTGTAAAGTCCCGTGCGCGTTTCGTTGACCAGTACGCCTTCGACCGTGACGTCAGAGCCGGGCACCAGGAGGGCTGCGCAGATCAAGAATGCAGCGGACGACGGATCGCCCGGTACGATCACATCTCGGCCCTTCAGCTCGGCCTCGCCCTTCACGGTGATGTGCGTTTTGCCGTCCTTCATTTCCGTGCGGATGTCGGCGCCGAAAAAACGCAGCATGCGCTCGGTGTGATCGCGGGTCGGCTCGGTCTCGATCACGGTGGTCTCGCCAGGGGCATGGAGGCCGGCGAGAAGGATCGCGCTTTTGACCTGAGCCGAAGGTACGGGCAACTCGTAGATGATCGGCACCAGGGTGTCGGAGCCTCGCAGCGTCAGGGGAAGCGTCTCGCGATCCTCGACGACCTCGAGGCCCATCTTCTTCAGCGGGCCAAGCACGCGGCGCATCGGCCGCATTGAAAGCGATTTGTCTCCGGTCATCGTTACCGTAATGGGGTGGCCGGCGATGACGCCCATCATCAGGCGTGTGCCGGTGCCGGAGTTGCCGAAATCGATCGGGGCGTCCGGTTGAGCCAGCCCGCCGACACCGCGGCCCATCACCACCCACGTGTCGCCCTCCTGTTTCGCGGGCGCGCCAAGTGCAGTCACGGCGCGGGCTGTGTTGATGACGTCCTCGCCCTCCAGAAGCCCGGTAATGCGCGTGGTGCCGAGGCTGAGCGCGCCGAACATCAGAGCACGGTGAGAGATCGACTTGTCGCCGGGAACCCGCACGCGGCCCTTGAGCGAGGCGGCGCGAACAGTCGAAAGGGGGCTGGGAGCAGCAGCGTGTGACACGAGGAAACCTGGTGGCTTGAGGGATGCGCGGAGGCTGGCGCGGTGCGTATCCGGGCGGTCTGCATACAGCCGCTCGCGGGGCTGGGTGTCAATGGCCGGTGTCCGGATTTCCCTGATCCTGAGACAGCTTGGGGGCGCGATCCAGAGTGGGTCAGGTTTTGATCGAACCACGTCTGGCCGTTGGCCTGTCTATGTCTTTGTTTGAGAGCCCCAATCACGGTTTCGACGGAAGCGGGACAGCGCACCGCCCAGCCGATCAGGCTCCAGGGAGTGCCGGATTTGCTTTTGACAAGGACTGCGGGCTATGGCAGACCGCACGCTCATTTTCTGATGAACCCGAGGCCCATATCATGGCGACGACCAAGCAAGCGCGCGGCACCAAGCGCACGTGCCAGAGCGACGAATGCGGCGCCCGTTTCTACGATCTCAACCGTGATCCCATTGTTTGCCCGATCTGCGGGACGATTTACGTGATCGCTTCCGGGCCGGTCGGCGTGCTCTTCAAGGATGAAGAGAAGGCTCAGCGGAAGGTCAAGAAGGAGACGGCCAAGGACGACGAAGCGGCAGATGATGCAGTCGAGGAAGAGATCGACGACATCGAGGACGCCGATACCGTCGACGAGGATGCCGACGATACATTCCTGGAAGATGAGGAAGAGGACGGCGGCGACATGAGCAATATCGTCGGCGGCCGGGGCGGCGACGGCGAGGAAACCTGAGTTTCTTCAATCCCAGGTGGGCCTTACCTTCAATCGGTACCAGGCTCATCTGGTTGGGTGGGCCCAATGATCCAGGCGTGCCGCGCGGTGCCAGTCGGTCGCGTTGAAGGCTTAAATTCCCGCTTGCAGTTTGAGGGCGAACGCCCTATTCAAGCGGCCTGACGGGGCGGGCCGAGGCTCCCCTGTCAATCCCAAACTATCCGGGGCCGTAGCTCAGTTGGGAGAGCGCTACAATGGCATTGTAGAGGTCAGGGGTTCGATTCCCCTCGGCTCCACCAATAATAAGCAATTGATCTGGAAGCATGTTTCTAGGCGGTGAAAGCTGCCGGGATGGCGGCGCCTTTGCGGCTGAGTACGTGCATCTTGCCTCGCACGTCACCGGTGTCTTTGCGTTTTCCAGCGGCGAACGACGGCCTCAGAGCAGGTCAGGTTTTTGATTGAATCACGTGCTGCAGCCACGGAAGGCAGCCATTGCTTCGTGCTCCAGGCGCGCCTCGTGCCCACGGTATCGCGGTGAATAGTGGAAGGTCTTGAGTTTTCGGACATTGGCACGACGTGCTAGCAGACCGGCTTGCTTCGCTGTGAGGTGCCTCCTCGCAGCGGCATGGTCGGCGTCTGCTTCAAGAAATGTCGCTTCGATGAAGAGAATGTCTGCGTCAGCGGCGAGATCGGTGATGATTTCGGAATTCTTCCGGGTAAAGGCTACGTCGGCGACATATGCAATCTTGCGCCCCCGCGTGAGCGTCATGATCTGCTCCTTGAGTTCGCCCAGCGGGAATTCTGAAGGTCGCTTTTCGCCAGTGTCAGCCCACGCGACGCCTATCTTCGCGTCGTCCGCTGCGCCTGTCACAATGGCATCCTTGAAGCGGCGCAGCCATGGACCCACGGCAAGCCCGAGCGCCTCCACCCGATCGCGCCGGATGTTGATGCCGGCCCGCTCCTGGAGCGCAAATCCAAGAACAGGAATACCGTGGTCCAGCATGACCGCCCGAACGCTGAAGCCCGGATCTGCGACGACAACGCCGTTCTCACAATGAGAGCCGGGAAGCTCTTCGCGGCGGAAACTGTCCCGACCGCTGAATCGAGCACGCTGGATCCATCCGTCGGCGCTCAGCTCAGACACCTCGAGCACAAGATTGCCGTCATATCCGCTGACCAGATTCCACGTGTAAGCATTCAGCTTGCTCTCGACGGCACCGATCAGACCAGGCGTGCCCCACATTCCGACGGTCGTTTCTCTTCCCAGCAGGCACCTCAGGAAGTTATCGAAGCCGATGAAATGGTCCATGTGACGGTGAGTGATGAACACATGACCGATGCGCAGGAGCTTGCGTGGTGGCAGGGCCGACGTGTCGCCCAGATCAAACAACAGAGCGCGGCGCTGGAACACGAGGTCGACGTAGAGCCCAGGATCGTCAAATGGACCATTGATCAATTGCGGATCGAAGTACCTGGACATGACATTTGACCAGACTTCTGCAGAGCTCGGGCAACCTCGTGTCGAGCAGCCTAATCACGCTGCCTGCGCATAATACGATTTGAGACCATTCATGACCTTGGCCTTGTCGAACTCGGCGCCCATCTCAAGCATGGCGTCGGCAAAGCGGCTTGCGATCTCGTTGATCTGTTCCGGTGAGAGCTGGTTGAGGATGCCGATACGGACTTGAACCGGTTCGGACAGCGTTGGCCAGATGCCGAAACCTTTGGCGCGGGCGCCGGCAACGAGGTCTTTCTCCTTGCCCTTCAGATTGGCTGGGAGGTTGAGCACGATGAGGCTCGTCATGTTCGAGGTTACATCGCAGCCCATCGCCTCGACCGCCTGGCGAAGTGCCTTTTCATGATAGGCGTAGTCGGTCGCTTTGCGCCGACGTCCATAGCTGAGGATGATGCGCAGGGCCTCGTGGAAGGCGGCGACCGCATAACAAGAGTGCGTCTGGTGATAGACTGCGTTCGGCACGTCCTTGCCATCGACGATGCCCCAGTGGCGTGCATCCAGAATCGGGTGGTGGACGTAGGTGCGGCACCCCCGCTTCCTGACCATCTCGATAGCCTTGTCGGTGAAGCTGACCGGTGCATAGGTGAGCGGCAGAGACAGCACGCCCTTTTGCGGGCACGATGCCCAGGCGACGACGCCTGGATAGTCGTCGATGTTGAAATCAGCCACGCCGAGACTCGATACCGCGTCCACGATGCCCATGACGCCGTGCTTCAGACAGGCATCGGAAAAGCCCTTAAGGTCGTTGATGCGTCCTGAACCGGTCTCCCAGTGGGCCATGAATGCCCACATCGGCTTACTTTGTGCGAGTGCCTTATCGACTATTTCGCCCGACACGGATTGGCCATGCGGCGTTTCGATGACGGTTACGCTGGCAGGACGAGGGTTCAACGGATCGGCGGCGAGCTCCTCGGCCGTGGATGCTTTCATCCGGATGGTCAGGCTATCGATTCCAGAAAACGTGCCATTTGGAAATGCGACGACCTTGTCGCCGGGGAGGATGAGCGAAAGCACACAGTCCAGTCCGGAGAAGCCCGTACCGGCGACGCCGTATGTGTAGACGTTCTTAGTGCCCCACAGGTCGCGCAGCATCTCCTTGGCTTCGAGCATGCCGCGCACAACATCTTTCTGCATATGATCGGCAACGCCGGTCTTCGCAAAACGCTCAAGGACGCGCGGATCGGTGTTGCCGGGCCCCGGTCCGGCTGCAAGAGTCTCTGGGATCTCCAGGGTTGGATAAATGGTCATGGGCTCTCTCCGTCAGTGTGTTTTTTGAGTTTGTGCGTGTAGGAGTGACCGAGATCAGCCGGCACTTGCAGGTTGCGCACCTGAAAGTACGACCGATTGGTGGGGCGTCCGTCATGGCAACGTAGTGCAATCGCCCGAGCCCGATCAAGGCCGTGCTGATGGGTGTCGGGATGAAAACTTTGCCTTTATCGATTTAGAGCCTGATCGACCGAGAGGGAAGCTGTCGTGCTTTCTTCAATGCCGTGATTGAGGCTTTAGATCGCGTTTATGTTTGACGGAAACATGGACGAGATCCAGCACCTTGTTTTGAGCATGTTTTTCACGGCGAACCGCTGCACACTTCAGCCCAACAGGCTCTAGAAAATCGCGCGGATTTCGTTTTGCGATGCAACGATTTTTTCGATCTCACCGGGGCTCATGAGACAAAAGGCCGTGCTGAATGCGTCGGCGCGTGCCGCGGTTGGCGCGCGGACACTGACCTGCGACAAAGTGGTTTGTGCCGGCAAACCGTTCCTGGGATCGATGATATGTCCCACGCGTCCTGCCGCATCGAAAACAGTGCCCAGGGGCGCCGAAGTGGCAAGAGCTGCCTCGGCCAGGCGCACTCTGCGGAAAGCTTGCGGGGTTTGGCCAGATTGCAATTCGACGGCCCATTCGCCGCCCTGGGGCGCGTGGCCCAACGCGTACAACTCGCCGGTATCGATGAGGATGTTGTCGAGGCCCTTGTGGCGCAATAACGCGGCGACCTTGTCGGCGATATAGCCCTGGGCAATCCCGTTTAACGTCAAGGCCATTCCGGTCCGCTCAAGCGATATGCGCTGTGGCGAAATGGAAACGTGCGACCATCCGACGCGCCGCAACGCCTGGTCAATGGCGGCAGCATCGGGTGCGCGACCTGCTGCATGATGCTCGGCGTAGGTCGCCCAGACGGCCTGGATCGTCGGGTCGAAACGGCCGGATGTCGCCTGGTGGATGGCGCCGCAAAGCGACAGAAGCTCGACCATTTCCAAGGAGGGATAGGCAAGCTGGCCGTCGCGGTTAAGGCGGGACAGCTCCGAGTTCGCTCGGTACAGGCTGAAGATCTGTTCCAGACGTTCGATTTCGTTGCGAATTTCCTCGATTATTCTGCCTGCGTCGGGGTGGTCAAGGCGGATCGATGCACGTGCGCCCAAAGCGGTGCCGAGCCAATACCTCGTGGTTTCAGCGCGGGCTTGGTGAGCCAGCGGCCAGGTGGCTGCCGCGGCGGCAGCGATGGTGAGGAAGCGGCGACGGTTCAGGACGTGCATGCTTGGCGGTCCTTGCTGGTTTCGATCAGTGTTGGGCATTCGCGCTGGTGGTCGGGGGGAGGAAATTGCCATCCTTGTCGACCGGCATTTCAACTGGCGCCAGGACCGTGCTGTCGGGGATCTGGCTCAGCCTGAGCAGTTCGCCGCCGTTCGCATCAATGAACTTTTCGGCTGCAACCGGATCACCAAACGGGATGAGCTCGCCCGCGCCCATCCCGCCTGCCATGCGTGATCCAATCACATAGAATGCATCCTCCGCCGGGGCCCAGTTATCGATACCCGGGTTGCTCCAGCTATCGGCCCTTGCCATGTCGGAAACGTAGATGGCGCGGATTGCGTGGGATTGCTCGGGCATGCGCTGGTAGGCAATCGCGTCGCGAACCTGCGCAAAGAACAACGGAGCGGGCAGTCCCTCCAGGTGAATTTGCGCCTTCGGGCCGGGATGCTCGGAAAGGTTCATCTGGCAGTAGTACCCGAGTGCGTCATTGGTCATCGATACGGGTATCGGCTTGTCCATGGATGGCTCGCCACGACAGGCACCCACGATGAGCGTGCAGCAGATGATCAACAAGCGGGTTTTCATGGCGTCACTTTCCTGAAGGCTTGGGTCGCCAAGGCGAACGCCGCCACCGGCCATGCGGTGAGCGAGGCGAGGACCAGAGCCGGGGGAATGGCGTTGGCCGCGCCTGCAATGCCGCCGGCTGCGGCGGTGGCTTCGGAGGCCGAGAGGTTATAGAGCCGGAACGCATCTGCAGGGTTGGCAATGAGCATCCATGGGAAGATCGAGCGCGTAAACGTTCCCCCGTTGTCGGCTACAACCGCGGCCAGCAGGCCCAGGTCGTAGAGAACGATCATCACCAGCCAAAGAGCGATCGCGACACCGGCCGCGGACCCCGGCCGGCGTGTCAGCGCGGAGATGGCATAACCGATGCCGAGAAACGCGGCCCCGAGCAGCAGCGACGTCCACAACAGGCGAACAAGTGCGGGTAATCCGCGCGCGGCGTCGCCATCGAGAATGAATGCGGCGGCTGCGGCGATTGCATAACCTATGGTGACGGCCAGGCCGAGGATGCCCAGATGCGCAAGCAGCTTTCCGGCGAGTATTTCCGGCCGCGATACCGGATAAGTCAGTGCAAGGGGAAGGGTTCCGCGTTCTATCTCGCCAGCGATCGCGTCGAACGACATGAGAAGCGCCACCAAAGGCACGAGGTAGACAGCAAGGCTCGTCAGGCTGGCGACGGTTATGGACAGCTTGTCGGCTCCTAGATGACCGGTCGGCGCACTGCCCGCTGCAGAGAGTACCAGCGCAAACAGCGCCATCATGACAATCGAGATCGCAACCCAGCGGTTGCGTGATGCAATCCGGAATTCAGATGTGGTGACTGCGAGGGTTCGGCTCATGACGATGCACCTCCGCGACTGAAGTGAGCATAAAGCTCTTCGAGGCTCGGCGGCACGATTTCGAGATCCTCGATAAGGTTACTAAGATTCGTTATTTCGGCGAGGCGATCGAGCTTATCGATGTGGCGGCAGGTGATGTCGACGCGCGTACCATTGAGCCGCTTGCCCGACAGGCGGCGGGCCACTTCTTCGGCGGTATCGGGGCGCGCTGCGATCTGCAACTGGATCGGCAGGGCTGCACGCTGACGCAGTCCTGCAAGTGTGTCATTGGCGACGAGTACGCCGCGGCTCAAGATGGCGATGCGGTCGGTGCGTGCCTCGACTTCGGTCAGCGCGTGGCTGGAGAGAAGGATTGCGGTGCCTTTGCCGGCGAGTTCATCAAGGATAGCGTAGAATTCGCGCCGCGAGACGGGGTCGAGACCGCTCGTCGGCTCGTCGAGGACCATCAGCTGCGGACGGCCAATCAATGCCTGCGCGAGGCCTACGCGTTGGCGCATGCCCTTGGAGTAGGTGCCGATGCGACGCGTTGCAGCGTCGCCGAGGCCGACGCGCTCGAGTAGTGCCATGGCCGTGACCGGGTTTTGTCCGCGCAGTCGCAGGTAGTAGCTGATCTGTTCCAGCCCCGTGAGCGCAGGGTGGAAGGCGACGTTCTCGGGCAGGTAGGACGTGGCCTCGCGTGCGCCCCGGCTACCTGGCCTGGCGCCGGCGACCGTGACCGTACCCCCGTCGCTGTCAGTGAGGCCCAGGACGATCTTCATCAGCGTTGACTTGCCGGCGCCATTGTGGCCGAGCAATGCGACGCGTTCACCTTTTGCGACTTGAAGCGAAACGCCGGATAGCACCGTCGCTTCGCCATAGCGCTTAGTGACCTGAGAGAGGGTCAAGACCGGCATTGCCGTCTCCTTCAAGCCAGTCGGGCCGGGCTGAACGTTCGAGTTCGGCGATCTTTTGCGGGACCCGAATGCTGGGTGGCGCCATCAGCGGGTGGCTGTCGATAACGCCGCCCGGCAGGATTGCGGGAAAAGCGTGCTGGCTCCAGCGCACGAGTTGAACCGCAGGCGAGCCAAGCAGCAGCTTGGCAGCCGGTTGTGACCACAACACATGGTCCATCAGGTCGTTTGGCCGAAACGCCGAATCGGCGATGCCATCACCGTCCAGGTCGAAGGCGGGATGATCGGACCAGTAGTTGCCGCGTCCTGAATCGCTCCACTCGATCTGGCGTGTGCCGACGTATTTGACCTGGTTCCGATTGCCGATGAAGCCATTGCCGGTGAGTTTGTTACGCTCCGATCCGGCGGTGAAATGGATGCCGATGTCGCAGCCTTCGAACCGGTTGCCGGTAATCGTATTCTTGTGCGCATTGTAGATGAATGTGCACTTCTCATGGGTGCCGCCACGCACGAGATTGCCGCGTATCTCGGCGTTGTTGGCGTAGTTCAACATGATGCCATGTGTGCGATCGCGTAAGGACATGTTTCCAACGACGCGAATGTTATTGGAAAACATGATGGCATAGCCAAGGTGGTTGCCGATCGAGACATTGCCGCTGATTTCACTGTCGTGTGTGTACATGTAATGAACAGCAAAGCGAAGATCGCGGAACAGGTTGTCGCGAAACACGTTCTGCTTTGATGCGTTGGCGAAGATCCCGTCGCGGCCGTAACGGATGTCATTGCCTTCTATCAGCGCACCAGGAGCGTTCCAGACATAGATCCCGTTGCCACGATCGTTGAGGCGTCGATCTCTCCGTCCGAAGATCATGTTGTTGCGCACTATGGCGTCAGTTCCGCCGTGCACCGTTATTCCATGAAGATTTTCTTCCAGTATATTGTGCTCGACCATCACGTGTTTGGACTTCTGTGCAATGCGGATCCCGGAGTCGATGGGCGCGTGATCGTTGCCCGATCCGGAGATACGCAGGCCGCGGATGGTGATGTTCTCGCCTGTCGCCGTAATGACGCTGCCCTTGCCGTTGCCGATCACTTCGGCGTGGCCGCTTCCATCAAGCGTGATGGACCTGTCGAGGATGAGCGGGCCGTCGTGACGGCCCGCCTCAAGCTTTAGCGTATCGCCGGGCGCCGCTGCGGCGAGCATCCGGATCAACGCGCCCGGCTCAGCGGGCACAACCTGTTCCTCTGCTGCCACGGCACCAGCTCGCGATGCGAGCAAGAAAACCGCCAGCAACAGTGACGCGGACAAGGTGCCGATGCCGGGTTGTTGCACTGTTACGCTCCGGTAGGTTCGACCAGCATGCGGCCGCGCATTTCCATATGCAGAGCGTGACAGAACCACTGGCAATAGAACCAGTAGACGCCTGGCTTTGCTGCGACGAAGGTAACCGATGCGGTCTGTTGCGGCGAGATTTCCATGGCAACGCCATGATCGCCCATTGTGAAGCCGTGCGTCAGGTCATCGATGTCATCGAGATTGGTGACATAGACGGTCACCTCATCGCCCTGCTTAACAGTGAACTTTTCCATGCTGAAGGACGGTGCCTGCGATGTCATGTAGACGCGGACCTTGTTGCCGTCGCGGATGGGCTCTTTGGCTCCGTCCTCGAGTTTTACGCCGTCGGCTGCCGCCTGCTTGCGCGCGTCTTCCCACATCGGATCGTTGCGATCCCAGACTGTCTTGGGATTGACGATGGACCTGTGGACGGCGATCGAATCGTGAGGCTCGGCAAAGGTCGGACCGTCGTGGACCAGGGTCAGCTTGTCGCCCTCGATGAGGAACACCTGTTCATTCTCCGGTTTCAACGGGCCAACGTTTAAGAACCGGTCCTTGGAGAACTTGTTCATGGAGATGTAGTACTTGGCCTCGGCCTGGAGGGTTTCGCCCATCATCGTGGTATTGTGACCGGGCTGATAGTGCACGTCGGTCTTGCTGAGAATGGGATCGACCTTTTCGCCCTTGTAGGCCCGTACAGCCTTCTCGATATTCCATTGGACAACCTGGCTGTCGAGGAACAGCGTCGTGTAGGCGTTGCCCTGGCCATCGAAGCAGGTGTGAAGCGGACCCAATCCCAATTGCGGTTCTGCGACGATGGCGGAGCGCGGAGGGGCGTCCTTGTAGAACAGATCGTCGAGCTTTCGGACGTCGATCACCGACACCGTTGGCGACAGCTTGCCGCCGATGCACAGATGTATCTTGTCCGGCGCCATGTTGCAGCCGTGCGGGTTGTTGGCGATCGGGATATAGCGCGTGTAGTTCTTGTTTTTGCCTTTGCGGCCATCGATCACTTTGACGCCGTTGAGCTCTTGGTAATCGCCCGCTTTGATCCCCTTCTCGATCTCGGCGATGTTGAACACCACGACGTGATCCATTTCGGACGCGGTCATGTCGCCCGTATTCATACCCATTTCCGAGTTATAACTCGTCGAGAACGCATACTTTCCGTCATAGTCCGCATCGGTGTTGTCGAGGTTGCCCGATACGATGACCTGCCAGGCGACCTTCATCGTATCGGCGTCAATGGCAGTGTAGAAGTTCACGTAGTCCTTGGGGCTGTCGAGGATCTGTCCGTCATTGACCATCGGCCCCTCGTCCTCGCCGTTGCAGAAGACATAGTTCGTGCGCGGCCACTTCTGTGGACGCATGCCGTGGATCGCCTTGGCGTTGGGGACCTCGATGATCTTGTCAGGCTTCATGACGTCGCAGCGCACGCGTGCCACGCGTGTGTTGGCCTTGTCGTTCATGAACAGGTAGCGGCCGTCGTATTTGCCCTCGGTAAACGACATATGCACGTGATGCAGGTCGCCATTGTCGTGCATTTTCTTGCCGTTGGCGGCAAGGAACTTCTTGGTCCGCTCGGAAAGACCCTCGGTGAGGATTTTTATCGATTCGTTGGTCTGACCCCAACCCGTGGCCGAGCAGCGGTTGAAGACCGGAACGCGCATCAGCTCGCGCATCGAGGGCAGGCCCAGAATGCGCAATTCACCGGTCTGGCCGGATGACCAGAAGCCATAGTACTCATCGAGTTCGCCCGGCTTGAGGTGGAACTTCGCAGCCGGTTCGGCGTGGGCTGCGCCACTGCTTCCGTCGGTTGTCAGGCCGCCTTGGGCAACCAGAGTTGCGGCAGCGGCACCACCCGCCGTTGTTGCAAGCAATGTGCGGCGGCTGATCTTTCCTGTCTTATGCTCGTCAGACATGTCTTCCTCCTTGGGTGTCGGATTAGAGCAATCAATCGGCAGCAACAGGCTCGGCGGTCTTCGGCAGCAGGCCTTGCCTCTTGAGCTTCTTTATGACTGCGGGGCACTTGGTCTTCGATTGATAGAGAACCTGGCAGTTCATGCAGTTGATGCATTCATTCGGGCTGATCTCGCCAATAGGATTGATTGCATCGACCGGACATTCGTTCGCGCAGACTTTGCAGGGGTTACCGCATTCGCGATAGCGTTTGAGCCAATCGAAGGTCCGCAGTCGCGCCGGTATCGCGAGTGCTGCGCCGAGCGGGCACAGGTAGCGACAGTAAAAGCGCTCTATGAAGAGACCGACGCCGAGTAGCACAAGCGCATAGAGAACGAAGGGCCAGGAGCGGTTGAACTTCAGGACGATGGCTGTCTTGAAGGGCTCGATCTCAGCAAGTTGCTCGGCACGGTCGATCGAGGCCAGCGCGATGCCGGCGAGGCCAAGGAAGATGAGATACTTGATGGCGGAGAGGCGCTCGTTGAGGTTCCATGGCAGGTCCCACTGACGCACGCCGAAATAGCGCGCCACGCGATTGCTCAGTTCCTGCAGTGCGCCGAACGGGCACAGCCAACCGCAATAGGCACCACGTCCCCATAGGATGAGTGCGGCTGCAACCGAGAACCAGAGCAGGAAGACCAGAGGGTCGAGCAGGAACGTTTCCCAAGTGAAGCCTGTCTGCAACGAGCCCAGCAGGGCCATCAAATTGACAATCGAGAGCTGCGCATTGCCGTACCAGCCGATGAAGACGAGCGTGACCGTTAGAAAGGCCATGCGGAACCAGAAGGTCCTCTGGGCCGATCGGGTAAGGGCCATCTGGAAGAAAAAGGCGCCACTCAGTACGCCAAGCATGATGAGGAGCAACCCGATCTCCACCGCGCGGTCGCGCCAGATTCGCTGCCAAAGGGCTGCTTTCGCTGCGTGCTCGACATCCTTGTCCGCGCTCGCCACCGGAAGTGGCGCCGCCGACTGAGGTGCCGGCTTGATCAGGAACGTGTCTGGCAGTTCGTAATTGAGATCGAATGTTGTGTAGAGGCGCTCGGTTGGTCCGACCTCGCGCTGGACCAGGAGTTGCAGTCGCCAGGGCTTTGCGGGATCGAAACCGGACGCTGCCGGGATGCGGAACAAGTCGATCTCACTGAGACCTTGTGGTGCTCCGGGGCTTGCGAACTGGCCGAGTCGACGATGATCCTTGTCGCGGAAACGCACAGAAATATCGTTCTGGATAAGCTGGATCCTGTCGAACAGACCGCCACGAACGTAGCCGGAGCCTTTGAATGAGAACATGCCGCGACCGCCGACGACGATGGCATGGTCACCTGGCTTCAGCCATTGCACCAAATTCGTTTGCTCGCGCGGGCCTAATAGTGCCGTTCCAATCGATGGGATGCTGATCAGCGCCGCGTACATGTCGATAAATGTGCTATCGGGCGGTCCATCGATCGAGCGCTCAGCTGCGCGCTTGTCGGGCATCGCAGCGAATGCCTGATTGATTTGCCCTACCTCAAGCGACAGGCGACGCACCGTGCCGTTGCCGACCAGTGAAAGCCAGTCTTGCGCTGCTGCTGCATCGGGGTTGATGGTGACCGCGGGTCCAGCAGATGCGGATTCCTTGCTCAAGCCACCCAGACCCAAAGCACGCGCGACCTTCAGTCCCGAGCGGACGATGGAATCGTCAATGACCATAACCGTAACAGTGGCACCTGAAATGATATTCAGGTCGTGCGCTGATCCGCCGGCCTCGGCCTCTTTCTTGAGATCGAGGCCCGCATAGGATGCTGTCAATGCCTGAACTTTGGCATCGGGAATGCCGATCAGAACGATTGGTTCGGAGTGTTTGACGAGCTTCACGCCCTGCAGCACGGCATCATCGCCGATGGCGACGAGAACGTGGATGGGCTTGCCTGAATACCCGGTCGTGCCGACGAAGTCGGACGTGATGAAGGCCCAGCCTATCGGCTTGCCGCCTTTCAAGATCGGCGCGACGGGTACGTCCGTTCGCACCGGCCCGTAAGATTCGGCTCCTTTGACGAGTTCCGCAGCGGGTACTTCGCCAAGATAGCGCGTGAGCAGTGCCGACTGTGCAACTGACTGGCCGGTGCATGTAACAACCACCAGAACTGCGGCAAGTATCGTCAGCAACCGCCGGATGAGAGGTCGGAAATTTGAGAGGTCAGGAAGAATTTTCATTGGCCGAGCCTTGTTGCCCGCTCAGACTGCTCATGCGCAGAGAGCACGTCTTAACAAAAATCAAGGGAGAGTAATGTGCAGGCTTCGACTATTGCTGAATATTCCGAGTCCTCTTCTCAAGAATGACACGGAAAACAGCGCTCAAGAAGTGCGCTTCACGTTCGATTGCTGCCGTCAGGTCTCGTCCAGGAGCTCGTGAAGAAATTCCATCAGGACTGCGGCATTGCTGTGCGCCTCGTCGCGTGCGGCGAATACCAGTGTGACCGACCCATTGCGGTAAAGATCCATCAGTTGATTTATGGCAACCGAATTGGCCTTGAGCTCATTACGGTATCTTTCGCGAAATGCGCTCCATAGCTTCACGTCGTGACCGTACCATCGGCGGAGAGCGGCGCTTGGTGCGATCTCCTTGAGCCAGATATCGATAGCTGCTTCCTTCTTGCTAAGGCCACGGGGCCACAGGCCATCGACAAGAACGCGAAGACCATCTCTGCGATCCGGTTCTTGATAAGCACGCTTGAGGCGAATGTGACGTCGTGGGGTGGATGAAGACATTTCTAATCATGCTCGCTCGGCTGGTTCATTGAGGTCGTGCGCACGGAGAAGTTGTCCAGCAGATCAGCATTGAGCCTAAGCAGCGCTGCAATCGGGCGCTCGATATTCCAGGTGATGGCTATGTTTACGGCAAGTGAGATGAGATGTGCCAGAGCCGCTGAGGGGCCATAGGTGTCGACGCTGCGGTCGAATGCCAATTCAACATCGTGCTCGCCAGCGGTTGAGCGGCTCTGTTCGGCTCCAAGATCTGCATCCTGGAAAAGGGGACGTTGATCGATGAGGGTTTGAATCATGTCCAGACGCCTCGAAATGTCAATGTCTTGCACGATGCCTAATACCTTGCACGCCACTCATAGTAGAACTAAAAGATGCATTGTGAATACAGCTTTTTTGACATACCTGTTATGGTGATGTCGCTTCGAGCCCACTGCGGCTCTTTTTGCTCGAGGATTCCCAATGCATTCAAACCAGAAAGCTAAGAGTTCCGATATAACGACAGTGGGCGAGATTGCGGCCACGGTAGCAGGTGCGGCAAAGGTGTTGCGCACTCACGGGATCGATTATTGTGCCATGGGCGATGCGCAGCTTGACGAAGCCTCGCAGGCATGTGGTGCTGATCACGACGCCTTGGAGCGCGAGCTGGTGGCTCTGCAGCGAGTACCAGTCGGCGTACCTGAGGATTCGGCAGGTCTGGTTGACTACATCGTTTCTCATTACCACGATGTCCACCGGCGAGAGCTTCGCGAGTTGGTCGGCCTTGCCCGGCGGGTGGAAACGGTGCATCGGGATCACGAGAATGCCCCGGTTGGGCTGGCGGATCTTATCGAGAGAACCCAGGGAGATCTCGAAGACCACATGCGCAAAGAGGAAAGCGTCCTGTTCCCGTCGATCAGTTCGGGTTACCGCGGCTCCCTGTTTGGACCAATTGTCGTGATGCGTCACGAACATGATGAGCATGCCAAGATGATCCGTGCGATCCAAGTCCTCACCGATGGTTACACGGTGCCAGCTGATGCCTGCGGATCATGGCGCACGTTATATGCGGGACTCGACAAGCTGACGACGGACTTGCTCGAGCATATCTTTATCGAGAACGACATACTGTTTCCGCGCTTCGAAAATGCGAGATAGTTTGGCGGACCGGTTGCTCGCATGCGTTTTTTTTTACGTCGTATCGGCAGTGAGAATCGATCTGCCGATACGACGACTGGATGTCATCGCGGCAGGTTTTCTTGCTCGCGACCGGTATCTGTATCAGCCTCAATTTCGGAGGCAGGTTGGGGAGAGAACTCAGCGATCTTCCCTTGGCGCCCATTATGCGAGTCGGCATCGGGGAGCGCTGCTTTTCTGGCAATAATGTTGGGCCATAAATCTGCATATGTGCGGTTGAGTTCAAGCCACTGATCTGTCGCTGCAGGCTCGGTATCTGACACAATGGCATCAGCCGGGCATTCGGGGACGCACACCCCACAGTCAATGCACTCGTCGGGATGTATAACGAGCATGTTTGCGCCCTCGTAGAAGCAGTCGACGGGACAGACTTCGACGCAATCGGTATATTTGCACTTGATGCAATTTTCGGTGACGACGTAGGTCATGAGCGTATGCGGTTAGATGCTCGTCCAGATGATGGCGAAGGCTGCAAATGCAAAGGCCACGCCTAGCGGAACAATCACAATCTGCATAAGAGCTTCGATTCGTCGGATCGTTCCACTGAACACTTCAACATATTTGGTTGGCGGCGCAGAGGCGATTGGCTGCCAACGCGGGTCGCGAACTCTTCGGATGCGTACCATCACGAGAGGAATGCCGAAGTACATTGCCATGTAGGCGACGCAAATTCCCAGCGACAAATAGGTTTCTCCGCTGCCGATAAACGTGAGCGCGGCAATGCCGATTGCAACGCCATATGCGCTGACCATGATTGGTATGGCGACGCGGAGAAGGCCGTCATCATGCTCGGTTTCGTGATCGGGGGAGATCGCCGGTGCAGTTTTCGTCGGTCGAATTTGCGTCGCATCGGCCCTTAGTTCGACTTTTTGCAACATGGCGGTCTCCAAAAGATCTATCAACAATACATCTTTTTGAAACCTTGCTCCCGAAGAAAAGATATGTCAAGAATGAATCTATTCACCATTGCGTGCTGGAGATATGATGCAGCTCACCCGCTTCTCTGACCTTGCCCTGCGGGTTTTGATGTACGTCCACGCGGCGGGAGACCGTCTTGTTACGATCGAGGAGATCGCGTCGGCCCATCGGGTCTCCAAGCCACACCTCATGAAGGTCGTTAGCGCGATCACGCGCGCGGGTTTCATTACGGCGGTCAGAGGGCGGGCAGGGGGAATCACACTCGCTGGACCTGCTGATAAGATCAGACTGGGCGACGTCATCCGCCATACCGAGCCGGACTTTGCAATCGTTCAGTGTTTTGCAACGGGTAGCGAATGTGTGATCGATGGTTGTTGCCGCCTGCCGAACATCCTCAAGCGTGCTCTTGCAGCATTTCTGGCTGAACTCGATCGTCACACCGTGGCAAGCATCGCGCTTCGTCCCAAGGAACTGCGTGAGGTGTTGCCTCAGGCGCTGTCGCGTGCAGACACACGAGCCCTGTGATCGGGGACTTGGCTTGGCAGGAGAAAAAGCATGCCACTCGGCGAGCTGGCCGTAACGATTGTGAAGAATGCGCCCGACGCAATTCTCTATTCCGATAGCGATGGAGTCATCCGGTTCTGGAATGGAGGGTGTGAACGCATTTTCGGATATACGGCCGATGAAGCGATCGGCCGATCTCTCGACATCATCATCCCAGAAAATCTTCGCGAACGACATTGGCGTGGCCACAAGGAAACTATGCGGACTGGCCAAACCAAATATGGCGCGGGAGATCTGCTTGCCGTTCCGGCGTTGCGCAAGGATGGCGCGCGCATCTCCGTCGAGTTTTCCATCATTCCGTTCAGGGACGCCAGCGGGGCCATGATCGGAATGGCTGCGATCCTGCGCGACGTGACGGAGCGTTTCGAGGAGATCAAGGCGCTACGCAAGGCACGTGCTGGACGCGTCTGATCACTCCGGATCGCCGTCTCCCGTCCTCTCCGCCTATTCGTAGCGCAAGGCGTCGATGGGATTGAGATGCGCGGCCTTGCGCGCGGGAATGTACCCGAATGCGATACCAACGGCCGCAGAAGCACCAATTCCAATAAAGATGATCATTGAGCTGATCAGAACGGGCCATCCTGCCATGGCAGATATGACATAGGTCGCCCCCATACCGACCAGCAACCCGATTAGGCCACCGGCAAGGCAGAGTACGATGGACTCGGTGAGAAACTGAGCGAGGATATCGCGACGCCGCGCACCGACCGCCATACGCAGTCCGATCTCGCGCGTCCGCTCGGTGACCGATACAAGCATAATGTTCATGATCCCGATGCCGCCGACGATCAGCGAGACGGCCGCCGTTGCAGCGAGCAGCCATGTCAAAGTTTGTTGTGCCGCAGTACGCGCTTGTACGATTTCAGCAACGTTTCGAATTCTGAAATCGTCCTGTTCACCGGGCCGGATGCGTCGGCGCAGCTTCAGTAGAGCGGTGATTTCGTCCTGGGCAAGAGATAGATCGCCGCCATCGGCGATCTTCACCAAGATCGATCCGACCTGATTGGGTACGGCGACGCTCTGTCCCGCCAGACGGGCGCGGGCCGTCGTCACTGGAATGAACACGATGTCGTCCTGATCGCGAAACCCACCCGCTTGTCCGCGTGTTTCCATGACGCCAATAACCTCGAAGGGGGCGCCCGCGATGCGAATGCGTTCACCAATCGCTGCGCCGCTGCCAAACAACTGCCGGGCAACAGTGGAACCGACAACAGCAACCTTGGCGCCGCGCCCGAACTCGGCGGGATCAAAGAAACGTCCCTCTGACACCTCCCAATCTCTAACGAAAGGATACGATGCGCTGGTGCCGGTAATCGAGGTTGCCCAGTTCTGGTTGCCGTAGACGACGGTGGCATTAACCGCCAGGCTGGCGGTTACGCCGACGGCGTCGGCAATGCGCGCCTCAATGACCGATATATCGTCCTCGGAAAGTGGAGGTGCCGTTCCCGCTCCGCCCTGAGATGCGCCCATGCGAGCAGAACCTGGCGAGATGGTGAGCATGTTGGTTCCCAGTCGGCTGATACTGCGTTCGACCTCCTGCCGTGCGCCGCTGCCGATTGCCGACATGACGATGACCGAGGCGACGCCGATGATTACGCCGAGTGCGGTCAAGAGACTACGCATGGCATTGAGCCGAATCGCAGAGAGCGCAGAGCGCAGGTAGCTTGTCAGGTCCATGGCATCGCCTTGGGAACTTGTTTCACGTCTTCTACGAGTAGCCCGTCCCGGAATCGAAGTAGGCGCTCGGCATAGGCGGCAATGTCAGGCTCGTGCGTCACCATGATGATCGTCATGCCCGCGCCGTGTAGCTTCGAGAAAAGGGCCATAATGTCGACGGACGTCTTGGTATCGAGAGCGCCGGTCGGCTCGTCTGCAAGTATGAGTTGAGGGTTTGTGACCAATGCTCGGGCGATGGCGACGCGCTGCTGTTGGCCGCCGGAGAGCTGAGCAGACGTGTGATGCTGGCGGTCCTCAAGGCCGACTTCGGCCAGCCGCTCAAGAGCCACAGCGTCAGGATCGTGCACATGATCATGCGAATAGATCAACGGTAGCTTGACGTTTTCAAGCGCCGACGTACGGCGCAACAGATTGAACTGCTGGAAGACGAAGCCGATGAGGCGATTGCGCAGATGTGCAAGGGCGTCGCTGTCGAGCTTGCCGATGTCGGTACCCGCGAGCATCAAGCGCCCTGAGGTCGGCGTGTCAAGTGCACCGATGAGATTGAGAAGTGTCGATTTTCCTGAGCCTGACGGTCCCATGATGGCGACGAATTCACCGGCCATGATGTCGAAGCTGATGCCCTTCAAGACTTCGAGTCGTTGTTCTCCGAGCTTGTACGTCTTTCTGAGATCTCGGCATGAGACCACAGGAATTCTGCCGGATGCTTGAGGTTGATCTTCAGTGGGCGAGACGTTGGTGCGCGTCATGATCCACGCCCCGCGCGGGTACCATCTGCGTCCTTGCGCCGGGCGCGTACGACCACCTTATCGCCATTGATCAACTCGCCCCGAAGGATCTCACTGAAGTTCTCGTCGGCAAGACCGAGAATGATGCGTTGTGGCTCCAAACCTTCGGGCGATTCCTGCCAGACGATTGCCGGTCGCGTCGTATCGCGCCAGACATTGCGAAGCTGTGCGAAAGTCGCCTGCTGCTCGTTTGTAAGGACATCCTCAAGCGCCCGGCTGACGCGACCGCGCCGGCGCGTGCTATCCTGTGCTGTAGTGTTGCGAGCGCCAGCCACCAATTGCCGCGCGGGGCGGTTGGAGCCAGAAGGAGCACGCGTCTTGCCGTTGTTATTGTCTGCAGGCAATTCTGTGGTTTCGCCGCGAGCGGCGCGCTCTGCTGCTAGGTTCTGACGGAATTTCTCCTTCTGCTCGGCCGACAGCGTCAACCGTTCGGAAAGCGAATCGACAATCGCGTCGTCCCGGTTGGGGCGGCGCAACTGAGAGGTCGCCAGGCCCTTCGGCGGAACGAACCGCACAGCGTCGTTGGACACGCGCAGCACATCGGAGCGGGTGCCCGTGATAATCCTTACGGTTGCGGTCATACCTGGCAAAAGTTTCTGCTGCGGATTGTCCGCTCCCACAACGACCGTGTACGTGACGACGTTGCTGGTGGTCGTGCCCGCGATGCGGACCTGCGCAACTTTTCCATCGAAGACGCGATTGGGGAATGCATCAACGGTGAACGTGACGTTCTGACCTGTCTCGATTGCTCCAATGTCGGCCTCGTCAACGAGGACGAGAATCTCGATCTGCTTCAGGTCCTGTGCAATCTGGAACAATACCGGGGCCTGCAGGCTGGCGGCAACCGTGCCGCCAGGGTCGATATTGCGGGCAATCACGACGCCGTCGATTGGCGTCCTGATTGCGGTGCGGTCGAGGTCCAGTCTGGCTTGGGCCAGCTCAGCCTCTTTCTGCGATACTGCCGCATGCGCATTGGAAATCTGGGAGGTTGCAACCTGGACGTCGGAGAGGGCTGTCTCGAACTGAGTCTGAGCTAGGTCGAGCGTCGCCTCAGATGTCGTACGGTTCGCGATCAGAGCCTTTTGACGCTCGAGCGCCCGTTTGGCCTGATCACGCAAGGCCTGAGTCTTGACGCTATTAGCTTCCTGCACCTCAACGTTCGCCTTGGCGATGGCCAGATTGGCTTCGGCCGATGTGACACGCGAGGCAAATGTGCGCGGATCGATGGTGGCGAGAACGTCGCCCTTTTTGACCTCCGTGTTGAAATCGACGTTGACCTGGGAAATCTGTCCCGAAAGCTGTGAGCTGACGTCTGCCGTCACGAGGGCCTGAACCGAGCCCGTCGCGGAAATGCTTCTTTCGATAGGTCCGCGGCTGATTACTGCCGTTTGAACGTCATAGGTGGGAGGCTTATCCCGCCAGAACCAATGCCAGACCAGGAATCCGGCAATCACGGTCGCCACGAGGACCAAGATTGATCGAAAACTTGGCGTATAGCGCTTCATGTCGAGCTATCCAATCAAAGCAATGCAGGTGGACCAATTCCACAGCCGGGTCGAATGCTTGAACGAAAGACTGGCGGCCAATCCGTCGCGAAGGTCATTTTTTTTTTGACCAAGCCCAATGCGGATGCACACCTCCTTGTGATTCACCACAGGTGATCCTCCCGAGCAAGGCGTGCAAGATCTTTCCCTCGGGCAAGGTGCATTCCGTCTCGCGCGGCGAATGTGCCGTGCATACAACCTTGGTTTTTGATAAAGACGGCATGCCCAAGAAACTGCTGTTACGATTGGCAAGCTTTCTGGCTAAAGCATGTTTGGCCGGCGTGTGCAGCGACTTCTACGCAACAAGCAAAGCAACGCACCAGCAGGGCTTACCTATGCGCTACAGCAGCACCGGCTTCGAGAAGTTGCCCGATTTCAGCCTCATCGAAGCCGATTTCGCGGAGGACCTCGACTGTGTGCTCGCCTTTCACAGGTGCGCATCTGCGGATGCCACCGGGGGAGTTTGAAAACTTCACGGGAAGCCCGAGAGTTTTGACCTGCCCAGCGACAGGATGGTGCGTGGAAACGATCATCTCGCGCGCCAGCGCCTGGGGATCCTCGTGCATCTCGGTAATAGAAAGAACCGGCCCTGCGGGCACCCCGGCATCCTCGAAAGCTGAAAGCCAGTCGCCGGTCGTGCGCTTGCGGAAATGAGTATTGAGAATTTGCTCGAGCTGGCCGAGGTTCTGTATCCGTCCGGCGTTGGTGGAAAAGCGCGGATCGTCGTTGAGGTCCTCAGCGTCCAGGATCTTGAGCATGCGTTCCCAATTTGCCTGATTTGCGGCGCCGATATTGATGTAGCCATCAGCCGTTTGGAACGCCTGATAGGGGGCGTTCAGTGGATGGGCGCTTCCCATGGCTGCGGGTGCAACGCCGGTCGCAAATGCGATAGCCGACTGCCAATAAGTCTGCGTGATTGCAGCTTCGAAGAGCGACGTATCGACCTTCTGTCCTTCTCCGGTTTTGAGCTTATGGACATAGGCGGCGGCAATGCCCATGGCAGCAAGGATGCCGGCTGTGATGTCGGATACGGGCGCGCCGACCTTGACGGGAGGGCGTCCGGGACCCTCGCCTGTAATGGACATCAGGCCGGACATCCCCTGGGCTATGAGGTCGAACCCGCCACGATGTGCATAGGGGCCGGTTCGCCCGAACCCAGAGACCTCGCAGTAGATGAGGCCCGGATTGAGCTTGGAGAGTTCGTCATACCCCAACCCAAGCTTCTCCATGGTTCCCAAGCGGTAGTTCTCGATGACGACGTCTGCATCGCGGACCAGGCGCCGGAGAGCGCTCTTCCCGCCCTCGCTCTTCAGGTCGAGCACGATGCCGCGCTTGTTGCGGTTCATCATCATGAAGGCTGCGCTCTCGCCCTTTATGGTCGGAGGGATGAAGCGGCGCGTATCATCGCCGGCAAGCTTTTCCACCTTGATGACATCGGCGCCCATGTCGGCGAGCATCAGACCGGCGACCGGGCCGGCCATGATGTGTGCCAGTTCGATGACGCGGCAACCTGAAAGCGGACCGGACATTGCTCTGTGTTCCTCCGCTGGCTCAGCGATAGAAGTATTCGACCAGGAACATGGGAATGGCGGGAACGTAGGTGCACAAGATGAGCACGACCAGCAGCACCGCGACGAAATAGATATTGATCTTCGTTACGTCCCAGATATTAGCACGCGCGACAGCGCATGCGGTGATGAGCACGGACGCAACGGGTGGCGTCTGCTGACCAATCGCGAGGTTGAGCGTCACCACCAAGCCAAAATGTACCGGGTCAATATTTGCAGCCTGAATCAGCGGGAGCACAATTGGAATGACCAGAATGATTGCCGCGACCGAGTGCAGGAAAAAGCCGATGATGAGGAAGAAAATATTGAGTATCGCGAGAATGAGGTACTGATTGGTCGTCAGATCGAGAATGCCCTGGGCGATCTGCTGAGGAACCTGGGCGCGTGTGAGAAAGCCTCCCATCAGGACACTGGCGGCGACAAGGAGCATGACGACAGCTGTCTGCATTCCGCCATCGAGCATGGCCCGTCTGAGGTGGCGGACATTGAACTCGCGGTAATAAAGGCCGACAGCAAGCGCTGCAATCACGGCGAGCCCTGCCGCCTCCGTGGCCGTCACCCAGCCGCCGAAAATGCCGCCGAGAATGATGACAGGCAGCGTGAAGGCGGGTAGCGCATCCATGAACGTCTTGCGAAGGCGCGCAACATTGAATGCGTCCTCGACGGGAAGATCGTAACGGACGGCGAACCAATAGGCGACGAGCATCAGTCCTGCCGCGCCTAAGAGGCCGGGAATGACACCGGCGACGAATAGCTGCTCGACAGACGTGTTTGCGGAAGTCGCGTATACGATCATCGGGATCGACGGCGGTATGATGATCGCAAGCGAGGCTGATGATGAAGTAACGGCGGCGGCGAGCGGGGCCGAGTAACCCCTCTTCTTCATCTGCGGAATGAGAACCGAACCCAATGCCGCCACGTCAGCCACAGCAGAACCGGAAATCTCGGCGAAGAACAGTGACACGCCGATGTTCACCATGGCGAGGCCACCGCGGACGAAGCCGACAAGCGCGGAGACGAAATTAATGAGCCTGTCGGTCACTCCGCCTGCATTCATCAGAGCGCCGGCGAGGACGAACATCGGGATGGCAATGAGCGAGAATTTGGTCGAACCGTCGTACATATCCAGCGCGACCGTGACGAGGCTGCCGGTGCCTTCGGTTGCGAGCAGACCGACGATTGCGGAGATAGCCAACGCTATTGCGATGGGCACGTTGAGGCAGATGAGCGCGAGCAGGACGAGGAAGCAAGCAAGTATCACCATCGTCAACGCGCTCCTGCTTTCTTAAGCTCGCTCTCGACTTCTTCCTCGATTTCGGCGTGCTCCATCGATTTGCCGCGGGCCGTCATCCTCCAGTAGTCCGGAAGACTGAGCAGTTCGCATATTATGAAGAGCACGGCGCCGATTGGAATCACCGACTGGGTGAATTGCACCGGCACCCATGTCAGAGAGACAAGATAGTCACCGCCCAGCACGTGCAGAACCGTCCAGCCGGTGTAGGCCAGTATGACGAAAAAGCCGATAACCGCGATTTCGGCAACGATGAGGGCGAACATGCGGGCGCGGAAGGGGAGCGCAAGCAGCACCGTGTCAAAGCCGATGTGCCCGCGTTTCAGCGCCGCTAATGCGGCACCGTAATACGTGATCCATGACAAGTTGATGGCGGCAACCTCGTCATACCAGGACAATGAATCGCCAGCGATGCGGAACAGCACCGCGATGATGACGATGACGGTCAACAAAACCATCAACAAAATGAGGAGCCATTCGAGAATGCGCTCGATGGCGTGGCGTATGGTGGCGATCATGCCGTTGGGGCTCCGGGATGCGTGGCGGGAGCGTGGATCCTGGCCGTTAGCTTATGGGCTTGGGGCGAGGTGTTAGTCCACCGGCAATCATCGCTACCGGCACGCAGGTGTTGTGGAGGTGCAGCGGCCCATCATCATTTGGCTGGATGGGCCGCTGTTCTTGTATGCCTTACTTGGCGAGCTTTTGGATCTCGTCGACCAGCTCCTGGCCGCCCTTTACGGTCGAGGCGAACTCATCGTAGATCGGTTTTGATGCAGCAATGAATGCGTCCTTGTCCGCGACATTGACCTGGATTCCACCCTTTTTCAGATTCTGCAGCAGCTCTTCCTCCAGACGGGCGGCTTCTTTGTAGACGTAGTCCTGACTTTCCTTGCCGCACTTGCGCAGTGCTGCCTGGACATCTCCGGGTAGCTTTGCGAAGTGTTCTTTCGATACGAGAACGTAGGCAGGTGTGTAAACGTGGTCGGTTATGGATAGGTATTTCTGAACCTCTTGGAACTTCGCCGACCAGATCTGCGCATAGGGGTTTTCCTGTCCGTCTATCACGCCGGTCTTGAGCGCGGTGAAGACCTCCGAGAAAGCCATTGGTGTCGGATTCGCACCGTAGAGCTTGAACATCTTGACACGCCAGGCGCCCTTCGGCGTGCGCAGCTTGATACCCGACAGATCCTCGGGTTTGTTGATGGGCCTTACGTTGTTGGTGATGTGGCGGAAGCCATTCTCCATGAGACCGATGATCTCATAGCCTTTGGCGTTGACCGCGGGCTGGAAGATCTTGTCCATCATCGCCGCCTGGACGCGACGCATGTGGTCGCGGTCCTTGATGATATAGGGCATCTCGAACACGCCGAATTCGTTGGTAACGGATGACATGACCGATGATGGAAGCGAGAAGGTAATCTGGCCCAGCTTCAGCTTCTGAAGCATCTCCTGGTCTTTGCCAAGTTGCGAGGAGCCGAAGGTCTGCACCTCTGCCTTGTCACCGAGTGCGGCATTGGCGCAACGGGCGAATTCATTCGCGCTTTTCTCGAACAACGAGCCGGGCTTGCCGACGTGGCCGAACTTCAGGGTGAGTTTTTCAGCGAAGGCAGGGCTGGCGACAAGCGTCAGAGCCATAGCTGATACGACTAGTCGTGTGCGTTTCATCATTTCCTCCCGATTGGCTCCGCTTCACGCGCAGCTCAGTTGCAGATTTCCGGGCGTGGGCTGTTCGGCCTCTTTCTTCTATTCAGCCGCAATGGCTTTTCCATCGCTGGTTGCCACCAGAACGTCGATTGCCGCAAGCGTGCCTCCAGCCCGGTGCGGCACGCGCGCCTTGCGAAGCCCCATTTCGATGCCGGACAGTGTTCCCATCAACATCAGATCGTTGAAGTCGCCGATGTGGCCAATCCGAAAGACCTTGTCGGCCAAGCGCGAAAGGCCGCTGCCGAGTGACATGTTGTAGTTCTCCAGAACCGTCTTACGGAAGTCATCGGCGCTGTGCCCCTCAGGCATGAGGACCGCAGTCAGAGATGCCGAGTAGTGGTTTGAATTCTGGCACAGAACCTCGAGACCCCACGCTTCCACTGCGGCACGCGTGGCCTTTGCATGGCGCGCGTGACGGGCAAAGACGTTGTCGAGTCCCTCGTCGTTCAGCATTTCGATTGCTTCGATGAGACCGTAGAGAAGGTTCGTTGCGGGCGTATAGGGATAGAAGGCCTTGGAATTGGCGGCCATCATTTCGTCCCATGACCAGTAGGAGCGAATGAGGCGGGCTGATTTGCTGGCAGCGATGGCCTTCTGGCTGACGGCGTTGAAGGAGAGGCCGGGAGGCAGAAGGAGACCCTTCTGGGAACCCCCGACAGTAACGTCCACGCCCCATTCGTCGTGGCGGTAGTCCATCGAGCCGAGCGACGAGATCGTGTCGACTAATAGGAGCGCAGGATGCCGTGCCGAGTTCATGGCTTTGCGCACTCCGGCAATGGGGCTTGCACAGCCTGTCGACGTCTCGTTGTGGACGACGCAAACCGCCTTGATCTCGTGGGCCCTATCGGCAGCGAGACGTTCTTCAATTTTTTGCGGGTCGATGCCGCTGCGCCAATCGCCAGCGATGAGCTCGGGAACGAGTCCGATGCGATGGGCCAGCGCTTTCCACATGCTGGCGAAGTGGCCCGTCTCGTACATCAATACCCGATCGCCGGGAGACAAGGTGTTCACCAGCGCGGCCTCCCACGCACCGGTTCCCGACGAGGGAAAGATAATGACAGGCTCGCGCGTCCTGAAAATACCCTTGATCCCATCGAGTGCCTTGCGGCTCATCTGCGCGAACGCCGGGCCACGGTGATCGATGGTCGGCATATCGATGGCGCGCAGCACGCGGTCCGGGACGTTCGTGGGACCAGGTATCTGCAGGAAGTGGCGACCCGGCATGTGCATGGTGCTTGACCCCTCACCCAGCACAGACAACGGCCTTCGTGTCGCTTGCCCGTGCGCTCTTGCCAACATTTTGAATTCGTAATTATGTATTTTGAATACATTCGACGCGGAGTTGTCAACGGCGATGGTTCGTAACGCAGTGCAGCAAAAATCCGTGGTGCTCATCTCGTGACGGGGATTTGAGTTATTCACCCAATCATTTATGTAGCGAACGGTACTGCACCGATGTGATGGAGCGGCAGCATGACAGCGATCAGTCCGATCGAGAGACGTGCGTTACACGAGGATCTCGCCGAGCATCTCCGTCGCGCGATCATCCATGGTGAGTTGAATCCGGGCGAAAGAATCTCGGAAAAGGCCTTGTGCGAGCAGTTCGGTGTTTCGAGAACGCCAGTACGGGAGGCGTTGAAGATCCTCTCTGTGGAAGGGCTCGTCAAACTCAATCAAAATCGTGGCGCAGCCGTTACCGAATTGACCCGCCGTGATCTCGAAGAGGCGTTTCCAGTGATCGGGGCTTTGGAGGCGCTTGCTGGGGAACTGGCGGCGCGCAATGCTACGGACGCCCAAATCGAACGGATGCAGGCGCTACAGGCGCGAATGGTGGCGATGTTCAAAAAGGGCGACCGTCGTGGGTACTTCCGTGTCAACGAGGAGATCCATCAGTTGATCCTCGCAGCAGCCGACAACGTATTTCTCACGCGTCTGATACGATCCGTTTCGGCTCAGGTGCGGCGTGCGCGTTATCAGGCGAATCTTTCACCGCAACGCTGGGCTGCCGCCGTGGCAGAGCACGAAGAGATACTGGAGGCGTTCGAGAAGCGAAACGCTGCGCGGCTCAGCCGCCTATTGAAAAGCCATATCGCCAACAAACTTGTCGCGCTCCTTACCGCCATGGATAAAGAACGCTGAGTGGACTTGGAATGCACCATAGGCGCGTTGCCGCTGCGCTCTGGTGTGTGCACGGCCTCAAGGGAAGCACGACTGTTTCCATCTCAGCCGATCAGGCTTTAGGGCATGTTTAGCTGAAGTGTGCAGCACATCTGTCAGACATGAACGCGATCTAGAAGGCTCCGCGCGCCTCAATCGGCCATATGTCGATCAGCGTGTCGCCGTCGACGACATGATAATGATCGTAAAGGTTCACGGTGGGGTCGCAGTGAGGAACGACGAGTTCGAAGCCGGTGCCAAGTGCAGGCTGTTTTGCTGTGGCGGGTAGTTCGATGATTCCGTGCTCATCACTGTCGGGTCTGTAGATGGCTCCCTGTGCGGGTGCGCTGACGAAGGCCGGAAGCGTTCCCTTTGCCGAGAAATGCTTGTTGCCACCGTCGCAGGTGACGCGGCCTGGCCAGTTGCGGCCAATGACCGAGACGCGAACGACGAGGGACGCGTCGAATGGCGAAAGCGAAGCGCCAGTCAGGTCGATGCCGCCATACTCAACGTCGCTGAAGACGTAGCTTCCGCACTGCAGGTCCGTATAGCATTCGAGATCCGGGTCGATGTAGAGCGTGCCGGTGCTGCCGCCTGTCACGATTTCTGTGCGATGACCTGCGGCGGCGAGGGCCGACTTCAAGCCCGTGATCGTCTCTGCGCATGCGATTGAGGATGCTCTTCGTTGGGCAAAGTTTTCGACGTGCGATATATGCGAGGCGTAAGCTTGAATGCCCGCCAATCGAAGCGCAGGCGATGCCGAAATGGCCGCGGCGACCTGGAGAGCCTGCTCAACATTGGCAACCCCGTTGCGATGCCGGCCGAGATCGACATCGACAAGCACTGGAATTTCGACGCCGGCATCAGAGGCTGCATCACCGGTGCGCCGTACGGTCTCGGGATCATCGGCGACGAGCGTAAGGTGAACGGATCGTGCCAACGCGGTTGCGCGCGCAATCTTGCCATCCTGTGTGATCGCCGATGAGACCAGAATATCCCGGATGCCGCCCGCCGCCATTGCTTCGGCCTCACCGATGGTTGCGACGCATATGCCGATGGCGCCTGATTCAATTTGCAGCCGGGCAATGCGTGTACACTTGTGCGTCTTGGCGTGGGGCCGCAACGCGATCGCGCGCTCACTGCAGAAGGCGGCTGCCCGTTCGACATTGCGGCGCAAGCGGTTGATGTCGAGCACGAGACATGGCGTATTGAGGGCTCTTCGACTTCCTGGGACGCCGATCAGGTGAGAGTTCGGACCCAATTTCGGACCAACCGTTTTGTGCGCCATCGTTATGGACGCCTCCGTTGATGCGCCCATGGCTCAGCCGGCATCGGCATGCAGACCCGCCTCCGTGATCGCGGTGACGGCGCACGCTTCGTCGTTGTCGGAACTGTCACCACTGATTCCGATTGCGCCGATGACAGCCCGGTCCCAATCACGGATGAGAACGCCACCCGGCACCGGGACAATCGCTCCGTGTGCCAAAGTATTGACCGCGTCGATGAAGTAAGGCTGCTGTTTGGCGCGCTCAAAAATAGCGCGCGACCCCAGGCCTAGAGCGAGCGCACCGAATGCCTTGCCTCGGGCGACGTCGCCGCGCATCAAGCTCGTACCATCCTGCGCCGCAAAGGCACGAAGGCAGCCGCGATCATCAAGCACGGCGACGGCAATTGGCTTGAGATCAAGGGCTGCAGCTTTCGCCAAAACGGCATCGACCAACTGTCGTGCTGTGTCCAATGTCAGCGTCATGAATTTTGCGCCTCCGCAGTGTTGTCTGTAGTGTTGTTCATGGCAGCGCGAACACTCATGGCCAAGACCTGGGCCACATGCAAGGCTTCACGGCGAGTTCCATCGGCAATCTGGTGGCGGCATGAGGTTCCATCTGCGACGACAAGGGTCTCTCGTGCGGCTTTCCTTACCGCAGGAAGCAAGGAGAGTTCGCCCATGGCACGTGAAATCTCAATCGTTTCGGCCTGATATCCAAACGAACCTGCCATGCCGCAGCAACTCGAGTCCACGACATCGACATCGAGTCCAGGAATGACGCGCAGCGCTTGCTCGACAGCGCCCATCGCGCCAAAAGATTTCTGGTGGCAATGTCCGTGCAGGAGAGCCTTTTCTGCCACCGGCGCGAGTGGAAGCCGCAGGTGGCCCGCTTCAGTTTCGCGGGCGAGGAACTCCTCGAATAAAAGCGCTTGCTCGGAGACGGTCTGGGCATGCTGGCCGAGATCCAGGCGCAGAGATTCGTCTCGAAAAGTCAGCAGGCAGCTCGGTTCTAGGCCGATGATGGGAACGCCGCGCCGGGCAAACGGCTCAAGTGCCGCGAGTGAACGTTGCAATTCCGCGCGGGCTTCATCGACGAGCCCGGCCGATAAAAACGTGCGGCCACAGCAGAGTGGCCTGGATGCGCCGTCGCCGGGCCGCGCGACGTGTATGCGGTAGCCTGCGGCGGCGAGAACCACCAGCGCATCACTGATGATCTCGCCCTCGAAGTATCGATTGAACGTGTCGGCCCAAAGCACGACTTCCGGCCCGTCTGGAACGCCGTATTCAACAGCGTCGGCTGAAAAGACATCGCGACGCCATCTCGGCAACTGCCGGGATTCTGCGAGGCCGAGGAGCTTTTCCGTAAGCCAGCGCGCACCAGGGATCACATTTCGTGCGTTGAAAAACCATGGCATACGCCGTGCCAGGGGTGCGTAGCGCGGCAGATAGGCGACCAGCCGTTCCCGGGCCGAAATTCCGCGACTGGCAGCGCGGGCCGCCTTCACCTCTGTGTTGAAGCGTGCCATGTCGACGCCTGTGGGGCATTCACGCCGGCACGCCTTGCATGAAACACACAGCTTCATTGCATCGGCCATCGCCTCGCTTGTCATGGCGTCATCGCCGAGCTGACCGGACAAGGCCAGCCGCAGTGTGTTGGCGCGGCCACGCGTGAGATCGCGCTCGTTACGGGTGACGCGATAAGAGGGGCACATCGCTCCCGCCTGCAGCTTGCGGCAAGCACCATTGTTGTTGCACATCTCGGCTGCACCGAGGATGCCTCCCGGGACGCCGGGATAGTCGGACCAATCCAGAGCGGTTTTGACGTTCGCTGGGGTGTAGCCGGGGTGGAAGCGGAAAAGGGTGCGCTCATCAAACTTGGGAGAGCGAACAATCTTGCCCGGATTCATCAGGCCCTTGGGGTCGAAGTGGTCCTTGATTTCCTCGAACGTGTGGGCAAGGCGCGTACCGAACATCGTCTCGTGGAATTCCGATCGAACCAGTCCGTCGCCATGTTCGCCGGAATGCGATCCCTTGTATTCGCGCACCATGGCGAACGCCTCCTCGGCAATCGCGCGCATTGCCTTGACATCCTTGTCGAGGCGCAAATTAAGGACCGGCCGGACATGCAGGCAGCCGACTGAGGCGTGCGCGTACCATGTCCCGCGCGTGCCGTGGCGCTCAAATACCTCGGTGAGACGTGCCGTGTATTCGGCCAGATGTTGCAGTGGAACGGCGCAGTCCTCGACAAATGAGACTGGTTTGCGCGCGTCCCTCATCGACATCATGATGTTGAGGCCTGACGTCCGCAGATCAGTGAGCGCCTGCTGGAGGCTGGGATCGAAGACTTCGACGACGCCGCCAAAGCCATCGCCGGACTTGTCCCAGGAGAAGCCCAGATCCCCCATCAATTGTGCCAGTTGCTTCAATCGCGCAGCGTTTTCGGCATCGTCTTCGGCAAACTCAACGAGCAACAAAGCCGCCGGCGTGCCTCGCACCGCCGCTCGCAAGGTCGGCTCGAATATGGCGATCTTGCGTGCCAGGTCGATCATGGTGTCATCGACCAATTCGACAGCGATTGGATTCAGTTTGACGATGTGCTGTGCCGCATCCATGGCCCGGAAGAAAGAGCCAAAGTGGCACACGCCGACGCCGCGCCGACCCATCAAGGGCCACAATTTCAGCTCGATTGCCGTGGTGAAAGCGAGCGTTCCTTCCGAACCGACAAGAAGATGCGCGAGATTGATTTTTTGTTTGGGATCATCTGGCGGCGGCACCAGCGCATCGACATTGTAGCCGCCAACCCGGCGCTGCACTTTGGGCACGCGGGCTTTCACTTCGTCTGCTTCGCGACGGCCAATGTCTGCCAAGTCCATGAACAATGAACGAAGCTGATGAGTGGCAGAGAGGTCCGAAAGATCGGCGCTCACCTCGCCAAACCGGGAGGTTGTACCGTCGGCAAGCATGGCTTCGATCGCAATCACGTTATTGCGTGTCGTGCCGTAGCGCAGCGAGCGACCGCCGCAAGAGTTGTTCCCGGTCATTCCCCCCAAGGTGGCGCGCGAGGCTGTCGAGACATCGACGGGAAACCACAGACCGTGCGGCTTGAGCTGCCGATTGAGCTCCTCGAGGACGATGCCCGGCTCGACCGTGCATCGGCTTTCGGCGATGTCGAGGTCTATGATTCGGTTCAAGTGCTTGGAACAATCGATGACCAGCCCGGAGTTGATGGTCTGGCCGCATTGCGACGTGCCACCGCCGCGGGCCGTGACCGGCACATTGTCTGCGATTGCTGCTTGAACCGCATTGCGTGCCTGGTCCGTCGTTCGTGGCACTGCAACTGCGCGCGGCATCATTTGGTAGTGAGAGGCATCCGTCGCGTAGCGGCCCCGGGTAAAGGTATCGAAAGCCACCTCGCCCACATCTGCATTTCTAAGGCGCTTCTCGAAGTCCAATTTCACCAAGACAATCTTTCCTTCCGCTTATTGGCTGACAACGAATCCATTCGCGGTTCGTTGTCGCCGAACTTCGCTTGGCGGCTCCAGAGCATGTAATACAAGGTACCTGGATCGGAAAGAACAACAAACTCCTCGTTGCGAGCGAGTTCCTGGGCGGCGCGGAATTTGAAACGACGGATGCTGCGGAAATTTCGATCTGCCTGCAGCTATGCCAGTGCTTGCAGGGATACCGGTCGCAGACAAGCGATGCCGGTGAAGCCCTGCGGCGGGTACTGCGCTTGCATTCGGTTTGGAGGCTGCGGTCAGTTGGTCGAAGTCCGTCCAGGTGCTGATCCTCTCGATTTGAGCGAGATGGATCAGCCCTGCCGGAGTTCAATGCGGCACAAAACTATTCGGCCGGCACTGTGTCTCAAGAATGGGAATTCAGGCATCGGCCCGAAACAGATTTCAGTCGTAGTGTCACGAGTTGCGCATCACATGGGCAAGGGTGATGCGAGCCTCGCGCGGGCGTCTTTCTCCAAGAGTTTGCGATCGACCTTGCCGACATTGTTCGTCGGTAGCTTGTCCAGCACGAAGACGTCGCGAAGACGGTGGGCCGGGCTCAACCGTTCGGTGATGGCGCTATTTAAGGCCGACAGGTCGGGCGGCTTCACTCCGCTCACCTCGACAAAGGCGACCGGCACTTCACCCAGATCGGTGTCGGGCGCCCCGCAGACGCATGCAGCCGAGATGCCAGTCTGGGTCAGCATGACATTCTCGATTTGCACCGGTGAGATGTTCTCGCCGCCACGGATGATGATCTCCTTCAATCGTCCGGTAAGAAAGAGATACCCGTCTTCATCGAAATGCCCACAGTCGCCGGTTCGCAACCACGAATTCGGGTCGAATTTTTCGGCGCCGACGTAGCCCAGAGCGATATTGGGTCCGCGTATGGCCACTTCGCCCGTTTGACCCTGCGCCAGGACGCGGTCGGACTCCAATGCCAATATCGCAACGTCTTGCCCAGGTAATGGCCGGCCGACAGATCCAATGCGACGCGCTCCAGGCGGGTTGGATGAGCTGGTGCAGGTCGCTTCGGTTTGTCCATACGAGACGATCACTTCGACGCCGAGGTGCTTCTCGATTGCCTTTTGAGTTTCCGCCGCGAGTGGGGCAGAGCCGCAACGCGCCATGCGGAGCCTTGCCGTCGCGCGCGCCGGGATCTCAATCGGCAGAAGACGCTGGTAGATCGTTGGGACGCCAGTGACGACGGTTGGCTGCAGCTCCGTCAATTGGCTGACGAAATCCCGGGCATCGAAGCGTGGAAGCAGAGTAACTCGAGCCCCCTGGGAAAGAGGCGCGATCAGCTGATTGAGAATTCCGTTCGTGTGGCTGAGTGGCATAATGTGCAAAAGGTGATCGTCCACACCAAGTGGCGTCATCGCACGAAGCCCGGCGGTATTCGAAGCGATGTTGCCGTGGCCGATGCGAACGGCCTTGGGCTTCCCGCTCGATCCGGACGTAAAGATGATGATGGCTTCATCGTCTGCGCTGATTTCAGGAAATGCGATGTCTTCGGTGACGCATGCCGTCAACTCAGCAGTGCTCAGAATCCTCATCGAGGCTGCGTGGGCAATACGCGCACCTTGTTCTACGTGATTGTCGCCGACAAGGAGTGCGGTAAAGCCTGCAGTGCGGAGCTTTTCTACAATCTCGGCCTCGCTTTCCCGTCGGCTCAATACAGTAAAGGGAACGCCCGAGAGCAACGCGCCAAGAATTCCAACCACAAGCTGGAGCTCGCGGTCTTGCAGGAATGCGATCCTTGTTCCCTTACCTATTTCGAGTGCCGAGAACTGCATGGCACGCCGGCGGGCTGCCTGCATCAGATCCGGATAGGTCAGGCTTTCGCTGCCTGCCGCGACGGCGATACGAGACGCGAGCTCGGGTTGGGAGGAACGTTCAAGAAATGCGTCGGTGAAAAATGCAGGTCTTGTCATGCAGAAAACTCCGGCAGTTGGATGTTCGCGTCAGCCTCGAAGCGCCCATTCGGATCCAGGCTGCGCAAAGCGGCGATTTCGGCATCTGTCGGCAACGGCGTAGGTTGGGCGCGGGAGGCATCGAGCTTGAATCCGGTGACACTGCGGATTTCATCCAATGTCACATCTGGATTGTAGCTTTCCACCGCAAGGCGGCCTTCGCGCTTGTCGAACACGCACAGTGGTGTGACGACAGTCTGAAGGTTACCTTTCGCCGTTTGGAAGAAAAGCTTGTCAACGAGTGTCCGCGTGGAGTGTTCGGTTCGCCATGTGGCGGCCCGGCGCAACGTCGGCATCATGACTGCGGAACCACCGCCGCCTGGCAGCCGGACCTTGGGCGAATGCCAATCTCCGATGACCGAATTGTTCGTTGCTCCGGTTGCGTCGATCTGCGAAGCGCCCAAGAAGCACAGATCCATGCCTCCTCTCGTGCACAGGTCATAGAATTCTTCATTTGGAAAAACAGCGGCGCTTCCATGCATGAGCTCAGGATCGCCACTGGAAAGCGGTGGCGGTCCGTCGAGTTCTGCGTCCACGCCACCTGCAACGTTCAGCCACGTGAAGTCGAAGTCATAAGCGCGTTTTGCGAGAAGGCATGCCAGCATCGGTAACGTTGAGTTCACACCGGAGAACGTAACTTCGTTCGGGCGGATAACGCGCGCCAAGTTGATGACGACATAGGAAAATGGCGTGAAGCGTTCAGCCATGGTTGGACTCCTTCAGCTTGAGTTCCGGGGCGCGCGACATATGGGGCTCGATGGTCCGCTCGGCGTCATCGACGTAGGCCTGCACCTCGTCGTAGGCGACGGCATAATCGGGCGCCAGCGAGCCAGGCCACGCGCCGTTCGGAACAACACAGCACCCAGCGACCATGAAACCTGGAACGAGTGTCAGCTCGGGCCGCTCACGGAACCGTGCTGTCTCGACGCGTTTCTCGGCGGTCACAAAAAGCGTCCGGGCAGCGCGCGTCATGGCGCGATCCCAATGAGGTGAACCGAAAACCCGGGCATTGCCCTCGGCGTCGATTTCATTGGCGTGGATCACCACGAAATCGGGTCGGATGGCGGGTATGAGGAACGTTTCCTGATTGGTGCCGTAAGGATCGACGATCTTCTTCCAGCCGTTGATCTCGGCGATCTGGCTGCCGTGGACACCGCCAACGGGCTGGAACGGCACGCCTGCGCCTGCGGCGCGCAGACCAGCAACAAGGGTCATGCATGCATGCTCTTCAAGCTCGACCTTGCCGCTTTCGACCGCCTTGCGATAACCGCCGGCCAGCCCGAAATTTCCTTCTAGTGCAACGATACCGGCGCGGACCCGGCGCACGGCCCCGGCGCGGCAAAGTATGTCCAGATCGTAGCCGGGCGACGCCTTGATGATCTCAAGGTCCTTCTTGCCCTGCCGGATCAACTCGCGGCAGAATGCGAAAGGACCTCGATGCAGAAAACTCCCACCCAGGCCTATCGAAGACCCGTCTGGAATTCTCTCAACCAGTTCTTCAAGGCTCGTGTGCTTCGACTTTCGTGACATAGCTTCTCCTCAACGTCCCGCTCGACAGGACGCTTGCGTATGCACCCACGCGTGAACGTGCTTGGTGCTCTTCAAAGTCCGTGCATTTCGGCTACGCCATCGCTTGGCGCGCACTTTCGTTCACCAGGGTGCCGCCGAACGTTGCCGCCGCTTCTTCAGCCGCGGCCACCACCATCGGTCCCAGAATCTCGACTCGCTCTGGTGTCAACCGGTCACTCGGGCCAGCGACGCCAATGGCCATCCGAACGCGGCCGCTCCATCCGACGATCGGTGCGGCGACACCCCAGACTGCGCCGCGCCATTCTCCGCGATTGATGGACCATCCGCGCTTTTTGGTTTCCTGCATCTCGGCGACGAAGGCATCCGGATCGACGATCGTCGTATCGCTAAAAGGTTCCAATGAAATCGATCGCCAGAAGGACTCGCCGCGCGGGTCGAATGCGATGAGTACCTTGCCGGTGGCGACGCAATAAGCAGGAGCGCTGGCGCCAACGCGCGTGTAGGATCGTACGGGCTCAAGGCTGTCGATCTTGTGCAAATACACAACCTCCCGTTCTTGCAGCATGGCGAGGTTGACCGTTTCGCGCGTGCTCTGGTTGAGGTGCTCCATTGCCGTCATACAAGGCCTGACGAGATCGAGACGCTCGTAATGCTGCGTACCCACTTCCCACAGCTTCAGTGTGGCGTCGTACTGGCTCGTCACCTCATCTTGCTGGACGTATCCTTCCTCTATCAACGTCTGCAGAAGCTGGTGGGTGTTTGCTTTGGTGAGACCGGTCTGAGTTGCTATATCGCGAAGATTCGATGCGCCTTTCAGCGTCAAGAGTTCCAGGATGTGGAGCCCCTTACGAAGCGTCTTGTCGCGCTGCGGGCGAGGGAGCGTTTGCGTTCTGGCAGATTTCTCCGGCATGGGAGGCGTTTCCGGCTGAAGTTTAGTTTTAACAGTCACGTCCGACATACTCGCGCACACAACTGATCCAACCTGATGAACACGTTTCATGCTACTGAAACCTGCGGTCTGGCGACCCGCGATGTCGCAAATGCTGTGGCGACGACGATCGTTGCCCCTGCGAGGTCGAGTAGAATGTTGCCGGGCCAGTAAGACGCAAATGCGCCGACAATGAATGCGGGATAGGCCCACCACTTCAGCGGTCCTTCCGCATACCTCTGGATCAGCGCGTTGGTAGCGTACACGCCGAAAATCGCAAAGAATGCCACCTGGAGCGCTTCCAACTGGTTGCCAGAAATCAGGGGCGTGTAGGCGAACAGCAACGGCACGATATAGAGACCCTTTGAGAGCTTCCATGAAGCCATGCCGGTCTGGAATGGGGGTGATCCGGCGATGCCGGCCGCTGTGAATGCCGCGAGGCATACCGGCGGTGTTACGTTGCTGTCCTGGCTCAGCCAAAAAATGATGAGATGGGCAATGAGCAGCGTCATCGTCATGGTCGCGGGATCGACGAGTGTTGAACGCAGTGTCGTTGCGACTTCGAACGGCAATCCATGTACGAATGCAGTTGCGGTATCCAGAGGCAGTCCGGTCGCGACGCTTTGTGCAAGTGTAGGATCGGCCAGAGCGACGATGCCTATTGCCGCTGGATCCGAGATGCCCTTTGTCAATGCGTCGATGACGTGACTGTCGGCGAGCAGCCCGCCGAGTGCCGGTGCAAGTAGTATGGCAAGGATGATGTAAGCGGCGGTCACCGGCAGACCCATTCCGAGCACAAGGGATGCAAGGCCGATGAGCACGATTGTGATCAGCAGCGACCCTTGAGACCATTGAATAATCATCAACGAGAAGGCGCCACCAATTCCGGACGTCGTAATGGCGTTGTTCACCAAGCCGATAGTAGTGAGCAGAACCGCCGTCATTACGCTCGTGCGTATACCAAACATCGTCGCCTGGGAGATTCGCTCGAAGTTCATTTTGATTGGCGTCAGCCAGCTTACGACGATCAAGACCGCAATAGAGGCGCAGGCTGCGTAACTGGGTGTCCAACCCAAGACGAGCATGGCGATCATGACGGCAAGCGGCACGAGAAAGTTTATGGCTCCGCCTTTCAGTCTATCGCGATCGACATCGGCGACCTCGGGAATTTCCAGATTGGCGCGTATGGCTTCGATCCGCACAGCGAATGCGATCGATACAAAATAGAGTATGGCCGGAAGAATGGAGACCGCTACGATCGTGCCATAGGGAATGCCCGTATAGCTCGCCATGACGAAAGCGCCTGCGCCCATGATCGGAGGAACAAGCTGCCCGCCGGTCGATGCCGCAGCCTCGACACCGGCTGCGAACGTCGGTCGAAAGCCGTTCCGTTTCATGAGCGGGATCGTAATAATGCCGGTCGAGGCGGTATTGGCGACTGCCGAGCCACTGATCGTTCCTGTCAAGGCCGATGCGATGACGGCGACATAGGCGGCGCCGCCACGGTAGCGTGTCGCAATGACCTTTGAGAGTTCGATCACGAAATCGGACGCGCCGCCATAGACGAGGAACCCACCAAACAGCATGAAGAGCGTGATATTCGAGGACGAGATCGTGGTGATCGTGCCAAACATGCCCTCGTCGTTATAGATCGAACGGAACATCACATCGGCAAGAGGCAGACCAGCGGCTCGAAAGACACCCGGCAGTATTTCGCCTAGGAACAGGATGTAGGAAATGGACAGGATCACCAGCACAGGAATGATCCAGCCAGTCAGGCGCCGCGTGAGTTCGATCGCTCCGATGATCACTATGAAGCCGGCGATCCAGTCCAGCGGTGTGAGGCTCCAGCCGCCACCGATGTTCTCCATCGTGCGGACGTAAATTCCGTCTTCCGCCCAGGCCAACCACATCGTCGCGGAGAACACGACGAGGCCATAGGCGACATCAAGGTAGAAGAGGACGCGGCTTTTCCTGTGGCGCTTTATTGCGGGCTCCATAATCGCCGCGAGAAATGCAAATCCGCCGAAATGGATGGCATTTTGCCATATGCCGGGTTCAAGCAGGTAAAGGTTCGTGACGATGTGCCATGCGCCGAATGCGATGACGAGCGCGGTAAAAAGCAATTGTAGCGATGTGCGGCTGCGCGCATCGGTATCGAACAACTCATCACGAATGCTCTCGTGGTGCGTTTTCGGTTCAACCAACGCGTCGGCATGTTCTGGGTGCTGTATCGTCATATTACGCTCCTTCGCACATCCGGCGTGAGGTGAGCCGGACTGCTCAGCAATCCGGCTCTGCTCGATCACTTGTCGCCCTTTGCGATGAGACGATCGGGAATTTTTACGCCCTGTTCACGGAAGTAGCGCAGCGCACCGGGATGTAGCGGGAGGGGAAGACCCTTGATCGCCTTCTCCAATGCCATGTCCTTCGTCGCGGGATGGATCGCGTTGAGGAATGGAAGGTTCTCGTAGATCGCTTTCGTAAGCTTGTAGACGTGGTCTTCCGACACGCTGGCATTCACAGCCAGGATGTTGGGCTGTGCTATGGTCTGGTAATCCTTTTCCTGGTTGGGATAGGTGCCGGCGGGGATGACATAACGTGTCCACAGCTCGCGCCCGCCATCCATTTTCTTAAGCTGCTCATCCGTGACGGAGAGCAGCGTCACGTCCCCGCCGTTGGTCGCCAGAAGCTTCGTCACGGCGCCGGCCGGCGGGCCGGAGGGAATGCTGGCAACGGCGATCTGGCCGTTGGCGAGCGCGTCGGCTGTCGGGCCGTAACCCGCGTAGACGAGTTTGAAATCCTCTTCCAGGTTGAGGCCGAGCTTCGTCAGCAGCTCTGTGTTGGAACCGAGCGTGCCGGAGTTTTTCGCACCAAAGCCCGCGGCCTCACCTTTCGCATTGAGGATGTCGATTACCGTGCCGGACTTCACGTATTTGTTTGCAATCAGGAAATGCTCGACGTTCTCCCAGAGCATCGTGATGGACCGGACATTCGTCAGTGGCTCTTTGAAGGGGCCGGATCCTTCGGCGGCGTACGCTCCGAACAAGCCCTGAAGAATCGAGAATTCGGCGTTGCCCGAAGCCATCGCCTGCAGGTTCGCGCCAGAGCCGGCAGAGTTCACGGCGGTCAGCGAAAAGCCCTCGCTGGGTTGCAGTTTGACCTTCGACATCGTCGCGATCGCAACGCCGACAGGGTGAAAGGTGCCACCCGTCGAAGCCGTCATCATCACGTAGTCCTTGGCGGTGGCTGGCAGGCTGGTGGCCACGACGGCCGCTGCGAGCAGCGTCGATCTCAGTAGGTAATTCACCCTCTCCTCCATCGTTCGTTATTTGTGAATATCATTCATAATATACTAACAAGTATGCGGTGTAAAGCCCGTGGCATACCAGTTGGTCTTTGGTCTGACCCCTTGGCGAGCCGTGGGTGAATGACAGGGCATATCGCTTTGTGCATTGCCTGACGCGAAAGTTGGGCAATCCGCTTTAGCTGCGATCTCACTGCGAGTGGACCCTTGCCACGGGCTGCGACGACAGGAATGGGCACGCTTCGTCTTGCATTTATCGGATCAGCTCTTCGGCTCTGGAAGTCATTGCACAGACGTTGCGGGTGGGTGCAGAACGGCAGTGCTGGCGTCGTTACCGGCATAGTGAATCGATATCGCAGCAGGCACATGTGGAGTCTGGACGCATAGATGAGCCCCTCGCCGCAGTCTCCGACACGCAAATCCACGCCCATTGATAAGGGTTCGCCCTGGGCCCCGCTCGGACAGCAGACGTTTGCCGTTCTGTGGTGGGCGACCGTGCTTTCCAACATGGGCACGTGGATGCATGACGTCGGTGCCGGTTGGCTCATGACGACGTTGGATCCCACGCCTATAATCGTCGCCGCCGTGCAGGCGGCAACGACATTACCCGTCGTTCTTTTCGCACTGCCGGCAGGAGCGATCGCCGATATCGTCGACCGTCGTCGACTGCTAATTTCAGTCAACTTGTTCATGGCCGTGACGGCTGCCTTGTTGGCGTTTCTTCTGACTTTCGGAGCCATCACGCCAACCGTATTGCTTGTGTTCACCTTCTTGCTTGGCACGGGTGCAGCATTCGTGGCGCCGACCTGGCAGGCCATCATTCCCTCCCTGGTTCCGCGGCCGCAGTTACCCGCGGCGATCGCGCTTAATTCGGTTGGGATCAACGTCAGTCGTGCAACGGGGCCGGCGCTTGCCGGCTTCCTGATCGTTTCAATCGGTATGGTTGCACCGTTCGCATTGAATGCGCTGAGCTTCGTCGGCATCATCGCCGCTTTGGCCTGGTGGCGGCCGTCTCCTGCCATGCCGAGCCATCTGCCGCACGAGCGGGTCGCATCGGCAATGATTGTCGGGCTGCGTTATGGGTTGAATAGCGAGCCGTTGAAAGCAACGCTTAAGCGTGCGGGTGCATTTTTCGTATTTGCAAGCGCATTGTGGGCATTGCTGCCGCTGATCGCGCGCGAACTGCTTAACGGTGATGCCCGTCTATACGGGATACTGCTGGCATCGATCGGTGTTGGAGCCGTGCTTGCGGCATTCGTTCTGCCGACCATAAAGGCACATCTGGGTCCGAATGGCTCCGTTGCTGCAGGCTGCACAGGTACGGCTGTCTCGCTTGCCATTCTGGCATTCACGCACAGCCAGTTCGTGGCGATTGGCGCGGTTGCGCTGGCTGGTGTGTGCTGGACGGGCGTGTTGTCGAGCCTTTACGTCTCTGCCCATGTATCGTTGCCGGAATGGGTTCGGGCACGTGGGCTTTCCATCTATTTGATGGTGTTCTTCGGTTCCATGTCGCTGGGCAGCGTCATCTGGGGGCAGGTTGCGACGATAACAAGCATCGAGACCAGTCTGCTTATCGCCGCGTTCGGAATTGCGGCATTCATTCCATTGACCTGGCATATAAAGCTCAATCAGGGAGACGCCTTGGATCTCACCCCGTCAATGCATTGGCCGGCGTCGGGCGCTTACGATGAGGACCATGGACGCGGCCGTGTGATGATCCAGATTACATACAAGATTGCAGAACAGGACAAATCAGAGTTTCTCTCGCTGATGCAGAAACTCGCTGCCTCGCGTCGGCGTCATAGTGCCTATGACTGGACGCTGATGGAGAGCGTGGAATCACCGGGTTCATTCGTGGAAACGTGGTTCGAGGCATCGTGGGTCCAGCATATGCGGCACCACGAAAGAATCGCTGTCTCCGACAAAGTCATCCAGGATCAAATTCGCGCGCTGCACCAAGTCGAAGCTCCACCTCGCGTGATGCATTTCGTTTCAGCGAACCGGATCAAACCGGCCAAGATCGCCGGCAATTAGAGTCGATCAGGCTCTAAGCTATGCCGGCTTCAGTGCGGCGCGTATTTCTGCGCCATGCTCGTCGAGAGCCGGCGGGCGGCCGATCGACAATTTTGTGCGTCCGGAAATGCCGATTGGAGATCCGAACGTGCGCGTGACGCCACCGCCAGGCAACGCGAGCGGTTGCACCCATCCGGAATGCACGACCTGCTCGTCCGCCAATGCCTGGGAGATCGTATTGATCGGGCCGCTCGGCACACCTGCCTTTGCGAGCTTCTCGAGCCAGAACGACACGCCTTCTCGCGCGAACTCGGCCTCGAGCAGGTCCTTTAGTGCAACCTGATGTGCGGCACGGTCGATCTGGCGCGTGAACCTTGCATCTTCGAGAAGATCTTTGCGTCCGACGATCTCGCACACGCTGGCCCATAGCTTGTCATTACCGGCCGCCATAACGAAATAGCCGTCTTTGGCCGCAAACGCCTGATATGGCGCATTGCGGGGATGGGCCGAACCCAGCGGCTCCGGGTCGGCATCGGTGCCGAAATATTGGCTGGTCTGAAGTGCGCTCACACCCAGAGTTGCGCCCAGCATCGACGTATCGATATGTGCGCCGCGGCCGGTGCGCCTGGCTTCTGTGACCATCGCCAATGCCGAGAAAGCCGCATAGAGGCCAGCGGTGAAATCGGAGATCGGTACGCCGCATTTGATCGGGGGGCGCCCCTTCTCGCCGGTGACGGACATCACACCGGCGACACCCTGGATCGTGAGGTCGAATCCACCCTCATTGGCGCGCGGGCCAGTCTGGCCGTACGCCGAAATCGAGCAAACAATCAATGCGGAATTTGCCGTCCTCAGCACTTCGTAACCCAAACCCAGCCGATCCATGACGCCGGGGCGGTTGTTCTCCAAAAGGATATCGCAATCGCGCACCAACTGTAGCAGCAACTCGCGATCTTCCGGTGCCTTGAGGTTCAGCGCGATAGAACGCTTCGAACGGTTGAGTGAGGCGAAATTCTCGCTGTAGCCGTTATTGAAGGGCGGCCATTCCCGCATGCTGTCGCCGGCCGGCGTCTCGACCTTGATGACATCGGCGCCCAAGTCCGCGAACAGCATTCCACAGAACGGACCAGCCGCAACCTGACACAACTCGAGGACCTTCAGGCTCGCCAACGGTCCGCCATAGCCATTCTTTTGATTGTCGAGCGCATGTGCACCCACCGGCCATGCCATACTGAGTCTCCATCAGTTTTGTATTGTGGAACTGATTTCTATGTTATAGAACATTCAGCCAGAGTCAACCCGAGGAGATGCCAATGACCGATACAGTTTCGCAGCAGGTTCGCGGGCGCGTGGTGGAGTTGACCCTTGCGCGACCACAAGCAGGCAATGCATTCGACGCTCAGATCGTGGAGGATTTGCACCGTGCCCTCGATCGCATCGATGCGCACAGTTGCGATACCGTCGTCTTTCGCGGAGCCGGCAAAGGTTTCTGTGGTGGACTGGACCTGTCCGATCTGAACTCGGAAACGGATGCCAGCTTCCTCCTGCGTCTTGTCCGCATCGAATTGCTTCTGCAAAGGGTCGCGGCGCTGCCGCAGGAAACCGTTGCGATCGCTCACCGGTTTGCATTCGGTGCCGGCGCCGATCTTTTTGTTGCTTGCCGCCGTCGCATTGCTGCACCGGGAACGCGCTTTTCATTCCCCGGAGTGAGGTTTGGCATTGCCTTGGGGACGGGACGTCTGGCACGCAGCGTGGGACCGGATGCTGCGCGGCGTTTGCTGGCGGCAACGAGCCCGATAACGCTAGATGCGGCTCTGGCCGTCGGACTTGTGCAGGAGACCGCCGAGGCTGACAGCTTCGATTCCATCATTGAAGCCTTGTCGACCGCTACAACCTCGCTCGACCCGCGCATGGCCAGAATCGTGGCAGAACGGCTCGACCCAGGGTTCGACGATGCCGACATGGCGGCCCTGGTGAAAAGCGCTGCAGAACCTGGACTGCGTGATCGCATCGCAAACTATGCGCGCCTGGTTGCCGAGGCGCGGAACCGATGACTAAATTACGCCGGGCGGAAATTCGCGCTGATTGCGCTCGCCGTAAAAGCCAACGGATGTCGCATGGCAGATAAGGCCTTCGTCAAGGGTATCAAGCTTCTGACGGCATTGGCGCAAAGCCCGACGCCACGGGCATTGACCGGCCTTGCCGATCAACTCGGACTGACGAAGAGCAATACACACCGGCTGCTCAACACGCTGGTTGAGCAAGGCTTTGTGGTACAGGACGGCAACAAGGGATTATATCGGCCGACATTGCGCCTCTGGGAACTCGGGTCGCAGATTATCGGTCGGCTCGATTTCGTTGCCGTCGCGCGAGAGTACATGCCGAAGCTCGCTGCGACGACCGGCGAGACGGTGCATCTTTCGGTGCTTCAAGGCGCAGAGGTGGTCTACCTCGACAAGACCGAAGGTACGCAGGTCGTGCGTTCTTACACCCAGATTGGAGAGCGCGCGCCTGCCTGGTGCGTGGCGACAGGTAAGATATTGATCGCTTATCTCGAACCCGATCAGCTGCGATCGCTCATCCCTAAAATGCGGGCCTTCACGCCGCGAACACTGACGGACCATGCAAGGCTGAACAAGGACCTCAAGGCCGCGCGTGCCCAAGGGATCGCCTATAACAGAGGCGAGTGGCGCGAGGACGTGATGGGGTCGGCAACGGCTATCTTCGATGCCAGCGGAAGTCCTGTCGCAGCTATTGGCATTTCAGGGCCAAGTCTCAGACTGCGGGACGGCATTCTGGAGAAACACTCAAGCGCCGTCATCGAAACCGGGCGGAGCATCTCGCGCGCATTAGGATACACCGGGGCCTCGTGAGGCGAGCAACACATCGGCAGCGTAGGCAAAGCCGCACGGCGGCGTCATCGGCGGTTTGCGACGCGTGGGTTCACCTCCATCCGGCTTTCCTCGATGCGGCCGGCGATATGGGCAAGTGACTCTTCCACCTGGTCCACCAAGATCAGACAAAGATCGCCTGGCGCAAGGCGGGCGAGGGCCTTGTCTATGGCATTAAACTCACCGTGGACTTCATCGATTCGCGTCGTGCGTCGCGCATGGGCCAAGCCGTCGCGTAACAGCGCCAAGACCTCACCGTCGCCACGGCCGCGCTGGCACTGGTCCTGGTAGAGGATGACGTCGTCGAAGGCTTCTCCGAGTATTTCAGTTTGCCCGCGAATGTCCTCGTTCCGCCGGTCACCGGCCCCACTGATGACCACCGATCGCCGTCGCGCAGGCATGGCGTCGATTGCGCTCACCAGCGCGACCATGGCATCGGGGTTGTGGCCGTAATCGGCAATCAGTGTCGCGCCGCGGTAGTCAAACACATTGAAGCGTCCCGGTGCGCGGTCGGCATCGTTGACGAAACACGCCAGTCCGGCGCGGATGATGTCCCAGTCCAGATCCAGAGCCCAAGCGGCGGCAGTTGCCGCCATGGCATTCTCCACCTGAAAACCGACGGTGCCGCGGCGTGTGATCGGCACTTCCGCGAGCGGCACGCGGTGCCGCACGCCACCTTCGGCGCAGACAATGGCTTTGCCTTCAACGTAGACGACGCGCTTGCCCTGAGCGCGGTGCGCTGCCATGACGGGGTGGTGGCCGTCAACGGCAAAGAAGGTGACCGATCCGGGACAGTCTTGCGCCATCCGCGCGACAATGGGGTCGGCGGCGTTCAACACCGCCATTCCGTTATGCGCGACGCTCTGGACGATGACACGCTTCAGAACCGCTAGGTCTTCCAGCGTGGTGATGAAGTTCAGTCCCAGATGATCGCCGGCGCCAATGTTGGTCACCACCGCCACGTTGCATCGATCGAAGGCCAACCCCTCCCGGAGTAGTCCGCCGCGCGCAGTTTCGAAGACGGCGGCATCGACGTCGGGATGCATCAGGACGTTGCGGGCACTGCGCGGTCCGCTGCAATCGCCTGTGTCGATGCGCCGGCCCTGGACGTAGACGCCGTCCGTACTGGTCATGCCAACACGGCACCCCTCGGCAGCCAGGATGTGGGCAATGAGGCGGACGGTCGTCGTTTTGCCGTTGGTGCCGGTCACCGCGACCACGGGAATGCGGCCATCTTCATTTTCGGCGTACATGTTGGCGATGACGGCCTCTCCCACCGCGCGGCCCTTACCGTACGAGGGGCTCAAATGCATGCGCAGTCCCGGTGCGGCGTTGACCTCGACGATGCCGCCGCCCTGTTCTTCCAGCGGCTTGATTACGTTATCGCAGACGATGTCGACGCCTGCGATATCGACGCCGATCATCTGTGCCGCGGCCACGGCACGAGCGGCAAAGTCCGGATGGACGTCGTCGGTAACGTCGGTGGCGGTGCCTCCGGCACTCAAGTTCGCATTGTTGCGCATGATGACCCGTCGCCCCTTCTCCGGAACGGAGTCGGGCGTCAAGTGCTGCGCGGCGAGTCGGGCCAGGGCGATGTTGTCCAATCTGATTCGCGTAAGCGATGTGGCATGGCCGGCACCGCGCCGCGGGTCGGAGTTGACCACGTCCAACAACTCGCGAACGGTATGCACGCCGTCGCCAATGACGTGAGGGGGTTCGCGCCGCGCGGCGGCAACAACCTTGTCGCCCACAACGAGTATGCGGAAGTCCTGACCGGGCAGATAGCGCTCGATCAGCAATTCATTGCTGTATGCCGAGGCGGCTTTGTATGCCTCCAGCAGTTGCTCTCGGGTTTCGACGTTGACGATGACGCCTTTACCTTGATTGCCGTCCCTGGGCTTCACGACGACAGGCAGGCCAATCTCACAGGCGGCCGCCCACGCATCCTCGGCACTGGAAACAGGACGCCCTTTGGGCACGGGAACGCCGGCGGCTTCGAGCAGCTGTTTGGTCAGCTCCTTATCCTGGGCTATCGACTCGGCGATGGCGCTCGTTGTATCGATTTCCGCTGCCTGAATGCGGCGTTGCCGGCTGCCCCAGCCGAATTGCACCAAGCTGCCTGTGGTGAGCCGGCGATAGGGAATGCCACGTGCCACGGCGGCGCGTACGATAGCCACGGTGCTCGGCCCCAGTCGCACTGCCTCGTCGAGATCGCGCAGGCGGGCGAGTGCGCCGGCCAGATCGAATGGGCTGTCCTCAAGCGATGCGCGGCACATGTCCTGGGCCAGCTCGAACGCCAGCCGGCCGACTGCTTCTTCGGTATACTCGACCGCCACCTGAAATTTGCCGCGCTCGACCGTCGGTGTCGTGCGGCAGAATGTGACTGGGCAGCCAGCTTGTGCTTGCAGTCCGAGGGCGGCGGATGCCAGCACGTGTGCCATCGTGATCGACTCCAGGTGGCCGGAGGTATCAAAAACGCCGATCTGGGGAAAGCGCCGCCGCGCCCGCGTTTCGAAGCCAGGGATCTCACCGATTGCACATTCAGCATCGCTACACGAAACGATCGCCTCGATTGCGGTCTGTCGGCTCCAAAGGTTGGGGCCACGAAGGGCCCTTACACGTGAGACTTCCATCAACTGGTTTCCTAAGGTGGCGACGCCGTCCGGCGTCAGCCAGTGTTACCTGCAAGTCAGGCGCTCGCCTTATGGCCGGCGTCGGACAGCAGCTCATGGGCGAGCGATGGTGCGGGACACAGCACATGCGATGCGTCCTCCGGAGAGAACGTAATGACACCGGCGACGAGGAGGTCGTTCGACAGTCCGAGCGCCCAGGCCGCGCCGACACCGGCAAGCAGTGCCTCAAGTGAAAGCGCATGGGTGGGATGAGTGAGGCATGGGAAAGCCGTCAACCTTGCCAGAACGACTTCGTTGCGACCGGACGCAATGACCAGTTGGCCGTTGCGCGCAAGCACCGCACGACCGCCGTCGGCGATATGCGCAAGCAGGGCGGGCGACGTGGGATCGACGGCATAGAGTATGACTTCACCATCGCACAGCTCCATCATTGGCATGAGCCGAGCATCGCCGGCATTCAATACTGCGACCCCTTCAGGGAGCACGACATCCACCTGTGTACGCAAGACATTGTAGAGCTGCGTTTCGTTCTCGATGTAGAACTCGCCGAGGCTATCGACGCCATCAGCGTCGGTGACCACGCCGACCTGGCAACGATCGTATGCCAATCCTTCGCGCAGGATCATTTCGGCGCCATTCTCGAAAACGGCTGCTTCCACCGAGCGGTTGATCAGGAGGCGCTGGCCTGCCTCCCATCTCGCGCAGTTTCCTCTATCCACACGCCGGCCATCCAGAAAGAGCCCTTCGGCGCATGCCAGCCCGGTATTCTTACCGGCCAGATGCAGCAGCCAGGACACGAGGCGGGCTACCGCCGTGGCGCCGCGGCTGCCGGCGACGCCGACCAGTGGAATGCGACCGGCGTCGGCGGATGACTGGGCTGGAAACACGTGCTCGACAATCGCGGCACCGACCGCCCGCGGTGTGCCGATCGCAGGCTTGAGGTGCATGAGGAGTCCGGGTCCGGCATTGACCTCGACGATGGCCCCACCCTGTTCCTGCAAGGGGCGAGAGACGTCCTTGGCCACCAAATCGATACCGGCGATGTCCAATCCAACGACCCGTGCTGCAAGAGTCGCGGCGGCGGCGACCTCGGGGTGGACCTTGTCTGTGCAATCGATGCACATGTTGCCGCTGCGCTCAATCAGAACGCGCTGACCGGCGTTCGGCACCGAATCCCCGTCGAGGCCTTGGCGTGCCAATGTCAGGCGGATGACTCCATCGTTGTCCAGGATGATGGTTTCGAGCGGGAACTCTTCCGCTTCACCGCGACGCGGGTCGCTGTTCAACTGGCTGTCGATCAATTGGCGCACGGTCGACGTCCCGTCTCCTTCGATCCACAGTTGCTGGCCACAGGCCGCGGCCACCATGCGACCGCCGACCACAAGCAGGCGGTGCTCGGTGCCGGGTATGAAGCGTTCGACGATTACGCCGCTGCCCTCGGCGTCAGCCACGTCAAAGGCGAATTCAATATCCTCGCGTCGGGTGAGGTCAACGGAGACGCCGCGCGCATGGTTGCCGTCGCTGGGCTTGATGACCACCGGCATACCGATATCTTCGGCTGCCTCCCAAGCCTCATCGGGACTAGTCACGACGCGGCCTTCAGGGACGGGCACGCCACAGGATGCGAGCAGCGTCTTGGTGAGGTGTTTGTCGCGAGCGATGCCTTCGGCGATAGCGCTGGTCTTGTCGGTTTCGGCGGTCCAGATGCGGCGCTGGCGTATGCCGTATCCCAATTGCACCAGATTGGCGTCGTTGAGGCGGATCCATGGGATCCGGCGCTCACTGGCAGCGGCTACAATGGCCGAAGTGCTCGGACCCAGGTGGTTGCGATCGACCATATCCCGCAGAAAGGCGACAGTGGCATCCACGTCGTATGTCCGGTCCTCGATCGCGGCCATGACGAGGTCGCGAGCGGCGGCAATAGCAGCGCGGCCGACGCGTTCATTGTGTGCACGTACGGCGACCTTGTAGATGCTGCGGTGCGACGTCTGACGCGCCTTGCCGAAGCCAACTTGGACGCCGGCGAGGTTCTGAAGCTCTATCGCGACGTGTTCCATGATGTGGGCCGGCCAAGTGCCTTCCCTCAGTCGCAGAAGGAACCCGCCGCGCTCGCCGACACCGCAACGGTGATCGACAAGGCCGGGCAGCCATGCTGCCAGTCGCTCCGGAAATCCTGGAATCTTGTTCGATGGGAAATCTTCGAGGTCGCCGATGTCGACCCAGGCTTCGATGACGGGTCGATAGGTCCAGATATTGGGGCCGCGCAGATAGGTGACACGGAGAAGTTCGATGGCGTTGCGTTTCATGGTGTGCCGGTTAGACATGGACGCCGCAAAAGCGGTCGCATTCCTACTTAATTCGCTGCGGTATACTCCGCTACTTGCGTCTTGCACCAGTAGCTCTAGAAATTCGTGCCCTCTTTCTCCGCGCCGGTGGTGCGCCGGCGAGTTCCAGGCAGTTGGGTTCGACCTCGCACATTTACCGTGGCCGGGGTTCGGCCCGCGATCAATGAAACCGAACTAACGCGGTTACGCAAAACAACATGACATCTCCGACACAGACAACCGCTTTCCCTTCCGCACCCCTGCCGGCACCTTGGCTGGCCGAGCTTACATCCGTTTTGGGAGAGCATGAGGAGGCCGAATCCTGCCTGGAGCTGGATTTGGACGCTCAATTGCGCTTCAAAAATGGCCTAGTCGTGGTCACGGACCGCCGCTTACTGGCCCGAGCACCGGGCGAGACAAAGTGGCGCGATTGGGCTTACCGGCCGGGGCTTGCACTCAAGCACCACGACCATGCGGGGGTCGGGACGCTGGAGCTGGTGGACACGTCCGGCCGGCTGGCCTGCTGGCGCTACACTCTGGGCAACAACACGGCGGCAATGCGACTGTCCGACCGGTTCGAACGCAGGCTCGCCAGCCATGTGAGCGGCCGCCCGGTGGAACTGCCACCGGAAACCCTGTGCCCTATATGCAAGGCGCCGCTGGACCCCAATCAGGAAGAGTGCCCGGTCTGTGTTCGTGCGATCCACACGCCGCCGTCCACCTGGACGCTTTTCCGTCTTTGGCGATTCGCTCGGCCCTACCGGGGCCAATTGCTTGTTGGCCTGATCCTGGCGCTGGCGTCCACCGCGGCTACACTTGTGCCTCCCTACATGACTATGCCGCTCATGGATAACGTATTGATTCCATTCCAGAATGGTGTTCCGATCGATGTTGGGTTGGTGACTCTCTACCTGGGCGGGCTATTTGGCGCTGCGGTGCTGGCATGGGGGCTTGGCTGGGCGCGAACCTACATCCTGGCTCTGGTGTCCGAGCGCATCGGCTCGGATCTGCGCACCGTTACCTATGAACATCTGATCCAGCTCTCATTGGAGTACTTCGGGGGAAAGCGAACCGGCGACCTGATGGCACGCATCGGCTCGGAGACCGACCGCATCAACCTCTTTCTTTCGCTGCATCTCCTGGACTTCGTCACCGACGTGCTGATGATCTGGATGACGGCGCTGATCCTTTTCTCGATCAATCCATGGCTGGCGCTGGTGACGCTTGCCCCACTGCCGGTGATCGCCTGGCTGATCCATGCGGTGCGCGAGAGGCTGCGGACCGGCTTCGAGAAGATCGACCGTGTCTGGGCGGAGGTGACCAACGTTCTCGCCGACACCATTCCGGGCATCCGCGTGGTGAAAGCATTCGCGCAGGAAAAACGAGAGGCGCAACGCTTCCGTGACGCAAATCGCCACAACCTCGAGGTGAACGATCGCCTCAACCGAACCTGGTCCTTGTTCTCGCCTACAGTGAGCCTGCTGACCGAGATCGGGTTGCTGGTCGTATGGGGTTTCGGCATCTGGCTGGTTGCGGACGGCCAGATTACTGTCGGCGTACTGACGGCCTTTCTCGCCTATATCAGCCGCTTCTATACGCGGCTCGATTCGATGAGCCGCATTGTTTCGGTGACACAGAAGGCGGCGGCCGGTGCAAAGCGCATATTCGACATCCTCGATCATGTGTCGAGCGTGCCGGAGCCTGTCAATCCTGTGCATCTGCAGCGGGTCAAAGGCGCTATCGTGTTGCGCGACGTCGGGTTCCGGTACGGCAGCCGCTCGGTTATCCGAGGTCTCAATCTGGCGATCGAGCCCGGTGAAATGATCGGCCTGGTGGGCCATAGCGGATCGGGCAAGAGTACATTGGTGAACCTGATCTGCCGCTTCTACGACGTGACCGAGGGGGCCGTGCAGCTGGATGGGATCGATATCCGTTCGTTGCCGGTCGCGGAGTTCCGGCGCAACATCGGTCTGGTTCTACAGGAGCCATTCTTGTTCTTCGGCACTGTGGCCGAAAACATCGCCTACGGAAGGCCGAACGCGACGCGCGAAGAAGTCATCGCAGCGGCACGCGCCGCCCATGCGCATGAGTTCATTCTGCGGCTGCCACAGGGCTATGATTCGCTGGTGGGTGAACGTGGGCAGGGACTGTCCGGGGGTGAACGCCAACGCATCTCCATCGCGCGGGCGCTGCTTATCGATCCGCGCATTCTGATCTTGGACGAGGCTACGTCCTCGGTGGACACCGAGACCGAGAAGGAGATCCAGAAGGCATTGGACAACCTAGTGAAGGGGCGCACGACAATTGCCATTGCGCACCGGCTGTCCACATTGCGCCGTGCGAGCCGGCTGGTCGTGATGGACCGCGGCAACATCGTCGAGGTGGGCAGTCATGGGGAGTTGATGGCCCGGGAGGGCGCCTATCACCGCCTCTACCAGGCCCAGGCGCGCAATATCGATGCGGAGGAGCTGGGTGGGGAAGTCCTCTGGACGACATCCGACACCAATCTCTCATCCGCCCAACATCCCCAGAAAGCCGAGGGCGCACACTCATGACAGCGATGGATTTCCGCATCAATCGAAACGCCTTCGGTCGCCTGGAACTGACACTGCCGGGCAGCACGACGTCTCATGAGGTGACACCGGTCCGCGCCTCACCTATCGCCAATCCTGAACGGGGCATCTCGCTCATAGGTACGGACGGACACGAAATGCTTTGGATCGAGCGCCTGGACGACTTGCCGGCCGAGGCTCGCGTCCTTGTGGAAGAGGAATTGGCCAGCCGCGAGTTCGTGCCCGAGATCAAATCCCTGCGGGCCGTAACGAGTTTCGCCACGCCGAGCACGTGGCAGGTTGACACCGACCGAGGGCCCACCAGTTTCGTACTCAAGGGGGAGGAGGATATCCGCCGGCTGGGCGCCTCGACCCTGCTCATCGCGGATAGCCACGGTATTCCATTCCTGATCCGTGATCTTGCCAAGATGGACCGGCGCAGCCGCAAGCTCCTGGATCGCTTTCTGTAGAGCCGTCACGCACTTCAGCCAAACATGCTTTGGTTTTGAGCATGTTTTCACGCTGAAGCGCTGCTCACTTCAGCTAAACATGCTGTAGCGGTCACAACGGTCCGCGATGAAGCCGCAGGACGGCAAATGGGAAACAGCCGACAGTGCCAGCGTGAGTTCACTACCAGCCGATCGTCCTGGGTAGCCATGTTGCTATGATCGGGTATGTGTAGAGGAGCACCAGCCCGACGAGTTGCACGGCGATGAACGGGATAACGCCGCGGTAGATGTCACCCGTGGTAACCTCAGGCGGTGCCACCCCCTTCAGGAAGAACAAGGCCCAGCCGAACGGCGGCGTAAGGAATGACGTCTGCAAGTTCATGGCGACCAGGATCGCGAGCCAGACCATGTCGACGCCGCTGGAAGCGAACACCGGCAGGAAAAGTGGCAGAGCGATATACGAGATCTCGATCCACTCCAGAAAGAAGCCCAGGACGAAAAGCAGTGCCATCAGGAACAGGATCTGCCCTTCAATGCCGCCCGGCATCTGCCGGAAAACATCTTGAACGAGATGTTCGCCTCCCAGTCCTCGAAATGCCAAACCGAACGGCTGCGCACAGATAAGAATGAAGAAGACCATCGCGCTCGTGGACAGCGTGGCACGTGCGACGTCGCGCACTATGCCGAAATTCAGGCGACCTGCGAGCAATGCGAGAATGACGCTGCCAAGGGCTCCCATCGACGCGGCTTCGGTCGGTGCGGCAACTCCGCCGATGATCGAACCGAGAACGGCAAAGACAAGAGCCAGCGGGGGCACCACCACGCGCGCTATGCGGCTCCATAGCTCGGCGCGTGACAAGGCCTGTCGCTCGGCCAGCGGAATGGCAGGAACCCGCTTCGGAGCGAAGACTCCGAGCAACAGGATATAGGCGACGAAGAGCAGTGCGAGCATCAGGCCGGGAATGAGCGCTGCGGCGAACAAGGTGCCGACCGATTCGCCCATGATGTCTGCAAGGAGAATGAGAACGAGGCTCGGCGGGATGATCTGGCCGAGCGTTCCCGACGCACATATGACGCCGCACGCCACGCCGTGATCATAGCCACGCGCGATGATCGGGCGCAGCGCGATCAGTCCCGCTGTCACTACCGTCGCGCCGACGATGCCGGACGAGGCGCCCATGAGAACGCCGACGACGACGATGGCCAGCGCCATGCCGCCGCGCAGGCCGCCCATGGCAAGGCCTATCGTATCCAGCAGGTCCTCCGCTAGCCGCGACTTCTCGAGCATCACGCCCATGAAGATGAAGAGCGGTAGCGCCAGCAACGTATAGTTCGTGACAACGCCGTAGACACGCGCGGGTACGAGGTTGAAGAGCCCTGCACCGAACCCAAGATAGCCGAACACGAAACCCGAAACTGCAAGGCTGATAGCGACGGGAATGCCAGTGACGATGAGAGCGAAGAAGCCGGCAATCATCAAAAGTGCCAGCGTTTCATTTGCCATCCGGAGTTCTCGCGCGTTCGCGTTGCATGTTTCCAGCAAGCGTGAACTTGCGGACGGATTTCGCCAACTCGACGATCCCCTGTATAGCCAGGAAGGCGAAACCAATGGGGAGGAAGGCCTTCAAAAGGTATCGGTAGGGAAGGCCGCCAGGATCCGGCGAGCCTTCCTGAAGGTTGTAGCTTTGCCCGACATACGCAAGCGAAAGCTTGAACATGGCGGCGGCGACCAGGAACGTGAGGATCGCTGCGATGGCATCGACAACGGCCTTACGGCGAGGTGAGAAGCGCGCATAGAGCATGTCGACGCGCACTTCCTCACCCCGATTGATGCCGTACGAGACGCCGACGAGCGCCAGGACCGCCATCAGGTGCCATTCCAATTCCTGCAGGGCTACTGAGCCGACGCTCAACAGGTATCTGAAAAGCACGTTGGCGGCCACCAACGCCACGAGGGCGAGCATGAGCCATGCGATCAGGCGGCCGAATGCGTCGACCAAGAGATCGAATCTATCGACCAGTCGCGAGATGGTGCCCCAGCTCACTGCCCGCCCCCGTATCAGCCAAGATAGTCGTGATAAGGCTTTTCGCTAATCGCCGCCCAGGAGCGGTGTTTATCGCGGAAGGCCATGAACGCTTCATGTATCTTCTTGGTGCGCGGATCCTTAGCCGCCTCGGCGTCGAGAACATCGAACGTCAGGCTCTTGAGCTTGGCAACGATCTCGGGCGACAGGACATCCGTCTTCACGCCGTGGTTCTTCACCAGATCGGCGAGCGCATCGGCATTGTTCGCTTCTGACCAGGCGTGACTTTCGAGGTTGCAGGCCATTGCCGCCACCTTGACGATTTCCTGGAGATCCTTCGGCAGCTTCTCCCATGCGCTGACCGAGATGAGTAGCTCCGTGACGTTCGAGGGCTCGTGCCAGCCGGTCGTGTAGTAGTACTTGGCTGCATTGTGCAGACCGAGGCGGCGATCCTGGAACGGTCCCACGAATTCGGCGGCGTCGATAACACCACGCTCCAATGCCGGAAAGATCTCGCCGCCGGGAAGCAGCTTCACGTCGACGCCCAGCTCCTTGTAAACCTTGCCGGCCAATCCGGGGATGCGCATCTTGAGACCGTTGAAATCAGCAAGCGACTTGATCGGATTGCGGAACCAGCCGGTCATCTGCACGCCGGTATTACCCATCGGGAAGGCAATCAGTCCGAGCGGCTTATAGAGTTCGTGCCAGAGCTCCAAGCCGCCGCCATTGTAGAGCCAAGCGTTCATGCCCTGGAAATTGAGGCCGAACGGAACGGTTGTGAAATACTGCGCGGCGAAGATTTTTCCTGCCCAGAAATATGCGTTCGCCGCATTCATTTCGACGGTTCCCGATTGCACGGCATCGAAACCCTCAAGCGCAGGTATCAGCTCTCCGGCAGCGAAGTGCTGGATCTTCAGGCGGCCGCCTGACATGATCTCCACCTTCTTGCAGAAGTCCGTCGGACTGCCGGGGCCCGCAACGTAGAATGGTGCGTTAGGTGGATAGGCGTTCGTCATCTTGAACGAAAAGGTGTCGCTTGCACGTACGACCGCTGGAGCGGCAACAACTGCTCCGGAGCCTGCAACGGCTACGGTTGCGGTCTTGAGAAATTCGCGTCGCTTCATTGAGTGATCTCCTTGACAGTCGAGACGCCGATCTTCCCGGCAAGCATCAGCAAGCCATATGCCAGTCGCACAACAAGCGGAAAACCGTACATTCCTGTCGGATCCAAGAGTGACAGGCGCACGCCTATTAGGCATGATGTATCCCAAGTGGGCAATTAGCTTTGATCTATAATTGACGAACGTGTTCTATCTGAGCCTCACTTTGACGAGCGTGGACCGTGCGATTCATCGATCGCAATGTTCTCGACGCAGGAGCGATCGCACTTGTGTTCTTTGCCATTGCGTGGCACTCGCAGAACAATCATTCGTGGAATAACATTTGAAATGCGCGGGGGAACTTCGCATGCTTCACACCACGTCTTCGCGGCGCGGAATCGTTGTTGCACCGCATCATCTTGCGGCGCAAGCTGGTGTTGCTGTGCTCCGTGATGGCGGCAATGCCGTTGAAGCGATGCTCGCGGCCGCGGCTGCCATCGCAGTCGTCTATCCGCACATGAACGGGCTTGGTGGCGACAACTTCTGGCTCATCAGTTCAGGAGGTAAGGCGCCCAAAGCAATCGATGCTTGCGGGCCGGCAGCGGCGCTGGCCAGTGCGGATCTTTACCGCGCCGCGGGATGCGATGTGATTCCCTCTCGTGGGCCGATGGCAGCTCTCACCGTGGCTGGCGCTGTCGGCGGATGGTCGCTGGCGCTTGAAGAGGCGCGTGCGCTCGGCGGGCGAATGCCACTTTCGCGGCTTCTTGAGGATGCCATCTCGTATGCGCGCGACGGTTTTTCCGTAAGCGGTACGCAATCCAACAACACAGCAGCAAAATACGCGGAGCTGTCGCATCAGCCAGGCTTTGCATCGCTGTTTCTTAACGCGGACAAGGCGCCTCAAGTCGGCGCTCGATTTACCAATGCGGCCTTGGCGGCCTCGCTCGAGCGGCTCACCACCGCAGGTCTTGAAGATTTCTATCGCGGCGATCTTGCCCGTTCGATGGCCAAGGAACTGGAGGAGGTCGGCAGTCCGATTCGGCTCGGCGACCTCGAGGGCTACGCCGCGCTACGGGTGAGCCCGCTATCGGTGAAGCTGCGGCATGGCACCGTCTTCAACCTGCCACCACCCACCCAAGGCCTTGCGTCGCTGATGATCCTCGGGCTTGCGGACCAGCTACCCGACGTGGCGCCAGAGAGCTTTTCATATCTGCACACGCTCGTGGAATGCACCAAGCAAGCCTTTATGGTTCGCGACCGTCATGTGACGGACCCGGCCTACATGACCATCGATCCTCAGGCGCAACTGGATCGCGCTAATCTCAGTAAGATCGCCAGCGCGATCGATCCGAGCCATGCGCTCGCCTGGCCACAGCCTGCGGTGCCGGGCGATACGGTCTGGCTCGGCGCCATTGACGCGGATGGCAACGCGGTGAGTTTCATTCAGAGCATCTACTGGGAGTTCGGCTCAGGCGTCGTGCTGCCGACGAGCGGCATCGTCTGGCAGAACCGCGGCACCAGCTTCTCGCTCAATGCAGCTCATCATAACGCGCTCATGCCGGGGCGGCGCCCGTTCCACACCATACAGCCTGCCATGGCGCTGCTCGACGATGGCCGCGTGATGCCCTACGGAACGATGGGCGGCGAGGGCCAACCGCAAACGCAGTCGGCAATCTATACGCGCTATGTCGTGCAGGGGCAGGAGCTTCAGGATGCGATCAACCGCCCGCGCTGGCTCCTGGGACGGACGTGGGGCGCCGATAAGACGAACCTGCGGCTTGAGAACCGTTTCGATCCTGACGTCGTCGAGGCCATGCGCCGTGCAGGCCATGATGTCGAGCTTGTCGGACCGTTCGAGGAAGTGATGGGGCACGCCGGCGCGCTCGTATTTCATGGTGCAGGCGCGCGGGCTGGATTGATCGAGGGAGCAAGCGATCCGCGAAGCGACGGACGGGCAGCGGCGTTCTGACGAGTCGAAGGTCTGACCGTGGCCTGCTCTATCTCATTGCTTGCAAGCCTCAATCACGGCTTCGACGGAAAGCAAGGCTGCTCGTACACGATCCAGTCCTTTGTTTTGAGCCTGTTTTCACGCTGAACCGCTTAACACTTCAGCTAAACCTGCTGTAGGGTGGTGGCCTATTGCCCTTCTCGCCGTTCAACGACTCGGACGCCGTCGCTGACACGGTCGCTCGGATGAAGAATGACGCGTTCGCCCGCGTTCAGCCCGGATGTGATCTCGGCTGTGGCGGAATTGCGATATCCGATCTCGATGAGTTTCAGCTTCGCCGTGCCCTGGTCATTGACATATACCGCCCAGGCATCCTTGCGGCGGAACAATGCGCCAAGAGGAACAAGTAGCGCATCGGCGACTTCGTGAATGGTGATGCGCACAAACGTGCTGTAGCCATGCCCGAGCGGGGCGCGTCGTGCGACGTCCGATCCTGAAACGATATCGAGCAATACGCGCACCCGTTGCTCCTCGATTCCGAGGGCGGAAACCTTGGTGAACCCCGCAGGCTCGACGCGTGTCACCTTCGCAGGAAGATCAGGCCCGCCCCATGCCGTGATGGTGGCGTTGGCGCCGGGCTTGACGCGCACCGCGTCGGTCGACAGAAGTTCGACCACTACCTCAAGGTTCAATGGGTCGCCAATTTCGACCAGCGGCGTTCCCTGGGCGACGATCTGCTCACTCTTTTTGTAGATTTCGAGGACGCGGCCGCTTACCGGCGATGTCACCGTCAGGCAGCAGATCTGCCCGTACTGGTGAACCAGAGTGCCGTCGGGTCCGATCGTGCGTGCGCTGACGCTCTCGAGCTCCCTTTCGCGGACGGCAAGGTTGGCCTCAGACCGGGCCAGCGCCGCCTTGCGCGTCTCCACGTCCGTGCGCGCTTTTTCCAGCGCGCGCTCCGAGACGACGTTGCGCGAGGAAAGAGACTTGGCGCGCTCAAATTCCTTCTGCGCGAAATCGAGTTCCGCCTTCATCTGTTCGATCTCGGCACGCGCCAAGTCGACGGCGGCGCGCGCTGCCTTGATCTGTGCCTGCAACTCGGCCTGGCTGCGCAGATCGAGAAACGGTGGCGGACTAGGCTCGATGGCCGCCACGGCGGTTCTGTTCTTCTCTACAGCGTCACCGACCTCGAGTGGTGAGCGCAGCAGGCGACCGGTGATGGGAGCGGAGACGACGAAGACGTCCTTGATGCGCGTTTTTCCTTCGTCCTGGACGGTCACCTTCAGGGGGGCGCGGGTAATCGCCGCCGTGTCAACCGGAACGGCCGCCGGCCTCAGGACGAGATATAGAGCCGCGAGCAGGATCAGCACAGCCAGGGCTGCCGTAGCGCGCGACATCTTATTGGACCAGCGCATCCCCTGCATTCAGACTATTCCCTCGTTTTCAGGACCGAAATCAGATCCAGGCGGTCGATGCGGCGGCGCACCAGCAGCGCGGCAACCACGGCCGCGCCAACGACGACGATGCTCGACCAGGCGTAAGTCGACGCATTGATGATCAACGGAGCGCGGTAAAGATCGCTTGAGAAGCCCTGGATAGTGAGCCAGGAAAAGCCGTAGCCCAACAGCCAGCCCAGTGGCTGTGCGATGATCACGAGTATCCCCAGCTCTACAAGGAGCACGCGGCTTACTTCTGCTCGTGTGAAACCGAGAACGCGAAGGCTCGCCAGCTCGCGCGCCTGTTCCGATAATTGGATTCGGGCGCTGTTGTAGACGACTCCCGCGGCGACGACGATTGCCAGCGCGACATAGATCGAGACCATCATTTCGATGTTCTTGGCGAGCGTCTCCCGGAATTTCTCAAGGGAAACGCCGCGTAGGCCGATGCCTGCCATCTTCGGTGTCGACTTCACGGCAGCAAAGAATTCTGCTTCCTTCTTGCGATCGTACTGAACCAGCGCGCCATCGACGACCGCTCCCTCGCCGACGAGGCGGTTGAGCTCATTGATCTCCATGAAGGCCGATAGCCCGAAGTAGGAGTTGATGATGTCGACGACAGGCACATGAATTTTGTTGCCGGGCAGCCTTGCAATGTCGCTGTCGATCTTCTGCGGCGCGTCGCTTGCGGTGCCGTCCTCGGAGCCTGCTCGCTTCATGCCACCCAGCAGCTCGACCTCCACGAAATCACCCCGCCGGAGCCGTAGCACCATGGCGACGCGCTCGTCGATGACCAGGCCAGACTTCGGCAGGCTCACCGCGTTGAGATCGAGATCTATGACGCGAGCCAGCACGGGATGCTCCGGTTTTCCCTGGATGCTCATCAGCTTCTCGAACTGGCCGTTGCGCATGCGGACAGAGACGCTGCGAAAAGCCTCCACCCGCAAGACGCCCGGAAGGTGTCCAACCTCCTGAACGATCCTCTGGTTGGTCTTGTCGGCGAGGCTAAGCGTTGCATCCTGTCGCTGCGCGAGGAAAAAACTGACGTCAATCATGTGCTCGACCGAGTCGAACGAGAACAAGGATACGACTAGCAAGGCACTTGCCAGCGCGACACCAAGCATCGTGAAGGCGGCACGGATCGGCCAGCGTATGATGTGACGGATGGAGATGATGGTTATCTGGCTGAAGTGGCGATAGAGGCCGAATCGCTCGCTCCACATGCGCCGGTATCGTGGCGGTGCCGGCGGCTTCATGGCGACGACGGGGTCGAGGGCCACGACGGAAAAAACCGCACGACCAGTGCCTGCAGCCGCGGCGACGAGCGAGACGCCGCCGGCAAGCAGATAGATCGAAGGATCGTGCGCGAAGACCAGAAACGGGAAATGGAAAAACTCTGAGTAGAGCCGCGTCAGGCCCTCGCCGAAGCGGGTCCCCAAGGCGATGCCAATCGTAATGCCGACGGCAGCAATGACGAGCACCAGCTTGATGTAGTGGGCGGCAATCGGAAGTCGATCGTATCCCAGGGCCTTCAGCAACCCAATCTGCTCGCGCTCCAGGGAAACGAGCCGCATCAGGATCATGTTGATGAGAAATGCGGAGACGAACAGGAATATCGGTGGAATGACGCGCGCAAGTGCGCGTAGCTGATTGAGCTCGGCGTCCAGAAACGCATGACTCAACTGCTCGTCGCGACCCGTGGCGCCCGTTCCGCCATAGCGCTCGGTCAGGTTGTCCACCTGCTCGATGACGAATTTCTCCGATGCATCGCGCGCGAGCTTGATCGCTATCGAGTTGAAAGAGCCGTCGAGATCGAAGATCTCCTCGATCGCCTTCTGCGACATCCAGATCACGGCATAGCGCCGGTCGTCGGGAACGAGATCTCCCGGACCGATGGCATAAATAAACTCAGGCGAAAGGACGAGACCTACGATCGTGAGTTGCCGTTTCTTGCCATTGAGAATGGCAGCGAACGTGTCACCGATGAAAAGGCGGTGCGCCTTGGCGAAAGCCTCATTGACGACTGCTTCCCGGGTGGAACCGGCTTCTGGGAAGCGACCAGCGCGCAGATAAGGTCGATTGAGCCGCGACGCACGGTAATCAGGCAGTGACAGAACGGTGCTGGTCGCGGGCGGATCAAAGCCCGCTACATCAAGAACGGCCGGCTTCGAAATGCGCGTTTCCACGGCTGCGACGCCATCAATCTTCTCGATCCGGTCAGCAAGCCACTGCGGCGCGCGGGTGACGGTGGCAAATACATCGGCGAAGCTGTGGCGCTCATAGTAGGCCGCACGAGTCTCCCATAGCGATTGATAGGCGCCGACCGCCAGAATCAAGGTCGCAACGCCGGCTGCCATCACAAGTGCAATGGCCAGCGCCTGTGACCACAATCGCATCAGGTCCCTGAGAATCTTTTTGTCGAGGACGCTCAAGATCTCACCAAGAAATGTCCGCGGGCAGGAGACGGTTCTCTATCGTCTTCACGTCGGTGATCCGGCCGTCTGCGAAATATGCAACGCGGTGGGCGATCTGACGAATGGCGGCGTTATGCGTGATGATGACCATGGTCGTGTCGACCGACCGGCTGACGGCCAGGAGCGCTTCGAGCACGATAATGCCGGTCTTGCTGTCGAGCGCTCCGGTCGGCTCATCGCATAAAAGAACCTCTGGGCGCTTGGCGATGGCGCGGGCAATTGCCACGCGCTGCTGTTCGCCACCCGACATCTGGGAGGGGAAATGATCCATGCGATCGCCGAGGCCGACGAGCGTCAGAGCTTCCTCCGGGCTCATTGCGTCCCGGGCAATCTCGGTTACGAGCGCCACGTTCTCGAGTGCGGTCAGCGAGGGGACCAGATTGTAGAACTGAAACACGAAACCGACGTGCTCACGCCGGTAATTGGTCAGGGCGAGGTCGTCGAATTCGGTGAGTTCGTCGCCCTTGAAAGTTATGCTGCCGGACGTCGGATGATCGAGCCCCCCCAGAATGTTGAGCAACGTCGATTTACCTGAGCCAGACGGGCCGAGCAGAACAAGAATTTCGCGTTCGTACAGGTCGAGATCGACACCGTTGAGTGCACGAACCTCGACATCGCCGGTGCGATAGATTTTCGTCAGGCCGCGCGTGGTGAAGAGCGGACGGCGCGTGTTGCCCGAGCGTTGCGCGAGTGCGCCATTTCTCACATCGGTCGTCATGTAGCTGCCTCTAGAGCAGGTCAGGTTTTGATTGAATCACCTCAGGCGTTGTGGCCTGCTCTACCCCTTTGTTTGAGAGCCTCAATCACGGCCTTGATGGAAGTACGACTGCTTCCATCTCAGCCGATCAGGCTCTAGTAACTCCGTATCGTGTACATTCCGGCATCCCGCAGAAGGCGAACTTATAACAGAGGGGTACGATCGCGTCCCCGCCAAGGGGCGATCGCGACAACCCTTTCGTATCCGGGTCGATGGGTGTTCACCAACCAGGACGACCGGCGTGGCTGCGAGACGCCGAAAGCGGTTCGCCCAACCTTGCAATTCCGTCAAGTCGACCCGCGATCCATGCAACGCGGCAATCATGGTCAAAGCTTGAGCGGCACGTTTATCCCCGTTCAGGCACTTGCCGCGAGAATGGCAGGCATTCGTGCAGGAGTACCATCGTGGACACGACGCCAAACCTCGCATTACCCTACATCGCAGCCGCCCAGGCCCAGAAGCACGTCACGCACAACGAGGCGATCCGGGCGCTGGACGCACTGGTCCAACTCAGTGTCATCGACCGTGACGTGACAGTACCGCCAGCAGCGCCGGTGAATGGAGATCGTTATATCGTCCCCGCTGCGGCCAGTGGAGCATGGGCCGATCATGCAGGGAAAATCGTAGCCTTCCAGGATGGCGCATGGGCGTTCTACCAGATGGCCGAAGGCTGGGTGGCGTGGGTCGCTGATGAAGGCATTCTCGTCGTTTGGGACGGCGCGGCGTGGGTCGAGGCGAGCGGCGGCGGTGGAGTCGCTTCGGTCAATCCTGTGCCATTGGTCGGCGTCAATGCGACGGCGGATGCAACCAACAAGCTCACTGTGAAATCCGACGTAGCCCTTTTCAGCCATGACGATGTGACGCCGGGCACCGGCGACATGCGCCAGGTCCTCAACAAGGCGACGGCGGGCAATACCGTCTCGCAGCTCTATCAGTCGAACTGGTCGGGGCGCGCCGAGACGGGGCTCGCGGGTGATGATGATTTTCATATCAAGGTGTCGCCGGACGGAGCAACTTGGAAGGAGGCGATTGTCGTCGATCGCACGAGCGGCAGCGTGGCGTTTCCCAACACGCCCGGTCTGTCGGGGAGCGGCGAGGCCAACACCAGTTCCAACACCGGCGCCGGCGCGGGGATCGCAAAGGCCAAGGTCGGTTCGGATCTGCCGTTCAAGTCTCTGGTCGCCGGCACAAACATTACCATCACGCCAGGCACAGACGAGATTACCATCGCGGCCACGGGAAGCGGTTCTGGCGAAGCCAACACGGCGTCGAACGTCAACGTTGGCGGTGTCGGCATGTTCAAGCAGAAAACGGCGGAAAACCTCGAATTTCGCGGCCTCAATGCCGCATCGAGCAAGGTCAGCGTGGCGCTCGATGGAACCAACAACAAGATTGATATCGACGTTATCGAGGCAAACCTGACGCTCGGCAATCAGAGCGGGTCGATCGATCTCGGAGGCGCCAAGGCGACGGGTATACTGGCAGCGGCACGGTTCGGCGACACCTCGCACGGCAGCCGCAGCGGCGGGTCGCTGCACGCTGCGGCAACCGGCGCGGCGGCTGGTTTCATGTCGGCGGCCGATAAGACGAAGCTCGATGGCGTGGCGGCGGGCGCTAACGCCTACGCGCATCCCAATCATTCCGGCGACGTGGTGAGCACAGGCGACGGTGCGACGACGATCGCCAACGATGCCGTCAATAACGCCAAGCTGGCCAATATGGCGACGCAGTCGATCAAGGGCCGCAGCAGTGTTGGCACAGGCGACCCAGAGGATCTGAGCGGGACGCAGGCGACGGCTCTGCTCGACACCTTCACATCGACACTGAAGGGGCTGGCGCCGGCCTCGGGCGGCGGCACGGCGAGCTTTCTGCGCGCCGATGGAACCTGGGCGTTGCCTCCGGGCGGCGGCCGCGAAACGTTGACCGCTGAGCGAACCTACTATGTCCGCACGGACGGCAGCGACGGTAACGACGGACTGGCCAACACCAGCGGCGGCGCGTTTCTGACCGTGCAGAAGGCGATCGACACTGCGGCGAAGCTCGATCTTGCAGGTTTCAACATAACGATCAGCATCGGCGCCGGCACGTTTTCAGGCAAAGTCACGATCCCGAGGCTGGTCGGACAGGCGGCGCCATCCAGTCTGACGATCACTGGGGCCGGTGCGACAACGATCCTGACGTGGAATGGTGCCTATACGGATGCGACGATCTATTGTGGCACTGCTGGCGCTGCCGCGCATGTGACGAACCTGAAGGTGCAAAACACGAGCGGCGCCAGCTCGGGCTGCGCCATCAACGTCGAAAACGGCGGCTTGATCGATGTCGGGCCAGGTGTCGTGATCGGCACGACGGGATGGATCGCGCTGCGCGCCGCGACGACGGGCGTGCTGCTCCTGAACAGTGGCCTGACCGTCTCGGCAAACGCCAGCTTCATCTATGCCGTGCAGTTCTCTGGCTACATTGAGATGTCCGGTACGCATGCGCTCGGCACGCGCACCGTCACAGCAACCGTTTCGGCCGAGTCGACGGGGATCGTATTCCGTCCGGGCCCCCTTACGTTCACCGGCACCGTCACAGGGAAACGCTATCAAGCCATCACCAACGCCGTTATCGAGACGAACGCAGGCGGTGCCAACGTGTTCCCAGGGTCAACGGCGGGCACGACGGCGACCGGGGGGCAATATGCTGCATAGCGGTGCTTGTGCCGTCACGCGCCCGGCGGGCATGACGCTCGTACCGTCAATGGCGGTGATGATACGATGGCGGAAGGCGCGGTCGCATCGCCGATTGCGCGGTTGGGCGCATCGGGTCAGTCTGGTTTTCGCCGGCCAAAGGCGCCGAACAGCCGTGCCACAAACCAGATTGGAATGACGACGATCGCGCCGAGGATCAGATACTGCAGCAGCCAGTCAAATGTTTCGAAACCGAGGTCGTAGATTCGCCGCAGCAGCACTTCGATGTGGTAGATGAAATTGCGCGGGGTTATGCCGAGCGCTGACAGAACGACGCCGACGACGATCGACAAAAGTGCGAGCCTGATGATCACACCCAGAGGGTTGCCACCGAAAAGCGTCTTGGGGTCCATATCGTCGCCATCCTTGCAAGTTCCAGTGCCGCTACGCTCGCCGGGGCCGATCGGCAAAGCCGGAATCCCGACTGAAGCGCCGTCCGCAACGCATTATCATATCCTGCCGCGCGCGACGACATCAGGGCAGATGCCAAAGGCAGTGTCTTTCGGGCGGTGGCGAGGGCGTGGCAACTCGGGCGATCATGAGGACGGTCCCGGGTCCGGTATGCAGGCCCGGCGGATATACAACGGATCGTCATGACGGCCATCAGGCAACGCAAGCGAAAGATTCTCCACCCTGGGGCGCAGCCGCCCGTTGTGAGAGAAGCCGAGCCAGCCCCTTTGTTGCCCGAGCCCTTTGCAGGCTGGTTCCATGCCCGCGGCTGGCGGCCACGGCCGCACCAGTTAGCGCTTTTGGCCGCAGCCGAGGAGCGGCGCTCGACGCTCCTGATCGCGCCGACGGGAGCGGGCAAGACGCTGGCGGGATTTCTGCCCAGCCTGATCCGCCTGTCAGCCAAACGCCTGCCGAGGAAAGGTGCCGGCCTCAAGGTTCTCTACGTATCGCCGCTGAAGGCTCTCGCCGCCGACGTGGCGCGCAATCTCACGGCGCCCATCAACGAGATGGGGTTGAAGATCCGCACCGAGACACGCACCGGGGACACATCAATCGCGCGCCGGCAGCGTCAGCGCGTAAAGCCGCCCGACATTCTGCTCACCACACCGGAGCAGGTTGCCCTGCTGTTGAGCCATCCCGACGCGTATCACCTGTTTGCCGATCTGGAAACGATCATCCTTGATGAGTTGCACGCCTTGGCAGCATCCAAGCGCGGCGACCTCCTGGCGCTCGATCTCGCACGCCTCGCCCGCATAGCAGACAGCGGTTTTATGACGGTTGGGCTTTCCGCGACGGTTGCCCGGCCGAGTGAACTTCGCGCGTTTCTGGTGCCGCAGGAAGATCCTGAAAGCTTGATCAACATTGCCGACGTGATCGATGCCGGTGTCGGCGCCAAGCCGCAGGTCACATTACTCGAAACACATCAGCCGCTGCCTTGGTCAGGCCATTCGGCGCGCTATGCAATGACGGAGGTCTATGCCGCAATCAGGCGTCACCACGTGGCAATCGTGTTCGTCAATACGCGCATGCAGGCCGAGCTGGTTTTCCAAGAGCTATGGCGCATCAATGACGATCTGTTGCCCATCGGGCTGCATCATGGCTCTCTCGAGGCCGGGCGGCGCCGAAAGGTGGAGGCGGCCATGGCGGCCGGTGAATTGCGTGCGGTGGTCGCGACCTCGACGCTCGATCTGGGAATCGACTGGGGCGATGTGGATCTGGTGGTGCATGTCGGGGCTCCAAAAGGGGCGAGCCGCTTCACACAGCGCATCGGCCGGGCCAACCATCGTCTCGACGAGCCCTCGCGTGCGATCCTCGTGCCGTCGAACCGCTTCGAGGTCCTGGAATGCCGCGCGGCATTGGAGGCGGTCGACGAGGGCGCCCAGGATGCCATCCTTTCTCGCACTGGTGCTCTCGATGTGCTGGCGCAGCATATTCTTGGCATGGCGTGCTCGGCACCGATCAGGCCGGGCGACCTGTTTGACGAAGTGCGCTCTGCGACCCCATATGCGGGATTGAAGCGCGAGACGTTCGACCGTGTCGTCGACTTCGTCGCCACCGGAGGCTACGCGCTCAAGGCCTACGACCGCTTTGCCAAGCTCAAGCCGGGTGAGGGCGGGACGTTGCGCATCGCGCATCCGCGCATCGCACAGCAGTACCGGCTCAACGTCGGCACCATCGTTGACAGTCCAGTGATCCGCGTCCGCCTGATTGGCACTCGTCACGCGCGGGCCCAGGCACGCACAAGCAACGGTGGTCTTGCAGGTGGGCGCGTTCTGGGCGAGGTCGATGAATATTTCGTCGAGCAGTTGAGGCCGGGCGATACCTTCGTTTTTTCCGGGGAGGTTGTGCGCTTCGAGGGTCTGCGTGAGACGGAGGCGTTCGTCTCGCGGACATCGGCGAGCGATCCGATGATTCCGAGTTACGGGGGTGGAAAGTTTCCGCTATCGACGCACTTGGCATTGCGCGTCCGGCGCATGCTCGCCGATCGCTCGGTATGGAGCTCATTGCCGGCCCCGGTTGCCGAGTGGCTCGCATTGCAGGCAGAGCACTCGGTGCTGCCCGGTGTCGATGAGGTCCTGGTGGAGACATTCCCGCGGGATCGGAAGCACTATCTCGTTGCCTATCCGTTCGAAGGGCGGCTCGCCCACCAGACCCTCGGTATGCTGCTGACGCGGCGGCTGGAACGTGCAGGCGTTCAGCCTTATGGCTTCGTTGCCAATGACTACGGGTTGTCTGTCTGGTGCGGCCGTGATTTCTCGCAGTTGATCGCCGACGGTCGCCTCGACCTTGCGACGTTGCTCAGTGTCGACATGCTGGGTGACGACCTGGATGCATGGCTCGCCGAATCGAGCATGATGAAGCGCACGTTCCGTATCGCCGCCGTTCTTGCGGGTCTTATCGAGAGGCGGCACTCCGGACGCGAGAAGACCGGCCGCCAAGTCACCATTTCGACCGACCTTGTCTATGATGTGCTTCGTCGGCATGATCCCGGTCACATCCTGCTGGAGGCCGCCTGGGCCGATGCCGCGACAGGCCTGCTCGACGTTGCGCGTCTAGGCGAGTTCCTCGCCCGCATCGACGGGCACGTACGTCACGTGGCATTGCCGCACGTTTCCCCACTTTCGGTGCCAATTCTGCTCGAGATCGGCCGTGAGGTGGTCGCGCGCAGTGCACGTGAGGATGTATTGAGGGAACAGGCCGAGGCGCTGATTCGCGAGGCCCAGACCTGAGCGATGAGGTGCGGCGGCCGAGCACGGTTGGTCGCGTCGTTGGGGAGACTTGGCAGATGCTGCAACTGAAGCCAGACCGGTTGGGGATCGACGACTTCATCGAGCAGCCGGTGATTGTATGCGGTAAGCGTCTGCTCGCTGACATGTCGGGTGCACTCTATTGGCCGGCCGAGCGCGCCTTGATCGTTGCCGACATGCATCTGGAAAAGGGTTCGGCCTATGCCGGGCGCGGGCAGCTGCTGCCGCCATACGACACGCGCGACACCCTGGAGCGGCTTGCCCGCGTCATTGACCGGTATCAGGCCGAGACGGTTATTGCTCTGGGCGACAGCTTTCACGATTCACAGGGACCGAGTCGCATGCACGCCGACGATCTGGCGCGCCTGCGCATGATGCAGGATCATTGCGAATGGATCTGGATCACCGGAAACCACGATCCGATCGAATCGGGACACCTGGGCGGACATGTCTTGAGCGAGATCGTCGTGGAAAGCATTCGCTTGGGCCATGAGCCGGGGCCGGCCCGGGTGACGCATGAAATCGCCGGACACCTACATCCTGCAGCGAAGGTGACGCTTAACGGGTTGACGTTGCGCAGGCCCTGTTTTGTCGGCAACGGGTTGCGGCTGGTGTTGCCGGCGTTCGGCAGCTACGCCGGCGGCCTCAATGTTCTCGACGAGGCATTCGGCAATATGTTTTCCGGTGAGCGCATGGCCGTCTGGCTTCTCGGTCAAGAAGGGCTTTACCCGGTTGCCACGCGGTTGCTCCGTCCCGACTGAGGCGCAGAGCGCAAGCGTTGCATACGGCCATGGCCGATGTGGCGCGGCCGAAATCAGCTTGGAGCATGTTTTTCACGCTGAACCGCTGCACACTTCAGCTAAGCATGATCTAGAGCAGGTCAGGCTTCGATTGAATGACCTCAGGCCGTTGTGGCCTGCTCTATCTCTTTGTTTGAGAGACTGATCCACCGCTCGATGGAAGCAGTCGTGCTTCCATCTCAGCCGATCAGACTCTAGTGACTACCGCGCTTGAACAGGGTCGACGCGATGAGGCCCGCAGCGACTGCGGTCAGAACCGCGAAGATGCCGTAGAGCAGCGGATAGTCGAAGGCGAAGCTGTGCAGATACCGCTCCAGCCCCTCGCGCCGGAGGACGACGTTGTTCGAGCGTCGGCTGAGCAGCTTGCCGTCCTTAAACAGATAGGTGTGGGTGACGAGCGGTCCGACGGGAACGTTCGCTGGCAGCGAAATGGTGCTGCGGAACAGACTGCGGCCGATGAATGCAACACCGTAATCGCTCTTCTGGTAGAGCTGCTCTTTCTGCTTCAGCCGAATGACTGCGCGCCGGAACTCATCGAGATCCGCCGGCGCCAGCTGCGGTTGGTGTTCCGCCACCTTCATGTGAATGCTGTCAAAGCCGATCCTGTACTTGTCGAGGACATGAGAGTCCGCGATCTCTTCGACCGGCCGTGTCGAGGTAATCGCATAGTAGCTCGGGACTTTCTCGAAGCGGAGCGCTTCGGCATTGATCCAGATACCCGCTACGTTGGATTTGCGTCTCGCGATGATCGGGGTCGGCGTTCCGTCCACGATAATGGCGACGTCATAGTAGCCACTCTCTGCGGTTGGCTGACGACTATGTTCGACGCTTCCGAATACGATGATTTCCGTGCCCGTGAAACTGGATGTCACGGCCACCGCGCGCGTCGAGACGTCGGCCTCGACACCCTCGATCGGAAGGCCGTCAGGAGCGAGATCGACCTTCTGTGCAAATTGCGTTTCGTTCTGGCCCATCGGTGCGGGGGCAGGTGCCGGAGTCACCTGCGCGCGACTCGAAACGAGCGGAACGCCGGCGGCGGCCAGAACGGCGAACGCAAGGGCGGCAGCCATCACCTTGGGGCGCGAAAAAGTATCTGCAATCATCATCAGTGGCCCCCGATAACGCTTCCGATGGAGTAGAACTCGTTCGGAGTGACGACGAGCCCATAAGCGATTCTGAGGCAGACAAGCAAAACCAGGCCAGCCAGAAGGGCCCGCAGTTGTTCACCCTTGAGTTTCTCGCCAGCCACCGCACCAAACTGCGCACCTATGACGCCGCCGACCATCAAAAGCATGGCGAGAACGATGTCGACTGTCTGGTTCTGGGTGGCGTGCATGATTGTCGTGGCGGCGGTCACGAAGACGATCTGGAACAGTGAGGTGCCGACAACGACGTTAGTTGGGACGCGCAACAGGTAGATCATGGCAGGGACCATGACGAATCCACCGCCCACGCCCATGATGGCGCTGAGGAAGCCGACGAATGCGCCGATCAACAGTGGTGGAATGGCACTGATATAGAGCTTGGAGCGGTGGAAGCGCATCTTGAACGGCAGACCGTGGATCCAGCTGTGCTGGCCGGGTCGCCGGGCCGAGATCTGCTTGCCGCCGCGCGTCTTGCGTATCGTGTTGAGGGCTTCGATCATCATCAACGTGCCGATGATGCCGAGGAAGGTGACGTAGCTCAGCGATACGAACAGCTCGAACTGACCTATCTGACGCAGGATTTTCACCACCTGCACGCCGATCATCGAGCCGATGATGCCGCCTGTGAGCAGGACGATGCCCATCTTGAAGTCGACGTTCTTGCGCCTGTATTGCGCGATTGCGCCGGAGACCGAAGAGGCAACGATCTGCGCGGCCTCGGTGCCGACAGCGACGGCTGCGGGTATGCCTGAGAAGATCAGGAGTGGCGTCATGAGGAAGCCGCCGCCGACTCCGAACATACCTGACAGGAAGCCGACTGCCGCACCCATGCCGAGGAAGATGAAGATGTTCGCGGACATCTCGGCGATGGGTAGGTAGAAGTCCATTAAAAGTTCCATTCACGCCAACACGGGCGTGGTTCTGATGTCGATTTGTCGGTTGCCGTCCCCAAGAGGCGAGCGAGACGACGGGCAGGCCATCCTCGCGCGCTTGTGGGACGCGTTTCTCCCTTGGCTACCTTTCACCCGTCAAATTGTTTCGGTCAATGCGACGATGTGCGTCCTCGAACAGGCCGATGATGGCGCGGGTTAGAAGATTGCTGCGGTGGAGCGGCAGGTCCCCGGAGCCTTCGATGAGACCAGCCGATGCATCGCCTCGTCACATGTGGCGACTGGTCGTGCGGCAACGGATTAAATCGCTCCGTCAGCGGCGGCTTTCGCCTTCCAGGCCTCGCTCGCGGCCAAGGGGTCATTGGCGATCCGATCGGCCTGTTTTGGGCGCCAGTCGTCGAGCTTGAGCTTCGTTTTGGTAAGCTCGATCGGCTTGATGCTCTTCTCCAGCTCGATTTGCCGGCGCAGGGCTTCCGTGTCGCCGTTGCGGGCGGAGAGCGCGAACCAGAAGTAGGCAGCGTTGGTATCCTGCTCCACCCCGAGGCCGCTCTCGTGCAGCACGGCCAGATTGAACTGACTGTCGGCCAGGCCGTGCTCGGCGGCGGTCTTGAACCATTGCGCTGCGGTTTTGTAGTCGGGCACCTTCGCGGTGCGACCCGCACTCAGCACCGCCAGGTTGTGCATCGCTTTGACGTTGCCGTTCTCAGCTGCTCGCTGATACCAGATCTTGGCGCGGGCATTGTCCTGCTTCACGCCGAGACCGCGCTCATAAAGGGTGGCTAAGCGATATTGAGACTGGGCAAATCCGTGCGACGCCGATCGCTGATACCAGCGCACGGCTTCCTCCAGGTTCTGCTCGATGCCGGTTCCGTCGGCGAAACGGACCGCAACGGCAAATTCGGCGGACGGGTTGCCGCTGGCTGCTGCCATGCGTAGCGACAGCGGCCCGACCAGGGCTGGCGGGAGATCCAGAGGCTGACGGTGAGAATCGCTGATGGAGGCCTGGAAACTGGGCGCGGCGGGTGCTGTGTTGCTCTTTGCCTCGCCGTTCATGAATTCAGGGATCAATGCGGCCGGAACGGCGTTAAACTGGGCCTCACCGAGCTGGCTGGACAGTTGCGCTGTGGCATTCCGCTCGCTCAAGCGTTCGAACTGCGCCAGAGACGGAGCCCTACGTGGCGTGGCAAGGGTGATGCCGGCGGGCGGTGTGGCGATGTCAAGCGAGTCTGACGGAAGGCGCGAATCGCGCAGCTCATCGAGGTTGGCGGGAACCTCAATGTCCTGATCCAATCCCTGCGACTGGGTTCTCGGGTACGAGCGGTAGAGGTCATCCTTGTTTTCCGGTGTGGCTCCGCTTCCGGTGGCGGGCCGCTCCGCAGCCGGGAGCTTCGGCGGCATGCTCGGCGATCCGGTCGGCGTGCTGTCCTGGGCCTTGGCCTGGGCATCGGGCGTCTCGGCCCTTGGCATTCGCACGGCGGGATCGGATTCGAGCGGAGCTGCCGCGTTGGTCTGCTTGGTCGGGCTTATCGGGGCGATCGACCGGTCACCGGGCGCCTGGCTGCGTTCGATGGCGACGGGGGTGGGAGCTGTTGCCTGCCCCTTCTTGAGAAGTAGCAGCACGCCGGGCAGGGCGATCATCAGTACAATGGCGCCCACCAGGAGCTTGCGGGACGGTGTGCGGAACCGGCTGACGATACCAGTGCCGTCCTTGGCAGCCGCCGTCACCGGCTCGGCGCGCGGCTCGAGCTTCACACTGTTGCCGCGTGATTCGCTAACCTCAACGCGCGGCGCTGTCGCACCAGCATATACAGGAGGCGCCACGGGTGCGTTCGCCGCCTTCTCCTTGGCGCGGCGGGCGTCGGCTATGAATTCCTGGCGCAGTCGCTCGATCGAAGCAGGCGAACTCGGCTGATGCAGCGGCTGGTGGTTTTTCGCGACGGGCGGTGTTGATTCAACCGAGCGTTGCGCGGCAGTCTCGCGCTCAGGTGGGCTATAGTCGGCGGCCTGCGTGGCATCCGGACCCTTTGAAGCGCCCTGCGCCATCGCCGTGCTGTCGAGCGGCCGAGCGCCGATGGGTTCGGCGGTGTAACGGCCGTAGTCCGCGGTGGATCTCGAATGCGAGCTTTCGAGTGCATCGACACGGTCGAGCACACGGATCAGGGCTCGTTGCATTGTGTCGAGCACGACCGCAGTCTGTTCTTCACCTTCGCGCCGCTCATTGATGAACTGATCGAGCAGATGCCGAATCGCGTCGACATTGGATGTGGAGTCTTCGCCGCGTACCGGTGTGTTGTCAGAAATGCGCGAGGCGACGAGCTCGGCTGTCGTAGCGGCAATGTCCTCTGCGAAGCCGTGCAGGTCAGGAGTTGGTGCCTGTGTGGCGTGCAGGCGTTGGGCGATCTGTTCCACCGCAGCAGAAACAAGGTGCTCGAGATCCGTTTCCTCGGCTCCTGACCTTTCGAGCGCGTTTTCAAAGCGCGGATCGGTCAACCGATCGATAACGGCTGCCAGCGAATGCTCGATGTTGTCGAGGCGACTGAGCTGGTTGTGCGTTTCGTCGAATTGATGGGCGAGGTCGGAGATGTGGGCCTCAAGCCCATGGAGTGCCTCCATATCGGATCGGGTTGCGACCTCGTGCATGGCCGAACCAAAGCGCTGCTCAAGCCGGTCGAAGCGTTCGCCGAGACCCGACAGGGCTGTATCGGACGAGCGTTGCGCCAGCGTGTCCTCAACCTTACGGGCAAGGTCGATAAAGTGTTCTTCCAGCCAGTTGCGCTCGTTGTCGAGCAGGAAAGCGCGAACATCGCGCGGCAATTCACTGCCTCTTTCGGGTTGCGGCATTTCAACGGCGGCAAACGTTTGCATGCGGCTGTCATCGGTATCGACGGCGTCATCGTCGATGTCTGCGGCGATGGTGCCGAACTCCTGCTCGTAGTGGGCGGCGAGCGCATCGGCGGCCCGTTGATCCCAGGCGGCTTCGTCGTTTGCCAGCACGGGGTCGATGGCATGGGCGGGTTCGGCGGCGGGCTCGGCTGGCTGGGTCGGCTCATCAGCAGCAGCGCGCCACTGGTCGCTCGGAGAGCCGGGCAAGTCGGCGATCCGGTCCGTGCGCACGGACACGCCATCCTTGATACGATCCAAGGCCGGCTGGTACTCCTGCGGTCGTTCAGTCTTGTGGTGGTGGACTTCCACGCCGGCCAGCATCTGGGCAAGTGTCGCCGCCTGGCGCTGGTCGGTGGTGTTCAGTTGATCGGCAATTCGTTCGAGAAGTCTGCGCAAGTCGTCGGTCTGGCATTGGGACACGTTGTCGCTTTGCCCGGTCTCGCGCTCGATTACGTCGTCGCCTGCGCCGCCCTCGAATTGCGTCGACATTCTGTTCCCCGTTTCCACTTGCTTCAGGAGTCCTGGGCAGGTGGCTCCGCTGGGGAGGTGGGACGGTTCAACTCCGTCCGGCTCACTTGCCGTGTCAGGATCAAACGCCGGTTCGGACGCGACATGAGTTAGAACCACTGTTGGTGAAGCTGGCAGCGGGCAGTAAACGTTCGGTTAAGTGTGCGCGACCACGCCGACAGGTTGGAAAATTTGCCGGAAAATGGGGCTTGTCGTGGTGTCGAGCGGCGACCATTTTTTGAGTTGAGGGTCGCGGTCCGCCGGGATGTTCGCGGTTTTGCGATAGTGATTCGTCCTGATTGGCGCCCGAAGGTGTTGCCAGGATAGCCAATCTGCCAGCATGGGCGCCGCTGTAGACGCCGCGGCAGGCCCGAATTGATCACGAGGAGGAACGCGATGTCGCGACTGTTGCACCCTGTCATTGCCGCCGCCGTTGCCGTTACCGTTACCAGCGTGGGGCTGTCGCCCGTGACCGCCGCAGCCGAGGACGTGCCGGGTCGCTTCACCATGACCCCGACCGACGGCGGGTTCATCCGTCTAGACACGCAGACCGGCGCGATGGCCATGTGCTCGGGCAAGGAAGGCACGTGGGCCTGCAGGGCGATGCCCGACGACCAGAAAATGCTGCAGGAGAAGATCGCCCGCCTCGAGGAACAGAACCGCGAGCTCAAAGAGGAAAACAGGCGGCTTGAGGACGTCATGGGCCTCAACCCCGACAAGCCTGCGGATGGTGCCAACCCGCCGCAAGACAGCCCGCAGGGTTCGCCCAAGGAAGGTTTCAAGCTGCCTTCGGAGAAGGATGTCGATCAGGCGTTCGACTATCTCGAGGGTATGCTGAAGAAATTCCGTGATCGCTTGAAAAAGCTGGAGGAAGAGGAAAAGCACGACGGAGGCGTGCCGCTATGAGGGACGCCTGCAAACGACAGTCGAGCGCAGGCATGCGCAACACCGAGACCAAGCAGGAGCAAGGATGAGCACGCGTGGGCCAACCGGTGGGCAGCGGCGCGAGGGAACAATTGAAGTCCGCGACCGCGGAGACGGATGGCTGTCCCAGGTTGCGAGCGAGTTGTGCGTTGCGACGCATGGGCCGGGCTGCACCGACGTCACCGCGCAGGTTGCTCGATGGCTTGGCGAGATCGGTGCGCGCGACGGCATTGTCCATCTGTTCATCCGCCACACCTCTGCATCGCTCCTGATCCAGGAGAATGCCGATCCCGACGTCCAGCGCGATCTTGTTGACGCTTTGCGGAAACTGGCACCGGAAGGATCGCATTATCGCCACGACAGCGAAGGGCCGGACGACATGCCTGCTCACATCAAGGCGATGGTGATGCCAGTCACGCTCACCGTGCCCGTTCTGGGTGGGCGCATGCGGCTTGGGACATGGCAGGGGATCTACCTTGTCGAGCATCGCGCGCACCCGCACATCCGCGAGGTGGCGTTGCATTTCATCGGGCACCGCGCCGGCTGATGTCGTGATCGTGGCGCGCGGACGCCCGTGTCTGTTGTTGCTCGCACACGGGTCATTCCCGACCGAGGCGACGGATTGATGCAGCGCGGTTACGCCGTGCTGCTGCGCCGCTGTTTCAGACGCAACCGCTGCATCTCGCGATCATAGAGGATCTCGCCGCCAGGCACGCGGATGTCGCGCACGAGTTCCAAGGCATGACGGCTCGGTGGCGGCGTCAAGACCGATACGAGCATCGCAGCGATGGTCCCAACGGGCAAAGCCACCGCGGCAGCAACGGTCCCGGCAGTGCCGAGGATACCCGCTTCCCCTCCGATGATTGCCCCAGACGAGATCACGAAACCCGAGGCCATACCCGCAAGAGCGCCGAAACTGTTGATCCGCTTCCACCAGATCGACAGAATCAGGACCGGGAACGCGGTCGCTCCCGTGATGGTGATGGCCCACAGCAGCAGCGCCAGCGGATCGGTCGGCGCGGCAATGGCGAGAGCCGCCCCGGCTCCGATCGCCGCGGCCAGCATGCCTCGTGCAAGGATGAGCCGCGCCGTATCGCTTGGCGGGTCCCACGACAGGCCATTGAGCACGTCCTCAGCCAGCAGGTTGCCGAGCGCCACGCCGGCGGCGCCGATGCCGGCCAGCGCCGCAGCGATGGCCGAGGCGGCCGCGAGGTACACGAAGGCGGATGGCAATCCGGTTGCGATCGGCAGGGCGAGAAACACACCGTCACGGTTGAACGCCACCGATTCGACGGCGATGCGTGTCGCTGTGGTCGTCGTCTCGACGAGGCCGGCCGCCTTCAACTGCTGAAGCCAGTCGGGTAGCTGACCGGGATCGCTCGCCAGCGCAAGATCCATGACCGGGGCTCGCATGAACGCTGCGACAGAGGTCATTGTTAGCACCAGTACGCCGAAAATGAAGGTCGCCCAGCTGAGCGACTTGCGTGCTTCGTGCACGCCAGGCGTTGCGGATACGCGTGGCAGGAGCCAGGGTGCCGATGCGATGCCGGCCATCACGGTCAACATGGTCACAACGAACGCCGCTGGGCCGATGGCGCCGAACGGGGTGGCGAACCGCTTGGCGATCGTCGCAAAACCTTCGCCCGGCAAGACGAAGCTGAATGGTGTGGCGGTGACGGCCGGCAGGGAGAGGGCGGCTTCCTCCTTTATGAGGCTGCGCACGATAGGTCCGTAGCTGAGCTGGGGGATCGGCAACTTCGTCACCAGCACGGCGACGAGCGCCACCGGCACGAGGAACGCCAGGATAACCGTGATGGCCTGCGCGGCGTTCGACCAGGACAGCGACCGCATCCCGCCCGGTATCAGCATTGCCATCACGATCAGGGCGAACAAGGGCACCAACGAGGCAGCAGGAACGCCCGACATCCATGCGGCAACACTACCGGCAATGTGAAGTTCCGCCGCGATCAGCAGTAGCATCGGTACGGCGAGGAAGGCGGCCGCAAGCAGTCTCAGCAGACGGCTTTCGAAGCGCCGCCCCAGATAGGTGGGCACGGTATAGGCGCCGAACTTGCGCAGGAACGGTGCGAGCAGGACCGCCATGACGACGAACCCGGCAAGCCCGCCGATGGTAATCGCAAGTCCATCGAACCCGCTGACGAAGAACACTCCAGTGAGCGTTACGAGTCCTGTCGCGCCCAATGCCGATATGGCAAGTGCCAGTCCCGTGAAGACGGCCGGTACGCGCCTTCCGGCTGCGAAATAGTCGAGCGGCAGGCGGGTCGCCGATGCGAGCCCGATGGCGCCGTACAGTGCGATCGGGCCGAGCAGCATTAGCCACCGCAGGATCCTGTCCGAGATGCCAAGCTGCTCAAGGATCGCCGCCATGAAGAACACGGCGGCTAAGGTACTGGAAAAAATGCCGAAGTATGTACCAAGGCGCGGATTTACGAAGCGTGTCCGGTGTGTGAACGTCATGTCGGTCTCGAATGGTCTGTCTCAGCGGCGTTGCGCAGCACACAGTGCTGGCGGCAATGGGAGGGTGGAGGCAATTTTTTTGTTCCGCACACCAGTCAACGACAAACATCGCTCAAGGCAGCGAGGAAACGGGCTGGACGAACAGGCTCGAGCGGGGCGTGCCGTAGGCGTCAGGTGTCCTCGTGCGCTCCATGCCAGTGGTCGATGGCATCCTGGCGGTTAACGAAGCTTGCGACCGTCGCCAGAGCGATGACAAAAATGCCGTGCGCGGTAATCATGTAGCCGATCGGGAAGCCCAGGAAGCGTTCCGAGTTGAGCGGCTCGCTGTAGAGCGGCAAGAGAATGATCGCGAGCAGGAACGGCACGAGGCTCGCAAGCATCTGCATCTTGGTGTGCCGCCAGTAGGGCTTTCGCTCTTTCCGCTCGATCATCTTGGCTCCTGGTTGGCTCGGCTAGGGTTGGACGTCGGTTGGCGACGCATCGGAGCGGACTGGCATACCAGCCGGCCACCTGGCGCGGGAGGTCGCAGTGCTGACCGCGACGCCAGCGGCCAGTAAACCTAACACGTCCGGGACGGGGATTCCCGACTTGAAAGCTCACACTATCCCTTGCTTAAATTTGCATCTGTGTCAGAACTGCGACGCAGCGCCGCAAGTCATGCGGGGGTTGTCACCTGACGGCCCGCGGGCGCTATGCATGAGATAGCTCGATCTCCGACGGATCTTGGTGCGATTGACGGCGGGGTGGTCACCAGGAGGTGGAATGTTGTCCTACCGGATCGTGATCGTGGACGATCATCCGTTATTCCGCGGTGCACTCAATCAGGCCCTGTCTGCTTCGCTGGAAAGCTCAGAGATCGTCGAGGCAGGATCGCTCGACGAGCTGACGGAGAGGCTTTCGGCCGGCTTTGAGGTCGATCTCATTCTTCTGGATCTGACAATGCCCGGCGTGCAGGGCATTTCCGGCCTTATGTTCCTGCGCGGCCAGCATCCCGAGATCCCGGTGGTGATCGTTTCGGCCAATGACGATCCCGTCACCATCCGCCGCTGCATGGACTGCGGTGCCTCCGGGTTCGTTCCCAAGTCGCAGCCGGTGGAGCAGATTCGCACGGCCGTGCGCAGCGTGCTCGACGGCAACGTCTGGTCGCCGCCCGATGTCGATCTGTCCAATGTCGGCGACGAGGAAACCGGAGACCTCATTGCGCGGCTATCTTCGTTGACGCCACAGCAGGTGCGCGTGCTCATGATGCTGGGCGAGGGCCTGCTCAACAAGCAGATCGCCTACAAGCTGGGCGTGTCGGAGGCGACTATCAAAGCGCACGTGTCCGCTATTCTGCAGAAACTTGGCGTTGACAGCCGAACCCAGGCGGTGATCGCCGTCAATCGCATCGATAATACGTCCTGGCAGAAGATCGGCAATTGAGGCGCGTTGACGGTCGGCTGGTGACGGGGCCTCGCTCTTGTCGTGCCGCGCATCCGACGAGCCGGCCCACGTGCCAGCACGGCCTCATTCTGCCGCAGCCTGCCGTTTGATCGAGAGTTGGTTCAGGATGGCGCGAAGCGCGGCGGCTTTCAGTGGCTTACGCAACATCGAAAGCTCGTGCGATTTCACTTCGCGCTGCACTTCCAGCGAATGGTCGGCGGTGATGATGACTGCGGGCACCGCTCGCTCCAAGGCCTTGCGAATGCGCAGCACTGCGTCGACGCCTGTCCCGCTGTCGAGATGATAGTCGGCGAGCAGAATGTCGGGTTCGAAACGCAACTCCGATAGCACGGCCAGTGCAGTCTGGCTGCTTGGCGCGGTCCGCACAGAACATCCCCAGCCCGAGAGCAGCGCTTCCATTCCCGATAGCACCGCCGGTTCATTGTCGATGCACAACACTGCGATGCCCGCCAGTCCGGTTGGGCGCGGTTGTGGCGCGGGCTCGGTCGCCGCCAGCTTCCGTGTCTCGGCGCGTGGCACTGTCACAGAGAAGGCAGAACCGCGTCGTGGCACGGATTTGAGTTTGATCGGATGGTTGAGAATGCGGCAGATGCGCTCCACGATCGAAAGACCGAGGCCCAGTCCGCGCACGTTCGAGCCGGGTCCTTCCAGCCGCTGGAACTCCTTGAAGATGACGCTCTGCTTGTCCTCGGGAATGCCTGGACCGGTGTCCAATACCAGTACTTCGACCGAATCGCCCCTCGGCCGCGCGCCGAGCCGCACCGTGCCCGTCCGCGTATACTTGATCGCGTTGGCCACGAAATTCTGCAATACGCGTCTCAGGAGCCTCCTGTCGGACCGAATGCACAGCGATGTCGGCAATGCTTTCAGCGTCAAGCCCTTCTCGCGCGCCATCGGTTCGAACTCGACGAGCAACTGCGCGAAGATGTCGGCCAGCGGAAACTCCTTGATGTCGGGCTCCATCCGTCCCGCATCGATGCGCGAGATCTCGATCAGTGCAGAAAAAATCTCCTCGACCGCCGAGAGGGAGGCGTCGACATTCGTAGCGAGTTGGTGCTCGGAATCGGGCAACTTACGCTCGCACAGGCTCGTTGCATAAAGCCGGGCGGCGTTGAGCGGCTGTAAGATGTCGTGACTGGCTGCGGCGAGAAAACGCGTCTTGTCGAGATTGGCCTCGTCCGCCTTGGACTTGGCGATGGCAAGCGCGGCATTGACCTCCATGAGCTCTGCGGTCCGCTCCCTGACGCGCCGTTCCAGCGTCTCGTTGGCGCGTGCCAGCGCATTGGCAGCCGCCACGCGATCGGTGATGTCGGAGAAGGTGGTCACGATCCCGCCCTGTGGCATCGAGCTCGTACGGATCTCGATGTGACGCCGGCCCGACAATATTCGCTCCTGGAACGTCTCCTTGCGAACGGCCAGCCGGTAGAGTCGGCTTTCGACGAGCTGGTCGATGTCGCCGGTGCCGAAGTCGCCGCGCTCCGCGAGCACCCGCAGGATCTTGTCGAGTGGTGCACCGACACGGCCTATCTCCGGGGGTAGTTCAAGGAGATCGCGGAACTGCCGGTTCCAACAGATAAGCCGCATGTCCTTGTCGAAGACCGAAAGTCCGTGCCGCACCTGGTCGAGTGCCGATTGCAGCAGGTCGCGATTGTACTGCAGCGCTTCTGTTGCGTCGTCGAGAAGCTTCATCGCAGATTGGCTTGACATGCTGCCGCGTTTCAACAGCAGCGACAAAACCAGCCGCGCCGATGCCGATCCGATCGTGCTGGACAGCAGGTGCTCCGAGAAGCGGACAGCGGATATATCGGCTTCCGCATCGCGCGCCGATGCGAGATTTCTATTGGTGATGTATTCGCCGAACGAGCGTGCTGCCCTGTCCGTGCCGACGTAGCGGCCCACCGTCTGCTCCAGGTCCCCCATCGTCACATTGGAGCGCCACAAGCGGAAGGTCGACGCGCTGGTGCCGGGGCGGGGCGGGTCGTCGTGGATGAAGAACTGCGCCTGAATCCGCTCGATCGGCTCCGGCGCCCGCAACAACGAGACGGTGAGATAGGTCAGTACGTTGGCGGCCAGACTCCACAACACACCGTGGGTCAGTGGCTCGAACTGCAGATAAAACAGCATCTGCGGCCGCAACAGGCTGATGCCGAAGGGGCCGTTGTGCACGATCGACATCGGCAACCAGCCTGACTTGGCGAACCATGGCAGGACCAGCGTGTAGGCCCAGATCGCGGTTCCGGCGAGCAGGCCCGCGATGGCGCCACGCGCGGTACCCTTGCGCCAAATCAGGCCGAAAAAGAAGGCCGGCGCGAATTGTGCAATCGCTGCGAAGGAGATGAGACCGATGGCGGCAAGGCCGGCCGACCGTCCGACAGTCTGGTAGACGAGGTAACCGAGCAGGAGAAGAGCTGCGATGGCGATGCGGCGAATGAGAAGCAGCGAGCCGGCGATGTCCTCGTGCGCCGAGCGGTCATCGCGCTCACGCAGCAGCAACGGCACGACCAGACCGTTGCAAACCATGATTGCAAGCGCGACCGATTCAACGATCACCATCGCCGTCGCGGCCGAGAGGCCGCCGACGAATGCAACCAGTGTCATTGCCTTGCTGTCAACCGAGATAGGCAGGCTCAGCATGAAGAAATCGGGATCTTCGGCGCCTTGCAGCGTCATCATGCCGGCGGCCGCGATCGGAATTACGAACAGATTGATGAGCAGGAGATAAAGCGGGAAGAGCCATGCCGCGCGACGTACTTCCGTCTCGGAATTATTTTCCACGACCGCCACGTGAAACTGGCGCGGCAGCAGAAGCACCGCGAAAAAGCTCAGCAGCGTCACGGTCAGCCACATTCCGCCATTGAACCCCTGGCCGAACGTGTTGGAGACGATCGGCGTCGCCGCGGCGAGGTCCAGGAACCGGGTCGGACCATCGAGCACCTGGAATACGACGAACAGACCGACCGCCAAGAACGCAATGAGCTTGACGACCGATTCGGCTGCGATGGCCAGCATGAGGCCGTCCTGGTGCTCGGTGGCATCAGTATGGCGCGTGCCGAACAGAATGGCGAATGCTGCCAAGGCGAGTGTGATGACGAGGGGCGTGTCGATGAATGCGACCCGGGGGACGTCGATCGCCGAAAGTGCGTCGGCACCGAGCACCGTCTCGATCGAGATGCTGATGGCTTTCAGTTGCAGCGCTATGTAGGGCAGGCAGCCGACGATAGCGACGAGCGTGACGATCGCCGCGACCGGCTGGCTCTTGCCGTATCGGGCGGCAATGAAGTCGGCCACGGAGGTGACGTTCTGGCTTTTGGCGATTCTGACGACGCGGAGAAGGAGCCGATGGCCGAGGGTGAACATGAGGATCGGCCCGAGGTAGACGGGGATGAAATCATATCCCGTCGTCGCGGCGAGACCGACGCTGCCGAAAAAGGTCCAAGAGGTGCAGTAGACCGCCAGGGAGAGCGCGTAGATATAGGGTCGGCCGGAATGCGCCCCGGCCAGCCGCAGCGTCCGGTCACCGATCCAAGCCAGCGTGAAAAGCCCGCCCAGATAGAGCAATGCCACGCCGACAATGACCCAGCCGTCAATCATGCACGCTCTGAATTCCTGAACGGTTGCGGGCGTGCCGGAACCGGTACGCCAGGAAGGCGCATATCTGTAGCCGTAGGGCGCGGCACGCCGTTGCGGATCAACATACTTGGCACACGGGTGAAGAAAAAGCTGAAAAAATCCAGGGCATGCCACAGCGCCGCAGGCCGCGGCCTACGGTTGCCTTTTGCGCTTTGGCTTAGAGCGAATGGCGCGGCCGAATAAGGAACGGAAAATCACCTGTAACGGTGAGCACTGGAAAAAGCACTGCACTCCGATTGCTGGTCGAAGGAACTTTAAATAGTGTCGTATCTGCACGGTGAATCGAAAAGTGAACGGCTTGCGGCCAGACCCGTGGACCGAAACACGACAGGGGCATCCTCAACGAACCTGGACGAGATCAAGTACAGTCAGAAACGCAATCCGTCATTCGGCACGAGGGAAGGATCGAAGCATGGGTATGCTACAGGAATTCAGAGAATTCGCGGTCAAGGGCAACATGATCGACATGGCTGTCGGTATCATCATCGGCGGTGCTTTCGGTACGATCGTGAAATCGCTTGTCGAGGATGTCATCATGCCGCCGATCGGGATGGCGCTGGGTGGGGTTGATTTCTCAGATATCAAGATCCCGCTCAAGGCAGCCCAGGCAGGCAAGGACGCGGTGAGCATCAACATCGGCTCATTCCTCAATAACGTCATCAGTTTCTTGATTGTCGCTTGGGCGGTCTTTCTGCTGGTGAAAGCCATCAACGAGGTCAAGAAGCGGTTCGAGAAGGAAAAGGCGGCTGCCCCACCGCCCGAGCCGACGCTTCAGGAGAAGCTGCTTATGGAAATCCGCGACGCCGTGCGGAAATAAACAATTCGCGGTACGCCGCCGCGTTCGAACGAAGACCTCGCCGACCGGAATCGGCGGGGTTTTTCGTTGTCGAGGCTCGGCGCTTCAGCGGTACGTGGTTTCCAGCCCTCGCGGAATCAGAGACTGATCGGTCGAGTGGTGTGCAGTCGTGCTCCGCAATGGCCAGACGTGGTTCAATCACAACATGACGTGCTCTGGCTGAACCGCTGCACCTTCAGCTAAACCAAGGTCTGGGAGCAGCTTCCACCGCCGATCACGCAGAACTTCGCGCAATGGGGGTGGCAGAGCTTGACAGCCCCGTCGGAGAACATGCCGCCATCCGCACGTCGCGCTTCGTCGAGGGTCGGGCCCATCTCGAACGCCGGCTCATAAGGGAGCAATGTGCAGGGAAGCACGGTGGGGCGCTCTGCGCCACTGCGCTTCACGACCATGCGCGAGGTGGCGCACATCATGGCATCGGGCGACTTGCCCAGGATCGACCAGCATCCGACCGTGATTTCCGGCACATCGTGGAGGCCGTCCATTTCAGGGAACAGCACCGTCTGCATTGGATCAGCAGCGTCGATTGGCCAGTTCCGCGCGCGATAGAGCGCGGCATAGCCGACGCGCGCCTCCTGCTCGGTCTCGCCCCAACAGGTGCGTCCGGCAATCGTGATACGGAAGCTGTTGGCGACGAGCCAGTCGATACCCTCAAGCGTCTTGTTCCATGTGCGCTCGCCCCGCTCTGCCTCGTGCAGGGCCTGCGAATAATGGTCGAGGCTGACGCGCAACGTGAGCCGCTCGCGGGAACGCGTGTTGATATCGAGAAGCCGTGCCTTGACGTTCGTGCGCAGCATCGGCTGCATCGCATTCGTCAAGACCAGGGCGTCGAAGCCCATCGCCAGCGCATCCTCCAGCATCGCCGCGAATTCTGGGTTGAGGAACGGCTCGCCACCCGTGAAGCCGATTTCGCGAGCACCGGCGGCCTGTGCCTCGACGTAGAACGCGTGCGCCTCTGCGGCGCTGATATAGGCGAGGCGGTCGTTCGTCGGGCTCGATTCGATATAGCAGTTGGCACACGTGATGTTGCAGAGCGAGCCCGTATTGATCCAGAGTGTGTCGAGTCGTTTCAACTCCACTGACGCCCGCGGTTCTCCGCCAAGCGTGCGATCCGGATCGGTGAACTTGGCGCTCGCTTCATCTGTCGCCGCCGTCATCGCGCCCGAACGTGTCGGTATGTTCATGTCGTCAACCTGTTCTTGTCAGTCCCGGCCGTTGCCTAGCAACGCAACCTGATACGTTCCACGGCAGTGCGACGTTACGCAAGTCAGATGGGCGGGCGTGTTCCCCTCCCCAAAGCTTTGGAAAGCTGCCGCGCAGTCCGGATGCCCGCCGCGCCACAGCCGCATTCCTTGGGCGGGATTGCCCGGGCGGGCGAGCGCGTGGATGACAGAATTTGGCCGATAAGGCTGGGATCGGAACATCGGGCGGTTGCCACGCCCTGTCGTAGCGCAAACCAGCTTTTCGCGCGGCCTTGCCTGTGTTAGATGAGGCGCGTTCGCGGGCGTAGTTCAGTGGTAGAACGACAGCTTCCCAAGCTGTATGTCGTGGGTTCGATTCCCATCGCCCGCTCCATCGTTTCAATGTCCATATCCCCTACCGGACACATGGG
>DAIPMW010000029.1:0-25206 GCA_036768475.1 Hyphomicrobiaceae bacterium | reverse complement strand
GAATCAAGGGCATCAGCATGCCATGATCGGCGGGTTGTTCAGAGGTTCCCTAGTGTACTGGGAGTTGAAGCGGGCTATTGGACAGGCCGAATCGGAGTGTCTTTGGGCGCTTGAACAAGTCGACGAAAGCCGTGTCAATTTTCTCTCTGACAAGGTCAAGGCGACAATTGACAGCCTCAAGGCTGCGGACGGTTCGTATAGCGATTACCTGATCGTGTCCGGTCTGTTGCGCAAGTATGCCGGGCGTCTCACGACAACGAACGCACCGACCTTCAAAACTCGCATCCAAGCCCCGATGCCCGATGCCACGGGCGAAATCTTTCGATCCGTCTTTGCGACATGCGGCCTCATTTCTTAGTATCAATGGTCGCTTACTTTGCCGCCTCTGCTGTCATGAAGCCTGGTAAGCTGGCAACCGCCGCTGGGGGCTGCACAACATCGTCCACGGGCTTTATGCGGAACCAGGTAGCGTAGAGCGCCGGCAGGAAGAGCAGGATAAGCACGGTGCCTATGGCTGTACCGCCGATCAGCGTGTAGGCCATCGATCCCCAGAACACCGAATGGGTCAGCGGGATGAACGCCAGCACGGCTGCAAGAGCAGTCAAAATCACAGGGCGCGTCCGCTGAACCGTCGCCTCGATCACGGCGTGATAGTCATCGAGACCTGCGGCCTTGTTCTCCTTGATCTGCTCAGTCAGGATCAGGGTATTGCGCATGAGGATGCCAGCCAGCCCGATCAATCCCAGGATGGCGTTGAAGCCGAAGGGCTGGTTGAAGAGGATCAGCGCTGGAACAACGCCGATCAGGCCAAGAGGTGCCGTCAACAGGACCATCATCATCGTTGACAGACTGCGAACCTGCAGGATCAGGATGATCAACGTGGCGGCGATCATGGCCGGGAATATTTCACCCAACGCGGCGTTGGCCTTTGCGGCCTCCTCGATCGACCCGCCCATTTCGATGCGGTAGCCCGCCGGCAGCGACGCGATCAGCGGCTGCAAAGCCTGCAGGACCTGCTTGGATACTTCGGGAGGCTGGGTCGCCTCGTTGATGTCCGAGCGCACCGTGATGACCGGTGTACGATCGCGGCGCTTCAATATCGGCTCTTCCAACCGAATTTCGGAATGGCCGATCTGATCCAGCGGGATTCTACGCCCGTCGCGGCTTGAAAGAGAGAAGTCTGCCAATCGAGCCGGATCAAGACGGTTGTCGCCGGCGCTGCGTGCCACAACGGGAACATTGCGGATGTTCTCGCGAACCTGCGTGACCGAAACGCCGGTTAGCAGGAACTGAAGCTGCTGACCGACCTCGGCTGGCGAGAGGCCGATGAGATTCAATCGATCCTGGTTCGGGACAAAGCGGAGCACGGGCGCACGATTGCCCCAGTCGCGGTTCGCCTCCCGGACGTCGGGGACGCCCCGCATAATGTCGAGCGCTTTCTCGGAAATGCTGTAGAGTTGCGCGATATCGGGTCCCATGATCCTGAACTCGACCGGGAAGGTTGAGGGTGGACCGAAAACAAACTGTGTGACGCGCACATAAGCCTCGGGCGCGAGCCCCTGGGCCACCGCCTCACGGAGCCGATGCTTCAGAGCTTCGCGCGCCTCCGCGTCCTGTGTCAGTACGACGATTTTGGCGAAGGAAGGATCAGGCAGCTCCGGCGACAGCGCCAGGAAGAATCTTGGCGCGCCCTGGCCCACATAGCTCGTGACGATGCGGGCCTCGGGCTGCTTATCGAGCCACCGTTCGATCTTTTCTACTGCAGCGGTCGTCGTCTCGATGCTGCTACCTTCGGGCAGGCGAACCTCGACGAGAACTTCGGGGCGATCGGAAGTCGGGAAGAACTGCTGTTTGAGCGCGCCCATCCCGGCGCCGGAAAGCGCGAAGGCGATGGCGACGACCGAGCAAGTCAGGAACCGGTGGCGCACGACGAAACTGATGACCCCGCGCAGGCGACGGTAGTTCGGCGTGTCGTAAATCGCATGATGGCCGCCCTGGACGGGTTTGACATTGGGCAGCATCTTGACGCCAAGATAGGGCGTGAAGATCACCGCGACGATCCAGGAGATGATAAGGGCGAAGCCGACGATCCAGAAGATGTTGCCTGCGTATTCGCCGGCCGTCGACGGCGCGAAGCCCACCGGGAGGAAGCCGGCGATCGTTACAAGTGTTCCCGACAGCATGGGCGCCGCAGTGTGACTCCACGCATAGGCCGCCGCCTTGATGCGGTCCATGCCCTCTTCCATCTTCACGACCATCATCTCAATGGCGATGATGGCGTCGTCGACGAGAAGGCCGAGCGCCAGGATGAGGGCGCCGAGCGTGATGCGGTCGAAGAACCGGTCGGTTTCCAGCATGATGAGGAACACGACGGCAAGCGTCAGAGGAACGGCAGCCGCGACCACGATGCCGACACGCCAGCCGAGACTGAGCAAGCTCACCATCAGCACCACGCCGAGCGCCATGGCGAATTTCATCATGAACTCATCGACCGCGTGCGTGATGTTGACGGCCTGGTCGGTCACCTTAGCGAGCGTCATGCCGAGCGGCAGGGTCTCGGCGATCGCCGCAGATCTCTCTTCCAACGCTTTGCCGAGTTCCAGACCGTTCCAGCCTTGCTGCATTACCACAGCGAGCATGATGGCTGGCTCACCCTGATGGCGGATAATGTACGTCGCGGGGTCCTCATAGCCGCGGCGGACATCGGCAACGTCAGAGACCTTCAGAGTGCGTCCGGCGGCCACAATCGGAGTGTCGGCAATGGACGCGACGCTGTCATAGGCGCCATCGAGCCGGATGAAGACCTGAGGGCCGCTTGTATCGATCGAGCCCGCGGGCGTGACCGTGTTTTGCCGTTGCGCGGCAGCACCAATGTCCTGCGGCGACACGCCGAGAGTCGCGAGCTTGTCATAGGAGAATTCGACAAAGATCCGTTCGGGACGCTCGCCAAGAATGTTGATCTTCTTGACGCCGGGCACATGCAGTAGATCCTGGCGGATCACCTCGGCCTGACGAACCAGCTCGCGCATCGGCATGCCTTTGGCTTTCAGCGCGTACAGGGCGAAGCTCACATCGGAGTATTCGTCGTTGACGAAAGGCCCCAAAACGCCGGGGGGCAAGTTGCGGGCCTCATCGCCGAGCTTCTTGCGGGCTTGGTAGAACTCCTCCTCGACCGCGGATGGCGGAGTGCTGTCCTTCAGCGTGACCGTCAGGAAGGCGTAACCTGGCCGAGTCATCGTCTCCACGCGGTCATACCAGGTCAGCTCCTGGATGCGTTTTTCGAGCGGCTCGCCGACCAGGTCCTGCATTTCGCGCGCGGTCGCACCCGGCCAGACCGCCGTGACCGTCAGCGTCTTGATGGTAAAGGAGGGATCCTCCGCCCGCCCGAGCTTGACGAAGGCGTAGACACCCGCGGCTGCCAACAGCATGATGAAGAACAGGGTGACGGCTCGCTCGCGAACCGCGAGTGCGGAAAGGTTGAAGCTCATTTGTTCGAAGCCTCTGCCTGTGCGGTCGTCCGGACGCGCGCGCCTTCCTGCAGAAGATGCGCGCCGAGCGCGACAACCGGTTGTCCGACCGCTATGCCTGAGACCACCGCGGTCTCTTCACCGAGCCTTTTGATCTTTATGGGCGCGAAGCGTACTGTCGTGGCGTCCTGGTCGATAACCCAGACGCCGGTTCGAGTGCCGTCATCAAGTACCGCACCAATTGGCACGGCCACGTCCGCTTGCTTGGCGCTTTCGGTGATTCTGATCGTTACCGTTGCGCCGAGAGGCGCCGAGGCCGCTTCGCCTTCGAGCACATAGCGGGCCTCATAGGTGCGGGTCTGGGCATCGGCAGCATCCGATATTTGCCGAAGGCGCGCGGCCGAGCGCTGCCGATTGCTACCATAGACGCTGGCCTCGGCCTCGGACCCGATTGCAGGCCGGATCGTTTCGGGGAGAACGACAAGAGCCTCGCGCGGGCCGGAGCGCGCCAACTGGACCACAGTCTGTCCCGCCGCGACGACCTGCCCCGGTTCCCCAAGCGTCGCCACGACCGTTCCGGCCGCATTGGCTACGAGGGTCGAATAGGTTGCTTTGTTCTCGGCGACCTTCGCGTCCGCTTCTGCCGCCGCGAGCTGCGCCTCAGCCGTGTCCAGCGCGGCCTTAGTCTGCTCATAGCGCTGCTCGCTCGCTGCAAGCCCGCCCTTGACGAGCTTTGCATAGCGCTTCTCGTCGGCGCTGGCCTGCACGAAGACGGCGTGGGCCGCGAGGACCGCATTGCGCTTTGCGGTCAAGGCGAGACGCAAATCGGTGTCGTCGATGCGTATGAGAGGCTGACCGGCCTTGACCTCCTGACCGTCATCCACGAGCCGCTCCACGATCTTGCCGGGGACGCGAAACCCCAGATTGCTCTGCACGCGAGCAGCGATGGTGCCGGTAAACGCGCGCTCTAGGCCCTGGACGCTCGTCGCATTGACGACCTTGACAAGCTGGGGAGCCGTGCGCGGATCGGCGTTGACGGATGTAGCCCGCTCCGGCATGTCCGGAAGGACCGCAAAAACCGTGATACCGGCCGCCGACAACACCAGCACGCCAATGAAAAAAAGCCGCTTGCGCAACATGCCGAGGCCCTATTCTTCGAATCCATTTAGAGTGCGTTCATAATCTAATAAACGATAGCTGTCAACAGGCATCCAAAATGTTAGTTGGTGTGGAATGAACAATATTATTTTGTCGATTTTCTAAATCGTCAGTTAGCTTGCCGACAGTATCTATATCTCGTATAGTATTCAAATGGACGCTAAATAAGAGGACCGAGACGATGCGTGTGAGCCGGGCCCAAGCTGCGGAAAACCGCCAGAACGTGATCGACGTCGCAAGCCGCCTATTCAGGCAGCACGGCTTCGACGGGATCGGGCTTAAGGATTTGATGGAAGCCGCTGGAATGACCCAGGGCGCCTTCTACAAGCAGTTCGAGTCCAAAGAGGACCTCATCGCAGAGGCCTCGGCACGTGCCCTGGATAGTGCCAGCAGCCGATGGTCGGACGCTGTCGCCGCGAACCCGAAGGACCCTCTGGAAGCGGTGATTGCGTTTTACCTCACTAAGGGCCATCGAAAAGAGAAAATGGAGGGTTGTCCGCTCGTCGCCCTCGGCGCCGATGCAGCGAGGCAAAGCGCTTCAGTGAAAGCGTCGTTCGAAGCGGGTATCAGGGAACAACTGAGCGTCCTCGCCCGTCTGCTCTCCAAAGCCGACAACGAAGAAGCCCGCAGCAAGGCCATGGCAATCCTCTCGACAATGGTTGGCGCCGTCACGTTGTCGCGCGTCGTCAACGACCCGCGCCTCGCTCAATCCATCCTTGATGCGGCAGCGGCAAGCGTTCGCGAAGCCGCCTCTTCGTAAGCGCGGCCGAATTTTCGTGTGAGCACCGTCACGACTGCCGTGATGTAGCGATCGACGAGTACCTGCGCATGACGGACACAAACGGGGCATGTTCCATTTCGCCGGTCGCGGCGACAGAGGCGGACTAACGACTTGGCAGTGCGTGCAACTCGTTCAGGAGTGGGTGTCCAGAATCGGTCTTGATCCTGCGACGTTCGGGACGCACTCGCTGCGATGCACGAAGGCCGTTCTGATCTACCGGCGGACTGGAAATCTCCGCGCAGTCCAGCCGCCGCTCGGGCAATCCACGATAGAGAGCACGGTGGGGTCTCTCGGTATCGGGGTCGATGATGCGATCGAGATCGCTGAGAAAATCGACATCTGATCCAATGACGCGCGCCCCCCCTGAGACCGGACTCGGTCGCCGGCCAATTTGCACCACCGATTGCAGCGATGCCGATGACCCAGTGCACGCCCCTCGTAATTTGAGCATCACGCACTAAGTTATAAGTGCCCCCAATGGAGGGGAATTCCCCATGAAAGACATAGGCATTGGACCGCACCGGAAACCCCGGCTGCGGTACAGCATGTCGCTTGCAAAACCAAAGGAGGACGAATGATCTCAGCATCAATTCTGAACGCCGCAGTCCAGGCCGCGCGCTGGCATACGAACCAGCGGCGCAAGGGTTCGAATGGCGAGCCTTACATCAACCACCTGCTGGAGGTGGCCGCTCTAGTGGCCGAGGCAGAGCCTGACAATACGGACGCAATCATTGCGGCTCTGCTGCACGATGCGATCGAGGATCCGAAAATCTCACGCGAGCAGATTTCGGAAGAATTTGGGGAGAACGTTGCCTGCATCGTTGAGGAGTGCACGGATGACAAGCGTCTCGACAAGCCGTTACGCAAGCAACTCCAGATTGAGACTGCGGCGCAAAAGTCGCACAACGCCAAGCTAGTCAAGATCGCCGACAAAACCTCGAACCTCCGCTCAATCGCAGCCAGCCCGCCTTCACACTGGCCTTTTGAGCGCCGGCGAGCCTACATTGATTGGTCGGTTGCGGTTGTTGAGGCCGGGCTGCTAGGTGCCTCTGTTCAACTCGACGCCCACTTCGAGGAAGCAAAGATCGCCGCCTATCGCACCGTTGAAGAAGGAGAGTCGGCACCACCGTCGACATCGTAGCTTCGTCGAGTACTCCGTCCACTTCTGGACTGGCGCGCGAGCCATTCGCTTTCTCCACGCACCATTGCGCCAGCCCGCACTCACGTGCAGCGCGTGCCCGCTCTTTCCCCTCCGGAGTCCGCGCTCCGGTAGACAGCCCACCATGCCGCCGGCATCGCTTGCGCCCCTTGACTACAGGGGCTTGGTACGGCGTCCCTGCTCGTGTTCGGGCAGCACACACCTGCCCAGGCCTGCTTCGAGTTGGCATCTTGCTGCCTTTCTGCCTTATGACCTCACAACACGGGCAACCCAATCATGCGGTGCTGCAAAACCCCTTGGACCCCATGACGAGCGCGCGTGCGCGCTGGCGTCGGAATACTGGGAGCTGGCGAAGAATGACACCAAATGCTGTGGTCACTCGGTGAGTGCCAAGAATTACCCGTCACCTGCTTTGACTAGCTAACGAGTTTCACAATGTGGAGACATCAGCCGTCTCGCCCCCTCGTGCCGGAGTCACCGAAGGTGGCAAGTTAACTTTCTCCCTCAGAGATGATCCCAATGATCCCGGCATCGACGGTAATGCCGATGACTACGGCTCCTTCACGATTATCGATGGCGGCGATGGTGATCTCGACGGCGAGGCAACGGCGAGATCGTGACCACCTGGACGATCCCGGACTACGATCCAAACGATCCCACTGTCATTCCAGACGCACTCGATGCAACCGTCTTACTCTCCGTCCAAGACTGGGGCGGAGACGGCCGTTGGGGCAGCCGCTACGACCGCACCGCCGCTACGACCTCCGCTATCGCGGGGGTACGTAATCGCGGCGGCATAGTCGTTCTTGTGGCTCACCGTCCTAACGTCTTGATTAGCGTCGATACGCTTCTGGCGCTGGCGAACGGATCACTTGTGAGCATGGGTGCAAGAGATGAGATTCTTTCCAAAATGCTCGTCCAACGGCCTGCACCGCGTCCGCCGCTGACAATCGTTCCCGATACAGGCTAACGCCATGACTGAGGATCCAAAGAACGACGTGCTTCAATCGATACGCCGGCATCAACGCATAGGCTTTCTAGTCACGGCCCTCCTAGCTGGTGGCGTTGGAAGTTGGGCAGCAACCACGGAAATTGGGGGAGCAGTCATCGCACCGGGAGCTCTCGTCATCGAAAGCGATGTAAAGAAGGTGCAGCATCCAACGGGCGGCGTGGTTGGCAAAATTCTTGTGCGCGATGGCGAATACGTCAGGGCTGGTGAACTCGTGCTGCGGCTCGATGATACGCTTGCGTGTGCAAGCTTGGCGATCGTGACCAAGGGCCAGGGTCAGGGGGCAACCAAGATGTTTTCACACGGTCAAGACCCGTTACGGACATCACTCTCGGGTAAGAGTCGTGGAACCCTGCGCGTTTTCATTAATCAGCTGAGCTGCTGATCCCTATTCATAGCGAAGCGCATCGATAGGGTCCATTCGCGCCGCCTTTCGAGCGGGGTAGAAGCCAAAGAAACACCCGACCGCACTCGCAAAAGCAGTGGCAAGGGCGGCAGGAAGATGAGCCGCGCGCCTCAGATCTTTTGATTGTAGGCGCCGACCTCCGGGTGGCGCGACAGCTCGGCATCGAGTGCGGCGAAGATCGCCTTCATGTTCGCCTCGGATGTCGGGCTTTCGACGACGACGACCAGCTCCGGCTTGTTGGAGGAGGCGCGGATCAGACCCCAGGTGCCGTCCTCGAGCACGACGCGGACGCCATTGACGGTGATGAGCTCGCGGATCGCTTGGCCGGCGACCTGTTCGCCGGTATCGGCGGCCTGTTTGAAGCGTGCCACGATCCTGTCGACGACGCCGTATTTCACCTCGTCACCACAATGGGGCGACATGGTCGGCGACTGGAATGTCCGGGGTAGCGCGTTCTTGAGATCAGCCATCGATTTTTGCGGATTGCGGTCGAGCATATCGCAGACTGCAAGAGCGGCGACGATCCCGTCGTCGTAGCCGCGGCCAAGCGGCGGGTTGAAGAAGAAGTGGCCGGATTTCTCGAAGCCGACCAGCGCCTTCGTCTCGTGGCTGAAACGCTTGATGTAGGAATGGCCGGTCTTCCAGTAGGTCGTCGTGGCGCCGTTCTGCTGGAGCACGGGGTCAGTCATGAAGAGGCCCGTCGACTTCACGTCGGCGACGAAGCGGGCGTGCGGGTGCAGCGCGGAGATGTCGCGCGCCAGCATGACGCCGACCTTGTCGGCAAAAATCTCATGGCCCTCGTTATCGACGACGCCGCAACGGTCGCCGTCACCGTCGAAGGCAAGGCCGACATCGGCACCGGTTTCTTTCACCTTGTCGGCCACGGCATGCAGCATCGCAAGGTCTTCGGGGTTCGGGTTATGGTTGGGGAAGGAATGATCGAGGTCGGCATTGAGTGGGATTACCTCACAACCGACGGCCTCAAGAACCCGGGGCGCGAAGACCCCCGCAGTGCCATTGCCGCATGCTGCGACCACTTTCAGAGGGCGCTTCAGCTTGGGCCGGTCGGCCAGCATGGCGATGTAGCGCTCGGCCATGTCGTGAACGAAGATGTAGCGGCCGCCAACCCTCGTTTCATAGTCGCCCGACAGGACGATCTCCTTCAAGCGGCTCATCTCTTCCGGACCGAAAGTCAACGGACGCGACAGGCCCATCTTGATGCCGGTCCAGCCGTTGTCGTTATGGCTGGCGGTGACCATGGCGACGCCTTCAACATCGAGCGCGAACTGGGCGTAGTAGGCCATCGGGGACAGTGCGAGGCCGATATCGTGAACCTCGCAGCCGCCAGCGAGCAGGCCGGTCATCAGAGCCTGCTTCACCGCGCCAGAGTACCAGCGGTAGTCGTGGCCGACGACGATACGCCTGGGCACGCCGCGCTCGGTGAAGAGCTTCGCCATGCCGAGGCCCACCGCGTTGAGCCCCATGAGATTGATTTCTTCGGGGAACAGCCAGCGTGCATCGTACTCGCGGAAGCCCGTCGGCTTCACGAGGGGCAGGCGTTCGAATTCCGCCGTGTTGGGTTTCAGGTCGGCGCGCGGTCTCGGCAGCATCTCAGTCATGTCCCTCCAGGCTGGTCGCGGCGGAACCTATCGAAAGGCGGTGCCTGAGCCAACCGGGATGTTGGGAGCATATGTGGCGAGGTCTTGGCGATGGCCGTCGCAGATCAACGCTTGGTGCGCAATTCGATAGAAATTTCGATGGGCTGGATCGCGTTCATGTGTGACGGAAACATGAACGCGATTTAGCCTCTTGTTTTGAGCATGTTTTTCACGCTGAACCGCTGCACAGTTCAGAGGGCGGGAAGCTGTCTCTCAAACAAAGAGATAGAGCAGGCCACAACGGCCGGAGGTTATTCAACCAAAACCTGACCTGCTCTAGCGCTGCAGGCCCGATCAGTTCTCGAGCGTAAGGCGGCCAGATTGGATATCGACGCGGCGCAGGCGGCCGAGGAACGTCATGCCGAGAAGCGAGACGTGGAGGCGTCCTTGCTCGGCGACCATCGCCTTCACATCTTTCACGCAGACGCTCTCAATGCAGACTTCATCGAGGGTGACGAGCGCATTGCGGGCGATGCCGTTGGCGGTGCGGGATAACGCGGTGAAGTCGCCATCGCCGACGAATACACCGGCGCGTTCGGCATCCTCGTAGGTCAGGACAACAAGCGAGGCACCCGTATCCACCATCAAGGAAAGTCGACGGCCGTTGACCTCTGCATCGGCGGCGTAATGGCCGTGGTCGCTCGCTGTGAGCTCGACACGACCGGAGGAGACGCGGCTCTGCTCCACGGCATTGTCGCTTCCCCCGCGTTCGGTGACTGCTGTGCTCGAAGCCGCGGGCTCGTCCATGCCCAGAAGAGTGCGGTTGAAGGCGCGGATCGCATCGAAATTCGCAATCGTCAGGGCAAGCATGGCTGCAGCGGCAATCCAGCCTAATGCATCGCGGAGGACACCCTGCATGCCGGACGACATAACGATCTCCCGAACCCGACGACGCTCCTGCGGGAAGGGGACCGAATTTCTGTCACCCGCGCAGCGTCACATACTCTCCCGAGAAATCAAATGACCTCAATCGTCTTAAGAAACTCATACCAAGCAGGCTTTCGTTAAGATTTCCCGGCTTTGCGACGAGTGCCTGGACGTCCTTGACGAGGATCGGACCGATGGAGATCGCATCCAGTCGAACCGGAGCGGCGTAAGTGGTGCCGTTGGCGGTGCGCACGGCCATCGAATATGACAGGCTGCCGACGTCGATGCCGGCCCTTGCGGCGTCGGCGGGCTTGAGGACGACGGTGGAAGCCCCGGTGTCGAGCATCAACGTCATTACGCTGCCGTTAACGGTTGCTGCAACTGCGAAGTGGCCGTCTCGGCGCTTGCGGATGCGGACCGCGCGCTCGCCGGGGATGCCGGTTTCAATCGTGACGCCGGCGCCTGGCGGCATGAGGTTGCCAACCACACGATTGGCCACCGAGCCGACCTCGTCGCGATAACTGTAGCCGATGATGAGCGCCAGCATCAGGCCTGCCCAGATAGCGAGATGGCGGATCGTCCGCATGAACGGCCCGAGATTGGCGGTGAAAATGACGGCAACATAAATCGCGAGCGCCAGTGCTGCGAAAATCGCGCCGTTCTCGACATTCATCATGCTGGCGGCAAGCTCGGGGTTTGCCTGGAAGACGAAGAAAGCCCCGCCCAGTGCGACTAGCAATATGACGAGCCAGAGGATCATGGCGTCTATCGCTCCAGCGTCAGCTTCATAGCGGCTTTGCGCAAGCGGTCCGGCAGGAGCTTCATAATGCGCTCACGTTCAGCATCCGAGATCGAGGACCACGAGGCGATCTCCTGAAGCGTGCGGCCGCATCCGGCGCACAAGCCGGTCACGGGGTCCATGGTGCAGACATCGATACAGGGGCTGTTCATGTCTTCGTCGAAATTCCCATGGAGGATGGTTGGATCAGGCTGCGGTCATACCAATTTGCCGGATGCTCGGGCAGACGAATTTCCCTGCGGCAGGCTATCGGCGGTCTATTTGGGTATGGTGTGCCGTTGCAACAAGCGGGCAGAACGACGGCGATATTGAGACACAGAAGACGCTTGCGCACGAAGGCCGGCGTCGGGCGCCTGTCAGGCAGGGGTTTTGATCTGCGGCGAGGGCTGCGTCAACCCTGCCCTCCTTGCCGTGACGAGGCGCGGTGCGCGTGAGGCGGTCTGTGCGGGAGGGGCGGGCCGGGAATTGGGGATGTCATTGTTGCGGCGGTGGCGCTCGTATCCCAGCGGTTGCAACGGGAGCAGATTTTCCAGCACGCGCTTGGGCGGCAGATAGACGGTTGCTTCGGTTCCCTTGCGAAGCTCCGATCGCAGCTCGAACGCTCCGCCGTGAAGCTCGATCAGATTTTTGACGATCGGCAAGCCGAGACCTGTGCCGCCTTCGGCCGTTTCGTGGGCGAGCGAGCCCTGGCCGAATGCCTGCATCACCTTGGGCAGCTCATGCTCGGGGATCCCCGGCCCGGTATCGCGGACGGAAATATACTGGCCTCCGTCTGCGGATTGTTGCACCGAAACCGTGACGCGGCCGCCCTTGGGCGTGAACTTGAGCGCATTGGAGACGAGGTTGAGGCAGATCTGGCGGATCGAGCGCTGGTCGGCCCAGACCTGCGGCAGATCATCGTTGAAATCCTCGATCAGGCTGAGGCCCTTGGTTTCGGCGCGCAGCTTCAGCAGGCGGAAGCAATCCTCGGCAACGTCGGTGAGGCGAATGGGCTCCTCGTGCAGCTCGTAGCGTCCCGCCTCGATGCGCGATAGATCGAGGATCTCGTTGATGAGGTTGAGGAGGTGGCGACCGCTGTCGTGGATGTTGCCGGCGTATTCGCGATAGGTCGGGTTCGTCATTGGGCCGAGGACCTCCGACTTCATCACCTCGGAGAAGCCCATGATCGCGTTCAACGGCGTGCGCAGCTCGTGGCTCATCGTCGCCAGAAAACGTGACTTGGCCTTGTTGGCGGCTTCTGCGCGTCGGCGCGCCTCGTCGGAAAAAGACTTCTCTTCCTCCAGCTCGGCGATCAGTGCGTCCTTCTGGGCGCGGAACTCAAGCATCGCCAGCGCCGTCGAGTTGAGGCCGCGAGCCAGGAAGATAAAGTAAATATGGACACCGGCCGCCATCAGCGCGAGCGCGATGTAGAACGAATCGTTGAGCAAGAGCAGGCGCGCGACGACCGCCAACGTCATCGGGATCGTACCGGCGTAAAGGATCGGGATGACGGTAGATGCAAACGTCATGCGGATCGCGAGCACAACGATCAGGGCCGCGAACAAGAATACGTGTGAGGAGAACAGCAACTGCGGCGCCTGCGGGCTGTGACCGCCGATGCTGACCAGTGCAAAACCTGCCCAGGCGAGGCCGCTGATAAGCTCCGACATGAATAGCCGGCTGCGCCAAGTGCGCAGGTTGATCTCGTCGCGTGGGATGTTCTGAAAGCGTCGACACAGCTCTAGCTGGAATACCTTGGCTCCAATCACAACGAAGAGCCACATGATGGCCTGCGGTACCGGGGCCCAGAACATCGACGCGAGGGAGAAGATCGCTGAAAGACCGGTAATGGTGAAGGCAGCCGAAAGCTCGTTGCGCACGAAGATGGAAAGCATCTCGTACTCGAATTCGGGCTTGATGAGCGAACCCTGGGCGAGCTTTTGGCGTGTTTCGCGCAGATCCGCTCTGGCGCGCCGATGCTCGTCGCGCCGGCCGCCTGATCGATGAGATTGGTCCGTGATCGCCGCGTCCTGTATTCGCTCGTTCATGTTACGCCTACTAACGCTCGCTGTCCGCCCTGGCTTGGTGACCGGGTAGACGCGCTTGCGCTCGTAATGTTACGCGGGGGCGGTGCCAATGCAGCGCCCTCGGGGTATCGGTTAATGTCGACCCAATTCGCTAACTAAGGGTTTATGGACTGTGCGAATCGGGAATGGCAGATGGCGGCAACTAAAGAGGTTCCTGCGGCGCAATCCGCGACTGGGACGGGTTTTGATGCTCGTCCTGGCTCTCCTTGTCGTGGTGTTTGGGCGATCCGGTCTTGAGCAGCGCGGCGGCCCGCTGGCACCCGACGAATCCGGCGAGTTGTCAGGGCCAGCGGAGGTCATCGACGGCGACAGCTTACGAATGGGGGCTGGTGATGTGCGGCTCGTCGGCATCGATGCCCCTGAGGGCCGGCAAATGTGTGAACGCGACGGCGCGGCATGGGATTGCGGCGAAGACTCCAGGCGACAGCTCCAGCGCCTGATCGCAGGGCAGAAGGTGACATGCCGCAGCATCGAGCGGGACAAGCATGGCCGGTATCTGGGTACCTGTGAGGCCGGTGGACGCGCGCTCAATGCGGCCATGGTGGAAAGCGGATACGCGGTATCGTATGGCGGATATCGCAGCGAGGAACGTGCGGCCAAGTTGGCCCGGCGTGGGCTGTGGTCCGGCACATTCCAGATGCCGCGCGCGTGGCGTCGCGAACGCGGTATCGGCGGGTAGGATCGAATTTGCGTAGGCAAGCCTGCTCTGATGGCTGGCAACCGACGCGACCTGGAAAGTGGGCTCCTATTGAAAATCATCGAAACCAGCACTGCCCCGAACCCACGTCGCGTGCGTATCTTCCTGGCCGAGAAGGGACTTTCGGTGCCCTTCGAGCAGCGCGACCTGATGGCCGGCGACCTGAAAGAGGCACAGTTCAGCGCCATCAACCCATTGCAGCGGGTGCCGGTGCTGGTTCTCGACGATGGCACTGCGATTGCTGAATCGGTGGCGATCTGCCGCTATTTCGAGGAGATTAAGCCAGACCCGCCGCTGTTCGGGACAGGCCCGGTGGGGCGCGCAATGGTCGAGATGTGGCAGCGCCGGGCGGAACTGGGGCTTTTCTTCGCTGTTACCCAGGCCTTCCGGCACCTGCATCCGAAGATGGCGCATCTGGAAGTGCCGCAGGTAGCCGTGTGGGGCGAGGCGAACAAGGAGAAGGCTGTCGAATTGATGGACGTTTTTGACAGTCAGCTCAGGCAGAACCGTTTTGTGGCGGGTGCTGAATATTCCATCGCCGACATCACGACCCAGGTTGCGATCGACTTTCTGAGGCCGGCCAAGATCGCCATGCCGGATCGTCTCAAGAGTTTGAAACGCTGGCACGAGGAGGTTTCGGCGCGGTCCAGTGCTGCGGCCTAAATTGCGTCGTTCGGCTTCGCCGGACGTCGTTGGCCGACAAATTTTTCCGCCACTTGGGGCGCGGGCTGTTCCATAGGGAACAGCGGAAAGCTTATGGTCGATCTACCGAGGACGGTCAGGGAGACGGAAGGCAGTTAGGGGTGTCGATGAAACTTACCGTCATCGGCTCGGGCGACGCGTTCGGCTCGGGTGGGCGGCTCCAGACGTGCTATCACGTCGCGACTGCCGAAAAGCAATTCCTGATCGATTGCGGCGCAACTGCGCTGATCGGTTTCCACAGGTTGGGGTTGGATCCAAACCGTGTCGGCACGATCTTCATCTCGCATCTGCACGGCGATCATTTTGCCGGACTGATCTGGTGGCTTCTTCATGCGCTGCACGTCTCCCACAGGACACAGCCGCTGGATATCGTTGGCCCTGAAGGTCTGGCGGCACGATACAAGGTCGCAGCAGAAGCGCTCTTTCCTGGCGCGACGGCGCGGGAACCGCGGCACGCAGTCAACTGGCACGAGTTGACAGCCGGGCAGCCGCTGACGGTGAACGGCATCACAGCAACGGCCTTCGCGGTGCGGCATCCTTCGGGTGCGCCGTCCTATGGGCTGCGCATGGCAGTCGATGGCAAGGTGATAGGATTTTCGGGCGACAGCGAATGGGTGGAAGCCCTTACGTATATCGCCGCTGATGCCGACCTCTACATCAGCGAATGCTACGGATATGAGGAGTCGGCGCGGTTCCATATGAACTGGCGGGTGATCGAGGAGAACCTGGACCGCCTCACTGCGCGCAAGATCATGTTGACACACATGAGCAGGGTGATGCTGGAGCACGCCAGCCAGGTCAAAGCTGCCCGCGTGATAATGGCCGAGGATGGGCTGACAATATCAGTCTGAATCCTGAATCCGTTCGCTGGTGGCCTGGGTCTGCCGTGCCTGCGCTTACGTCATCACTTTGGCGTGAGGCACGGATTTTCGGGTCAGGAGGTCGGATAGGAGGCCGGGCGTGGGCAAGACACGAAAGGGGCGCGGGGAAAAGTTGCGGCGAAGCCTGTTGCGGGCGGGTTCGTCGGATCGCCCTGGCGCCAGCGGCTTGAAAAATAGTGATGCGGATGCAACGCAACCGTCGCCTCGGCCTACGTCGGCAAGCCTGAAGCGCCTGGTTGCTGAAATTCGCGCCTGCCGTATCTGCACGGATGCGCCCAGCGGCGCACCGCTGGCGCATGAGCCTCGACCAGTCCTCCAAGTGGACCGCCGGGCGCGGCTTGCGATTTCCGGGCAAGCGCCCGGTACGCGTGTCCATGCTTCGGGACGTCCATTCACCGACCCATCGGGGGAGCGATTGCGGGCATGGCTGGGAATCGGGCCGGAGGTCTTCTACGACGACTCACGCGTGGCGATCGTGCCGATGGGGTTCTGTTTTCCCGGTCTTGATACAAAAGGCGGCGATCTGCCGCCGCGGCAGGAGTGTGCGCCGACTTGGCAGACGCGCGTGCTTGGCCAATTGCCCGATGTCGAGCTTCTGCTGCTCATCGGACAGTACGCGCAACGCTGGCACCTTGCGCCAGGCCAGGGGCGCCGCGCGACGCTGACGGAAACGGTCATGGACTGGCGGGCGATACTTGAACGCGAGCAGCGGCCGCGCCTGCTGCCGCTTCCGCATCCTTCATGGCGCAACAATGCATGGCTCAAGGCCCATCCCTGGTTCGAGGCCGAATTGCTGCCCGAGTTGCGCAAGGAGGTGGCGCGCCTGACAGCCTGAGCGTGGTGGGGAACCTCGTCTGGCGGAACGGGGCAACACCGGTCACTCCTGGAGCAGGTCAGCTTTTGATTGAGCCACGTCTGACAGTCATGGCCGACTCTATCTCATTTTCTGGGAGACTGTTCATGGCCTCGATGGAAGAACGACTGCTTCCATCGAGGCCGATCAGGCTTAAGGCCTGAGCTGTGAAGGAAGGAGGTGCGTCGATCCGGGGGTGCTTCCTTCACTCCACGTTGGTGTGGGGGCGTCTCATCAGGCAGCGAGATCTGCCGTTTCGGCCTTTGTGGTTTGAGTTACGACATCAGCAGGCGAGATGATCGTTTCTGGCATCCAATGACGGCGATCGGCCTGTGCGTCGAGCTCATCGCGAAGGAAATCGAGATCCTGGCCCGCGCGTTCAAGCATTGCAAGCACGTCGTCAACCGGGATCGAGCGCGCCGACGCAGCAGCCCAGACGATGGCCGAACGCAAGCCGGATTTGCAGTGGGCAAGGATCGGCCCGTCCAGTTCGCCGATGGCCCGGATCATGCCCTCAACGATCGGGTCGGTGAACAGCTCGTGCTTGTCGAGGGGAAGAAAGTGATACTTCAGACCCGCCTGCCACGCGAACTTGGCCTCGGCAGCTCCGGTAAGCTGGTTCTCCTCCTCGCCGTCGGGGCGGTTGTTGAGGATCGCCTTGAATCCGAGCGAGGCGGCCGCAGCGAAATCTGCCGGGGCCAAGTCGCCGGTGATGGCGAAATCAGGTGCCAGATAGACGATATCCTTCATTCGGCGGCGGCCTTGTCTTTCGTGCGACAAACGCGGAACAGATGCGCTGTGTCCTCGGTTGCTTGCGGGTGCCCGATTGCGTGTTGCGGGCTAATTGCTGAAGCCGAATATGCTCCGGGGTAAAGGAATTTCCAAGGGGCGTGGCGCCCGAAACTGAAAAAAGATACCAAACAGTCGCGATATTGCTAGACCATAGCAAAAAATTGATCTACTGATCGCTAGATGATGGAACGATATTCTTCCTTCGAGGCTCACCATGCTTGATGAAATGGACGTCAAGATCCTCACTCTGCTGCAGAAGGACTGCACGCGTCCGGTTGCGGAGATTGGTAAGGAGGTGGGCCTGTCCACCACGCCGTGCTGGCGACGGATGCAAAAGCTGGAGGAGGCAGGCGTCATTCAGCGCCGGGTGGCGGTGCTCGATCCGGCCAAGGTGAATGCCGGCGTGACGGTATTCGTGTCGATCAAGACGGACCAGCATTCGCTGGCGTGGTTGGAAAAATTCCACGCGGCCGTCGTCGACTTCCCCGAGGTTGTCGAGTTCTACCGGATGTCGGGTGATATCGATTACCTGTTGCGCGTGGTTGTGCCTGACATTGCCGCTTACGACGTCTTCTACAAGCGCCTTATCGGTCGCATCGAGATCGCCAAGGTCTCCTCTGCGTTCGCGATGGAGCAGATCAAGTATACGACGGAGTTGCCGCTATCCTTCGTGCCGACCAGCAAGGATGGCGGCAAGGCCTGAGACCGACCCACCTGCCTGACGAATGGCGTCGCTCACGTGGCGAGGTGTCCGATCGCCAGGACGAAAGCGGCGGTCGCCGACGTGACGATCGAGATCATCGTCAACACCATGCCAGCAATACGTAGCCTTAGAATGTTGGGCTCCTGCGCCAGCCCGTATGCGTGAATCAGACGGCCGGCCAGCAGGATCAATCCGGAAACGACGAGCAGCGCGGCCGGGGCGCCCAGGCTTTCGGCCAAACCAAGTACGATCAACGCCAGAGGAATGTATTCCGCTGCGTTTGCGTGGACTCGCATGCGGCGCAGCAGCTCCCGGTCGCCGCCGTCGCCGATTTCGACCCTGCGGCCGCGCCGTAGGCCGATGACGCGTAATGCCAGCGCGAGATAGAGCAGGGCGAGCGGCAGTGCGAACAGCGCGGTATAAGGCATTCAGCCGTGCTCCTCGTCTTGCCGTCGAACGATCACTCGGAAGCCGTGTGCGCTGGGCGCAGGTATCAACGGATCTGCCGGGCCAGCTCACTCCTGATCGGGGACGACCGTGCCGCCCAGGACCTTCATGCGTCCTCGCACGATCGCGACCGTATCGCCACCGGCAATCGAGATCACAACGTCATAGAAGACATTGCGTCCCTGACGGGCGACCTCGCGCGCGTCGGCCACGAGGCGCGCATCGACCGGTGTAGGCGCGAGATAATCGATGGCCGCGCTGGCCGTCATGGCGCGCTCACCCGATGCATTGCAGGTGAAACCGAATGCCATGTCGGCCAGGGTGAAAATGGTGCCGCCGTGTCCCACACCGAACGTGTTGGTGAGATCGGGGCGCATCTGCATCGCAAAGCGGGTGTGTCCCGGCTCGGCTAGCTCGACCTCGATACCGAAGTGGCGAAACACGGGGTTGCGCTCCGCCATCTGCATGATCAGGCGGTATTCGGCGGAGGGTGCCGGAACCGGCTCCGTCCGCTTGGGCATCTTATCGCTCATGGCGTGGCTTCAGGTCTTCGGCTTGTCGGCGTTGTTGAGCCGGGCAATCAGGCTCGATGTGTCCCAGCGGCTGCCGCCCATGCGCTGCACCTCCGAATAGAACTGGTCGACAAGCGCAGTCACGGGAAGGCTTGCGCCGTTGCGGCGCGCCTCGTCGAGGCAGATCGCCAGGTCCTTTCGCATCCAGTCGACAGCGAATCCGTAGTCGAACTTGCCCTCGACCATTGACGTCCAGCGGTTCTCCATCTGCCAGGATTGCGCTGCGCCCTTGGAGATCGTGTCCATGACTGCCGGTATGTCGAGACCGGCCTTGGCAGCCATGTGAAGGCCTTCGGCAAGACCTTGGACAAGGCCTGCAATGCAAATCTGGTTGACCATCTTGGTGAGCTGGCCAGCGCCCGGGGCACCGATGAGGTTCACCATGCGGGCATAATGGTCGATGATCGGTTTCGCGCGCTCGAAGACGTCCTTTTCTCCGCCGACCATCACGGTGAGCACACCATTCTCGGCGCCGGCCTGCCCGCCGGAGACGGGGGCATCGAGGAAGCCAAAGCCGGCGGCGCTGGCGGCAGCGTACAACTCGCGGGCGACATTGGCAGAGGCGGTCGTGTTGTCGATGAAGATCGCGCCTTTCTTCATGGCGGGGAAGGCGCCGTCCTTGCCGGTCGTCACGGCGCGCAGGTCATCATCGTTGCCGACACAGCAGAAGACATAGTCGGCCCCTTCGGCAGCCGCGGCAGGTGTCGGGACGGCGCGACCGGCGCCATACTCGGCGACCCATTTTTCGGCCTTGGCCATCGTGCGATTGTAGACCGTCAGCTCGTGACCGCCCTTCCTGAGGATGTGGCCCGCCATCGGATAACCCATGACGCCCAAACCGATCCACGCGACCTTCGCCATGTCGTCCGCTCCGTCTCTATTTCAATTGCTCGTATTTGCGCTGCCTTCCGGCAGCTGGGTCAAGGTGTCGAGGTGTCTTATCGAACGGGCCCGGTGGTAGCCAACAAAAAAGCGCCCTCGGAGGTTTCCCGTGTTTTGCGATGATCGCGCAATCCAATCAGCAGCCGTTCCGGAGCGATCGACTGGCGGCTGGTGCCCTCGTAAGGGCGCCCGCATGGCTCCCCCTTGCCTTCGAAGCTCATACGAAATCATATCCGCACCAGACTGTCGGTGGGCGAGAAATTCAAAAGTCTGCTAGGAGAAAGACGAGTTCATGCGGGCTACCCAATCTGTAAAGCGGTGCCCCTGGATTGATACATGGTGTCTGAAAGCGCGTGCCGCAGCCTCACCATCGCCATCGATAATCGCCTTTACTATGGCTTCGTGTTCGGCAAACGACTCTGCAATCCGCTCCTTCGAGCGTAATTGCAGCCGTCGATAAGGTTGCAGCCTGCGACGGAGTTGTTGCAGTTCGTTGACAATAAAACGGTTATGTGCAGCCGAGTATATCAACGAATGGAATGCTGCATTTTCCCGATAGTATTTCTCAGCGTCTTGCACGGCAGCCGCATCACCGCACTTGCGATGTTGAGCCAGAAGTGCGGCTTGCGTTTCGTTAGTAAGGCGGCGGGCAGCAAGGCGACCACACACGCCCTCCAACTCCGACATTGCTTCAAACAATTCGAAGAGGCGGTCCATGCCGAGCATGGCAACGACTGCTCCCTTGCCACGTTTCAATTCAACGAGCCCAGATGTCGACAGCATGCGAAGCGCCTCTCGCACTGGCGTTCTGGAAACGCTGAAGCGATCTGCAAGCGCCAGCTCTTCGAGGCGAGCACCCGGAGCGATGTTGCCACTTGTGATCTCATCTTCAAGTATTTTCCGGATTACATCTGCCGCACTTAGCTGCATTTAATCATGCCTACTTCGCGCACGATTGGCGCTGGCGCGTCTTACAGCCTGTGCTCGCTCTTCTAGCATTGATTTAGCAGCATCATTGAATGCCGAAAGAACTTTGGTCGGCGCCAAGTTGGGTGAACCTGCAGGAAATGGCGGCGCTGGATTATATTCCAGGTAGAGTTGAATTCTCTGAGCAATATCTTCGCCCCTCAATCGGGCAGCGACTACTAGGCCGAAATCGATGCCGGCTGTCACGCCCCCTCCCGTGATACGGTTGCGGTCGATCACTACACGGGCATCCGTGGCAGTCGCACCGAACTCTTTTAGGAAATGCATTGAGGCCCAATGGGTCGCTGCCTTATAGCCCTCAAGCAAACCTGCGGCGCCGAGCACAAGAGCGCCGGTGCATACCGAAGTGACATATTGTGCCTGTTTCCCTTGACGCGTGAGGAACTCAATGATGGCGTCGTCATTCAGCAGTGGATTAACGCCGGGTCCACCTGGGACGCAGATCACGTCGAGCTGCGGGCACTCATCTAAGGTTGTGTCTGGCATGATGGCCATTCCGGTGTCGCTGATTACGGGTTCGCGCGTTTTCCAAATCAAGTGAACTCGCGCCTCTGGTAACCGGCCAAACACCTCGTAAGGTCCAGTCAGGTCAAGCTGGGTCAAGTTCGTAAACAGTAAGAAGCCAATCTCAAGTTTGTTCGTCATCTTGGATTTCTCGTTAATCGTTTGGCCGAGGCGCTTTGCCGGTCAGAAACGGCTGATCATTTTGAATGAGGTGGGTCAGGAATCTCTCGACTTCAAGGACCCGCCCAACATGCGCGAACTCTTCATGTAGTGAGAGCCAGAAATCCCGTTTTACTGATACAGTCTTACCCAGGATTGGTCTGAGTCGAGGGTCGCAGGCGGCAACGAAAGACGGCAACATGCCGACACCCTGACCAGCTAGAACGGCATGGTACTGGGCAACGAGACTAGACGAACGGAATACCACATTTGGTTCTCGTAATATGTCGGACAACCACCGAACCGCCTGTATTTGGATGAGATCTGGTATGTAATCAACAAAACGGTGCTTTTCGAGTTGCCGGAGGTTTTTGGGTTCGCCAAAAGTATCTATGTACCCGGGCGTCGCATAAAACCGAAGCTGAAATTCACCGATCCTTTTGCAGATCAGCCGATGCCCGTTGGGTTTTGGAAAGCTGATCAGCAGATCAGCTTCCCGCTTGGACAAATTTATCCAGTTGGATGCAGTGACCAACTCAACAGTGATTTCCGGGTGGGCTTGATATAGTTTCGATAGGCGTCCCGCGAGATAGAGGCTGCCAAAAGCCTCCATGGTGCCAACGCGAACGGTGCCAGACAGTTCATTGCCGGAACTGCTGAAATCTGCAGAGATTTCTCTGGCATATGTCTCCATGGCTTCAGCATGAGCCAATAGGCGTTGGCCCGCATCCGTCAAAATAAAGCCAGACTTTGTGCGGGCAAATAGCTTTACATTCAAACTGGCTTCGAGTTCTCGAACGCGTCGACCTACGGTTGTGTCATCGACGTTGAGTCGCTTGCCAGCCGAAGCGAGATTTCTCTGCCTGGCAAGAGCCAAAAAATGAATAACGTCATTCCAATTGAACATGCCGCTACGTCCTCGCTCAAATCAGTGCGGCAAAACAAGTAGGGTGGGGCGCCCGACCCTAGTCACATTTCCCTTCGAGCGGAATTCTACGAGTTGGACACTGCTCGCAAGGGTGTATCATCTGATTTGTGAAGTCTTTCGATTTCCTCAAAGGAATAGTTCCGCCTCACGTCCTGATCCTTAATATCGATCGGTTCACGCCGGTCATTGTCGACTGATATACGGAATATGTCGAACCTATTGTAATAGCCAACTACGTCATGGAACTGTTTAGGCTCGACAGCTTGAGACAAGTCGATATCGGCATAGAGCAAGCCTTCATTTGAGGAGAGTTCTTCACCGATCTGTTCGGCCTGGGGTCCCAGGATCATGGATACTCCAGCCGGAGTTTCCTTGAGAATGCGTATAGCGTCATTGCCCAGCGGGGCAATTGCCTTCTCGATTGAGTGGTCAAGGTAGGCTGCTGAAACCAAATTGAACACCTTCGCTTCGAAGGCGTGTGCGCCTGCACGAACGCGGATTGCATTAGCAAGGTCATAACGGCCTGTATCGCCAGGTTCGCGCGTTGGCCAAGTTGGGGGATAGGATGAGATGTGCAACTGCTCGCCCTGTGCCATTAACGTGAAGCGGGCCAGGGGATTGGTATTTTCGCCGCAAATCAACATGCCAACCTTGCCGATTTCCGTTGCTGAAACTCGCAATCCGACGCCATCACCGTTGGCCCAGATGAGCTTTTCGTAAAAGGTTGGCACGAGCTTGCGGTGATGGTTAAGGATAGAACCGTCCGAGCCGATTAAAACGTTTGAATTCCACAAGCAGCCGACACTGTTGTTGGCCCCCTCGGAAATTCCGATGGATACCAATATGCCGTGTTGGCGAGCCTCCAGGCACAGCCGATGGATTTCAGGACCGGGCAGAAGAACCGATTGCGCGGCAATCAACTTGAATAGATCGTGACCGTGTATAGGTGCCTGAAGAGCTGCCCAGACCGGGAAACCTGGTACGAATGATTCAGGAAATGCAATAATCTGAGCACCGTTGCGGGCGGCTTCGGAAATTAGACCACAGGCCTTGTCGATTGTTTTGCTTGTGTCGAGGTAGACAGGCGCAACATGGGCCACGCATGCCTTGAAACGTGGATAGGTTCTCATGATTGCCTGTCCTTGAGATAAGAAGATTGGGCGAGCCGAAGTAACGTCCAAGCGGGGCACGTGGCAACGCTTGGGCGCTCTCGAAGAATTGGACATGGGGCTTGTGCATAAACAGCCCAGGGTAGCGCTATAGTGCTTCCTTTGTGAAGTCGAAGCGAGGCGGAAGCTTTGCGTCGATTTCTTCCTTCGGGATCCGCTTAACGGTCTCAAAGATACCGTTGCGCACCTGCGAGATGTAATTATCGAGAATGCCGCTATGGTCTTTGCCACGGAGGATTTTCGCGCCTTGCGGGTGCGCGAGCGAATTGCTCATTTGTGCTCCTTCGAGATATTCGATTATGCCCTTGTCGTCCTTTTTTCCCTTCCAGCCAGAGGCCTCGATGGCCGCCTTGAGCAGGAACAGGTTTTCCCAGGATTGCCAGGCATGGCTCTTGGCGATCACACGGCCAGAGCCTTTTTCTCGACCATTGACGTCGTCGATCTCCATGGTCTTCATAAATTCCTTGTGGAACTCATCATTTTTTGCAGCCAGCGGACGCGGGAAATTCTCAAGGAAGTAGACGCCTTCAGCGGCCCCATCGATATCTGCGGGTGCAATCGCTTCGATGGTTCCTGCAACCGAATACATTTTCATCTTGTCGCCCAGTCCCATGTTCTTGGCTTGGGTGTAGAATGCAACCGACAAGGCTCCAAAGAACACCGAGAACAGGACTTCAGTCTCTTCGGGAATCTTTGCGAGATAGGGGACAAGATCACGGCCGTCGAGTGGCACAGCGATTGGATCGTTCACCTTTCCACCGAGCTCCTCGATAACCCGCTTGTGCTCCTTATGGTGGCTATGGCCCCAGGCGTAATCAGGAAAGATCATGGTCCAGTTCTTGCCGAGGTTCTCGTAGGCCCAAGGAGCACCGGCACCCGACAAAGTATAAGTGTCATTGCCGGTTCTGAAGGCATAGCGGCTTCCTTTTGAACCCGTCGCCTCGGTGGCTTCGCCACATGAAAAGTAGATCGTCTTCAATTCTGTAGCGACGGGGATCGAGGCAAGCATGACGCCTGAATGCACCGATCCTGTAACGAAGCTTGCTCCGTTGCGCTGAATAAGCGAGCGCAACTTGCGGGCCCCCGTCGCAGGGTTCGATTCGGTGTCCTCGGTTGCAAGCCTCAGTTCGCGTCCTGCGATGCCGCCGGACTCATTGATGATCTTTGCGGCTTTGGTGGCGCACTTCTCATGCCAATAGCCCCATGAGGAGAAACCGCCGGTCAATTCTGCCTGATGGCCGATGGTGATGGGGCCAGATGCGTTGGCGAACATGTTTGAGCCAATCGACAGGTATGCCGTGCCGAATGCACCACCAGCTAGCGCTGTCTGCAGGAAGCTACGCCGGGTTGTGCCATCCGTCCGAAACGTTTGCGAGTTTGGCTTTTTCTTGTGTCCGGTCATGTGCAGTTATCCTCTTTCAGATACCCAATGGGGTGGATGGAATTCCAATGCAGCGCAATGCTGGCTGCCGTGAAGAGGCTTCATCACGCGGCATCCAGAGAAAGACCTAGGGAACCTCTGAATAGCGGGCGCTTGCAGCGGCGGGAGCGTCGCTGATC
>DAIPMW010000028.1:0-25462 GCA_036768475.1 Hyphomicrobiaceae bacterium | reverse complement strand
AATCAAGGGCATCAGCATGCCATGATCGGCGGGTTGTTCAGAGGTTCCTTAGCAACAAGATGCGTCCAACGCTTGAATACGCCGACATCGTCCCTATGCGTCAGGCCAAGTTGCAGAACCCATCATGCAAACGCTCACACCTGCTTCGCACCTCATGATGGCGCTACAGCGGTTGCGAGTCTGATGGACGGCGCTCGGACAAGCCCGGCAGCATTCGTCGCAACACGCCATCGCGCCGGACGAAGTGATGGAAGAACGCGGCGCCAATATGTATGGCGAGAAGAACGACCAGCGTGATAACCGCTATCACATGGGCCGTCAGGACCGCTTCAGACATTGGCCGGTTCGGTTCCATCAGAGCGGGGATCGTGATGTGATCGAAAACCACCACCGCCGGGTAAAGCGAAATGCCAATCCAGCCCAACATAGGGATGAGGATCAACAGAAAGTAGATCCACGCGTGCACCAGATGAGACGCTTCTCGTTGCCAGATTTCCAATGAGGGCTCGTCTGGCGGAGTGCCGCGCGTGACCCTGTAAGCCAACCGGATCAGAATTAGTGTCAGAATGACAAGGCCAAGCAGCTTATGCACATCCCACAGCCTCAGAGCATTCGTCAGCCGCTCCAAGATGCTTTGCTCCGGCCCCTCGTACACCATGATCACTCCAGTCGTCAGCTGCACGAGGATGAGGCCCGCAACCAGCCAATGCAGGAGCCGCGCCACTGGGCGATAGTGTTTGGCAGACGAACCATCGAGATGAACCATGATAATGCTCCTTTGCCGCGCCGACTAATGCCACGTCGACTGAACACATCACATGAGCGGCGCTGCGGACGCCTGCCAAACTATCGCCAGTTATGACGCATCACAGCCCGTCAAGAAAATGCTGAAAGAAAGAACAAGCATTCAAATTGGTCGCACGGCCCCATTGGGGAGACGCACGAGATCGGCTGGAACAACCGTAGCACGGGCAGCCATGCGCCGCCCACCTTGCGTTCCTTCAAGGAGCCGTATCGTTGTAATGAATTAACGTCTCGATCCGCCGCGCTGGCTCATGCGCTGCGCAATTTATCCAGCAACCGGCGTTTCGCGGAACGCTCAGCACGATCGGGAGCCACATCGCCAACCGGCGTGATTACCGGTTCCCCACTTTCTCGATCACATTGCCGGCCTGGACGCCAAAGTCCCCTGTCGTGCCATCAGTCTGCACGGCCAAACGTTTAAAATGGATGGGGCGCACTGCTTTCTTCCGATCCAGCAGGAACGCGACGTCGTCAACGATTGGATCCATTTGTCCAGCACCGCGAAGTTCCACGTACTTCCATGACGACTTTTCCTCTCACATGCTTATGGGGCTTTGTAGACGACCAGCACGTGCGCTTCGTGCAAGCGCCTTTTGAGCAGCTACCAAAGCCGACCTGCCGCGCCTCGCCAGCACGCCAGGGGCTTTCGTGAGAAGCGGCCTGCCCGCTCGTTGCCAAATACCCTATGAGAATTCCCGTCAACGCGAGGGCCAAACGCGCGACGTTTTTCCTTTCGACACGCGAGTCGCCCGTGTGTAGGCGCAGCTCATTTCCGTGACGTTGCGAATTTGTCGCCGGAGGCCGTCCCGCGGTGCCGGTGTCACGTCGCTGTGGCGCTGCTTCGTCTGCCTCATCTTGGGTCAGCGAGGCAATAAGTCCCGATTGGCGCTTACCATCTCGCAAGGCCCAGTTCATAACGATGAGTGTTCCCGCAACGGGCAGAACCGCAATCAACAGCGTCGTCAAGGACCAGCTCATGATGCGACAATCTCCTTTGTACTCTTGGCATCGCCAGTTTGCTTTTCACTCGAGGTGTCGTTGCCTGGCGTCGTTGGCGCCGGCGCCATGCGTGCAAACGAAATGACTGGCTCCAGCCAGTAGGCGAGATGGCGGATCGGCGCCTTTTCCTCCAATTCGGAGAGCAGCCTGTCTGCCCGGTCGCGGCTCATCACCGCCAGCAGCACGCCACGTGTGACTCGGCCGCGTACGCGTTCGTTGACACTCGCCTCCCCGAAATCATGACCGTGTCCTTCGGCGCGCATCGTCGTGAATCCACCGATGGCCGGCGATGTTTCGAGCATCAGCTCAACGATTCGATCCTCGGCAGCCAGCGGATAGACCAATGTCAGCTTGCAAGGGGATTGGTCCATGCGAACCTCCGGCTGGTCGTTTGCGATTGATCCGATCCAACCCCGAAGCGGTAGAAGAGGATCGGCAGGAGAAACAACGTGAGCACGGTGGACGATACGAGTCCGCCGATCACGACGATGGCCAACGGCTTTTGGATTTCCGAACCAGGACCGCTGGCGAACAGCAGAGGTACGAGACCGAATGCTGCGATGCTGGCGGTCATCAAGACTGGCCGAAGACGGCGCAGAGATCCCTCGAACACGACGTCCGCGAGCTTATGGCCTTCGTCGATGAGCTGGTTGAAATGGCTCACCAGTACAAGACCGTTCAAAACGGCGATGCCCAGCAGCGCGATGAACCCTACTGACGCCGGCACGGACAAGTACTCACCCGAAGCCCACAGCACCAGAATTCCGCCAACCAGCGCGAAGGGCACGTTCGCCAGAATGAGAGTCGCCTGTCGCAGCGAGCGCAAGGTCGCGAACAGAACACCGAAAATCATCGTCAATGCGATAGGAACGACAATCGAAAGGCGCGTGGCTGCACGACGCTGGTTTTCGAATTGACCACCCCAGACGAGCCGATAACCCGGCGGCAGGGAGACATTCTCATTAACCGCCTTTTGCGCCTCCTCGACGAAGCCGACAAGATCTCGCCCTGTGACGTAGGCTTGGACGATGGCAAATCGCGAGGCGTTCTCACGATCGATCTTTACCGGCCCAGCAACGCGATGAACGCTTGCGACATCGGTAATCCGCACAAGACCTCCATCACCTGCGGCGATCTGGCTTTGCGCGAACAGTTCGGGTGCCTTTCGCACGTCGTCCTGGCCACGAATGACGATGTTGGTGCGCCGTCCGGCCTCTGCGACGAGACCGGCGCTTGCGCCTTCGAGCATTGCCCGCAATTCGTCCTCGATGGCCGCCACGGACAGGCCGGTGCGACCCGCCGTCAGCCGGTCCACATCGATCTGCAGATAATCGACGCTGTCGTTCGCAACGGTCGAGACTTCGGCTGCGCCGCTCACACCCTTCAGGGTCGCCTGGATCTGCCCTGCAAGCTCCGAGAGCGTTTCCAGGTTCGGTCCGAAGATCTTGACGGCCAGATCGCCACGGGCACCGGTCAGCATTTCGGCTGTCCGCATCTCGATGGGTTGCGTGAAGGCGAACTCCATGCCCGGCACGTCACCTATCGCCTTGCGCAACTCAGCCAGCAGCCATTCCTTATCGGGAACTCGCCACTGCTCTTTCGGCTTCAAAACAAGAAAGGTGTCCGTTTCATTGGGACCCATTGGGTCGAGACCAAGCTCGTCCGAACCGACGCGGGCAACGATTTGCTCGATCTCAGGAACTCTCTTTTTAAGCAGCCTTTGAACGAGCAGGTCACCCTCGACGCTGCTTGTCAGATTGATCGACGGCAACTTGGTGATCTGCATGATCACCGATCCTTCATCCATCGTCGGCATGAACGCCTTGCCGACGGCTGCATAGGCGATCACCATTGCGACCATTCCTGCGGCCGCAATCAGGTACACGGGTAGCGGGAAGGCCAGCGCTGCTTTGAGCATGGCGCGATAACCCCTGGTCAGAACCCGCATCAGAATTGGATCGCCGTGATGCCCTGCACGCAGCAGGAACGACGAGAGCACCGGGATGAGCGTCAGCGAGAGGATCAAGGATCCCGACAGGGCGAATACGATTGTCAGCGCTACAGGCCCGAACAGCTTGCCTTCGAGGCCCTGCAGCGACAGCAACGGAAGGAATACGAGGCAGATGATGAGAATACCCGAGGCTACCGGCGTGGCCACTTCCGAGGCTGCCTTGTAGACGTGATGCAAAAGCGGTGTCCTGCTTCCATCTCCGGCATGCTGGAGACGCTCGACCGTGTTCTCGACAACGACGACCGCCGCATCGACGATAAGACCGATGGCTATGGCAAGACCGCCAAGACTCATCAGGTTGGCGGACATGTCGAACAATCGCATCATCACGAAGGTGATAAGCGCTGCCATGGGCAGCGTGATTGCAACGACGAATGCCGCCCTCAGATTGCCCAGGAAGGCAAACAGCAACACGACAACGAGAACCGTTGCCTCGATCAAAGCCTTCTGCACGGTACCGACAGCGCGCTTGATGAGGTCTGATCGATCATAAAATGTTTCGATGCGGACGCCTTCAGGAAGCGCTGCCTGCAATTCGGCGATCCGCTCACGCACGGCGGCGACGATGGAGCTGGCATCGGCGCCACGCAGCGACAGTACGAGGCCTTGCACCGCTTCGCCGTTGCCGTTGCGTGTTACAGCACCATAGCGTGTCAGACTGCCGATACGAACTTGCGCAATATCGCCAACCCGAAGAACACGCCCACCACTGTTCTTCAGGACGATCTGCTCCAAATCCTGAGGCGAGTGAACGGCGCCTTCTGCACGCACGACCAGCGCCTTCTCGCCTTCGCTGATACGACCGGCGCCATCATTGCGGTTGCCGGCCTGAATAGCCTCGGCAAGCTGCGTCACATTCAGACCGGCAGCCGCCATAGCGGTGTTGTCGGGGATCACCTCGAACGTGCGTACAAAGCCCCCCAACGCATTGACATCGGCAACACCTGGAATGGTTCGCAGCGCGGGCCTGATGGTCCAATCGAGCAAGCTGCGGCGTTCCGAAAGCGAAAGCTTGCCGCCCTCGATCGTGAACATGAAGACATCGGAGAGCGGTGTAGAGACTGGTGCCAAACCGCCCGTAACGCTGTCGGGAAGTTCTGCGCGCACACCCGCGAGCCGCTCCGCCACCTGGTTGCGGGCCCAATAGATGTCAGTCCTGTCATCGAAGTCGAGAGTTATATCGGCAACTGCGTACTTCGCCATCGAGCGCAGGACCGTCTGGCCCGGAATGCCCAGCAGCTCCATCTCCAGCGGGGCGATGACCCGCGTTTCCACCTCCTCCGGAGTCATGCCCGGCGCCTTCATGATCAGCTTGACCTGGACCGGCGAGATGTTGGGGAAGGCGTCTATTGGAATCGTGCGGAATGCGTAGCCGCCAAGCCCGGCGACAAGAGTCGCAACGAGCAACATGAAGACACGCTGTATCAGCGAGAATTCGACCAGCCTGGACAACATGTTCTAGTTTCCGCCTGCAATTGATTCGAGCTGCGGCAGCCCTGATGCCGCCACCAGATCGCCGGCAGTGAGTTCACCGGAGACAGTTGCAAAATCGATCGATCTTCCGCGAACATTCACCGGCTTCAACGAGAAGCCTTGATCGTTGCGGGTAAAGACCTGAGGCTCACCGGCAATCCATGCGACCGCCTCCGAGGGAACCTGCAGGGATCCCGTTTCGGCCGATCGCATTAGATTGATCTTCACCATCTGGCCCGGCATCAGACCTGAGTTTTTCGACACCGATGCGAGCAGGCGAGCCGAACGTGTCATCTTGTCGATGTTGTTGCTGACCGCGATCACGTTCCCTTCTGGCCCGTCGACGACGCGGACCAGGCCGCCGACGTGGATACGTGCAACAAGCGATGCTGGAATTTGAACGTCGAGCCACAATTCATCGCGTGTATCGATGGAAGCAGCAGCAGCCATTGCAGCGATCGGTTCTCCGGTCGTCGCATCGACATGTGCCACTGTTCCTGCGGCCGGCGCGCGGATCGTATATTGGCCACCATCGCTGGCTTCGATCCCACCGATGGAGATCGCGGACTTGTGCTGGGCGACGACGGCGCGAATTTTGGCGACCTGCGCCTCCGCCTCCTCGGCAATCGTCACGTTCACGATCTTTTTGTCCGCAAGGTCGCGCTTGCGGTCAGCAATAGCGCTTGCAGCGTGAAGCTCCGCCTCCGACTGTGCGATCAATCCCTGAGCTTCGAGGAGATCGCGACTGGCAACGGTAGCGATGGGATCGCCCTGCGCGACATTCTGACCCGGCAACACATGCAATTGGACGACAGTGCCGGCAAACGGGGCCGTTGCGGCAAGACGCGCGTTCAGCGCCGGAATGACAGTGGCAGGCAGCAACGCGACCGGTTCGTTCGCGGTCGGCTGGACCGGCTCCAGCTTTATTTCGAGGCGCTGGATCTGGTCCGGGGTCAGCGAAATGTCCTTCGCAATCGCACTGCTTTGGCCGGCCAGCGCGGTCAGCGATACAAGGAGCGCAATCGAGGGTAGATGCCGCATTGTTGGCCTCCAAAAGCGTCGTCGGCTGTCAATCACCGCGTGATGCGCCACGTGACATGCCAAGCTGAAAGCAACCTGAATTCCACCTGCGACACCGGCCCGCCGGCGGCGTTTTCAGGTCTGTTTCAGATTCGCCGTGTTAGAACTGGCCACATCCATGCTTACAGGAGGCTGACATTCGTATTCTCTTGGTCGAGGATGACGACGAGATCGGTTCGCGGTTGATGGAGGGGCTTGCCGCTGCAGGCTTCGCCGTCGAACGGGCCGAGACGGGTGTCGACGGCTACCACATGGGCAAGGATCAGAATTTCGACGCAACCATTCTCGATCTCGGATTGCCAGAAATGGAAGGCCTGGAGGTCCTGAAGCGGTGGCGTAGCGAAGGCCTTACCACGCCGGTGCTGATCCTGACGGCGCGCGGATCGTGGACAGAGAAGATCGACGGCTTAAATGCCGGAGCAGACGACTACATAACCAAGCCGTTCCATGTGCCAGAGATTGCCGCACGTCTGCGGGCACTGATCCGCAGGACATCGGGGCTGGCTACGTCCGTCATATCACATCGCAACATCACGCTGGACCTGGGTAGCGGCCGGGTCACACATGATGGCAAACAGGTCGATCTTACCGCGCGCGAACTGCGCATGCTGACCTACTTCCTGCATCGCGTAGGACGCATCGTTCCGCAAGCCGAACTGACAGAACACCTGTATGCGCTCGATGACACGCGCGAATCCAACACCATCGAAGTGTACGTCAGCCGCCTGAGACGGAAGCTTGGTGCCGGGCTCATCACGACGGTACGCGGACTTGGCTATCGCATGGACTGATGGGAACCCGGCGATGAAGAACCTCAAGGGTCGACTGATCGGTGCTGCGGCCATTTGGATCGCGATCGGCGTCGTTGTCGCGGGGGCCCTGTTATCCAACATCTTCCGCCAGCATATCACCGCACAATTCTATGATGAACTGGACGTCCATCTCGAAGAGTTGCAGCGGCTGGCGCACATCGACGATGGCGGCGTTCACCTGCAGCGGCCGTTGTCCGATCCCCGCTACGACGTGGCGCTGTCGGGCTACTACTGGGAAATTCAACGGCAGGGCCATGCGCTAGCGCGCTCGCAATCGTTGCAGGGGCCGATTCTGAAAACACCGGCGGATGAGGCCACGGATGTCGGTGTGCATCGCCATGAGATCGTTGGACCTACGGGGCGGCTGCTGGCTTTGGAGCGGGTATACTGGCCATCGCCAACCGCGCCCCCCCTCCGATTTCTCATCGGCACGGACGAACGCCATCTGGAGAATGTGATCCACAGCTTCGACCGCACCATGATGCAAGCATTAGGTACGCTCGCTCTTTTGCTCATGGCAGCGTCCGCCTTGCTGATCAGCCTCGCACTTCGCCCGCTGACACAACTCAGAGGCGCACTCGCGGATGTCCGATCAGGAAGCACGTCACGACTGGAGGGCCCTTTTCCCGGCGAGGTCGAGCCTCTGGTCGATGAACTCAACGCGCTTTTCTCATCGACTTCGGACCTGATCCAGCGAGCGCGCACACAGGCGGGAAATATTGCGCATGGACTCAAAACGTCGCTCGCCATACTGATCGACGAAGCCCATCGATTGAAACGGCAGGGACAGGACAAGACGGCCGATACGATCCTCGTACAATGCGGGCTCATGCAATCCCACGTGGACTATCAGATTGCCCGTGCGCGCGCTGTCGCCTTGCGCGATGCGCCGGGCACGATCGCCTTCGTCTCGAAAGCGGCGGGTGATATCGTCAGCGCCTTGCGGCGCCTGCACGCCGCGCGCGGATTGGACATCGCCAACCAAATCCCGGATGGCCTGGTCGTTGCCACGGATGCGCAGGATCTCAATGAAATGCTCGCAAATCTGGTGGACAACGCATGCAAGCATGCGGTCACAAAGGTGCATCTTTCGAGCGCGCCTGCAAATCGCGCCGGAATGCTCGTATTGCGCGTTGATGACGACGGGCCCGGCCTGCCTCCCGAAGCGTTCGATGTGGTATTCCGCATCGGCGAGCGGTGGGACAGCCAGAAGCCGGGCAGCGGCCTCGGCCTGACGATCGTCAGAGATCTGGCCCGTCTTTATGGTGGCGACGTCAAGCTCGATCGTTCGCCTCTCGGCGGCCTCCGCGTCGATCTGGAGCTGCCTCAAGGAACCGCAAGATCAGCCACGTGAGCCCGATGCCGACAACGGCGGCGACATCAGCACTCGCCGGCCGCGCCATCATCGACGCGTGCCAAATCGCACTGATCCGCACGTGCGAAAATCCATCCTTTCGTCCGCCACCTGTTTGGATTTGGTCCGGTTTGGATGGACTGGAGCCAGCCTGAGAAAAATTGCGGCCGAAACAGTGCTACTGTGACGGATCAAGCAGCAAGCACAGGCCGTTCGTGCTTGCCTTCCTCGACCTCCTCGATGATTTTTGAAATGAACGCATCAAGATCATCGGGATTGCGGCTTGTGACGATGCCTTTGTCGGAAACCACCTTCTCGTCGACCCAGTTGGCGCCAGCATTGACCATGTCGGTCTTGATCGAGTGGTACGAGGTTGCCTTGCGCCCGCGAATAGCGTTCGCCTCGATCAACAGCCACGGCGCATGGCAGATGGCCGCCACGACATTTCCGCTCTCAACGAATGCCCTGATCAGATCCATCGCCTGCTCGTCGGTGCGGAGCTTATCAGGATTGATCTGGCCACCGGGCAGCACGATCGCGTCATAAAACGCGGGTGAGGCGTCCGAAATCTCCACGTCGACCTTGATCTCGTCACCCCAATTGCCCTCCTTCCATCCGGTGATGGCGCCCTTCGATTTACGCGACTTCGGCGCAGCAACGTGAACGACCTGTGCAACGTCGCGGAGCTTCTTCAGTGGAACCTCCAACTCCGATTGCTCGAAGCCGTCCGTAGCAAGAATAAGGATCTTGGCGTTCTTGATCTTGGGCACAGCATGCCTCCTATCGCAGTTTCACCTGCGGGAAAAACGCATCCACCGCACGATGGTTGCAGGCAACGCCTTCGTCTTCGAGACCGCGCTGGAAGGCTTGCAATTTCAAGCCCGCAGATCGAGGCTGCCGGACCGGACAGAAGACGCGCGCATCCTGGACTGGATCCCTTCAACCGACAGTTCTGAACGGTAAGACTTTTAGGATAGGCCTCATCGGCACGGGCCGAAGTCCTTCATGGCCTCTTCGGGACAGGCCTCACCGCGAGCTGTGTTCCGATCCCGAGTGCGAAGTGGCGCCACTCCCCATCGACGTATTCGAACGCAAGGTCGAAGTTCACCTGTTGAGGCTTCGTCGCGAAAAAACCAGTTACGCGCAGCATACCGGCATCATCGATTTTTGGCTTCTCGACAAGCTTGGGAGGGAAAAACAGGATCGGCGACAGGTCCAACCTCGCCCTGCGCTGGTTTGCGAAATTTTCCGCCAGCTGCGCTGCTGTGTTGGCTGCTTGAAAGCCTGGCGCACCAAGATCCCGCAGGACCGAGTAGTTACCGGTTTTGTTTGCCTGATTAACCGCGACGATCGTCGTGCGGATCAGCATTGTGATCTTGTAGTCGTCGGGCATTGGCGGCCGCTTGGAGCCTGCGACTGCTTCCCCCGGCGGTTTTACCGCGGTCGGCGCCTTCGCCTCCGGCTCTTTCGCGGACCGGGCCGGCGGGCGCGTATCGGCTGTGGTTGGCTTGGTCTGGCACCACCCCGTGCTGGGAAGCAAGGCGATCGCCAGAACAAGAGCAAGCTTGCGCAGCAGCATGCCAGGTTCTGTTGCATTATGAACCGGGACGGCCGCAGCCGGCGAGGCTGATCTCCACCTCAGCCGCGCTGGCCATCGCCTCGACAGACGCGATACGTGAGCTATCACCAGGTCCACTGCACTCCAACGCGGCCGCCGTAGACGTTCCCTGCGCCATAGGTCTTGAACTCCGACCAGCCGGCACCGAATGAGCCGTCGACGGCAACACGGTCGCCATGTGTAAAGCACCCGCGGCACAATACGCCGATCGCACTTGCTGCGACTGCGTTGCTCTCCCCTTGAAAGTTACCCCAGCCGATCCGCATACCAAAGTTCTCTTTGCCCGCGAGCGAGGGAGCCTCAGCCGCCAGCGCGATGGCGACACCCGCCCGAAGCGCCGCGATGGCGGTGAAGGTGCTGCCGCGGTCCGATGCCAGATTGCCCGCTGCATCCGTCGTTACGAGCTGTAGCGGACCGGACTGCCGGTCGATGCTCTGATTAGATGTGATACCGCCCATCGTGTATGTGTTATCGACGGTGCCGAACACCTGCTGGTTGGTGAGTGTAGCGGTCGCGTTATAGCCGAAAGCCGCCGATCCGTCCGGCGTTGCGCTGGCGGACGGTCCAACGGCCGTCGCATTCACTCCCGTAGCGACGGAATTATTGCCGTAGGCGGCTCCGCCGTTTGATGCGCTGGCGTTGGTTCCCATTGCTATGGAACTTGTCGCATTCGCGCCCTGTCCAATGGCGATCGAGCCGACACCGCTGGCCAATGCTCCCGTGCCGACGGCGATTGCATCCGTGTTCCCCGCCGAGGCATCTCCAATCGCGATCGACCCCATGCCGTCCGCTTCGGCTCCGTCCCCATCACCATCGGTGTCGCCGCCGACTGCGACGGCGCCCTGCCCGGTTGCAGTACTCTTCTGCCCGACAGCCAGAGATCCGGTCCCCGAGGCGGCAGCGTTTGTGCCGGCCGCGATCGAATCCGTGCCGGTAACGGCAGCACTTTGTCCCACTGCGACGTTGTTTGTGCCCGATGTGACGGTGTTGTCACCGAGAACGTTGTTGCCGCCACCGCCGCTCACCTGGTTCTCATCGCCGACGACATTGTTGTCGCTGGTGGATATTCCCGTGTTGGACGAGCCGACGACGACGTTCTGCGAAGTATCGCCGGTATTGTTGTTATTTCCGATAATTACATTGTTGTCGCCGAGCGTAGCATTGTTGTTGCCGCCGACGAAATTGTTGTTGGCGAAGTTTGCGGCTGAACCGATGTTATTGTCGTTGCCAGTAACGCTGTTGGCATTACCGAAGACGACGTTTGGATCACCGGCAACGAAGTTACTGGAGCCCGCAATGTAGTGGCCCTGTCCGAGCACTGTGTTTTTGGTCGATTCGACGGTGGAATTGTCGATCGTTATCCCCCAACCGACGACTGTGTTGAAGCCTCCATCGCTTGTTTGGTTATTTGCACCGATCGCGATGTCATTAAGACCGCCAGCCGACGTGGAGGTTCCCATCGCAATGGCCGACTCACCGGTTGCGCTCGCCCCATGTCCGACAGCAACTGAATTATCGCCGGATGCGGACGCGGCGAAACCAGCGCCGAGCGCGAACATGCCACTCGATGAAGCATTTTGGCCTATCGCGGTGGAACTCCCGCCGGTCGCCGAAGCGCCTGAGCCGAGGGCTGTGTCACCGTCATTCTGCGCAACGGAGTTGGCACCAATCGCGGTACTACCCACGCCGCTCGCGTTCGCGCCAGTACCCAACGCGGTGCTGTTGACGCTGGCCGCGCTCGCGCCGTTGCCGATCGCGACGGCGGAAACATCTCCGGTGAATGCCTGAAGGCCGCCCGTGCCTGCACCGGACAGCGCACCGCCGCCGAGCGTAATACCACTCGAATATGTCGTGCCGTTCGGATCGCCGAGCCAGATTGCTCCGCCATGAGCGGAGATGCCCTGCGCGGCGTGGAGTTGATTGGCGCTGATCGAGCCATTCGTCACCAAGCTTCCATCGATACCGACAACGCCTGTGAACAAGGAATCGCCAGTGACGTTGACGCCGCCGGCGGTGACGGTCACGGTGCCTGTGAACGTCGTGTCGCAGAGCGGCAGAGTCTCAGTCACGTAGCTATTGAGATCGGCTTGTTGGTGAGCAAAAACCGTCCCGGCGATCTGCGAGGCAACGCCGGTCACCGTAGACCCGGCACCGACGATCGCGGCCCCCAAAGCAATCGCCTCGGCGGTTGATGATCCAGCCAGCACGCCAGCGGGTATCGCGCCGGGTGTGGCGGTGCCGACGAGCGGAACATCAGCAGCAAGCGCAGCGGCAAGGGCTGCAAATGCTGCTGCGTCAGCTATGGCCGCGGCCTCCTGTGCGATCAAGCCAGTGACAGTTGCTGCGGCACCAACGGCATTTGCGGCAAGGCCGACATCGTTTGCCGTGAGGACCTGCTCTCCGAGATCATTGATGGCCTTCGTGTACTGCCATGCGCAGCCTCCAGCACCGACGGTGGAGAGCTGCGGCGTGCTCGTGACGACTGCGGCCGGGGCCGTCGGCGTGGGCGCCGGGCTGCTGGTGTTCGATCCGGTGGCGAAGGCGGGCAGATTTGTCATCACGCCGAGTGCAACAGCGCCGGCCGACGAGAGCAATCGTCGATAAAGCGTCACCCCGATCCGATTTCGCTGTGGATCGCACCCCCTCGGCTGCTCAAGAGGGGCAATGGCGTTCGCGCAATCGGCAGGCACCTGCCGGGGTGTGGCATACATGACTCAGACCTCGAACAGACGCAGTACCTCGCCGCGACGGATATTCGTCGCGCCATTCATTCCGCTAACGTACTGGATAGCTAAGGGAAATCGGCAACCAGTTAGGTGTGATCAAGCTGGACAGAACCAAGTAGTTAGTCAATGAATCGTTGAAATTGCTTTCAACTCAGGTTGGCAGACGTGCTTTTATTGCCACATAAATAAAAATTCTTTGTTCAGATTGTTCGAGCTAGACTGAATGATTTTTGTCGAGGATTTTGGCGAGGTTCGCTGCAATTGGACCAAAATATACGCGGCTCGATCCGACCTGATCGCGTTCACGCTTCCGTCAAATTTGAACGCGATCCATTACCTTAGTTGGACGATCCCTATTCGCCATTCAATCGCTTCGAGTAGGACACGGCATAGGCGGACGAACGGAACTGCAGGATTGGGTCATTCGTCGGTTCAATTCCGTCGGCCATGATGATGGGATCGAAGTTGATCTTCTCACAATCCGCACCTTTCTGGGGCGATGCTGAAGAGATCGTCAGGGTGCCCGCGTTGATCTCCGGGCGATCCTGCGGCCACGACTTCGTCGGGTCATCCTGCGGATCTCCAGGTTGTCCGATCGTTACGATCATATCCCACCGCACCGGACCGTTTTGGGTCGCCTCGATCAGACGCTGCTCGAGAAAATCCGGTGGCGAGGACTTCAACTCGTCATCGGTGAGCATCTTGTCTCCGGCCTGGGGCACGAACCTCCACCGCACAAGCGTTACATGCTTGTCTTGGTCAACAAATTTGAACGTGTGAATGCCGTAGAATGTGGCATTCGCATAGCTTGGCGGTGGGTTGTGCGCGGCGAGATACTCCGAGAATCCTCTATTGTCAGGATGGCTTTCCTTGAAAGCCTTTACGCGCTGTGGATCAGGTTTATTGGTCTGAGGATCCGGTTTCAGGGCAACGATCAAGTCAAAAAATGTTCTTGGTTGCGCAGCACCGAATATCGGGACGTTGAGCATCGTCATATGCTGCACGTCGTTTTCGGAGATGCGAAACTCCAGTGCCATACCGCGGACATTCTTCACGGTGTCGGGAACCTTAGGATTGCCGCCAGGTAACGAAAAGCGCGCTATTACCGCGATCGGTTTGCTAGCGAATAATGGAGAGCGCGAAAGCTTGGCGGCATCTTTTGTGCCGATGAATTCGCCTACAGCACATGTTCCCTTGATGTGATTACGCCGTTGTCCAGGGGTCACGCCAAATGTTTCCTCAAGCGCCGTCACAACTTGATCTGGAGTGACGTCCTTGTCATCTGCGGCGGCCAGCATGGGGAGTAAGAACAGGCCAAGTCCAGTTGCGAATGCGATCGGCGAATGGTTGAACATTTCAACTCCTCCCAACAATATCGCTGACTTCCACAAACAAGAACTCACACTCACCCCGAGCGCCTCAATGGCCTCAGGTGAGATTGTGTTGCGCAAGTCTACCCTTAATTGGGCGCACGACTCAGGAAAGCGACATTCCGCAAGCGCGTGCGCCCGCAAATATATGCTCTACTTCGGCATCGCCGACGAATGGTGATCAACGATCAGCCATTTGGCGTCGCGCTTCACGAGCGTGAAGCTGTATCGAGCGGGAAGCTGTGTCGGCTTTCCATCCTTTTCGTAGCTGAACGTATAATAGCCACTATTGATGGCCGTATCGCCGCCGTAGATGCGGATCAGCGGATCCTTGAACTCGACGGTAAGCTTCGGCAGCTTCTTACAGGCATTGACGAAATAGTCTTCAAGTTCGGCTCGGTCATCCCGAATGGTGGGGGAGATGGTGCCCCATAACACACCGTCCTCGGCATAAAGGGGTAGGATTTTCTCAGCTCCTCCGCCAGAACATGCGGCTGCCAGATTATCCTTCCAGGCGTTCATGGCTGCGGTGACATCGGCCTTGTCGTCAGCTGCGGCCGGGGTCATCAGTATCAATGTAAGTCCTATGGCAATGGCAATTGAGTATTTCATCGTAACCTCCCTTTGGGGGCTGGAGGCACTGACTGCAACATAACAAGCGTACGCTTCTGCTGGCTTGCGCGCTATGGCCGAGAACTCTCTGCCCGTCGGGTGGCACGTAATAATCAGATGAGACTCGCGGAACTCAGATATCTAGAGCGCGTCCGCTCTCACTAAAGTGCTCCGGCAACCTCCAATCATTTGGCAGCAACAGGCTTACCCAGTTTTAGAGGGCTACGATTGGACCGCAGGGCAACGTCTTCCAGAGCCGCAGGCAGTTGTGAACGGAATCGATCGACACGACGCAGCGCGACACGTAGCGCCGACCTTTCAGAGCGCGTCAACGAATAGTGGGCGACTCGAATTGAAGACGTCGCGGGAGTGCTGCGCATATTGATCTGGTGTTGGAGCAGCCGGACCGTGATCGTCCGGAACGCGTCGATCAACCCTTCTGTCGTCTCTCGACCGAGCACGCCGAGCGCGGCAAGCCTGCCAAGGCGTTCCGTTGTAGACGTCTCGGATAGGCCCGCGCCAACTGCCAAGAGCCGCACGCCCTCGATGAGCGGCAACATGCCTTTCAGTTTCAAGTTGACCTCGGCAATGAACCCGAAATCATTCTTTTCCCCGGCGAGCCGCCCGAGCCAATCAAGTCCCACAGAGTGGTTCTCCTCGATACTGTAAAGAGCACGCAGGAACCCCGGCTCACACCGCACCATGTCGAGAAGATAGCGGTGGAGCTCGACTGCGAGCTGTTCGGTGCCTGCGACATGCGCCATATCGAGCAGCGTGTCGCAGTTCATGAGGAGCACCGGCTCCTTCTTGCGCACCCATGAGCGGACCTGCGCGCGCCATTCGCCCGATGTCTTGCGCCACACCGGACTCGTCGCCATCATGTTTCCCTTGCAGTATGCAAAGCCGTTTGCAGCAAGCGCGCTACACAGGCGTTCGGCGAGCTCGATGAAATAGGTTTCTGTCGGGAGCCGATCCACATCGTCCGGTTCTGCAATTACGATCGCGTTATCCTGATCTGGATCGAGCAGGTTTTCCTGCCGCCCACCCGAGCCCAGCACCAAGAGCGAGAACGGCATAGGGGGCTTGCCCCAACCATCGGACTCAAGCCCCTCGACAACGTCCGACAGCACGCGACGATGGACCTCGTTATTGATCTCGGTGATCATGGCGAGGATCGCCTCTGCGGGGATGTCGTCGGCAAGCATGTCCGAAACGATTTCGGTCTGGCAGCGGCGCATCGCCGCGAAGTCCTGGTTTCCCGACCCCGATTCGCTAGGAGCCGCCGCTCCCGCCGCGGCGACGTCCCAGATCACGCCTGCGACTCTTGCCAGGATCTGCTCGCGTGCAATTTCGCCCAGGAAACGGCCGTGTCCGTCGACCACCAGGAGCGAAGGGCGGTTCTGTGAGATCATGCTCAACAGAGCAAAAAATATGGATTGATCGGCCGCGATCGTTGCGGTGGGCGTTACCGGCAAGAGCGGTAGGCGCTCGCCCATTTCGAGTCCGCGAGCGAGCCATCCCATGACCGCATATGAATCTACAGTCGTGACCAGTGATCCGTCGGAGCGGCACACCGCGACGTGACTGACACCCTTCGAGAGCGCTTTAACGATGTCACTGATCTCTGCATCTTCCGCAACAGTCGCCGATGAAGGCCGCACGAATGCCGCGACCTTTGCCCGAAAGACCCAGACCGGCGGATATTGTTTGATGGGCATGGTCTGACCCGTCGATGAGCGAAGAATGCAATTCGGTCGGACGAGGCGCGCTTGGATGCAATACTTAGTGTGGTGATCGAGAAGTCGGCCGCATTATTCGCCGCTCATTCGCGATGCGGTCTCCTCCATCTGACGCACACGAGATTCATATTGTAGAATAGTGCTGCGAGTCCGGCACTGTATTGCGTTCAAGTTTGACGGAAACATGGACGCGATCGAGCACCTCGTTTCGAGCATGCTCTAGGTGCTAACCGGGATGGCAAGGTTTAGCACCAGTAGCCCCGCAGCGCCGCGGGCAAAATAGGATGCGAAGCGATAGTATGCGTCGCGCAGGGCCCGGCTGATGAGAAGCTGGGCGACGGCCTGGGGCGGCCGGTCGGCTGGTCCGAGCATCAGCCAGAGATCGGTGGCTTGATAAGGCTTCGAAAATGCGCGCAGCGCTTTGACTATCAGGACCAGCGCGGTCACGAGCGAAAGCAGGCCGCCCACCTTGAGACACTGATGCGGATCGAACGACAGCCCGATCATGGTTGTGGCGATCGCGATCATGGCAAAGCCACATCCACGCGCCACGGAAAAGACGGCCAGTTCCTCGATACGCAACATGCGCCCACTGCCGACCCGAAGATGCAACTTCGCATACTGTTCTACGATGTAGCGCTATTGGCAAGTGCCGTGACGCCCGTGACGCGATGATTTTCCCGTCTAGCTCCTCACGGAAGCTGCCATGAGCGCCGGCAGGCTGATCAGCAATGTGGCAATGAACCAAATGTATAGCGACGCTGGCGAACTCTCCTCCTCGCCGCGTACACGTTCATAGAGTGCAGCGGGCACACCACCGACCACCAGTGTCATCACCGAGATGAAGATCGAGGTCAGGTAGAGCGAGACCAATGGTGTCCCGAGAAACGTACCGGCGATAAACGGACGAAGCAGAATTGCAATTGGATCGAACCAGGGTGAAAAGTGCATACCGTTGACGAGTGAGAGCGCGGCTGTGGCGACGAGAATGACGTCGCGTTGCATCGTGCTTTGCCGGTCATGCTCGTTGATGCCGTTCATCCCCTCTCCTCAAGCCAAACGCATGCCGTAAGCAACGGCAGTCAGGAACCAGAACAGGCGGACTGACATGAGCCAGAACACGGTGAATACGACAACGAGGCCGCGCGGCACCACGCGTGGCGTAATCGCCTGCACCAAGTTGACCACCGGATCGGTCACGGCGCGGAACACCTTGAGAATCACCGCGTCCTGCTTTTTCGCAAAGAGCAGCTCAAGCAGGTATCGTCCAACAACGGTGTAGATAAGCGCCGCCAGCATGAGGTTTGGAATATGATACCACCAATAGATTGCGAAGCTTTCGCTGGCCGTCACGGTTTTGCTCCTGCGGTTGTGCCAGACAGGTGATCGCAGAAAAAGAGGATGGAGCGCAAGGCCCCACCCTCCTTTGTGTTGAGCGTCGTCGATAGCCGGCTAATGACCGCCAACCGTCGCGCCCTTTTCCTGCATTAGTGTGGCACCCGACGGCAGGCGCGTCGCATCAACGAGGTCCTGGACCTCCTTGGACGGCGCTCGCGTCAACATTGAGACGATGATGATCGTGAGGAACCCGATCGGCAAGCCGAAAAGTGCTGCCGAGATGTTCTTCACGCCCCACCAGTTGGCGATGCCTTGTGCGTGCTTGTCGAAAGCGCCGCACTTGGCGGCATCCGCGACGCACGCAGCCTTCAACTCGGCAAACTTGGCCGCCGCTTCGGGCTTGGCGCTGCTCAGCCAGCTCCACGTCTCGTAGAACGAGGGTGCAAAATAGCGTGTTCCAACGAGATAGTAGACGCATATGCCGAAGCCGAGGATCATACCCAGAACGGCACCGCTGGTGTTGGCGCGCTTCCACCAGACACCCAGAGCCAGTGCAGGGAAAATACCTGCAGCAGCCAGCGAGAAGGCCCACGCCACCATCGACAGAATGTCCGCAGGCTTTGTCGATGCCGTATACGCCGCGATGACAGCCACGACGAGCAGCAGAATGCGCGCGACGACGAGACGGGTCTTCGTCGAGGCGTTCGGGCTGATCATCTTGTAGTAGATGTCGTGCGAAAGCGCGTTTGCGATGGCCAGAAGGAGGCCGTCAGCCGTCGAAAGAGCCGCCGCGAGGCCACCGGCGGCAACCAGACCGGCAATCACATAGGGCATGCCCGCGATCTCAGGCGTCGAGAGCACGATCACGTCCGTGTTGATGCTGAGGTCTTGATACCGCAGAACGCCCGGATGATTGGCGAGCTTCTGGCACGCCGCGATGACATTCTGAGCGGTGTCGACGTTGGCGCCGCAGACCTTCACGAGACCGAGTTTTCCGTACGTGTACATCCACTGCGGCAACTCCATCAGCGACGTGCCCTTGTTCACCAGGCTGAACACCTCCAGCTTGGAGAACGCTGCGTAAGCAGGCGCCGTGAAGTAGAGAAGGAAAATGAAGAACAGTGACCATGCCACCGATGAGCGGGCCTCACGCACGGATGGAGTCGTGAAGTAGCGCATCAGGATATGTGGCAGAGAGGCCGTTCCCACCATGAGGCAGAAGATCAGCGCGAAGAAGTTGAGCGGATCGTAGTCGGTGAAGGGTTTGATGTGCGGCTTGGCGAAACTCACGTTGCCTGCCGCGTCCGTCACTGTTGCCGCCAAACCCTTTGCGGCAAGTTGCCCCTCCAGACTCGTGATCTCCTGGAGCGCCTGTCCGTAGGTCAGCTGCGGGACAGGAATGCCGTATTTCTTGGCAGAGAGGATGACGACCGGAAGCAGGTAGGCAACGATGAGGACGATGTATTGCGCAACCTGTGTCCACGTCACCGCTTTCATGCCCCCGAGCATCGAGCACAGCAGGATGCCAAAAAGACCTACGTAAACGGCAACGGCAAAGTTTATGTCGAGAAAGCGCGATGCGATGATGCCCGTCGCGTAGATCTGTGCCGTCACATAGGTGAAGGAGCATGAGATGAGAACGATAACGGCAAGCAGGCGCGCGAAGTTGCCGCCATAGCGGGCTGCGAAAAAGTCTGGAACCGTATAGGCGCCGAACTTGCGTAGAAACGGCGCGATCAGCACCGCCACGAGCACGTAGCCACCCGTCCAACCGAGCACGAAGGAGAGGCCGTCGTAACCGAGCAGGAACAGCGTGCCCGCCATGCCGACGAATGATGCGCCCGACATCCAGTCGGCGCCCGTCGCCATGCCGTTATAGAACGCCGGCACCGTGCGGCCAGCAACATAATATTCGCCAACCTCAGACGTGCGCGAGAGTATGCCGATCAGCGCATAGACCGCGATCGTCAGGAATACGAAACCATAGCCGATCCAGCGGTTGGGCACCCCCAACTGCTCCAGGACGGCAAGGATCGCGACGAACCCGAAGAAGCCACCGGTATAGATCGCGTAGATCTTGCCGAGGTTGGCAATGAAAGTATTGCCGCCCACGGCATATTCTTTTGCTTGAGCCATTTTCTCCCCCTGTTACTCGCTCACGCCTTCCTGGCGATCGATCGTGTCCTGACGCTTCGCGAAAATGAACAGCATGACCACGAAGGCGATCAGCGAGCCCTGCGCGGCCATGTAGAAGCCGAGTGGGAAGCCGAGGATGTTGATTGTGTTGAGATCGTTGACAAACCAATGAATGAAAAAGCTGAAAAAGGCCCACACGAACATCATGAGCCACATGAGCCGACTGGTGCGCGCCCAGTGCCGCTCTGCATTTACGGGTTGCATGGCGATTTCCTCCTTAGCAAGGCACAGCAGCCACTCCGCACCCCCGATGGCATCGGCCATTCTTTTTGTTTGAATTCGAAGTATTCTTTTGGAACAAACGCGGACGGCTGCCTGCACAATCTAAAATATTAATTGGAGTCAAATTTTACGAATAGCGGAATCTTCTCTGACCCAGCAGTTTTTTGGCGGACTTTATTATTTGTCTACAGAATATTCTACGTCAAACAATCTGCATAAGAGATTATCACTGCTGACACGACAATCACACATCGCGGACAATCCAATTGCAGGCCATATGGTTTGCATCGGAAGATCTTTTTCGGAATGGGACGGCATGGTAACAATTGCAAATCCTGGCGCCGTTGGTGTGCGGCTCGTTGCATGCCTCGCTTACTTCTCCCCAGAAGCACCGCCAGACTTTGTGGCGAGTCACGCCAACTGGCGCCGGGGCATTCTGATCCAATTCGGGCGCGGCGCCGCGGTTCTGCGCGCCGGCCATGTTGATGAATTTGTTCTGGTGGGCAGGAGGAAGTCGACTGGATAGGCCATGAAGCTCCGAGTGCTCGTTCCGCTCGCTATCGCCGCATGCGCAATTCCCGGTCTCGTCCTTGCAACCTGGATCGCCATCGATTTCGTCCGCAATGCGCCCGGAGATGCTGCTGCTGCGGAAAGAGTCAATCCGCTGCTCACCGCGACCTATCTACTAACCCTCATTGTCGGCATTGGCGTTTGGTTGCTGGCGCGGCGATATCTCCTTCAGCCGCTGGCCGATCTCGCTCGAGAGGCGCAGCGCATGGCGTTGACACCCACCGATCGGGACATCGAGGTGTCACGCGATGGCGCCGTGAAAGAGATCACCAAGACGGTCGCCAGCCTCGGCAGGGCGTTGCTCGCATCAAATGATGCAACGGAGTTGCGCGTGGCCAAGGCCGCGGGCCTGGCCGACGCGCAGAAGCGCCGGCTCGAAGCCATACTGCTCGACCTCACCGAAGGCGTTATCGTCTGCAGCAAGGATCATAGGATCATTCTTTACAACAAGGCCGCCCAGCACATCCTCGGGCTGCGCGAGATGACCGGTCTGGGGAGATCGCTGTTCGGAGTTCTGACCCGCGATCCCGTAATTCACACCCACGACATCATGCTGCGAAGTGAGGCCGCGCGTCTCACCGGTTCGCGACGGTTCATGGTTTCGACGGTCGACCACGGCACCCTCATAGAAACCCGCATGAGTCTCATCCACGAGGCGTCCGGCGAGCCGGCGGGCTACGTGCTTTCGTTCGAGGACGCAGGGCCGCAAATGGAAAGCCTGACAACGCGCGATACGCTGCTGCGGGAGGTGATGGTGGAATGGCGCCGCCCCATTGCCAATCTCTCCGCAGCGATCGAAACATTCTCCGAGGCCGAGAGCTTGACCGAGGAGGAACGCACCGGATTTGGAGAAATACTGCGTAAGGAAATCGCCTATTTGTCGGGGCGCTTCAATTCCGCGGCGCGCCGCATCGATCATCTCGATCTGGGGCATTGGGGCACCGCCGATGTCTATTCGATTGATCTTTTCCGGGCCGTCGAGAGATCGCTGGCCACCGATCCAGGCATGCATGTCAGTTTGGTCGGACTGCCGATGTGGATCAACGCCGACAGTCATGCGTTGAGCCTCGTTCTCACCCATTTGATCCGCCGGCTCGTAGCCGATACCGGGACCAGCTCGATAGATCTGGGCATGGTGCGCTCCGATGCCCTTGCATATGTCGAGATAAGCTGGGCCGGCACGCCGATATCGACCAGCGTGCTCGATACCTGGCTGGACGAACCCTTGGTGGGAGCGGTCGCAAGCCGCTCGGCGCGCCAAATTATCGAGCGTCACGGCGGCGAAGCGTGGAGCAAGCATGCCGGTGATGGAATGGCGGTGCTGCGCGTACCGTTGCGGCATTGTGAACGCCGCCAAGAACTCACCATCTCCGAAGCGAGCGCGCCGCGGCCGGAGTACTACGATTTCGACCTCTTTCGCGATGCGCCGTCCACCCTCTTCGATGCGCGGTTGAAAGAACTCCGATACGTCGTGTTCGATACCGAGACCACGGGACTTCAACCGAGCCAGGGAGACGAGTTGTTGTCGATTGGAGCCGTACAGGTACTCAATGGTAGAATTCTGACGGGCGAAACGTTCGAGCGCCTGATAAACCCTGAAAGGGATATCCCGCCGCTCAGCATCCGCTTCCACGGCATTACTCCCGCAATGGTCGAGGGGAAGCCGCCGGCGCGTATCGTGTTGCCGCAGTTCCGCTCGTTCGTGGGCGATGCCGTCCTCATTGCCTACAACATCGCCTTCGACATGATGTTCCTGCACAAGCGGGAGGCGGAGGCAGGCGTCGCTTTCGACAATCCCGTTCTCGACGCGCTGCTGCTTGCAATACACGTCTTTCCCGATCATCCCGATCCCTCGCTCACGTCGATGGCGAATTTTCTCGGGATCGAGGTCGAGGGTCGGCACACGGCCCTGGGCGATGCGATGATGACGGCAGGCGTATGGGTGCGTCTCATCGAAGGCCTCGAGAAGAACGGGATTACGACATTCGGCGAGGCCGTCGCTATTTCCAACCGCATGCTGCAGGAGCGCCGGCTTAATGAAAAATTTTGATGTGCGATTCGTCTACGTGCCATTTCTGCTTCGAGTTCGACACACCACACAGAAGCCGATGAGTGATACACCTCAACGCAATTCACAACCGACGTGCGGATGAAACCGAGGACGACGATGAAGCCAGCCTTTCCGGCAACGCCTCTTATAGCGCTGGATGCAATAGCCATCGATTTGGAGACGACCGCGCTCGAGGGGCGCAGCGCGCGCATCGTGCAGATCGGAGCGGTGCTCCTGAACTGCGGTACGCCGGACCCGAAACACGCTTTGAACCAGCTTGTCGACCCCGGGATGCCCATTCCGGATGCCGCGAGCCGCGTTCATGGCGTCACTGACGCAGATATTAGCGGAGCGCCGGGCATCGAAAGTGTGATTTCGGATATCGAGTCATTCATCGGTCACCGCGTTGTGATTGGCCATAACATCGCCTACGATCTCGCCGTTCTGCGGAGCGAGTACGAGCGACTCGGCCGGCGGCTTCCTCCACTCGTAACGTTGGACGTGCGTGTTCTCGCGCGGCTCGTCACACCGACGCTTGCTCACGATGGGTTGCCTCAGTTGTGTGAGTGGCTCGATCTCAAATGCCCGTCGCTGCGCTCTGCTTCTGGCGATGCATTGGCGACAGCACGCGTTTATGCAGCGTTGGTGCCGAAGCTGAAGGAGCGCGGCATCAGAACGATCGCCGAAGCCGTTGCGGCGTGTGCCGCGCTTGAACCTGAATCGCTGACCGTCGATTTAAACGATGGGCGGACGATGACGCTGCATGCCGATCAGGTACAGCAGGTCATCACGCAGGTCGACAGCTATCCTTATCGCCACCGGGTCGAAGAATTGATGTCCCGCCCCCCGCTCGTCGTCGGTGGACATGAGGATCTCGGGAATGTCCTGCAAACCATTCTGTCCGCCGGCACCAGTTCGACGTTCGTAAGATGCGGTCCTGCCGGCATGGGAATCGTGACGGAGCGCGACATGCTTCGCGCGATTGCCGAAAATGGTGCCGCAGCCCTCTCAATGCCCGTGTCGCAGTTCGCAAGCCGACCGCTGATTACAGTCAACCATGACGAGTTTCTCTACCGCGCATTGGCGCGCATCACGCGTCTTGGCATCCGCCACCTCGCGGTGACCGACGACTCCGGCCAGGTCGTCGGCGCTTTGACTCCTAAGAGCCTGTTGCGCCAGCGCGCAAGCGCCGCGCTCGTGCTCGGCGAGGACATCGATGGCGCGGCCAGCGGGGCAGAGCTCGGGGCGGCGTTTGCCCGTCTTGCCAAAGTCGCTGATGCACTGCGCGCGGAGGACGTCGAGCCCAGACGTATATCGGCGGTCATAAGTGCCGAGATTGCCGCCGCGACACGCAGGGCAAGCGAGCTGGCAGAAATGAGCATGGCCGCTGACGGATGGGGCCCGCCTCCGGCACCCTATGCCGTATTCGTTATGGGCTCGGTGGGACGCGGGGAAAGTCTGCTGGCGGCAGACCAGGACAACGCCATCGTCTATGAAACGGGCGAGCCCGGCGGATCGCAGGACCGCTGGTTCGAGGAACTCGGCATGCGGCTCGCAAGAACCCTGGACGACGCCGGCATCCCCTACTGCAAGGGCGGGATCATGGCGAAGAATGCGCAATGGCGCCATTCAGTCGCCGGTTGGAAGTCTGTCATAGACGGATGGGTTCGCAAGCAGACGCCTCAGGATCTGCTCAACGTTGATATTTTTTTCGACGGGCTCGCAGTTCACGGCGACCGCAGACTTGCCGATGAAATTCGCGACTATGCCATCGAAGTCGGCAGCCGGTCCCGAGACTTCATTTCACTGCTGACGGAGCTAGCCCGCCAGTGGTCGCCGCCTTTGACGCTACTCGGCGGCATTCGCATGGATGAAAATGGACGTGTCGATCTGAAGAAAGGTGGGCTGATGCCGATCTTCACGGCCGCCCGTGTGATCGCCATCAAGCACGGCGCGCGCGAGCGCGATACACCGAATCGGATCGCCATACTCAGGCGGGAGGGTAAGGCTTCAGCCGCGGACATCCAACGCGTGGAGAAGGCGCACCAGATACTGCTGGGCGCAATTCTTACCCAGCAGCTCCGCGACACTGCGAGCGGTGTCGCACTGTCGCCGCGTGTGGCGCTTAACGATATGGATGGCGTCGAGAAGTCGGCGTTGAAGCAGGCCATAGGCGATGTGAAGATCGCAATCGATCTTGTGTCAGAAGGACGGTTTTGAACCGATCCGATACCGACTGTTTGGGTAATAGTTCCTTGCGGCGCGAACTGCAGGGACCCGAGCAGCCGGTTTCCCTCGCCGCCATCGCGGTCTCTGCATCATTTGTCCTCAGCCCAGATCGAGCGCCGATGCAATTTAATTAACCGGGCGATGCCGCTGCGGGAGAATTTGTCCGTCCTGAGACATAGGTGACGTTTCGTTCCGGGGACGTCACCCATGTGTCCGGTAGGGGATATGGACATTGAAACGATGGAGCGGGCGATGGGAA
>DAIPMW010000012.1:0-120434 GCA_036768475.1 Hyphomicrobiaceae bacterium | reverse complement strand
GCCTGCTGCGCCCGAACCGACGAATCCGGAGTTGGTCACGCCCGAGTTGTCGCCATGCGTCCGAATAAATCCCCCGACATCGCCCGAGTTCGTCACGCCCGAGTTGTCGCCATCCGTTTCAATCACCGTCCCGACAGTGCCCGAGTTGGTCACGCCCGAGTTGGCGCTAGACGTCCAAATATACGTCCCGACAGTGCCCGAGTTCGTCACCCCGGCACCATTGGCGTTCGTTCTAACAAAGCCGATCGTCGTCCCGTCCGGGTTCACACAAGCTTGCGCATTATCACCGCTCTGACAGGCAACCTGTGCCTGGGCCGGCCAGGGCGCGATGGCCGCTGCCACAAGGAACGCAAACGATAGACGCACCGAGGCGTCACCGCGAAATCCCGACATGTTGTATTTCCCCAATACGGTCTTGATGTCAGCAACACGCCAGTAACGCGGAATTCATTTCATGGCTCGTGTCATGAACCACGTTCAAGGCTAATCGATTCCGGCCAAATCCTTAATCTGATTTGTTCAGACACGTGATAAGCGTTGGGGATGTTGCTCGCGAATCACAGTAATCGGGCTGCGCAACAAGGTTGCGTCTATCACCTTGAGCGCAGCGGTATGGGCGGCATCGAGGCCGACTGCCCCCGCCACCGTACAGGGCCGCGCGATCGACTAGAGCAGTCAGGTTTTGATTGAATCACCTCAGGCCGTTGTGGCCTGCTCTATCTCTTTGATTGAGAGACCGATTCACGGCCTCGATGGAGGCAATCGTGCTTCCATCTCAGCCGATCAGGCTCTAATCTGCGGGGCCGAACAGCCGCGAGCGGCAAGGGCGAACTGCTCAAGAAGCAGGTCAGGTTTTGATGGAAACACGTCTGGCCGTTGTGGCCTGCTCTATCTCGTCACGTGAGAGACTCAATCACGGGCTTCGGCGCCAGCACGACAGCTTCCATCAGCCTATCAGACCTGCTGCTCCTGCTCAGCGAGCCATGCCTCGTGGCGCTCGCGGTCTTCCTTGCCCTTCACGCTCTCGTCGCGGTCGACGAGTTCGATGACGGCACGCGGGGCGCTATCACCATAGCGGAAGCCCGCTTTCAGAACGCGCGTGTAACCGCCGTTGCGGTCCTTGTAGCGCGGCCCCAGAACGTCGAAGAGCTTCTTGGTCATGTCCTCGTCGCGCATGCGCGAGGCGGCCAGACGGCGCGAGTTCATGTCACCGCGCTTGGCCAGCGTGATGTACTTGTCCATGACGCGCTTCAGGTCCTTCGCCTTCGGCAACGTGGTGACGATCTGTTCGTGCTTGATGAGTGCCGCGACCATGTTGGAAAACATCGCCTGGCGGTGACCACTGTCGCGCGAGAAGCGGCGGCCGAGTTTCTTGTGTCGCATGACTTAAAGGTTCCTTGTTTCACTTACGTTGTGTAACGGCCACGTTCTGCGGCATGGCCTTGTCGTAACTCCCTCTCCCCTGTCGTATGGAGAGAGGGAACCTTCTCAGAACTGATCCTCGAAGCGCTTCGCCAGCTCTTCGATGTTGTCCGGCGGCCAGTTGGGCACCTCCATGCCGAGGTGAAGGCCCATCGACGCCAGAACTTCCTTGATCTCGTTGAGCGACTTGCGGCCGAAGTTCGGCGTGCGCAGCATCTCTGCCTCGGTCTTCTGGATGAGGTCGCCGATGTAGACGATGTTGTCGTTCTTGAGACAGTTGGCCGAACGGACGGAAAGCTCCAGCTCGTCGACCTTCTTGAGCAGCGCCGCGTTGAAAGCCAGCTCGGGGTGCTGTGTCTCCTCGACCTGCTTCTTGGGCTCCTCGAAGTTAATGAAGACAGAGAGCTGGTCCTGGAGAATACGGGCGGCGAGCGCCACGGCATCCTCGGGCGAAATCGAACCGTCGGTTTCGACGTTGAGCGTCAGCTTGTCATAATCGAGGATCTGGCCCTCGCGGGTGTTTTCCACCTTGTAGGAGACTTTCTTGACCGGCGAATAGAGGCTATCGACCGGAATGAGACCGATGGGCGCGTCCTCGGGGCGGTTTCGGTCGGCCTGGATGTAGCCCTTGCCGACGTCAGCGGTGAACTCCATGCGCACCGATGCGCCCTGGTCGAGGTGGCAGATGATGTGGTCGGGGTTCAGGATCTCGACCTCGGAGGAGGTCTCGATGTCGCCAGCGCGCGCCGGGCCTGGACCCTCCTTCTTGAGGACCATGCGCTTGACGCCCTCGGAATGGATGCGCAGCGCCACTTCCTTGATGTTGAGGACGACGTCAGTCACATCCTCGCGCACGCCGGGGATGGAGGAGAACTCGTGCAGCACGCCATCGATCTGCACGGTCTTGATGGCGGCACCCTGCAGCGAGGACAAAAGCACGCGACGCAGCGCGTTGCCAAGGGTGAGACCGAAGCCGCGCTCCAGAGGCTCGGCGACGAGCACCGCCTGACGGGAGCGGTCGCGACCGCCCGACACGTCGAGCTTGTTGGGCTTGATGAGATCCTGCCAGTTCTTCTGCAGCAAGCTAACCACGGGGAGACCTCTTTCCTTCACGCGCAGGCGGGGGCGATCCTGCGCAAATACGAGTAGTGACGGATGTCGCGCGTCGCCAACCAACGAAAGCGCGCACATATCGAGCGGACTCCGGCCGATGCCGGGTTCCGCAAACGAAAATCAGACGCGACGGCGCTTGCGCGGACGGCAACCGTTGTGCGGGATCGGCGTCACATCACGGATCGAGGTGATCTGGAAGCCGACCGACTGCAGCGCGCGCAGGGCCGATTCACGACCTGAGCCCGGGCCGCAAACCTCGACCTCGAGGATCTTCATGCCATGCTCCATGGCCTTCTTGCCGGCGTCCTCAGCGGCCATCTGGGCGGCAAACGGTGTCGATTTGCGCGAGCCCTTGAAGCCCATCGTACCGGACGACGACCACGAGATCGTGTTGCCCTGGGCATCCGTGATCGTGATCATCGTGTTGTTAAAGGACGCGTTCACATGCGCGACGCCCGAGGTGATGTTCTTTTTCTCGCGGCGGCGCACTTTGCGCGCTTGCTGCTCTTTCGCCATGGGTCAGGTGCTCCGTGCCGCCTCGTTCGTGCGGCGCAAGGGTCGGTTGATAGATCGTCTTGTCGAATACCGCGCGGCCAGCGATGAAAAGCGTATGCTGCCCGCGTAGCAAAATCTGTCGGCCGATCAGGCCTTCTTCTTGCCTGCGATCGGCTTGGCCGGACCCTTACGGGTACGGGCGTTGGTGTGGGTGCGCTGGCCGCGAACAGGCAGGCCCTTGCGGTGACGCAGACCGCGATAGCAGCCCAGATCCATGAGGCGCTTGATGTTCATGGCCACCTCGCGGCGCAGATCGCCCTCGACCAGATAGTCGCGATCAATGGCCTCGCGGATCTGCAGCACCTCGGCGTCCGACAGCTCGTTCACCTTGCGCTCGGCGGGAATGTTCACTTTTTCACAGATTTCCTTGGCGAACTTCGGTCCGATGCCATGGATATACTGAAGCGCAATCAATACGCGCTTCTGGGTCGGAATGTTCACGCCTGCGATACGGGCCACGGGTTCTCTCCTGGTCTCGGCTCTTCTCGACGGGCGGCTTGCCAGCTTCGCCCGCATCAGGACCGGCCACACGCCCTGTGGCCTATCCCGCTCTTTTTGCTCAACAAAAGGCATCGCGACCGGTCCCGGCGGCGTTACCACCGGAAAAGCCGATCGCAGAGGGTGCGTCATGAAATCGCGGTCTTTTAGCCCGCTTGTAACTCCTCGTCAATGTTGCAGCGCACGAAGCGCTGTCCTTGAACCTGCGTCATGCCGCCCCGGGGCGGCCAATTGAACTCCAAATCACCGGACCGAGCCTCGTCAGCCCAGGATCTTGTTGATCTGGCGCGTCACCTCGTCGATCGGAGCCATGCCATCGACCGATTTCAGCTTCTCCTTGGCGAAGTAGTAGCCGATCAGCGGGGCCGTCTCCCGATAATAGGCCATAAGGCGGCTCTTGACCGTTTCGGCGTTATCGTCGGCGCGGCGTGTGAATTCGGTGGCGCCACAGTTGTCGCAGACGCCGGCTGTCTTGGTCGGCTTATGGCGATCGTGATATCCGGCGCCACACTTGGCGCAAGAAAAGCGGCCAGAGATGCGATCGACGAGCGCCGCGTCGTCAACCTTGATCTCGATCACGACATCGAGAGTCTTGCCCTTGTCCTTGAGCAGCGTATCGAGCGCGGCGGCCTGCGGCAGCGTGCGCGGGAAACCGTCGAGGATGAAGCCGTTCTGGCAGTCCGGCTGGTCGATGCGCTCGTTGATGATGCCGATGACGATGTCATCGGAAACAAGGCCGCCGCTCTTCATGATGGCGTCGGCCTTCTTGCCGATCTCAGTGCCAGCCGCGACCGCTGCGCGCAACATGGCGCCGGTCGACAGTTGCACCATTTTACGGTTCTTCTCGATCAGTTCCGCCTGGGTACCCTTGCCCGCTCCGGGCGGTCCAAGAAGGATAATGTTCATTTCCGTCCCCTATTCGACGATGCCCCTCTCAGCTTGGCCTTCTTGATGAGGCCTTCATACTGATGGGCCAACAGATGGCTCTGGATCTGCGCCACCGTATCCATCGTCACCGAGACCACGATCAGCAGCGATGTGCCACCGAAGTAGAAAGGGACCGCAGCATAGGAGATCAGGAATTCGGGCAGGACGCAGACTGCAGCGAGATATATCGCGCCGACGACGGTAATACGCGTCAGGACATAGTCAATATACTCAGCAGTCCGCTGGCCCGGACGAATGCCCGGAATGAAGCCGCCATACTTCCTCAGATTGTCTGCCGTCTCCTGCGGATTGAAGACCACCGCAGTGTAGAAGAAGGCAAAAAAGACGATCAGTGCGACAAAGATGATGAGGTGCAACGGCTGCCCGCGACCCAGCGCCGCAACCACCGTATTGAGCCATTCGGGGCCCTGCCCGGCGGTGAAGCTCGCCGCAGTGATCGGCAGGAGCAGCAGCGAGGATGCAAAGATCGGCGGTATGACGCCGGACGAATTGAGCTTCAACGGCAGATGCGAGGTATCGCCCTGGAACATGCGATTGCCCACCTGCCGCTTCGGATACTGGATGAGCAGACGCCGCTGTGCCCGCTCCATGAAGACGATCGCTGCGACCACGCCCAGCATTAGCACGAGCAAGGCGATGAGCAGGAACGTCGACAGTGAGCCCGTGCGCGCCAATTCAAACAGGCCGACGAGGGCGGAGGGAAGTGCCGCAACGATGCCCGCGAAGATGATGAGCGAGATGCCGTTGCCGACGCCACGCTGGGTAATCTGCTCTCCGAGCCACATCAGGAACATGGTGCCGCCGACCAGCGTCACCACTGTGGAGATGCGAAAGAACATTCCCGGCTCGATGACGACAGAACCAACCGAGCTTTGCGAGCCCTCAAGACCGATGGAGATGCCGTAGGCCTGGAAGGCGGCAAGCACAACGGTCAGGTAGCGCGTGTACTGGTTGATCTGCTTGCGGCCCTGCTCGCCTTCCTTCTTCAGTGCGGCGAGGCGCTTATCCATCGAACTCATCAACTGCATGATGATCGAGGCGGAAATATAGGGCATGATGTTCAAAGCGAAGATCGCCATGCGCTCGACGGCGCCACCGGCGAACATGTTGAACATGCCGAGAATACCACCAGCCTGGTGCTTGAAGGTTTCGGCAAAGGCGACCGGGTTGATACCTGGCAACGGGATGAACGTACCCAGACGGTAGACAAGCAGTGCGGCGAGCGTGAACCAGATTCGCTTCTTGAGATCTTCGGCCTTCGCGAATGAGCCGAAATTCAGATTGGCGGCGAGCTGCTCGGCAGCGGATGTCATCTTGCGTTATCTCCCGACCCTCTTCCCCGGACACTTGAACCCAGGGTGCCGCTCTTTGCGGCAGTTCCGGAACTGCTCCCGGGGGCTCGTCACATTCGGGGGAGAGTTATCCCCCTAACCTCGCTGAGGCGCCCGTGCGAGCACCACATAGGCTAAATGGCGTCAGGGCGACCTGCCAACAACCGCGCATCGAAAGCTCGCGCGAGTGTGGCCGCCGCCCGTGGCAGAATTGCACGCCCGCCGTGGCCGAAAATCCGGACCAGATGCCCGGATGTCCGAATTCAACCGGACTTGGCCTTCTTGGCAGCGGTCTTCTTGCGCTTGGCCTCATCCGCCTCCAGCACCTTCTTCTCGATCAGCGTGACAGCGCCACCAGCCTTCTCGACCGCTGACTTGGCCGATGCCGTGGCGTGATCGACGGTGATCTGAACCTTTGTCTTCAACTCGCCTGAGCCAAGCAGGCGCAGGCCGTCCTTAGCACGCCGCAGGACACCGTCGGCGACCAGCGAGTCGACCGTGATGGGGTTGGCGGCATCGATGCGCTTGTCATCGATAGCCTGCTGCAAGGCGCCCAGATTGATCTCGTTGAAGTCCTTGCGGCGCCATTTGTTGAAACCGCGCTTGGGCAAGCGGCGATGCAGCGGCATCTGACCGCCTTCGAAGCCGCCGATGGCAACACCGGAGCGTGCCGTCTGACCCTTGCCGCCGCGACCGCCGGTCTTGCCGACGCCGGAACCGGTGCCGCGGCCGATGCGAAGCCGCGCCTTGCGGGCACCGGCATTGTCTTTGATCTCGTTGAGCCGCATGGGACGCGCTCCTTCAAATTTTCTTGCCTGTCTCAGGACGCGCCGTGCGCGCCAGGACGAGTTGTATCGGTTCTATCAGGCCTGCTCGCCGACGACGCGGACGAGATGGTGCACTTTGCGGATCATGCCGCGCACAGCGGGCGTATCCTCAAGTGTGTTCCGGCGATGCAGCTTGTTGAGCCCGAGACCGATCAATGTGTCGGTCTGATCCTTGGGCCGACGGATCGCACTAGCGATCTGCTCCACCGTGACGGTCTTCTTGGCTGCCATGTCACATCACCTTGTCTTCGATACCGCGCGCCGGAAAAGGAGCGCAGCCCAATGCTTCATGTACCCCGCGCGGCGCGGAGCAGTCTCACGCCTCGGCGCCAGCCTCGGCGGCTGCCGAACCATCGCGACGGCGGGCGACGATCTCGCTCACCTTCATGTTGCGGCGGGCGGCGACGGCGCGCGGGTTCTCCTGATGCTTCAAGGCATCAAAGGTCGCGCGGACGACGTTGTAGGGATTGGACGTTCCCATCGACTTGGCGACCACGTCATGCACGCCCAGCATCTCAAAGACAGCGCGCATTGCACCGCCGGCGATGATGCCGGTGCCTGGGGGCGCCGAGCGAACCACCACCTTGCCGGCGCCGTGATGGCCTTCCGAATCGTGGTGCAGCGTGCGCGCATCGCGAAGTGGCACCCGCACGAGGTTGCGCTTGGCCGCTTCCGTCGCCTTGCGGATCGCCTCGGGGACCTCGCGGGCCTTGCCGTGGCCGAAGCCGACGCGACCCTTCAGGTCGCCAACGACAACGAGCGCAGCGAAGCCGAAGCGCTTACCGCCCTTGACCACTTTGGCGACGCGATTGATGTGAACGAGCTTGTCCGAGAACTCGTTGTCGCGCTCTTCGCGATCGCGGTCTCGGCCGCGCTCTCTTCCGGGTGAACGTGCCACGGATTTATCCTTCCCTTAGAATTCGAGACCAGCTTCGCGAGCTGCGTCGGCCAGCGCCTTGACGCGGCCGTGATAGATGTAGCCACCGCGATCGAACAGCACCTGCTTGATGCCGGCCTTGACCGCGCGCTCGGCGACGAGCTTGCCGACGGCAGCCGCGGCAGCCCTGTCGGCACCGGTCTTGAGGTTGCCCTTCAGATCTTTTTCCAGCGATGAGGCTGCGGCGACGGTCTTGCCAGCGACGTCATCGATGATCTGCGCATAGATATGTTTCGACGAGCGATGGACGGAGAGCCTCGGACGGCCCGCCGCACGCCTCTTCAGAACGCGGCGAACGCGCGCCTTGCGCCGGTCGAACTGCGAAATGTGCATGCCCATTGGCGTTGGTCCTTACTTCTTCTTGCCTTCCTTGCGGAAGATATATTCGCCCTGATAGCGGATGCCCTTGCCCTGATAGGGCTCAGGACGACGGTAAGCACGGATATCGGCCGCGACCTGCCCGACAAGCTGCTTGTCAATGCCGGTGATCGTGATGATTTCCTGCTTAGCGCCGGCGACCTTGACGTCGACACCCGCCGGGATCTTGTGCGTCACGTCGTGGCTGAAGCCGATGTTGAGCGCGAGATCCTTGCCCTTCATGGCCGCACGATAACCGACACCCTGGATCTCGAGCGTGCGGCTGTAGCCGTCCGTGACGCCCTTGACCAGGTTGGCGATCTGCGTGCGCGACATGCCCCACATGGAGCGGGCCTTCTTGCTCTCATCGACGGGCGTGACAGAAATCGCGCCGTCCTTCATCTCGACCTTGACGTCCTCAGGTGCGGAGAAGGTGAGTTCGCCCTTCGGCCCCTTCATCTTCACGACCTGACCCGAAACCGTCGCCGTCACACCGGACGGGACAGAAACAGGCTTCTTACCAATGCGCGACATGGCTTTGTCCAACCCTTCGCTTTGAATCTTGCGGGCTCTGCGTGGGCAGGCCCTCAGTTAGAACACGTTGCAGAGAATCTCGCCGCCGACGTTCTCCTCGCGCGCCTTCGCGTCCGACATGACGCCCTTCGGCGTCGAGAGGATCGCAACGCCGAGACCGTTCGCCACCGTCGGCAGCGTCTTGACTGGCGAATAGACGCGACGACCGGGCTTGGATACGCGCTCAATCTCGCGGATCGCCGGCTGGCCGTTGTAGTACTTCAGCTCGATCTCGAAGGTCGGCATCACGCCCTTGTGCTCGACGCGCGTGTAGCCGCGGATGTAACCTTCCTCGGCCAGCACGTCGAGGACGCGCTGGCGCAGATTCGAGGCCGGCGTCACGACTTTGGGGCGGCGGCGCTGCAGGGCGTTGCGGATGCGGGTCAGCATATCGCCGAGCGGATCGTTCATCGACATGTGCTCGCCTCCTTACCAGCTCGACTTAACCATGCCAGGAATCATGCCCATGCTGGCGAGTTCGCGCAGCTGGTTCCGGCACATCTTGAGCTTGCGATAATAACCGCGCGGACGCCCGGTGATCTCGCACCGGTTGCGGATGCGGGTCTTCGAGGAATTGCGCGGCATCTCGGCAAGCTTCAGGCGAGCGGCGAAACGCTCCTCCGTCGGCTTCGACATGTCGTCGGCAATTGCCTTGAGGCGATTGCGCTTATCGGCGTACTGCGCAACCAGCTTGCGGCGGCGCTTATTCTTCTCAATCGAACTGGTCTTGGCCATTCATATCCTCCAAAGGCCTTTCGAGGCGGCGCCCCGAGGTCCTCTAGCTGCGGAAGGGGAAGTTGAAATTACGAAGCAGCTCACGCGCTTCATCGTCAGTCTTGGCGGACGTGCAGATGACGACGTCCATACCCCAGATCTCGTCCACCTTGTCGTAATCGATCTCGGGGAACACGATGTGCTCCTTGAGACCCACGGCATAGTTGCCGCGGCCGTCGAAGCTCTTCGGGTTCAGGCCACGGAAGTCCTTGATACGCGGCATCGCGATCGTGACGAAGCGATCGAGGAATTCGTACATGCGGTCGCCGCGCAGCGTCACCTTGGCACCAAGCGTCATGCCATCGCGCACCTTGAAGGTGGCGATCGACTTGCGCGCCTTGGTCGTGATCGGCTTCTGGCCAGCGATGAGCGCCAGGTCGCCGGCTGCATTCTCGACCTTCTTGCGGTCCGCGACGGCCTCGCCGATGCCCATGTTCAGCACGATCTTCTCGAGCTTTGGGATCTGCATCGGATTGGCGTAGCCAAACTTCTCCTTCATCGCGCCACGGACCTTTGTCTCGTAGAGCGACTTCATGCGCGGCTTGTAGTCCTTCGGGCGCGGTGATGGAGCCGCCGCGGCGGCCGGCTTTTCGCCTTTGCCCTGGGCCTTCTTGCCCTTGTCCTTCTCGGCCATGGCTTACTTCTTCTCCGGAATCACTTCGCCCGAACGCTTGGCGTAACGGACCTTCTTGCCGTCCTCGAGGAATTTGAAGCCGATGCGGGTCGGCTTGCCGTCCTTGGGGTCCTCGATCGCGAGGTTGGACAGGTCGATGGCGGCTTCCTTGGATATGATGCCACCCTCGTCCTGCGCGGTCTGCCGCTGGTGACGGCGGACCATGTTCACGCCGCGGACCAGCGCGCGACCCTCACGGGGACGAACCTCGATGACCTCGCCGTGCTTGCCACGGTCGCGGCCGGTAAGGACGATGACGTGATCGCCCTTCTTGATCTTCTGCGCGGCCATTTAGAGCACCTCCGGCGCGAGCGAAACAATCTTCATCTGGTTCTTGGAGCGCAGCTCACGCGTCACCGGTCCGAAGATACGGGTGCCGATGGGCTCACCCTGGTTGTTGATCAGGACGGCCGCGTTGCGATCGAAGCGGATCAGCGAGCCGTCGGGGCGGCGCACGCCCTTGGCGGTGCGAACGACGACGGCCTTCATGACCTGCCCCTTCTTCACACGGCCCTTGGGGATCGCCTCCTTGACGGAGACGACAATGATATCGCCGATCGTGGCGTACTTGCGCTTCGAGCCGCCGAGCACCTTGATGCACTGCACGCGACGCGCGCCCGAGTTGTCGGCGACGTCGAGATTTGTCTCCATCTGGATCATCGCGTTTCGTCCTTACCTCTTGAGCCGCAGATGCGGTCTCCAAACCACCTTGCGATCCGCAAAGTGCGGTACCGCTTCCTGTTCATCGCCTTCCACCGGCACGCCAATCGGCAGCCGGCAGACTGCGTCACGCGCCGTCCGTCACGACGGTCCAGCGCTTGTTCTTCGAGATCGGCGCGCTCTCGACGATCTGCACGCGGTCACCGACCTTGTGCTTATTAGCCTCGTCGTGGGCGTGGTACTTCTTCGTGCGGCGCACCGTCTTCTTGAGAAGGGGGTGCGTGTAGCGGCGCTCGACCTCGACGACGATGGTCTTGTCGTTCTTGTCGGAGACGACCGTTCCCTGAAGCACGCGCTTCGGCATATTCCTGTTCTCCCTTACGCGCTCTTGGCGCCGGCCCGCTTCTGGCGGGCAATCGTCATCACACGGGCGATATCACGGCGCACCTCGCGCACGCGCGCGGTATTCTCGAGCTGTCCCGAAGCGCCCTGAAAACGCAGGTTGAACTGCTCCTTCTTCAGCTTCACTAGCTGATCGTCGAGCTGATCGAGGGACATATCCCTGAACTCGGCTGCCTTCATCGTCTTGTCCTCACACAGTCGCTGGACAGCCATCAGGCCCGCCAGCGCTCATCTTCAGCCGATGCGCGTCACGACGCGCGTCTTGATCGGAAGCTTTGCAGCGCCCAGAAGCAGCGCCTCGCGGGCGATACTGTCGGGCACACCGTCCAGCTCGAACATGATGCGGCCCGGCTTGACGCGCGCTGCCCAGAAGTCGGGCGAACCCTTGCCGGAACCCATGCGGACTTCGGCCGGCTTCGAGGACACAGGCAGATCCGGGAAAATGCGGATCCAGACGCGGCCGGCACGCTTCATGTGACGCGTGATGGCGCGGCGGGCTGCCTCGATCTGACGCGCGGTGATGCGCTCCGGCTCCAGCGCCTTCAGGCCGTGCGAGCCGAAGTTCAACGCCGTGCCGCCCTTGGCGGCGCCATGAATGCGTCCCTTGTGGGCCTTGCGGAACTTTGTGCGTTTCGGTTGCAACATGGTTCAAAACCTCAAGCGTATTGGCGGAAAGCGGCAGGCTCAGCCGCCCTTAGGCGTCGGATGCGCGCTCGCCCCGTTCACCGCGATCGCCACGATCGGAGCGCTCGCGACGGCGGCCACCGCCACCACCTTCCTGCAAGTCCATGGCGCGCTTCTCGGAAGCCATCGGATCGTGCTCGATGATCTCGCCCTTGAAGATCCACACCTTGATGCCGATCACGCCATAGGCCGTCTGCGCCTTGGCGTAGCCGAAATCGATGTCGGCGCGCAGCGTGTGAAGCGGCACGCGGCCTTCACGGTACCACTCTGTACGCGCGATCTCCGCGCCGCCCAGACGGCCGGCGACGTTGATACGGATGCCGACGGCGCCGGAGCGCAGCGCGGTCTGCACGGCGCGCTTCATGGCACGACGGAATGCAACACGCCGCTCGAGCTGCTGGGCAATGCCCTCAGCGACCAGCGTGGCATCGATCTCGGGCTTCCTCACCTCGACAATGTTGAGGTGAACCTCCGATTCGGTGAGGCGCGCGAGCTGACCGCGCAGCTTCTCGATGTCGGCGCCCTTCTTACCGATCAGAACGCCGGGTCGTGCGGTATGAACCGTCACGCGGCACTTCTTGTGCGGGCGTTCTATGACGACCTTGGAGATGCCGGCCTGGCGCTGCTGCTTCATGATGTGCTCGCGGATCGCCATGTCCTCGTGCAGCAGCTTGCCGTACTCACCGCGCCCCGCAAACCAGCGGCTGTCCCAGGTGCGGTTGATGCCGACGCGCAGGCCTACCGGATTGACCTTCTGACCCATTATTCGGCCTCCTTCTTCGCGGCCGGCGCCTTCGCCTTGCCCTTGGCCTTCTTAGCGGCTTTCTCGTCCTCGTCGGTCTGGCGCACGATCACGGTGATCTGCGAGAACGGCTTTTCAATTCCAGACGCGCGGCCGCGGCCACGTGCATGGAAGCGCTTCATGACGATGTTCTTGCCGACGTGAGCCTCGGCAACGATCAACTCGTCGACGTCGAGACCGTGGTTGTTCTCGGCATTGGCGACCGCGCTCTTGACGCACTTCAGGACGTCCTGGGCGATGCGCTTGCGCGAAAATTCCAGGTCGGCGAGCGCCTGATCGACTTTCTTGCCGCGGATCATGCCGGCGACAAGATTGAGCTTCTGCGGGGAAACACGCAGGTTCCGCGCGACGGCTTTCGCCTCGTTGTCGGGGAGGCTGCGCTCTCGGCTCGGCTTGCCCATTATCGCCTCGTCGCTTTCTTGTCGCCGCCGTGGCCCGGGAACGAGCGCGTCGGAGCGAACTCACCGAATTTGTGACCCACCATGTCCTCGCTCACGGAGACGGGGACGTGCTTGTGGCCGTTGTAGACGCCAAACGTCAGGCCGACGAACTGCGGCAGAATGGTCGAACGCCGGCTCCAGATCTTGATGACCTCGTTGCGTCCCGACGTGCGCACCTTCTCGGCCTTCTTGAGAAGGTAGCCGTCGATGAACGGGCCCTTCCAAACTGAGCGTGACACGAGCTGATCTCCTTCGCCGAAGCGATTACTTCTTCTTCAGGTGACGGCTGCGGACGATGAACTTGTCCGTGGCCTTGTTCTTGCGGGTCTTGGCACCCTTGGTCGGCTTGCCCCATGGGGTCACCCAGTGCTTGCCGCCGTTGGTACGGCCGCCGTTGGGGTGATCGATCGGGTTCATGGTGATGCCGCGGACCGTCGGGCGCGTGCCCTTCCAGCGCGTGCGACCGGCCTTGCCGGTAACCGAGTTGGAGTGGTCGGGGTTGGATACGGCGCCAATCGAGCCCATGCACTCCTGGCGAACGCGGCGCGTCTCACCCGAGCCGAGCTTGAGGATCGCCCAGCCGCTGTCGCGGCCGACGAGCTGCGCGAAGGACCCTGCGGAACGCGCCATCTGGCCGCCGCGACCCGGCTTCAGCTCGACATTATGGATGATCGTCCCGATCGGCATGGAGGCCAACGGCATGGCATTGCCGGGCTTCACGTCGACCTTTTCGCCAGCGACGACCGTGTCCCCGACGCTGAGGCGCTGCGGTGCGAGAATATAGGAAACCTCGGCGTCCTCATACTTGAGGAGCGCGATGAACGCGGTGCGGTTGGGGTCGTACTCCAGACGCTCGACGGTCGCCGGCACGTCGTGCTTGCGACGGCGGAAGTCGATGTAGCGATAGGTCTGCTTGTGACCGCCGCCGATGTGGCGCGTGGTGATGCGACCCGAATTGTTGCGACCACCCGACTTGGATTTGCCCTCGGTCAGCGACTTGACCGGCGCTCCCTTCCACAGACCGGCGCGGTCAACGATGACCAACTGACGCAGGCCCGGCGAGGTGGGACGGAATGTCTTCAATGCCATGACGCCCTACTCCTTAGAGCCCCGTCGTCACGTCGATGGAATGGCCTTCCTCGAGCGTGACGATCGCTTGCTTGGTATCGCTCTGCAGCGCGCGCTTGCCGCGGAACGTCTTGAGCTTGCCCTTGCGGACCAGCGTGTTGACGGCCTTTACCTTGACGTTAAACAGGTTCTCGACCGCGAATTTGATGTCCTTCTTGGTCGCCGTGGGGGCTACCTTGAAGATCACCTGATTGGCTTCGGACACCAGCGTCGCCTTCTCGGTGATGACAGGCGACTTGATCACGTCGTAGGCCTTGATCTTATTCATGACCGTGCCTCCGCTTTCGCACCAGCGAAGCGAGCTTCGAGAGCGGCCACCGCCGCCTTCGTCAGCACCAGCTTCTTGCGGCGCAGGATGTCGTAGACGTTGATACCCTGAACCGGCAGCACGTCGATGTTGGGCAGGTTGCGTGCCGCGCGGGCGAAGCCGATCTCGAGTTCGGCGCCGTCGATGAACAGCGCGTTGTCGAGTGAAAGCTTGGCCAGCTGATCGCGCAGCTCACGTGTCTTGCCACCTTCAACCGCGGCCTTGTCGAGGACGACGATGTCGCCCGCCTTGGCTTTGGTGGAGAGCGCATGACGCAGGGCCAGGGCGCGCACCTTCTTGGGCAGGTCTATGGCGTGGCTGCGCGGCTTGGGGCCGAACGCTTTGCCACCGCCGCGCCACTGCGGCACCGATTTGTCGCCGTGGCGAGCACCACCGGTGCCCTTCTGGCGATACATCTTCTTGCCCGTGACAGTGACTTCCGAGCGGTCCTGCGCGTGATGCGTGCCGGCCATCCGCTTCAGGAGCTGATAGCGCACCATACGATGCAGGATGTCCGCGCGCGGCTCGAGCCCGAAGATCTCGTCCTTGAGCTCGACCTCACCGGCCGATGTCGCTTCGAGCGTGGTGACGGAGACTTTCATCACGCCTGCTCCTTGTTCTCGCCAGCGGCCGCGCCGCCCTTGGATTGGAAGGCGCCGGGAATGGGCGCGTCCTTATGCGAGGGCTTCTTGACCGCGTCGCGCACGAGAACCCAGCCGCCCTTGGACCCGGGAACCGCACCGCGCACCATCAAGAGACCGCGCTCGACGTCGGTCTTGACGACGACGAGGTTCTGCGTCGTGACGCGCTCGTCGCCCATGTGACCGGCCATCTTCTTGCCCTTGAACACTTTGCCGGGGTCCTGGCGCTGACCGGTCGAGCCGTGCGAACGGTGCGAGACCGAGACACCGTGCGTGGCGCGCAGACCGCCGAAATTCCAGCGCTTCATGGCGCCCTGGAAACCTTTGCCCTGGTTGGTGCCCGTCACGTCGACGAACTGACCGGGCACGAAGTGATCCGCCGTGATCTGGGCGCCAACCTCGATCAGGTTCTCAGGCGAAACCCGGAACTCCGCCAGCTTGCGCTTGGGCTCAACCTCGGCCTTGGCAAAATTCTGCCGGTCCGCCTTGGTCAAACGCGAAGGCTTGCGGGTACCGGCGCCAAGCTGGAGCGCGGTATAGCCGTTCTTCTCGTTGGTGCGATGGGAGAGGACCTGAACGTTGTCGAGCTTCAACACGGTGACGGGGATGTGCTCCCCCGTTTCCGTGAAGATGCGGGTCATTCCCACCTTCTGTGCAATCACACCGGAACGCATGGCGTGCATTCCTTCCCTTCATGCTGGGGTCTTGAGCGGCGCGCCGTCAGAGGACCCTTTCAAGAATTCTTCTAGAGCTTGATCTCGACGTCCACGCCGGCAGCCAGGTCGAGCTTCATCAGAGCGTCGACGGTCTGCGGCGTCGGATCGACGATGTCCAGCAGGCGCTTGTGCGTGCGCATTTCGAATTGCTCCCGGCTCTTCTTGTCGACGTGCGGGGAGCGGTTCACGGTGAAGCGCTCGATTCGCGTCGGCAGCGGGATCGGCCCGCGCACCTCGGCGCCCGTACGTTTCGCCGTATTCACGATTTCGCGCGTCGAAGCATCGAGAATTCGATGGTCGAACGCTTTCAATCGGATGCGGATGTTTTGGCCGTTCATATCTTTCGAACTCGCTCAAAGGAAGAAGCGCCCGGGGCTCGGGCGCCTCTCGCTCCCACTGACTTATTCCTCGATCTTCGCGACGACGCCGGCGCCGACGGTACGGCCGCCCTCGCGGATGGCGAAGCGAAGCTTCTCCTCCATCGCAATCGGCGTGATCAGCTCGACCGACATCGACACGTTGTCGCCCGGCATCACCATCTCCGTCCCCTCAGGCAGCGTCACCACGCCCGTCACGTCCGTCGTGCGGAAGTAAAACTGCGGACGATAGTTGGTGAAGAACGGCGTGTGGCGACCGCCCTCCTCCTTCGTCAGGATGTAGGCTTCTGCCGTGAACCTCTTGTGCGGCTTGATCGAACCGGGCTTGCACAGAACCTGACCGCGCTCGACGCCCTCGCGGTCGACGCCGCGCAGAAGACAACCGACGTTGTCGCCTGCCTCGCCCTGGTCCAGCAACTTGCGGAACATCTCGACGCCCGTAACCGTCGTCTTCGTCGTGTCGCGGATGCCGACGATCTCGACTTCCTCGCCGACCTTCACCACACCGCGCTCAATGCGCCCCGTCACAACCGTGCCGCGGCCAGAGATCGAGAACACATCCTCGATCGGCATCAGGAACGGCTGGTCCTTGGGACGGTCTGGCTGAGGGATATAGTCGTCAACTGCATCCATCAGCTTCAGGATCGCGTCATGACCGATCTCAGGCTGCTTGTCCTCGAGCGCGCAAAGCGCAGAACCCTTCACAATCGGAATGTCGTCGCCAGGGAACTGATAGCTCGACAGAAGCTCGCGAACTTCCATCTCAACAAGCTCCAGAAGCTCGGGATCGTCGACCATGTCGACCTTGTTCAGGAACACCACAAGCGCGGGAACGCCAACCTGGCGCGCCAGAAGAATGTGCTCGCGCGTCTGCGGCATCGGGCCGTCCGCCGCAGACACAACAAGGATCGCGCCGTCCATCTGCGCGGCACCCGTGATCATGTTCTTCACGTAGTCCGCGTGACCGGGGCAGTCGACGTGTGCATAGTGGCGCTTGTCCGTCTCGTACTCGACGTGCGCCGTCGAGATCGTGATGCCGCGCTCGCGCTCCTCAGGAGCCTTGTCAATCTGGTCGTAGGCCGAAAACTGAGCCTTTCCAGTCTCCGCAAGAACCTTCGTGATCGCAGCCGTCAATGACGTCTTGCCGTGGTCAACGTGACCAATCGTGCCGATGTTGCAGTGCGGCTTCGTCCGCTCGAATTTTGCCTTAGCCATCGCGGCTCTCCTCTAGTCTCGTCATATGCGGCGCTGCCGCAGCGGAGTTCATGTTTCGCAAACGGTGGCAGCGCGGTCGCCGCCACCTCGATATTCAATCGGTCAGGCGTACTTGGCCCGGACCTCGTCTGCCACGTTGCGCGGCACCTCTGCGTAGTGGGCGAACACCATCGAGTACTGCGCGCGACCCGTCGACATCGAGCGCAGCGTGTTGATGTAGCCAAACATATTGGCCAGCGGCACATAGGCCTTGATGACCACCGCGTTGCCGCGCAGATCCTGCGAACGGATCTGGCCGCGCCGCGAGTTGATGTCGCCGATGATGCCGCCGACGAAATCCTGCGGCGTCACGACCTCGACGTTCATGACCGGCTCAAGCAGCTTGATGCCGCCCTTGTCGCATGCCTCCTTGAGGGCGGCGCGCGCCGCGATCTCGAAGGCGATGGCGGACGAGTCGACCTCGTGGAACGCACCGTCGAACAGCGTCACCTTCATATCGACCAACGGGAAGCCGATCAGGACGCCACTGTCCCAGACCGAACGGATGCCCTTTTCGACGCCGGGGATGTATTCCTTGGGCACGGCACCGCCGACGATCGAACTGGTGAACTCGTTGCCCTTGCCGATCTCGTTGGGCTCGACACGGAACTTGACGCGCGCGAACTGACCCGTACCGCCGGTCTGCTTCTTATGCGTGTAGTCGACCTCGGTCGGACGTGCGAGCGTCTCGCGATAGGCAACCTGGGGAGCGCCGACGTCGGCCTCCACCTTATGGGTGCGCTTCAGAATGTCGACCTTGATGTCGAGGTGAAGCTCGCCCATACCCTTCAGGATGGTCTCGCCCGATTCCTGATCGACGGAAACCGAGAAGGAGGGATCCTCAAGCGCCATCTCGTTCAAAGCCAGCGCCATCTTCTCCTGATCAGCCTTGGTCTTCGGCTCGATTTTCATCTCGATGACGGGCTCGGGGAACTCCATCTTCTCGAGAATGACGGGCTTGCCGGGATCGCAAAGCGTCTCGCCGGTGCGGGTGTCCTTGAGACCCTGCAACGCGATGATGTCGCCAGCAAATGCTTCCTTGATCTCTTTGCGGTCATCGGCATGCATGATGTACATGCGCCCGACGCGCTCCTTCTTGTCGCGCGACGTGTTGGCAAGGCCCATGCCTTGCTCGACCTTGCCCGAATAGATGCGGCAGAAGGTGATCGAGCCGACGTGCTCGAAGTTCATGATCTTGAAGGCGATCATGGCGAGCGGCTCGTTGTCGGAGGGACGGCGCAGAAGCTCTTCGCCGGTCTTGGGATCGATGCCCGGATAAGCTTCGCGATCGACAGGCGAAGGCAGCAGATCGACGACGGCGTCGAGCAGGGGCTGCACACCCTTGTTCTTGAACGCAGAACCGCACAGCATCGGGTAGAACTTGTTGGCAATCGTGCCCTTGCGGAGCAGCGCGCGCAGCGTGTCGGCGTCGGGCTCGGCGCCTTCGAGATAGGCCTCCATCGCGGCATCGTCCATCTCGACTGCCGCCTCGATCATGGCTGCTCGATACTCGTTGGCCTTATCGACCAAGTCCGCAGGAACGTCGACGTACTTGAATGTCGCGCCCTTGTCATCACCATCCCAGATGATACCGCGCATCTCGATCAGATCGACAACGCCGACGAAATCGCTTTCCTGGCCGATCGGCAACTGAATCGGAACAGGGGTAGCGCCGAGTTTGTCCTTAATGTCCTGAACGCACATGTAAAAGTCGGCGCCCGTCTTATCCATCTTGTTGGCGAAGACAATGCGCGGAACCTTGTATTTGTCGCCCTGGCGCCAGACAGTCTCGGTCTGCGGCTCGACGCCAGCATTGGAATCAAGAACCGTGACGGCGCCGTCGAGCACGCGCAAGGAACGCTCGACCTCAATGGTGAAGTCGACGTGGCCTGGAGTGTCGATGATGTTGAGACGGCGCTTGTTGCCGTCACGCCCGGGCCAGAAGCAGGTCGTGGCAGCGGACGTGATCGTGATGCCGCGCTCAGCCTCCTGCTCCATGAAGTCCATGGTGGCAGCGCCATCATGCACCTCACCAATCTTGTGGGAGATGCCGGTGTAAAACAGGATCCGCTCAGTGGCCGTCGTCTTGCCCGCGTCAATGTGGGCCATGATGCCAAAGTTGCGGTAGTCCTGGATAGGGTATTCGCGAGCCATTGCCCTTGCTCCGATCGGTCCGTTACCAGCGGTAATGCGAGAAGGCGCGGTTCGCCTCCGCCATCTTGTGCGTGTCCTCGCGCTTCTTCACCGCCGTACCGCGGTTGTTGGCGGCATCGAGCAATTCGCCCGACAGCCGCTCGATCATGGTGTTCTCGTTGCGGTTGCGCGCCGCCGTAATGAGCCAGCGGATGGCGAGCGCCTGACGGCGCTCGGAGCGCACCTCGACGGGCACCTGATAAGTGGCACCGCCGACGCGGCGAGAACGAACCTCGACCGCCGGCATGACATTCTCCAGCGCCTGATGAAACATCTGCACCGGGTCAGACTTGGCCTTGTCTTCCATACGCGCCAGAGCACCGTAGACGATGTTCTCGGCAGCCGACTTCTTGCCATCGCGCATCACTGCATTCATGAACTTCGTGATGATGAGATCACCGAACTTCGGATCGGGATGCACTTCGCGCTTCTGAGCACTGTGACGACGGGACATAATCAGCAGTCCTTCGAATCTTGCCGGGGCCGCAGCCCCAAGATCTTAAGAGCCCCGAACGAGAAGCAGCCCGACAGCCGCACCATTCGGAGATGGCCACGAAGGCCGATTACTTCGGACGCTTGGCGCCGTACTTGGAGCGGCGCTGCTTGCGGCCATTGACGCCCTGCGTATCGAGGACGCCGCGGACGATGTGATAGCGAACGCCGGGAAGGTCCTTGACGCGGCCACCACGGATCAGGACCACAGAGTGCTCCTGCAGGTTGTGACCCTCGCCCGGGATGTAGCCGATGACCTCATAGCCGTTCGTCAGCCGGATCTTCGCAACCTTGCGGAGCGCCGAGTTCGGCTTCTTCGGAGTCGTTGTATAAACACGAGTGCATACGCCGCGCTTCTGCGGGCAGGCCTCCATGTGACGCGACTTCTCCCGGTAGGTCTTCGGGTGCCGGGGCTTCCGGATCAGCTGTTGAATCGTCGGCATACGCCTTGTCCATCCCCTCGAGCGCGCGCAAAAAATCGCGTGCGCCAAGCCGAAACTGCCGAGACCCGCTTAAGGCGGGCACCCGGCACGAAAAAAACCAGAGGATCATCCGGCTTGTGGGCCGAAGATCATGGTCCAGAAATGTCCTCTGCTTTTGAACGATAGCGTCTAGGCCCAGGCGCGCATCAGGGGGCGCGGAAACGGCCTACCGCCTACCGTGAGAGTGGGGGAAGCTATATACACAGGTTTCTGCATGGTCAACAGCTGGGCTCACCCCAACAAGCAATTTTTTTGCAACGCAATGCCGCAGGTCGATCCTCAGGGGTCGCCGGAACGGTATTTCGCGCCTGAGAGATGCGATATGCGACGCCAATGATTGACTCCGATGACTTGCGCTCCGCCATAAAGCGCGCGTGCTCAATCTGCGGGGAGAAATGACGAAGGCCGCGGGATAAACCCGCGGCCCTCGTCGATCTCGAATTGCGACACCACCGCAATGGCGCTGCGAGGCGAGCCGTCTTATTCCGCAGCCTCTTCAGAGGTACGGCGGCGGCGGCGCGGGCTATCACCTTCGTCCGGCCCTGCCAGGACCTTCTCGGCATCAGCCTTGGCCTGCTCCTTGGCGATGAGCTCGTCGCGGCGGGCTGCGATCTTGCGCAGACGGCGCAACATGCCGCCGGTGCCGGCCGGGATGAGACGGCCGACGATGACGTTCTCCTTGAGGCCTTCGAGTGTATCGATCTTGCCGTTGACGGCGGCGTCAGTGAGAACGCGCGTCGTCTCCTGGAAGGAAGCAGCGGAGATGAACGAGCGCGTCTGCAGCGAGGCCTTGGTGATGCCCAGCAGCACCGGCGTCGCCGTAGCAATGCGCTTGCCTTCCTTCTCGATGGCGAGGTTCTTCGCATCGAACTCGAGGCGATCAACCTGTTCGCCCTTGATGAGATCGGTATCGCCGGGATCGACGATCTCGACCTTCTGCAGCATCTGGCGAACGATCACCTCGATGTGCTTGTCGTTGATGGTCACGCCCTGGAGGCGGTAGACGTCCTGGATCTCGTTGATGAGATAGGCTGCCAATTCCTCCACGCCCTTGATCGCGAGAATGTCGTGTGGCGCAGGGTGGCCGTCATAGACATAGTCGCCACGCTCGACGTGATCTCCGTGCTGGACCGCAAGAGACTTGCCACGCGGGATCAGATACTCGACGGGATCTACGTTCTCGTCGTCGGGCTTGATCGCGATGCGCTGCTTGTTCTTGTAGTCCTTGCCGAACTCGATCGTGCCTGACACCTCGGCGATGATGGCGTGATCCTTCGGACGGCGCGCCTCGAACAGCTCGGCGACACGCGGCAGACCGCCGGTGATGTCACCCGACTTGGCAGACGCCATCGGGATACGCGCAAGCACGTCGCCAGCCTTTACCTTGGCGCCGATGTCGACCGACAGGATCGCTTCGACAGGCAGCAGGTAACGGGCATCGCCGCCGCGCTCGACCTTCACGGGCTTGCCCTTGGCATCGTTGATGACGACGGCGGGTTTTAGCTCAGCACCACGCGGGGTGGCGCGCCAGTCGATGACGACGCGGTTGGTCGAGCCCTTGACCTCGTCGGTCTGCTCGCGCACCGAGGCGCCCTCGATCAGGTCCTCGAAAGCGACAGTACCATCGACCTCGGTGAGGATGGGACGCGTATAAGGATCCCATTGGGCAAGCTTGGTACCGCGCTTGACCTTGTCTCCCTCGTCCACATGCAGGCGGCCGCCGTAGGGCACCTTGTGAGTGGCCAGCTCCTTGCCGCCCTGGTCGACGATGACGATCGCCATGTTGCGGCCCATTGCAGTGAGACGGCCCTGGCTGTCCTTGACCATGGCGCGGTTCTTGACCTTCACCGTGCCGTTGAAGTTCGACTCGATGAAGGACGTATCGACCACCTGCGCGGTGCCGCCGATGTGGAAGGTGCGCATGGTGAGCTGCGTGCCCGGCTCGCCGATCGACTGGGCGGCGATGACGCCGACCGCCTCGCCGATGTTGACGCGCGTACCGCGCGCCAAGTCGCGGCCATAGCAGGCCGCGCAGACGCCGGTCACGGTCTCACACGTCAGCACCGAGCGGATGCGAATCTCCTGCACCTCGGCCTTGGCGATGGCGTCGGCGTGGCGCTCCTCGATCAGCTCGCCCGTCTTGACGATGACCTCGCCGGTGGCGGGATCGAGCACATCCTCCTGTGCAGTACGGCCAAGGACGCGCGCAGCCAGCGAGACAATGACTTGGCCAGCGTCGACCACCGCCTGGACCTTGATGCCGGCGTCGGTGCCGCAATCCTCCTCGGAGATGATCGCATCCTGGGCGACGTCAACCAGACGGCGCGTCAGGTAGCCGGAGTTGGCGGTTTTCAACGCGGTATCGGCAAGACCCTTGCGGGCGCCGTGGGTCGAGTTGAAGTACTCCAGAACCGAGAGGCCTTCCTTGAAGTTCGACTTGATCGGCGTCTCAATGATCTCGCCCGACGGCTTCGTCATAAGACCGCGCATGGCCGCCAGCTGACGCATCTGCGTGGGCGAGCCGCGCGCACCGGAGTGGCTCATCATGTAGACCGAGTTGATGGGCTTGTCGCGGCCGGTCTTGGGATCCTTCTGCACCGCCGAAATGCGATCCATCATTTCCTTGGAGATTTGATCGGTGCACTTCGACCAGGCATCGACCACCTTGTTGTACTTCTCGAGCTGGGTGATGAGCCCGTCGTTGTACTGCTGCTCGAACTCGGCCACCTGCTTGTCGGTCTCTTCGACGATCGCGTGCTTCGTATCTGGAATGAGCATGTCGTCCTTGCCGAACGAGATGCCCGCCTTGAAGGCGTGATAGAAGCCGAGCGCCATGATGCGGTCGCAGAAGATCACCGTCTCCTTCTGACCGCAGTTGCGGTAGACGGCATCGATCATGCCGGAGATGGCCTTCTTCGTGAGCAACTGGTTGACGAGGTCGAACTTGACGCCCGCCACGCGCGGCAGCAGCTCGCCGAGCAGCATGCGGCCCGGCGTCGTGTCGTAGACGCGCGAGATCTCGTTGCCTTCCTCGTCCAGCGTCGTAACGCGGCCCTTGACCTTGGCGTGCAGCGTCACAGCACCGGCCTCGATCGCATGATGGATCTCCGGCACCGAGGAGAACAGCATGCCCTCGCCCGGCTCGCCCTCGTGCACCATCGAGAGGTAATAGAGGCCGAGCACGATGTCCTGGCTCGGCACGATGATCGGCGAACCGTTGGCCGGATGCAGAATGTTGTTGGTCGACATCATCAGGACGCGCGCCTCGAGCTGCGCCTCAAGCGAGAGCGGCACGTGCACGGCCATCTGGTCACCGTCGAAGTCGGCATTGAAGGCAGCGCAGACGAGCGGGTGAAGCTGGATGGCCTTGCCCTCGATCAGTACCGGCTCGAACGCCTGGATGCCCAGCCGGTGCAGCGTCGGCGCGCGGTTCAGAAGCACGGGATGCTCGCGGATCACCTCATCGAGCACATCCCAGACCTCGGGGCGCTCCTTCTCGACCAGCTTCTTGGACTGCTTGACGGTGGCGGCCTGGCCGAGCGTCTGCAGACGCGCATAGATGAATGGCTTGAACAGCTCGAGCGCCATCTTCTTGGGCAGGCCGCACTGGTGCAGCTTCAGCTCTGGACCGACGACGATCACGGAGCGTCCCGAATAATCGACGCGCTTGCCGAGCAGGTTCTGGCGGAAGCGGCCCTGCTTGCCCTTGAGCATGTCGGCGAGCGACTTCAGCGGACGCTTGTTGGCGCCGGTGATGACGCGGCCGCGGCGGCCGTTGTCGAACAGCGCGTCGACGGCCTCCTGAAGCATGCGCTTCTCGTTGCGGATGATGATGTCGGGTGCGCGCAGCTCCATCAGCCGCTTCAGTCGATTATTGCGGTTGATGACGCGGCGGTAGAGATCATTGAGATCGGAGGTGGCGAAGCGACCACCGTCGAGCGGCACGAGCGGGCGCAACTCGGGCGGAATCACCGGTACGTGGGTCAGGATCATCCACTCGGGACGATTGCCCGATTCGATAAACGCCTCGATCACCTTGAGACGCTTGCCGAGCTTCTTGGGCTTCAGTTCGGTGGTCGCCTCGGCGATTTCCTGGCGCAGATCTTCACGGATCTGGGGCAGATCCATACCCATGAGCAGCTCGCGGATGGCCTCGGCGCCGATGCCGGCGGTGAAGCTGTCGGGACCGTACTCGTCGAGCGCCTGGTTATACTGCTCTTCCGAAAGCAGCTGCTTGTCCTTGAACGGCGTGATGCCCGGCTCGATGACGATGTAGTTCTCGAAGTAGAGAACCCGCTCGAGGTCCTTCAGCGCCATATCGAGAAGCAGGCCGATGCGCGAGGGCAGCGACTTCAAGAACCAGATATGTGCGACCGGGGCTGCCAGCTCGATGTGGCCCATGCGCTCGCGGCGCACCTTGGCGAGCGTCACTTCGACACCGCACTTCTCGCAGATCAGACCCTTGTACTTCATGCGCTTGTACTTGCCGCACAGGCATTCGTAGTCCTTGATCGGTCCGAAAATGCGCGCACAGAACAAGCCGTCGCGTTCCGGCTTGAAGGTGCGGTAGTTGATCGTTTCGGGCTTCTTGATCTCGCCGTAGGACCAGGACTGGATGTCCTCGGGCGATGCGATCGAGATCTTGATCTGATCGAACGTCGGCAGGGGGGCCTGCTGCTTGAAGATGTTATTGATCTCGTTCATCGGCTCTCACTCCTCGCGGGGCCCAGCGGCGCCCCGCTCGTTGAAGGCTCATTGACCCTTGGCGGCTATCGGGTCTCACTTGGGGCCCCTCATCAGGGCCTTGACTCGTTCTCATGCGCTCCGGCGCGATGCCCAAAAGCTCGCGGCCTGGAGCAGATCAGTGCGCCGACGCGTGACCGCCGGCGCACTGCGCGTTATTCGGCGGCGGGCGGCAACACCTTGCGCTCCTCCTCGGGCTGCTCTTCATCGATCAGCGGCACCTCGGAATTGATCAGCTCGACGTTCAGGCCCAACGCGCGCATTTCTTTCACCAGCACGTTGAAACTTTCCGGCACACCGGCCTCGAAGGCATCGTCGCCCCTGACGATCGCCTCGTAGACCTTGGTGCGGCCCGCGACATCGTCGGATTTGACGGTGAGCATCTCCTGCAGCGTGTAGGCGGCGCCGTAGGCTTCCAGCGCCCAGACTTCCATTTCGCCGAAGCGCTGGCCGCCGAACTGCGCCTTACCGCCCAGCGGCTGCTGGGTGACCAGCGAGTAGGGTCCGATGGAGCGGGCGTGGATCTTGTCGTCGACAAGGTGGTGCAGCTTCAGGATGTACTTGTAGCCAACCGTAACCTTGCGATCGAACGCCTCGCCGGTACGGCCGTCGAACAGCGTCACCTGGCCGGTCGAGTCGAAGCCCGCCAGTTGCAGAAGCTCGACGATGTCGGCCTCGTGCGCACCGTCGAAGACCGGCGTGGCAATCGGCACGCCCTTCTTCAGGTTCTCGGCGACGACGGCGATATCGTCATCCTTGGCACCCTTCGGGATCTCTCCGGAGTCATAGACCTTATCCATGATCTCGCGCAGCGCCCTGCCTTCGCCGGACTCGCGCCACTTCTCGAGCGCCTCATCGACGAGGCGGCCGAGACCGCGGCAGGCCCAGCCCAGGTGGGTTTCCAGGATCTGTCCGACGTTCATGCGCGAGGGCACGCCGAGCGGGTTCAACACCACGTCAACGGGAGTACCGTCGGCGAGGAACGGCATGTCCTCCTGCGGCACGATCATCGACACGACACCCTTGTTGCCGTGACGGCCGGCCATCTTGTCGCCCGGCTGGATCTTGCGCTTAACGGCGACGAAGACCTTGACCATCTTCATCACGCCCGGAGGCAGCTCGTCGCCGCGCTGCAGCTTCTCCACCTTGTCGGCGAAGCGGTTGGAGAGGCTCCTCTTGGCGTCCTCGTACTGCTTGCCGATGGCTTCCACCTCGGCCTGGGCCTTCTCGTCGGCAAGCCCGATCTCCCACCACTGGGAGCGCGGAATGTCATCGAGAATCGCGTCGTCGATCTTGGTGCCTTTGCGCGCACCCTTCGGCCCCTTGGCGACCTCCTTGCCCAACAGCACATCCTTGAGGCGTGCGTAGACGTTGCGGTCGAGGATTTGCAGCTCGTCGTCACGGTCCTTGGCGAGACGCTCGATCTCCTCGCGCTCGATGGCCATGGCGCGCTCATCCTTGTCGACACCGTGGCGGTTGAAGACGCGGACCTCGACGATGGTTCCCGAAACGCCCGGCGGCAGACGCAGCGAGGTGTCGCGCACGTCGGACGCCTTCTCGCCAAAGATGGCGCGCAAAAGCTTCTCTTCCGGCGTCATCGGGCTCTCGCCCTTCGGCGTGATCTTGCCGACCAGGATGTCGCCCGGATGCACCTCGGCACCGATATAGACGATGCCTGCCTCATCGAGATTCTTCAACGCCTCTTCCGAGACGTTGGGAATGTCGCGCGTGATCTCCTCCGGGCCCAGCTTGGTGTCGCGAGCCATGACCTCGAATTCCTCGATGTGGATCGAGGTGAACACGTCGTCGGAGACGACGCGCTCGGACATCAGGATCGAGTCCTCGAAGTTGTAGCCCATCCACGGCATGAACGCGACGAGCACGTTTTTGCCGAGCGCCAGATCGCCGAGGTCCGTCGAGGGACCGTCAGCGATGATCTCTCCGGCAGAGACACTGTCGCCCACCTTCACCAGCGGACGCTGGTTGATGCAGGTGTTCTGGTTGGAGCGCTGGAATTTGCGCAAACGATAGATGTCGACGCCCGGCTTGGATGCATCCGCCTCCTCGGTGGCGCGGATAACGATACGGGTTGCATCAACCTGATCGACGATGCCGGTGCGGCGGGCAGCGATCGCGGCACCGGAATCGCGCGCGACAACCTCTTCCATGCCGGTGCCGACGAGCGGCGCCTCGGCGCGGATGAGCGGCACGGCCTGACGCTGCATGTTGGAGCCCATCAGCGCGCGGTTGGCGTCGTCGTTCTCGAGGAACGGAATCAACGCCGCCGCCACTGAGACGAGCTGCTTGGGGCTGACGTCGATGTAGTCGACGCGATCCTGCGGCACCAGCATGACGTCGCCCTGATAACGGCAGGTGACCAGCTCTTCGGTGAGGCGGGCCTTGTCGTCAATCTCGGCGTTGGCCTGGGCGACGTGGTGGCGCATCTCCTCCATGGCGGAGAGATATACGACATCGTCGGTCACCTTGCCGTCCCTGACCTTGCGGTAGGGGCTCTCGATGAAGCCATACTTGTTGACGCGGGCGAAGGTCGCCAGCGAGTTGATGAGGCCGATGTTGGGGCCTTCGGGCGTCTCAATGGGGCAGATGCGACCATAGTGCGTGGGGTGAACGTCGCGGACCTCGAAGCCCGCACGCTCACGCGTGAGACCACCCGGACCCAACGCCGAGAGGCGACGCTTGTGCGTGATCTCGGAGAGCGGGTTGGTCTGGTCCATGAACTGGGAGAGCTGTGAGGAGCCGAAGAACTCGCGCACGGCGGCAGCCGCGGGCTTGGCGTTGATCAGGTCCTGCGGCATCACGGTGTCGATGTCGACGGACGACATGCGCTCCTTGATGGCGCGCTCCATGCGCAGCAAGCCGACGCGATACTGATTCTCCATCAGCTCGCCGACTGAGCGGACACGGCGGTTGCCCAGATGGTCGATGTCGTCGATGTCGCCACGTCCATCGCGCAGATCGACGAGCGTCTTGATGACGGCGAGGATATCCTCCTTGCGCAGGGTGCGCATGGTGTCGGGCGCATCAAGCTCCAGGCGCATGTTCATCTTGACGCGGCCGACGGCGGAGAGGTCGTAGCGCTCGGCGTCGAAGAACAGGCCGTGGAACAGCGCGGTTGCCGCCTCGATCGTCGGCGGCTCACCCGGGCGCATGACCCGGTAGATGTCCATCAACGCTTCTTCGGTGTTGGCGTTCTTGTCGACGTTCAGCGTGTTGCGGATGAAGGGCCCGACATTGACATGGTCGATGTCGAGGATCGGGAACTCCTTGATCTTCTGATCCTTGAGCTCGGCAAGCAGCTTGGAATCGAGCTCGGCGCCAGCCTCGGCGTAGATCTGGCCGGTCGACATGTCGACGATATCCTCGGCGAGGTACTTGCCCGCCAGGTCGTCAGACGAGATCAACAGCTCCTTCAGACCGCCTTCGGCCAGCTCGCGCGCCTTGCGGGCGGTGAGTTTCTCACCAGCTTTGATGATGACATCGCCGGACTTGGCATCGCGCAGATCGGCCGCCGGCGTCACGCCGCGCATCTTTTCCGGGACGAACGGCATCTTCCAGCCGTGCTTGGAGTCCTTGATCGGGATCTTCTTGTAGAAGGTGTCGAGGATTTCCTCGTCATTGAGGCCCAGCGCATAAAGCAGCGTCGTCACCGGCAGCTTGCGGCGGCGGTCGATACGGACATAGACATTGTCCTTGGCGTCGAACTCGAAGTCGAGCCACGAGCCACGATAAGGAATGATGCGGGCAGCGAACAGCAGCTTGCCTGAGGCGTGCGTACGGCCGCGGTCGTGATCGAAGAACACGCCCGGCGAACGGTGCATCTGTGAAACGATGACGCGCTCAGTGCCATTGATGACGAATGTACCGTTCAACGTCATGAGCGGCATGTCGCCCATGTAGACGTCCTGCTCCTTGACGTCCTTGACCGACTTGGAGCCGGTCTCCTCATTGATATCGAACACGATGAGGCGCAGCTTGACCTTGAGCGGCGCGCAGTAGGTCATGTCGCGCTGCATGCACTCGTCGACGTCATACTTGGGCGCCTCGAACTCGTAGCCGACGAACTCCAGAGTCGCCTTGCCGGAGAAGTCGGAGATCGGAAATACCGATTTGAAGACGGCCTGGATGCCCTGATCGTCCGGACGCCCGCCGGGAGGCTCCTTGACCAACAGGAAGTCGTCATAGGATGATTTCTGGACCTCGATGAGGTTGGGCATTTCTGCCACCTCACGGATCGATCCGAATTTCTTACGGATGCGCTTGCGGCCGTTGAACATCTCAGCCATGTCCGCTCCTTCGCTTCGGCGCAGGTGACGATCCCGCGCCCTTTTTTCCAATCAGTCCCCGGGGGCCGCCATCCCCCGCGCCTGAAACGGCTCACCGGAGGGCTCCAAGCGGCCACCTTGGTAGCCGGGAGTCCTCCGGAGAACCGTTGTTCTCGCCCTGATGGCGAGACGGGAACAGAGAGTGGGAGGATCTCATATGGGGATCGGCACCATGGCACCTCAACCCCAGGCAGAATCACCGCTCCCTGTTCCCCTCATCGTTACTTCAGCTCGACGGTCGCGCCCTGGTCCTCGAGCTGCTTCTTGATCTTCATCGCCTCGTCCTTGGGGATGCCTTCCTTCACGGGCTTGCCGCCGGCCTCGACGAGATCCTTCGCCTCCTTGAGGCCAAGACCGGTGAGGGCGCGGACCTCCTTGATGACGTTGATCTTCTTCTCGCCGCCCGACTTCAGGATGACGGTGAACTCGGTCTGCTCCTCGACCGGAGCCGCGGCAGCGCCCGGTGCCGCAGCGACGGCAACGGCGGCGGCAGCGGAGACGCCCCACGTCTCTTCGAGCATCTTGGCCAGCTCAGCGGCCTCAAGGACGGTGAGCTTGGAGAGATCGTCAACGATCTTTGCGAGATCGGTCATGTCGTGTGTTCCTTCGGTTTGAACCTGTTTCAGTACCTGTTGCAGCGTTCGTTACAGCTGCGTTCGTCTCGTGATGCGGCGCGCATCTCACTGTGCCGCATCGCCCATTCAAGCGGGATCAGGCTGCCTCGCCCTGGCTGGCCTTCGCCTGGATGACGCGTGCGAGCTTGGCTCCCGGCTCCTTCACCGTGCGGGCGATCTTGGTCGCCGGCGCGTTGAGGAGGCCGATCAGCTTGGCTCTGAGCTCATCCAGTGACGGCAGCTCGGCGAGCGCCTTGACGCCGTTCGCATCAAGGACGGTCGATCCCATCGTGCCGCCGAGGACGACGAGCTTGTCGACCCCCTTGGCGTATTCGACGGTAACCTTCGCCGCCGCGATCGGGTCCTTCGAGTAGGCCAGAATGGTCGGGCCAGTCAGAAGGTTCTCGATGCCGGCAGCATCCGTGTCCTTGATCGCGAGCTTCGCCAGCCGGTTCTTCACCACCTTCACCGTTCCGCCCGCGTCACGGACGCGCTTGCGGAATTCTGCGGATTGGGCGGCAACCATGCCGGTGTTGTGGGCGACGACGACCACGCCGGTGTCCTTCAACACCTCGTGGAGCGCTGTCACGAGCTCACGTTTCGCGGCTCTTTCCACTTACGCTCTCTCCCAGTCTCGCAAGCATGCCTCGCGGCACGCTCGCGGGTTGCACCTTGCCGACTCTTTCCAGCCAACCGGCCGTTCCAAGTGCGGCGCTTCAGACCTGTCCTCCGCGCGCTCTCAGCGAAGAGAGGCGGCACGGGTGCGACCCAGAAGGTTCAAACCGTGCGCGGCATTCCCGAGGAAATGCCAGCGATCGGGTTGTCTCCCGTCTCATGCAGGCCCTCATCGAGCGGTTTAGGCGTTGGGAAGCTAGCTTCCCGCGGCACCTGCAATCTCGGACAGGTTCCGCCCCGGCCGCCCATTCGCGGTGGCCGGAGCGTATCCCGGGCAAGCCCGGGAATTCTCGTGTGCCGCGCGCTGCAGCGCGGCGGATCTCAAACGACAGGGCCGCTTGAGACCGTGGCAGCATCGACCTTCACGCCCGGCCCCATCGTTGAGGTGACGGAAACGCGTTTCAGGTAGGTGCCCTTGGCGCCTGACGGCCTGGCCTTCACGACCGCGTCGACGAACGCCTTGATGTTCTCGACCAACGCCGCGTCGGCGAACGAGGCCTTGCCGACGCCGGCGTGGATGATGCCGGCCTTCTCGACGCGGAACTCGACCGAACCGCCCTTGGCGCCCTTGACGGCGGTGGTGACGTCCATCGTCACCGTGCCGACGCGCGGGTTCGGCATCAGGCCGCGAGGGCCGAGCACCTTACCCAGACGGCCTACCAAGCCCATCATGTCGGGCGTGGCGATGCAGCGGTCGAAGTTGATGTTGCCGCCCTGGACCTGCTCGACGAGATCCTCAGCGCCGACCACATCGGCGCCCGCAGCCTTCGCTTCCTCGGCCTTGGCGCCACGCGCAAACACCGCGACGCGCGCGGTACGGCCCGAGCCGTTCGGCAGCAGGCAGACGCCGCGCACCATCTGGTCGGCATGCTTGGGGTCGACACCGAGGTTCAACGCAACTTCGATCGTCTCGTCGAACTTGGCCTTGGCGCGGGCCTTGACCAGCTTCACGGCCTCCTCGATCGGGTAGACCTTGTTGCGGTCGATGCCCTGGTTGATCGATGCCATGCGCTTGCCGCCGGCAAGACGGGTGGACTTGATCTGTTCGGGGGTGAGGTTTGCCATGTTCTTACTCCACCACCCGGATGCCCATCGAGCGCGCGGAGCCGGCGATCGTGCGCGCGGCCTGCTCGGGGTCGTCGGTGTTCAGGTCCTTCATCTTCAACTTTGCGATCTCGCGCACCTGCTCCATCGTCACCTGTCCTGCAACAGTGCGGCCGGTCTCCTTCGAGCCAGCAGAGATCTTGGCGGCCTTCTTGAGGAAGAAGGACGCGGGCGGCGTCTTCATTTCGAACGTGAATGACCGGTCGGAGAAGACCGTGATCTTCACCGGGATCGGCGTGCCTTCCTCGATATCCTTCGACTTCGCGTTGAAGGCTTTGCAGAACTCCATGATATTGACGCCGCGCTGGCCGAGCGCAGGGCCGATCGGCGGAGAAGGATTGGCCTTCCCTGCCGGCACCTGGAGGTTGATGTAACCGTCAATTTTCTTCGCCATGGTATCCCCTTGAAACACGAGACGGGAAAACCCGTCCCAGGGTTAGCGGTCAAAGGTCGCCGGCCACCTTGTTGCCAGCTTCCTCCCGCACTCTGCGACCCAATGAGAAGGCTCGCGCGCCTTTCACAATCGGGCTCGTCGGTGCGGCGGAGACTGCGGCACCATGATGGTCCCGCCCCGTCGCACCGGACGATCAAGTGCATGCACGGGGCCGAGCCGCGCACATGCGAAACACTCTTCTCATCCGCCGCCCAACTCTCACCGGGCGGCTGACCGCATGATCCCGAGCCCCGTCACCATCGAGCGCCAGAACCCAGTTTTCATGCGTGCGGATCAGCCAGCAACCTTCTCCACCTGGCCGAACTCCAGCTCGACCGGAGTCGGGCGACCGAAAATCGAGACCGCAACCTTGAGACGGGCGCGCTCCTCGTCGACCTCTTCGACGTGGCCCTGGAACGAGGCAAATGGTCCGTCGGCCACCTTCACCTGCTCGCCGATCTCGAAGGTGATCGACGGCTTCGGCCGCTCGACGCCCTCCTTGACCTGATTGAGGATGCGCATTGCCTCATCCTCGGAGATTGCGATCGGCTTGTTGTCGGCACCGAGGAAACCCGTGACCTTCGGCGTGTTCTTGATCAAAAGGAACGCCGGGTCGGTCATCTCCATCTTCACGAGCACGTAGCCTGGGAGGAACTTCCGCTCCGCCTGGACCTTGCGGCCGCGCTTGACCTCAACCACCTCCTCGGTCGGAACCATCACCTCATCGAAGAGGTCTTCAAGTCCCGCCGCCTTCGCGCGCTCCTTGATGGCGTCTGCCACCTTGCGCTCGAAGTTGGTGTAGGCGTGCACAATGTACCAGCGCTTCGCCATGTCCTGTCTCTACTTCCACCCTTGAATTGAGACAGCGCCCGTTGGGCGCCATACGTTACCGCTTACCGACCGATCTGAAGCACCAGGCTCACAAGCCAGCCTATCAACTGGTCAGCGAGCAGGAAGAAGATCGACGCCAGCGCGACCATGATCATGACCATGACGGTGGTGATCCAGACTTCCTTCCAGGTCGGCCACGTGACCTTGGCGGTCTCGGCTCGCACTTCCTGGATGAACTCAAATGGGTTTTTGGCCATCAAACACCTAAATCCGGCGGGGCAGTTCTCGTGCACTCAGGCAGCTACAGGGCAAGCCCGCGCCTAACACACAAACCGAAACGCCAGATCCGCTGCCCTCGCTGGCGAATCCGGCTCATCACATCAGATGGCAGGGGTGGAGGGTCTCGAACCCCCAACCTTCGGTTTTGGAGACCGACGCTCTGCCAATTGAGCTACACCCCTAATGCGCCCAATGGCGCGCGCTTCCAGTCTCTCGGGGTGGGCAGCTTTAGCGGAACTTTCCCGGTTTGTCACGCATCAAACCGCGTTTCCGCTTGCACGTGACATTTTAGCCACGTCAACCACCAAAATTACCCGAAAAGACGCTCAAACCCCGATGCGTTCAACGACGACAGCGGTGCCATATGCCAGCACCTCGGTCACCGCGGAGGCCATTTCATTGGCGTCATAACGCATGGCAAGGACGGCATTGGCTCCCATCCGCTCGCCGTGCGCGATCAACAGATCAAACGCCTCCTGCCGGGCCTGCTCGGCAAGCTTGGTATACAGCGTGATATTCCCGCCGAAAAGGATCTGTATCGCAGCCCCGATGTTACCCACCACAGAGCGCGACCGAACCGACAGGCCACGCGCGACGCCCAGGTGACGGACGATCCGATATCCGGGCAGGTCATTGGTTGTGACCACGATCATGGCTCACCTGCAGTTGGCACCAGATAAACGACCTGGTCAAAATCGGCAACGGCGGAAGGCTGAAGCCGCCTTGATCTTCCACCAAATCACTCATCGACAGTCCGTGCCGGCAACGTCCGGCACACAGCAGTGTCGCCGACCAAACGCTGGCGCCGAGATCAGCGGAAAAAAGAGCCCCAGCCCTTATTCCTCGATCTTCGCGACGACGCCGGCGCCGATCTGAAGTGGGGCTTGCCCCACTTCAAGCATTTGAGTTTTGTCGGCGCCTTTAGCGTCGAGCAAGTCGCAAGGGAAATCCCTTATTCCTCGATCTTCGCGACGACGCCGGCGCCGACGGTACGGCCGCCCTCGCGGATGGCGAAGCGAAGCTTCTCCTCCATCGCAATCGGCGTGATCAGCTCGACCGACATCGACACGTTGTCGCCCGGCATCACCATCTCCGTCCCCTCAGGCAGCGTCACCACGCCCGTCACGTCCGTCGTGCGGAAGTAAAACTGCGGACGATAGTTGGTGAAGAACGGCGTGTGGCGACCGCCCTCCTCCTTCGTCAGGATGTAGGCTTCTGCCGTGAACCTCTTGTGCGGCTTGATCGAACCGGGCTTGCACAGAACCTGACCGCGCTCGACGCCCTCGCGGTCGACGCCGCGCAGAAGACAACCGACGTTGTCGCCTGCCTCGCCCTGGTCCAGCAACTTGCGGAACATCTCGACGCCCGTAACCGTCGTCTTCGTCGTGTCGCGGATGCCGACGATCTCGACTTCCTCGCCGACCTTCACCACACCGCGCTCAATGCGCCCCGTCACAACCGTGCCGCGGCCAGAGATCGAGAACACATCCTCGATCGGCATCAGGAACGGCTGGTCCTTGGGACGGTCTGGCTGAGGGATATAGTCGTCAACTGCATCCATCAGCTTCAGGATCGCGTCATGACCGATCTCAGGCTGCTTGTCCTCGAGCGCGCAAAGCGCAGAACCCTTCACAATCGGAATGTCGTCGCCAGGGAACTGATAGCTCGACAGAAGCTCGCGAACTTCCATCTCAACAAGCTCCAGAAGCTCGGGATCGTCGACCATGTCGACCTTGTTCAGGAACACCACAAGCGCGGGAACGCCAACCTGGCGCGCCAGAAGAATGTGCTCGCGCGTCTGCGGCATCGGGCCGTCCGCCGCAGACACAACAAGGATCGCGCCGTCCATCTGCGCGGCACCCGTGATCATGTTCTTCACGTAGTCCGCGTGACCGGGGCAGTCGACGTGTGCATAGTGGCGCTTGTCCGTCTCGTACTCGACGTGCGCCGTCGAGATCGTGATGCCGCGCTCGCGCTCCTCAGGAGCCTTGTCAATCTGGTCGTAGGCCGAAAACTGAGCCTTTCCAGTCTCCGCAAGAACCTTCGTGATCGCAGCCGTCAATGACGTCTTGCCGTGGTCAACGTGACCAATCGTGCCGATGTTGCAGTGCGGCTTCGTCCGCTCGAATTTTGCCTTAGCCATATGTCGTTTCCTTGAGGTAGCGGGAGCGATGCGCCGCCAAGGCCCGCCCGGGGCGGACCGACGCGCACGTTGCGCCCGTGTCTCTAAGGGTTTGGGGGGCGATCTTCAAGGGTGAAATGTGCGCCAGCGGGGATGCTGACGCACGCCGACGAGCGCCTTCCAAGCATGCCTTGTCAGGACACAACCATCATTTCGCCCGCAGCTGTCGCCGGGGGCGCGGGGAACGGTCCGCGACGGCTGAAGCCAAGCGCCTAGATCGCGTTCCTGTTCGACGGAAACATGAACGCAACCCAGCACCTTGTTTCGAGCATATTTTCACGCTGAACCGCTGCACACTTCAGCTAAACATGCTCTAGGTCCGCCGTGAACGGACGGCGTCCAAACTCCATGGGCCGGGCCCGGCAGCGACCAGATAGAGAAAAACGAAACAATAAAGGATGGCAGCATCGCCGCCATTGTTGACGGGGAACAGGTCGCGCGGAGCGTGGGCAATCCAATAGCCAAAGGCCATCGTGCCGGAGGCGATGAATGCCGCCGGGCGGGTAAAGAGCCCGATGAAGATGAGCGCGCCGCCGACCAATTCGATCACACCGGCGAACCACGGCAGGCTCATGGCCTGCACAACCTTCTCCGTAGGTGGATAGCCGATCAGCTTTTGCGCGCCGTGAAGCAGAAAGATGAACCCCGCGACCGCGCGCAGGACGCTCAGAAGTCTGGGACCCCACGCCGACAGTGCATCATCTCGCATTTTGGCCTCCCCTTCGCCGTTAAATCGCTCCCCTCGCAAAAAGAGAACGAACAGCTTAAAGCATGTTTAGCTGAAGTGTGCAGCGGTTCAGCGTGAAAAACATGCTCGAAACAAGGTGCTGGGTTGCGTTCATGTTTCCGTCGAACAGGAACGCGATCTAGGTGGACGATCGAAATCGTCAATCAGCGGGCGTAACAATTGAACGCTGTTGCTATCAATCCCTCGACAACCGGTTCGGCACGCGATTGCCATCCAGTCTCCGGAACGAAGCGTCACCCATGTATCCGGTATGGACAAACTGAGAAAAATTGGAGCGGGTGATGGGAATCGAACCCACGTATTCAGCTTGGAAGGCTGCTGCTCTACCATTGAGCTACACCCGCTTGTTCGCTTGGAAATTCCGCTACCGGTCAGCCACCGCGCGGCGGCAAGGCAACCGCTTGTCGGCATGCTCGCCCGGTCTGGTGGAGGGGGCTGGATTCGAACCAGCGTAGGCATAGCCAACGGATTTACAGTCCGTCCCCTTTAGCCACTCGGGCACCCCTCCAGAAACCAGGACGCGCGGGCCGAAAAGTCTCAGAACCCAAACGAAATAGCCCCGCGAGTGTCGCCGCGGGGCAAGCACCGTCTTATGCTAACGGGCAGCCCGGCTGTCAATCCCCATTCGGTCTGCAATCGGCCCGCGACCGGCTCGGGCAGGCCCCTGGGAAGGCTGCGAGGCGCGGCATCACTTGCAGCCGGGCGCCAGATTGCCGTATGGCAACGCTCTCCCGATCCACCAGATCCGCCGCTTCCGGGCCTTGCAACCGGCCGCGCCTGCGAAAAGGTTCCACATGTCCGCCCCTTCCGGCAAGCCTCGTGCCTTCAAACCCAGCAAGGACCGATCCCGTCATCCGACACGGCAGGGACGCGGCCGCCCGGGTGCAGGTTCGGCCCAGCGCATGGAGCCGACGACAGACGACCGGTTGATGCTGTTCGGCGTTCATGCGGTGATGGCAGCGCTCGACAATCCCGGCCGCTGCATCGGGCGCATCCTGGCAACGGAGAACGCTGAAAACAGGCTTGCCGCGGCAATCGCCAAACGCGGGCTCAAGGTGGAGCGCGTTCGGCCCAAGGATCTCGACCGGTTGCTCGGCCCCGACACGGTGCACCAAGGTGTCGCGATCGAAACGGAGCCTCTGGAAGAGCCCGATCTCGCTCAACTTGTAGCTCGCGCCGGCGCGCAGGACGGCGGCCCACTCGTGATTCTCGACCAGGTGACGGACCCGCACAACGTCGGCGCCATTCTGCGGTCGGCAGCGGTCTTTGGAGCGGCAGGGCTTGTTACGACACGGCGGCACTCGCCGCCCCTCAACGGTACCCTCGCAAAATCGGCGTCAGGTGCGCTCGAACTCGTTCCAGTTGCGCTCGTACAAAACCTCGCTCGAACCATCGACGAGCTCAAATCGGCCGGCGTCCATGTCATCGGGCTCGACGGCGAAGGCGAGACGCTGTTGGAGGATGCACCGCTTTCTGGAGCGGTCGCGTTCGTGCTGGGTGCGGAGGGCAAAGGACTTCGGCAACTGACGCGCGAAACCTGCTCCGCCATCTGCCGTATCGGCACGTCGCAGACGCTCGCCAGCCTGAACGTGTCGAACGCAGCGGCCATAGCGCTGCATTTGTCATCGATGCGGCGGCGAGTGCACCGCTGAGCTGCGCCAGCTACAGCAACCGCTTACGACGCAGATCTATCGATTGAGCATGTTGTTCACTTCACGCTGAACCGCTGCACGCTTCTACAAAACATATTTTGATTGCCGCGGGCGGCTGGCTCAATCCCTCGGCTGTCGAGGCTCTGGGGGCTCGTGATATTCGCCGTCATCGGCGCCGTCGTCAGGCACTTCCAGCGGCAGAGACATGATCGCCATGCCCATCTTCAATGCACCGAAGGTCAGGGAGAACATAGCGAACAGCACGAACATCGGAATGAACGGCTCGGAGCTTTCGGTTAACAGCTGCTTCATGCCGCCGAGATCGGTCAGCACCACGATTGCCGCCAGTACGATCCCAACGGCCACTCCCATCGCGCAATGCAACCCAAGAAACGTGAGCAGGCTCGGGGGATGGGGATCGCCCGGAATCGTGCGCGGGAAATGACGGTTTGGCATCGGACCCTTCACACTCCGCTTCGCCGCTTGCTGGAGACCGGAGAGCGCGGCACATCGTAACGTCATCCTTGATATGGATAACACGACGGCGCGCTGCAACCGTGACCTCGATCACTATTCGATCCCAGGAGTGCCGAACCGGCGCCGAGCCGCGGCCGGAGAGATTGAACGGCTATTCTCAAATGCAGATCGGCCACCGGCGCAAGACCGGCGGCCGCTCAATAACGTTGCACTTGAAGCCCGCTCACCGAACCTGCCACTCAGCGGTGGTGACGGTGATGGCGGTGGTGATGGCGGTAGGGATAGCAGTCCCGATCACGCTTGCAGTGCTTAGGATAGCCCCAAGCCTTGTAGTAGTGCGGCAGCACGTAGTGCTTGCGCGCCTTGCGATAGTGCCGTGCCGGCACCCAATAGCCAGAATTATAGACCGGGTAATAGCGCGGTTGGACGTAGCGATAGTGATAGGGATCGCTCAGGTTATTGCCGTAATAGCGATGGCTGTAGCGCGGCGCGTTAACGCGGTGTGTGGCGACGTGCTCGCGTCCCCAGCCGTCACGATCGTGACGGACGCCGGCGGAGGCCGGCCACGGCAACGCAACGAGGATGGCGGACAGAACCGTCAACGCCGCAAGGGTGCTCTTGATACGCATGATTTGAAACAGCTCCCAAATGCTGGTCGAACACAGACTTTCCCAGTTCATGGCAGAAATTGGCTAACGTTCCTCTAAATTGCAGACCTGACGTGGGGCGCGACGGCCTCATTTCTCAGAGCAACCATCAGGCCACCGCCCAATTGTCCCATATCGGAACAGTCTTGAGTATTTTTTCTTGCAATCTCTGGGCCACTTGGACATTGCCACGCCAACAAGCGTTGCGATATGGCAGCGGCGACAACAAGGCCACGCGCGTATCTTCAGGTTGCACACAAGCGGCCAATTCTAGATGTCGGAATGTCGTGCGCGGCGCGCTGCCCCAGATCCACCGATATACGTGAGCGGTGAACGAACAAGGGGTTGGCGTGCGGGACGCGAACCGGCTAAGAAGGGCGCGTTTGCCCATGGTAGCGCATGGCGCCACCGCGGCGGGTCACCCCAGACCCGGAATGCCGGCTTAGCACAGTTGGTAGTGCACCTGATTTGTAATCAGGGGGTCGGGGGTTCGAGTCCCTCAGCCGGCACCAATAAAATCAATACGTTACTGGCAACGAAAAAGAACATCAGTAGAACCAATCAACCGCATAAAAAGTCTCATATGAGACTGAGACTGACTAGCGACGCTGACGCAAGATTGTTGTCGTACCCCAAGCAGGCGCCGACGCCTCGATGTGCTCCTCGGCAACGGGCTGACCTGCCCTGCCGTCAGCAAAAATGCTGCGACAGCTCGTCGCGCAGCAGTTCCGAAAATCGCGCCACCGTTTCGCAATCGGGTCGGCACGCGTGATGGCGACGGCCGCCCAGACACCGATGAAATCCGCCAGGTGCATGCTGCGAAGTCGTTGCGGCAACGTCATCTTTCGAAATTTTCCGCCATTTCGCGCCAATCCCTGAACGCACAAAACAAAACTGCAGAAGGCAAAGTGTTTCTTTTGCCGATGCAAAGAAAATACGTCGCCGGCTTTCCGGGAATCTTGTGCAACCTCATGGCCGAACCTGCATCGCCGAACCAGACGTCAACGAAGGATCGAGCCGGGCGCACTCATTTCAGGTGGTGGAACGATGAGCTACATCGACAGCCGGAAGCACAGCGGTTGCGGCACCGTGGAAGCGGAGCGAAGCATCACGATCGACGGTGCGATTGTCGAGGTCAGAGACGGCGACACGATCTTCACCGCCGCCAAACGCGCCGGCATCGCCATCCCAGCCATGTGCGCCGATACCCGCATCAAGCCGACGGGCGCCTGCGAAATCTGCACCGTCGAGATCGAAGGTCGCGACGGCTTCGTCAAGGCCTGCACCGAAATGGCGCGGCCCGGACTCGACATCACGACGCACTCACAAGCTCTCTTGGCGCAGCGGCAGCTACGCCTCAACGCCTACCTGTCCGACCACAATGCGTATTGCCAGCCGCCTTGCCAGGCGGCGTGCCCGGCCGGCATCGACATTGCCGGCTATATCGAGCTCATCACACAGCGCAAATATGTCGAAGCCACCGCTCTCATCAAAGAAATGCTACCGCTGCCGGGCATCCTCGGGCGCGTCTGCCCGCGGCCGTGCGAAGATCCCTGCCGGAGGAAGCAGATCGACGGCGAAGCGGTGGCTATTTGCGCATTGAAGCGTTTTGCGGCTGACGAGGCGGCCAAGACGGGCCGGCCAACGCAGCCCGAGCCGAAGCCGGCCACGGGCAAGCGCGTCGCCGTTATCGGCGCCGGACCGGCGGGTCTGTCGGCTGCCTACTATCTGGCGCTTGAAGGGCATGCTGTTAGAATTCTGGAGGCCGAGAAGGAACCGGGCGGCACGCTGCGATTCGGCATCCCCTCCTACCGCCTGCCCAACCACGTGCTCGATCAAGAGATCAACGACATCCTGTCGCTCGGTGTCGAACTCACGTGCAACCAGCGATTGGGTCGCGACTACCAGATCGACGATCTGAAGGCGCAGGGTTTTGACGCCATCTTCATGTCCTTCGGTGCCATGGTCGGCAAGACCGCCGGCATCCCTGGCGAGGATGCGCCGGGCGTGATGCCGGCCGTGGCGTTTCTTGCCCGCGTCAACTGGGGCGAGCGGGTGGACCTGGGCAGGCGGGTGATTGTCGTCGGTGGCGGGTTCACCGCAGCGGACGCGGTTCGCACCGCACGCCGCGAGGGCGCAAGCGACGTAACGATGATGTACCGCCGCACCAGAAAGGAAATGACGGCAGCCGAACACGAAGTGCACGAGTGCGACGTGGAGGGCATCAAGTTCGACTTCCTTTCGGCGCCACATTCGATCGTCGTCGAGAACGGCAGGGCAATCGGCATCCTGGCGCAACGCATGGAACTCGGCGAGCCCGATGCCAGTGGCCGACGGCGCCCGGTAGCCGTCACTGGCTCGGAGTACTTCACACCGGCCGACACCATCTTGATGGCAATCGGCCAGGACGTCGATAGCGCCGCGCTGAACGAGAGCCACCTTGAGGTCAACAGGTGGGGACACATCGTCATCGACGAAAAGACGATGATGACCAACGTGCCGGGTGTGTTCGCAGGCGGCGACTGCGCGACCGGGGCTGCGACGGTGGTCGAAGGCGTCGCGGCCGGCCGCAAAGGCGCCTATGCCATCGACGCCTATCTGAAGGGTGGCGACAGCAAACGCATTGCCGCCACCATCTGGCGAGAGACCCCGAAGTTCTTCGACATCGGGGCTGCGGCGAAATCGGCCGCGCGGCTGGCGCAAATGCCGGTCATCGACGGTAAGACCCGCGTCGGTGCATTTCGCTCATCCGCGCATATCGGCAGCCATGACAACGAGGGCGCTTTCGCCGAAGTGGAGCTGGGTTTTGGCGAGGACGTTGCGTTGACCGAGGCGGGCCGCTGTCTCCTTTGCGTCTGTCAGGCGCGCGGCTCGTGCACGCTGCAAAAGCTTTCACTCGAGTTCGGCGCAGGCACCAAGGTCTATCGCGGCAAGGAGGGGTGGAGGCCATGAACGAGTTTGCGAGGGGTATTCGCGCCGAAAACGCGCTGCAGCCGCTGGTCTCCTGGCCGTTCTTCCAGCTCGACCATGCCAAATGCATCAAGTGTGAGCAGTGCGTGCGTATCTGCAACGAGGTGCAGCACCGCCACGTTTACACGATCGACGACGAGGGCTATCCCGCCCTCGTCAGTGGGACAGCCGACTTCCGCGACACCGAATGCAACAATTGCGGCCAGTGCGTTGGCGTCTGCCCGACCGGCGCCCTGAAGGATCTCACCGACAAAGGTCGCCTTCCCAGGAACCTGCGCAAGACGACGACGACCGTCTGCGGCTACTGCGGCGTTGGATGCGCCATCGAACTGGAAACCGAGAATGACCGCATTGTTGCGGTGAAGCCCTCACACGCTTCGGACGCCAATGCCGGAAACCTGTGCGTCAAGGGCCGTTTCGGCATGGATTTCATTCACCATCCAGACAGGCTGACGAAGCCGTTGATCCGCCGCGGCGGCAAAAACAGCCCGCTCGAAGAGGCAAGCTGGGAGGAGGCGATTTCGTTCGCGGCGAGCCGCTTCAACGCGGTGAAGGCGACGTATGGACCCCACGCACTTGCTGGCATTACGTCCTCGCGCGCTACGAACGAGGACAACTACGTATTCCAGAAACTGATCCGCTGCGCCTTCGGCACCAACAATATCGACCACTGTGCACGGCTCTGCCATATGGCCTCCGCCGTAGCACTGAAGAACGCGGTGGGCTCAAGCGCACCTTCCGCCTCTTCGCCCGACGTGCGCATGGCGTCCGCATTCATCATTGTCGGCTCCAACACCACCGAGACGCATCCGGTCATCTCAAGTCAGGTGATGAAGGCCAAGTACGAGTCAGGGGCGAAGATCGTCGTCGTCGATCCGCGGCGGATCGAGATGGTGAACCACGCCGACGTGTGGTTGAGGCCCAAACCCGGCACCAACGTTGCGGTCCTCAACGCCATCGCGCACGTCATCATCGCGGAGGGACTGGCGAACGAAGCCTTCATCGCGGCGCGCACGGAGAACTGGGAGGCATTTCGCGACAACCTCAGAGATTACACCCCCGAAGCAGTCGAAGCGCTGACGGGCGTGCCGGCAGACCGTATACGGCAGGCGGCATTGATCTACGGCAAGGCCGAGCGTGGCATGCTTTTGTGGGGCATGGGCGTGACGCAGCATCTGACCGGTGTCGACGGAGCCCTCGCGATGGCCAATCTGTCGCTGTTGACCGGGCATGTGGGCAAGCCCGGCACCGGCTTCATCCCGCTGCGCGGGCAGTCCAACGTGCAGGGCGCATCCGATATGCAGGGCCAGCACAACGCACTGCCGGGGTATCACTCGATCACAGACCCGAAAGATCGCGCCAAGTTCGAGAAAGCGTGGCGCGTTTCGCTGCCCGACAACACGTTCAAGACGGTCGTGCAGCTCGAGGAAGGCGCGGTGCATGGTGACATCAAGGCCATGTACATCATGGGTGAAAACCCGATGGGGTCGAGCCCTGATATCGACGAGGTCGAGCAGGGACTTCGAAAACTCGAACTACTGGTGGTGCAGGATCTGTTCCTGTCGGAGACAGCCGCGCTGGCGGACGTCGTGCTCCCGGTCGCGAGCTTTGCAGAAAAGGATGGTACTTTCACCAATACGGAGCGGCGCGTTCAGCTGCTGCGCCCTGCCCTTCCGCCGCCTGGCGAAGCGCGACCTGACTGGCAGGTGGTGTGCGACCTATCGACAGCGATGGGCTACGCAATGAGCTATGTATCAACAGCGCAGATCATGGAAGAGATCGCGTCGCTCGTCCCGAGTTATGCCGGCATGCTCCACGAACGGCTTGGCGATGGTGGGCTGCAATGGCCCTGTCTCGACGCCGACCACCCGGGGACACGGTTCCTCTATGCCGAAATTTTCCCGACGCCCACAGGTAAAGCAACGTTCTCGGTCCTGCATCAAAACGACACCGAGGCTGATCAGGTGGATGACGCTTATCCCTTGAACCTCAATACCGGGCGGCTACTGGAGCACTACCATACGGGGACGATGACGCGCCGCTCGCGCGGACTCAATCATATGCGGCCGGAAGGTGAGGTCGAGGTGCATCCCGAAGACGCGCGCCGCTATGGCCTCTCGGACGGCGGTCGCGGCCGCATCGTGACAAAGCGCGGTTCGGTGGAGGTCAAGGTGCGGGTCACGGACAAAACGCTGGAAGGTGCGATCTTCTACCCCTTCCATTTCGGCGAGGCTCCGGCCAACCGTCTGGTCGGCACAAAGTTCGATCCTGCATCGCACACACCAGCCTATAAGCGGACCGCGGCTCGGCTGGAGCCAATCGGCTGAATGGTACGTTCATTTGCAGGTGCGCCTAGATCGCGTTCATGTTTGATGAAAACATGAACGCAATCCAGCATCTTGTTTCGAGCATGTTTTTCAGCTGAACCGCTGCACTTCAGCTAAAAATGCTCTTGAGCAGGTCGGGTTTTGATTGAAACACGTCGGACCTAAGCTGTGTAGCTCAACCCCAACAACGCAGGATTGGGCACGACCAGTTGCCATGTCGGTACGGCAGTCATGCGGTGCCTCATTTTACCCTTGTCACAAAAAGCAGCACGAAATGCCGCTGCATCCGCTGCTGCCTTCCAACCATTGACGACACTGCCACAGAGGAAGACACCGCCCCACGCTGCATATGCCAGAGCGAGATTGCCCGCGACACATCCGAGCGCTTGCGTGAAATCATCAACCAGCTTCGCTACCCGTGGATTTGATGAAGCCTGCGCAAAAACTTGAGCTGCGGACGCCGCCTCGCCGCCAGCATTGCCAAGCCGGCGACGGTACCATGCGACCAGGCTGGGCCCCGAGAGAAAATCTTCCACCGCATGACGCAGTTCCGCATCGTCCCGCCAACAGGAAAACGCGCCCGGACCCAGCGTCATATGACCCGCCTCACTCGCCGTTATCGCCCAGCCGCCAGGATCGATGTGATGAGCCGTTGCCGCACCAAATCCGGTACCGATGTTGATCGCCAGACGTGTTGCGGGCGGCCCTATGCGCCAATCTGCGCCAATGGACGTCACATCACGGTCGCGAACGTAGGGCAGAAAGGCGGCAACGGCCTCCAAGTCGTTGAGAAGGCGGACCGGCGCCGCAACCTGCTTCTCGATCGCGGCGACCTCGATGCGCCATGGCAAGTTGGTCAGATCTACGAAACCTTGTTCTACCGGACCCGCCGCAGCAATGCGCACCCCCGCAAGGCTGCATCCACGAACAGTCACCTCCGCTAGATATGCGCCAAGCGCGTCGGAGAACTGCGGATAACTACTGGCTGCATACGCACATACGTTCTCGATCTGACCGGCATGGCGCGACATGGCGAACCGCACATTCGTGCCGCCGACATCGGCAAGCAGGAGGGGACCGCTCACCGCAGCGTCTCCCCGCTCTGGCGAAGTGCCTTGAGAAACGAGTCCCGCCAGCGCGAAACATCATGCTTCCGGATACGTCGGATCAACGCTGCGTAACGCACCTTGCGCTCATCCAGCCGCATCCGCAAAGCCCGCTGCAGAGCAACCGCAACCTCCTCCGTGTCGTAGGGATTGACGATCACCGCCTCATCCATCTCCTCGGCCGCGCCGGCGAAACGCGACAGAACAAGGACGCCGGGATTGTCCACGTCCTGCGCGGCAATATATTCCTTGGCGACGAGATTCATTCCATCGCGCAGCGGTGTGACCAGCCCCACCTGGCTGCCGCGAAATAGCGCTGCGAGCGTATTGCGCGGAATTGGCCGATGAATATAACGCACCGGTGTCCAGTCGAAATCTCCAAACTCGCCGTTAATGGCGCCCGACAAGCCTTCCAGCTCTTGGCGAATGTCGGCGTATGCCGCGACGTCCTCGCGAGTCGCCGGCGCGATCTGCATCAGCGTGACGGTCTTTCGGTTTTCCGGATAGAGCTCCAGCAGACGCCGGAATGCGCGAAGGCGGTCCGGCAGACCCTTGGTGTAGTCAAGACGATCGACACCGACAATCTGCACGCTTGAAATGCTTCTGCGTTGCAGACGCTCGATCTGCTCATCAGCCTCTCGCGTATGAGCCATTGCATAGAAGGCGTCGACATCGATGCCGATCGGGAATGCATCGACGACAACCGTTCGCCCGAACGCCTTCACCCGACCAGCTCCTATCGCCTCGCCGCCGAGATGCTCGGTGACATAGCGGAAGAAATTGGATTTGTCGGCATGAGTCTGAAAGCCGACCACATCATATGAAAAGAGGGCGCGCGCCAACCACTCATGCTCGGGAACTGCAACAAAGATATCGGGGGAGGGAAACGGGATGTGCTGAAAAAAGCCGATGTTCTGGCGTACATTGAGCGCACGAAGCTCCGAAGCCAGCGGCATGAGATGATAGTCATGCACCCATATCAGATCATCCGGCTGGAGGAGCCCCAGAAGCGCTGCAGCCATCCGGCGATTCACACGTCGATATCCCTCGACATAACCAGGATCCATCTGGACGAGATCGAGCCTATAGTGGAATGCCGGCCAGAGGATATTGTTGGAGAAACCGACATAGTATTGGTCATACTCTGTACCGGTCAGCGGCACCGTCGCGGTTTGCACACCGCCGTGCTGCCGGATATCAACGCCAAGCGGCGTCCTGTCGTCGGCGATGCGGCCGTCCCAGCCAAACCAGATGCCCTGAGCTTCCCTCAAGGCATCTCCGAGTGCCACAGCAAGGCCGCCACATTGAATCGTCTTTTCAAGGTCCGCAACACGGTTCGACACGATGACGAGGCGACTCATGTGCCGTCCTCCCAGGACTTCGAAAGACGCATGGCGCCATTGATCACCCCCACCATCGAATAGGTCTGAGGGAAATTGCCCCAGGCGCCGCGGTCGTTGAAATCGGTGTCTTCCGACATCAATCCCAGAGGATTGCGCGCGGCAAGAAGATCATTGAATATCTCGCGCGCCTCAGCGCGGCGCCCGATACGTGCCAATGCATCAACTCGCCAGAAAGCACAGATATTGAATCCCGTCTCTGGCACGCCGAAGTCGTCTGCCTCCTCATAGCGCAGCATGAAGGGGCCGCGGGCCAAGACCTCCTCGAGTCTTTTTACGGTGGACACGAACCGCGGATCCTGCGGTGGTATGAAGCCGACCTCGCCCATCAGTAGCGCGCTTGCGTCAAGTGTCTCGCCACCGAAACTTTCAACGAATGCGCCGCGCTTTTCGTTCCATGCGCGCTCAAAGATCACGCTGCGGATCTTGTCAGCGCGCGCCTGCCAGAAGCGGGCGCGCTCCGACAGACCGAGATGAACGGCAATTTTTGCCAATCGGTCACATCCCGCCCAGCACATCACACTGGAGGAGGTATGAACGCGCGCACGCGAGCGCAATTCCCATAAGCCTGCGTCCGGCTTGTCATGCAAATTGAAAGCCTGCTCACCAACCGCTTCGAGCCGCTCGAACTCTGTTCGCCCGACCGACATGAAAAGCCGCTTGTCGAAGAAGGCTTGCGATGCCCCCAGTATGATATTGCCGTAGGTATCGTGCTGGTCGTGCTCAAATGCCTGGTTGCCGATCCGTACAGGCCCCATCCCTCGATAGCCGGGCAACTTGCCGGCGAGGCGCTCGGTAAGGTCATGTTCCAAACCGATGCCGTAGACCGGTTGTATCCGCCCGCCGCGTGAGGCAGCCACGACATTCATGATCCACCGCACATAGTTTTCCATCGTGCGGACCGCCGCCAGGCTGTTGAGAGCACGAACGACGAAGAATGCATCGCGCACCCAACAGAAGCGGTAATCCCAGTTTCGCCCCGACCCCGGCGCCTCGGGAATGCTTGTCGTCATCGCGGCGACAACCGCACCTGTCGGCTCATAGCTGCACAGCTTCAGGGTGATCGCAGCACGTGCAACGGCATCCTGCCATTCGAACGGCAGCGCCAGGCGATGCGACCATGATTTCCAGTAAGCAGACGTTCTCTCCTCGAACGTTCTCCCCGTCTGCTCTACCCCGTCGGCGAGAGTCTCATCGGGCCCCAGGATCAGGTTGATCTCGTCATCGAGCAGGAATGACGCCTCGCTCATGAGATAATCGATAGGCGCATCCGTCGTCAGTCGCAGCGTCTGACCATCGCCGCAATATCGAATGTGATTGGAACCAAATGTCAGCGTTGGCCTCAACGTGCCGTAGTGGTAGCGCGGTCGAATGCGAATTTTTATTCGTGGACTGCCGGAAACCGGCTTGATCCGCCGCACCAGCATCTGTGGCCGGAACGAACGTTCACGCCATTTGAAGCGCGGTGAGAAATCCGTCACCTCGATCGAACCTGCACGACCGTGCAACACAGTCTTGAGTATCGCGGTATTGGGAACGTAGCTGTGCGACGTCTCCTGAAGGCCCTCGAGGTCGATCGCGAACACACCATCTTCGGGAGCTTCCGCGGGTGCCCCCAACAGAGCATGAAACACCGGGTCGCCATCAAATCGAGGCAGGCAACTCCAAACAATCCGGGCACGCTCATCAACGAGCGCGCTGATATTGCAGTTGCCGATAAGGCCTAGATTTAGCGTGCTCACAACTCCTCCTGTTCGCCTGATGCGTTGAGCAGACACGCAAGCCACGCATGCAGGGCAGTCGTCGATGGCAGTCGGTAACGCGCTTGCGTCGGACCCTCACCGATCTTTATGGTGATGCCGTTCAGCTCATTGACGACACGAAAGGCATCCTCGTCCGTGACGTCGTCGCCGGCGAAGATTGGCCGTCGCCCAAGGAATGGAGCTTCGGCCATGAAGTCCATGATGGCCGTACCTTTATGCATGTGGCCGGGCTTCGCCTCGACGACCATCTTTCCCCGCTTCACCTCGATTCCTGGGTAGCGGTCGGCGATTGCTTCCATGCTCGCTACGCACTCCTGCTCCAAATCGGGTCTTTGTCTGTAGTGAAGCGCGATGCCTGCCGTTTTTCGCTCAATAAAGAGTCCGTCCTCTCGCACGGCAAGAGAACTGAGCTGCTGCCAAGCCTCCGCGATAAACGGCTCGGTCCCCGAAGGCGGGGGATGAAGGCGACGGGACGAATCGCGGCGCGTAAGTCCGTGGATTCCTGCGACGGGAACAATGAGCGGCGCGAGAAACCTATCGATCGCAGCGATGTCACGTCCTGTAACGATCGCAAATGCGCCATCCATCCGCGCGATCAGGCGTGCCAGCGTCGCAACCATATCGCCGCTCATAACGACGGCTTCCGGATGCCCGGCGATCTCCACCAGCGTCCCATCAAAATCCAGAAACAAGGCAGAGCTTTCTGGCGGCGGTAGCGCTGGCCTATCCATGATATGTCGCTATCTGATGACGGGCGGCTGCAATCATAGTGGGCGGATACGTGCAAATTGGCTATGCCGAGTGGGGCAAATGATGAGATTGAAGTTCCCCCGAATGCGTTCGGTGCGTCAATAGCAAGGGGTTTCGATCGGCCCTCGGTCAGCGCGTCCATCGAGCGACAACCCGAGCCCGTGACAACTCGCGCATATCAAATCATCTCATCGCCCGACCTCAGGAATGGCGTTCTGGTTGTCGGCGACGTGATGACGTCGCTGCCGGTTTTGGGTTCCTCGTGCAATTGAGCCCTTGCGGCTGCTTTCGACTGCATGGGCCAGCGCGCCAGCTCCGGCTTGTCTTCGAAGAGCCGGTAGATCGCGGCCATCTGCCACTTCATCCCACCAGTCATCGGCAATAATTTATTGTTAATGCTGTGAAATACGATTGCTGCTGCGAAATGGCACTTGCGCAGGCGGTGAACCTTCGTGCATTTCGGTATACCGACGAACGCTATTTAGGCCGTTGCACGGATCCGGACCGGACGAACTGCGGACCAATTTGCGCTCAGGTGCATGAGATGGTCGGCTTTGCGGCTGCGGCCTCGTTTGAAAAGCTTTGCCGCATCGTGCGCGCGATCAAATTGCAGCCGGCGCGGAAGGGCTAGTGTAGTGTTTGGCAAGAAGATATGTGCGCCTGGGCCTTGTGCGCGCATCCAACAGCAATGAAGGCGATCCCCAGCGCATGGATATGAAAAACAGTCCTCAGGGTAAACCTGCTGCACCGCCGATCTTTCAGCACGGACGTTCCCTGCTCGCACGCTATGACGTGCTGTTCTCGGATGTGTGGGGCGTGCTGCACGATGGTATCACCGCATATGCGTACGCCACCGACGCGCTGGAGCGCTTCCGGGCGAACGGCGGCACCGTGATCCTCGTTTCCAACGCACCGGTTCCCAACGCGCGCGTGGCAGAGATGCTGGCGGACAAGAAGGTTCCGCGTGGCGCCTGGGATTGCATCGTCTCGTCGGGCGACATCGCCCTTTCGCACATCGACGCGCAAGGCTACGAACGGCTGCACTGGATCGGACCAGTGGAACGTGACGCGGCTCTGTTCAATAACCTTCACTGGTCGTCCGCCCCCATCGCGGAGGCCGATGGCATACTGTGCAGCGGTCTTGACGACGACATCAACGAGACGGCAGAGAACTATCGCCAACGGCTCGCGGTGGCGCTGTCACGCAAGCTGCCCTTCGTGTGCGCCAATCCCGATCTCGTGGTGGACGTGGGCGGCAGGCACTACCTCTGCGCCGGCGCCATTGCTGACCTTTACGAGGAGATGGGCGGGCCGGTTTTCTGGGCCGGAAAGCCGCATGCGACCGCCTATCGCGCCGCACACGAGACTGCCGAGCGAATCCGGGGACGCCATGTCGACCATCACCGCATTCTGGTGATCGGTGATGCGATGCGTACCGATCTCGAGGGCGCGCGGAACTTCGGCGTCGATGCCCTGTTCATAGCCTGCGGCATCCACCGGCCCACAGTCATGACGGGCGACGAGATCAATCCGGCCGCGCTGACGCGTTTGTTCGAAGAGGCGGGTGAGACGACTGCGGTCGGTGCGATGCCGTTTCTGCGCTGGTGAAGGTGTGACGCGTCATCCGCTCAACGCGGCGGCTTAGAGGGATCACGCCAGCCGGGCGGCGTCGTGCCGGTCTCGTGGAAATCCCTCACGATGATGTCGGGTGACGACATGTTGTGGCGAGAGGGCGTGTTCCGGCCGGCCCACAGCTCGGTCGCATTGGCAGCGCCCTTGAACTCCATCACCGGGCTTTCGGACCAGGCCGCCTTGTCCTCGTCCAGAACGGCGACGTCCGCGACGTCGTTGTTGAAGCGCGTGACGTACATGGAGCGGATGGCGGCGAACGGCTTGCCGGCAATCGGCCTGGCAAATGTCACCTCTAATCGATACCGCTGTTCGTCGAGCGGACCCAGGGCCACTTGCGCGCGGTTGCCGTCCTTGAAGGTCAGCGTGAAGGTGCGTGCGCCCGGATCGAAATCAACCTCGGCGATGTCGACGACGGGGCGGCCCTTGTCCTCGCCGAGTGGGCCTAACAGGAATGACGATCCGAATGCAGTGGGCGCGCGGCCGGCGGGCGCCTTGGGCCGCATGCGCCAGTATCCGTCCTGTGGATAGAGCACCATCACCTCCTCGCCGCCCATTGGCCGGATAACCCAGACCTGGAGGAGGTGGATACCCTCATACACATTATCGCCGATGACGACGCGGGCGCCAGCGTCGCGCCAGAAGCTCTCGTAGCGGTGAGCAACGACCCACAATTCGATATCCTCGTAGATCGTCTGACGCTGCGGCGGGCGCGCGGGTGCCAGCGCCTCGCTCTTGAAGTCGCACGCGGTCCAATCGGGCTCGAAGCTGTCCGCAGCGATGGCGTTGATATAGCTCGGATGGGCTGCCTCGACGCGGAAACGCTGCACCTTGGGCGAAGTGAGCGTGAGAGTGACGTTGTCCTTCTCGGCACACAACACTGGCTCGGATTTGTTCTCGACAGTAACGCCGAGCGAGCCGGCCGTCGCGCGCGATGCAGGAAGGCATGCAGATGCCAGGGCAAGAGCCAACGCGAGTTGCAAAGCGCACGTGCTTTCAGGCCAGAACCGCATATACGTCTCCCGAATTCGTTTCGTGCGGCAGGTCCTCGATATGCCGGCGCATCTCTTCGGCGGTCAGCCCGTGGCCGAAAGTGAGGCGCTGGCTCTCGCCCAGGGCGATGTCGAACCCAAAGTTGCCGAGTTGTGCAAGCCTGTCGAGGCAATCATAGGCCACGTCACGCTGGATCGTCGTGAACTCGAATGACAGTGCGGCAACCGGCTGCGAGAGCCCGGCGAGGACGTCGGCCTCGAAGCCCTCCACGTCGATCTTGATGAAGGCGGGTATGCCATGACGGGCAATGAGATCATCGAGTGTGGTGACGGGCACGGTGATGTCCCGGTCCCAGATCTGGCCTTCCCAGCCGCCTGCACCATCAGCGGCCTTGATGAAAGCGGGCGATGCGGATGTCACCGTGGGGTTTGCCGAGTTGACATGAAGGGTCAATTCGCCCGCCGCAGGACCGCAGGCGCTGTTCAGCAGCCTAACCGCACCATCACAACAGTAGAGAACATCAAGCACATCAAAGCAGTCAGGCTGCGGTTCGAGGGCCACGACACGCGCACCGAGGCGACGGAATGAGGCAATGCGATCGCCCACGTGCGCGCCGATGTCGAACGCCAACGCGCTTTTCGTTACGAAGCGGCCGTAGAGTGCGTCCATTGCGATTTCGCGGCCAGCATCGCCATAGTAAACGTCCAGAGAACGCTTGAGCGAAGAAAAACGCGGGTCAGCCTTCAGGCGATCAATGGTACTGCGGTACGGCGCGCTCATCATCGCCTCACACGGTGGCCTGTAGCGCTACAATCTCTCGCGGCGTTACGAAGTCCTCAGGAATCCCGCACAGCCCGGCACGCTTCATCCAGCGGCCCAGCGCCGGCGAGGCCGTGAGCATTGCAAACGGGATGGCCAGCAGATAACCCGCTGTCAGCGGCAAGCTCCACACGAGCACCGTTGGGGAGATGACATAGAGCGCGCCGCAGACAATGAGACCGAACAGCATTTGCGGCCACAGGTTCTCCAGAGCCGTTGCAAACGAGATGCCGGTCGCATCGCGCTGCTGACCGCCCCATATGACCGACTTTCCGAACAACAGGCCGATCATGAAGATCGAGGTGCGGATCGTGGACACGGCACCTTGCAGGAAAGAGAAGACGAGTTCGACGAGCGCGCTCGCGAAGAATCGAAGCGGTCCGCCGTAAGCTGCCATGCCGCCCTTGGTCAACACGGCATCGGCGAGCCCGGCAATCTTCGGCATCAGGTACATGACAAAAAAACTAATGTAGAGGCCGGCGGCGAGCGTTGACGGAAAGTCCGGGGCGGATTGTGCATGCAGCGCCGCGAAGGGGAGCAGCGCGATCATCAGCGTCCAGGCGGGAATGCCGACGAACATGAGGATCGCCCAAAGAAGCTGAAAGCGGCTCATGGGCAGCAGACCCGGATAGTCGAGCAGTTTCACGTACTGCATGTTGCCCTGGCACCAGCGCACGTCACGCTTGGCGAAATCGAGCACGGTGGGCGGGTTCTCCTCCCAGCTACCGCCCTCGACGGGCAGCACCCGCACCTCGTATCCCGCCTTGCGCATCAAGGTCGCCTCGACCTGATCATGAGACAGCACGTGCCCGCCCAGCGGCGGCTTGCCGGGCAGCATCGGCAGGTCGCAATCTTCCATGAACGGCTTGATGCGCACAAAGGCGTTGTGTCCCCAGAAGGGGCCACAGTCACCGGTCCACCAGGCCTGCCCCATCGTGTAGGAGCGCATACCGTGGCGCATACCGAACTGGAAGATGCGCGCGAATGCCGACGTCGAAGGCATTCCGACGACGAGCGACTGCAGTATGCCGAGCTTCGGGTGAGCCTGCATCATGCGCGCCATGCGCACGATGATGTCGCCCGACATGAGGCTATCGGCGTCGAGCGGCAGCATCAGCTCGAAATCCTTGCCCCAGCGCTCGCAAAAATCGCGGACGTTGCCAGCCTTGAACCCTTTGTTGTCGGTGCGGCGGCGATAGACGATGCGCTCGCCAGCCCCGGTCTCGGCCCGCCAGCGCGCGACGCCGGCCTCTTCCGCCTCGGCAACGACCGGATCGTTCGTGTCGCTCAGGATGAAGTAGCTGAAGGCGTTGCCTTCGCCCGTGCGGTCGATACTCTTCTTGACGGTCGCGATCCGCTTCAAAGCGCGTCCGGGGTCCTCGTTGCGGAGTGTCAAGAGGATCGCGGTCTTGACGGCAAGCGGGGTAGCATTGTCGCCTGCGCCAGCATAGGGCGCAACTTCGGCAATGGCGTCTCTCGAACCGTGCAGCAGCCACAGTCCGATGATCGCATTCCAAAACCCCAGTACCGCCCAGGGCGTGCCGAGGAGGAAGCAGACGAACATGAGGGAATCGACGAGGGTCCAGCCATTCCAGGCGCCGAGCCGGAAAGCCAACACGGCCAGCACGAGGTACGTCACCACGTTCAGCGCGATGACCAGACGGCGGCGCCAGGCCAGCGTGGCGATTGCCTGAAGGCCGGTGGGTGACGTAATGCTCTCCGCGCCAGCGGCGCCGGACGACAAGGACGATGAATTGAACGTGTTGCTCATGGACAATGTGATCCCGAACCGAAACCGGCGGACCGTTTCCCCCTCGCGGAGGTTTCCAGCATGACGACGCGCCGATCCACCGGCAAGATGCACGTCGCCCGCGCGCTCTGGTACGCAAAACCTGGCGTCGTGGAGCAGCGCGCGGCGCCCCTACGCCCACCGCAGCCCAACGAGGCCCGCGTTCGTACTGTATTTTCCGGCATCAGTCGCGGGACGGAACGCCTCATCCTCAACGGGCGAATTCCGGAAAGCGAATGGCAACGGATGCGGGCGCCTCTACAAGAGGGCGCGTTCCCTTTCCCCGTGAAATACGGCTATTGCGCGACAGGGGTTGTAGAGGATGGGCCGGACGGGCTCCTGGGGCGGACGGTCTTCTGCCTGCATCCACACCAGGACATGTTCATTGCCCCGGTCGAAATGCTCGTGCCAGTGCCTGACGGCGTGCCAGCCCGGCGAGCGACACTGGCGGCCAACATGGAAACCGCACTCAACGCTCACTGGGATGCGGGCACCGCCGCCGGCGACCGCATCGTGGTGGTCGGCGCGGGCGTCGTCGGGTTGCTGGTGACTGCGATCGCCGCCCGCTTTCCGGGGGCGGACGTAACGGTGGTGGACGTGGCCGATGAACGCCGCGACATCGTCGAAGCCCTGGGGGCGTCGTTCGCTGCACCCGCCACAGCCCCCGGCGATGCCGATGTCGTGTTCCACACCAGCGCCAGTGCCGCCGGGCTCGCGACGGCGATCGGATGTGCCGGCATGGAGGCAACTGTGGTCGAGCTGTCGTGGTACGGCGAGAAGGAGGTGGCGGTCGGGCTCGGCGGACCGTTTCATTCGCGCCGCCTGCGGCTCATCTCCTCGCAGGTCGGACAGGTAGCGCCAACGCACCGCTCCAGGTGGACCTACCGGCGACGCATGGAAGTGGCCCTGCGGCTGCTGGCCGACCAACCGGCCCTCGATCAGCTCGTGGCAGACGAGATTGCGTTTACCGAGGCGGACAAGCGATTGCCGCATGTGCTGGCCGATGGCGCCACGGGACTTGCCCCGGTGATCCGCTATTAGCACCTGAACTCTGCCAGAAGCGGACGCCAGGGCGGAACACGGTCGCTGCGCTCAAAGCCCCAGAGCGTCGGCAATCATATCGGCGACGCTTTCGGGCTTTTTGCCTTTGTGGGGGGCGGATGAGCTGGCGCCAGTAGCGATCGCATCGCTGCCAAAGCTCGGCACGGGCTTCAGCAGATGATTGCGCCCCTTGTCGATCTTCTTCCAGTCACCATCCAGCGCCTGTGTGACGCGCTTCTCGTGACCGTAGATGTCGCTGAAAAGGCGCACCTTGCCGTCGTCGTCAGCCCAGGCTGTGAAGTAAGCGACGTGGATGGGAATGTGCTTGTCCATCTCAACCTTGTTGTCGAGCGGACCGGAAGCGATGAGCTGCTTGATCTTGTCGCGATCCCATCCGTGATCGTAGCCAAGCACGATCTCGGTGAGCTGCATGGGGTTGTTCACGCGCAGGCAGCCGTGGCTCAAGGTGCGCTGGTCGCGGTTGAACATCCACTTATCGGGCGTGTCATGCATGAAGATCGTATGCTGGCTCGGGAAGGAGAACTTGACGAAGCCAAGCGAACTCTTCGGTCCCGGAGGCTGCCAGACATGGTAATTGCGGATGTCCTGGCTGGTCCAGTCGATGTCGCGCCAGTCGCGCGGCTCTCCCGATTTGCTGGTGATCTCCAGGCCGTGCTTGCGCATGAGACCGCCGCCCTTGCGCAGGCTTGGCCACAGCTCGTGAACCATGATGCTCTCAGGCACCCGCCAGCGTGGCCGCAGCACAACCTCTTTCAACGGTCGCGAGAAGACCGAGGACTGCTTGCCGATCTCGCCGACCACGATCTTCGCCCGGCGCACCACTTCGCCCCTGCGGACCACGGTCTGCATATACTCGGGGATGTTGTTGAAGACGTAAAGCTCGCCCAGGTCGTCCCACATCCAGCGCCAGAACTCCATGTTGGCGCGCAGACGTTTGGCTTTGGTGGTGAGCCTTGCCTTACCATCGCCGCCGGTCTCGGCGAGGAACGCCTGGCGCAGCTTGTCGAACTGCGGATGCACAGGATGCAGCTTGGCAAGTGCGGCGGCTATATCGGTTGCCTCGGCGAGTTCGGCCATCACCACGATGGGCGACAGGAACTGGGGTTTGCGATCGAGATTGGAATTGAGCATCTCCGCAGGCTTGGCAATGCGGCCACCGCGCGCGTGACGGCCATAAATGAGCGCGGCGCGCGACAAGGCCAGTTCCTGAAGGGCAAGAGACGGCACGTCCGGCGGCGGCGCGTCCGTCGCCTGCTCCGTTCCGGCCCGCGACGCCTGCACGGGCAGCGGAACCATGGCGGGGAGCGGTATCAATTCCGGATCAAGGCCGAATGCCGCACCATCCGCGATGGCCGCCATCAGCGCGCGACCTTTCTCGGTCATGCCATCGGACGACACCCAGAGCGGGGCATCCTTGCGGGCAGCATAGAATTGCTTGAGCGCTTCGTGCTCTGCGGCCAAAGCATCCGCCTCGACCGCAATGCGGTCCTTGTTCCAGGATTTGGGCGGGTCTTGGAGTTTGTCATGTGCGTTGCCATCGAGCAGGAGCCGCAGAGCGCGCGCAATGGGTGGTGTCGGCTCGCCCGCAGTGGTGCCGGAATTCGTTGCATCCGTCTCCGCGGCAGCGACACGGACCGGGTTGAACGCGGGGACCGCGACCGCTGCGGCCGCCCTCGCATGATCGTCCCGTTTACGTATCGGCGGCGGCGGATCTGCGGCCCACGCCAGCATTGGAAATAAAGTGCTGGCGGCAAGTGCGGCCAGGGAAACTGCCGACGCCGTGCGCTTGAGCACAACACGGCAATCAAATGTACGCAGACTGCGGGTCTTCAGACTGGTCATCTTCGCCGTCCCCCGGTCGGTGTCGCCACTGCCGACCCTCGCCAACCATATACTCAGCTGCATACTCAGCTGCAAATCCGGGCCACCACTGCGCCGCCTCCACGCCGGCTTCACTATCGGGGCGAATCGCGGCGGCAGTAGGGAAGTCTGGCAATCAAATCGCGAGCAGGAAAGCTGCCGCCCGCGGTGAGGCGACCACACGGGGTTGGCATTCCACCGTTTTCCGCCTTGGCGATGCCGTGATCGCGCGTCTATAGAGGACGCTGGACAGGAGCCTGTGCCTGTCCAAGCGCGCCCACGAACACATACATATCAGGAGAAGACACGCGTATGTTCGCCGTCGAAGTTCGCGACCGCATCATGATCGCCCACTCACTGCCCGATCCCTTCTTCGGCCCTGCCCAGAACATGCATGGCGCGACGTTCGTCGTCGATGTCGCGTTCATGCGCGAGGAAATGACCGCACAGAATGTCGTTGTCGACATCGGTGCAGCGCTCGACGTGCTCAACAGGACGCTGAAGCCGCTCGCCTACCAGAACCTCGACGATCTGCCCCAGTTCAAGGGCAAGCTGACGACAACCGAGTTTCTCTGCCGTTACGTATTCGACAAGATGGTGGAAGCCGCCAACTCAGGAGCGCTCGGCGAGGATGGTCGCGGCCTTTCCAAGATCCGCGTGACGCTGTCGGAAACCGATCTCGCCCGCGCCTGGTTCGAAGGACCCGTCCGTGCCTGATTCCCTTGCCGAGGTCGTTTTCGCCATCCCGGGCGATATCGAGAGCCCGACGGGAGGCTATGCCTACGACCGACGGCTGATGGAACTTTTCCCGTCCTACGGGCTGGCGGCACGACATGTGGCATTGCCAGCGAGCTACCCCAATGCAAGCGTTGAGGACCTCGCGGAGACGGAACGGCTGCTGATGCAGACGCCTCACGACGCGCGCCTGCTGATCGATGGGCTTGCCTATGGCGCAATGCCGGCCGATCTCATCCAACGGCTGGAGCGCCGAATCATCGCTCTGGTGCATCACCCGCTGGCGCTGGAAGCGGGCCTATCGGAGGAGCGGCGCGCGATACTCAGGTCGTCGGAGACCAAGGCGCTGGCGCTGGCGCGGCACATCATCGTCACGTCTGATGTCACGCGGCGCACGCTGATCGCAGACTACGGCGTTTCCAACAGCATCATCACGGTCGCGGAGCCCGGGACCGATCCGGCACCGCGCGCCACGGGAACCGGAATGCCGATGCAGTTGCTTTCGGTCGGCGCAATCACGCCGCGCAAGGGGTTCGACGTGCTGGTCTGTGCGCTCGCCATGCTCGACGACCCCAACTGGCGGCTGACCATCGCCGGTGCGCTCGACCGCGACCCTGCAACCGTTGCGGCGTTGCGCTCGCAGATCGATGCAGCCGGTCTGGAGAACCGCATCACGCTTGCCGGCACGGTCGTCCCGACTACGCTGGCGCGCTTCTACGAGTCCGCCGATCTGTTCGTACTGCCCTCGCATTACGAGGGCTACGGCATGGTACTGGCGGAAGCTATGGCGAGTGGCCTGGCGATCGTCTGCACGACCGGCGGGGCGGCGGCTGAGACCGTACCGGACGCCGCCGCCATCAAGGTGCCGCCCGGTGATGCCTCTGCACTCGCACGTGCCCTCGCCACCGTGCTTGGCGATAACAAGCTGCGTAAAGCAATGCGCAGGGCATCTTGGGAAACGGGGCGGACATTGCCAACCTGGAACGAGACTGTACGGCGCGTTGCCGCGACCATTGTCGGAATTCGCACATGAGTGGCTTCGATCCTGCCTGGCTGGCGCTTCGCGAGCCAGCCGACCATCGCGCGCGCAATGCGGAACTGGCCAGAGCGCTGGCGGCACGCTTCGCATTACGCGACGCCATCTCGGTCGTCGATCTGGGATGCGGAAGCGGCTCCAACCTGCGCGCACTCGCAGAGGCGCTTCCGGCAACACAGACCTGGACATTGGTCGACTATGATCGCGCCCTCCTTGCTGCGGCGCGAACCACACTTTCCAGTTGGGCCGACAGTGCCACTGAAGATGGAGAGGATCGCCTAGCCCTATCGGCAAAGGGTCGCGCGCTCACCGTGCGCTTCTTGCGCTATGACCTCAATGCCGATCTCGGACCGGTGTTGGGCGAAGCGCCGGATCTGGTGACGGCGGCGGCGTTCTTCGATCTCGCATCCCCGCAGTTCATCCGCCGGCTGGCGCACGCGGTGATCGAGCGGCGGGCGGTTTTCTATACCGTGCTCACCTACAACGGCATCCAGCATTGGACGCCACGTCGACCAGCCGATAACCAGATGACGGGTGCGTTCAACCGCCACCAAATGAGCGACAAGGGCTTTGGCCCATCGGCCGGCCCCACCGCGCCGGCACACCTTGCCGACCAGTTCCGCATCGGCGGCTACAGCGTGCAGGAGGGTGACAGTCCCTGGAAGCTTGCGAGCCCGCGCGATGCGAATCTGATCGCCGAGCTTGCCAACGGGCATGCGGCCGCGGTCGCTGAGACCGGGGCCGTCGATCAGAAGACGATCGCTCAATGGCGCGCCACGGCACACACGCAAGCGGAGATCGGCCATACCGATATGCTCGCCATGCCGGCCTGAGGTGCGCAGCAATCATCGCCACAAAAGGTTGCTCAACGCATCAACCGCGGAATCATGCGCGCCAACACGTTATCCCTGCGGATGATGTAGTGATAAAGCGCTGCGGCGAAGTGGATGCCGGCAAAGATGATCAACACAAAGGCCGCCAGCGCGTGGTATTCGAAGACGGCCTCGGCCGTTTTCTGGTTGGCGGCGACGAGGCCCGGCAACTTGATGATACCGAACAGGTCCAGTGCTGGATAATATGACACGCCGAGCCAGCCAAGCACCGGGACGATGATCAAAAACACATAAAGACCCCAGTGATTGAAGGCGCTGGAGATCCTCTGCCAGGGTTCCAGCGTCGGTTCGCTTGCGGGTGCGCCATGGACCACGCGATAGGCCAGACGCAAAATCACCGTGAGAAGGATGATCATGCCGACCATTTTGTGACTTGAATAAAGAGTGTTGGTGAGGCCGTCCCAGATGTTGAGTGTACCGCCGCGATAGACCATCGCAAAACCGATGGGGATTTGCACAGCAAGCAGCGCTACGACGGTCCAGTGGAAGTGGCGCGCGGTCGGGCTGTAGACTTCGACCCGCAGACGTGACGATTTGTTCGATGAGGCTCTCGGCTCATTCCCGTCGTATTGCCGCATCGCTCAGCCCTCCTGTCGCATTCTCATGTCGCAATCGAATAGCACATCGCCACCGCCCAGAACATGAACCTCGGCACGCGGACGCAGGGCATGCTTCAGCCCTGGAAGCGGTGCCAGATTGATGCCAGTCTTGCCGGAGCCCAACAGACATGGCGCAACGAGAACATGAAGCCTGTCGATGGCATTCGCGTCGATGAAGCTCGAGACGGTTTGCGCTCCGCCTTCGATCAGCAGCCGCCTCAGGCCAAGAGCGAAGAGAGCCTCGACGACGGTCGCAGGGGCGAAAGCCTCCGGGCTGCCATCGAGCGCCACATGCCGCGCGCCGGGCGGCGGGCGAATGCCCGGGCGAGTGACGACGTAACAAGGGGCACCGTCCTGGGCGAGCACGCGGGCATCGGCTCCTAACCGGCCGCGTGGATCGATGACGACGCGGGCAGGATTGCGCCCGTTGACGCGGCGCACGTTGAGCATCGGGTCGTCGGCAAGCGCAGTGCCGATCCCCACGACAACCGCATCGACGACGGCACGAATGCGATGCAAATGGTCGAGGGCAGCGCCATTGTTGATCCAGCGGCTCTCACCGCTAGGCAACGCAATGCGTCCGTCGAGCGACTGGCCCAGTTGTGCGACGACGAAGGGGCGCGACGGCGGTGCCTCGCGGATATGAAGCAGGCTTTCGGCATAAACGGCCGGCAGCCCGGCGACGTCGAAATCCTCAGTCTTCGTCATGCTAATCCCGGCGTGAAATGGTCTCGACGGCAGCAATCGTCGGCTGGCCGGTGTGGAGGTAAGGGAAAGACCATGGCAGGGCAAGGGCGGCCTTCATTGTCCCAGGGTCCCTGCTCGGCGGCAGGCGGGAACGGGGCAGGCTCTCTTGCTCACTCCGGCAGACGGGCACCCACACCGAACCCGTTCGACAAAGGCGCTGCCCGCACATGCCAAGGGCGCTGCGCGGTGCTATAGAGCCGCGGTCGCCTCGAGCGGACAACGGCGAGCGCCAGTCAGGCCAGGAGTATCATGTGTCAGGGCGAGCGGGAGACCTTTTCGATGCGGTGGAGCGTCCATGGCCGCTCGCTCCCGTGCTCGGGCTCATCACACTCTGTTGGGCTGTTCTGGGCTGGCCATGGCTATCGGGCCGGGTAACGATCCCGTGGGATGCGAAGGCACACTTCCTGCCGCAGATCCAGTTTATGGCGAACAGTTTCTGGCGCGGCGAGAGCCCGGCTTGGGCACCGTTCGTCTTCTCGGGGCATGCGCAAATCGCCGACCCGCAAGCAATGCTCTTTTCGCCCCCGTTCCTGGCACTCGCCGCCTTGTCCCCGAACCCGACCTCGCATGAGGTCGACACGACCGTGCTTCTGGTGATTCTCGCTGGCATGTTTGCCGTGGCGGCTTGGTTTCGCGAGCGCAACTGGCATTGGGCCGGCGCCGTGCTCGCGGCTCTGGCCTTCGGTTTTGGCGCTTCGATGGCATGGCGCATCCAACACACCGGACAGGTGCTGAGCCTCGCCATGCTCGCGGTCGTGCTGCTGCTTCTGGAACGGGCACTCAAGCGGTCGTCATGGATCTATGGCCTCGCCGCCGGCATCGTCGCAGCCTTCCTCGTGCTCGGTCGCGACCAAGTCGCCCTCCTCTCGGTTTATTTGCTCACAGCCTACGTGATCGCCTACTGGCTGGGGGGCGACGTCGGACTGCCAAACGATGACCGAAGCATCACCCAGCGCATCGGTGCCAGCCTCAGCCCCCTTTTCGCAGGCGCCATCGCGGGAGGCCTTCTGATCGCGCTGCCGATTGTGATGACGGCGCTTGCCGCGGAAGATTCCAATCGCCCGGCTATCGATCTGATCGGTGCGGGGCGCGGCTCGCTGCATCCGGCTCTTCTCATCACCGCCATCGCGCCCGACGTGTTCGGTTCATCCGGCCGGATGGAGGATTACTGGGGGCCGCCCAGTTTCACCTGGGTCGACACAGGGCTCTTCATCGCGCAGAACATGGGGCAGCTTTATATCGGCGCGGTGCCTGTGCTGCTGCTCATTGCCGGCCTCGTGACGGGCACACTCTGGCGATCCGGGATTCGTTTCTTCAGCCTCGCGCTCGCCGCCATGCTGATCTATGCGCTCGGCTGGTACACGCCGGGCTTCGCGCTGATGCACGCCTGGCTGCCCGGTATCGACTTCTACCGCAGGCCGGCGGATGCGACGTTCCTGATTGGATATCTCGGCGCGCTTCTGGCCGGTTACGTCGCACACCGGCTGTTCGCCGAGCCGCTCTGGCAACCAAGCCGGTTGCAGGTCGTCGCCGCAGCACTCGTTCCAGCCGGTACCTTCGCGGCGGCCTTCGGTTTCGCGGTGCGCTTCGGCCGCGTTGATCAGGCATTGCCGCCCTTGCTCGTTGCGCTGTCGATCGTCGCCATGGGTGCGGGCGTGTTGTTCTTCGCGCGCCGGCTGGAGCCGCTCCGACCGCTGGCTGCTGCGATGCTGCTGATCGGCTTCACCGTCGGCGACCTTGCCTGGAGCAATGGGCCGGGCGGCGCAACGGCCCTGCCTCCCGAGCACTACGAGGTGCTGGACCCTCATACGAAGAACGACACGATCGCTCTGCTGAAGCGAAAAGTCGCCGAAACAGCAAGCGACACGCGGCGCGACCGGATCGAGTTGATCGGGCTCGGCTTCCACTGGTCGAACGCCAGCCTCACACACCGGCTGGAAAATACGCTCGGCTACAATCCAGTCCGCTCGGCGCTCTACTCGACGGCTGTCGGGGCGGGAAATACGGCCGGTAGCCCGGGGGACCGCCAATTCACTCCTCTGTTCCCGTCCTACCGCTCGCCCCTGGCAAACCTACTCGGACTGCGGTTCATCGCCGCTGGCGCTGCGATCGAAACCATCGACAAAAGCCTGTCGGCAGGCGACCTGCCTCTCGTTGCGCGCACGCAGAATGCGTGGATCTATGAGAATCCGGAGGCGTTGCCGCGGGTCCTTTATGTTTCGAAAGCCAGGAAAGCCGACTTCGCCGATCTGCTGCTTCGCGGCGGACTGAGCGAAGATTTCACGCAAGTCGTGCTGCTGGAAGCGCCGCCGCAACAGCCGCAAACCGTGGGACGACCCGGCACCGCCAGGATTGTTGGTGCAACGAATACCGAGACGGTGGTGGAGGCCAATGGGCCGGACGGCGGCTTTCTCGTGCTCAATGAGCTTTGGCACCCCTGGTGGGAGGCCACCATCGACAGGGCGCCGGCTGAACTGCTGCGCGCCAATGTTCTGTTCCGTGCGGTCCGCCTGCCACCCGGACGCCATGTTGTACGGTTCTCTTTCCACCCCGTCCGAGGGGTGCTGCGCGGTCTCGCACGTCGAATTTCGCAACAGCATCCCTGACACCATCGCGCAGGTGCCGATCGCGCGGCAAACCTGATAAACCCCACACGTGGTCACCAGACTGCCATGCGGCCCCTGTTCAGCGCGCGTGCTGCGCTACCTCAACAAGAAAGGCGGCCAGCCGCCGTGAGACTAAAGATCTTCGCCCTTTATCAGCGCGCCATTGCGATGCTCAGCGCCGAGCGCAAGCTCGCCATCCTGCTGGCGCTGGCCTCGGTCGCGCTCGCCGCAGTGCAATTGGCCGAACCTGTTCTATTCGGCTGGGTGGTCGATGCATTGTCCAAGAGCGAAAGCGCATTCAGCCTCATCGGCCTATGGGCGGTCCTCGGGCTTGCCGGCATCCTGGCTGGCGTCGTCGTCGCGATCTATGCGGACCGCCTCGCGCACCGGCGGCGGCTGGTGGCAATGGCCGATGCGTTCGACAGGGCGATTGCATTGCCGCTCGGCTATCACGCGGAGCGCGGCTCGGGTGCCGTCACCAACACAATCCTGCGCGGCACCGACGAGCTGTTCTGGGTGTGGCTCGGCGCGATGCGCGAGCAGATGACCGCGGTCGCCGGCGTGCTGTTCCTCATCCCGACGGCCATCAGCATCGATCCGCGGATGACGGCAATCCTGGTCGCGCTGGCAGTGATCTACACACTCCTCAACCTCTATGTCGTCAAGCGCACGCGCACCGACCAGATGAAGGTGGAGAGCTATCACAGCGATGTCACCGGCCGTGTCGTCGATGTGCTCGGGAACGTGACAGTGGTGCAGAGCTACACGCGGCTTGCTGCCGAAAGCGAGGCGCTGAAGGCGGTCATGGGCAACTTGCTCAACGCCCAATACCCGGTGTTGACCTGGTGGGGCATCCTGACAATCCTGCAAAAGGCGGCCGCGACGATTGCCATGGTATCGATCTTTGCTATCGGTGCGACGCTGGCCGTCAAGGGCGAACTCACGGTCGGCGAGATCGTCAGCTTCGTCGCATTTGCGAACCTGCTCATCGGCAAGCTCGACCAGATCTCGGGCTTCATTGTGCGCGTTCAGCAGGCAGCGCCGGCGCTCGACAGATACTTCTCGCTCATCGACGAACAGCCCGCGATCGCCGACAAGCCGAATGCTGTGGAACTGCTCGATGTGAAGGGTGACGTCGTCTACGACGAGGTTACTTTCTCGTTTCCGGGCAGCGGCCAGGGCGTGATCGGTCTCAAGTTCCGTGCCCGTCCGGGGGAGACGATCGCGCTGGTCGGTCCGACAGGGTCGGGAAAATCCACGACGATGGCGCTGCTGCAGCGGCTGAGAGCGCCTGACAGCGGCGGCGTTTCCATTGACGGCCACGACATCGCCGACGTGACGCAGCACTCGCTGCGCGCCAACCTCGCCGTCGTCTTCCAGGATGCGGGCCTCTTCAACCGTTCGATCGCGGAAAACATACGGGTGGGCCGGCCGGACGCCAGCGACACGGACGTCGAACAGGCGGCGCGGCTGGCAGAGGCCCACGACTTCATCATGCGCAAGCCGGACGGCTATGCGACGATGATCGGCGAGCGCGGGGCGGCGCTCTCGGGCGGCGAGCGTCAGCGCATCGCCCTGGCGCGCGCCATCCTCAAGGACGCGCCGGTCCTGATCCTCGACGAGGCGACGAGCGCGCTCGACGCGGCAACGGAGGCGCGCATCAAGCGGGCACTCGATGCGCTGCGCAAGAACCGCACGACCTTCATCATTGCGCACCGGCTGTCGACGGTGGCTGACGCCCACGAGATCCTCGTGCTGGACCAGGGCCGGATCGTGGAACGCGGACGCTTCGCCGAGCTCGCCGCTGCGGGCGGCCTTTTTCAGCGTATGGTCGAGCAGGGTGGCTTTACCGCGCCCACACCGAAAGCCGCGGACTAGATCGCGTTCATGTTTCTCTCAAACATGAACGCGATCCAGAACCTTGTTTCGAGCATGTTTTTCACGCTGAACCGCTGCACACTTCAGCTAAACATGCTCTAAATCCGTTCAAATTTGAGGCCCTTGCTGCGCACAAAAAACCGCCGCCCTTCGGAGCGGACGGCGGCGTTATCGAACGTGTTCATGTCTCATGAAACACGTTTTTCATGGAATCGCTTCGGTCTGCGGTCCGGATTACAACTTGTGCGCCATGCGTACGCGCTTGGTCTCCAGATAGCGCTTGTTGTAGATCGACGGCTCGGTGTGGACCGCCACCTGCTCGGCAACCTTGATGCCTTCTGCACGCAGCGCCTCGACCTTGGCAGGATTGTTGGAGAGCAGCCTGATCTCGGGCATGCCGAGATCGAACAGAACGTGTGCGGCCAGATCGTACTCGCGCGCATCGATCGGTGCGCCGATCTCGAGGTTGGCGTCAACCGTGTCGAGCCCCTGGTCCTGAAGCGCGTAGGCGCGGATCTTGTTGACCAAGCCGATGCCACGACCCTCGTGATATGGCAGGTAGATCAGAACGCCGACGGGCGTCGTCGTGATCCGATCGAGCGCGGCCTGCAACTGGGCGTAGCAATCACACTTGAGCGAGTGGAAAATGTCGCCGGTGACGCAGCCCGAATGAACCCGGACGAGCGGCACTTCATCGTTGGCGGTATCCTTCGCCCGGTGAATGAGAGCGAGCGCCTGCATGTGTGGCTCGACGCCCTGGTAGGCGCGTGCATCGAGCATAACCTCCCGCCCACGGAACTCGATAGGAAGGATGGTCTGCGCCGACCAGTCGATCTTCAATTCTACTGATTTGACCACATTCGACTTCATTGGTAGCTCCAGAAGAGACCATTGGCCAATTTATGCTCGCATTAGTGCCTTGTCGTAAAGGGCCCAATCGATTGGATCAACCTTACGACAATGACACCGATTTAGTGCGAGCCACGAAACGGGCCCACATGCGTGAGTGATACCTGACCGAACGAAACTTAACCCCCAACGGTCGTGGATGATTAAATTGGGCCGATCAATGGGGCATTTCGAGGGCCAATCCGTGGCGTTGATAACCTCTCCATGCACAACACACCAACGGCGGGAACGGATGCGACCCAAGACGCAAACGCGCAACAGTAGAGTTTAGTTCACCCTGCGACATAGTTTCTCGTGAGCCCCTGCGTAAATCTTTTGGGTCTGTCGCTGTTTTGGACCGAGGGGCGAAGTTGCAGAACCCACCTGCATGACCGTTTCGACAGAAAGAGAAAGTCGAGATTTGTTTCATCCGGGGCTATTCGCGGCCGGATTGCTCAGCGTGCTGTTTGCCGCACATGCCGCCGAGGCCATCGATCTTGGACTTATCAGCCGGTACGTCGGGATCTCGCTTGGCTCCGGCGCCATTTACCTTATCGCAGTGGGCATCGTGATCTGGCGGCCGCCGCTGCGACGTGACTTCGCCCTCATTCTCCTCGTCGCCCTCGTGCTGCGCGGGATGGCGCTGACGCCGGCACCCAACCTCTCCACGGACGCCTACCGCTACGTCTGGGACGGACGCGTCCAGGCGGCAGGCTTCAACCCCTACCTCTACGTGCCCGCCGATGAGCGCCTCGAACATCTTCGCGATCAATCGATCTACCCGAGCATCAACCAGAAGGAGCACGCGGTCACAATCTATCCGCCTACGGCAGAACTGTTGTTCCGCATCGGGCATTGGATCGATGACAGCCTGACCGGAATCCGCACCGTCATGGCACTGCTCGACCTCGTCACCATCGGCGCCCTCATCCTGCTGCTCGGCCAGCTTGGATGGGCGCGAGAACGCATCATTATCTACGCTTGGCACCCGCTACCGATCTGGGAGTTCGTCTCGCAAAGCCATATCGACGCAGCCGCGACAGCGGGAATCGCACTTGGCCTCCTGGCCGCGGTGCGCGGCAGGCAGGGGCTCACCGGCGCCATCTTCGCGGTGTCGGCACTCATCAAGTACTTCCCCGTGGTGCTGCTGCCGGCGCTATGGCGGCACTTCGACTGGCGGCTCCCGACAGCGTTCGTGGCAACCGCAGTGCTGTTCTATCTGCCTTACGTTGGCGAAGCAGGCCGGCAGGTGCTCGGCTTCCTCGGTTCACACCTGGACAATGAGGGCTATCGGGCAGGCTGGGGCTTCCATTCCATCTGGCTGTTGCGCGATTTCGGGCTCGCCGATCCACCGGTCGGTCTGTATCTGGGCGCGGCATTCGCCCTGTTCGCCGGGCTGGCGCTGTTCACCCTGATGCAACGGCGCGCAGACGAGTTGCGTTTCGACCACCTGCTTCTACTGGGAGGGGCGTTCGTATTTCTCGTTTCGCCGCACTACCCCTGGTACTTCGGCTTTCTTGTCGCCCTGCTCGTGCTCGCGCCCCGGGCATGGGCGTTCGCAATGACGCTCATGGCGGTCGTCTTGCAACTGCCGCGGCCACCGGGCGGCGTCACGTGGACAGAACTCTACTTCGCCGTCTACTGGCTTCCCCTCGCGCTGCTTCTGGGGTCGCTCATGGCGGGACGTGGGCGCCGCATGGGCGCGCCGGGGGCTCGCCGGATCACTGCGAGCGCTTCGTCGCGATGACATGGTTCTGCAGGCCCGTCGTACCGAGCTTGGGCCGAACGCTGGAGATCATGCCGGAATTGACGCCGGCCCAGCCAATCTCTCCCGACAGCCGGCCGTACTCGATCTTGGGGCAGCGGTTCATGACCACCTTGAGACCTGCTGCTTCCGCCTCGGCTGCGGCTTCATCGTTGCGAACGCCCAGTTGCATCCAGATAACCTTGATCTGCAGTCTGTCCTTGAGGCGGATCGCAGTGCGTGTGATCTCCAGCGCCGCTTCAGACTTGCGGAAGATATCGACGACATCGACGGGCGGCGGCACATCGGCCAGCGACGCATAGACGGTCTGGCCCAAGATCTCACCGCCGGCGTGACCAGGGTTGACCGGATGCACCGTATAGCCCTTCGAGAGCAGATAGCGGGTGACGAAGAAGCTCGGGCGTGCAGGGTTGGCACTGGCGCCGACGAGTGCGAATGAACGCACCTCACCGAGGATGTCAGCAATATAATTGTCGTCGTAGCTGTCGTGGTTCATGCGTCAGGCCTTCGGGTTGGGCGGCGGAAGCTGCGGGCGGCCGTTGGCATCGAGCGGCCAGACCGGGTTGAAAGCGATCTCCCACAAATGGCCATCAGGATCGGCAAAATAACCCGAGTAGCCGCCCCAGAAGACCCTTTCGGCCGGTTTCGTAATACGCGCGCCGCAACTTTCTGCAAATGCAAGGGCACGATCGACTGCCACCTCACTTTCCATGTTGATGGCGCAAGATACCGCACGAAAGCCGGAGCCTTCTTGCGGCACGTTGGCGTCTTGTGCGAGCGACCGGCGAGCGAAGAGTGCGAGGATTGTCCCGTTCATATCGAAGAAAGCCACCTCCTCGTTCTCGAAACCGGCGGCCTTGAAACCGAGGCTCTCATAAAAGGTGCGGGCACGGGGCATGCTCTCAACGCCGAGCGTCACGAGCGAAAGCCGCTGCGGCAAAGCTTCGCGATGTGTTTCAGCCATGATCTGTCGTCTCCCATCAGAAGGTAGCGGAAGATGGCATGAGCGGGCCCGCGCTTCAGCGGGGTTCCACCACGACGAACGGGCGGATGACGGCACGGCAACGCTCACCGGGCTCCAATCCGCCCGCCACGCGCCGCAAATGTCTTTACGGCCTATTGTTGATGCTCAACAACCTTTCCACTCGGGCTGGCGCTTGTCGAGGAAGGCGCCGATGCCTTCTTCGGCGTCACGATAAAGCATGTTCTGCACCATGATACCGACCGCGTAGTCGTAAGCCTGGGAAAGTGGCTGCTCTATCTGATGGTAGAAGGCCTCCTTGCCGATGGCGACGGTGGCCGGCGATTTGGCAACGATACGACGCGCATAGGTCATTGCCTCGTCCATCACGTTCTCTTTCGCCACGGCCTTGTTGACGAGACCGTATTGCGACGCCTCGTGTGCGCCGATCAACTCGCCCAGCAGCAGCATCTCCATTGCGCGCTTGCGCGGTACGTTGCGCGAGAGCGCGACCATGGGGGTGGAGCAAAACAGGCCGATGTTGACGCCCGGCGTACAGAACTTCGCGGTATCGGCAGCGACTGCGAGATCGCATGAGGCAACCAGCTGGCAGCCGGCAGCGGTGGCGGTCGCCTCGACGGCGGCGATGACAGGCTTCGGGCACTGGATGATCGACAGCATCACCTTGGCGCAGCGGTCCATCGTCTGACGGAAGAAATCACGGCCGCCATCGGCATCGCCGCGGTGGGCCGTCAGCTCCTTGAGATCATGACCCGCGGAGAAGGCAGGACCATTGGCGGTCAAGACGATGGCTGCAATGTCTTTATCCTGACCCAGCATCTCGAAAGCCACCTGTAGCGCCGCCATCATGCCAAGAGAAAGGGCATTGCGGCTCTTCGGGCGATTGAGCGTGACGACGGCAATGCCCCGTTCAGGCCGTGTTATCACCGCCGGGGCGCTCGCCAGCTCGGTGTTTGCCAAGTCGTTCATGCGGGGTCTCCTTGCAATAATATCGCTCTATCCCAATAAAAACGGGGAGCAGAAATGCGAACGGCGGCCAGCATAGCCGCGACCGCCGTTCGATGGAAATTCGCCAATCGTGGGTGACGGGATCGTCCCGCAATGTGCCCACTGAGCCGTGTTATTGCATCGCAGCCTCGATTTCGGCGCGGTATTTCTTGATGAGATCGATGTTCTCCTGATGGATGATCGGAGGGGTCGTCTTGATCGCCTCGTTCAGTTCCTCGATGAGCAACTTCTTTTCGGCTGCAGGAATGGCGCTGTCCGCCTCGATATCCGCAAGCTCCTTCTTCATGGCTTCCTTGGGATCGGTAAATTCGCCACTCTCAGGATCAAGCCCTGCCATGACTGTGGACACGGATGCCGCGACGTCATCAAGCTCTTCGAAGCCTGTGAAGCCATGCTTCTTGGCCACTTCATCGAGTTCTTTCTGCAGTGCGTCATCAGGCTTGTCGCCCGCCTTCTCCAGTTTTTCGGAAATGTCAGCAAGATCCTTCTGCGCGGAGATGAAGCCCTTGACCTGAGCCTCAGTCAGCTTGATCTGCTTGACCTCCGTCCCAGTTTCCTGAGCGCGAGTCGGCGCGGCAGCGGAGGCAACCGCCAGAACCAGCGCCAGGGTAAGCCGAGTTATGTACCGACCAATCAAACGCATTGCGCGTTCCTTCCTGTTTGTGTTGCCGACCGTTAAAGTCACGGTTTCATGTGACCAAATTAAAGAAGTGAGACGGGAATAAGATGACCGATCGAGAGACTGCCAAGCAACGCCTCACACTGGAGGAAGTCAGCGCGCTCATGAAGCAGCATTTTCCTCAAGTCGGCGACGGCGGCAAGCTGATCTTGATCGATAGCGTCGCTGACAGGCAAGCGCGGCTCAGGCTTCCCGAAAGCGTCGAGCATCTGCGACCGGGCGGGACCGTATCGGGACCGGCAATGGTGATGCTGGCGGACGTCGCCGTCTATGTCACAATCCTGGCGACGCTCGGCGATTCTGCGCTGCAGGCGGTGACCACATCGCTCAACGTGAATTTCCTGAAACGCCCGGCTCCGGGCGAGCTCATCGCCGAGGCGAAGCTCCTGAAGGTCGGCCGCCGGCTGGTAGTTGGTGAGGTGGCCATCAGCGATGCGGGCGGAGAGACACTGCTGGCCCACACCACGGCGACCTATGTGCTGCCCGACAGCGGCAGTGCGCAGGTGCTGCGTTAAGGTATTATTTTACCACATTATCTAATGATCTGATTTCCCAGTGAAAATTTCAGGCTGTCAAAAAATAGATATTGACAGATTCCAACGCCGTGCCTACTCACTCGCGCAGTCCGGTGCTTCGCAAGGCTCCGGCGACCGCAATTCATCCCGACAGACGGAAGGCGCGGCCATGGCCCCTCGATATGGGCGGCCCCACGGCGCTCGCCCTTCGCCAGGAGCATTGAGACATGAAAACCTTCGTCGCCAAGCCCGGCGAGGTGGAAAAGAAGTGGGTCGTGATCGACGCCGACGGTCTCGTCGTCGGCCGGCTCGCGGCCCTGATCGCCACCCGCCTCAAGGGCAAACACCGCGCCATATACACGCCGCACGTCGACTGCGGTGACAACATCATCGTCGTCAACGCCGAGAAGGTCGTCTTCACCGGCAACAAGTACGAGGACAAGGTCTACCACTGGCACACGGGCTATCCCGGCGGCATCAAGAGCCGGACGCCGCGCCAGATCATCAAGGGCAAGTTCCCCGAGCGCGTCATCGAAAAGGCTGTCGAGCGCATGCTGAAGCGCGGTCCGCTGCAACGCAAGCTGATGCGAAACCTCAAGGTCTACAAGGGAGCTGAGCATCCGCACGGCGCGCAGAACCCGACCAAGCTCGACGTCGCCAAAATGAACAGCAAGAACACGAGGGCCTGAGGATCATGTCGAACGAGACCAAGACACTCGAGGATCTCGGCGGGTTGAAGGACGCCGTCCAGGCCGCTCCGGTTCACGTACAAAAGCTCGACGCGCACGGGCGCGCCTACGCCACCGGCAAGCGCAAAGACGCGGTCGCGCGGGTCTGGCTAAAGCCGGGACACGGCAAAATCACTGTCAACGACAAGGACTTCACGGTCTACTTCGGCCGTCCAGTCCTGCAGATGCTTCTGATGCAGCCGATCAAGGCCGCCAATCGCGCCGATCAGTACGACATCAACGTCACGGTCGCCGGCGGCGGACTTTCCGGCCAGGCCGGCGCGGTGCGTCACGGCATCTCCAAGGCGCTGACCTACTACGAGCCCGACCTGCGCCCGGTGCTCAAGCGCGGCGGGTTCTTGACCCGGGACAGCCGCACGGTGGAGCGCAAGAAATACGGTCGCGCCAAGGCCCGCCGCAGCTTCCAGTTCTCGAAGCGCTAAGGCCATTGCAGATCCCTTTGCGAACAGCCCGCCCTTCGGCGGGCTGTTCTCTTTTGTCGCCGTGTCGCCTTGCAAGGTGGGCTGTGGAATGCCACATGTCCTCCCGCGACCAGCCCGGCGCAGTGTGCAGAGTCTTACGCTGGCGCCGCTCAAAGACACGGCCCTGGAGGGGCGCAAAACCGATCATGGGGGGAGTTGAATGGAAAGCTTGGCTTTGAGCGCTGCAAGCATGGTGACGGAACTCTCCGAGGAGATCGGTCATCTCCTTTCGCCGACCTGGTGGCAGTTGAACTCGCTGGCGCTCTTCAACATCTTGATGATCGACCTGACGCTGGCCGGTGACAACGCCATCGTCGTCGGCATGGCGGCTTCCCGGGTTCGCCCCGACATGCGCGCCAAGGTTATCTTCTGGGGCATAGCTGGCGCGGTGGTGCTGCGCATCCTGTTTTCGGGCATCGCGCAGCAGATGCTGCAAATCATCGGCCTGACGCTTGCCGGTGGTTTGCTGCTGTTGTTCGTTTGCTGGAAAATGTACCGGCAGATCGTCGGCGAGAACGCTCATTCGATCGACACCGTCGAGGCCAACCTGGCATCTGGCAGCGTATCGGGCGACCAGACCGGCTTCTGGGGCGCGCTGTGGACCATTATCCTGGCTGATCTCTCGATGTCGCTGGACAACGTGCTCGCGGTCGCGGGGGCGGCGGGTGAATCGACGTTGGTGCTGGTGATCGGCCTTGCGATTGCGATAATTCTGATGGCGGTCGCATCGACCTACATTGCCAAGCTGCTGGCGCGCTATCCCTGGATCGCGTGGATCGGCCTCCTCATTATTCTCTACGTGGCACTCGATATGATCTATCGCGACAGCCATCACATTGCTTGCGCCGCCTGGGGTGTGGGCTGCTCGGAGACCATTTTCGATGGCATCATGCACAGGCTCGGACTAGGGCCGGGTGCGGGTTAAGGCGCATTGAAAAATGACGATCAAGACAGCTGAGACGAAAACCGTCTTCATCGATGGCGAGGCCGGAACCACGGGCCTGGAGATCCGCGAGCGGCTGGCGGGCGCTCGCGACATATCGGTACGCTCGATCGATCCTGAAAGGCGAAAGGATCCGGAAGCGCGCGCGAGCCTGATGCGCGAGGTGGATCTGGTCGTGCTGTGCCTGCCAGACGAGGCGGCAAAGGAGGCCGTCGCCCTGGCGGATGGGCTCGGCAGCGAGGCGCCGAAGATCGTCGACGCATCGACCGCGCATCGCGTGGCGCCAGGATGGGTCTACGGCTTTGCCGAACTCGATGCCAATCAGGCAATCGCGATCGCGAAGGCTCAGCGTGTCGCCAACCCCGGATGCTATCCGACGGGCGGCATCGCGCTCATCCGCCCGCTCGTCGAAGCCGGCATCATGCCCAACGACTATGCCATCACCGTCAATGCGGTCTCGGGCTATTCGGGCGGCGGCAAATCGATGATCGAGGCCTACGAGGTAAAAAAGACCGCGCCTTCTTTCGAGCTGTACGGTCTCGGTCTGGAGCACAAGCACGTGCCCGAGTTGCAGATGTACGCCCGGCTCGAGCGCCGGCCGATCTTCGTGCCGTCCGTCGGCAACTTCCGTCAGGGAATGCTCGTATCGGTTCCGCTGCATCTCGACACCCTGCCGGGGCGGCCGGGCCTCGCTGACATCGAAGAGGCGCTGGTGAAGCACTATGCGGGATCGAAGCTCGTCAGCGTGGTGCGCGATACAGCCACGGTCTTCAAGGGGCGAATTTCCGCAGAGGATCTCAACGGCACCGATACGATGCAACTCGCCGTGTTCGGCCATCCAAAGCATGGTCAGGCCGTGCTGGTCGCGCGTCTCGACAACCTTGGCAAAGGCGCGTCGGGTGCGGCGGTGCAGAATATCCGCCTGATGCTGGGATTGGGCGGTTAGATCGCGTTCATGTTTGACGGAAACATGAGCGCGATCCAGAACCTTGTTTTGATCATGTTTTTCGCGCTGAACCGCTGCACACTTCAGCTCAACATGTCTAGAGCCTGATCGGCTGAGATGGAAGCACGACTGCTTCCATCGAAGCCGTGAATCAGTCTCTCCGGCGTGCAGGTGAGCGGCTGATGCGGTGAAGATGCCAGACCGCGATGACGAAGACGACCGCCGCACCACCCTGGTGCATCAGCCCAAGACCGATCGGGATCTCACCTTGGGCTGAAAGCAGCGTCCAGATGCCGATGCTCATCTGGAGAACGATGGCTATCAGCAACAGTACCGCAGATACCATAACGCGCCGGTCATCGCCGCCACGCAACTGAAATACGTGTAACAGCCCCAGCAAGCCGATCAGATAGGCGATCATGCGGTGATCGAACTGAACCGTCGTCACGTTCTCGAAAAGGTTCTCGTACCAGGGGCTCAAGGTAAGCAGCCCGTTGGGAATGAAGCGTCCATCCATCAACGGCCAGGTGTTGTAGGTAAGCCCTGCCTTCAGTCCTGCCACCAGCGCGCCCAGCAGCACCTGAAGAAACAACGCCACCACCAGAATGCGGGCGAGGCGCACTTGGCCTGGTGCGATGGTCTCCAGGTGAATTGCCGTATCACGAGGGCGGGTCTCCTCGGCCATCCAGACGAGCAGGCCGAGGATGAGGAACGCGGTGCCCAAGTGCAGGGCGAGGCGATAGTGGCTGACGTCGACGCGATCGACGAGGCCCGACTTCACCATATACCAGCCTATCGCTCCCTGAAGACCACCAAGGGCAAGCACACCCAACAGCTTCAGCTCCATCCCGCGCGGGATTTTGCGCAGAATCCAGAACAGCAAGAGCGGAAGGGCGAAGGCCAGGCCGATGAAGCGGCCGAGGAAGCGGTGCGACCATTCCCACCAATAGATGCTCTTGAATGCCTCCAGTGACATGCCCTTATTGATTTCGTGATACTCGGGGATCTGCTTGTATTTCTCGAAGGCTTCGAGCCAATGCGACTCGTTCAACGGCGGTATTGCGCCGATGATCGGCTGCCACTCGGTAATTGAGAGACCAGAGTCGGTAAGACGGGTGGCGCCGCCGACGACGATCATCGCCACGACGAGCACAGTGACAACGCGAAGCCAGAGGCGCACGGCCATAGCCGCACTACGCGATTGCGCGTCGATGCGTTCTGCTGCCGACTGGGCGGTCGAATATGTTGCCATTGCTCGCATATCCTTGTGCTGGCCTTGGCTGTCTGATTAATGGGCGCAGGCGCGCTGATCAATGGGGCACCCGGGAACCACCATGCCGCACCGGCGGATTACCGGCCCGCGCGCCCACCGAATGCGCACACACCGGAGGATTTATGACGATCCGCACCCGCAAACTCGTCGGCACCGTGGCGTTGATGCTGGTTCTCGTCGTCTACGCCCTTCTGGCCCTTTCCGTAGCGATGATCCTGCAGGTCAATCAGGCATCGAAATTGGCTGAACTCGCCTACTACGTTGTTGCCGGGCTGTTATGGATCCTGCCCGCAGGAGCCATCATCAGCTGGATGTCGCGTAGCGATCCGCCTCAGCCCAAGCGGGAATGAGATGTGTCTGTGCCGTTCAGAGAGAAGCGCGGCAGCACGTGAGGCGTCGGGCGCGGGCTGCGTCGATCTGACCCTTTGGTGCGGGGAGCGCGGTCATCCTTGCTCACGCTGCAGCGCACCACCGTCACCGGCAAAATTCAGATCCTTGCTTCGGCTCCCGCTGTCCAGCCGGGATGCACGAAACTTTGCGCTCGTGCCGAATTTTCGCTGATGCGATGGAACCGGATGAGCGTGATGCCAGTAACCTCGAAGCCGAGGAACGTGTCCGGCGGATCCTGCGGCCTGGCAGTGCTGCGCGAGCCAATGCTAACCGTGACAGCGGCGTCGAAGCGACCCTCTATGGCCTCGAAGAGCGCACGCGCATCGGCAGGCTTCGCCACAACGATTATCTGGTCGTAGGCTTCGTCCAGCGCATCAAGCAGGAGGTTGAGCTTTTCACAGTCGAGCACCTGGTCGACCGTTTTGCCACCGAGAGATGTTCCGCAAGGCATGACATGGATCTGGCTGCCGGAGAGGCTATGGATCACGTCTTCAAAAGTTGCATCTCCATGCGCGAGATCGTTGAAACCCGGAGTGGCGCCAAGACCGATGCTGCGGCAGAAACCGGTTTCGTCCAAACTCCAGTCGATGACGATGGTCTGCTGGCCGTCAGCGGCAAATTCCTCGGCCAGGCTCAGGCCTTCGACGCTCGGATCGATCGTGCTGGCCGAACTGGTGATGAGCGTGCGGAGACCGCCTGAATTAGGTGCGTATGCCCGGATATGGCGCGCAAGTCTTGGCACCGATGCAATTTCTGCAACTCCGGCACAGTCGACCCGGTCTTCCCAACTACTTCTATCGGGGTCGCGATTCACGGGTGACGGCAGGTGCCTGACGACATCAGATGGCGAAACCGAACCGATCGCCTCGTCACTCGGCAGTGCGCTGGCCGGACGCTCGCGGTCCGATGCCCTGCGCTTCGGCTGGATGTCGTGGGCATGAGCCCGTGCGCGCGAGATGAGTGCGCGCGTGATCGCCCACGCCGTGCCGCTCAGAAGGGCAGCAAGAGAGACGAGTGCCGTTAACCAGGACGGACCCAAAGCACGCGGAAGTGAGCCGATGCTGTCCGTGCTGGCCAGCGCGCTGTTGAATTGCAGCATCGTCGCCAGCTTCAGATCGCCAACTCCACTGCGAGCGAGCCCAGGCGATTTCGACGCGCGCACGGGAGTGTTCGCGGCTGCCGGATCGGCAAGCCCATCGATGCCGGAACCGCGCGCACAACCGGCGAAGGAATTGCAGGCATTGTTGACGGCGGGCGTCAGTTGCGCCTCCGACATATATTTCGGCGCGATCGACAGGACGGTGTATGTGAGACCGCCAGCTACCATGGCAGCCAATAGTAGCGATGTGCCGCTGCGTCGCAGGGTGCCCCAGATGCCCGTGATGTGGATGTCGTCGAGAGACGCGTGGGTCGTGCCGCGCATTGATCCGCTCGTAAGATCTACTAATCCGCGTCCCGGATTAGATCGGTTGCGGGTAAGTAATTCCTTAACCAAGCGGTGTCTGCGAGAATATGCACATACTCAGCATTTCTCTGACGCTCGCGAATCCGGGAACCTGCGGCGAATCAACCTCTCTGACTGCCGCAAATCCGGCTCGTCGAGCGCCCCTGGCATGGGCAGCCTGCCAGCACCGCACGACAATTTGCCGCCCGGCGGGCGTTGACCAAAGTCAATATCGCGGAGGCCACCTCCACCTAGATTGACTAGGCCGCGTTCGGTGCCCCGGCTTGGCATCCCGCCCATGGGCTTCGGCCACAGCACCACATGGCGCAGAATGCTCTACCGTGACGCCGACGCGGCAACCCGTTTCATCCAGAGCCCATTCCTGTTCAAATGGAGAGGCGATGCGACCCGAACTACTCCGGCGCTATGCTGCGCCCGTACCGCGCTATACGAGTTATCCGACGGCTCCGCACTTCTCCAAGGAGGTCGACCAGTCGACCTATGGTGCCTGGCTCGCGGCGCTGGAGGACGACACGCCTCTTTCGCTCTACGTCCATATCCCGTTCTGCAACGAGCTGTGCTGGTACTGCGGCTGCTCGACCAAGATCACGCGGCAGAAGGCACCAATCACGCGCTATCTGAGCGCGCTCTCCCGCGAAATCGATACCGTGGCCGGGCGGATCAAGACACACCATCGCGTCTCGCATATCCACTGGGGCGGAGGCAGTCCGAGCATTCTGGCGCCCGACGAAATCCGTGCTCTGGCAGCCCAGCTCAAGGAGCGGTTTGCGGTTGCCGACGATGCCGAGTTCGCCGTCGAAATCGATCCGCGTGGCCTTGACGAGGCGCGCATTGCGGCGTTTGCCGAGGCGGGCGTCAACCGCGTGAGCATTGGCGTGCAGGATTTCGATATCGCCGTGCAGAAGGCCATCAACCGGTTGCAGTCGGTGGAACAGACTGCGTGGGTCATCAACACGTTTCGCGCACACGGCATCAAGGCGATCAATGTTGATCTCGTCTATGGGCTGCCGTTCCAGACGCTTGATACACTCGACGCGACCATGGACCATGTGCTGTCGATGCGGCCGGACCGGATCGCGCTGTTCGGTTACGCTCACCTTCCGCAGCGCATCAAGCACCAGCGCCTGATCGCAGACAGCTCGCTGCCGGATATGCAGGCCCGCCTCGCGCTGGCGACACGCGCAGCCGAGCGCCTGGTGCAGGGCGGCTTTGTCACCATCGGTCTCGATCACTATGCGCTTCCGCACGATCCGCTGGCCGGCGGCAGCGTGCGGCGCAACTTCCAGGGCTACACGACAGATACGGCGGCCACACTGATCGGGCTCGGCTCCTCGTCGATCGGGCGATTGCCGCAGGGTTACGTGCAGAATACGCCAGCAATCGGTGAATACGAGCGCCGCGTTTTCGATGGCGGCCTTGCAACGGTGCGCGGCCACGAAATGAGTGCGGAGGATGCCGCACGCGGCCTCGTGATCGAGCGGCTCATGTGCGACTTCACGTTCCCTGCAGAGGAGCTGCGGGCCCGGTTCGGCAAGATCGCCGATCCGATCATCGCAGAGGCTGATGCGCTGTGCGATACAGAGGAGGACGAAATGATCGCGCCGCGAGCCTCAGGTGCCGGCTTCCAAGTCACCGACAAGGGGCGCATCTTCGTGCGGTCGATCTGCGCCAAGTTCGATGCCTATCTCGGCAAAGGCACCGCACAGCATTCGGCCGGGGTGTGACGGCCGTGTGCATCTCCTGCACGATGAATGCTGCCCGTTCACAACAACGAACGGGAAGCTTACGGCCGTGACCAATTCAATTGACCTATGATGCCAGCACGATCTTCAGGACGTCAGCCACCTGCGGCGTGGGATTGACTGTCTCGGCACGCTCGTAAGCGCGCACCACGGCGGGACGGGCACGTATGGCGTTGAACCAGCGCTTCAAATTGGGGAACTCATCGAGGCTCTGCCCCTGGCGCTGGTGGGGAACGATCCAGGGAAACGACGCCATGTCGGCAATCGAATACTCTCCGGCAAGGTAATCCCGGTCTGCCAGGCGGTCGTTCATGACGCCGTAAAGCCGGGCGGTCTCATCAACGTAGCGCTTGATCGCGTATTCGATCTTCTCGGGTGCGAAGAGACGGAAATGGTGATTCTGGCCGGCCATCGGTCCGAGCCCGCCCATCTGCCAGAACAGCCACTGCATGGTTTCGGTTCGGCCTCGCAGATCGGCAGGCAGGAAGCGACCGGTCTTTTCTGCCAGATATTGGAGAATGGCGCCGGATTCGAAGATCGAGATCGGTGCGCCGCCGTCAGTCGGCGCGTGGTCGACGATCGCAGGAATGCGGTTGTTGGGCGAAATTTCCAAGAACGCGGGATTGAACTGCTCGCCAACGTTGATATCGACGGGCTTGATGTCATAGCCGAGCCCGGCTTCCTCAAGAAAGATCGTGATCTTGTGGCCGTTGGGCGTTGTCCAGTAGTAGAGGTCGATCATCGTCAAATACCTATGCGTCTGCGAATGTGTGAAGCCTTCTACATTGCTTTTCACACACAGACGGGCAGAAAATCGCGACAAAGATCAAGTGGGGTCGGTGACAATCGCGAAAACGCGTTGGCTCAGGAGGTCGCGCATATCGTCGAACGCGTACCAATGCGGCAATTCGCCGACCGGAGACTTGCGGTAGCCTCCGGTGAACAGGGCGAAGCGAAGGCCGGCCCGGGCGGCGGTCTCGGCGTCGACCTCGCTGTCACCGACGTAAAGGGCATCCGCCGGCACGCCACCGAGACGGTCGACAGCCAGAACTAACCCCTCAGGATCGGGCTTCTTCGTCGCCAACGTATCGCCGCCGATCACCACCTCGAAATGATGCGCCAGACCGAGATCGGCGAGTGCCGCGCGCGAAAGATCCTCCGACTTGTTGGTGACGATGCCGAGCCGACAGCCGGCATCGGTGAGCGCTGCCAATGCCTCGACGGCTCCTGGGTATGGCCGCGTCCGAAGGGCCGGTTCCTCGGCGTAGAACGACTTGAAGCGCGCGATTGCGTGATCGAGCTCAATTGCGCGGCCGGCGTCGCCTGTCGCCGCCAGACAGCGTTCCACCAGCTTTGGAATGCCGTTACCGACATAGGATGTGATGGTCCGGAGATCGAAGGTCGGCAGAGACAGCTCGGCCATCAGGCGATTTGCGGCCGCGTGAATGTCTGGGGCGCTGTCGATCAGCGTGCCATCGAGATCGAAAACAACGACGCGGACGGCCGGACTGTCATTTCTCACGCGTCATCCTTCCATTTGATCGAACAGCCCATGGAGGGGATCTGTTCAGCAGGCCCTTTGCCGGTCTCGGCGATCGCTTTCATGGCGAGATAGAGATCGCGGCGCAAATCTGCGGGCCCCGCCTCCCTTCTGGAAGCATCAAGACGACCGCGGTACTGGAGGCCGAGGTTCGCATCGAAGCCGAAGAACTCGGGCGTGCACACCGCGTGATAAGCGCGCGCGACGTCCTGGCTCTCGTCATAGAGATAGGGGAATGGGAAACCGTTCTGCGCGGCGACCCGCTTCATGTTGTCGAAGGAATCCTCAGAGTAGGTCGCCGCATCGTTGGCAGAAATCGCGGCGATGCCGATCCCCAAGGGTGCAAGGTCACGCGCGTCGCGCACAATCCTGTCGATCACGGCCTGCACGTACGGGCAGTGATTGCAGATGAACATGACGAGCGTGCCGCGCTCACCTTTGATGTCGGCAAGGCGCCATGTGCCGCCATCGGTTCCGGGCAGCGCGAAATCGGGAGCCTTCCAGCCGAAGTCGCAAACGGGTGTCTCGACGGCCATTGTTCGTCGCCTCACATCGTCATGCGCAGTTGCAGCACCGCAGTGCGACGCAGCCTCACGCCGCGGCCGACCGAATGGCTGCAGTTGCGGCGTTGCGGATCGCGGTGATGTTGGCCGCATAGCTGTCGCGCGTGCCGCCCTTGAAGACGGCGGAGCCTGCCACCAGCACGTTGGCACCGGCGGCAGCGACAAGCGGTGCCGTTTCCGGCGTCACGCCGCCGTCGATCTCGATGTCGATCGGACGGCTGCCGATCATCTGCTTGATACGGCGCACCTTCTCGACCACCGAGGGAATGAACGCCTGGCCACCGAAACCGGGGTTCACCGTCATCAAGAGAACGAGGTCAAGGCGATCGAGCACGTATTCAATGACGTTCTCGGGCGTCGAGGGATTGAGCGACACGCCGGCCTTCTTGCCAAGATTGCGGATCGCCTGCAGCGAGCGGTCCAGATGCGGACCGGCTTCGGCGTGCACGGTGATGATGTCGGCGCCGGCTTCCGCGAATGCCGCCAGATAGGGGTCGGCTGGCTCAATCATCAGGTGGCAATCGAAGACCTTCGGGGAGGCCTTGCGGATCGCCTTGATGACCGGCGGGCCGAAGGTGATGTTAGGAACGAAGTGGCCGTCCATGACATCGAGATGGATCCAATCGGCGCCGGCGGCATCGACGGTCGCCACTTCCTCACCGAGCCTGGAGAAGTCCGCCGAAAGAATTGATGGTGCGATGATGACGTTGCCGGTCATTCTTTGGGCCTCCCTGGTCCCATCGGGTCATCGAGGCCGCCGGAGAACACGCGGCTCGCGCGCAGATCGACCTCAGATATCGTCGAAAGGGCGGCCGCATCCAACGGCCCGGTTGATGTCTCGAACAGGCGATTGGCCTGGCGCAGACGGGCACGGTCCAATGCGTTGCGAATCGAGCGGGCATTGGCGAAGTGCGGCTGCGTGCGGCGGCGCTGAATGTACTCGCGCATGGCCACCTTTGCCCGCTCGTCTAGCATATAGTTCTGCTGAGCCAGCATCGACTCGGCGATCGAGAACAACTCGCCATCCTCATAGTCGGGAAAGTCGATGTGATGGGCGATGCGCGAGCGGAAGCCAGGATTGGAGGTAAAGAACCTGTCCATGCGGTCGGCGTAGCCAGCGAGGATGACAACGAGATCGTCGCGGTTATTTTCCATCACCTGAAGCAGGATCTCGATCGCCTCCTGACCGTAGTCGCGCTCGTTATCGGGCCGGTAGAGATAATATGCCTCGTCGATAAAAAGGACGCCGCCCATGGCGCGCTTCAATACTTCCTTGGTCTTGGGCGCGGTGTGACCGATGTACTGGCCGACGAGATCATCGCGCGTGACGGAGACAAGGTGGCCCTTGCGCACATAGCCCAGGCGATGCAGCAGGCCCGCCATCTTCATGGCCACCGTCGTCTTGCCGGTGCCTGGATTGCCGGTAAAGCTCATGTGCAGCGTCGGGGTCTCGTGCGCGAGGCCCATCGACTTGCGGGCGCGTTCGACAATCAGCAGAGCGGCGATCTCACGGATGCGCTGCTTGACAGGCTTCAGACCGACCAGCTCGCGGTCGAGTTCTTCCAGGATCTCGGCGACGCCCGAGTTGCGGAATTCCTCGGCGAGATTGACGTGGGTGACAGTCTTTTGCTCGGCAGCTTCGGCCGTCATGGTCATATCTTTCGACCTGTCTTCTCACGTGTCGCAGCTTTGTGCTCCGGCGGAGGGCCTTGGACCGCCCGCCGGAGGCTTGTGCCGGTTGTCCAGGCCCTGTGTAGGCCGAGACCGGGAAGGGATCAACTGCGGACGGTTTTCCACGCGTAGGTCTGGCTGCGCGAGCGCACGTCCGTACGGATCATGTCGAGCTTCGGCTCATTCTTCGGCCGGTTGACTATGAAGGAGGTCCTCACCGTTTCCCAGCCGCGGGTCGAATCGAAGGCATTGATGCGGATGTAGGACTCCGGGTGCGCCTTGCGGCACTCGGCGATCTCCATCATGATCCCCTTGGCGTCCTTCAGATCGAACATCGGGTTGCCCCACATCTCCCAATAGGTGTTACGCGGGTGCGGATCATCCGTGAATTCGATGCCGACCGCCCACTCGTTGCGCAGGCAATATTCGAGTTGCGCAGAGATTTCCTCGTCCGTCAAATCGGGCAGGAACGAGAAGCAGCCTTGCGTAATGCGCATGTCTTATTTCTCCTTGTGCTCTCGTCCGTGATCAGGCGCTCACGGCCGGTGTCGGAATGAAGTCCGACGTATCGGTCGAGGTGTAATTGAAGGTAATGTCGCCCCAGACATCGAGCGCGGCTTCCAGCGGCCTGCACCACTTGGCGGCGCGGCGCAGAATCTCTGGCCCCTCGTTCCTGATGTCACGGCCCTCGTTGCGGGCCTGCACCATAGCTTCCAAGGCGACGCGGTTCGCCGTGGCGCCCGCCTGGATGCCCATCGGGTGGCCGATCGTGCCGCCGCCGAACTGCAGCACAACATCGTCGCCGAACAGATCGATCAGCTGGTGCATCTGGCCGGCATGAATGCCGCCCGAGGCGACTGGCATCACCTTCAGGGTGTCAGCCCAATCCTGCTCGAAGAAGATGCCGCGCGGCAGATCGACCTCGTTCTTCAACTCGCGGCAAACATTGTAGTAGCCCTGCACGGTCAATGGATCACCCTCGAGCTTACCGACCGCGGTCCCGGCGTGGATGTGATCGACACCGGCCAGGCGCATCCACTTGGCGATGACGCGGAACGAGATGCCGTGGTTCTTCTGGCGCGTGTAGGTGCCGTGGCCCGCACGATGGAGGTGCAGGATCATGTCGTTCTGGCGGCACCACTCCGAAATGGACTGGATTGCCGTATAACCGATAATGAGGTCGATCATCACGACAACCGAGCCCAGTTCCTTGGCAAACTCGGCACGGCGATACATCTCCTCCATCGTTCCGGCGGTGACGTTGAGATAATGCCCCTTGATCTCGCCGGTATCAGCGGTCGCCTTGTTGACCGCCTCCATGCAGTAGAGAAAGCGATCGCGCCAGTTCATGAACGGCTGAGAGTTGATGTTCTCGTCGTCCTTCATGAAATCGAGGCCGCCCTTGAGGCCCTCGTAGACGACGCGGCCATAGTTCTTGCCGGAGAGCCCGAGCTTCGGCTTGGTGGTGGCGCCAAGCAGCGGACGACCGAACTTGTCGAGGCGCTCGCGCTCGACGACGAGACCGGTCGGCGGACCCTTGAAGGTCTTCACATAGGCGACGGGGAAGCGCATGTCCTCCAGGCGTGCGGCCTTCAGCGGCTTGAAGGAGAAGACGTTGCCGATGATCGAGGCGGTCAGGTTGGCGATCGAGCCGGGCTCGAACAGGATCAGATCATAGGCGACGTAGCAGAAGTATTCGCCGGGGCGGCCTGGAACCGGATCGACCTTGTAGGCCTTGGCGCGATACTGGTCGGCAGCCGTCAAGCGGTCGGTCCACACGACCGTCCAGGTCGCGGTGGAGCTCTCGCCAGCAACGGCTGCAGCCGCCTCGATGGGATCGACGCCGTCCTGCGGCGTGATACGGAACAGCGCGATGATGTCGGTATCCTTCGGCTCATAGCCGGAGTCCCAGTAACCCATCTGCGCATACTTCAGAACGCCCGCCTTGTAGCGTTCCTTGCCCCGGATCTCTGTCTTCGCATCTGCGTTCATGGCTATTTCCTTTCAGAACTTCATCGCGCAAGCTCGCGGCGCGCGGGTTTTCTCTCTCAGGCCGCCTTGGCTACGCCGATGCGTGGATCAAGGGCGCCAGAGGCATATCGTTTGGCCATCTCGCTCATCGGTATGACCTTGATCTTGCCGGCCTGCCCCGCCGTTCCGAACGCCTCGAAGCGCTCCTTGCAGACCTTGCTCATTGCGTCCATCGCCGGCTTGAGGAACTTGCGCGGATCGAACTCCGACTTCTGGGTGGCGGCGATGCGGCGGAATTCCGCCGTGCCGGCAAGTCGCAGGTCGGTGTCGATATTGACCTTGCGCACGCCCATCTTGATGCCGCGAACGATCTCCTCGACCGGGACGCCATAAGTCTCCTTCATCTGACCGCCGAACTCGTTGAATACGGCCTGCCATTCCTCCGGCACCGAGGATGAACCATGCATGACGATGTGCGTGTTGGGCAGCTTGGCGTGGATTTTCTCGATCACGTCCATTGCAAGCACGTCGCCGGTCGGCTTGCGCGTGAACTTATAGGCGCCGTGCGAGGTGCCGATGGCCACTGCCAGCGCGTCAACCTTGGTCTCGGCGACAAAACGCATGGCCTCATCGGGATCCGTCAGCAGCATCGACTTGTCGAGCTTGCCCTCGAATCCGTGACCATCCTCGGCCTCGCCGTGGCCGGTCTCGAGCGAGCCGAGACAGCCGAGCTCGCCCTCGACGGATGCACCCACCATATGGGCGAGATCGGACACCTGGCGGGTGATGCGCACGTTGTAGTCGTAGTCGGCAGGTGTCTTGGCGTCCTCCTTCAAAGAGCCATCCATCATGACGGACGTGAAGCCGTTCTGGATTGCCGATAGACAGGTGGCGACGTTATTGCCGTGATCCTGATGAATGCAGATCGGGATCTCTGGATACATCAGCTCCAGCGCTTCCATCATCTTCGCAAGCATGATGTCGTTGGCGTAAGAGCGTGCGCCGCGTGATGCCTGGATGATGACGGGCGAAGCAGTCTTCCTGGCCGCTTCAAGGATTGCCAGACCCTGCTCCATATTGTTGATGTTGAAAGCCGGAACGCCATAGCCATGCTCGGCAGCGTGATCCAGAAGCTGTCGCAGTGTGATACGGGCCATTAGCGAACCTCCTCGAGTTGACCATCCTTGCGCGCACTCTCCTGGTTCTGCAGAAGAGCCGCGACGCCGGGCAGCTCGCGCCCCTCGAGCCATTCGAGGAACGCTCCGCCCGCGGTTGAGACATAGGTGAAGCGATCGGTGACGCCCGCGGCATTCAGCGCCGCGACCGTATCGCCGCCGCCGGCGACGGCGACGAGCCTGCCAGCCGATGCGCGATCGGCCGCGGCACGCGCAACCGCGAAGGTGCCGTTACCGAACGGGTCGAGCTCGAAGGCGCCAAGCGGACCATTCCACAACAGCGTGGCCAGCGTATCCAGCGACGCCTCGAGCATCGCGACGGTCTGCGGTCCAACGTCGAGGATCATTCCGCCGGCGTCGACCTGGTCGACCGGCACCACCGCGTGGGGCGAATTGGCAGCGAAGCTTTCAGCAACCACGACATCGACCGGCAGAAGGATCTCGCACCCCTTTTCCTTCGCCTTCTCCATGATGCGAGCGGCGGTTTCGACCATATCGGCCTCGATGAGCGACTTGCCCACCTCGACGCCCTTGGCCCGTAGAAACGTATTGGCCATGCCGCCGCCGATAATGATGCGGTCCATTTTGTTGACGAGGTTCTCGAGCACCGCGATCTTGGAGGAGATCTTGGCCCCGCCAACAAGCGCTGCGGTCGGGCGCTTGGGGCATTCGAGAGCCGCTTCCAGCGCGGCGATCTCGTTACCCATCAGGCGGCCTGCATAGGCTGGCAGCAGCTCGGCCAGACCGGTGATCGATGCATGCGCACGGTGCGAGGATGAAAAGGCATCGGAGACGAATATCTCGCCGAGCTTCGCCAATGATCTCGCAAACTCCTGGTCGCCCTTCTCCTCGCCTGCGTGGAACCGTACATTTTCCAGAAGGAACACCTCGCCCGGCTTGCCCGCCACGATGCGGCGCTCGATGTCAGACCCGATGCAGTCGGGAAGGAACGTTACGTCCTGGCCCAAGGCGTCGGCGAGAGCGGGCGCGACGGGCGCCAGCGAAAACTCGGGAGATGGCTTACCTTTCGGCCGGCCCAGATGACTCAAGACCACCACCTTGGCACGTCGTTGGACCATATCGGCTATGGTGGGCGCGACACGCGCGATGCGCGTTGCATCGGTGACTTTGCCATCGCGAATGGGAACGTTGAGATCGACGCGCATCAGCACTGTATGCCAGGCGACATCAACGTCCTCGACGGTTCTGAACAAATGCATGTCTCAGGTCTCCTCCCAAGGAAATGCGGTCATCGTGCCGTCAGGCGGCTTGCGGCTTCTCGGACCGCTTGCGGGATGATCCCGAAATGCTCGTAGAGTTTGCCGGCCGGAGCCGACGCACCAAAGCCGGACATGCCGACAAAGGCGCCCTTCTCGCCGATCCATCTGTCCCAACCGAGGCGGGCGGCTGCTTCCACTGCAACGCGCGGAGCCATGCCCAGCACCGCCGACCGGTAGGCATCGTCCTGGCTCTCGAACAGCTCCCAGCAGGGCATCGAGACGACCGCCGCCCTGATGCCGTCACCGGCGAGCAGATCGGCTGCATTGATCGCGATCTCGACCTCCGAGCCCGTCGCCAGCAGCGTTACATCGCGCTTGCCATCGGCTTCCCTGATGACATAGGCGCCCTTTGCAGAAAGATTCTCGTCGGTATGCGCGGTGCGCAATGTCGGCAGCCCCTGGCGCGAAAGAGCCAGAACCGAGGGGGCACCCGCGGACTCCAGTGCCGCCTGCCAGCATTCCACCGTCTCGACCGCATCGGCAGGACGAAACGTCAACATGTTGGGCGTGGCGCGCAACATCGCCAGATGCTCGACCGGCTGGTGCGTGGGGCCATCCTCGCCAAGTCCGATGGAGTCATGCGTCATGACATAGATGACACGTTGATTCATCAGGGCCGACAGGCGCATGGCACCGCGTGCATAATCGGTGAAGCACATGAATGTGCCACCGTAGGGCACGAAGCCGCCGTGCAAGGCGATGCCGTTCATGGCCGCCGCCATACCGTGCTCGCGGACGCCATAGTGAATATATCGCCCGGAGAAGTCGTCGGGCGTGATCGAACCCTGTCCCTTGGTGACGGTGTAGTTGGAGTGCGTGAGATCAGCCGAGCCGCCCAGCGTCAGGCCGGTTGCGGCATTGATGACGCCGAGCACCATCTCGGAGGCCTTGCGAGTGGCAACTTTCGGCGCGGTCTCCGACAGCTCCTTCTTGTAGGCAACGAGCTTTGCAGCGACATCGGCGGACAATTCAGTCGCGACCTGTTTTGCGAATGCATCACGGGCCGGCGACCCGGCAAGGCGCTTCGACCACGCCGCGAAAGCTGCAGCGCCACGCTCGGCAACCGAGCGCCACATGGCGAGGATATCGTCCGGCACGACGAACGGCTCGTATGTCCAGCCCAGCTTGGCGCGTGCGCCCGCAATCTCGTCAGGGCCAAGCGGCTCGCCGTGCGCCTTGGCGGTGCCCGCACGGGTCGGAGCGCCGTATCCGATGACGGTGCGGCAGGCGATCATTGAGGGCCTTGCGGTCTCGGCGCGCGCCGCCGCGATCGCCTGCTCGATCGCCGCGGGGTCGTGACCATCGACGCTGAGCACATGCCAGCCCGCCGCCTCGAATCGCTTCTTCTGGTCCATCGATGTCGCGAGGCTGGTCGGCCCATCGATTGATATCTGGTTGTCGTCCCACAATACGATCAGGCGTGACAGCTTCAGATGGCCGGCAAGGTCGATGGCCTCGTGGCTGATGCCTTCCATGAGACAACCGTCGCCGGCGAGCACATATGTGAAGTGGTCGACCAGCCCGGTTCCATAGCGCGCCGCAAGGAGCCGTTCCGCGATCGCCATGCCGACGGCGGTCGAGATTCCCTGACCCAACGGGCCGGTGGTCGTCTCGATGCCCAGCGCATGGCCATATTCGGGGTGCCCTGCGGTTGCAGATCCAAGCTGTCGGAAGCTCTTGAGCTGATCGACCCCCATATCGGCGAAGCCTAGAAGATGGTGGATCGAATAGAGCAGCATCGAGCCATGTCCGGCGGAGAGGACAAAGCGATCCCTGTCGGGCCAGTGCGGATTGGCGGGGTCGACCTTCATGAACCGCGAAAACAGCACAGCAGCGACGTCCGCCATTCCCATGGGCATGCCGGGATGTCCGGATTTGGCCTTCTCGACCGCATCCATGGACAAGGCGCGAACCGCGTTCGCCATGGCCTTCAGGTCGATCTTTTCAGCGGGCATGCGCTCCAGCGATACCACGTTCATGTCTGGCTCTCCCTTCCAGTCAGGATGCACGCTTCTTCTGCTCCACCAGACGATGAATCATCGGTGTCAGAATGAGCTGCATGGCGAGATCGAGCTTGCCGCCCGGGATGACGATCGAGTTGGCACGCGACATGAAGCTGTCGTGCAGCATCGACAGGAGATACGAGAAGTCGATCCCACGCGGATCGCGGAAGCGGATCACGACAAGCGACTCGTCGAGCGTCGGAATCCATCGCGCGATGAACGGATTGGACGTATCGACCGTGGGCACGCGCTGGAAATTGATGTCGGTGTGAGTGAACTGCGAGCAGATGTAGTTCACATAATCGGGCATGCGACGCAGGATCGTGTCGGTAACCGCCTCCGTCGAATATCCGCGCGCAGCCTTGTCACGATGGATCTTCTGTATCCATTCCAGATTGATCACCGGCACCACTCCGATCTTGAGATCGGCGTGGCGTGCTATGTTGACCTTGTCGGTGACGATGGCGCCGTGCAGACCCTCGTAGAACAAAAGGTCCGTGTTCTCGGGGAATTCCTTCCAGTCGGTGAAAGTCCCCGGCGGCTTGCCATACAGTTCCGCCTCGCGGTCGTCGTGCACATAATGACGGGTCTTGCCGCGGCCGCTTTCGCCATATGTGCGGAACGTGCTCTCGAGCTCCTCGAACAGATTGGCTTCCGGGCCGAAGTGGCTGAAGTGCAGAGTGCCGGCCGCCTCGGCGCGCTTCTGCGCGGCCTTCATGTCCTGACGGTCGTAGCGGTGAAATGCATCACCCTCGATGGCGACATGCCTCACACCCTCGCGGCGGAAGATCTGCTCGAAGGTATGCTTGACGGTCGACGTGCCGGCGCCGGATGAGCCCGTCACGGAAATGATCGGATGCTTGAATGACATTCGAATGCCCCCGTCAGATCCGAAAAAGGCCACGCTCTGCGAAGAGCGGTTGGGAGCGATGGCGTTCGGGCGCGTCGGAATGGTAACGCGCGACGCGCTTCACCTTATCGTCCGAGCCAAACACGAGCGGCACACGCTGATGCAGGCTGGTCGGCAATATATCGAGGATCCGATTCACCCCGTCGGTCGCGGCGCCGCCGGCCTCCTCAAAGATCAGGGCCATCGGGTTGGCCTCATAGACTAGGCGCAGCCGGCCGTTCTCGTATCCATGTCGCGCGTCGCGCGGATAGAGATAGATGCCGCCGCGGGCCATGATGCGATAGGCCTCCGCCACCATCGAGGCGACCCAGCGCATGTTGAAATCCTTCCCGCGCGGTCCGGACGATCCGGCAATGAGGTCATCGATGTAATCGCGGATGGCGACCGGCCAGTGTCGGTAGTTCGAAGCGTTGATGGCGTACTCGTTGCTCTCGTGCGGCACCTTCACGTTGGCTTTTGTCAGGTAGAAGACCCCTTCCTGCGGATCGAGCGTGAAGATGTGGGTGCCCCGGCGCAGCGTCACTACCAGCGCGGTCTGCGGCCCATAGATGAAAAATCCCGCCGCGAGCTGGTCGCGCCCCGGCTGCAACAGCGCCGTATCGTCGCCGCCGGTTCCGGAAGCCGGAACGGGAAAGATCGCAAAGATGGTGCCGATGGAAAGATTGGTGTCGATGTTGGACGAACCGTCCAATGGATCGATCGCGACCGCGAGCGGCTTGGAAGCATCAAGCACTTCAGCGGTATCGTGCTCCTCCGATCCGAAGACGGCGACAGGTGAGGACTCAAGACTGGCGCGAAACAGCGTATGCGCCTCCAGGTCCAGTCTCTTCTGCTGATCGCCGCCGGCGATGCCGGCAGCGCCGTTCCCGGTCAGGGCCGCCATGTCGGCAAGCAGCGGACCTACGGCGACTTTCGCAGACAGATCGCGCGCGCCGGCAGCGAGCGCCATGACCGTCTCGGCGACGTCTTCGCGGCCACCGGCTTTGCTCCAAGCTGCCAAATGCATTCCCAGGGTTTCGATAGCGTAGCCCAATTCGGTCTCCCTAAAGTTGCCGGCCCGCTTCGATTTGCTCGAATTTCAAGGACGGCTTTCATCCACCGACTGACGCGGCGGTTTGTTGAGCGCGACAATATGAGATGCTGTGCCGGCAAGCAAAACTGAATAAACTTTCCTGCATGGAAAGAAAAACTTCACGCAAGCCTCTGGCAGGCATCACCCTGAAGCAGCTTCGTGCGCTCACCGCCGTGATTGAGGAGGGGAGCAACGTGGCGGCTGCCGGGCGGCTCAATGTAACGCCCCCTGCAATCGCGCTGCAGCTGAAAATTATCGAGGAGGAGGCCGGATTACCGGTCTTGGAGCGTGCGCCCGAGGGGCTGCTGACGACGCCCGCTGGTGCGGAAATCCTGGCGACCGCCGCCAAGATCGAAAGCGCGATTGCCGAGTGCTCGGAGGCATTGCAGGCGCTGCGTCAAGGTAAAGGCGGGCGGGTCTCGGTAGGTGTGGTGAGCACGGCGAAGTACTTCGCGCCGCGCGCTTTTGCCGCGTTCACCCGCCAGCATCCCAACATCGACATCGACCTTTTCGTAGGGAACCGCGCCGACATCGTCAGCGAACTGGAGCGATTCCACCGTGACATCGTGATCATGGGCCGACCGCCAGACCACATCGATCTCGTCACGAAGGTGATTGGCGCACACCCTCATGTCGTCATCGCACCCACCGATCATCCGCTGGTGCGCAAGAAGGGCTTGCGGCTTGCGCAGCTGGCGCAGGAGAAGTGGCTGGTTCGCGAGTACGGTTCGGGCACCCGGCTGCTGATGGAGCGTCTGTTCGACGAAGCGGACGCAGCGCCGCGCATTGCCATGGAGATCGGATCGAATGAGACGATCAAGCAGGCGGTTATGGCGGGCATGGGAATAGCATTCCTGTCGGCGCACACTGTGGGACTGGAACTGAATGCGCGGCAACTTGCGGTGCTGGACGTGAGGGGCTTGCCCGCGATGCGTAGCTGGTTCGCGGTCCGCCGCGCCGACAAACGGCTGCTTCCGGCGACCGAGATGCTCTGGGACTACCTGACGACGCGGGGTAAGGACTTCCTGCCACGCATGCACTGATGTATGGGCCATATCGACTGCATCATGTGCCGCACACGCCTCAGGCCGTTGCCGCGTTGTCGGCCGCCAGATGTTTGTGCTCGTCATAGGGCTCATTGAGCACCATCAGCAGCGGCGTCAGCCCCTCCTGGTCAACGATGCGGAAAATCTCGATGTCGCGCCGTGCACCCTTGCTCCACTCGGCGATGGTCAGCGCCCGCTCCGCCTTCGAGAAAAGACCGTGGTTGCGCAATGGACGCGCTTCCCTGAATTCCTTGGATTGGGCATCGCTAACTTCTATCCCCTGTTTCTCAAGCCACTTGATGTGATCCTTGCGTATCTCGGTGAGGTCGGTGTCGCTCAAGAATTTCTCCTCTGCCTTGAGCTGCTCCAACTCGTTGTTCTGGAAGGGCCGCCACCATGTGCGGCGCCTCGGCCAGCGCACCAGATCGAGATCGTCGAACACGCCGGCCAGTTGATTCATGGCGAGTGCGCGCACCGCCTCGTCCTCGTTGTCGGGATCGCAACTATAGAGGTTGGGGATGATGAAATAGGATGCCTTGTTGTGATGGATGAAGTGGCGCCTTACCCATTCCAGCTTCTTCTCCGGATCGCTTCCGGGAATACGCGAAATCGCAGTGTTCATCGCCTGCCGTATCTGGCGAATGACAGCGGCAGTGGGCATGTGGCGCGCCGGCGGCGTTGCCGGTGGGTTCAATGCTGTCAGTGCGAACAGGCCCAGATCGATGCCCAGTGTTGCGAGCAGCGCGATCAGATCACGGCCCGTGATCGGCTCGCCGCCCGTGGTACGGTTGGGTGAAACCTGACCGCCGCTCGTGACATAGTTTATGAGGCTTCCCGCGTAGGCACCGATATTGGCCCAGAGGTTCTTGATAGCGTTGGCAACGCCGGCGGGGCCTTCGGTAAATGCAGCAGCACGCAGTTTCAGCTCGGCGGGTGCAGCGGCTTGTTCGGCGGCCTGCCTCAAGCGCTGTGCGAGCGTTGGATCGTAACAGGTGAAGCCCGCTTTTCCGGGCGCCGTGTCAACGGCATCGGCCAATGCACGCATTTCGGCTGCTGTCGACTGCCCCAGTTCGTTGGAGCGCGCGGCGATATTTTTCGCACGCGAGCGAACCTGACTTGCCCGCGACTCGAACTCGCGCTGGCGCGCTTCGACGGTTTCGCCGGTCAGGCTTGCCGCTGACTGCTGGAGAAGCTGAATATCGGCCTGCACGGGCTCGAGCCAGGAACGCTGAATGCCATCGCGCAGTGAGGCAACGCCGTCGCGGACGGAGCGGCGCGCATTGTACAGAGGCCCGCGGCCCGCACCCGACGAGACGCCGCAGCTGCCGCCGCTTGTTTCCTCGCGGCTCATCTGGCTTTCCGACCACACGACCACATTGTCGAGCTGCGACTTGACGGCATCGAGGCGTGCGGCCACCGCATTGCCGGCATCGCGCGCATCCTCCTGCAAGGCGGCGAGGCTGGTTCGCGTCGCTTCTTCTCCCGCGATCAGACTCCACCAGAAGCCATAGCCGAAGCCGATCGACCAGAGTGCGAGGAAAAGATAGAGCGGGAACGTGATCAGCCGCTCGCCGAACGAGCGCTTGTAGCCGAACGTCTCGCGCAGCGCGAGCCACATCAAGAACGTGAGCGCAATCACGACGGCGATGACGAGAATCTCATTGGAGACGGAAAGACCGCCGACGATCTCGCGTCCATGGGCGGCGGCCGGAGAGGTCGAGACACCGATGATGAAGTCGGCCATGCCGCTCCACGTCGCGTAGCCCGAAATAACGAGCAGCATCAGCGAGGCGATGCCGATGAGCGAATTACGGCCGAACAGATAGTCGGCAATGCGGCCCCACACTGAGATCCCGGTCGAGCGGCTGTCGGCCATGACGCAAGCTCCATGGAGAAGGTTCAGTCCCTCCAAGCTCAACAGCACATAGCGGAAAGCGGCCGTTTTGTCGCCCCGTCACAGGCCACACAGGCACCACGGCGGCGCAGCGATGCACGCGCGACACGCCGTCCCACCGCACCGGGCCGTCTCGTATTATTAATCGAGCGACTATCGAACGATTATTCGGCCGCCTCACCGCCGAACTGCAGCTCGGCAAGGCGCGCGTAAAGACCGGAGGATTTTGCGAGCCTCGAATGCGTTCCCTCTTCGACGATACGGCCCTCGTCCATGACGATGATACGGTCGGCCTTCTGCACGGTGGCGAGACGGTGTGCGATGACCAGCGTGGTACGACCCTGCATGACGCGCTCAAGGGCTTGCTGCACCAGAACCTCGTTCTCCGCATCAAGCGCGCTCGTCGCCTCGTCGAGCAGCAGGATGGGCGCGTCCTTCAGGATCGCCCGTGCAATGGCGATACGCTGGCGCTGCCCGCCTGACAGCGTCACGCCCCGTTCGCCAAGCCGTGTCTGATAGCCCTCGGGCAGGCTGCGAATGAAGGCGTCCGCCTGGGCGGCGCGGGCGGCCGCCTCGATATCGGACTGGATCGCCCCCTTCGAGCCGTAGGCGATGTTGGCCGCAATCGTATCGGCGAACAGTGCAACATCCTGCGGGACCAGGGCGATGCGCTGGCGCAAGGCATCGAGATCGGCATTCTTCACGTCCACACCATCGACCTCAACGCGGCCCGACTGCGGATCGAAGAAGCGAAGCAGCAGAGCGAACAGCGTCGACTTGCCAGCACCCGACGGCCCCACCACGGCCACGGTTTCACCCGGATTCACACGCAGCGAGAAATTCTTGAGCGCATGCGCATCGGGACGCGATGGATAGGCGAAGGAAACTTCGCTCAACGCGATTTCGCCTTTTGGCGGGGTCGGCAGCGCAATGGGGTGCTCGGGCGAGCGAATCTCGGGCACTTCGGCAAGGAGTTCCGAAAGGCGCTCGGCCGCACCTGCAGCCTGGCTGATCTCGCCCCAAACCTCCGATAGCTCAGCCATCGCGCCAGCTGCAAACAAGGCATAAAGCACGAACTGGCCGAGACGCCCCCCCGTCATCTCACCGGAGACGACTGCGGATGCACCGAACCACAGCACGGCGGTGATCGAGGCGACGACGAGGAAGATCGCCATGGCGGTCAAGCCTGCCCGGGCCTTGAGACGCCGGCGCGCACTCAAGAACGTGTCCTCGACGGCGCTGCCAAAGCGCTTCGTCACGGCAGCCTCGTGCGCGAAGGCCTGCATGGTGCGCACGGCGACGAGATTCTCGCTCGCGTAGGCAGAGGCCTCGGCGAGGCTGTCCTGCGCCTCGCGCGACAGTCGGCGCACGACGCGGCCATAGGCCATCAGCGGCAGCACAATCGCGGGAATGGCGATCAGCACCATCGTCGACAGTCCGGGGCTCGTCACGAACATCATGACAAGTGCACCGATGAGCATAATGACATTTCGCAGTGCCTGACTGAGGACGGTGCCGGCGGCTGCCTTGATCTGTGTGGCGTCGGCGGTAAGGCGGCTCATCACCTCGCCCGAATGGGTCCGCTCGAAGAAAGCCGGGCCAAGCCGCGTCAGGTGCTTGAAGACATCGGTGCGCAGATCGGCGACGACACGTTCACCGAGCCAGTTGACGAAATAGAAGCGCGAGGCGCTGGCAACGGCCAGCACCGTGCCGATGACGATCAACATGCTGAAGTACTGGTTGATCAACGCGCCATCGTCCGAGCCGAAGCCGTAATCGATCATGCGGCGGACGGCCATTGGCACGACGAGCATGGCGCCCGCCGAGACGACAAGGGCGATAAACGCCGCGGCCAGCATCGCGGGATGCTGCATGACATAGGGCTTGATGGCCAGCAGCGGGCGCAAGGACTTGCGCTTATCGGTTGCTTCGCCCTCGGTTCCGGTGGCGGTTACCGATAAGGTGACGTCTGTCTTGGAACGTGATTTCAAAATCGCAACTCTTGCCTGGGGCTTTCGTCTGTTCTCTGTCCGGCTCCGATCCGATGGTATGGTCCGCGGCAACGCTTCGCGCTCGTGGCTACGGGCAGTGCCGGCAGCACAGCAAGGTCAGCATGTTCAAGGACCGCGACCGGGCGGGGTTGGCGCGAACATGCCCTACGAGCGCTATCATCTCAAGGAATTATGCCGTTCCCCGCTGACCTGCCCCCTGAGCGCCGCTTTTTGCGCGCCGGTTGGGCCGGGGCGCGGGGCGCGGCCCCGTAAAGCCACCTCCCGGACGCTTGAAACAGCCGGGGAAAGGGACTATGAGAGGGCACATTCGATTTCCCGACAGATCCTGGGTCGCTGCCGCGGTCATGCCACCGGACCGGCCCCCTGTTTTGCGGCGCGGAGCCAGACCAATGAAGAAAGACGCAGATCTGCACCCGAACTACCACCATATCAAGGTGGTGATGACGGACGGCACAGAGTTCATGACCTATTCGACCTACGGCAAGGAGGGCGACACCCTCCAACTGGACATCGACCCTTCCTCGCACCCGGCCTGGACCGGCGGCGACACAAAGCTGATGGACCGTGCAGGCCGCGTGTCGAAGTTCAAGAAAAAGTTCGAGGGCCTCTTCTGAGCCTCGTCCCTGGTCCGCGCTGCAGGCCGGCCAATGCCCAAATGACGAAGGCCCGGAGTTCTCCGGGCCTTTTTTGTTCTGCGATGCGTTGTCGCCGGTCCCGGCAGCCGGCGGCCTCAACCAGCCTTGACGGCAAATGCACGGGTGAGAAGGCTCATTTGTTCGGCGACGGGATTGGCGACGAGCGGCACGACGTTGCTCTCGACTTGCGGGTCCTGCATGGCCCTGTCGAGCTGGACGACGCGGTCATGCAGCTTGAAGCTCTCTTCGATGAGGCGGCGCAGGCCCTCGGGCAGATCCGAGTAGCCTTTGATGTGGGAGGGACGGCCGATCGCCTTGAGTTTGAGGCGCTGGCGCTTGTGCTTGGCCTCCTCGGCGGTGATCTCACCTTCCTTCAGGGCACGGCGGACGAGCAGCCACGAGGCAAGATCGAGCAGCCGCGTCGTAAGCCGCATGCTTTCAGTTGCATAGAGAACGCTGGCGGGCGGCTTGAGCGTCTTGGCTTCGCGCCGCCCCTGTCCATCGAGATAGGCAGCCGTCGTCTCGACAAGCTGCATCCCTTCCTTGAAGACCTGATCGAATTGGCCCGATGCCTGGAACCGCTCGCCGAACGAAACGGTGACACCATCGCTCGCAAGATCTTCGGAAATACGCGACTCTTTCATCATGTTACGCCGTGACACAAACTGAAACCCATTCGTTACCCTGTACACCGAAACCAACCTAACTGGCCATAGTTAACAAGACGCTCAATTCGGGTCGTTTCGTGACAGTCGTCCTGTCCGGGTATGGACAGACCAGCCTCCATGCAATTCCAGCGCCGCATTGGCGATTGATAAAAAAATGAGCCGCCTTGGAAGCGGCTCGAAAGTGAACAGGGAGGCGTCAAACAGAGTGACATCGCGTCACTCGAGATCCAGGACACTGGATGCCTCCAGGCTAGGCGATCCTGGTTAGTAAAGGGTGAACGCGCGCCCCAAGAACGCGCAACAGAACTTCATTGGCGGCGTCCGCGAGACATGTTTGACCCTGTGGCAAAGCCCGCGAATGCCGAATTTCGCTGTCCGTTGTGTGCTCATGACTTGAACAGCGCACTCGCTGCGACCTCGTGGGCCCGCTTCTTCTGCAACTCCGCCTCGACCCGCTCGATCTCGGCTTTAAGGGCAGCGACCCGGTGATCCAACTCCGCAATGGAGAGTCCTGCGAGATCCTCACCGATTGCGATCGCCGCTGGTTTCGGCTTTGGCCGCACGTCGTCCCAATCCATATCGCTCTCCCATTCCCAAGGCTTATTTCGCGCGATGGCGCTGGTTTGTGTCCCATTCTGACCCACGACCCTGCCCGCGCTGCCTTGCAGGTTTCCTAATCTGGCTCAACGATGCCAGCACAGTCTGGTCATGTCCACGCGGCGAGCACCGCGTGCGGGCTTGTCATCGGGCGGCGTTACGGGCACATGTGCGCGCAGGCTGGACTTGTGACGGCGTGCGCAATCCGGCGAATGCCCTGCCCAGCGACAATGACCAATCCAAAGAGAGACCGCCATGACGACGCTGCCCAATACCATGACTGCCATCGAAATCGACGGCAAGGGCGGGCCGGAGGTTCTCGTGCAGCGCCAGATCGACGTTCCAAAGCCAAGTCCAGGACAAGTCCTGATCAAGGTCCACGCTGCGGGCATCAACCGGCCGGACGTGCTACAGCGGCAGGGGCTCTATCCCGCTCCGAAAGGCCACTCGCCGATCCCGGGACTGGAGGTTGCCGGCGAGATCGCCGCCAGTGGCGAAGGTGCGGATCGCTTCAAGGCGGGCGACAATGTGATGGCCCTCGTCAACGGCGGCGGCTATGCCGAATACTGCATTGCCGAGGAGCCGGCGACGCTGCCCCTTCCGGCGGGCCTCTCCATGGTCGAAGCCGCGGCCGTGCCGGAAACGTTCTTCACCGTCTGGCAAAACGTGTTCGAGCGTGCCGGTCTGCAGCCCGGTGAGTGGTTCATGATCCACGGCGGCACGTCGGGCATCGGCGTTACTGCCATCCAGCTCGCCAAGGCGTTCGGCGCCAAGGTCATCGCAACCGCCGGATCGCCAGACAAATGCGCTGCCTGCACGCAACTGGGCGCAGATCGCGCAGTCGATTACCGGTCGGAAGACTTTGTCGAGGTCGTCAAGGACGTGACGGCCAAGCGCGGTGTGGACGTAATCCTTGACATGGTCGGTGGCGACTATGTGGATCGGAACATCCGCTCGCTGGGCGACGACGGCCGCCTCGTTTACATCGCCTTCCTGAAGGGATCGAAGGTGGAAGTGGACCTGATGCGCGTCATGCTGAAGCGCCTGACGGTGACCGGATCCACGCTGCGTATCCGTCCGACAGAGGTGAAGGGGCGCATCGCGCGGGCACTGGAGGAGAACGTGCTGCCGCTGCTCGCCAACAAAACCCTCAAGGTCGTCATGGATTCGACATTCCCGCTGCGCGACGCCGGCAAGGCCCACGAGCGGCTCGATGCCGGCGCACACATCGGCAAGATCGTGCTAACTGTCGTGCCAGCGGCCTGAAACCCGGCAGCCATGCGGCCGGGCCAGAACGCATTACGCAGGGGGCCGGTTCGCGGTCCCGATGCGGTCGTATTTGCCCGGCAGCATGCGGGGTAAATATTCTTTCGCCCGTTACTTGCATTGCGGTTGGGCAAGGTGAGGGCTCATTGAGTGGCGGCGTGGCGGGCGCCTCGCTCTTCGACGTGGCGATGCCGCGCAACGAGAAGGAATGATGACCCGTGCTTGCCACCCAAGGATTGCTGCGCATTGCAGCCGATACCGAACTTGCCGCCGACGTCCGCAACTGCCGACGACTAGAGGTGCATGGCTCGCTCGAGGGCGACGTGATGGCCGACGAAGTGGTCATTCAAGAGGGCGGGAAGCTGTCGGGGCGGCTGCGTACAAACAGCCTGGAGGTCAAGGGTTCGATCGAGGGCGACGTGGCAGTCCGCAACCTTGTCACGATCCGCAAGACCGGAACTGTGATGGGCGACGTTCGCTATGGCCGCATGATGCTGGAGCCCGGAGGTGAACTCACCGCGAAGGTCAAGAACGTGCCGCCGGAGCTGACCGGCGATTTCTCGGTCTCGGTGCAGCGGGGGCAGCATGTGGTCGTCACCACACAGGATATCGACGCCATCGATCCCGACAATACCGCGGATGAACTCACCTACACGGTTTCCAATATCCGCGGCGGCCATATCGCACTCGACGGAGCCCGCGACACCGCCGTCACCACGTTCACGCAAGCCGATCTCAATCAGAACAAGGTTCTTTTCGTGCATGATGGGGGGCCGGAGCGATCGTGCCGGTTCGACGTCGTCGTGCATGACGCGGAAGGCGCCTCGTCGGGCAGACCGCGCTCGGTGGACGTCAGCGTCACCGGTTCGGCAGCAGCTGCCTGACAACGGTGCGAAAGCGGCCCGATTGAGCGCTGCAGTCACCAGGCGAGCGCGGGCATCGCGGCGACCGGGCGAGCAGGCGCGTCGGCAAAGAGCAGCTCTAGCGTTTTAGCGTCCAATCTGCCTTCGACGTGGATTGCGCTGGCGATGAAGACGGAGCGGACACCGGCGACACCCGCACCGGCGATATCGGTTTTCACGCCGTCGCCAATCACCAGCACGCGCTCGCGCGGGACCTTGGCACCGCGCAGTCGCGCCAGTTCCTCGAAAGCCAGCTTGTAGATTGGCGCGAAGGGCTTGCCGGCGTAACTCACATTGCCGCCGAGCGTCTCGTAAAGAGCAGCCACGCCACCCGCACACCAGATGATCCTGCCGCCACGCTCGACCTTGAGGTCCGGGTTGGCACAGATCATGGGTAAGGCGCGCGTGCGGGCGGCCTGCAACATCTCGCGATAGTCGTCCGGCGTCTCGGTCTCGTCATCGAAGAGGCCGGTGCAGACAATTACCTCTGCGTCCTGCAGCGGCGTACATATGACGTCAGAGCCTGCGAAGATCGGCCGATCGCGATCCGGGCCGAGGTGGAATACCGGACGCCCCGCCAAGTCAGAGATCATCGCGCGTGCCGCATCGCCGGAGGTCAGGATCACGTCATAGGCGCTCTGCGGAACGCCGATGCGGTCCAATTGCTCCGCAACGCTGGACGCAGGCCGAGGCGCGTTCGACAGCAGCATCACGGTCCCGCCGATCCGCCGGAATGTAGCGCAGGCACGAACGGCGTCGAGGAACGGTCTCACGCCGTTGTGCATGACGCCCCAGATATCGACCAGCCACGCGTCCGTCGCCGCCGCAAGCGGGGCGACGGATGAGACGAGCGGGATGGTGCCCAAGACGGGAGACGAGGGATTTGCTTTTTTCATCGCTCCCCACTGGCGCGGACTTGAGAAAAAATCAAGCCGCTGCCGGACGCGCTCCCGAGGCCGCCGGCGTCTTGATCTGCCGCGCACCGCCGAACACCCGGCCCTGGCCGAGCCGCACGCCGTAGGCGTACACCTGCTCGCGCTTGGCGTCGTCGTCGATCGCCTCGACCACCGGCATGAGCCCCAGGCCCTCAAGGTGCTTGCACAGGTCGGCGGCGGGTACGATTGCGCCAGGGGCCGGCAGGCCGGACAAGAATACCTCGGCGTCGAGCTTCACGAACTTGAAGCCGGACTTGGCGAGCGTCTCGAAGTCCATGTCGAGATCGGTCACGGCACGCAATGCGAAGCCGAAGCCCAAGTCACGCATCTCGTTGATCATGGTCCAGTGCGGCGTGCGGAAGCGGCGGGCATCAGCCTGCGAGAACGTCAAGATGAGCTGGCCTGCAAGTTGGACCTGAGCTTCGTAGGTCTCAGCGAACGTCGACAGGAAATCATCCGCGGTTAGCGACTGACCCGAGAACGTGGAGAATACGTGGCCCTGCTTGTTGCGCTCATCAAGCCGGCGGGCAACGTGTGCGGTGCGCTGCAGGCGGACGCTATCGAGCAGCGGGAGGATGCCCGAGGGGCGTTCCGTTTCGGCTGGATCATCGGGCGAAAGTTCCGCGCCGCTCTCGTCGCGCAGACACACAGACACTTCGAAATGGCGCGCCTGCTGTTTCTCGAGATCGAGGATAGGTTCCAGAAACACATCGAACCTGCCAGCCTCGAGCGCATCGGCGATGCGTGCGACACGCTCCCCGATCTCATCATGGGCGGATTGCTCGGCGACCGGAACTTCCTCGCTCATAGCATTCCAGATATCGTCGGCGACGTCCTCGGCGATGGATGCCTTGGTTGCATCTACAGGCGGTGGGTCTTCTCCGGGCTCAACGGGCGCTGCGCGTTTGTCCATGATGTTAGGCGCTGCCGGGAGCGGCGGCGGCATGCTGGTCATCGTGGCAATGGGCTGAGCCCGGCGCATCAACGCCTCGACATCAAGCTCGGGCGCGGCAGACGTCTCGGGGGTGGGCGGCACAAGGTTGTTCGCGTATCCAAGCGGCCGCTGCATTGGAGTTGTGCCAGCCACCATGTACCCATCTGAAGCCGATGCGGCCTCCGGTCCGGCGACACGATGTGTCGCGCGGCTGCCCCGCGCCGTCGCCAGGGGCTCCTGCATGTTGCGGGCAGCCTGCCGGAGGGCCCCGACGGAGCGATCCAACGCCTCGTCATCGTTGGTCGTGCGTGTGCGGCCCGACGCAAGCTTCTGCGCGTCGGCGGAGTTGACCTCATCGGCAAGCTTCTTGATGAGTTCTTGGATCATCTCGACATCGGACTCGCTCGGCGAGACGGCCGGCTGGCGGGCGTCATCGCCCGGACGATAGGCCCATGCGGCAGTCGCAGACGGCTCGGAAGCGAAGGCGGGCACATCGCTGGCGTACTCCCGCTCGGCACCAGAGAGCGTCGAGGCTGCACCGGACATTTGCGCGGCGACCACATCCATCGGTTTTTCCGCTGACTCACCGACCTTTGCCGTCTGCGTGGTGCGTGACCGCCTAGTGTCGGGCCCATGCGCGCTCGTATCCGTGCGCATGGGAGGCGGCGGCGGCAAGTCCTCGCGCTCCGCGCCAAAAGGAGATTCTGCGAACGGAGTTTGTTCTGAGTGGGCTTCAGCGACCATGTGGCGACGCGTGTGCTTGGCAACGCCTAGCGGTGGCGCAGACACGCGCATTCCCGGCTCTGACGCTTGCGCGGTGACGCTACCAACAAGCAATTCCTGCTCGGTGCCTCGCTCGTCCGCAGTTGGCGGTCGCGATCCCAGCGTCTGGGGGGCACGGACGATCTTCTGCATCTGCCCGGCCGCCGGGTCGCGCGCCTCAGGCGCGCCGGAAAGCGCGGCCTCAAGGTCATCTACACCCTGGGCGGCCAAGGACTTCGCCTCGGCCCCTGGAGCGAGTGACGAATCTGCGCCCTTACTCCTGTGCGTCTCGCTCGACGCCTTTACGGCCGCCGGCATCGCCGCTGCGACCCGCGCGAGCGGATCCGCAGGCGGGGTGGGCGCAGCCGCCCCAGTTGCCGGAACAGGGGGCGCCACCGAGGCAGCAGCAGTCTGCGGGGTGCGACCGGAAGCTCCTGCGGCCATCGCGGGCTGGAGGGTACGGCCGACCGGTCCGCCCATCTGGCCCAGACGCGCCACCTCGCCCGTCAGCCGATCGACCTCGGTGCGCAACTCGTCGAGCTGATCATGCCGGCGAACCAGCGCGTGCAACGTCAGCAGTCCCATATAGAAAGCCGCCGATACGGTCACTGCCAGCCAGAAACTCAACCCGACCTGGGCAACCAGCCCGATGCACAAAGCCAGCGTGACAACGGCCATCGCCATCATGACGAAACCGTCCGCAGCGCGGCTCTTCTTTGGATTGCGTCGTGCTTTGCTGGTGTCGGTCGCCATTCCTGAACTACCCCGAGAAAATCTCTTCTTTGCGGCACACCCGCCGTGCGTTGCACTGCGCGAAGCGGGAGTGCGCCGCTCCGGTTGCCACCGCGAAACGCATCACACTTCGACTTGCACAAATGAGAATGTACAAACGCTACATCGGCGATGTCGCCAGGGCCGACCGTAGAGCCAGCCCCATGCCCGGTATGCGCAACACGCCCCGTGCCGATCCCGATTCGCCTTCCTCAACTGTCCGGAGGTCGGAGGCTGTGGGCAATGCAAGCGGCAGAGCTTTCACCAGATTTCCGCAACCGCGACGGCCTCGGCGTCGAGTTGTTGCTGAAACGCACCGCCCGTCACGCCGTTTGGCCGATCAGCACGGCGAGTTTGTCGCGGATCGCAATGATATCGTCGGGGCCTGCGATCAGCGGCGGTGCCACGATCAGCGTGTCGCCGCCGACGCGGATATAGAGATCCTGCTCATGGTAGGCACGATCCATGACCGCAAAGCCGCGTGTGCCTGCGCCCTCCTTCGCGGGGGCCAAATCTATGCCGCACATCATGCCGATGGGCCGAATGTCGAGCACGCCCGGAGCCGAGCGCAACGAAAGCATCGCGTCGGCAAAAAGGCCCTCGTGCGCAGCGGCGCGCTCAAACAGGCCGTCGCTCAGATAGACATCGAGCGAAGCCAGTGCAGCGGCGGTCGCCAGCGGATGCCCCGTGTAAGTGAAACCATGATAAAGCTCGGGCATATGCTCAGGCCCTTCCATGTGGGCCTCGTAGATCGCCGAGCGCACGAGCACGCCCGACATCGGCACGGCGCCATTCGTCACGCCCTTCGCGAATGCGATCATATCGGGAACGATGCCGTATCGGTCCGAGGCAAAAGCGTGACCGAGGCGGCCGAATGCTGTGATAACCTCGTCGAAAATGAGAAGGATGCCGTGGGCCTCTGTGATGGCGCGCAGCCGCTCGAGATATCCCTTCGGAGGCGGCAGGCAACCGGTCGAGCCAGCCACCGGCTCGACGATGACGGCGGCGATATTTGACGGATCGTGCAGGGCAACGATGCGCTCCAGCTCGTCGGCCAGATGTGCGCCCCAATCCGGCTCACCGCGCGAGAAAGCCTGTTTGTCGCGGTCATAAGTCGTGGGCAGATGATCCACGCCCCCCAGCATAGTGCCGTAAACCTTGCGGTTGGCGGGCATGCCGCCGACCGATATGCCGCCGAAACCGACACCGTGATAACCGCGCTCGCGGCCAATGAAGCGGATGCGCTGCCCTTCCCCGCGGCGGCGGTGATAGGAGAGCGCGATCTTCAGGGCCGTGTCGATCGCCTCACTGCCCGAGCAGCCGTAAAAGACGTGGTCCAGGTCGCCCGGCGCCATCATCACCAGGCGATGCGAAAGCTCGAAGATGTCAGGGTGGCCGAACTGGAAAGCGGGCGCATAATCAAGTCTACCGGCTGCGGCACGTATTGCCGACACGATATGGGGATGTGCGTGGCCGGCATTGACGCAATAAAGGCCGGAGGTGGCGTCGATCACGCGGCGGCCGTCGCCGGTCAGATAGTGCATGCCTTCGGCTCCGACGAACAGGCGCGGACGCGCCTTGAAGGCCCGATTGGCGGTAAAGGGCATCCAGTATGCCTCAAGCGAATTCGCCTGCACGGGGGTCGCTGTTTTCGTCATGGGCGTGTTCGTGACGGGCGTGTCCGTCATGGGGGCAACTCCTTGTCCGAACCCGGCGCCTGAGATGTCCGGCAACGGTTTTGCAGAGGCTCGTATATGCACGGCCATGACTGTGGATAAGCATAGCTACCGGTGGATGACGATCGTTTTTTGACGTGTGCCGCGGTTTGGCCGCAACACTGCCGCGGCATGACCCCCATCTAAGGCTTGTTTAGGTCTCGTTAGGCGAATCGGCATGGTAATGTGTCGGCCGGGCGCCATCCTCTAGTCCTGGCGTATGCATAAGGAGAGAGCCCGATGTTCATGAGTCTTGTCACGCATGCACCCAATGTCCCCGTTTATGCGGAGCTTGCCGGTGCTCGGGTGCTGATAAGCGGGTTATCGCCCACGGCGGGAGTCGATCTTGCGCGCGGTTTTGCCGATCACCGCTGCAGGCTTGTGCTGCAGACAAATGCCGAAGGCCCTGAGACCGACGCCCTCATGACGCTGCTGGCGGAAGCTGCCGCTGAGACCCAGTTATTTACGTCCGATCTCAGTCAAGGCGATGCGGCCGTACGGTTTGCACAAGGCGCCGCTCAGACGTTCGGCGGACTGGATATTGCGGTAAACCTCATCGAGGTGACCGGCGATGACATCGCGGGTCGCACGACCCTGGATCAGATCGAAGATCTCGTTTCGCAAAAGCTGCTTGCCGCCACGCTGATGTCGCGTGTCATCGCAAACCGTATGCGCCTGACGCTGACTGAGGGCCTCATTCTCAACGTGGTTTTGATGGCGCCGCCCGTGACGGATGTGGAACAGGCATTCGTCGGTATTCTGAGGACCGCACTGGCGACCGTCACGCGCCGCGAGGCGACCCAGTGGGCGGACCAAGCCATCCGCATCAATGCAATCGGTCCGCGCGGCGCGATGGACTGCGCCAACGGTGGAGCATGCCTCAGCAGCGGCCCCGACATCGCAGCGTTGGCACTCTATCTCGCCAGCCGTAAGGGCCGGCAGCTCACCGGGCACGTGTTCGATGCCGAACGCATCTCGGATGCGGGCTGCTGATCCCGTAGACCGGGTTAGATTAGAGCAGGTCAGGTTTTGATTGAACCACCTCAGGCCATTGTGGCCTGCTCTATCTCTTTGTTTGAGAGCCTCAATCACGGCTTCGACGGAAGTAGTCGCGCTTCCATCTCAACTAAACAGGCTCTAATGCGCTTGACCTCAGGCACCGCCCGGCGCGCGTGTCAACTCTTGACGTTCCCGCGGCGCTTCTCCGGCGGCAGGGTTTTGCCGAGGATGTGCTCATCGCGACCGATGACGTGAGCGGAGGAGCCAACGATCAGCGGATCCGGCCCGCGCACCACGCGATGGTTCTTGTTGGGATATTCGATTGTGGAGAGGAAGTGCTGCATGCAGTTCAACCGCGCGCGCTTCTTGTCGTCCGACTTGACGATGGTCCACGGCGCATCGGCGGTGTCGGTGTAGAAGAACATCGCCTCCTTGGCTTCCGTATAGGCGTCCCACTTGTCGAGCGAGGCCTTATCGATCGGCGATAGTTTCCATTGCTTCAATGGATCGTGCTCACGCGATGCGAATCGGCGCGCCTGCTCCTCGCGCGTCACCGAGAACCAATATTTGTAAAGACGGATGCCGGAGCGGACGAGCATGCGCTCGATTTCAGGGCACTCGCGCATAAACTCCAGGTATTCGTTGGCCGTGCAGAAGTTCATGACGCGTTCGACACCGGCGCGGTTGTACCATGAGCGGTCGAAGAACAGGATCTCGCCGGCCGACGGCAGATGTGTGATGTAGCGCTGGAAGTACCACTGGGACTTTTCGCGCTCGGATGGCTTCTCCAGCGCAATAATCCTGGCACCGCGGGGATTGAGGTGCTCCGTAAAGCGCTTGATCGTACCGCCCTTGCCGGCTGCATCGCGCCCCTCGAAGATCATGACGATGCGCTCGCCGGTCTCCTTCACCCAGGCCTGCACCTTGAGGAGCTCGGTCTGGAGCGCTTCCAGGTGCTCCTCATACTCCCTGGTCCGCATCTTGGTCTGGTAGGGATATTCGCCCGTCTCGAAGGCATGGCGGATCGCTTCCGGATTGTGGCGCATCTCCGCAATAAGGTGGCGCGCATTCCCTTCAGACGTCTCGGCGACATCGATGGCCGCCCCGTTGCTCTGGGCTGGCCCGGCGCTTTGAGCGGTAGCGGCGGGCGTGGCTGTGTCGTCGGCCGAAGCAGGCTTGTGCTTCTGAGGTGCTGACATGCCGTGGTTACCTCTCAAGCATTCGTTTTTCGCGCGGCGGTGAACCATCGCGGACCCGACTGGCGCCGTCCTCCGCAATGTCCGCCACGTCTCTCGTCGTGCAACAGAATTGTGACAGAGGGTTCCGCACCCAGATTGATCTAAATCAAATTTGAGATTGCGTAAGCTCGCACGACAGCCGTTTCCGTTGTGCAGCTTGTCGGACTGCGGAGCCTGCTGCTCGTGCGCAATCACACGCTGCTTGCCCGCGCCTTGGTCCGATTGCTGACCTTTCCAGGTTGCACGACAGCGCTTGCTCGGAGTTGTTCGCCTCTGTCTGCCTTGGGCGAATATTGCGGCGCAGCATAAATTGCGCACCGGCGATCGCTGACCAGGTCCCTTGACAGGATTCCCCACCCGCCTTATCTCTCCCGCAGCTTGGTTGGCACTCTTCTCCCTGAAGTGCTAACAGGCTTAAAATCCTACCTTTGAGAGAAACTTGGCCCGGGCGCTTCGCCCCGGCCCTCAACGGAGCAGAATTCGCATGAAGTTCCGCCCCCTCCACGATCGCGTTGTCGTCAAGCGCGCTGATGCCGAGACGAAGACCGCTGGTGGTATCATCATCCCCGACACGGCCGGTGAGAAGCCGCAGCAGGGTGAAATCGTCGCTGTTGGCCCGGGTGCCCGTGACGAGTCCGGCAAGATCGTCGCCCTCGACGTCAAGAAAGGCGACAAGGTGCTGTTCGGCAAGTGGTCCGGCACCGAGGTCAAGATCGACGGCCAGGATCTCCTCATCATGAAGGAGAGCGACATCATGGGCGTGCTCGACAAGTAAGTCGGCCGTCCATTTCCGTATCCCCCCAATACAATTCGCAGGAGCTTAGCCAGATGGCAGCCAAAGACGTCCGCTTTTCCGCTGACGCCCGTGAGCGCATGCTGCGCGGTGTCGACATCCTCGCCAACGCGGTGAAGGTCACGCTGGGTCCAAAGGGCCGTAACGTTATCATCGAGAAGTCTTTCGGTGCGCCGCGCACCACCAAGGACGGCGTCACCGTCGCCAAGGAGATCGAGCTTGAGGACAAGTTCGAGAACATGGGCGCGCAGATGGTCCGCGAGGTCGCGTCCAAGACCAACGACGTCGCTGGTGACGGCACGACGACGGCCACCGTTCTCGCCCAGGCGATCGTTCGCGAGGGCCTGAAGTCGGTCGCGGCCGGCATGAACCCGATGGACCTGAAGCGCGGCATCGACAAGGCCGTTTCGCAGGTCGTCGAGGCGATCGGGAAGAAGGCCAAGAAGGTCAAGGATTCCTCGGAAATCGCTCAGGTCGGCACCATCTCCGCAAACGGCGAGCGCGAGATCGGCGAGATGATCGCCAAGGCCATGCAGAAGGTCGGTAACGAAGGCGTCATCACGGTGGAAGAGGCCAAGAGCCTGGAGACCGAGCTGGATGTCGTGGAGGGTATGCAGTTCGACCGCGGCTACCTGTCGCCCTACTTCATCACCAACGCCGACAAGATGATCGCCGAGCTCGACGATCCCTACATCCTCATCCACGAGAAGAAGCTCTCCGGTCTGCAGCCGCTTCTGCCGGTGCTCGAGTCTGTCGTCCAGACAGGCAAGCCGCTGCTCATCATCGCTGAGGATATCGAGGGCGAGGCGCTCGCCACGCTCGTCGTCAACAAGCTGCGTGGCGGCCTGAAGGTTGCAGCCGTCAAGGCTCCCGGCTTCGGTGACCGCCGCAAGGCCATGCTTGAGGACATCGCCGTCCTGACCGGCGGTCAGACGATCTCTGAAGACCTCGGCATCAAGCTTGAGAACGTCGAGATCGGCATGCTGGGCCGCGCCAAGCGCATCTCCATCACGAAGGACGACACGACGATCGTCGACGGTTCCGGCAAGAAGAAGGACATCGAGGCTCGCGTTGGACAGATCAAGGCTCAGATCGAGGAGACGACGTCCGACTACGACCGCGAGAAGCTGCAAGAGCGTCTTGCCAAGCTCGCCGGCGGTGTTGCCGTGATCAAGGTCGGCGGCGCCACGGAAGTCGAGGTGAAGGAACGCAAGGACCGCGTCGACGACGCGCTCAATGCGACCCGCGCCGCGGTTGAAGAGGGTGTTGTTCCCGGCGGCGGCGTCATGCTGCTCAAGGCCACCCAGTCCATCACCGTCAAGGGCGACAACGACGACCAGGAAGCGGGCATCCAGATCGTGCGCAAGGCGCTGCAGGCGCCGATCCGCCAGATCTCGGAGAACGCGGGCGTCGAGGGCTCGATCGTTGTCGGCAAGGTGCTCGAGTCGAAGGGTGCCAACTTCGGTTACGACGCGCAGGTTGACGAGTACGGCGACATGCTCGAGAAGGGCATCATCGACCCGGCCAAGGTTGTTCGTACCGCGCTGCAGGATGCAGCTTCGATCGCCGGCCTCATGATCACCACTGAAGCGGCCGTTGCCGAGGCTCCGAAGAAGGAAGCCGGCCATAGCCACGGCGGCATGGGCGGCATGGGCGGCATGGGCGACATGGGCATGATGTAAGCCCTGCGCTCAGTGCTGAAAGCCTATAGGGGCGGCTCACACGAGCCGCCCCTTTAATTTGTCAGCCCATGCTCTTTTCTCTGGCGAAGTCGGACAGACCTAACTTCACTTCACTTCACTTGGCGTCGCGACATGGGCATCAGGCAGGCCCAAGGCACGGCGCTGACAGCCTGGAAGGGCAACTTTGAAGGCCCGACCTTTCGTTTTTCGCGAACGGTGGTATGAAGCGGCCAACAACAGAGCACGCAGGTTGGGGTTATCAAAGAGCATAGGCCCTTTGGCGTGGTCGAGGGGGCGGCGCCCCTTCGAAAGCCCACGCCACTTCCGAAGGCACGACATGACCAACACGACCGACGAGACAATTGCGACGACCACGCCGCCCCCCAAGTCCACCGCCGATCCGCGCTTTGCCGCCGAGATCGAGCGGCGGCGCACGTTCGCGATAATCTCTCATCCCGACGCCGGTAAGACGACGCTGACTGAAAAGCTGCTTTTGTTCGGCGGCGCGATCCAGCTCGCCGGTCAGGTGAAGGCCAAGAAAGACAGGCAGTCGACGCGGTCGGACTGGATGGCGATCGAGAAGGCGCGCGGCATCTCGGTCGCGACCTCGGTGATGACCTTCGAGTACGGCGGGCACGTCTTCAACCTGCTCGACACGCCCGGCCACGAAGACTTCTCCGACCACACCTACCGCACGCTGACTGCGGTCGATTCCGCGATCATGGTGATCGACGCGGCGCGCGGCATCGAGGCGCGCACGTTGAAGCTGTTCGAGATCTGCCGGCTGCGCGACATCCCCATCATCACCTTCGTCAACAAGATGGATCGCGAAGCACGCGAGCCCCTCGAAGCACTCGACGAGATCGAGAAAACGCTGGCGCTCGACACCTGCGCGATGGTCTGGCCGATCGGCTCGGGCCGCGACTTCAAGGGCGTCTTCGATTTGAGAACCGGCAAGCTCAGGCAGCTCGATCAGGAAGGTGCAACCGATGTTTCCGGGCCTGCTGATCCGATCTTCGACACGCTGATGGAGCCTGGCGCCGCCGCGACCTGGCGCGAGGAAGTGGCGCTCGTCGGCGACGGCGCACAGGCCTTCGACGTGGCGGCCTTCCGCCAGGGCACGCTGACCCCTGTCTTCTTCGGATCGGCCCTGAAGAATTTCGGCGTGAGAAGCCTGCTCGAAGCGCTGATCGCCTATGCGCCCTCCCCGCGTGACCAGAAGGCCGCGGCCCGCACGATTCATGCGAGCGAACCAGCAATGACCGGCGTGATCTTCAAGATCCAGGCGAACATGGACAAGAACCACCGCGACCGTATCGCGTTCATGCGCGTGTGCTCGGGCAAGCTGACGCGCGGCATGAAGGCTAAGCTCGTCCGCACCGGGCGCGTGATTGCGCTGCAAGCGCCGCAATTCTTCTTCGCGCAGGACCGCTCGCTGGCAGAGGAGGCCTATGCGGGCGACGTGGTCGGCATTCCCAACAAGGGTCTTTTGCGCATCGGCGATGCCTTGACCGAGGGCGAGGACGTGACGTTCCTCGGCATTCCCAATTTCGCGCCGGAGATCCTGCGGCGCGTGCGCGCCAACGACGCCATCAAGTCGAAGAAGCTGCGCGAGGCCCTGGACGAGATGGCAGAGGAGGGCATCGTACAGCTGTTCTCTCCCATTGACGGCACGCAACCCGTCGTCGGCGTCATCGGCGCGCTGCAGTTGGACGTGCTGGCAGACCGGCTGACGCACGAATACGGCCTTGATACCGCATTCGATATGGCACCGTGCGACAGCGTGCGCTGGATCTCGTCGGAAAAAGCGGGCGCGGTGGACGAGTTCGTTAAGAAGCACCGTTCGCTCATCGCCAAGGATCGCGAGGGCGAATACGTCTACCTCGCGCCATCCATCTATAACCTTCAGACCGTGATGGAACGCGCGCCAGATATCAACTTCAAGGACATCAAGACGATCACTGTATAAACGACGGCGCAGACGCGCTGGCCCAGCATTGACGTCCACATCAGTCGCTGATCGGCGTGCGCCTCCACACAAGTCCGACAATCAAGCCGAGAAGCGCGCCGATGGGTCCCGTGACGAAGGCTGGCGTCATCACCATCTCCAGGCTCTTGTCATGCGTGTTGGTGGAAAACGCCCAGATCAGAGCGACACCGGCTGCGACGCCAATGCCGTACCCGACGATGAGCCCCGACAATGCGCGTATCAATCCCGACATATCAAATCCGCCGATCGCCTTCTCATATTCCATGACAGGTGCGGGTCTGGCTGACTTCGGATGAAACGTGCCGCGACACCGCAGTATAGCCTCGTGAAAATCCATGAAAAACCAGAGCGGCCGCTCCGGTGGGGGGAACCGGGCGGCCGCTCGATGACGTCGGCCATCTCGATCGAGGGGGTAATGACCGACACTTCCAAACCATCAAGCTGCAGAACGCATCAGCGTTCCTGTCATTTCGCCTTCGTGGCGCAATCGGCAAGCATCTGATCGCGCTTGCGCGCCGAAGCTTTCCAAACGTCCGGCGGCACCTGGGCGCACCAGGCGCTATGGCGGGCCAGATCGGAATGCCATTCCGGTCCCGTGAAGCCGCATTTCAGCTTTTCGTTTTGCTGCTGCTGCTTCAATGCGGTGGCGCCATACCACTGGCAGTTGGACTGCGCCGAGGCCGGGACCGCCGCGAGCGCCAGCACAACAAAGGCGCCGAGCAGCACCGGAACAGTCGACATCGCATTCACGGCCTTACGAATCATCAGGTCCATCCTCGTGTTCCCGCCTGGGCTTCCCGGAGGCGCCAAGCATCTGGGGCGATCATGACGGCAAAATTAGACACCGCAACATGAACCCGCTCTGAATGCGGTCGTTTGCCAATATTCACCGGTATCGGCGCCGCGGAATTGCGCATTTTTTCGGACTGGGGAGCGTTGCCGACGGGCAGCGCAGGCGCTGTTCCGAATCGGATAGGTTGCAGGCTCACGAAAACTCAGAGTCCGCACATACCGAGGATCATGGCGTCCAACCTCTCCCTTACCCGCGCGAACGCGTCCGCAGCCGACATGGCGGCAGCTCAGCATGTGCTCGAAGAAATCTTCGGCTACAAGAGCTTCCGGCTCGAACAGGCGCGCATCGTGGAGACGGTCCTTGCGGGGGGCGATGCGCTGGTACTGATGCCGACGGGCGGCGGCAAATCACTGTGCTACCAGATCCCCGCCCTCGTCCGCAGGGGCGTCGGCGTCGTCGTCTCGCCGCTGATCGCACTGATGCAGGACCAGGTGGCAGCGCTCGAGGCGGCCGGAGTGGCCGCAGCCTTCCTCAATTCCTCGCAGACGTTCGCGGAAATGGTGGACGTGGAGCGGCGGCTGGAGCGCGGCGATCTGGATCTCATCTACGTCGCGCCCGAACGGCTCTTGCAGGAGCGCACGCTGGAGCGGCTGTCGCGCGTCGACATTGCGCTGTTTGCCATCGACGAGGCGCACTGCGTTTCGCAATGGGGACACGACTTCCGGCCTGAATACCGCCAACTCAAGATTCTGGCCGAGCGGTTTGCCGACGTGCCGCGGATCGCACTGACGGCAACGGCGGACGAGCGCACGCGCGAAGAGATCATCGCCGAGCTGACGCTCGAGCGGGCGGAACGCTTCGTTGCCAGCTTCGACAGACCCAACATCCGCTATACGATCGCCGAGATGGGCTCGGTGAGCGCACGCGAGCGGCTGTGGCAATTCATCCAGAGCGAGCACCCGGCGGATGCCGGCATCGTCTACTGCCTCTCGCGCCGTGCGGTGGAGGAAACGGCGCGCTGGCTCACAACCAAAGGCCGCAGGGCGCTCGCCTACCATGCAGGGCTCGATGCGGAGACGCGGCGCGAAACACAGCGCACGTTCCTCGAAGAGGATGGCCTCATCGTCGTCGCAACCATTGCTTTCGGCATGGGCATCGACAAGCCGGACGTGCGGTTCGTCGCGCATCTCAACCTGCCTAAGTCGATCGAGTCCTATTATCAGGAAACCGGGCGCGCCGGCCGCGACGGAGAGCCCGCCAACGCCTGGATGGCCTATGGCCTGCAGGACATCATCCAGCAACGCCAATGGATCGCACAGTCAGAGGGAACGGAAGCCTTCCGGCAGGTCCAGCGCCAGAAGCTCGACGCTCTGATCGGCCTCGCGGAAATGGCCGGTTGCCGGCGGCAAGCGCTGCTCGCCTATTTCGGTGAGCGCCAAAGCGAACCCTGCGGCAACTGCGACAATTGCCTGACGCCGCCCGCCACCATCGACGGCACCGACGCCGCCCGCAAGGCGCTGTCCGCAGTCTACCGGACGGGCCAGTCGTTCGGCGTGGGATATGTTGTCGATGTGCTGACGGGAAAAACGAACGAGCGGATCGTGCGCAACGGGCATGACCGGCTTTCGGTTTTCGGCATCGGCTCTGATACGGAAGCGACGCGATGGCGGGGACTTTTCCGCCAGCTCACCGCCGCAGGATATCTGACGGGTGACGACGAAGGTCATGGCACGCTCTTACTGACGGAGGAAGCACGACCGCTTCTGCGCGGCGAAATCACATTCCCCATGCGGCTACCGCCTGCCATCCCGGCACGTGAAAAGAAATCTCGCCGCGCGAGCAAGACCGCGCTGACCGGCATTGCACCACACGACCGCGAGCTTTACGAAACGCTGCGACAGCTGCGCGTCGATTTGGCCGCGCGGGCCAAGGTGCCTCCCTATGTCATCTGCCACGACCGCACTTTGGCGGAACTGGCCGCCAAGCGGCCTTCAAACGAGGCGGCTCTGCACGACATCACTGGACTGGGCGCCGCCAAGATCGCAAAATTCGGCACGGATTTTCTCAGTGTCATCGCGCGCGCAGGTGTTCGCGATTCGCGGCTCGACAACCGGCTGTCGGTAACGGTCAACGCGACACTGGCGCTGCATCTTGCAGGGCACGATGCCGATGCCATCGCGGACAAACGCGGATTGGAGCGTTCGACCGTGCTCGGGCACCTAGCCGAGGCGATCGAAGCGGGGCTGATCGAGGCCAGCGAGGCAGTGGGTCTCGCAGCGGCAGAACTCGACGAGATCATGGCCGCATTCGAGCGCTGTGGAACGCTGGAGAGCGGCAGGCTTGGGCCGGTACACGCAGCGCTGGACGGGCGCTATGACTTCGGCACATTGAAATGCCTGCTTGCGGAGCTCGCGTGACATGTTGGCAACTGCAGCCGAACCGGAGAGCGCCACAGCGGAGAAAGATTCCACGTGAACGTGCTCAATCAGTATGCCGCCCTGCCCTATGTCGAAACGCGCGACGGCCTGCTCGTGTGCCTCATCACGTCACGGGGAACCAAGCGGTGGATCATTCCCAAAGGCTGGCCCAAGGCTGGCCTTGCGCCTCACGACATGGCAGCCCGCGAGGCCAAGGAGGAGGCCGGACTGACGGGCACGGTGTCAGTTGATGCCATCGGGAGCTACCGAAACCGCAAACGCCTGCATCTGTTCGCCAGCGTCATGTGCCGGGTCAGCGTATTTCCCCTGCTCGTCGAGGCGCAGCGCTTTGAATGGCGGGAGAAGGGCGAACGCCAGCTGGAGTGGCTATCTCCGAAGAAGGCAGCAAAGCGCGTCGATGAGCCGGAGCTTTCTCAACTCATCCTCGGGCTCGGCGACTGGCTCTGCGACCATTGCAAGCAACCCGCGGCGGGCAGCGGCGAGGCGCCCTTTTCCCGCTGAAATACGCGCAATGCCAGCATCATCCATTGTCATATCAGCGTATTTCTTGTATCGCCCCGGCGGGCCAGGAGTGCTGGCCGCGCGCCGCTCTTCATGGATGTAGCGCACCTCAGATCCGCAAAGGGAGCACCCTGGATGGCGAGCGACCAGAATGTGCATCGGACGGGCCGCCATCTCAAGAAGACGTCCCTCGACAAGGATCTGAGCAAGATCGCCCGGGTCGAGGACGCGACGCGCGCCATTTCCATGAGCGTCGTTTCGCTGGGGGCGGGGCTCGTGTTCCTTGCTGCGGCCGGGCTGATGGCCGCAACGCAGGTTACTGACGAGGCATCGGGCGCTCTGATCGTCGTCGCCGCCATCCTCGGTGGCTACATGGCCCTCAACATCGGAGCAAACGATGTTGCCAACAATGTCGCGCCAGCGGTCGGCTCGCGCGCGTTGACGCTGTTTGGCGCACTGGTGATCGCCGCCATCTTCGAAGCGGCCGGAGCGCTACTGGCCGGCGGCGACGTCGTCAAGACGATCTCGAAAGGCATCATTGCCCCCGAAGCGGTTGCCGACAACCAGATCTTCATCTGGGCAATGATGGCGGCGCTGTTCTCGTCGGCACTGTGGATCAACCTTGCCACCTACCTGGGCGCGCCGGTTTCAACCACGCACGCGGTTGTCGGCGGCGTGATGGGGGCGGGCATCGCGGCTGCGGGTTTTGGCGCTGTCAACTGGCCGACGATGGCGACGATTGCGGCGAGCTGGGTCATTTCGCCATTGCTCGGCGGCGTGATCGCGGCTGCGTTCCTCGCCTTCATCAAGTCCTTCATCATCTACCGCAACGACAAGATCGCGGCTGCGCGGCGATGGGTGCCGCTTCTGATTGCGATCATGGCCGGCTCCTTTGCCGCATATCTGATGCTCAAGGGTTTCAACAAGATCTGGAATCCGAGCACGAGCGAAGTCGTCACCTATTCGCTTATCGTTTTTGCCGGCTCGGCGCTGGCGCTCAAGCCGTTCATCCATCGTCAGTCAGAGGGGCTGGAGAACCGCAACCAGTCGCTGCGTAAGCTGTTTCACATGCCACTGATCTTCGCCGCAGCGCTCTTGTCATTCGCGCACGGCGCCAACGACGTGGCCAACGCCGTCGGTCCCCTCGCTGCAATCATCCACGCCGGTACCACGCACAAGGCGGCAGCCGCCGTTCAGATTCCGCCCTGGGTGATGATGATCGGCGCCTTCGGCATCTCGCTCGGACTGTTCTTCTATGGACCGCGTCTCATCAAAATGGTCGGCGAGCAGATCACCAAGATGAACCCGATGCGCGCTTACTGCGTGGCGCTATCGGCCGCCATCACCGTGATCGTCGCCTCCGCACTCGGACTTCCCGTTTCGTCCACGCATATCGCAGTGGGCGCGGTGTTCGGCGTCGGCTTCTTTCGCGAGTGGTACACGACGCACAGCCGTCGCCGGCGCGCCTATATCCGGACGAAGAACGGCGGAGAGATCAAGATCAAGCACCACCATGTGGCCGATCCAGAGGAACTCCTGCGGCGCAAGCTGGTGCGCCGTTCCCATTTCATGGCTGTGATTGCAGCCTGGGTCGTCACCGTGCCGGCCTCTGCATTCCTCGCCGCGATCCTGTTTTATGCGATGTCGCACATCAGGTGAGTTCAAGCTTCGTATTCATTATAATCGAGAGCCGCCAAATCCTGTCGGTAGATTTCGTGCAGCAATCCAAGAGACTCATTTGAAATATCCAAGCGCCCGGCAAGCCCATCCTTCTTGTTCAGGTGTGGAAGTTGGCAGTTTCTCCCGAGGCGATCAGCGACTTTTACAAAATCGCAGCCGATGTTCTCGAACTTTCCCAAAAAATCCAACCCGATTTTCCCGGTTCTTGGATCTGTCAAGAAGAACACCTGTGGCCGAAAGTGCAACGCCTGCGATACCTCTGGCCGGACTAAAGATTGCGAAACAAATTCGTCAAAGGTTTCATAGGGCTTCACATATATTTCAGCCCAATCCCTATCGATCTGGCTGAGCCCGCCTGCGTGAAGAAATTGATATGCGGACCTTGCCCGGTCAACCGGGTGCCGAACAAATGCAAACTTGAAATACGCATCAAAACGTTTCGCGCCGTAGAGCCAAAGATAATAGCATAATGGAATATGGCCTCCGGCTCTGCTTCCAAACAGGGCATTGGCCACGGAGATTCCCGCGGCCTTGGGAACATGCACGAAGATGCACTTCTGAGCTGCTGCGCTCATGAGTTCATAATCGTCGCCCTGCTTTGCCTTGAGCAGATGAGGTACGTGTCCAAAGCCTGGTGCTCTCCGCTTAGCTGACCAGCGTCTTGCATTATCCGGGAGTTTTGCGAACCACCGTTCGGCGTTGGCAGCTCTTATGAGGCGCTCAACCAGATTGTCACGATCTGGGATAAACATCGTCGACAGATTCATGACATTCTCACGTGCTTCGCCGCCCCCCGAGCTAGCGCAAATCATGACGCCGGCGAACCTGATGCAATATGAGCACTGTTGGCTCATGGTGCGGTCCACTCAAATCGAGTTCCATCCTGGATGAATACGACTGATTTGGACTGATTTGGGCGACATTGTCACTACGGGATATGGATCGGTCTCGCGAGAGGAGACGGCCCTCGAAAGCAGACACGTCGTAAACCGGCGCGAAGCAAGAATTTCCGCCGCACACCGCTATCCGGCTGCGCCGCAAACGCCAGTTTCGAGTTGCGTCACCAAGTGGGTGCCGCAAGCACCGCAGGCTGCGAACTGCCTCTCAAGTCTTTGATTTTAACAGCACGCCATCAATGCCAGCACTTACAACGCTGCGGACTAATCAAACAGCGGCATATCCGGGTCGGGGCGGCGGCCACGGCGGTCGCGCGGCTGGATGGTGCCGCTGCTCCACACGCGGTCGAGCGACTCTGCGATCAGAGTCAACCGGTCCTGCAATCGCGCATCAGACCAAAGCTCAAGATCATCGATCTTGTAGCGGTTTACCTCGCGCGCGTGCGAGATCTTGTCCTCTGCCAAGTCCACGATCTCAAGATCGACCTTCTGGCCGTAGAATTCGGTATCGAGAATAAAGCGCTTATAGATGGTCGCTACCATGCCCATCTGATCGAAAGTGACGGCAGCGCTCTTGCGCGGCTGAAGGTGGTAGAGCTTCACCGTGTTGTCTTCGACGAAGAAGAACGGAATGCGGTAACCTGCGCGGTTGTCTCGGCCAAATGGAAACTGGCGCCGTGGCAAGTCGAATACCTGCGTCCGCCTGCCGAACGCAAGAGGCGCGGCCAGTTCGACGATCTCAGAATTAGACTTGCGTCCCTGCTCGATCTTTTCAGCGGCACAACCAGCGACTAGTTGCGAAAGGTTGTGCAGCCCCGTGTAGGCAGTGCGAACGACTTTAGTGCCCCGAACATAGTTCCAGGGCACCGGATCACGGTCATAATAAGCCTGCCACCAGCCGACCATCTCATCGACGGTAGAGCCCCCGGCCCGCGCAAGCTCCGGCACGGGCGGCACAGGGTATTTAGGGAACCTCTGAATAGCGGGCGCTTGCAGCGGCGGGAGCGTCGCTGATCACGG
>DAIPMW010000027.1:0-26081 GCA_036768475.1 Hyphomicrobiaceae bacterium | reverse complement strand
GAATCAAGGGCATCAGCATGCCATGATCGGCGGGTTGTTCAGAGGTTCCTTAAGTGGGCGCTGTTTCGCGGTCTCGAAAGGCCCGATTTTTCGTTACTGATTTGTCAACCAGGCGAGTGTCAACTTAGACCTTGCCCCAATTTGACAGTTAGAAAGCCTTTGCCGTCATCTATTGCGTGCGACAGACGCGAACTTGAGGAGTTGGAAGGTGAAAACATGCGAACAAGCATGGGCACTCTGCCTAAGCAATGCGCGGAGTTCATTGCATTCGGCAGAGACGGCGCTCATCGAGCTTAGGCCCGGTGCTCAAGTGCTCCAGCCCCTAATTGAGTGTATTTGGTGGGTCGGTGCCACCGACGACGCCCTTGAGGAAGAGTATGGCGCAAGGTGGAAGGAAGCGCGAAAAGACGAGCCCCAGCTGAAAAAGCAAATTGCCGGTCTGCGTTGGGCAGGCAGCCTAGCCGTCCAGCAGTTGCACCGATGGGGAACTACCAAGCCGCCCTACTGTTGGACGGACGCGGAATCTCTTGAACCAAAACGTAGATCCAAGAAGAAACAAACCCGCGGGCGGCAGCAATACGAGCGCTACCTGCAAGGTAGAATTGCGCGTGAGGTTCTCGAACACCTCGTAAAGGCGATAGCCGAAAGGGCTATCAAACTGAGTCCCTAGTGTTCCGTCACAGACGGTAGATTCCCTTGGGTGGGCAAATCGGTCAAGGTGTCGGCATGAAGTCCGATATCACCGTGACGCCTGAGGATCGCGCCCATCTTGAAGTACTGGTCGGCGATCGCAATACGCCTGCCAAACTCGTGTGGCGTGCTCAAATCGTGCTCGCCAGCGCCGCCGGGGAGAGCGTCAAAGCGATCTGCCGTCTCACCGGCAAGTCGAAGCCTTGCGTATGGCGCTGGCAGGAGCGTTTCTCGCAGGAGGGCGTGGACGGGCTCTTGCGCGACAAGACGCGTCCGCCGGGCCGCAAGCCGCTGTCGCAGAAGTTGCAGCTCAAGGTTCTCCAGATGACGGCGTCCGAAACCCCGCCGAACGCGACGCACTGGAGCGTACGAACGATGGCTAAGGCGGTCGGCATCAGCCGCACGTCCGTGCAACGGATATGGGCTGATGCGGGCTTGAAGCCGCATCTGGTAAAGAGGTTCAAGGTATCGGGCGATCCGATGTTCGAGGAAAAGGTGACGGATGTCGTCGGCCTCTACATGAACCCGCCGGACCGCGCGCTGGTGCTGTGTGTCGACGAAAAAAGCCAGATCCAGGCGCTCGATCGCACGCAGCCAGGTCTGCCCCTGAAGAAGGGGCGTGCGACCACGATGACCCACGACTACAAGCGCCACGGCACCACAACGCTGTTTGCCGCGCTCGATGTGAAGACCGGCAAGGTGATCGGTGAATGCCTGCCACGACATCGGGCAAAGGAGTTCATCCGCTTCCTTAGGCGCATCAACCGGGTTGTGAAGAAGGGCCTCGACGTGCATCTCGTTCTCGACAACTACGGCACCCACAAAACGCCCGAAGTGAAGGAATGGCTCGCCGCCCATCTCCGGTTCCACCTGCACTTCACGCCGACGTCGGCCTCCTGGCTCAACCTCGTCGAACGCTTCTTCGCTGAGATCACGACGAAGCGCATCAGGCGCGGCGCATTCCACAGCGTGGCCGAGTTGGAACGGGCGATCCGCGAATACCTTGAATGCCACAACGCGGACCCCAAGCCCTTCGTATGGACCAAGCCCGCCACCGTCATTCTCGACAAGGAGGCGCGCGCCCTGGCAAAGCTACGGACCATCAAGGGTGGGAACCAAGCGTTAGAGTCGGAACACGAGTTTGCCGTGCTCATGACGTATCGATCCTGATCGCGGATTCGCGCCAGTGGACGCAGGCCCAATCCGATCATCCAAAATACGAAGTTCGTAAATTCATCCGCCCGCCTTGCGTTCGGCTTCGACGCCGACAATTTCGCCGGGAAGCTTTGGCTTGACGAGACGCAAAACATCGCTCAGCGACTTGATTTCTCTACGCTCGACAGCTTCCCGCAATTGATCCTGACGGTGATGGTCACGCTTGCGTGTTTCTTCGTTGTCGTCATCCGCCGAGGCAACCCCGCATAGTGCAAACAAGGCGAGCAGCGGGAGAATTCGACGAGGAGGGCGGCACTGGAACATATTGATCAATCACTCAGATTCTGAGGTCGCGAATCTACACCACCCAATATGATGAAACGCTGACGCCGCACGTCACGGCCCGGTCAGCCGTGTTTCGGCATTGTCTCACCCTGCCGCCGGAAATCCAGCGGTCATACAGCAAACGGAGATCCACATGCGCACTGCCGCAAGTATCGCAACTATCGCAACACTCGCTCTACTGGCTGTTGGTGTCGTTGGCTTTGGTCAATCGGCACGCGCCAGCAAAGATGAAGCCTGCACCAAAGCGTCGAAGGAGCAATGGCAGACCATCGATCAGCTGACGGCGAAGCTGAGCGAGCAGGGCTACAAGGTCAAGAAAATCGAGCTCGAAGACAGTTGTGCCGAAGCCAAGGTCGAGGACAAGGACGGCAAGAAGGCTGAACTGAAGCTCGATCCGGTCACCGCCTCCGTCGTGGGCAAGGAAGACTAATCCCGACTGCAAGAGGTGACGCGACGCTGACGCCAAGCATCAGGGTCCGATCATCCGGCATCAACGACATTCGATATAAGCCGCGACCGGGCGGCCAGAAGCAAACCAAAGGAACAGTCCCATGAAGAAGACCATCATCGCCACGGCCATTTTTACGGCTTTCAGCGCCAGCGCTTTCGCAGAAAGCTACGGTGAGCCGTGCACGGCAGAGCCCGAGTCCCAGTGGATGACGCTCGCAGCAATCGAAAAGAACGTGAAGGACCACGGCTACGAAGTCGTCAAAGCGAAAATGAAGGCGAGCTGCGCGGAAATCTATGCCCGTGATACTGACGGAAAGCGCATCGAATTCTTCATCGATCCGGCGACCGGCAATCCCGTCGGCACTGAGTGGAAAGCCAAGAAGGGCTGATTATCATGATGCATCGTGACCAATCCGAAACTGCCGGCGGCCTCGCGCCGCCGGCAACGGTGAAAGTCTGGGACCCATTCGCATCTTTCACTGTAGCCTCGTTTCACTTTTTGCGGCCGCCTTCGTGACGGGCGATGAAATCGAATGGTTGCACCTGTGGGCAGGATACGCCATCGCCGTGCTCGCTGCACTCAGACTTGTGTGGGGCTTTTTCGGCTCATGCTATGCGAGGTTTGCAAATTTCGTCAAAGGACCGCGCCACATAGGCCACAATCCGGCAGGAGGCATCATGATCTTGGCTCTGTTAGTGGCCTTGACTGGACTTACCGTCACAGGTCTCCTCATGACGACGGACGCCTACTGGGGCTCGAAGATGATGGAGGAAATCCATGAAGCTATCGCAAATGCCACGCTTGTGCTGATCGCCCTGCACATCCTCGGTGTCATCGTTGCAAGCCTCGAACACGGCGAAAATCTCGTGGTATCCATGATCACGGGTCGCAAGCGCATAGGCTGATCTGCCCACGTGAAAATGTCTACAGTTCTGGCGAGGGGCCGGATATGCTTTCGCCCCTCTCATGAATTGCTCTTCGGCCGGTTTTGGCCCTGGGCTGTCGTCAACGACGTCCCAGGGGTTCTTCCGCAAGTAGAGGTGAAGCGGTCGCTGCGGTGTTATGTTCAATACGCACACTCATGACCCTGGGAGCTCACATTGCCCGCAGACGTCGGTCCAATAGCGCCTGAATTTCTGCATCCGCTCGTTGGGAAAATGAAGATGTACTCGACGCCGTGCAACAACGCCTTGACCGCAATCCGGATGCGATGCACCCGGCGTGAGGTCGTCGAGCATCCGGTCGGCACCATCAAAATGCGCTTGAGAGCAACCCACTTTCTGACGAAGACCTTGCCGAAGGTTGGCACCGAAATGGCGCTTGCCGTGCTGACCTACAATCTCACACGCGTCATCAACATCCTCGGCGTCAAGCCGCTGATAGAAGCGAACAGAGCCGCATAACCACTTGGGCGATCGCTTCTTCGCGCTCACTGAATCACTGGCACCGCTGCAGGGGCCATCAGTGGCCGATCAAGCATCCACCAAAGGAAAAATCTACTAAGATCGAGCATTCCGGGCGCTCGAAGGCAGAGCTAACCACTACGCAAACGTTTTTACGCAACCAAGACCCACTACAGGCATTGTGCCGGTGCACAACAAATGTGTGGTCTTTAATGTGTGCGCGGCAAAATCGCCCAGGGTTTCTACGCGCAGCCGCGGTTTCAAGTATCGGACGGCCGACACGACCAGTGTTAGCTGCACCAGGGTGCGACAATCTCTTGCACACGCCAATCGAATATCTGTCACCTCGGTGTCTGCGCAACTTTAAAGGCGTGGACCTCACTGCGCAGAAGTCTCAGCTCCTGCAAGACGAGATCGAGTTCCTCCCTCGCCAAGCTCCACTCGGGTCGGCAATTTGGATCAGGCACATGTTCAAGGTCGACGCTATCGACGGTGGCTGGACTTCCAGATGCTGCCGCATTGGCCATCGAGTTGACGACAATGGCAATGAAAAGATTCAATACTGCGAACGTGATGATCAGTATGAATGGTATGAAGAATGCCCAAGCGAATGGGTGCGCCTGCATGACAGGGCGAACGATTCCCATCGACCAAGACTCAAGCGTCATGATCTGGAACAGCGTATAGAGCGACGCGCCGATCGTGCCGAACCATTCGGGAAAGTTGGAGCCATAGAGCTTCGTCGCCATCACGGCAGCAACATAGAATATCAGAGCAAGCAATGCGATCACCGAGCCCATCGCCGGTATGGCCGAAAGCAGCGCCTGCACAACGAGACGCATCTGTGGGACCATGGAAATTAAGCGCAGCGCGCGCAGGATTCGCAGAGCGCGCAGTACGGAAAGACCCTCTCCGGCCGGTACGAGCGCCACAGCGACGATCGTGAAATCGAAGACATTCCAGGGGTTGCGGAAGAACGACAGGCGATAGACATAAAGCTTCGCGGCGATTTCGAGGATGAAGATCGCCAGTGCGGCAAGGTCGAGCACGTAAAGAAGACCGCCAGCAACATCCATTATGGCAGGCGAGGTCTCTAGACCAATCACCACGGCATTGACGACGATCACACCTATGATGAAGCTTTGAAACCACTGGCGTTCGATGAACGTGCGTAGAATTTCTCGCAACTGCGCACTGTGGGTGTAAACACCCGCTTCGGACATCCTCAAATCTCCTTCAAATTGGTGACATAGCAACGGCGATATGGCGCTGCGCGGGTCGTATTCAAGTCGGCAGGCTCAACCAGTTCCTGACGGCCAGATCAAGAAGAGGTAGAGGCCATAGCCAGCGAACAGGGTGGCGCCCTCCGAACGGCCGATTCGCATTCCCGAGCGCGCGACAAAAAGCAGCGCAATAGACGCCCCCACCATGACCATTGCGTCGAAGCGCAGGATCTCGGGCGGGATGACGGTCGGTGCGACCGCGGCAGTGGCGCCGCCGATCCCTAGAATGTTGTAAATGTTGGAGCCGAGGATGTTCCCCAGAGCGACGTCGCCATGCCGGCGCAGGGCTGCAATGACAGACGTCACGAGTTCGGGCAACGAAGTTCCGACTGAGACGATCGTCAAACCGATCACGCTCTCCGATATTTGGAGCTGTCGGGCCATGTCGATAGCGCCTGTCACCAGCAAACGGCCGCCAAGGATGACGACGGCCAAGCCAGCAACGGCAATTCCCAACGGGAACAGAATGCTGCTCCCGTTGCGTGATGTCGCGACCGCAGCAGCCCCGCGCGTGTGTCCATCGAGAAGCTCATCATGTGCTTCGAGCTTTTCGAACGCGGCCGTATGACCGCCCGTCGCGCCCGCCATTTCCTGCCGATATGCGTAGACCAGGTAGAGGACAAGCAGCGACAGGAGCAGGACGCCGATGATGCGGTCGAACGGAGCGAGGAAGCCGATGATTACGAACAACACGGCCGTCGCCAGAACGAAGGCGCCGTCCCGCTGCAAGACCTGCTGATCGACGACAATGGGCGCGACGAGGGCTGATATGCCCAAGATCAGCAGGATGTTGGCGATGTTGGAACCGACGATGTTCCCCAACGCGATACCTGGAGATCCCATCAGTGAGGCTTCGACACTGGTAACGAGCTCGGGCGTCGATGTTCCAAACCCTACCAGGGTTAGACCGATCAGTAGCGGAGACATGCCAAGCCGCGCTGCCGTGTCGGATGCCCCGCGCACGAGCAGTTCACCGCCGATGACGAGGAGTGCCAGGCCGCCCGCCAGGAGAAGATAGGTGGTCATGCTCTAATCCGTGCTCATGCGGCAAGCGGAGCAAACTTGTCGCGATTGGGGTCGAGCCAGTGCAACTGGCCCTCCGCAATCGAGAACCAGGCGCCGTGGAGCGACAGCTTGCCACTCGCGACAGCCTCCGCAACGAATGAAAACGTCTTCAAATTGTCGATCGATTTTCGGACGGACATCAGTTCAAGCGCCTTCTGCCGCTGTTCGGGAGTGATGGCATCAGTGCGCGATAATAATTCATCACGAACGTCATCGAGCAGCTCGACCCACGGCGCGATGAAGCGGCCAACCGGACGCTGTTCTGCCGCTGCCAGGGACGCAGCGATGCCGCCGCATTGGCCGTGCCCCACAACGACGATCTTTTCGACTTTGAGGGTCGTGACCGCAAACTCTATAGCTGCGGAGGTGCCGTGGTGCCCGCCGTCGTCTTCGTTTGGCGGTACGATGGCAGCTACGTTGCGGACGACGAAAAGCTCTCCTGGTCGCGCCGAGAATATCGTCGCCGGATCGACACGGCTGTCGGCACAGCCAATGATCATCGTGCGCGGACTTTGGCCTTCGCCGAGTTTCCGGTAGCGCTCCGCCTCCTCGGCATAGCGCTGGTTCCTGAATAGTTCATAGCCTGACAGCAGGTCTGGTGGTGCACACATTCTCTTCTTCCCTCTTATGCCGGTCGTGGTTCGTGGAGTGTTGTTTTGGTGCTTTCCCCATGACTGCGTAGCGCGTGCCTGAGGAGGAGAAACCCGGATAGTCCTGACAGCATCGAGCCGGTCAGAACGCCAAAGCGGAGGCTGGCGGCTTCACGTCCTTCGGCGAATGCAAGGCTGCCGATGAACAGGCTCATGGTGAAGCCAATGCCCGCCAGCAGCGCGACGCCGTGCATCTGCTGCCAGGTCGTGCCATTCGGCAATCGCGCGAAGCCTGTGCGGACCGCGATCCAGACTGCGCCCATGATCCCAAGCTGCTTACCAACGAATAGCCCCAGTGCGATACCGATCGAGATCGGCCCGACGAGATCGGCAAGTGTCGCTTCACCCAGTGTGACGCCGGCATTGGCGAAGGCAAACACCGGCATGATGCCGAACATGACCCACGGCTTGAGATTATGTTCGGCTGCGACGAGGACCGTGTCCTTGTCGGTTGTGCGCCGCTTTGAGTGAGGCACGAAGAGGGCGGTCACCACTCCCGCCAAAGTCGCATGCACACCTGATTTCAAGAGGAACGCCCAAACAGCGATGCCGACCAGGATGTAAGGCGTTATCCTGTGTACGCCGAAGCGGTTCAGCGTGAACAGTGCGAAAATTCCGGCAACCGCGATCGCGAGGGAGGTTGTCGATATTTCTGCCGTATAGAACAGAGCAATGATCACGATGGCCGCAAGGTCGTCGACGATCGCAACCGCGAGCAGGAACACCTTCAGTGCGACGGGGACACGCGGCCCGAGAAGCGCCAGCACGGCCAGGGCAAAGGCAATGTCGGTAGCGGCGGGAATGGCCCAGCCCCGAAGAGCAGCGGGATCAGTGAAATTCAGCGCCACATAGATGGCGGCAGGCACGACGATGCCGCCAAGAGCGGCAACAAGCGGAAGGGCCGCGCGCCGTCGGTCCGACAGCTCTCCGTCGATGAATTCCCGCTTCAGTTCGAGGCCGACCAGCAGGAAGAAGACAGCCATCAGGCCGTCATTGATCCATAACAACAGGGGCTTGTCGATGCTCAACAGGCCAATGGTGACGGATACCTTGGTGCTGAGCAGTGCGCCATAGAGCGATTGCAGCGATGTATTGGAGAATACGAACGCCAATACGGTCGCCGTGATGAGCAGAAGACCAGCCGAAACATCACCCGAGATCGGACCGTTCCTCGTTCCTTGCGCAGCCATAGGTAGTTGCCTTTCATTGCATTCAATAATCTGCCCGGCGGCACGGAGGCCGCCGGGCTGTGGAGCGCATGCCTTGGGGGAGCATCAAGGGCCAGCGCTCTGGCCGGGGGACGACTTCCGGCTAAGCTCTGGGGCGATGGCGATCGACAATCCACAACTGGTGATCGACGGCGGCCGCACCTTCACCCAGATGGAAGGAAGAAACGGTATCGCCGAGCCGGTCGCAGTCGCGCCTGGCATCGTGGTAGGATGCCGCGAGAAGTCGCAATCGATAGCTCGTGGCCTGAAGCCATTCAGCTTCGCTCTGCGGCTGCCTCTCCAGCGGTTCAATCTGGGATGTGTCGGCGATGGCGTCGACGGTGCCGTGAACCGTGCCGCCAAGAGACGCAATTCGATTCGCGAGTCGATCCGCACGAACGTTAAGGATGCGCGATAGTTCTTCGAACATCGCATTGAGAAAGCCCGCCCGGGGACCGATAAGGTTCCAGCGTGCGTGACGAGCGAATTGAGCCACATCGATAGTATCGGCAAAGACCCCTGACAGGGCGTCGATGACCTCCCGTGCGGGTTGTAGCGCGCTCACCCCAACCAGCGGCTCGCGTTCTGGCAGATCGAGCTTTGCAAGGTTTGCTGCATGCATGTTCATTGTGCTCTCCATGGATGGTTCAAATCGCATTCAATGCGGCTGATGGAACAGCTATCCCGATGTGGTTCCATCACCGGTGATGCGAGTGATCAGATCGCCGACCGGGGTGCCTTCACCAAGCTGGGTGACCAGCTCGCCAATCTGACCGGCATCCATGGCATTGATGTCGACGCCCAGATCGGAGAGCCGGCCCAGCAGGTGCTGTATGCCGCTCTCTTGCAGCTGTGCCGGATCAAATCCGAGGTCGGCGAGCCCTTGCATCACGCCTTCGGGTGCGAACTGCTCGGGCTGCTCGGCAAAGCCGCCGAGCATTTCGGTGATGCGGGATAGGTCGAACATTTCATGCTCCTTTCGGTATCTCTGGCAGTTTCTGCAACCGCGTCGACATTACAGGCGGGGCGGCGCGGCCAGGCGCAGGCCGCATGGTTCAGCGGGCCTCAGGACTTGTGCCTGAGCGTGACCGTGGACTGACGCTATGAACGGAGAAGAGGTGGTCCATAGGTGCTGGGCATATTGATCAGAACTGTGGTTTGATTCAATTTTCTCTCGCGATTTCATGATGTTGACCGCCTTTGGCCTGTGTTGAGAGGGACCGTTGTCCCTTGCTAAGAGATTGTAGACCGGCCCTGAAATCGCCAATTGATAGCGGCCCTCGTTCCAATCGGGATTTCCGATCACGGCGTGGCGCCCTGTTTCCTGCCCATGGCATCCAATTTTGTGCACAGGCTCCTCTGCTGGATTATGAAATGCCCAATCTGAGACAGCTCGAATACCTGGTCGCCCTATCGGAAACGCTGCATTTCCGCCGCGCGGCCGAACGGGCCCATACGACCCAACCAACACTGAGCGAACAGCTTAAGGCGCTGGAAGAACGCCTCGGCCTGCAATTGGTAGAACGGTCGAGGTCGCACGTTGCGATTACGCCCGTCGGCAGGCAGATCGTGGACGTTGCCCGTCGTATGCTTGCGGATGCCGCCGAGATCCGCTCCCTGGCAACCAGCGGGGGGACAGAGCTCACCGGCGTGGTGCGGCTTGGACTGCCGCCGACCATCGGGCCCTACCTGCTGCCGGCGGCGATACCGGCATTGCGCCACAGATTTCCAGACCTGAAGCTCTATGTGAGAGAGGAACTGCCCGCCAGCCTTCCGCAATCGATCGAGGCCGGCATCTACGATCTCGTCATTTCACTGCTGCCGGTCAGTTCGGCGAGCCTCACCATCGAGCCGCTGTTCCGGGAGCCGCTCTCGTTGGCGGTACCTGCAGGGCATGGACTTGCCGATAGAGACGAGGTGCGGCGAACAGATCTGTCGGGCGAGCAGATCCTGGCACTGGGTCCTGGCCATCAATTGCATGATGCGGTTGCCTCGCTGTGCGAAGACTTCGGAGCGGTGCTGCGGACCGACTACGAGGGAACGAGCCTCGATACGCTGCGGGAAATGGTCGCGATGGGTATGGGCATTACTTTTCTGCCGGGGCTCTACGTAAGGGCCGTGGCCAGCAAGGATGCTAACATCAGGACGATGGACCTCATCGACCGCAACCTCTACCGCAACGTTGCACTGATCTGGCGCCGCTCAAGTCCGATGCAGGCGAGCTACAAGGCGCTTGCGGAACTCCTGCGCGCCCAGGTGAAAGATCAGTTTCCGGGGTTCATAGTGTCGAGCGATCGCGCCATCGATCGGCGAAGCCGATGAGCAAGGCGCTCGACTTCGATTGGCAATGCCACACCATCGTTTCTCCCCGGCCGGACAACGTTAGGCATCTTGGTCGGCGAAATAGTTGAAGTCCTCCTTGCCGAAACGGCCGGCTGCCTTGGCATTCGACGTGAGCGGCTTGGGAACGTAGGGCGTTGCGCCGATGGCCTCACAGGCGAGGACCTCCTCGCCACTGAAGTAGCCACGATCGGCAAGCACATCGATCTTGTCGACGCCCATCGCTTCCTTCGCCAGGCGTGCCATTGGAGAAAGCATCGTCCGATCCAGAACTACGTTTGTGACGTCGTGCGCGACGATCAGATGATGCTCGATATCGACGGCCGCTTGCACGTTGTATCCGACGACACCTGACCCACGCATGCTTGTTGCCATTGCTCGCGCATCGGGATCGGTGAGTGAGATCTGCCGTTCCGGAGCCTCTTGAACAGCTGACTCCAGCCGCTTGAGATCGACCAGCTTCGCCTTCATTTCCGCGATCTTGTCCCTCAGCCACGGGAATCGGCGATCGTTTTGAAATCCGGAGTAAGGCGTCCGGTCAACCACATCAGTTCAATGTTGCGCCCGGCCTCACGTTCGAGCCGGCGGCTCGATTGCATGCGGTTGAGGTAGCCGTAGACGTAGATCTTCAGCAGCGTTGCCGGGTGATAGGCTGGGCGACCGGTCGAAGCGGGCTGAACCCCAGTGAAGCCGAGAGCGAGGAGGTCAATCTCATCGATGAAAGCGTCTACGACGCGGACGGGATTATCCTCGGTGACATAGTCTCCGGCAACCGATCCTTCGACCAGACTGGCGTGTCGCCCGAGCCGGGATCGAACGAAGGTTGCTTGTCAGCATCCTCGTAGAGCGAGATCCAGAGCCGTACGCAAGACTTTGGCGGTCCATCAAGCGGCCCTTGACGTTGCGGTGATCGCCCTGGTCATCGGTGCATGGCCGATCGGCTTGCCTGTCGGGTTACCGCTTGCGTCGCTCTGGTACACGGCGACATAGCCGTTGGCTGGAAGATACACGTAGTCGAATCGTCACATTGCCGGCGGATTTCTGATCAAATGCCAGCACCGAAGGCGGGGCGACGAACGCATGAGGCGCGTTGGCATGAGACGGCAGGGTCGCGGCGCCAAGCCCGAAAAGCATCGTAAGGCCCAAGAGGCTCGCTGTTTTAACAGGCTTCATCGTCGTTTCCATTGTTCTGTTTCAGGCTCGAATCCAATCAGCCACTACCGGGTACAAATGCAGCGGTGCGGCGATGGTGGCTCTGTGCCACATGTGGATGCTTTCTTGCACGCGCCTCGAAGAGGGAAGAACTCTCCGTTGCTATTGGACAAACAAGTGCGGCAGCTTCGCGCTCCAGACGCGGTGCACGACAGCAAGGAAAGACGCGTCAATCGATGGGAGCACGAGGCCGTCATCGAGGCCATGTTGAAGAGGCTGGACTCCAGCGACGCCATGATTGTCCGGCGAAGGACCGTGGAGCACACATTCGGTACGATCAAGGCGTGGATGGGCCACACGTACTTCCTGGCGAGAGGCCTTGTGCGCGTGAAAGCCGAGATGAGCCTGTGTCCTGGCCTACAACAACAAACGAATGATCTCGATCGTGGGCGTCCGGCCGCTCCTCGCGGCAGTTCGAGCGTGAGGCCGCGAGATCCATGGCCTCAGCTTTGCGGTGATCAAAGAACGGATCGCACGTTATTTTGCACGACCACAGCCAGGGGCAACCGCTGTTCCGCTTTATGAAAGTTGCATCATGCAAGTTCCCGATCACAGTGAGCTTTGAGGTGCGAAGCGAGCCAATCGCGATGCTTTCGGGCGTGGCGAGCGGAGCAACAATGTAACCCCCCGCGAACGCAGCATCCGGCGAACCTTTCGTTTCACGCGGGAGGAATTATTCTCCAGCGTGAATGCCGACGCTGAGCAGGCCCTTGGGCAGAAGCAGGATTGCAGCGGCTAGGCACATTGCCTGCATCCCTCGACGGGTGCTCAAACCGAAGCTTTTACAGGGCTTTCACCCCCGCGGCTGCAAGTCGTACCTCACAATCATGCTAACCGATTAGAGCTTGCATATCCCGTAGCGCGCAACTTGCCCGGGGAGGTTGGCTGCCTATCGGTGACCGCCGCCACCTGACAGGGGGATCACGAAGTTCAAATATCCAGCATCGACGACTTGATGCCCTGGGCCTACGCCAAGAGCATGTCCACTTGAACAATCAACGTGGCAGCGGGGCAGCGCTTACCTTCGGTCTGGCGGTCGGCTACGACGACCTCATCGACCACGACGCGCTACGTTTCGATCCGGCGCTGGCCGCTGTTCTCGACAAGCCGGGCAGCGCACTCGCCGGCAAGTCGACGCTCAACGGGCCGGAGCATGCTGGCAAGATCGGCCGGGACCGCCACCACAAGCTCCATCATGACGGGCTAGCCATCGAGCGTCTGTTCGTCGATCTGTTCCTTGATGCGCATGCCAAGCTGCCGCCCGCACATTAGCTTCGGCGGGCTCACGCCCGCAGAGTTTGCAAACCGGTCCAATAAGTATCAGATCTAAGTTACGCATGCGTTGCCAGGCGGACAACGCGTCGAGCCGTGGCCATCGGGGCTGCTGCGTCGGGTTGCGTTCAGTGGTCGATTAGTATGGTCCCATCATCACACGTTGCTATTGACGCTTCCGACTTCGAACGCGCCGTGTGATCATCAATTGCCGCGGCGCAGCCTTTCCAGAACGTTACGAACCTGCTGGTTCCTTGGCTCGAGTAAGTTCAAGAGCTCGACCGTCCCGATCGCTGAGGAAATGTTATTCAACTCGATGTCGTAGGATACCTTTGCCCAGAGCAGTTCGCGATTGTAGGGATGTCGCAGGAGCGTGTTTTTCAGGACGACCATGGCCTTGGCAATTTGGCCGCTATCATGCAACGCCACAGCCAATACATAGCTGAAGCGTGGTTCTTCCGGCGAAGCTTGAGCGGCCTCGACAAGCAAGGGCATCGCCTCTTCGGATCTCTTCTGACGTATGAGGCTGAGCCCCAATGCATGAAGCAGCGGACCAGAGCCGGGGTTTGCTGCCAAGGACTGCTGCAAAACGGTCGCCGCAGCAGATTCGTCTCCCTGTCTCCGCAGCAGGTCAGCGAGCGAGATGCTTGCCGCGACGAATTTAGGATCGATGACAATCGCTTTGCGAAAGGCCGCCTCGGCCTCGTTGAATTGGCGTCGATCGAGGTAGAGGCCGCCCAGATTGGCTTGAGCTTCGGGTCTCTCCGCATTGAAATTCTGCGCATCGACGTACTCGGCAAGTGCGAGTTCGTGTGCTCTGCGATCGTCACTCGTCAGTCCTGCCTCGGCGTTTTCCGCGAGCGCGCGGGCCGCATCCATGCGGACGGTTCGTGCAGTGTCCCGCAGCAGAGGCGCGAGCAGTCTCTGCCTCATATTGGCGTCGGCCTGGGCGATGATGGAAATGGCGGCCGTCCTGATCAGGGGATCACCGATCCTGAGGGCCTGTGCCGCGACATCAAGGATCTCGGACCCCACGAAGTGGGACAATCTCTGGAGCGCACTGGCGCGGGCGATCACCGAGACGTTGTCATCAAGTGCAACGCGGGAGAGTTCAGCCTGCGATCTTGGTGCCTGGCGGTCGCCCAGGTCGAGGGCCTCGGCGAACTCCTGAGCCCCGGACTTGGGTGAGGGGTACCAACTTGCGATTGCTTCCTTGGCCCATGTCGCAGTCTTGTCGGCATGGCACTGCGTGCAGGCGTTGGGCGTGCCTAGCCTGATCGAGCGATCTGGGCGTGGAATGCGCATCGAGTGATCGTGACGCGCATCAACGCCCATGTAGGTCGTTGGCGGCATGTGGCACGCCGTACACTTGGCTGCCTGCGCACCTGTGGCGTGATGGTGGTGGGATATAGCATCAAAGCGGTCTGCTGCGTGGCACGTTGTGCAAACTGAGTTTCTCTCATGTCTTAGCCGGCCCGAATGCGGATTGTGACAATCGGAACAGGTGACGCCCGCCGCGTACATCCGACTCTGGAGGAACGATCCGTAAATATAGACTTCATCTAACTGCTGTCCGTCCGAATGATAGAGCCCAGATTCGATGAGCGAAGGCCGGAAACTGTCGAACAATCGGCCGATGTGATCGGGATCGGCGGAGAACTGCTGCCGGCGCGCATGGCAGGCCGCGCAGACTTCGATCTCCTTGCTGGTCGTCCGCGGCTTCGACCGCGCGGCCTGCCCATTATCGGCCATCGACCAAGCCGCCCCTTTGCGTTCATCGAGGCTTATCGCGAAGCCCTTGCTATGGGTATCAATGGACCTCCATCCCGACGATTTCGTAGCCCAAGTGAGATGTTTGGCGGCTGGCCCGTGGCAACTTTCGCAACCAACACTCATCTCCGACCATGTTGTGCGGAAAGTACCGGCGCTGGCGTCGTAGTTCTTCTGAAGATTGGTCGAATGGCAGTAGGCGCACTGGAAGTTCCAGTTCTGGTCGATCCCCGTCCAGTGAAGAGGATCGCCGGCCTTCAAAACGCGGTCGGGATAGAGATGAAACCAGCGCTGCCCTCCCTGGTCCTTCGCGCGCGCGTCCCATGCAATCCCCAGAGCCTGCAAGCGTCCGCCCGGTAGCTCAATGAGATATTGCTGCAAAGGGGCGACGCCGAAGGTGTGGCGGATCTCAAAATCCGCGATCTTGCCGTCCGGGCCGTCCGTACGAACCCAGAATTTTCCGTCCTTCTTGAAGAAGGTGCTCTCTACGCCGTCCTTTGCGAACGTGGCACTATCGAAATTCCCCAGTACGGTTGCTTCCGTAGCCTCCTGCATTGCAGCCTTGTGCTGCGAGGAGAGCCAGTCGCGATGCTCTCCGGGGTGGCAAGCGGAGCAACGTTCCGAGCCGACAAAAGTGGCATGCGGCGAATTTTGCGCTTCGACTTGGCTATAGGAGACTTCGGCGAGAACACCGCCACTCAGCACGTTCTTCGCAAGAAACAGGAAGCCGGCGCTCAGGCACAAAACTTGAAGAAGTGTCACTCGACGGCTGGCCAAACCGCGCTCTGTCACTGGTAACTCCGAAGCGGTTGCAAGTCATTCCTCGCAGTTACGCTAACTCAGTCGAGATCGGCAGAGTATCCCTTTAAGCGGAAAGCGTCATGGGAGAATAAAGGTTATGCCAACCCGGCCGCCCCAGCCTTCGGGGCCCTGGTCATCCGGCGCATCGGCCCAGTATTTCACACATTGATTTTCCAAGTCCCGCACTCGAATTGCCATGTGAACATCCTGCCTTTCCCGATCAGTGGCCACTGCCGCCTGAAAGAGGGATCACGAAGTTCAAATAACCGGCATCGCCTTCGAGGCGGTTCTCGACGTCGAACTCGTGGAAGTATCTCAGGTTGCCCGCGACATGGGTCTTGCCCAATGCGAACGAGAAGTCGATAGCGGGTCCGATGGCAATCACCCGGCCCTTGAAATCACCCACGAACTGCGCGCCCTGCCCACTGTCCCCAGTCACCTGCTGATAGAAGTAGCCTTGCACGCCCACAGCAAACTGCTTCGAAAGGTGCTGCATGGCTGCGGCTTCGAGATGAAACTCTGTGCCGGTCTTGTAATCGGTTTCGTCATTCTCGCCGTTGAACGTGAAACCGGCCGCACCCGACAGCTCGATCCCCGTTTTCAGGTCGAGGTAGGTCACGGCCCCTGTCAAATCTAGCGCCCAACGATTGAAGCCCATATTCGTGACGTCTCCACGCTCCCAGTAGCCGAAGGGAATATTGATGAGCGTTCCGATACTCCAGTGCCAGTTGCCCTCATGCCATCCTAGCGATCCGCCCAATACGGGATCGCCGATGTGGGTTCCATCATCCTTCAAACCCAATGCAAGGGTCTGACCCAAGATATCGACGGTCTTATTAACCGCGACGTTCTTCCAGCCGATGGGAACCGCAACACTGAAGGCCGCGTGGCCGCCAAGTATCTTCTCGGGCGCCACCCACATTGCATTGTAGAGTTTGATGTACGCCTCAGCGTCCACGCCGCCGGTGACGTTGACGCCACCGATGTTGAAATTGATGTTGGCGTCGCCTGCATAATAGTAGTTGAAATCGGCGAGGTAGGTTCCAGGTGGCGGTACGAAGCCCGCCATGCTCGTCTTGGTGCCCAGGAGATAGAATCCCAAACCGCCCTCGGCTGCTCGTGCATCGTTGGACGGAACGGCGAGTTGAGCTGTGAGGCTCGCAAGAAGGATTATTGTTGTTCGCTTCATGGTTCCATTCAACCTATCAAGCCAAGCTTCTGCCCAGATGCGTACGTGGCGCCCATCAGCGTCTCGGCGTCATTAACTTTGACCTCACAAACTGACCCCGATTCGAAGACCAAGAAATCATTACGAAATTACACCATCCCTTCGCCGGATAGTGTGCCGAGCAAGACACGATCAGCCTCCAATTGCGCTGCCTGATCCAGATCAAGTTGTGCGCAACCCAATGGGGCTAGATCTGCGATTGCGGCTTGCGATCCGCATCAGTTGCGTGCCAGAAATCCTCGCGATGTCTTCCACCTCAAGGGCCAGCCGCCATGCCAACACCTGAGCTGCGCCGTGCGCACACCATCGACTCCCAGAGCAGCACAGCGAACAGGGGCTGGCGTGTGGTCGCGGCAGATGTCTATTGCCGCGTGCCGAGTCTTAGGATCACCATGGCTCAAGCAGGGCTGGCAATCGCAAGCGGTCTCGTCGCACTTGTCCTGTCGCTGGCTCCGGCCAGTGCAAAGACGTCCCTACCGAACATTCTCCTCATTGTTGCAGATGATGCCGGAATCGCTGATATCGGCAGCTACGGTAGCGAAATCCGCACTCCAAATATAGATTCCCTGGCCTCGGCCGGCGTGCGCTTCACGCAGTTTGGCGTGAGCGCCACATGCTCCCCCTCCCGCTCCATGATGCTTACCGGGGTGGATAGCCACCTCGCCGGTCTCGGCAACATGGCCGAGTTCATGGCCCCCAATCAGAAGGGGAGGCCCGGGTATGAGGGGCATCTGAACGACCGCGTCGCTCCAGTATCGGCACTGTTGAGGGATGCCGGGTATCATACGTACATGGCTGGGAAGTGGCACATGGGAGAAGAGCCGGAGCATTGGCCGGCGTCCCGCGGCTTCACGCGTGACCTCACACTCATTCCCGGCGGCGGTAGCCACATGGACGACATGTGGGGTCTGAAGGGCGAGCGGCAGCTGTATACGCAGAACGGGAAGATTCTCAAGGCGCTGCGGCCGGGATTTCATTCGAGCGACGATTATACTTCCGCCATCATCGACAACATCGAAGAAAACCGAGGAGATGGGAAACCGTTTTTTGCCTATCTAGCGCTGCAAGCCCCTCACGATCCATTCCAACTGCCTGATGAATGGCTCGGCAAATACAAGGGCCGCTACGATCAGGGCTATGAGGCCACACGCGCAGTGCGCATCGAGCGCATGAAAGCGTTGGGAGTTCTGGGGGCTAAATCCACTGTCTTCCCCCGTCTCCCGAATGTCCCGGCCTGGGCCGATCTGTCAGACGAGGACCGTCGCCAGTCGGCGCGAAAAATGGAACTCTATGCAGCCATGGTCGAGCACATGGATACGAACATCGGCAAGGTGATTGAGTATCTCAAAGCCAAGAATCTATACGACGATACCCTTATCATCTTCCTCTCCGACAACGGACCCGAAGGCAACTCCTGGGACGTCGGTCCACCCTGGGACAACAGCAAGTTTGAAGAATGGGGCAAGAAGGGAACATTCATCCAGTACGGAGCAGCTTGGGCGCAGGTTAGTGCTGGCCCATTCCGCATGTTCAAAGGCTTTATGTCTGAAGGCGGCATCCGCGCTCCGCTGATCATTGCAGGGCGGGGGGTGAGAGACAGTGGCCGGATCTCCGATGCCGTCACCCACGTCATGGACATTCCAGCGACGATCCTGAAGGCTGCGAACGTGGCCTACCCGAAAACCATCGAGGGCAAGGTGGTTGTTTCCATGCAGGGGAAGTCCCTTCAGCCAGTTCTGACTAACTCACGAAACGCTGTCCGTAAAACGTCGGACTGGCTGGGATGGGAACTTTTTGGCAATCGCGCAATCCGGGAGGGTAACTGGAAGCTCCTCTGGCTTTGTAAGCCGTTTGGCCCGGGCGGGTGGCAATTGTACGATCTGAAGGCCGATCCCGGCGAGATAAACGATGTCGCCGCTGCTCATCCTTCGATCCGAGACCGGCTTATCGGCCATTGGCGCACTTACGTCAAAAAGAACAACGTCATTCTGCCCAACACGTCACCGATCTGTGGTCAAGTGGCGACGAACGACTCTTCAAAATGAGGGAAATTAGGCTTCCTGCCCCAGAGGTCGCGTCCGCAAAGGCCTGTCTCCGCGGTTGCTCGAAGGTAAAGGCATTCATGCCACTGAGAAGCGCCTCTTACAGTCGGTCCCAATGAAAGCAAGGAGAGCCGCAAGACTCGGCTCTCGACTTCGCGCGCCGGCCCTGGCTGAGCGCCAAAGTTTGACCTGGATACAGCGAGCCGGACCCGCTACATGAGCCTGGAAAAGCTCGCTCAGTTCAGCGATGATCAACTGCCGGCCCCGCCACGTCACAGCGACGTAGCAGGCGACCTGAGCCAACACACGGCTCCGCCCATGACTGGCGCTCCTTACACCACCGGCCCGGACGCAATCTTAACCGCCGCGATCGCGCGAGCAGTAAAACATTGCTGGCGGTGGTGCGCGACCACCAAACGGCGGGTCGCCGCGCACTTGTACCCCTCCATTGGCTTCGTCATGCGATTCCCACGTGGGAAAGGTTGCAGGAACCTTGATCCTGAAGGGCTCACCGTTGAAGTTGGGTCAACGACTCCCCTGCGGGCCACGCCGCGCAAGGGCCGGAAACCAGATGTTGTGTAACGTGTGCGGAATGGATCGGTTCAGCCATTCCCTGCCGGTCGATCTTAGGAGATGGTTCGAGGTGCGAAGAACGATCACAGTCAACGATCGGATGCAGCAAGGCTACCGCTACGAATGCGTCGAGCCTATCGGCCGCAACTTCGACCCGGAATTCACACCCGATCTGAGCCCGGCCGAAATGCTGCGTCTGGGCGTGTTCGGCGGCAAGTACATGACTGATTGCCGGGAGGAGTTCCCGCCGATCTGGTTCGAGCGCGCCAAGATAGCAACTGGCATGCGGGATGCCTCACTCAACTTCTTCGGTGTCGATGCCAGCCAGCCGCTCTCGGAGTGGCGCAAAAAGGGATGGATCCATCCGGATGACCCGCGTGGCTGGTTCCAATGGTACAGCCGCTACACCATTGGACGTCGAATGCCGGATGAGGATACTCGCCAGATCAAACGCTGGAAGGCGATCCGCCGTCATGTTCGGCAGCTTCAACTTGCCTGCGAGCCCGGCGATCTGTGGTGTCGCAGACGCCAACGGCAGGCATTACTGCATTGGGCATACGATAGCCGAAGACTGTAGATGCTTCACTACTTCCCCATCACCACGCTCCGCCCTCGATACGGGCGCTACCGCGATAGCGGTTTAGATTCCTTCAGTATTAGGTGGAAGCGTATCCGGCGTTGCGGATGTAGGTCTCGCATTCCCTTGGCGGCAAGCTGCGGACCAGCTGGGCGATGCGATCGTGGATCGTGTCGAGGCAGCGCGCCTGCGCCATGCGAATCCAGTGTTTGACCTTGGCGAAGACCTGCTCGATAGGGTTGAGGTCGGGCGAGTATGGCGGCAGGAACGCAAGTCTGGCGCCTGCTCCGACAATGGCATCGCGCACCGCCTTGCCCCGATGCGATCCGAGATTGTCTATCACCACGATGTCCTTGGGCAGCAGCGACGGCACGAGAAAGCGTTCGACGTAGGCTGGAACAGTTCGCCATTGATTGGGCCGTCGATCACGCATGGCTCGGTCAGCGCACCAACCCTCAGCGCTGCCAGGAAACATGCAGAGGTTTGTCGAGTCGGGACCGACACGGCTCGACAAAAAGGGCTATGGCTATCAGCATGGCCAGGATCAATCCATAGTCCTGGGGCACGTCCAGGAGAACGGCGGCGGAGCCACCCACAGCCGCCCACAGAACCGGCACAATCAACAACCATCGCGCGACACGCCAGGTGCCCAGAATCAAAACGCCGATTGTAATATGGTTGTTGGGCACGGTGCCACGCCGAACATCGAGGCCGCGGGGTAGCTGTAGCCTGCCCACCACCCCCAAACGGGATATACGATGGCTGCGAACACCACGAGACCTATGCCAGCAAGTGATCGCCAATTGCGCAGGACAGAAAATTTCATATTCGAAAAAATATAGGGAGACGCGGCAAGGGCAACGGCTTGTCCGAGGAAGGCGGCTCCAAAAATCCAAGCTGCGGGATTCACGTCAGTGAAAAACAGCCAGTGATATCCGACTCCGTTGACAGTCCACATCAACGCCAGGACTGCTGTAACAACCTTGGATTGCCAGGGCGGGGATAAAAACAAGATCGCCACTGCAACGACAGCCAACAGGTACATTGCCAGCTGGATTGGCCAGATGGCCTCGTTGTAAAGCGCAAAGACGCTGAAGAAGTCTTCTCGCGAAAAGAGCAAAGCTGAACCTTCGCAGGTTTCTGCCTTGTCGGATCTTGCACGGTTCCGTTGTTACACAGATGCCTGGTCCGAAGCGCAGGTACTGCTCGGTCCACAGCGGGCTCAGTCGTTCGGCACCCTCCTAGGGAGCCGCAATGCAGTCAGCAGCACCAGCGATTGGCTCCGATTACACGTTGTCTGAAAGGCTGTTGACCATCGGAATGGTTCACCTAATCGTCAGATGCGGTGCAGGTTCGCGATGAGCATTCGGGCAAGCGCTTGCCAAAGATTACATTTGCGTATCGGGGCAGACGGCCAGAGAATGGGACAGGAGTTCAGGCCATGAAGACAAAATTGCTTTATGCCTCTGTCGTGATTTTCGTGGGTGTCCTCGGATTGTCGTGGCTGACCCATGGAACCGGCGTCGTCAGCAACGACATCGTTCGCAACATCTATATCCCGAAAAAACTGACTATGCCGTTGCAGGTGAAGGCCGCCTACAACCGGCGCACCATGTTCTTCCGCTACCGCTGGCCCACAACACGCCCGTCAATCTATCACGACATGCTGAAATTTGAGGGCGGCAAATGGGTGCGCTATGGCGCCAGCGTTGCTGGTCCGCAGCCGCAAGGCATTTACGAAGACCGCGTTACCATGTTCGTGGATGACGGCAGCGTGCCGGAGTTCGCGCGTTATGGGGGTTACGTCGCCGTGGGTGACCGGATGCGCTTTTTCACCAACGAAGCAAAGGCCGATGAAGTCAAAGCGCATCCCTATTTGGGTCAAAAGCGAAAGCAGACCGAGGTTGGGAAACACTTGCCGGCAACTCGGAGCAATATCAACGACTGGGCGTCAGTGATTCCCGAGGATCAATTGGCATCGCTACGCAACGCAGGATACTTTCTTGACCTTTGGCACTGGCGGGCGCACCGGTCGAATCCGATTGACGCCTCGGACGACCAATACGTATTCGAGTTGCGCGGCGGCGACGCGGGGCGCGGTCCGTTCACCAACAACTGGGACCCGGAAAAACGGCAACCCCTCTTCATGTTGAATCCGGAAAAGACGAGCCAGAGGGCGCTCCGATGGGACGACTTGACAGAGCACAAGCTGGGCTTCGATGACGTGTACTTCATTAGTGAGGCCACTGCGGTTCCCTTCGATGCCGACCATGCATGGCAGGAGGGCGATACCATCCCGCGCCGCCTGCTACGATCAGGAGATGGCTCGCGTGCCGATATTAAAGTGTCTGGCAAGGCGCGTTGGGAGGACGGTTACTGGGACGTGACGTTAACCCGTGCCATGGATACTGGAAGTCCGGCCGATGACAAGATCTTCGTCCGCAAGCGCATCTACAATGTCGGGTTTTCCGTTCACCGCGATGCTTTTGGCAGCCGCTGGCACTACGTGTCCCTTCCGGTAACGTTGGGACTCGGCCGTCATGCCGAATTGGTCGCGGCTCGGTTTGATGGTGACACGCCGAAATGGGATCAGGCGTGGTCAGAGGTCGTGTTGTTCTATCCTGGGCAAGTGAGTTGGCCTCATCTCAACAGTGTGAGTCATGCCGGCGCCGACAGGATCAAGGCTGGCGTGCCGGTGAAGTACCGCCATAGTGAAATCCAACTCGCTCATTATGGCGTTGAAGCGGAATTCGCCGATGCTATCAAGTTACAGTGGCAGCTGACGTTGATCGCGGGTGTCCTTCTGATCGTAGGCTTCGGAATTGCGCTGAACGGTTTGCTTGCTCGAAAGGGAGCCTGACTATGGCAGCGTATCACACCGTTCTGGTCCACTTTCCAATCGCCCTTTTCATGACGGCGACACTAGCAATTCTGCTGCGGGCCGTCTCTGATGGTCCCCTCGCCGTAGCAGTCGACCGGGCGCTCGTTCCATTGATGGCAGTTGGCCTGGCTTCGGGCGCTATTGCTTATGGCATTGGCCTCCTGGTCTGGCCGTGGGAGGCGATCTCGTCGACCCCGCTCGGGCGCAATCACATGCTGTTGGCAACTTGGACCCTCGCGTACTGGGCATTGATGCTCGCTCTCAGGTGGACGCAAGGCGAGTCCATTTGGAACGGGGCTAGCCGGTGGATCATGGCTGGGCTCTCCATCCTCGGCAGCGTCTTGCTGGGGATCTCCGGTACGCTGGGTGGGCATCTTGTCGGCATCTACACGGAGGTGTCCGAAGCCCTGCGGTTGCTAGGCTGGGAAGTCTACACGACATATTACGTACCGAATTTGACTCTGGCTGCAATCGTAGTCGCAACTGGAGTGCTGGCAGCGATTGGAATTTTGGGAAGACGACAACAAGGGAGTTAAGGAGACCGGCGCCGTTCCACTTCCCCATGCTCGCATAATGGCAAGCGCATCGGTTGCACCTTGTCGGAGTGCCAGCATCGGAAAAGCGCCAAAGCATGAAGTTGGCGGCAGATCCATGCCTGCCGCCTCAAATTTCAACAGCTTCAATCGGCGGTGACTTGTACCATCTGGTGCCCCTTGCCTCCGATGGGTATCTCGCCAACGCGTTCGAGGCTCGTTCCATCTAACACCCAGATTTTTGGTTCCTGTGCGCTTGAGACGAACACGCGCCCAGTTCCCCGAATTGCGGCCAAATGATAGGGCGCAGGGCCAAGCTTGGTCGTGCGCAGCTTACCACTGGCAATATCGACAGCTGCAACCAGGTCATCCCCTAGAACAGCCACATAGAGCGTCTCTTCGTCGTCCGAAAGATCGATGCCGTGAAGAGTGGAGCCGACACGGTAAGTACGTGACACCCGATTAGCATCGACATCTATGGCCGAGACAGTTCCGCTGTTGATGTTATTCACGAAGAGGCGCTTGCCGTCCTTCGATAGAACAAGATGCTCGGGGCTTTCACCCACCGGTATGTTGCGTAGCACTATTCTCTTTCCGACATCGACATCGCTTACAGTGTCATTGCCTGCGTTGGAAACATAGGCGTGTTGTCCGTCAGGACTGAAGACCGCGTAATTGGGCAATGGGCCCGTCGCAATGGTTGCGGTGACAGCATAGGCTGCCAGATCGATCAGGCTAACCGCATCCTGATTTGGATGGGTCACTATGGCAAACGTTCCCTGTGGATTGATCGCCACGTGATGGACGGCACCCGGCGCATCTACGCGTCTTACGACAGTTCGATCCTTGAGGCGGATGACGGATACAGTGCTGAAGACACCGGTGTTCTTGCCCCTGCTATCGGCAGGCCTTGCATGATGCGCGGCATGTTCGTCGGCAGAGACCTCTGCAGGTTTCTGGGGCGCCGAGTTGCCGGCCTTTTGTTCGTCGTTGCGACCCGCGATCAGGTAGCGATCGTCGGGTGTTTTGGCAAGGCCATGTGCATTTGGGATGCCTTCGATTTTGCCGGTTATCGCCAATGCCTGCGGATCGATAATTACGATGGCATTGCTGCTGCCAAGCGGGACATAGACGCGCCCGGCGCCTCCCGCCAGCGATGGCACTGCCGCCAAAAACAACAGAATCGATGATGGAATCAGAGTTCGTTGGATCATCGTTCAATCTCCTCTTCGCTTGGATTTTCCTCCTCTTGGCCGTGCTTCTTTCGGTTAGTAAATGGCGTAGCCCGGATCGTTCAACTTCCGGCCGGATCCGTGCCACACCGCGCGCGATTTACTGCTTCCTGAAGAGTTTGGTTCCAGGCCCGAGACTCGTCATGGGCTGAAACCAACCATGAGTGGTAGTTCTTGACCATCCAGCGTCTAACCTATGCCAATGGAATACAGTAATGACATTCCGCATTCAGAATTGGCGCCAGATCGCACTTGAGCGACGGTGTGCCAGTTTGGCCGAATATGGGCGCATATGAAGTAAAAAGAACGGAAGGCACCATGCCGACGAAAAGTCAAAGTAAGCATATCAATACCTGTTTTGCCACTCTCACGTGCCTATTATTCTTGGCGACGTCTTCTGCGACGTCGAGGGGTGAGGAATTGAGGCTTCCGTCGGCCGAGAATGGCTTGGAACTCGCACAAAAGTTCTGCAAGGCGTGCCATATCATTAGTGCGGACGGAAATGAGACGGCGCCGGTCGGACCACCATCTTTTCCAAATATTGCAAACAAGCCAGGGCAAACAGCAGAGCGCATTATCGGTGCGCTTGTTGCGCCACATCCCCCCATGCCCGACATGCATCTCACAAACGACGAGATGCAAGACATCATTGCTCATTTGGATACACTCCGAACGTTGGAGGGCGTTCCTCCCCTTCTGCCGCCTGCAAGCGGCAGGAAGCCCAAATTGCCTAGGTGGGGCGATCGGGAACAAGGACCCGATCTTACTGATGAAAGCCGTCGGCGCAGCCAGCACGCCAATGGCCGAAGAGGCACAAAACTCTAACGCCGAGTGAGGGCAACAAGGTGCGCAGACCACGATAGAAGCCCACAAATCTGACAGACGCTGAGCGAGCGGCGATCGCGCGTACACGATTCCATTTTCTTGATAGGCCTCGATCTCGAGGTCGACGGCGGAGGGCTTCGCGTTCTACGAACTGTCCGCGAAGGCGAGCCAGGCAAATATTTTAAATTTGAGAAGTTTTCTTCGGGACACTGAAATCGATATGTATCGTTTTCAAGCGTTAATCATTGATATCGACAACCGGCTTGGACATAAAGGCTTTGTTCTTATGGGTAAATACGAAGATGAATTCCGATAATCTGCTGGCGCGCATGCACGAGATACCTGAGCTTATGATGCGTGGCTTTGGCGTCGAGCGAATGGCTGACCGCGACATCGTCATCGAACGCAACGGCCATGTCTACGCCACGTGGCGGATCAGGGTCGATGGCTACCATTTTCATCCGGCAGGCTATGGTCAGGCAACCTACGTAGTTAAGGAACCTCTGAATAGCGGGCGCTTGCAGCGGCGGGAGCGTCGCTGATCA
>DAIPMW010000011.1:0-132003 GCA_036768475.1 Hyphomicrobiaceae bacterium | reverse complement strand
GATTTGAACCTACGACCTTCAGGTTATGAGCCTGACGAGCTACCGGGCTGCTCCACCCCGCGTCACCAAGACCCGCCGGTCCGATAAGGCCGCCTGCACATCGGGCAGGGGACAATCCGGCGGGAACGTCCAGAGCCAAGAGCCTGATCGTCTGGGATGGAAGTGTTCAAACTTCCAGCAAAGGCGTAAATCAGGATTGCCATACGATGGCTTAGAGCAGGCCTCGGACATCAAGGTGATCCGACCGAGACTGAACCTGCTGCTGCGGCTCCGACATCAACGGCCGCCCTGGAAGGCGGCCGCGATGAGGGGCTTATAGCACAGTTCGCTCGCCTGTGAAGTGGGCGCAGCCTGCTTTTTCACAAAACCGGTCATGTCAGGTGGTTGACGCACTAAACCTGCCAAACTCGGGCTGTTTTTGACGGCTCGTTGTGCGGATGATCGCGCCGCGAACTCACGAATTGGGGTTCGCCATTCGCCGCCGTCAGGCAATCGGGGCTAGATCAGGTCAGGTTATGATCGAATCGCGTCGGGTCGTTGTGGCCCGCTCTGTGGGTTTTGCCGCCACGAACATCCGGCCGATGTGGAACCTTACTCGGCCGCAATCTTTGGCGGGTTGGCGGCCCGGTCGGAAACAATTTCGGTCTTGGAACGCAGCAGGAAATAGATGTTGCGCGCATAGATGAACACGCCGAACTGCCCGATGATGATCACCGGATCGGCGCGGTAGAACCCGTAGGCCAGCACCAGGAGTCCGCCCACAAAGCTGAAGTACCAGAAGGTCGCGGGCACGATCGATCGGCGCGCGCGCTCCGTCGCGATCCATTGTACGAACCATCGGCCCGTGAACATGAGCTGGCCGAACATGCCAATGCCGAGCCAGATGCGATCGAGCGCGGACATGCCGCCCCACCACTGAGCGAATTTGGCGCCGATCACCGCCAGCTGGCTCGCAATGAAATCCATGTGGCTTCGATTGCCCTGCTTGATGTCATTGACTGCGATCTAGCAGATCGGCAGCGCGTTGTCTGTGGCCGCCAGAGCCCGCCGCTCCACCTATGCACGATGCGCAGCACGCGTCATATGGAGTCCCTTTTCGCTGTCCGTCGGGGCGGCCGAAGGCGGTCATCAGAAAGGCAGCCGAAATTCTGGTGCATCCAGAGCATGTCTGGATGAAGCGTGCAGCGGATCAGCCTCAAAAACATGCCTAAAACAAGGCGCCGCATGGCGCAGCATTGTCACGAACCCTGACCACGAACCAGCCTTTGGCCGTTCGATCCGCACTGCGCGGGGTTGCTGCCTCAGCCGCGGATTTTGAGCCGATTCGATAGGTCGGCGACGTGGTGTCCATCCGGCAAGCCCTCGACGATCAGGGGTACTTTTGTCCGCTTTCGAAGCCAGCTGACCCCGACGAGATCGTAAAGCCCGACGAGTGCGCGGTTGAGATTATTGTACTTGGAAATACCTGCCTGTCGCGGTCGGTCGTTCACCGGCACATAGGCGACTTCATGGCCGTATGTCTGGAACAGCGCGGGCAGATAACGGTGCATCGACGTGAAGAATGGCAGCCGCAGGAAAACCTCGCGCCAGTAGACCTTGATGCCGCATCCCGTGTCCGGGCAATCGTCCTTGAGCACTGCGTCGCGGATCCAGTTGGCGGCTTTCGACGCCCAACGTTTCGAGCCGGTGTCCTTGCGCAAGGTCCGCCAGCCATTGACCAGTGCGGGCCCTGGCGTACCCGGGGCCGCCAGCCGGGCCACCAGCTTGGGGATATCACGCGGGTCGTTCTGGCCGTCGCCGTCCATCGTCGCGATCACGGGGTTCGTGGCCGCCAGGATGCCCGAGCGAAGCGCGGCGCTTTGTCCGCTGCGGCGGTCGTGGCGCAGGTACCTGAGCCCCGGATGCTTGTCGGCGCGGATCAGGGATTTGACCTCTTCGCCGGTCGAATCAGTGCTCGCGTCATCCACCACAATGAGTTCCGCCAGCATGTCGCCGGGCACGTGCGCATACGTTTCAGCAACGAGACGACCGATGTTCCCGGCCTCGTTGAGGGCCGGAATGACGACGGTAATGCGCATGTCGGACCTTTTGTGGCGCTCGGGCGGTTATCCAGGCCGTAGCCGGAAAAAAAGTGAGCAAATGTAAGGCGCCGGGCTGGGCCAGCTCTCGACGGCCGGCAAGCCCATCCCTCGGCAGTGAGACTACCAGTCTTCCTGATTGCGCCTCAACCTAGTAAATGAGCCCGGTGGACTGAGATCGAACAAGCCGCGACGCAACGCGGAGCCGGGAGACGCTGTGATCATGGCATCTGGGGAACGCGCCGCGGAAGCCTCTCGCGAGACGCGCTGGGTGGCGGCCTTTCTACTTGGCCTCGCCGCCCTTCTCGGGCTGCGGGTGGCGGCCCTGAGTCTGAATGGCACGGACCTGTTCTTCGACGAGGCACAATACTGGTCCTGGAGCCTGAACCCGGATTTTGGCTACTACTCCAAACCGCCTTTGATCGCCTGGATGATCCACACAGCGACCGAGGTCTGCGGGCACGGCGAATTCTGCGTCCGCCTGCCGTCGCCGGTCGTGCATACGCTGACCTCAATCATAATATTTCTGATCGCCCGTCACCTGTACGGCACCTTGACCGGCGTCGTTGCCGGCCTCGCATTCGCCACCCTGCCAGGCGTATCGCTTTCGGCAGGCATTATTTCCACGGACGTGCCGCTGCTGTTCTTCTGGGCGCTGGCGCTCTACGCGTTCATCCTCTTGCGTGATGGCAGGGGCTGGTGGCCGGTGCTCCTGCTTGGGATTGCTTTAGGTGGCGGACTGAATGCCAAATACGCGATGATCTGGTTTGCGTTGTGCCTAGCTGTCCATTTCCTCGCCACGCCGCGCGATCGCTGGCTGTTGAAGGAGCCGCGTCTGTGGACCGCAGCTCTGATCGGCGCTGCCCTCATTGTACCAAACGTGGTGTGGAACAGTGCCCACAAGTTCGCCACGCTCTCGCATACGGCCGACAATGCCAACTGGCAGGGATCACTGCTCCACCCGGGCAAGGCGCTGGAGTTCATCGGCGCACAGTTCGGTGTCTTTGGGCCGATCCTATTCGCCGGCCTGCTGCTCATCGTCTGGCGCGCATGGCGCGAAGGCGTGTCTACGCAGGATAGGCTGCTGCTCTCCTTTGCACTCCCGGTTCTCGTGGTCATCACGGTGCAGGCGTTCATCTCGCGTGCGCACGCCAATTGGGCCGCCGTGTCCTACGTTGCCGCAACCGTTCTGGTGATCGCAACGATGGTCCGCAATCTCGATTGGACCTGGCTGCGCCGTTCCATGGCATTGCACGTCGCGCTGCTGCTGGCACTCGTCGCGGCAACGATATTTGCAGGCCGCTTTGCGCTTCCCAGTGGCGCCGATCCATTCGCGCGCACGCTAGGCTGGAAGGAACTCGCGGCAGCGACCCGACAGCAGCTCGAGGTGGCGCGCTCTGGCGGGCGTCCTTTTGTTGCGGTCCTGACCGATGACCGCGCCGTGACCGCCGAGCTTCTGTATTACATGCGCGATGAGCCGACCCCTGTTCTTGCCTGGCGTGATGGCCCGCGCCCGCGCGATCACTACGAGCTGACGCGGCCGTTCGAGCCCTCCACGAAAGGGCCAGTTCTGCTTGTCAGCCTCGGTAGGGAGAAGATGTCTCTTAGGGAAAGATTTGAGCGGTCCGAGACGATCATTCAGCGTAAGCTGCCGGCAGGGGCCGGTAAGCCCCGCACCGTCATCTTCACGGCGCTCGAGGGATTGAAACAACAATGACAACGGCCGGCAAGAAGCCGAATGAAACAACCGCCAGCGGCATACCGGACGAGATACAACTCTCCGAGGCATTCGTTCTTCTCGACAACAGCTCGGTTGACGGCGGCGCATCGCTGTTCTTCCGCGATCCGGTGGACATCATCTGCGCCACCGAGCCCGAGGATGTGCCCCGCGCCCTGGAGCAGATCGAGGCCGTATTGGCGGCCGGGCGTTATGTTGCAGGGTTCTTCGCCTACGAGCTTGGCTACGTGCTCGAATTGAAGCTCGCGCATCTGATGCCGAAGGACCGCAAGGTACCCCTCATCTGGTTCGGTGTTTACGAACGTCCGGACGTGATGACCTCAAGGCAGGTCGCCGATTGGTTGGCTGGCCACACGCTCACTCATACCTACGAGTTCACCAACGTCACGCTGGCATGGCAGCGCGACGAGTACGTGTCTCGCTTCGCGCGCGTGCAGGAGATGATCCGCTCGGGCGACATTTATCAGATGAACCTCACATTCAAAGCGCGCTTCGCGCTCACAGGATCCCCGCTCGCGTTCTATCGCGATATGCGCCAGCGTCAGCGCGTGGCTTACGGTGGCATCGTCGATACCGGTGCAGCTACCGTGCTGTCAGCCTCGCCGGAGCTGTTCATCGAGCAACACGAACGCATCATCGAGACAAGGCCGATGAAAGGCACCGCATCGCGCGCCGGTCGCGAGGATGCCGATATCGAGCAGCGCCGCATTCTGTCGACCGACGTGAAACAACGCGCCGAGAACCTGATGATCGTCGATTTGATGCGCAATGATCTGGGGCGCATTGCAGAGATCGGCTCCGTCTCTGTCACGGATCTCTTCACCGTCGAGACGTTCCGCACGCTTCATCAGATGACCTCCGGCGTTCGCGCGACCTTGAAGGAAGGTGTCCATCTTCGTGATCTGTTGAATGCCATCTTCCCGCCCGGATCCGTGACGGGAGCGCCGAAGATTCGCGCCATGGAGCTCATCAGCGAAATCGAAACGGAACCACGGGGCGTCTATTGTGGCGCCATCGGCTACATCGCACCGGAGGGCCGGTCGGTCTTTAACGTTGCCATCAGGACGCCGGTCGTATTTCGCGACGGCAGCGGCGAGATGGGAATAGGATCTGGCGTGGTCTATGACTCTGAAGGCGCCAAGGAATATGAAGAGTGCCTTCTGAAGCTGAAATTCCTGACGGACCCGCCCAAGAGTTTCGAGCTGATCGAAACGATGCTTTACGATGGCGGAATGGGTTATGTCCTTCGCCAACGACACATGGATCGTCTTACCGCATCGGCGCGGTTCTTCCACTTCCCCTACGATGCCGCCGCGGTCGCAAGTGCGCTCGATGGCGCGGTTCGCGGCCAGGAGAGCGCACGTTTGCGAGTTCGCCTGCTGCTTGCCGAGGACGGCCGGGTGACGGTGACTTCGACGCCGCTGCCGCCTCAGGCGCAAGACGGGGTGATGCGTTACGTGATTTCCGATACGCGCGTCTCGTCAGCCAATCCCTTCCTCTACCACAAGACCACGCGGCGCGAGCTGTACGACAAGGAGTGGCAGGCCGCGCACGACATGCGCGGCGCCGACGAGGTGATCTACCTGAACGAGGATGGTGAGCTGGCGGAAGGCAGTCGCACGACGATCTTCATCGAGAAGGCTGGTACGCTGCTCACTCCGCGCCTCGCGGCCGGCCTGCTGCCCGGCACCTTGCGCGCCGAGCTTCTGGCATCCGGTCGCGCCAGGGAGGCCCGTTTGGACTTGGCCGATCTGCAGGCCGCCGATGCTGTCTATCTGGGGAATTCCGTACGTGGTCTCGTCCGCGCCGAGCCGCTCGCCTGAATGGCGCTCAGGACGCGAGGGTCCTGCTGCGCGCCACCGGCATTATTCGCTGATGGGGGACTCGACGGCAACAGGCGCAAGCTCGTTGTGCACGGCGCTACCCTTAATGAGCGCCGTGATCGTGAGAACGAATGCAGCAAGCGTAAGCGCCGACGCGATCATGATCCCGCGCCGGGACTTTTGCAGCCGCCGATTGTAGCTGGGCGTCTTAGCGAATATCCGCATCATAAAAAATTAGTCGCAATCGCCAGCGTTGCGCGCCAGAGCGCTGAACGCCGCGCGACAGAACAGCACACATTGCGCAGGCAGCCCATAAGTCCCCGCGTGCATCCTGATCGGATACCCTCAATCACATATTATATTCGAGATTAACGAGATATACGCATGCGGATCGGCCTGCGGCTTTGCAAGCATTCGGGCACGGTTGCGCCCGCATGGACATCAAATACGGCGACGGCTTTTTAGAGCATGTTTCGCTGAAGTGCGCAGCGGTCCAGCGTGAAAACCATGCGCGAAACAAGGTACTGGATCTCGTTCATGTTTGCGTCAAACATGATGCGATTTAGCAGCCTGATCGGCTGTGTGGTGCACCGTCGTGCTTGCATCGAGGCCGTGATTGAGGCTCTCAAACAAAGAGTATAGAGCCGGCCGCAACGGCCAGACATCGTTCAATCAAAACCTGACCTGCTCAGGTGCTGCGCCCGCAGGACCAGCGTCGTATCTGCGGGCGAGGGGGCACGCTGCATCAAAGCCCGCGCATCATGCAGCCGGCGAGCAACACGATATGCGCGAAAAGCAGCGCCCAGAACTCGTTGCCCGTGAGCATGGGGATCTCGGCATTGAAGAACTTGGTAATGAGAACGGTTACCGTCACCACGATGGCAAAGACGAACGTCAAGATGCTCGGAGCCTTCAGGGCCATGGTCGCGTTTCTCCTTGCAGGCCGCAGAACCCGATCCCAAAGGTTCCGGTAGGTTGTCGCGGCGACAGATTGCGGTACTCCGTGCGGCTTATAGCAGGCGGCCCGGCGCGCCGCAGCATCCCTTGATCCGGGCTGTGGGCAACTTCCCTGGAGCGTGCGCCTGTGCGTGACCACAATGCCGCAGCAGGATGCGTTGCAGAACGGTCGCGCCGGCCGGATGCGCTTATCGGGCGCCGCCGGTGCCGGCGGCTCAGCTATCCTGTGTCATCGATTTCCGCTCGCGAGAGGGCGCCGCAGGCCGCTCCGGTTCTGCGCCCGACTGCGGCGTGTGCGGGGCGTTGCCGGCGTCGGGCGGTGCCGCCCGTCGCGGCCGAAGCAAACGGCGGATCATCAACAAGAAGAACAGCGCGACAAATCCGATGAGGACCACTGCGACCGGGTGCTTCTCCCAGATCAGGAACGGACTGACCTGCCCGCTCCACGCCCGCTGCATGTCCTCGTAGGCGGCAACCGGATCGAGCACGCCCTGCGGACGCAGCACCATTTCGATCGCCGCCATCTGGTCGCGGCTTGCAAGAATAGCCCGTCGCACGCGCTCGGGCGCTATGCGTTGCATCGTGCCCGGCTCATTGGCCACAGCCTTCAATATGCGCTCGCGCGGGCCGGGTTCGAGCCTTGCGAGGTAGTCGGCAAGTGTTTCGAGTTCGTCTTCCGCCAGACTGCGGGCCAGGAGCTTCAGGTCTTTGGAGCCGAGGTCGAACAGTGTGTCCCGCGCGCTACGGCTCAGATCCGCCAGCCGGGTGATGGCAAGCCGGTCGCCAACCGCAAGCAGGCGTTGCAGGCTCGCGTTGCTGAAGTCCTCCGGCTTGGCGCGACGATACACTTCGTTGGCGACGACGGAACCGATCTTGTCGCCAGCGACCGCCTGCCACTTGAGCCCCGTTTCGAGAGAACGCTGTGCGCTGGCGATCTCCATGGCTGCCGGCGGCATGTGCGAGACCGCTTGGTCCAGGGTGCCATCTTCGAGGCGGCGCACGACGCCGGGTGCACCTTCCTCGGCGAGGATCAGGGCAACCACCGCATCGAGCCGCGGGAGCTGGTTTGCCGCAAGTCCATTGAAGTAGGACTTGAAGGGCTCGTTGGATTCCGACAATTCGAGCACCTTGGCGTGCGCGCGCCGGAAGGTTTGCCACACCGCGACCACTTGATCAGCGGCCTTGGCCGAGATCTCTTTGACATGCTCGCGGATCTGCTCGGCAATGGAGGCGGCCAGCTCCTCGCGCACCTTTTCCTTTGTCGTTTCCGATTTCATCTCGTCGGCGATGATCGGCAGAACGCCGTGTCGCAGGTCCCAGATATCCTTTGCGATGAGGACAAGGCCGACACCGCCCGCCGCCGCCGAGACAATGCGTGAGAGAACCGCGCCAACCACACGTTGCCCCAGCCGCCGGGCGAGATTGGCCATCTGCCGCCGCAGCACGAGGATCGCGACGCCGGTAATGCCGCTGCTGGATTCCTTGAGGATATCCGTATTGGTCACGGAGGCCTGGCCTGCGTCGGCTCCGAAGGCATTTGCGCCGTCGCCGCTGGTGACGAACCCTGCGACCGCGTTGCCGTAACGTGGCCCGAGGTAGGCTTCAAGGCAACTCAGCGCAGGTTGCGCCGCATCTGCCGTGGCAAGCTCCAGGCGTTTGCCCAGATCCTGCGCCACACCGGTCGCCAACCCCTCGATTGCCGCCTTCATCGCGTCGGAGCGATAAACGCGTTCGGCAACCGCTGCCGCCAGTTCCTGTGCCTTCTCTTTCGAGGCGAGGCTCTTGATGAGTGCACCCCAACTCGTTTCATCGCGGACATCGGCGACTGCAAGGTCGACGCGCGTATCGACGATCTGGTCGAGATTGCCGTCGCGCCATTGGTCCTTGACGATTTCGGCGTAGTCGACCTGCGAGATGCTGGCGTTGAGCGCCGTCTCGATGATCGCTGCGATGGCCGATCGGAACGCTGCTTCGTCGTGCGTCTGGCAGGCCTCGTACTGCGCGCGCGTCATCGCCGGCGCGGCAGCGGCGTTAGCGGGGTGAAGCGGCAGACCGGCCAGGCCGACAGCAAGCGCGCTGATGTAGGAAATTGGGCGTGCGGCGCGTCCGGGCAAACGGCAGGCTCCTTTCATGGCGGCACGGCGCAAGGGCCGCGTGAGGGCCCAGCAAACCCGTCTTGCAGGGTCCGGCGCCAGTCGATAGTGCAAATATAGCGCAAAATGTGCGATCTGCATGACATGCGCCGCCGCAGCCGGAAGAATTGCTTTTCCTGTCGTGCATGAGCATCCGGCACCGGTCGACCTTTTCGATATCGATTGCGTGGGCAACCCCCACGACGCCGCTTGACCGCCGCTGCCTGCCATCGCTTTGATGGCGCAGGGCGGGACTGGCGTTGGCCGGCATTGGGGGGCGACTGATGAATGCGGTCATGGCCGGCGTGATCGGCTATATACTCATCCAGTTCCTGATCGGCGCCCTTGTCTCACGCCGCATCTCCACCGAGCGCGATTACATTAATGCCGGGCGAAAACTGGGGCCCGTCATCGGCACCTTCACGGTTTTTGCCACCTGGTTCGGCGCGGAGGTCATCGTCGGTACGTCGGGCTCCGTCTATGAACAGGGACTCAAGGGTGCGGAGTTCGATCCCTTCGGCTACGCGTTGTCGCTGTTCATTGCGGGTATTGTTTTCGCGGCAGCCCTTTGGCGGCGCGGCCTTACGACCTTCGCAGATTTTTTTCGCGATCGCTTCGGCACGGCCACCGAGCGACTGGTCGTGGTCCTGCTGGTACCCGGCAGTATCTTCTGGGCCGCCGCGCAGATCCGTGCTTTCGGGCAGGTCGTCAGTGCAGTCTCCGAAACCGATGTGACGATCGCCATAACGTTCGCGGCGGTCGTCGTATCGGCCTATACGGTTCTGGGCGGCCTGATGGCGGACGCCATCACCGATCTTGTCCAGGGCATAGCCGTCATCGTCGGGCTGGTCGTTCTGGCGGTGCTTGCAGCCGACTCGGTGGGCGGGTTCACCGCAAGTATCGCAACAATTCCCACCGAGCGTTTCGACATCGCGACGGCGCCCGACGGTGTGGGATGGGGGGAGCGTATCGAGCACTGGCTCATTCCGGTCTGCGGCACGGTCGTCGCGATCGAGCTCGTTTCTCGCATTCTGGGTTGCCGCTCCGCACAGGTCGCAGCGCGCGCCACAATGGCAGGTGCCGGGCTCTATCTCACCGTCGGCCTCATCCCTGTTTACCTGGGCTTGATCGGGCCTGCCATTATACCCGGGCTCTCAGGAGACAATCTCGAACAGGTCGTGCCACAGATGGCCGAACGCCTGATGCCGGACCTGCTCTACGTTGTCTTTGCCGGCGCCATCATCTCCGCCATTCTTTCAACCGTGGATTCGACTCTGATCGCCGCTGCGTCTTTGCTCTCGCACAACGTGCTGATGGAACTGGCGGGCAATCCCGGCGAGCGCACCCGCTTGCTGGCTGTTCGCGCGTCCGTGGTGGTTTTGACCATTGTCGCCTATCTCCTGGCGATGACCGCCACATCGATCCGCGACCTCGTGGAAGTGGCCGCGGCTTTCGGCAGCTCTGGCGTCGTCGTCTGCCTCGTCTTCGGCCTTTTCACCCGTTTTGGAGGACAGTTGAGTGCACTGGCCGCGCTGCTGACTGGCGCTTCTGTGTGGGGCGTGGCTACGCTGACCGGCGGCACGACGACGCCTTACAGCTATGCCTTGTGCGCGGCCGTTGCTGCCTACGTGCTCCTGGCGCGCTTCGGTGCGCGTGCGGCCGCACCTGCGGAACCAGATCGGATCGCTCGGTAAATTCGGCTTAAGCATACGAATTGAACGCGCGGGCTAGTCCTGCTGCAAACCGCTAGCCTTCACCAATTGACGGCGTCCCGAGCGGCATGACCGGCCCGTTCCGGTTCTTTGGGACAGTATCGAGTTGGGGGAAGGCGCAACCATGCGCGCGACAGAGCAAAGCGCCTTCAGGCGAGGAGACGGTGTGCCGCATCCGTTTATCCACGTTGCGCTGCAACATGAATTCTCCGCTGCCACGATCTCGCCAAATGGAGGGATCACACCCCCTACCGCACACTTTTTTGGGTCCTTCCCAAAGCCTCAAGTCGTTCTGCAACAATCAGGTTTCCATCAATTGTTGCAGATTGTTGCAGATTCGCGATCAGGTTGCGTCAGACTGACATATCGCAATCCTGGTCAGGTCTGGCACAAGGGTCGGGTTTGCCCGTCGAGTGTGCGGTGCAGCGATCAGGTGATGGCTGCGTCAAGCGTGACGAAACGGTGGCAATGTCTAACGGGTGTCTCTCTTGCGCCTATGCCGCCACGACGGAGCGACGAAATTGAGAAGGCTTCTGCCGACCGAAATCCGGTCTGCAAAGGGGCCCATCGCGAGGAAGCTTCAGGACCGTCAGGGCTAATCGTAGCGGCCCCTACAACTTGGGGATTGGCTACAGGGACGAACTTGGGCTACTCCTCAATTAGAGTAGCGTGGAAATGAGTTGTTATAAACGCATGAGCAACAAAGAAAAAATCTACGGCCATCAGGGTAGTTACAAGGTTCCCGGCGGTCGTTCGGGCGTGCTCCTGGTCCACAGCCTGGGTGGCACTCCTGTTGAATTGCGCTATCTCGCCCAGTCGTTCGCCCGCGAAGGCTACACGGTCAATTGCCCGTTTATTCCGGGCATGACGGCGGGCACTGACGTGTCAGGCATTTCCTCCTATGAGGACTGGTATGCCGGTCTTGAGTCCGCATATGAGGAAATGGCCGAGACGTGCGACACGATTTATGTCGGCGGACTTTCGGCGGGCGCCATGCTGGCGCTCTGTCTCGCCGCGAAGCGGCCCGAGCGGATCGGCGGCATTATGCTGTTCGCGCCGACGCTTTGGCCGAATGGCTGGGCGATCCCGTGGTATTTCAACTTTTTCCGTCTGGTGCGGGAGCGTTTCACCGCGCGTCTGTTCCATTTTCGCCAGCGCGCACCCTACGGCATCAAAGACGAGCGTATCCGCAAGTTCGTCATCGAGAGCTTCACGGCTGACGATCGTCCGGTGGAGGACCTGTTCGGCCGAGGCGGTGGCCTTGTCTATCAGTTCCGGCGCCTCGTTTCGCACGTGAAGCGCACGCTTGGTACGATCGACAAGCCGGCGCTGATCATGCATCCGCGTTTCGACGATCAAAGCGATCTGTCGAATGCATTCAGGCTGCAGCGCAGGCTGGGCGGCATGGTCGAGACGATCGTTCTCGACGATTGCTATCACATGGTCACGCTCGACCGGCAGCGCCACGTCGTCGTCGATCGTGCGGTCGATTTCGTCGATCGCCTGTCCGCCGCAGAGCAGTCCCGTGCGGTCAGGCCGATTGCCGACCGGCAGGTCGCCGGTTCGGGCGCCGCTGAATAAGAATGCGAACGAGAAGGCCCGCTGGCAGCCAGCGGGCCTTTCAAATCATGGTGCGGGCATTTGCGTGTAGACGCGGAACTGGTACGCGTCCCCGCAGCCTAACTTCGACCAGTCTCGGGCGGACCACAACAGAGCCCGCCCTTGCCGGCAGCATGAGACGCCTCAGCGTGCTGCTGTCGTCGACATATCGCACTTGGGCAATGTTTCAGGTGCCTTGGTCCACTTGAACGACTTGCTGAACAGTCGCACGCCCTTGTAGCCGGTGAGAATGAGATTCTGGCCCGCCACCTGCAGAGCCGCATTATAGGATTTGCCCACCTTGGGATCGTACACCCAGCCTTCGTCCCACGTGCCGTCGGGTTGCGCTGCCAGTCCGCCGAGAATCTGCAGGCCACAGATGGTGCGCGCGCGAAGTGTCGGATTTGGATTGTACCCGTCTCTCAGCGGTTCGCCCTTGGCATTGAGCGGATCCTTCAGCCAGACGATGCGTCCACACAGGTTGGTGCCGCATTCGAAGATCTCGACGGCGCCTTTGCCCGTATCGTCGTACCAGATGCCGGCTTCGCGAGGATCAGCACTGGCCGTTGCACCGAGCGTGAAGAACGCCGCTGCTGCCAGCGCCGCGCCGTACCAGCAGCGGCCCGAAGCGTTTTGTCCGTGTCCGCGGCCCTCACTGGACACCGCGGATCGGCAGTCCGAATTGAACTTGAAAATCCACATGGTCAGCTTCGTTGTTCCGGGTTGGAGAAACGTTGTTTCCAGCATACCAAAACGGCAAAATGGTGAATTGATGTTGGTCCGCCTGGCCGGGAAAGCGACGTTTCGTCATGCCTTTGGACATATCCGTGTATGTAAACGCAAGGCTTTAACGACTTGCTCGTTAAAATCCGCACATCGGTGTGCGGCGCGACGTCGCCCTGTATTTTCGTGCAATGTTCTGGTTTTTAGAGGCTTGACGCCGCGGTTGCGCCCTACTTCATCTGTTCATGATCGCGATCGATATCGCTTTACGTACGGTAATACTCTGTCGTTTCAAGTCACCGAAGGCAGGAAACTTACTGCCCTGATGGTCAACCAAGGTCCAACGCGATGATCATGACGCTTGCGTTCCGCAACCTGTTTCACGACCGCATACGGCTCGTCGTGACGCTGGTCGGTATTCTGTTTTCTATCGTTCTGGTCGCGGTTCAGCTTGGCCTTTATCTTGGTTCGAGCCGCATGATCACGGCCAACATCGACCATGCGAATGCTGACCTGTGGGTCACCACGTTCGGCGCCAAGAGCTTCGAGGATGGCGGTATTCTCCTGCATTCGGCCGAACGGCATCAGGCGCTGGCAACGCCCGGCGTTGAGCGTGTTGTGCCTCTCGTCGTCTCGTTTGCTGAGTGGCGCAAGCCGAGCGGTGGCTCCACCCGTGTCGTCGTCGTCGGCACTGATCCGGAGGACGAGGGGCTTGTACCGTGGGCGCTGAAGCACGGGACGTGGACCGATGTGAAAGCGCCTGACGGCGTCGCTATCGACAAGTCATACTTCCGCGACCTTGACGTCACCGGCATCGGCGATACCGCGCAGGTCGCCTCCGGCCGCGTTCGTATCAAGGCACTGACCGAAGGCATTCGTTCGTTTACCCAGTCACCGTATGTCTACACGACGTTGGCGCGCGCCAGTCATCTGCTTTCCCGGGAGAGCGACGCAACGAGCTTCCTGCTCATCAAGTTGAAGCCGGGTGCCGACATCGAGCAAGTGCGCAACGAGCTGAAGAGCCGGCTCGATTCGGCTGAGGTTCTCACCAAGGCGGAATTTCGCGATCGCAGCCTTAAGACGTGGCTGTTCAAGACCGGTGCCGGCATAGCCCTGATCGGCGGTGCGCTGCTGGGCCTGCTCGTCGGCACCGTGATTGTCGCACAGACGCTATATTCATCGACCAAGGATCACTTGAACGAGTTTGCCACTCTGCGTGCGCTGGGCTCGTCGTCGGGATACATCCATAAGGTGATCCTCGGGCAGGCTGGCTTGAGTGCGGTGATCGGCTATACGCTTGGAATGATCATCGCCCTGGTTGTGGTCTTCGCCAGCCGCGATACGCCGTTGCCCCTTGTGATGACGCCGTGGCTCGCCGCGGTGCTGTTCGCCGTCACGGTCTTCATGTGCGCCATCTCCGCGATGTCTGCGATCATGAAGGTGACCAAGATTGATCCAGCCATGGTGTTCAACAGATGACAGGCGAAGCGGTTATGGAAGCTGTCAATGTCGTGAAAGAGCTGGGCTCCGGCGCCGGCAAGATCACGGCTTTGAAGGGCGTGTCTCTCAACCTGATGGCAGGCGAGTTGACCTTGCTGATGGGTCCCTCGGGCTCCGGCAAGACGACGCTGCTGTCGATACTGGGCTGTATCATGTCGCCCACCTCCGGCACGATCCGCGTCGCCGGGCATCACACCGCAGGACTGAGTGCGGAAAAGCTGGCAGAGATCCGCCGGGAGCACATTGGCTACATCTTCCAGTCGTACAATCTCTTCCCGACTCTGTCGGCGCTGGAGAACGTGCGCATCGCACTCGATGTGCGTGGCCAGAAAGGGTTCAAGGCGGCGGCCCGCGCGGAAGAATGCCTCCGCGAGGTTGGCCTTGGCCACCGGCTGAAGTATCACCCCGGCAACATGTCGGGCGGTGAACAGCAGCGCGTTGCCGTGGCCCGCGCGATTGCAAGCTCCCCCTCCGTCATTCTCGCCGACGAGCCGACGGCGGCGCTCGATACGGAGAATGGGCAGCAGGTGATGGCGCTGCTCGCGCGTATTGCAAAGGAGCAAAACCGGAGCGTGCTCGTGGTCACGCACGATCCTCGCACGATGCCGTTTGCCGACCGCACAATCTATATCGAGGACGGCCAGATCGTCCGCGAGACGCGTCGCCCCGAAGGGCTCGACGCGCCCGAAATCACCGATCTCACGAAGAGGCGTAAAGCACATGGCTAAGATCGATTCCACCATCGCGACGATAGCGGTTGCGTTCGTTGCGGCAGCAGCCGTGAGCGCGATGCTCACCTGGCAGCCGAATGCCCGCGCACCGGGCAATTCGATCGAAACCGGCAGCACCGCCAGCTCCGCGCAGGGCACCCTCGGCGTCGTGCGGCAGCAGCGCCAATGGGCAACCTCGGCAACCGGCCGCATCGAGCCCAGGGACGGTATTGTTATCGTTTCCGCGCCGGTCGCCGGCGAGATCCAGGAGGTGCTGGTCGCAAGCAATAACCACGTTCAGGCTGGCGATCTTATGATTCGCCTGGACGACTCCGACCAGCTCGCGCGTATCGCTGCGGCCGAGGCCGAAACCGAGGTGCGACGCCGCGAGCGTGACGACGAGTCGAAGGCGGCCGGCCTCGCTCTCGATCGGCGCAAACTTGCCGACGCCACCGAGGTTGCCGATCGCGAGCTGTTCCAGGCCCGCCAGTTGCTCGACGAACGCCTTGCCAACGTGAAGTCGGGCGGCGACACCACCGATCTCGTCAACCTGCGCCAGATAGTCAGGGACAAGGAGAAGGCAGTTACCGATGCGCGCGCGGAGCTTGCGGCGATCAACAAGAAAGAGGGCATGCCGCTCCCCGACCGTCTGGAATCGGCGCTCACTCAGGCACGCTCAGACCTTCGTCTGGCCTATCAGGCGTTGGAGCGCACGCGCATCCGCGCGCCTTCGGCAGGCACCGTGCTGCGCGTGGACGCGAAGGCCGGAGAACTGACTGGACCGACGGCGCAGCTTCCTCTCGTGACCTTTGGCGACTTGAGCCAGATAAAGGTGCGCGCGGAGGTCGAGGAGCGCGATCTGGCCAAGATCCGTATCGGCCAGCGCGTTGTCGTGCGCTCTGATGCCTTTGCCGACAAGGACTTCACCGGTCGCGTCACGGCCATCGCTTCGTCAATTGGCGCACCCAACATCGTCTCGCGCGGTCCGCGTCGTCCAAGCGACGTCGATGTTCTGGAGGTTGTCGCGACACTCGACGATGCCTCGGAGCTGGTAACCGGAATGCGCGTCGATGTGTACTTTGCACTTCCCGAGACGGCGGAAGCGAAGCAGTGAATTCTGCTCTTGCGCCGAGCGCACGCGATTGAAAAGGGCGGAGCCGCGGCTCCGCCCTTCATTTTTTGGCGTCGTGATGTTTGACCGAGCCGGTTCGTGCGCTCATCACGCCTTCACGCGGCCGCGCTCACTGCGGCCGCATCGATGTGTGCACGCAGATCTTCGGGGATGCCGAGCCGCTGCGCCAACTCGTAGAGGAAGGCCTGCTCGCCGCGCGTGTCCGGGTCGATAGCAATACGCGCCGCCGTATAGACCTGCACAGCCTCGTGTTCGCTGCCGACGGCGTTGGCGAGCGCGCTGGCCGATGCTGGATTGTTGAACTCGTTTGCCAGGAACTCCTCCGCGCCTCCATCGAGACCCATCTGGCCGAGACTACCCATGATCTTCTGCTGCTCGTCTGCCGAGATGCGCCCGTCGGCCGCCGCCGCACCGATCATCGCTCGGATATAAAGCGCGGCCTGCTCGTTGGTGATCGCGGCCGGTTCGAATCCCGAGCCCGATGGTGCCTGCGTTGGCACGAAATTGCGTTCTGCGGCCGGCGACTGCCCCTGCGTATAATTCTGGTAGGCGCGATAGGCGAGGCCGCCGATCAATGCCAGAGCGCCGAGCTTCGCGGCATTGACGGCCGCGGCGCGTCCGGTGCGCGTGCCCAGCACCAGCGCTCCCAGGCCACCCAGTGCGGCGCCAGCCCCCAGTTGGTTGTTTCCAATCAGATCTTTGAGCTGCTCGAGAAGGTCGTCGACGGACCTGCCGCCTGTCATCTTCTCCAGCGCCTCGCGTGCACCGGTCGCCTCGCCGATGCGCGTTGCACCTTCCTGGGCGCCCGTGGTGGCCTGGCCGAGGATCTGGCCCAGGATGTCGGTGATACTGCCGCCCGAACTTCCGGCGCCACCGCCCACCTGCTGCTGCAGCTTGCCGAGGATATCGCCGAGCCCACCGCCCGATCCCCCGGAGCTGTCACCGGATGGCACCATGTGGCGCAAGAGATCGTCGAGACCGCCTTGCTTCGCCGGCTCGCCATGTGAGGCCTGTGAAGACGCCTGCCCGCCCGGCAGGAAGTTGCGTAAAAGATCCTCGATGCTGCCGCCGGTCTGGTCGGGAACACGATCCGATGGCCCGCCGCGCTGCTGTGCACCCGCGAGCATGCCGCCGAGCAGATCGCCAAGACCGCCGCCGGCGCCAAGCGCTTCCTGGCGTTGCGCGCCGCCGGTCACGAGGGTTTCGAGAAGACTCTTTGCATCGAACATGAGCGTATTACCTCATCACGAGTAGGTCCCCGGTCGGGCCATGCAGATAAGGCGTAGCGCGAACGACTGCTATGCGCCACAGTGAATAACTCATTCTGCAGGCGACGAGGGATCTACCAGGGTCTTGCCCGATGATGGGCCGGTGCCGTCCTGGGCGGCTTCTTCGCTCGGTCCAACGAAGCGGCTGAAGACGCGCCAGATGAAGCCAGCTAGGTCGTCGATCAGCACGAACACCGCAGGCACGAAGATCAGCGACAACAGTGTCGATGAGATGAGGCCGCCGATCACCGCGATCGCCATCGGCGCGCGGAACTCGCCACCAGATTCAAGCGCCAGCGCGAGCGGCAGCATGCCGCCAACCATCGCAATGGTCGTCATGATGATCGGGCGGGCGCGCTTGCGTCCCGCATCGACAATGGCATCGATCCGCGGCACGCCATTGCGAATTTCCTCGACTGCGAAATCGACGAGCATGATCGCGTTCTTGGTGACGATGCCCATCAGCATCAGGATGCCGATCACGACCGGAAGGCTGATAGCGTTGCCGGTCAGCGCGAGCGCAACAATCGCGCCGCCGATCGATAGAGGTAGAGAGAAGAGAATCGTGATCGGCTGCAGGAAGCTTGAGAACAGGAGCACCAGAACGGCGTAGACCATCATGATACCTGCGCTCATGGCCTGCCCGAAGCTCTCGAACACCTCCTTCATGACCTCGGCGTCGCCGAACTGCTTCAGCGTGATACCCTGCGGTAAGGACTTGGCTGCGGGTTGCGCAAAGATCGCCTCGACGGCATCGCCAAGTGGCTCGGTGCCGCGCAGATCCGCACCGATCAGGACGCGCCTTTCGCGGTCGTAACGGTCGATGGAGGTCGGCCCCTGGCTGAACTCGAATTGCGCCACCGTCGACAATGGAATTGCCTGTCCGCTGGCTGTCTGCACCTTCAGAGCGCGAAGCAGATCGAGCCGCTCGCGCGCTGATTCACGCAACTGCACGCGGATCGGAATCTGCCGGTCGCCGACATTGAACTTGGCCAGATTGGCGCCAATATCGCCGATGGTGCCAATTCGCACGGCTTCCGAGATCGCTTCCGTCGTGACGCCGAGTTCTGCGGCGACGTCGCCACGCGGGATGACGCGCAGTTCCGGCCGATCGAGTTCCGCTGTCGAGACGACATTGAGGAGGGACGGGATCGTCTTTGCCTGGCTGGTGATCTCAGCTGCGGCATTGTCAACGGCCTCGCCGTCGCGTCCGGCGACGACGAGTTGAACCTGACGCTGCCCATTGTCCTGCAGGAACCAGTAGCGGATATCGGGAAGGTCGCGCAGCGAATTGCCGATCTCTTCCTGGATTGCAGCCTGCTTCAGCTTGCGTGTCTCGCCGGGTGCCAGCGTGAGGATCAGCGTTGCCTTGCGAACCTCTTTGCCCGAGCCGAGGATCTGCCCGCCGATGACGAAGACACTTGTGACGTCTTCGCGCTTGTCGATCTGCTCCGCAAGGTTTGCTGTGATCTGCTCGGTCTCCTTCATGCGCGCACCCGGCGGCAGTTCCACCGCCAGCAGGATGCGACCAGAATCCTCGACCGGCAGGAAGCCGTTGGGCAGAAGGAAGAAGCTGCCGACCGAACCCGCGAAGATGACGAGACCCAGGATCACAGTGATGACGCGATGGCGCACCGACCAGGCGACCAGCTGCGTATAGCGCGTCAGCAGCCAGCTCTCCTTGTCCGCGTGCCCCGATGCGCGCATGAAATAGGCGGCCAGCAGAGGCGTGATAAGGCGTGCCACAAGTAGCGAGAAGAACACCGCAAATGCTACGACGAGGCCAAACTGCTTGAAGTATTGACCCGCGATACCTCCCATGAAGCTGACGGGCACGAATACGGCGATAATCGTCGTGGTGATGGCGATAACAGCCAGCCCGATCTCGTCGGCGGCTTCCAGCGCGGCCTGATAGGGCTTCTTGCCCATGCGGATGTGCCGCACGATATTCTCGATCTCCACGATCGCATCATCGACCAGGATGCCGATCACGATGGTGATGGCCAGCAGCGAGACGAGGTTGAGCGAGAATCCGAGGGCATGCATCGCGAAGTATGCAGGAATTATCGACAGCGGCAACGCTATCGCGGCGATGATCGTGGCGCGAAAATCGCGCAGGAATATGAGCACGACGACAATTGCCAGAGCCGCGCCTTCCAGCAGCATCTTCATCGTCGATTGATACGCCCGCATGGTGTATTCGACGGTGTCGTCAATCTTCCGGATCTCGATGCCGAGGTGATCGATCTGGATTTTCGCCACCTCCGCGGCGATGTCCTGCTCGACGACGGTGTCGCTGGAGCCCTTGGCGCGGCTGATCTGGAAGGCAACTGCCGGTCGTCCGTCGACGAGTGCGAAGGTACGCGGCTCCTCGAAGGCGTCGCTCACAGTTCCGAGTTGGTCCAGCCGGACGTACCTGTTGGCGGGCAACGCGATCATCGTCGCCGCAAGCTCTTTGACGCTGGTCTTACCGGCAAGTGTGCGGATTGCCTGCTCGCGTCCTGCCACCTCGCCACGACCGCCGGCGAGATCGACGTTGGTAGCGCGCAACTGCCGGTTCACGTCACCCGCTGTGATGCCATATGAAAGCAGCCGGTCGGGATCGAGCGACACGCGGATTTCGCGCGTCACACCGCCGACACGGTCGACCGCCGACACGCCTTTCACGCCCTGCAGTCGTCGCTTCACCACATCGTCGACGAACCAGCTCAATTCTTCCGGTGTCATGCCGGGTGCGAACGCGCCGTAGGAGACGATCGGAAGACCCTCGATCTCGATGCGCTGTACGATCGGTTCGTCGATGGTCCGGGGCAAATCAGCCCGCACGCGCGCTATCGCATCTTTCACGTCGTTGAGCGCCCGGTCGACATCAACCTCCAGGCGAAACTCGACCATCGTTTGTGAGACGCCCTCGGTGATCGTCGAAGTGATGTGCTTTACGCCGGTGATGCCGGCGATCGCGTCTTCCACCCGCTTCGTGACCTGCGTTTCAAGCTCGGCTGGCGCTGCGCCGGATTGTGTGATCTGCGCCTGAATTACCGGCAGGTCGATATTGGGGAAGCGCGTCACTGGCAGCGCGCGAAAGCTCAGGATGCCCACGGTGATGAGCACCATGAACAATACCAGAGACGGCACCGGGCGGCGGATCGACCACGCAGATATGTTGAAATCCATTACCTGGCCTCGCTGATCTTCGCGTCGGGCGTGACGGGCCGCACCCGGTCACCGTCGCGAAGGAATGTGCCGGCCTTGGCCACGACCAGTTCACCTTCACTGAGGCCCTTCGTGATCTCGACGAGATCGCCGCTGCGAAGACCGGTGGTGACAAGGCGCGCCTCCACCCGGTCGCCGCGCACAACGAGAACGCTGGGTTGCGAATCCGCGCTGTAGAGAATTGAGGCCGCCGGTACCGAGATGCCGATGCCCTCGCGAGTCACCACGTTGGCCCTGGCGAATGCGCCGATCCTCAGGTCCGGCCGGTCGCCGATGAAAATCTTTGCCGTGCCCAGACGCGTCGTCCGGTCGACCTCGGGCGCCACAAGCCGCACGCGGCCTGTCACGTTCTCTGCCCCGACGACGTCGACGGTGGCGGATTGCCCCGGTGCAAGCCGCGCAATATCTTCGGCAATCACGTTTGCGTCGAGCTCGATCTCGCCATCGGCAATGATCCGGAACATGGGTTCGGCGGTGCCCGCAGCAAGTGCACCGATGCGCGCCGTGCGGCGGCTGATAATGCCGGAACGCGGTGCCTTGACTTCGGTATTGGAAAGCCGCCACTCGATTTCGCGGCGTTGCGCCTCCGCTTCCTGTTTGGATGCCTCGGCCAGCTTCAGCCCGTCGCGTGCCGAGACGACTTGTGCCGCGGTGGATCGTGCGGCCGCGGCACGCTGATCATAAAGGCTCTCAGAAAGATAGCCCGACTGCCGCAACGGCTTGGCGCGCTCGAACGAGGCACGAGCCTCCGTCAATGCCGCGTCGACCTGATCGATCATGCTGTGCGCCTGGGCGATCGAGGCGTCTGCGCGCGCGAGTGCCGCGGTGTTCTGCGCGAGCTGAGCCTCGAGCTGTGTGCGTTCGAGCACGGCGAGCACGTCGCCGCGCTTGACCCTGTCGCCGACGTCGACCTTGAGATCGAGCACCCGCAGTCCCTCGACTTCGGGCGCCACGAGGATTTCCTCGCGCGGCACCAGTGTTCCGGTAACGAGCACCGTTTCGCTCAAGGCGCGTCGCTCCGCCTTGATAACCGTGATCGCCGGAGCGAGCGCCTTGGCGGCCGAATCGACCTGCTGTTCTTCACCGGATGGATGAAGAAACGCTCCGATCTTGGTAACGCCTAACCCGAGCTCGGAAGCCGCAAACCCAATTGCGGCAAGCGCGAGCAGCGTCGCCACTAGAGCCTTGCTGCGAAACGTCATGGACTGGCCTCGTCATCGCGTGTGGCTATCATCGCACCGGCGCCTTCGGGCGCGCAGGTGGTTGCTCGGCCGATCGCGTCGTCATTGGTGGCGACCGTTTCTCGATGCTCGTCCTGCACCGGCTTGACCCTCGTGGGATTGATCAGCGACCCGACCACGGCCATTACGGCCGGCATCAATTGATCTGCCTTGAAGTTCGGGTCTGTCGCGCGCCGCCACATCATCCCATCGCCGATCACCGCCACCAGCTTGGACACGGTCGCCGGTTCAAATGCGGGCGCTATGCGGCCCTGTTGCTCGAGCCGTTCGAAGAGTCCGCACAAGCTGGTGTAGACGTGGGTGTCGACCGAGCGGAAAATTTCGCCAACCTTCTCGTTGCGTGTCGATTCCACGCCGATCTCGACGCACATGAGCCGCTTGTGAGCCGGTTCCTCGACGAAGTACTGCTCGCCGATCGTCTGCAGGGCATTGAGGATGTCGGTTGCCTCCGCGATCGGCTCAAAGCGCTCCTGGAACTCGTTACGGTCACGCTCGGCGAGGCCGGCGATCAGATCCTCCTTGGAAGCGAAATAGACGTAGAGTGCGCCGGGACTGATGCCCGCCTCCTTGCAGATGTCGTGCATCGTGCAGCGATGGAAGCCCGAGCGCGCGAAGCAGATCTCCGCAGCATCCAGGATGCGTTCGCGTCGCGCGCGCTGTGTGGCTGGCTTCAGTTTCGGCATGGTCTCGTCTGCTTGGCGTTTGCTTGAGTGTCTATTGATCCGAGCATGGCATTTGCGTCTTTTGAGTGATGCCGACTGTCCCGCGGGGCACGCCGCTGACACCGATATGTGCGTCACCGATCGATTGATGTGTCTCTTCGCCCATGACGTTCGCGACCTCGACTTGGACCCAAACCATACAAAACGAACGCTCGTTTTGTTTGCAAGAGATGTGAGGTTGATTGACGTGGCCGTCAAGTCAAATCGAGCGTCAAATTTCGACAAGGACCGTGACTTTAGAAAAATAATTATATAACAGCGTGTTAACCGTGGCAGGCGTGTCTTTGCGCACGGGGAAGGGCACGGTGCGGCGGCCGCGGTGTGGCTGCAGGGATGTCGGGGTGATCCTGGTAGAGCAGGTTAAACCCGGTTTGGCCGGCCCGGTTCACTTCCGGCAGGGGGTCGCCTTGATGGTGCATACGGACCCTTCGGGACCGACGAGGCATGATTCTTCGAGGTTGGCGGCCAGCTTCCAATCAGAGTAGGGGGCGCCGAGCTCAGGTGTCGAGCGCACCCTGTAGCGCCAGTTCGCGCGCGCCTTCGTTTTGGCGAGCCACTCGAAGCGGGACGCTTCGCCCCGTGCCATGACCGGATTGTCACTGCACGATTTCGTTGCCTGCGCGCTGACACCGTTCGCCCACGGAGCAACGAGGGTCGCGGCGACCAAAGCAGCAGCGTACCTACGTTGACAGATTGCGCAGGAGATGCGGCGGATTGGCCGGTTCGTCGTCGGCCTCAGTGGACGATCTGGAGTGGTGGCAATATCGGGTTTCATGTTCTGTGATCTTGGCGGATGCCGTACGTAATGCAAGCGTCGCCATGCGGCGGTTCTGAGCGCTATCAGAATCGCATCAACCAGTTGGCGGTTCCGTAGAGTTCATCGAAGCCATCGGTCCTGCCGAAATCGTACGCGCTGTTGGCAACGCCGCCAGAGATAGAGATTTCACCACCATTCCACTCGTAGCGCGCGAATAGGCCGGCGCGTGTCTGCGGGCGCAACGCTTCGCGCAGGCTGCCATCCTCGAGCAGCCGCTGACCGCGCAGGGCATTGCCGTTGATGCCGGCTTCCAGGCCGAGCGAGACTGTGGGGAGCACCCGGTATCCGAGGCGCCACCGCCCCGCATAGGTCTGGTGTGCGCTTGTCCACGAGGTGTCGAGCGACGTCCAGGCTTCGCTGCCCAGATTGAGCCAAAGCTCCAGCGCGCCTTTGACGCCGTAGTCGAGCCCTTGTGTCAGCAGGCCGCCCGACGGGATGGGATCTCCGGGAGTGATCACATGGTCGATGGCCGAGATCCCTGCGAACGCCTTCGCCGTCAGTTCTCCGAATCGCATTTGGTAGCCGACCAGCACTTCGACGAAACTGACGGTTCCCTCGAACCTGCGTCGCGTGTCGTTGGGATCGCCTGCGCGATGGCCCTGGTAGCGATACTGGCCGTAGCCGCCAGTAGCCCGAAGCCGCACGCCGTCACTATAGATGTCGCTCGTGGGGGCGAGTGTCACACCGGAATAAAGGAGCCAGACATCGTGCGTGACATCAGCTCCGGTGAAGGTTTCCCGCCAGTAGGGGGACTGCTCGTCGGCAGATGCGCCGCTCGGCGGCGACGTAACGGCGACAAGGCAGGAGAATGCAGCGGTCGCGAGTCGGGCAGAAATGAGCTGGCCACAACCGCGCGCAAAAATCGCGCGGCCAGCGATTCCGCGCGTCCAAATCCGGCAACTCGCCCAAACCCCACGCACGATAGCGCCGCACCAAAAAACAAAGCAAGAACAAAACACTGTTAATTAAATATTCATACTACAGATAGGCTTGGGTCAAGCGGCTTTCAGTCAACAGGGCAATTTGTGGATCATTTGTCGATCGCTGAATGTGATCGTTAGCGGGCTAATGTTCCCAGGCGTTCCTTACGAGCGACGCGGCAGCACGTTCTCCGCAAAAGGACGAGCAGGACGCTGATCGCTGCACCGCGACATTTTTTGTTCGTTGCGTTTGATCAACGACATTTGCCTTGGGGTTCGCTATTTAGTGGCAGACGGCTATACAACGCATTCGTAATGATGAGAATTTTGGTGCACCGCAGCAAATCTCTTTTGTTGGGCTCGTGTGCAAGCTAGTCTGGAGAGCAGTCGGTCCGGCCACCGCCTTACGTGGCATTTGGGCTGCGAGGATATTGATTGCCGGCTGAGCTGTGCTGGCCGTGTCCAAGGCTCCGCCGGAAGTACGGGACACCGTATTTGGCTCTCGGCTCACGCTACGCTGTGGAACGAAACCGTGACATGTTGATTGTGCACGGCATCGACACAGGGTCTTGGCGGCCAACGCGGCGTAGGTCGACTTTTCTGGTCCTGAACAACGGGACCGGCATCAATGGAGAGGCCTTCATCAAGGGCCCTGAATGTCGAGTTAGGGAGCATCATTCACAGGCGATCGTGGCGAGGAGCGGCCCTTAGCCCAGGTATCCCCATCGTCGTTGTGGTGTCTCTCGTTCGTACGCGTAGATTCTAGTGAGGAGGAACAGGTATGACGTCAGCAAGTCAGACGCAGAGCACGGGATTGGGGCTGTTCCAAAGCTTTTTCCATGCTCCCCACTTCGCCGATTTTACAAACGCAACGCAACAGGCGCCGGATCATATGATGCGTGGTCTCGCACGCTGGCAGCTGGAGTTGCAGGGTCTCGCGGTCCGCCGCGCCCAGGCTTACCTGGAACTGCCAGCGCGGTTGTCGCAGTGCCGGACGCCGCAGGAGCTGATGGCCGAGCAGCAACGCTTCATGCAAACCTGCTTTGCCCACTACAGCGAGAGCTCGCAGCATCTCATGAGCGCTTGGGCACAGATGTTCCAGCTTCCCACGGCAACGAGCGAGGCCGGTCGCCAGAAGGGCGATCGCGATTATTTGTCGTTCCGCGAACCGCGTCCGGTCAATGGTACGGGCGGTGACGGCCAGCAGCCATACGGAACCAGCCGGAAGGTAGCCTGATCAAAGGTTGGGCGTCCTGACAGTCGAAGTCCCCCCAACACGAGGTGATTGACGAGGCGGAAGGGAAACCTCCCGTCTCGTTTTTTTGGGTCCCCAAGCACAGGTCGAGCCACATCGAGCGCACCAGGGAGTGTGCTGCTCCGCCAATTGTGAACACCGTGCCGCACCTTGTGAGAGTCGCTGGCGGCCCACGTTCTGGCAGACTACGAAGGTGATCACACGCCTCTAGACCGCGTTCATGTTTGGTGGAAACATGAACGCAATCCAGTACCTTGCTTTGAGCATGTTTTTCACGCTGAACCGCTGCACACTTCAGCTAAACATGCTCTAGGGACACGACGCCAGACAAGGAACACGCTGCAACACATGCGAAATTCGTCTGAGCAGACATCGCCCTCTCCGCGCCGATCGCAATCAAACAAGTCAGGCACTGAACCGTTCATCCGCTCGGGACGAACCCCGGAGCGTCGCGGCCGGCGCTACGCTCTCGCCGTGATGGCGGCAGTTGCGATGGCGGGAGGAATTACTGCAATGACGCGCCACAACGTTGCCCGCGCCTACCAGCCCTCGGATCTGCCCAAGGTCGAAGCGCGCGTGCGCCAGGAGTTTTCTGACGTTACTCAGATCCTTCCCGATGATTTTGCTGCGATGAAAAACAAACGCAGTCCGCTCATCATAGATGTGCGTGAGCCTGCAGAGTTTGCCGTAAGTCACATCGACGGTGCGGTACGGGTGGATCCGAACGCACCGGCCGACGCGTTCGTCAACAAGCTGGCGGCATTGGCGGCCGGTCGAGACGTAATCTTTTACTGCTCCGTCGGCGTTCGCAGCTCGCGCCTTGCCGACCGCGTCGGCTTGGCGCTTCGTGCGCGCGGCGCTGAAGGAATCTACAACCTGGAAGGCGGATTGTTCCGCTGGCATAACGAACGGCGGCCCTTGGTTGACGGAGCCGGTCCAACTGATCGCATCCACCCCTTCGACGCCCATTGGGGTGGCCTCATCGCGGGGCAGGACCGAATCGCCACGAAGCCGCGTTGAACAGCCGGTTAGAGGCAGCGGTTCAGCGTGAAAAACATGCTCTAAGGGCGGCTGCTCATTCGATTTCAGGAAGCGCTTCGGCAAACCCCTTGAGCGAGATCGGTATGCCGATTCCCACCTCCTCGGTCTGGAAGATGATGAAGATCGCTGTTTTGCCGTTCTTCAACTGCTCCACCAGTTTGTCCTCGACGACAACCTGAGCGTAGCATGCGAACGAATGGCACCTCAGAAACGGCGCGTGGCCGACATCCTTGTTGTCGATCTTGAGGCCGAGGCCGGGCGGCAGCAGGATGCCGAGCGGGGCGAAAACCCGCAGCACTCTCGTCCCGTTGGCGAACTTCTGGAAATAGACCGTCAGGCCGACGTTGTTGCGATCCTCCGCGGTGACGCTCTGGACCAGTGCGCAGACCTCTTTTTTGGAGCCCGGCGGTGGCGATTTGCACACGACCTGCCAGTCGCCGTGTTGCGCCTTGACGGCACCTTCGGGGGCCTGGGTGTCCTGGGCCAGCGCTGCCGATGGGCGGCCGGCGGCCAGCATCGCTGCCAGTAGTACAACAAGCCATACGAACGGTTTTTTCAGGGTCACGCTATCTATCGAAAGCGTCCGTGGCGCGGCGGCCCATCTTTGAATAGGTTGATGATTTACGGGCAAGCGCGGGGCCTCCTGAGTGGGGATATCAAGGGTTCGACGGATGCCTGCCCAGCATGTGCAGCGGTTGGACCGGCACCGCTTCGCACAGCAAATTGCAAGAGGCTCTTTTCGAACAGGAATAGAGCCGATTCTCGGATTGGACTGAACGATTGGCCGACCGATGTCGCGTCTGTGCACACAACTGGTTGTCAAGAGCGTACAAATGCCGCACAAAACTTGACTTGAGACAACTCCGGGTATTGTGCTCTGGTCGATGCGGTGGGAATGCGCCCAAAGTGGGGCGTAGGCCGGCTGTTCGATTTTGTGTTGCCGGGCCGACGCGGGTCCGGGCGGGACGATTGGGGCCATAGAGGCGCAGCGCCGGGCAAGGCCACGGCAAGGCGAGCGACGGTTGCCTCCAGTAAATGCCTGTTTTTGAGGGCCGCCGTTCCGGCACGCCCTTCGTCTGACAAGAGTGAAATACAGTCCGGCACAGATCCGGTCTCATTTTGGGGAGCAGGGAATGATCCGACGAATGCTTGGCTCGCTATGGGCTGCTGCCACGCTGTTCATCGTGGCCGCCGTCATGTTCGGCGCCGATGCGGCCATGGCCGGTGTTGGCCGGCCGACCGACGGGCAGCTCGGCATGCAGGCCGCAGCCTCACCGATCGCACAGCAGATCCACGAGTTCCACGACCTGGTGAATACGATCATCATCACAATTGCGGTGTTCGTGCTGATCCTCATGGTCTACGTGATGTTCCGCTTCAACTCGAAGGCAAATCCCTCGCCCTCGCGTACCACCCATAACACGCTGCTCGAGGTGGCCTGGACCGTGATCCCGATCATGATCCTGGTCTACATCGCCCTGCCGTCCTTCCGGTTGCTGCGTGCCCAGTACGATTATCCGCCGGCCGATCTGACCATCAAGGCGACGGCCTATCAGTGGTACTGGAACCACGAGTACCTGCCCAAGGAGAAGGACGCCAAGAGCTTCGGCTTCGACAGCGTCATGCTGACCGCCGAGGAGATCAAGGAGAAGCAGGCAGAGGGCATTCCTGCGCCGCGCAACCTCGCCGTTGACAACGAAGTGCTCGTTCCCGTCAACAAGAACGTCCATGTTCTCGTGACCGCCGGAGACGTTCTCCATAACTGGACGGTTCCCGGTTTCGGCTCCAAGGTTGACGCCGTTCCCGGCCGCATCAATGCCACATGGTTCAAGGCGACGCAGACCGGCATATTCTATGGCCAGTGCTCCGAGCTGTGCGGCAAGGATCATGCCTTCATGCCGATCGCGGTCCGCGTCGTCGACGAGGGCACGTTCAAGGAATGGTCCGACGCGATGGCCGCGCGGGACAAGAAGAGGGCGCGCGAGATCCTGAAGCGTGTTGCTCTCGAGCAGGCCGGCAAAAAGACAGCCGACGCGCGCCATTGAAAGCTGGCCGCTCGGCAGCAACGACAAGCAAGAGCGCAACAAGCGCTTAAAGGAAATTTGCAAGCGAAGGGCAACTGACGATGGGTAGCACTGCACATGCCGCTCACGACCATCACGACACCCCGACGGGGTGGAAGCGGTGGTTGTTTTCCACGAACCACAAAGACATCGGCACGATGTACATGATCTTCGCCATGGTGGCCGGCCTCATCGGCGGCCTCCTGTCGGTTGGCATGCGTCTCGAGCTCGCAGAACCTGGCCTGCAATATTTCCATAACGGCCATGCCTTCAACGTGTTCGTCACCGCGCATGGCATCATCATGGTGTTCTTCATGGTTATGCCCGCCACGATGGGCGGCTTCGGCAACTGGTTCGTGCCGCTCATGATCGGTGCGCCGGACATGGCTTTCCCGCGCATGAACAATGTCTCGTTCTGGCTGTTGCCCGCGGCGTTCGCGATGCTCATTCTGTCGCTCTTCGTTGAAGGCGATTCCGGTGGCTTGGGTGTCGGTGGTGGCTGGACGCTGTATCCGCCGCTGGCGACGACGGGTTCTCCCGGGCCTGGGATGGACTTCGCGATTCTTTCGATGCACATCGCGGGCGCGTCCTCGATCCTTGGTGCAATCAACTTCATCACTACGATCTTCAACATGCGCGCGCCGGGCATGACGCTGCACAAGATGCCGCTGTTCGCCTGGGCCGTTTTGGTCACCGCATTCCTGCTGCTTCTCTCGCTGCCGGTTTTCGCGGGCGCGATCACCATGATGCTGACGGATCGCAACTTCGGCACGACGTTCTTCACGGCGTCGGGCGGCGGTGACCCGATCCTCTATCAGCACCTGTTCTGGTTCTTTGCCCATCCGGAGGTCTACATTCTGATCCTTCCGGGCTTTGGCATGATCAGCCACATCGTCTCGACCTTCTCGAGGAAGCCGATCTTCGGTTACCTCGGCATGGCATACGCGATGGTCGCTATCGGACTCGTTGGCTTCATCGTCTGGGCCCACCACATGTACACCTCGGGCATCAACGTGAACACGCAGGCCTACTTTGTGTTCGCGACCATGGTGATCGCGGTTCCGACGGGCGTGAAGATCTTTTCGTGGATCGCCACGATGTGGGGCGGCTCCATCGAGTTCCGTCTGCCCATGATCTGGGCGCTCGGCTTCATCTTCCTGTTCACGGTTGGCGGCGTGACGGGCGTCATGCTCGCCAACGCCGGTGTCGATCGTGCGCTGCATGACACCTACTACGTCGTCGCGCACTTCCACTACGTGCTGTCGCTCGGCGCCGTGTTCTCGATCTTCGCGGGCTATTACTACTGGTTCCCGAAGATGACCGGTTACATGTACTCCGAGTTCTGGGGCAGGCTGCATTTCTGGCTGACCTTCATCGGCGCCAACGTGCTGTTCTTCCCGCAGCACTTCCTCGGCCTTGCTGGCATGCCGCGCCGCTATGTCGACTATCCCGACGGTTTTGCCTTCTGGAACATGGTCTCGTCCTACGGCTCTTACATTACATTCTTGGGCACGATCTGCTTCTTCATCGGCATCTTCGTTGCTCTGTCTCGCAAGCAGCGTGTCGGCGACAACCCCTGGGGCGTGGGCGCCACCACGCTCGAGTGGACGCTGCCGTCGCCGCCGCCGTTCCACCAGTACGAGACGCTGCCGCGCATCGAGGCGACCAAGCATCACTGATCGCTTGGATCGTGCGGTCGCATGGCTGTGACACGAACACGTGATGGGCGGGACCCGGTGTCCCGCCCATCGCTGCCCGAAACGACAAGATGGCAGCCGGTGTGCGTCCCCGCCGCAGGCTGCAACCCCTGGCCTGGAATCAGGAAGGGCGGAATGGCTGCAAGTCCATCGGACCGACGGACCGACGGACTGGGGCCTTGCATACCGGAGTGACCGAGGAACTGCGCAGGTGGCAATGACGGAAACGAGACCCAGGCCAGGGTTCGCTTTGTCGGGTGGGCAACCCTCCGCGCACAGCGGCCGCGCCTTGGATTTCGTCGCGCTGATGAAGCCGCGGCCGATGTCGGTCGTCGTCTTCACCGCCATCGCCGGGCTTCTCGCCGCCCCTGTTGCGATGTCGCCCACGAGCGCATTGACGGCCATTGTCTGCATCGCCCTTGGCGGGGGGGGATCGGCTGTCCTCAACATGTGGTTCGAGCGTGATCTCGATGCGCGCATGGCACGCACCGCTTCGCGTCCGTTGCCCGCGGGTCGCGTAGCGCCGGAAGAGGCGCTCGCTTTTGGCTTGCTTCTGATCGTCTCTTCGATCGCGGTTATGGCGCTGGCGGTCAATCCGATGGCGGCCGTGGTGCTCGCCGTCACGATCCTGTTCTACGGCGTCGTCTACACGATGTGGTTGAAGCGCCAGACGCCGCTTAACGTCGTCGTTGGCGGCGGCCTTGCCAGCCTGCTGACGCCTCTTGCCGGTTGGGTGTCTGCAACCGGCACTGTCTCGTGGGAAGCACTTGCCCTTTTCACCTTTCTTGTTCCGTGGACGCCCCCTCACGTCTGGTCGCAGGCGCTCGTCCGTGCCGATGACTATGCCGGCGCCGGGGTGCCGATGATGCCGGTCGTTGTCGGGTCGGCGCGCACGCGCTGGATGATCGTAGGTTTCACAGCCGCCCACGCCGGCCTTGCACTATTGCCGGTTGCGGCAGGGTTCACCGGACCGCTCTGGCTTTCGGCCGCGGTCATTGGCGGCGCAGTTCTTGCCGTTGAAGCAGTCCGCTTGGCGCGCGCCGGCGAACTGTCCGTGGAGCGCCGCCTGGCTTGGCGCTTCTACCGTCTCAACAGTCTTTACGTCATGGCGCTGTTCGTAGCTCTCATTGTCGAGCGTGTTTTCGGTGTCGTGGCTTTATCGTCTCCAATTGCCGGGTTCGGCGGATAGGGTTTCTGGGATGTCGCAACTCATCGCGGAAGGTCATGCCGGTGCGGTTCCGGCTCTGAGGGAGCCGACGGTTGGCGATTATGTCGCGCTGCTGAAGCCGCGTGTGATGTCGCTCGTGGTCTTCACGGCTCTGGTCGGAATGCTGGCCGCACCGGGCCATCTTCATCCCGTGCTCGGTTTCATCGCCCTCACCATGATCGCGGTCGGTGCCGGCGCCTCGGGCGCGCTGAACATGTGGTACGATGCCGACATCGACGCGCGCATGGCGCGTACCGCCGCCCGCCCGATTCCGCGCGGCCATGTCACGGCCGAAGAAGCCTTCACCTTCGGGATCATTCTCTCGATCGGCTCGGTTCTCGTCCTTGGCCTGCTCGTCAACTGGGTCGCCGCCGGCCTGCTCGCCATGACGATTGCCTATTACGTCGTCATCTACACGATGTGGCTGAAGCGCCGTACGCCCCAGAACATCGTCATTGGCGGTGCCGCCGGTGCATTCCCGCCGATGGTCGGGTGGGCCGCCGTCACCGGCACGGTATCGCTCGAAAGCTTCGTGCTCTTTCTGATCATCTTCTTCTGGACGCCGCCGCACTTCTGGGCATTGGCCCTTTACCGGTGCCGCGACTACGAGCGCGTCGGCGTGCCGATGCTCCCCGTAACCCATGGACCCGACGAGACGCGCCGGCAGATCGTCGCCTATACGCTTGTGCTGGTACCACTGGCGGTGACGCCGTATCTCATCGGTCTCGCCGGTCTCACCTACCTTGTGGCCTCGCTCGCGCTGGGCGCGGTGTTCCTCGCGCTCGCGATCAAGGTCTACCGGGTGCGCGATGGGCGCAAAGGCGATCAGGCAGCGCGCCAGCTCTTCGGGTTCTCGATATTCTACCTGTTCGCCTTGTTCGCCGTCATTCTTGGCGAGCAGCTGGTTCAACGGATGTTGGGTTGATGACGTCGCCGAACGACAACAATCGCGCCAACGCGAATCAGCCGACGCCGGGTGAGGCCAAGCGCCGACAGCGCATGCGCTCGTGGGCAATTGCCGGCGTGCTGCTGTTTCTTGTGTTCGCATTCTATGCGGCAACCATCATCCGCCTCGGCGGCAACGTCATGAACAGGCCGCTTTAAGGATTGCAGGCAAGGCAGATCTGGAGGATTGCGAGAACCGTGAGCGACAGCACCGGACATAACGGAAATGCGAAGCCGGCTAAGGCCGTGGCGGATGCATTGACGGGCCGGCACCGGCGCGTGGCAGTCATTCTGTCGACCGTCGTGTTCAGCATGGTGGCTGCGGCTTATGCTGCCGTGCCGCTCTATCGCATCTTCTGCCAGACGACGGGGTATGGCGGCACCCCCAAGATCGCAGCCACAAACGACGTCAAGGTTCTCGACCGAACCATCGAGGTGCGGCTCGACGCCAACGTCGCTCCGAACCTGCCCTGGGATTTCAAGCCCAAGCAGAATACGGTGACGGTTCAGCTCGGCGAGACGGTGCTGGTTCACTATCAGGCCACCAATGTCGGTCAGACGACGTTGCGCGGCACCGCCAGCTACAACGTGTCGCCGGATGCGGCGGGTGCCTATTTCAACAAGATCGCGTGCTTCTGCTTCACCGAGCAGAAGCTCGAACCTGGCGAAACGGTCGACATGCCTGTGACCTTCTTCGTCGATCCCGCGATGATCGATGATCGCGATACCGAAAAGCTGTCTGTGATCACCCTGTCCTACACGTTCCATCCCATGGACAAGCCCGCGGCCGATGCGTCCGCCTCTCCCAAGGCGGCGCGCGAGCTGAAGGGCGATGGAGGTCAGGGCTAACTCGCACTCGAGTGTGCGGCCGGGCTGTGCTCGCGCCGCAAAGTTGGCAACGAATGCAGCGTCACCTCTGCGGCGGCGTTGAGACGGAAGAGAAAACGGGACGCGCCGAATGTGATGGATCCGACGAGGATCCGGAATGGGCGGGCTCCCCAATAAGGGACTGGGGAACGGAGAAATCGATGGCCGATTCACACGCTAAGAATCACGACTATCACCTCGTCGATCCGAGCCCGTGGCCGGTCGCTGCCTCACTGGCAGCGCTGGTGACGGCCATCGGCGCGATCATCTGGATGCGCTCGCTTGGCGGCGGTGCGGGACTGTTCGGTATGCATGGCCCGTGGGTCTTCGCCGTCGGGTTCGCCGGTCTTATCGCGATTGCATTCATGTGGTGGCGCGACGTCATCATCGAGGCACACAAAGGATATCAAACGCCCGTCGTGCAGCTTCATTTGCGCTACGGCATGATCATGTTCATCGCCTCCGAGGTGATGTTCTTCATCGCATGGTTCTGGGCCTATTTCGACGCCTCGCTCTTCCCGAGCGGAGTCATCCAGCCCACGAACATGACCGAGACGATCGGTATGGTCGAGCGCAACGCACTGACCGGTGGCCACTGGCCGCCTGTCGCCAGCGAGAACTTCAAATCGACCTTCGATCCCTGGGGTCTCCCGCTGGTCAACACGCTGATCCTGCTTCTGTCGGGCTGCACCGTTACCTGGGCGCACCACGCGCTTCTGAAGAACGACCGCAAGGGGCTTGTCTGGGGCCTTGCGCTGACTGTTCTTCTGGGCGTGGCATTCACCGCCTGCCAGGCCTACGAGTACGGCCACGCGGCCTTCAATTTCGCCGGCCACATCTATGGCTCGACGTTCTTCATGGCGACCGGTTTCCATGGCGCGCATGTGATCATCGGCACGATCTTCCTGTTCGTCTGCCTCGTTCGCGCGATGAGGGGTGAATTCACGCCCAAGCAGCACTTCGGTTTCGAGGCCGCTGCCTGGTACTGGCACTTCGTTGACGTGGTCTGGCTGTTCCTGTTCGCATCCATCTATGTCTGGGGTGCAGGCGCCAGCCCGGGTGGCCACTAGAGCCTGATCGGCCTCAGTGGAAGCACGACCGCTTCCATCAAAGTCGTGATTGAGGCTCTCAGCATGCAATCATACGCAATGCATGGCCGGGGCTCTTCGCCCCGGCCATGCGCGTTTTGCACGAATGCTGATCATAAGTTCGGTGTGTGTGTGTCACAGCCACGCATTGTGATCCGACGAAATGGAATCCAGAGTGCCTCGCATGACGAACAAGTCCGAGAAGCCCGCCCATTCGCCAATCGTGCTCGGCCTCAAGGCACGCTGCCCGCGTTGCGGCGAAGGTCCCCTGTTCCGACAGGTGCTCAACATGCGTGAGCGCTGCGATAACTGCGGCCTCGATTACAAGTTCATCGATACGGGCGACGGTCCTGCGGTTTTTGCGATTTTCATTCTCGGCTTCGTCGTGCTGGGCGGCGCGCTCTGGTTTCAACTGACCTATGATACGCCGCTGCTGGCGACCGTCCTTATGTCAGGTGTGGTAACGCTGGTGCTGGCGCTGGGCCTGCTGCGCTTCCTCAAGGCAACTCTGATCGCCCTGCAGTATCGCCATAAGGCCGAGGAAGGCCGCCTCGCCAAGGATTGAGGCATCAGCGCGCCGGTTAGCGCCACTTTCGCTGTGAGGCATCGTACGTGATGACGCGTTTGCGTGAGGCTCGCCTGCTGTGGCCAACGCTGCTGACCCTCCTGGGTCTCGCGATCCTCGTCTCGCTTGGCAACTGGCAGATGCGCCGTCTCGCCTGGAAGGAAGCCTTGATCGAAAAGGTGGAGGCGCGAGGCAAGGCAGCACCTGGCAGCCTGCAGGCGGTGCTCGGCATCTATACGGGCTCCCATATGACGGACACCGCCGAGGCGATCGAGTTCGTGCGCGTGGCGATGAAGGGGCGGTTCCGTCACGATCAGGAATTTCACGTTTGGAGCCCAGGCAAAGCAGGCCCTGCCTGGAGCGTCGTCACACCGCTTACGTTATCGACGCCTCTCGGCGCATCGGGCACATTTCCATGGAGTACTGTGCTCGTGATCCGTGGCGCGGTGCCCGACATGAAGAAGGCACCTGCAACTCGTGCTGCGGGAAATCCTGATGGCGCGCTGGAATTCGTCGGTCGCGTGCGGCTGGGCCATGTCGGAGCCTTTAGCAGTGCCGAGAATGCCGCAAAGAACGAATGGTACGAATTCGACATTGAAGGTATGCGCAAGGCGCTCACAATGACGTCGGCGGACGGCTCGGCAGCCGGGCCCCCACACAATGCAATCGCAAGTGTGGCGCCGTTCTATATCGAGGCCGAGACCGCGACAGGAGGACCGCAGGGCCCGCAGCCGGAACTGAATAAGGTCAACCTGTCGAACCGCCATCTCGAATACGCGCTGACGTGGTACGGACTCGCCATAACGCTGCTCGGCGTCTATCTGGCTTTCGCTTTTGGGCGCTTGCGCCAACGTGGCTGAACGCCAGAGCAGGTCTGGTTTTGATCGAATCACTGAACCGCTGCACACCTCAGCTAAAGATGCTCTAAGCCGAATTTCCTGCCGTTTCCTGGTGCCGAACGCCCTGCTTGGCTTGTTTGCGCCGTGCCCCGGCAGTAGTGTGCGCTTCTTGCCATACCTGCTGTCAATGATCGGGTGCGTCCCGGTCGCGGGCGGTTCCGCCGCCCGAGCCCAGAATAGATGAGGCTCCTCGTTTGTCGTCGTCACTTTCTTACATCTCCACGCGCGGTGCCGCCCCGCGTCTCGGTTTCGATGATGTGCTGCTTGCAGGCCTCGCCCGCGATGGCGGTCTATATGTGCCTGAGACATGGCCGCGGCTGACGCAGAGCGAGATAGAGACCTTCGCCGGAGTGCCGTTCGCCGATCTGGCCGTCGCGATTATCGATCGTTTCACCTGCGGCGCCATTGCGCGCGAGGATCTTTTGCGCATGGCGCGCGAGGCCTATGCCACGTTCGGTCATGCCGCCGTGACACCGCTCGTGCAGATCAACCCCGAGACGTTCGTGCTGGAGCTGTTCCACGGGCCGACCCTCGCCTTCAAGGACGTGGCGATGCAGTTGCTCGCCCGCCTGATGGACCATGTCCTGGAAAAGCGTGGGGAGCGTGTCACGATCGTCGGCGCCACATCGGGCGATACCGGCGGGGCGGCAATCGAAGCTTTCCGCGGCTCGAAACGCTGCGATGTGGTGATCCTGTTCCCTGATGGCCGCGTCTCCGACGTTCAGCGGCGCATGATGACGACGCCGAGCGAGCCGAACGTCCATGCCGTCGCTATCGACGGCACCTTCGACGACTGCCAGGCGCTCGTGAAGGCCATGTTCAATGACCACGCCTTCCGCGACCGCGTGCATTTGGCAGGCGTTAACTCGATCAATTGGGCGCGCATCGTTGCGCAAGTGACGTACTACTTTGCTGCCGCAACAGCGCTTGGCGCGCCACATCGCAAAGTGGCCTTCTCGGTGCCCACCGGCAATTTCGGCGACATTTTCGCCGGCCACGTCGCCCGCCGCATGGGGCTTCCGGTTGCCGACCTTGTCATTGCATCGAACGAAAACGACATCCTGCCGCGCACGCTCGATACCGGCACTTACGAAATGCGCGATGTCGTGGCGACATCCTCACCATCGATGGATATCCAGATTTCGTCGAACTTCGAGCGTTACCTGTTCGAAGCCTCAGGCCGAGACGACGCCTATGTGCGTGGCCTGATGGGCTCTCTCGCCCAGTCGCGCCGATTCGAGGCGGGTGGTGCGGTATGCGAGCATATGCGCCGCGATTTTTCGGCGCGATCGGCAAGCGAAGCGGAGGTCGCCGACGCGATCCGCAAGGTGAAGCAGGAAAGTGCCTATCTGATGGATCCGCACACGGCGTGTGGATACGTTGCCGCCGCAGATACAACTTCGCGTGTTCGTGGTAGTGCCTATGGCCATAGCGTCCCCAAAGTGATTCTTTCCACCGCACATCCAGCGAAATTCCCCGATGCGATGGAGAAGATCACCGGCTATCGTCCGCCGCTGCCCGACCGACTGTCGAATCTGATGACAGACCCCGAGCGATTCGCGCATGTGCCCAATGAATTGGCTGCCATTGAAGCCTTCGTCGAAACCCGCGCACGCGCCGTCCGCGAGGAGACGTGATGACCACTGAGATAACGACGCTCGCCAACGGTCTGCGCGTCGTATCGCACCGCATGGAGCATCTGGAGACGCTGTCGCTCGGCATCTGGGTGGCGACCGGCGCGCGCCACGAGAGCGAACCCGAGCATGGCATCTCGCATTTCCTCGAGCACATGGCGTTCAAAGGTACTGCTCGACGTACCGCGCAGGCCATCGCCGAGGAGATCGAAACGATCGGCGGTGAACTGAACGCTGCCACGAGTCTGGAAAACACCGCCTATTTCGCCCGCGTTCTCAAGGGCGACGAGGGGGTGGCCTTGGAGATCCTTGCGGACATCCTCCAGAATTCGCTCTTCGCCAGAGACGAGTTGGAACGAGAGCGGGAAGTGATCTTGCAGGAGATTGCTGCAACTCGCGATAGTCCTGACGATATTGGCTACGATCTCTTGCAGGAGGCGTCGTTTCCCGACCAGCCGGTCGGCCGCCCGATCCTCGGCACGACGCAGAGCGTCAAAAGCTTTGATCGCCAGCTTCTCGAAGGCTTCCTTGCCCGCCATTACGGTCCCGAGTGCATGGTTGTTTCTGCCGCCGGCTCCGTCCACCACGATTCTCTTGTCCGCCACGTTGAAGCCCTATTCGGCGGGCTAACTCGGGGTACTGAGCGCAGCCGCGTGCGGGCGCGCTATCAAGGGGGTGTGCGCGTATTTGACCGGCGCTTCGAGCAGAGCCATCTGTTGCTCGGCTTCGAAGGCCCGTCTTATCACGCGGAGGATTTCTTCACGGCGCAGGTGTTCTCGGGCTTGTTCGGCGGGGGCATGTCGTCGCGATTGTTCCAGGAAGTCCGGGAGCGTCGCGGTCTTTGCTATTCGATCTATTCGTCCGCCTGGTCGCTGGCCGACATTGGCCTGTTTTCGATCCATGCGGCAACGGGGGCCGACATGATGACCGAACTGAGCGATGTCATTGTGAACGAGCTTGTCGGCGTCGCGCGGGCCGGAGCCAGCGAGGCTGAGGTCGCACGCGCCAAGGCGCAGTTGAAGGCCGGCCTGCTTATGGGGCTTGAGAGTTCGTCTGCCCGCGCCGACCAGATGGCGCGGCACCTGATTGGCCATGATCGTCTCATTCCAACCGAGGAGTTGATTGGCGGCGTCGACCGGGTCAGCGTCGATGACGTGATGGCGTTTGCCTCCCGCCTCGTAGCGGGGGCACCATCGATCGTCGTCGTCGGATCGGGCCGAAAATCCAAAGCCGAAGCCGACCGTCTTGCCGACATGATCGGCTCGAAAGCCTGAGGTGCTTCGATGGCGCTTCTGCGATCCAGCAAGATTTCGGAACCCGTGCCGATTGTCCGTGGCAAGGGTGTAATGATGCGCGCGCCCTGCATGATGGACTATCCGGCCTGGGCCGAGTTGCGCGCAATGAGTCGCGATCACCTCGCGCCGTGGGAGCCGCTCTGGTCGCGCGAGGAACTCACGCGATCCGCGTTCCGCCGCCGTGTCCGTCACTATCAGCGAGAGGCGCGCGAGGATCTGGGCTATGCCTATCTCGTTTTCGCTGCTCCCCAGCCGGCGCCCGCTTCAGCGCACGGTATTTTCGATATCGACGGCCGGCCGCTTGCGCACCCGCGGCCGGTGCAGATCCCACCCGCGCTGGTCGGCGGCGTCACGTTGACCAACGTCCGCCGCGGTGTGACGCAGGCGGCCACGCTCGGCTACTGGCTGGGGGCGCCGTATGTCCGTCGTGGCCTCATGCATGACGCGCTGTCGGCGTTGATCCCGTTCGCTTTCGACGTCCTGCGCCTGCATCGCATCGAGGCCGCCGTGATGCCCGCCAACGCCACATCGCTGCGTGTTCTCGATCGACTCGGCTTTTCCCGCGAGGGGCTTGCACGCCGATACCTGAAGATTGCCGGCCGCTGGGAAGATCACCTGCTGTTCGGCCTGGTCGCGGAGGATGTGGGCCGCTCCGAGGGAGGGCCGCAATGAGGTCAAACGGGGGGCGCCGCGCGCTCGCGCATTGGCGAGTCATGACCGCGCCGCTCTTGCATGCGGCGCACGCCGGCCTCGTGGCGTTGCTCGCACTCTTCGTTTGCCTCGCGGCGGCCAGCCCGGCCGCAGCGCTGAAACCGATCGTCGTCACACCGGACAGCGACCACATCGAGATCACCACGCTGGGTGATGCCTATGAAGGCCGCGGCGACAGTCTCATGGTGGATACCGTTGCAGGAGGCGATGGCGTCAGCGGTCGCATCTCAGTCAAGGCGGCGACGCCGGGCACCAATCCGAACTGGATCGTCTTCGCCCTGACCAACCCGACCGACAAGTCGATCGAGCGCTGGCTGACGGCGGACCGCTATACGCTCGCGGGCTCGGGCATCATCTGGCCCGACCTCGACGCCCGTCGCATCGAAGCGGTCACCCCGTCGATCGGTTTCGTGCCTCAGCGCATCAAGTCTGACCGGGCCGATGTCTTCGCGCTGACGCTCGAGCCGGGGCAGACCATCACCTATGTGGCCGAGCTGTCTTCCGAGCGCTTCGCCCGCATCCATTTATGGAAGCCGCTCGACTATGAGATGCGGTTCCGCGACCGCCAACTCTTCAACGGAATCATGCTTGGCCTGTCGGTGCTCACGGCGCTGTTTCTGACCGTCATCTTCGCTGCCAATCACAAGCTGATCTTTCCGGCCGCTGCACTATTCGCGTGGTGCGTGCTCGCCTACCTGTGCGTTGACTTCGGCTTCTTCCACCAGATCTTCAATATGAAGCCGGAGGACAACGCAGTCTATCGCGCAGCCGCCGAAAGCGCGGTGGCCGCAAGTCTCGTCATGTTTCTGCACGCCTTTTTACGGCTCGGCCTCACGCATGGTCTTATTCGCATGCTGTCGCTGGTCTGGATCCTGGCGCAGCTTGCACTTATCGCGGTGGCCGCGATCGACCCGCGCCTTGCGGCGACGTTTGCGCGCTTCTCCTTCATATTGATCGGCGGCGTCGGTGGGTTGGCGACACTCTATCTCGCGGTGCGCGGCCAGGATCGCGCCATGCATCTGCTGCCGCCTTGGATCCTGTTCCTCGTTTGGATCTTCCTGTGCGGTGTCGTTCTGACCGGGCGCCTGAGCGGCGATATCTTCGTCTCTGCGCTGATCGGCGGCCTGGTTCTCATACTTTTGCTTATCGGCTTCGTCGTCACGCAGTTCGCCTTCCGCTCGCTGGAACCTCTGGCGGGCCTCGCGCCGACTGACAGCCAGTTGCGCGCCATTGCCGTTGACGGTGCCCGCTCGGCGGTGTGGGAATGGTCGAGCCGCCGCGACGAGATCAAGACGGGAAACATCATCGAGCAGGCGCTGGGCCTGACGCCGGGCGAACTCAACGTCAAGGTCGACGAATTCCTGCAATACGTCCACCCGGCCGACCGGGAACGCTTCCGCCTGTCGCTGTGGTCGGTGCAGGAACGTGCCGGTGGCAAGATCCGCTCTGATTTCCGCATGCGCCATGCCGACAACTCCTATCGCTGGTTTGAACTGGAGGCGGCGGCGGTGGAGACCGGAGATCGCCGCTCTGTACGTTGCGTCGGCCTGATGCGCGACGTCACCGAGGCCAAGATGGCACACGAACGCCTGCTGCAGAATGCCGTGCACTGCAGCCTGACCGGCTTGCCCAATCGCGAACTTCTGATCGATCGTCTGTCGAACGCGGTGATGCGCGCGGCCTCCGACGAGAAGGTCCGTCCCACGGTCTTTTTCATCGACATCGACAAGTTCAAATCCATCAATGCCTCGTTGGGCTTCGTCGTCGGCGACAGCCTCTTGCTCAATGTCGCGCGCCGTCTTCAGCGCCATCTGGGCCCGCACGACACGCTGGCCCGCATCGGTGGTGACCAGTTCGCAATCCTTTTCATCGACCAGCAGAACCCGCGCGAGCTGGCTGGACTTGCCGAGCGGGTGCGCCGCAGCCTGCGTGCGCCCATGCATATCGCCAGCCAGGAGGTCGTGCTCACGGGCTCGCTCGGCATCGCGATCTATGATGGCGAGGAGACGTCCGGCGGCGATCTGCTGAAAGAGGCCGAGATCGCCATGTATCGCGCAAAGCGCTCTGGTGCCGACCGCATAGAGATTTTCCGGCCGGAGATGCGCGGCGAGCCCAACGATCGCGACATGATGGAGGCAGCGCTCCGTAAGGCGATCGAGAAGGACCAGATCAAGGTTGTTTACCAGCCGATCGTCTACCTTCCCACCGAGGAGCTGGCAGGCTTCGAGGCGCTGGCGCGCATGGAGCATCCCAAGCTCGGACTGATCTCTCCCAACGCCTTCATTCCGATTGCCGAGGAGAGCGATCTCATCACCCGGCTTGGTTCACGTGTTCTTGCCACCGCTGCGGCGGACGCCGTCATCTGGCAGAAGGAGCTGCCGCGCCCGGAGGATCAGCTGTTCGTTTCGGTCAATGTATCGAGCCGCCAGGTCTTGCGCACCGAGCTTGTGCAGGAAGTGCGCGCCCTGATCGGCCGCTCGCTTCTGGCGAAGGGTACGCTCAAGCTGGAAATCACCGAGTCGCTGGCCATGGAGAACCCCGAGCACGCGATCGAAATTCTCTCGCAGATCCAGAATGCAGGTGCTGAGCTTGCGCTTGATGACTTTGGCACAGGTTATTCCTCGCTTGCCTACCTGCAGCGCCTGCCGTGCAACACGATCAAGCTTGACCGGGAGTTGATCAAATCGGCAGGCGGCGGCGAGGATGCGGCTGCAACGATCGTTCGCGCAATGGTCGCGTTGGCTCACGAGTTGGGCAAGAAGGTTGTCGCCGAGGGTGTGGAGAGCGCTGAGGATGTCGTCTTCCTGCGCTCGATAGGGTGCGAGTACGGCCAGGGTTACTTTTACGGTGAGCCGATGTCGGAGCGCGACGTGATCGATCTGCTTCGCATCATCCGCAAGTCCGAGCGCAAGCTGCAGACGCACGGCTTCTTCAAAACCAAGCAGCGTCAGAGCCGCAAGAAGCAGAAACGCGTGGAGGCAAAAGTTGCTGCCGACAAGGCTGCCGCGGCTGAAAAAGCCACCGCTGAGCAAGCCGCAGTCGATAAGCCGACAACGCCGCCTGCCGCCACGCGCGCAGAGTCGGCCCGCGCCCGAGCTCAGGCGTTGCCGCAAAGTACGGTACGGCCGCGCCAGGCGCGTGGTGCCGCCCAGCCGCCTCAGGCACTGCCGCCGGCTGTCGACCCACGTCACGCGGGTTCCAACGGCCAAGCGAATGGTGCTGTAAACGGCGCTGCATCGCCGCCTCTTCCGCGACCTGGCGCGATGCTGCCTCCGCCGCCGGCGATACAGCCCGCAAAAGGCGCTCCGCTTCCGCCTCCGCCGTCCGCGCTACCTGGAGCTCCGCCAGCAACAGAACCCGCACTACCACCATCATCGCACCGCGCTGGCGAACCTGCGCCGCCATCCCTGCCACGGACGCGAACTGTGCCGACCGCTGCTGCACCGCCGAGGCCGGCAGCGAGCCAGGACGGCGTGCCGCGCGCACAGCAGCAACCTCCGCCGGCCGCTGCCGCCCCGCCCCCGAACCTTCCAAGTGCATCGCAGAAGGGCACACCGTCATCGACGCCGCCGGTTCCCGTGAGTGGCGCAGCGCGAAATGGAAATGGAAACGGAAATACAAATGGCACAGGGCCGAAGACCGATCGGCAGCCATCGCAGGTGACCGCCCGTTCTGGCGAAGCCAAAGACGGGCGGCGGGGCGCCTTGCCATCGGAAGCGAAGCCTCAAGCGGTTAATCCAGGGCCGAAAGAGCCTGATTTCTCGACCCTGCCGCCGGGCATTGCGGCTTCGTTGGCACGTCTCGCCGGTGCGCAGGCGCCGCCTTCGCCGGATAAGCCGTCCAAGAAAGAATGATCGACCGCGCGGACTCGATCACGTAATGCTCTTCGCTTCGGCCAGCGTTGGATTCTGAAACAACAGGCGCACAGTTCGCGTAGCGCGTCAGGTTGCGTAGTGCGTCAGGCGTGTCCGGCGTCGGCGACGAGATGCGAGGGATCGATGCCGATCTTCGCCAGCGCGCGATCGTATTTGGCCTCGTTGTCGTCGTCGAAGATGATATCGACATCCGCCGGGCAGATCAGCCAGCCGTTTGCCTGGATCTCGCTTTCCAATTGCCCTGGCGACCACCCGGCATAGCCGAGCGCCAGCAGCGTGCGTTGCGGACCCTCACCGGCAGCGATGGCTTTGAGTATGTCCAGCGTCGCCGTCAGGCAGACGCCGTCACGTATGGGGAGCGTCGAATCGGCGATGAAATAATCCGAGCTATGCAGTACGAACCCGCGTCCGGTTTCCACTGGGCCGCCTTTATGGATCGGCATACATGCCAGCTTGTCTGGAAGCTCCGCCAACTGGGCTGCGCCATCGGTTTCCTCGTCAAGCCCGATCCGGTCAATCAGGTCGCCGAAGTCGAGATTGTCGACCCGCTGGTTGATGACGAGGCCCATTGCGCCTTCGTCGGAGTGCGCGCAAAGGTAAATGACCGAGCGCCGGAAGCGTCGGTCGAGCATGCGCGGCATGGCAACGAGCAGTTGCCCATCGAAAAATGTGCCGTCTGGATCGTCAGAGTCGAACGGTAAGGACGTCATGGCCTAACACTAGCCCCTTGGCGGCCCCCCTGTGAAGCCGTCTCCGTTAGAGTCATTTTACCAGACTTCATTGCGACTGAGGTATTAAGCGGGACGGTAGACAACGAGATCGCGAAGATGCCCGCAAATCGTGGTTCGATCGCACAAACATATATATGGCGTAGATTATCCAGTTGATATTGCTCGTGTCCGTCAATGACGGCGGATTGATCACGGATTGACTTGGCGTAGTCTCGGATTCCCGCCAAACTTGGTGACCTTCGTGCATGGCACGCTCGTTGCCCCGTAAACGCACCCGGGTCACGAATGGTTTTTCAGTTCGCGCCGATTGTATCCAATCGTCAGGATCGGACATAGCGGACGTAAAGGAGCAGAATGATCGGTTACACGACGAAAACAGGTCATGCAGGTCTGGCTTATTGCGGCCTTCCGGATACATGTGGTGGCCCCTGTATGTGGCGACGCGCGGCCGGCTGCGCTTTTGGCACCAGCCTGTGGGGCGTGGCCATTCTGGCCGGTATTCTGAGTGTCAGTATTCTGGGAAGTGCCAGTCTCGCGGCGCAGTCTCTGGCGACCGAATGGGTGCAGGGCCATAACGTGCGAACGCGTCTGGTGGCCGGCCACGTTCCGGTCGGCAAGCCGGGTTCCGGTCAGGCGACGACATCTCTAGCGGCCGGTCTGGAAATGGAGCTTACGCCAGGCTGGAAAACGTACTGGCGCATTCCGGGTGACGCAGGCGGCGTGCCGCCCGAGTTTGACTGGAGCGAATCTGAGAACGTAGCCTCCGCCGTCGTCTATTACCCCGCCCCCCGACGTCTTACCGACCGGGCGGGAAGCACGATCGGATATAAGGATCATGTGGTGTTCCCTGTCTTGATCGAGGCGAAGGATTCCACACGTCCGGTCAAGCTGCGACTGATGCTGGCATTCGGTGTGTGCCACGACATCTGCGTACCGAGTGAAGGCACTTACGAGATCGCGATTCCGCCGGGGGGCGCACCGCTCTCAAATGAGATCAAGTCTGCACTGGCGCGTGTACCCACGCCGGCAGCTGCAATACGGACAGAAGCTGAAAATATGGTGCCACGGCTGGCCAAGGTGGAAACAGATCTCGCCGCCGCCGAGCCCACGGTGACACTCCACGTCCTGTTTCCCGGTGGGACCAAAGACGCGGATGTCTTCGTCGAGGGGCCTGTGGGGGAGTACGTGCCGATGACGGTCCACAAGGGCGAGGGTGCCGAGGGTGCGCAAATCTACGTCATAGAGTTGTCGAAAGGCGCTGATGTTGCCGCCCTGAAAGGCCAGTCATTGCGCGTCACGATGGTTTCGGAAGCAGGCCAGGCCGAGGCGTCTTTCATTCTGCAGTGACGGTGTGCGCCGGCAGGCCGGTCATCCGACAGGGATCGGGTACACGCGACAACACTCCGTGGACGTTGCTGCCACTGGCGGTTTACCCGGTTTGCACATAACCTGAGTGCGCCACCAAGGCCCCCCAACGAACGCATTGCCGGCAAGGCAGATGCGCATAACCCGATGAACTGGAGAGGATCAACGCATGACGATCAAGATTGGTGAGCGGCTGCCAGATGCAACGTTCACCGTAATGGGCCCTGATGGCCCCAAGCCCGTCAAGACATCCGATGTCTTCGCAGGTAAGAAGGTGGCGCTGTTTGCCGTTCCGGGCGCCTATACGCCGACGTGCCACCATAAGCATCTGCCGGGCTTCCTCACGCATCTCAATGAGTTGGCGAGCAAGGGGGTGGACACCATCGCCTGCACGGCCGTGAACGACATCTTCGTCCTCGACTACTGGGCCAAGGATACCGGTGCGATGGACAAAATCCTGATGCTGGCCGATGGAACGGCTGCTTTCGCCACAGCGATCGGACTCGATGTCGATCTTTCCGCACGTGGCATGGGCATACGCTCGAAGCGTTACGCCATGCTCGTCGATGATGGCGTGGTTGAAGTGCTCAACGTCGAGGACGTGCCATCCGAGCACAACAAGTCGAGCGCCGAGGCATTGTGCGGTATCATGGGCAACGGGATCTGACGATCACAAGCCGAAGTCCTGCCTACAAGGCAATGGCCGGGATCATCTCCCGGCCATTGCCAAATCTGCTGTTATCGATCATCGCTTTCTTGGAGCAGATCAGGTGTCGCGCTTGTGCGCGTTGCAGCGCACGCTATCTGCGGCGCAATTTGAAGGTGCCACCGCCGGCGCCAGCGCCGCTCAGTTTGACGTACTGCGTATTGCCGTGCAGTCGTATGTGGATCGAGCCGGAGACGTTGTACTGGCTGTTGTGAAAGTTGCCGGCGTACTCATTATTGCCGACGCGGTTCACCGTCGCAGACTGGTCCACGCGGCCGGATGGCGTCGCGCACGAGGCGTTCATCCGGTAGAGCGTGCCCGAAACACGTGAAAATGTTGCGCGGCATCTCGCGCGCTCGCGCGTTTCCGAATAGTGGACCGATCCACCGCCCGCCCATGAGCCGGAGAGCGTGTCGGCCTTCGCCGACATGTCCGTGGCAAACAGGGCGGTAGCGAAGGCAAGGAGGAAAGCGAGCATCGGCATCTAATGATTCTCCCAGGTGGGTTGTGAAAGTTGAACCCGCAGCGAAGAGTTGGTCTCTGGGGCGCGGAGGGGGCGCACGCAATGTTGATATACGAGCCTCGAGTATGACTGCCTCCGGTGACAATTTATGCAATTGCGCGTCCGGTTCCAATGGGTCTCTGGCCAAAGTCGAAAGGTGAAGCATCGGTGCATCGGTGCGCAACGAATGTAGTCTTGGAATTACGGTCTCTCCAAAACTTGGCAGATTGGGGCATCTGCGGCGGACGAACCCAGAGCCTGATCGGCTTCGACGGATGCACGACTGTTTTCATCGAAGCCGTGAATCAGTCTCTCAAACAAAGAGATAGGGCAGGCCAAAACGGCCAGACGTGGTTCAATCAAAAGCGACCTACTCTGGCCGCGTCATTTCCTCTCGTCCTCTCGCACTGACGCGACAAATCCCGAATTTCGGGTGTGATACGTGTCGCTATGCCGACTGGAACGGCGCCATTCCCGCGCGCGCCAGTTCGTCGGCACGCTCATTTTCGGGATGTCCCGAATGCCCTTTCACCCAGTGCCACGTGATCTCATGGCGTTTTGTCGCCTCGTCCAGGCGCTGCCATAACTCTGCGTTCTTCACAGATTTGCGGTTAGCCGTGCGCCAACCGTTGCGCTTCCAGCCGTGAATCCACTGCATGATTCCGTTTCTCAGATAGGCACTGTCGGTGTGCAGCTCGACGCGGCTCGGGCCCTTGAGCTGTTCCAGCGCCGCGATTGCCGCAAAGAGCTCCATCCGGTTGTTGGTGGTGGCGGCTTCACCCCCGTTCAACTCTTTGCGATGATGCCCCGACATGAGGATCGCGCCCCATCCGCCGGGGCCTGGATTCCCCGAGCAGGCGCCATCTGTATAGATTATCACATGCGGCTTGCGCGGACTGCTCATCAGGCTTCCTCGCCGGTATAGCCTGCAATCGACGCGACCGTGCGATGGAACCTGAGCCTGCGGAGGTAATCGAGCGGATCGTGTGGCTTGACGATGGCGCCGGGTGGCGTGTTGAGCCAATCATAAGCGCGCGTCAGGAGGAAGCGCAGTGCCGCCCCGCGCGCCAGCACCGGCATGGCATCGCGTTCGCCGCTGCTGAGCGGGCGCACCGTCTCATACCCGCGAATGAGCGCCCGGCTGCTAGTCATGTTGAGCTGGAAATTCTTCTCGAAACACCAAGCATTGAGGCAGATCGCAAGGTCATAAGCGAGATAGTCGTTGCACGCGAAATAGAAATCGATGAGCCCTGACAGAGTGTCGCCGATGAAAAAGACGTTGTCGGGAAAGAGATCCGCGTGAATGACGCCGGACGGCAGCTCGTTGGGCCACAACGAGGCGAGTTGGTCCAACTCATCTGAAATCGTGTCCACCAGGTGTGGCGCGATCTCGTTGGCACCTCCCTGGAAGCGTTCGAACAGCGGTCGCCATCCGGCCGGCCCGAGTGCGTTGGCCCTGTGCATCGGGAAATCGTGACCCGCCAGATGCAGCTCAGCCAGAGCCTTGCCCACCTGCGCACAATGGTCCGCTCTCGGTCTGCGCGCCCAGAACCCCTCCAGGAACGTGACGAGCGCGGCGGCCCGGCCGGCAAGCTCGCCCAGGACTTCGCCGTTGGCTTTGGCCACGGGGAGCGGACAAGGTACGCCGCGCGCCGAAAGATGCTGCATGAGGCCGAGGAAGTACGGCAGATCCTCACGCGCCACACGTTTCTCGTAAAGCGTCAGAATGTAGGGACCGGTGCTGGTGTGGAGAATGTAGTTCGTGTTTTCGACGCCCTCGGCGATCCCCTTGAATGACAAGAGTTCACCCACGCCGTATTCGGCGATGAAGGCCCCCAGGTCCTCGTCGGTAACTTCGGTATAGACGGCCATGGCTCTCTTCGGTGGGTGGGTGCCGGAACGGCGGCTGAGGTGGGTGGGGCAGGTGATCAACGCGTGGAGTGGGGCCCGATCTGGGCCTCGCGGCTGGAAAGCATGCGCCCACTTGAGCGATCTCTCGGTCGACTCTCTTTTTACGACGGAGTGCCCGGTGTCGTCATGCAGCAGGTGGTCTCAGCTCGCGCGGGATGTTGAAGGCGATACGTTCCTCCGCGGTGCTGACCACCTCAACGGTAACGTCAAAACGCGTTTTGAGGGCCGCAATCACCTCGTCAACGAGCACCTCAGGCGCCGAGGCTCCGGCCGTGATTCCAATGGTTCGTGCGCCTTTCAGGTCCTCCCAGACGATGTCATCGGCCCGCTGGATCAGCCGCGAGCGGGCGCATCCTGCCCGCGCGCCCACCTCGACCAGGCGCAGTGAGTTGGAGCTGTTGGGAGCCCCGACGACAAGGAGACAGTCGATCTGCGGGGCGATCGCCTTGACCGCGTTCTGGCGGTTGGTCGTGGCGTAGCAGATGTCCTCCTTGTGCGGCGACTTGATCGCAGGGAACCGTTCTTTCAGGACCTCGACGATCGCCGCCGTATCGTCCAGCGACAGCGTCGTCTGCGTCACATAGGCGAGCTGCGCTGGATCGCGCGGCATGAATTCGCGTGCATCGGCCACCGTCTCGATGAGATGCACCGCGCCTTGCGGAAGCTGTCCCATCGTTCCGTCCACCTCCGGATGCCCGGCGTGTCCGATCAGAGCGATCTCTCTGCCCTCGCGGTGGTGCCGCTCAGCCTCGAAATGCACCTTGAAAACCAGTGGACACGTCGCGTCGAGCACGAACATGTTGCGCGCCTTCGCGGCTGCAGGAACGGCCTTGGCCACGCCGTGTGCCGAAAAGATCACGGGTTGGTCCGTTTCCGGGATCTCGTCCAACTCCTCCACAAAAATGGCGCCTTTCGCCTTGAGGCTGTCCACGACATACCGATTGTGCACAATCTCGTGCCGGACATAGACCGGCGAGCCATACTTGGCGAGCGCCAACTCGACAATCTGGATCGCGCGGTCGACGCCGGCACAGAATCCGCGCGGAGCGGCCAACAGCAGGCGCAGTTCGGGGCGCATGCAGGTGGCGGGCTCCGAGATTGCGGAAGCCGGGAGGGAAGTATCCGGGATTGTGTCGCGGTCGTGGCGCTCGGACATCGATCAGGGTGCCTTTATTCAGGTTAACGTCGTCTCTCAACAGGGTCGATTGGGGCGCGGCTTGGCGGCTGCCACCGGGGGGTGCTAAATTTGAGTCGGAACACACGTGAACGCCTCTTGGGGGGCTGTGTCCGGATTTCTCGCGTATGAAGCGGCGAGTGTTTTTGGCCTGTCGTGCCTCCTTCGGGCGGCGCGATTATGCGGATTGGGGCGTCATGACGCAATCCTCAGCGGCGCGTTGGCGTCGCGCAGTTGCCGTTAGTCTGGCGGGCGGCGTTTCGCTCGCGCTGGCAGGATGCGGCATGTCTTCGATCACTTCCGGATTGGGCGGCGGCATGTTCGGCTCTTCGAAGCCGACCGTGGCCGACGGCACGGGCGAGGTCAGCGAGGAACAGCTGCTCTCGGCCGCCAAGGCAGATGGATCTTCGGCCGGTCCCACGATTACCGGAGGTATCAATCCGGGATGCCCGCGTCTGACCGCGCGTCCGGGCGACAACAATATTACGTTCTATGAGCCGGGTCGGACTGGCGATGGCCTCGCCATCATGCATCGAGGCGAGATCACCAAGACGGCGCGTGAATGCCATATTGAGGCTGGCCGCGTCACCGTGAAATACGGTTTCTCCGGCCGCGTTCTCCTTGGCCCACGCGGACAGACCGGCACAGTCACGCTTCCCATCAACGTTATGGTCACCGACGGCTCGAATGCCAAGATCGCCGCCGACGCCATGAAGATCGACGTCGCGGTCGCGCTCGACAAGCCGATCGGCTACTTCTCGGCGGTGCGCGAGGTGACGTTCCCGGTTGCGGAAGGCTCGCGCCCTGGCGAATACGAGCTGTTCGTATCCTTCGACCGCGCCAAGGCTCCCGGAGCGGGTTGATACGTCCGCTGGCGCATAGGGCGGAGTGGCTGCCCTGCGCTGCTTCATCCCGATTGACAAAAGGGTCAGCAAGGTTGACATATCTGCCGCCGCGCTGGTCGTGCGGATGGGGGCGTTACAGCCCCTATCGCAGTCGGCGCCGGTCACGGCGCACGGCCACCGAAGTCCCTTGCTTGTTAGTCCTTGCCTGTCAGAGGTTCATCCATGTACGAGCCGCGGTATGCGAGGCGGGCGGAAGCGATGCGCGCTTCCGAGATCCGCGAGCTTCTGAAGCTCCTCGAAAAGCCGGGCATCATCTCGTTCGCCGGTGGCATTCCAGATCCCGCACTGTTTCCCAAGGAAGCCGCCGCCGCTGCCTACGCGCAAATCCTCGCCGATCCGGTAAAATCGTCGCAAGGTCTGCAGTACTCCGTCAGTGAGGGATACCCACCGTTGCGCGCGTGGATCGCCCGGCATATGGGCAGCCTCGGTGTGCCCGCGCGCGCCGACAATATCCTCGTGACATCGGGTTCGCAGCAGGCGCTGGAGTTCCTGGGAAAGCTCTTCTTAACGCCAGGCGACACCGCGCTGGTCACCGCTCCGACCTATCTCGGGGCGCTGCAGGCGTTTTCAGCCTATGAGCCGCGCTACGACACCCTGCGGCCCGAGAGCGGAAACCGCACACCTGCAACCTATCGCGAGGCGGCCTCCCTCAATGGCGGCTCGGTCAAGTTCGCTTACGTCGTTCCCGACTTCGCCAATCCGACTGGCGAGACACTCACTGCGGAAGCTCGTCGCGGCCTCATCGCCTTGGCCGAGGAGCTTGATTGTCCCATCATCGAGGATACGGCTTATGTCGATTTGCGCTTCGCCGGCGAGCCCGTACCGGCGATCCAGGCGCTTGACGTCGCGCGCCACGGCGGCGATCTCAATTCCTCGCGCGTCATCTATTGCGGCACCTTCTCCAAGACACTCACGCCGGGGCTGCGCATAGGCTGGGTTTGTGCGGCCGAACCCATCGTGCGCCGCCTGACGCTTATCAAACAGGCTTCCGATCTCAACTGCTCGCTCATCAACCAGATGGTGATGGAGCGCCTGGCAGCCGAGACCTATGACGACCAGGTGGCGAAAGCCGCGCAGCACTACCGGGCGCGCCGCGATGCAATGCTCGCTGCCCTGCAGGCCAACATGCCGTCTGGTGTGAGCTGGACAACGCCCGAAGGCGGCCTGTTCATATGGGTGACGCTACCCCGCCATCTGGACGGCGCGGAGATCCTGCATCGGGCCATTACGGAAGCAGGCGTTGCCTTCGTTCCCGGCGGCGCGTTCTTCACCGACGGCTCGGGCAAAAACACGATCCGGCTGAGCTATTCGCTGCCGAACGAAGCGCAAATCGCCGAAGGTGTCGCTAGGCTCGGCAAGCTGATCGCGGTGGCCTGAGGCATCGTCGGATTCTGACTGGGAGTGGACACGGGCATCTTGGTGACAGAATGCCCCCTTCTCTACATATTGCGAACGAGCCGGTTGAAGTCTGTTCTATTCCATCTGGATTGGCCGCAGAAAACAAAAGGCCCGGCGGCGGCGGCCGTCCAGGCTCTTCATCCATCACGAATGGGCAATTCCAGCAAATCACCGGCCTGATGAGGACCAGCCCGGTTTACACCTGCGGGCTGGCGTCAGCGCGCCGAACTCTTCCCTTAATGCGCAAGAGGGTTAGCCGATAGGCTTGATGCGATCCAACACCTTGTTTCAAACAAGTTTTTCACGCTGAACCACTGCGCACTTCAGCTCAACATGCCTTAGGGCAGGTCAGGTTTAGATTGAATCACGCCTGGCCGTTGTGGCCTGCTTTATCTCTTTGGGCCTCAATCACGGCTTCAATGGAAGCAGTCGTGCTTCCATCTCAGCCGATCAGACTCTAGCCACCCAAAAAGGGGATCAATTAAGCTTGCCCTTGATGTCGGCCAAGCTCTGCTTGATGAGCTCGTTGGATTTGGCGCCGGTAACCTTGCCGGCCAGAATTTTCTCCGCAGCCTTGAGAGCTGCATCGACGGCCGAGCCACGAACCTCAGCCAGGGCTTGGGCCTCGGCACGCGCGATCTTGTCCTCAGCCATCTTCGAACGCCGGGCGACCGATTCTGCAAGCTGCTTCTCGGTCTCGGCGGCGAGTGATTCGGCCTCGCGACGCGCTTGCTCGATGATGCTCTTGGCCTCTTCCTCGGCCTCGCGGCTCTTCTTCTGATAATCGGCGAGCAGCGCCTGCGCTTCCTCGCGCAGCATCCGCGCGTCGTCCAGCTCCTTCTTGATGGCTTCCGCGCGCGAATCGAGCGCACGGTTCATCTGCGCCGGAACCTTCAGGTAGAAAACGATACCGAAGAATAGCAGGAATGCCACGAGGACCCAGAACTCTGCGGTGCCGTAGGTGAAAACAGCCATGACCATTGGCCTCCTGAGTGCGGGCGTCAGAGATGCTTCTTGGCGTCGGCGGCGCTGACGTTTTCGCCGATCAGCTTGCCGACAATGGCGCTCGCCGTCTCCGCCGCAATGTCGCTGATGGAGGCGAGCGCGCTGTTCTTCATGCTGGCGATGCGGCTCTCAGCCTCCGCGATCTTCGCGTTGACCTGGGCGTCGCTCTCATGCCGCTTCTTGTCGGTCTGCGCGGCGAGCTTCTCGCGTGTGTCACGCGCGATGCCGCTTGCCTTGGAACGGGCGTCGGCAAGGGATTTCTCGTAGTTGCGGATCGCCGTCTCGGTTTCCGACTTGAGTACCTCGGCCGCATCGAGGTCGCGTTGGATGCGGTCGCGCCGCTCCTCGATCACCTCGCCGATGCGAGGTAGCGCGATCTTCGACAGGAGCCAGTAGAGGATCGCGAACGTGATTGCGAGCCAGATGACCTGCGGTGCGAAGTGCGTCGAATCCAGTGGCGGGAAGGCGCCCTTGTGGCCAGCCTCGCCAGGCACGCCAGTCTCGGTATTGTGCGGTTGAGCCATGACCTGTCCAGTTAAGGCCTGTCCAGTTAAGGATGGAGCGACTTGAAGGTAGCTTGAAGCTGCATGACGGTGGGGCACGAAGGCCCGCACCGTTACGCAGTCAAGGACCTGATCCGACGAGAGATCAGGTGAACAGCAGCAGGAACGCAATCAGCAGCGCGAAGATGCCGAGCGCTTCGGTCACGGCGAAGCCGAAGATCAGCCGGCCGAACTGGCCATCGGAAGCGGACGGATTGCGCAGCGCGCCCTGCAGGAACTGGCCGAACAGGTTGCCGACGCCGATAGCAGCGGCACCCGTGCCGATAGCAGCAAGACCGGCGCCGATGAGCTTGGCGGAAGCTGGATCCATGGTTGTTCTCCTTGACGGTTTGGATGGGTCCGAATGGTTTGGAAGCGTTGCGTCGCGCGCCTTAGTCGTCAGTGGGCCGGATGGAGCGCGTCGTTGAGGTACATGCAGGTCAGCATTGCGAAAACGTAGGCCTGCAGGAATGCGACCAGGAACTCGAGCGCGGTCAGCGCTGTCGCCATGGCAAGCGGCAGGATCGACAGGATGCCATAGGCACCGCCCGCACCGAGCAGCATGATGATGAAGCCGGCGAATACCTTCAGCGTGATGTGGCCGGCCAGCATATTGGCGAACAAACGCACCGAGTGGCTGACGGGACGCGACAGGAACGAGATGACCTCGATGGCGACCACCAGCGGCAGAACGTAGATCGGCACGCCAGTCGGTACGAAGAGCTTCAGAAAGCCGGCGCCATTCTTGGCAAAGCCGACGATGAGCACCGTGACGAACACGAGGATCGCCAGGCTGGCCGTCACCGCCAGATGGCTGGTCGACGTGAAAAAGCCCGGGATCATGCCCAGCATGTTGAGCGTCAGGATGAAGATGAAGATCGTAAAGACCAGCGGGAAGAACTTCATATAGCCGTGGTCGTGGCCATGGTCGTCGTGACCATGCCCCATAGTGTCGCGCACCATGTTGGCGACGAACTCGTAGAGCAGCTCGGAAAGTGACTGCAGCCGCGTCGGAACCAGGGAGCGGCCCTGCATCGAGAAGATGAGGAAGCCCGCAATAAGCGCGACAGCCAGCACCATGAACAGGGCGGAGTTCGTGAAGGTGGCATCCAGTCCGAACAGCTCGATCGGAATAAGCCTCTTGATCTCGAACTGATGGATCGGATCCGGCATGCCGCCGCCGCCATGAGTTTCAGATGCCACGTTCAACCCCCAAGGTTGTCAATCATCGTCGTCCGGCAGATCTTTGCCGATGTTGCCGCCGGTCTCGCGCGTGATATCGCCTTGCAATTGCCGATATCCGCGCATCACGTTGAGCACGCCGGCGGCAAAGCCCAACAAGAAGAACAGCAAGAGAAGCCACGGCTTAGTGCCCAGCAGGTAATCCAGGCCATAGCCGATCGCCGCCCCCACGAGAATGGCCCCGACAAACTCGGAGCCGATCTTGAAGCCGTAGCTCATACCACGTCCGCCGACGGCGGAACGGCCATGCGCATCAGCCTCGGCAGCCTTGCCCGCGCGCACCTTCCCGAGCTTCTTGTCGAGCTCGGAAACCCTGCGCTCGAACTGAGCGATTTCCTGAGGGCTTAGCTTCCCCTCGTTTCGTTCCTGACCATTCGAAGAATTCGACATGTCGGGCAAGACCCTGAGAACGAGGAATCCGGCCCTCTCGCGAGGTCCGAACGCGGCGCACCATAGAGAGGGGCTATATGGGTGTCAAGAAAACGCGACCCCGACAAACGTCGTGATTCTGGGGGCAATTCCGAGGGCGTTTCAGCCGACACGTGCGCCTTCGCGGCCGTGAATATGAAACGCCCTGCAAGCGCGCATTTTCGGACTTCTGCGCGCCGCGTCCTCGGCGCCGATGCGACCCGGCGAAGTGTGTTTCTGCGCCGCCGGCGGAACCGCCCTGGCCGAAAGGACAAGACCGCTGCGCCCGCTGCCTCACCATGGGCTCCAATCCACCCGCAGCGGCGGCACGCGACCGTTCCGTTGGTCCGGCTCAATGCAGCCGCTAACCGCCCCTTGGGGGTCACCTCGGCGGATGGAGGGTGCTGGGACAGCGCCCTTAAACCGCCTCAAGGAAGCCGTGCGCAGTTTCGAGGTTCACCGAGACGAGCTGTGAGACGCCCTTTTCCGCCATCGTTACTCCGAAAAGGCGGTTCATGCGTGCCATCGTCATCGGGTGGTGGGTGATGACGAGAAAGCGCGTCGCGGTATCGGCGGCCATTCTTTCCATCAGCGTACAGAAGCGATCGACGTTGGCATCGTCCAGGGGCGCGTCGACCTCGTCGAGCACGCAAATCGGCGAGGGGTTGGTCAGGAACACCGCGAAGATCAGTGATAATGCCGTCAGCGTCTGCTCGCCGCCCGATAGCAGCGACAGCGTGGCCGGTTTCTTGCCTGGCGGCTTGGCGATGATTTCCAGCCCTCCTTCCAGCGGATCCTCGCCCTCGATCATTTCCAGCCGCGCTTCCCCGCCACCGAAAAGCGTCGTGAAAAGACGTGCGAAGTGGCCGTCGACCGTGTGGAAGGCCTCGTCGAGCCGCTTCTTCGCCTCCCGGTTGAGCTGACCGATCGCGCCGCGCAGTTTCGCGATGGCCTCCTCGACGTCGCGCCGCTCGGCATCGAGTGTCGCGAACTGCTCAGCCATCGTCGTCAGTTCGTCGTCGGCAGCGAGGTTGACGCCACCCAGCCGGTCGCGGTCGGTCTTGAGCCTTGCAAGTTGCCGGTCCACGTCGTTCAACGCAGGCAGTTCATCCTCCGGCGTGTAGCCGGCGAGCGGCAGGCAGCCTTCGGGAATGACGCCCAGCTTCTCGCGAATCCGCCGAGCCTCGTCCTGGCGGCGTTCGCGCGCGGCTTCAAGTTGTGCCTCGATCCGCGCGCGTGCCTCGCGGGCGTTGGAAACGGTGCCGTTCGCGGCCCGCAGGGCTTTTTGCGCCTCATGGAAGGATATTTCTGCCGCGGCGAGTGCGTCGGCGGTCTGCTGGCGCTCCACGTCTGCTGCGCTCACGGCATCGCGCAGAGCTTGGCGTCGTGCATCAAGTTTCGCCGGCAAATCTGCGAAGCTTTCCATCTCCACGCGCGTGGCAGCCGCCCGCTCCTTAAGGCGCGTGATCTGCTGCTCAGCGTTCGTGCTCCGCGATTTCCACCGTTCCAGATCCGCGACAGCCGCCGTTCGCCGCTCATCGCGGCTGCGGCGGGCACGCGAAAGCTCGGAGACGTGTGCCAGTGCGCCAGCCAGTGACGTGCGCTTTTGTTCGGTGTGGCAACGAGCCTGTGCCAGCTCCGCGTCGATCTCGTCGGTGAGCGCCAGGGCTTCGAGTGCCAGCGCATCCTCCTCGGCACGCTGATATGCTTCGGTGAGGTCATCCTCGGTTCGCGCCCGTGCTTCCAGGACCGCTGCAAGCTTCGTTTCCCTCTCCCGCGCTTCCCGGTCCGCCGCCGCCAGCTGATCGCGCGCCTGCCCCAGGCGGGCCTGCGTCGCGCGCCATGTTTGCGCCAGCGCACGCAGCTCGGACTCGGCTTCGGCCGATGCCGCCTCGGCAACCGTCTCGGCGTCCGCGATCGTATCGGCAGCTTCGCGCGCTTCGGCTTCCTCGAAAGCGAGCGCCGCGAGGTGGTTCTTCTGCGCTAGTCGCTGGGCGGCTGCGGTCACGCCGTCGGCGGCAGCCACGTATCCGTCCCACCGCCAAAGATCACCCTCCCGGCTGACCAGGCGCTGCCCGACTTCGAGCATCATTTGCAGGCTGGCGCCCGCGGCGCGGTCCACGACGCCGACCTGCGCCAGACGACGCTTCAGTTCGGTCGGGCCCGTGACGTAATGGACGAGGGGTTCCACACCCGCCGGCAGTGCTGGATCGGCCCCGGTTGCCACGATGAGACGCCAATGCACCGACCCCTCGTCGCCCGCCGGCGCATCGAGATCATCGCCGAGGGCAGCACCGAGCGCTGTCTCGTAGCCTGGGGCCACGCGCAACTGGTCGACGATCGCTGGCATGTCGCCCTCGCGCTGAACGACGAGCAGGCGCGACAGCGTCTCGCGCTCGGCCGTCATGGCGGCAATCGCAAGTCGCGCCTTTTCTGCAGCCGCGCGCTTGGCCTTGAGATCTTCGCAGAGCGCTGCGACGCGCGTCTCGCAGGCCTGCTGGCGCGCTTCGATCTCAGCAATCTCATCGCCGAGACGGGTGACGAGTTCGCTCAATTCCGCAACCAGATCGTTCTGTGGCGCGTGTGAGGCGATCTCGCGCTCCTGCGCGTGCAGCGCTGCGAGCTGGCGCTCCAGCTTCTCGCGTATGGTCCGCCGCTCTGCCGCCGCCGCCTCGAGCGCACGCCGCGCCGCGCGCGCCTCGGCGGAGCGGTGCGTCACCTCGGCCAGCACCGCTTCTGATGCCGCCAATGCCGCCGCGGCTGCCTGATGCGCTAAAGCCGCTGCCTGTTCGGCGTCGGCCGCCTCCGTATCTGCTTGATGCAGCTCCGTGATCTCGTCCTCGAGCCGCTCAATCAGGTCGCGCGCCTCTGCAACGAGCGTCTCCTCGCGGATGAGATCGGCGGTGAGCTGCTGTGCGCGCGCTTCCAGCTCCCGCTGCCGGTCGGCGGCCTGCTGCGCCTCGCGCTCGAACGTCTCGACCTCGACCTTGAGCCGGTGCAGTGCTGCCGCGCGCTGGGCTTCCGCCTCGCGGAGGGATGGCAGGGCACCCGCGCATGCTGTCTCGTGCTTGAGGGACTGCGTCTCCTCTGCGAGCGCCTTGGTTAGCGTCTCAAGCGCATCGCGCAGATTGAATTCGCACTGATCGACCTGTGCCTGCGCGTCGGTCCATTTCAGATGCGCGAGCAGCGCTTCCTGCTTGCGGATCTCTTCCGACAGATCCTTGTAGCGTCGCGCCTGCCGGGCCTGCCGTTTCAGCGAATCGATCTGTGAGGTGACTTGTCCCAGCACGTCGTTGATGCGGGCAAGGTTCGTCTCAGCCGCCTTGAGCCGCAGCTCCGCCTCGTGGCGGCGCGAGTGCAACCCGGCGATGCCGGCTGCATCCTCCAGGATGCGGCGGCGCTGCTCGGGTTTTGCGTTGACGATCTCGCCGATCTGCCCCTGGCGCACCAATGCGGGCGAACGCGCGCCGGTCGCCGCGTCCTCGAACAGGATCTTGATGTCGCGCGCGCGCGCATCCTTTCCATTGATGCGATAGGCCGAGCCGGCTTCGCGCTCGATGCGGCGCGTGATCTCGATCGCGTCGCGGTCGTTGTATTCCGCCGGCGCCTGCCGCTCCGCGTTGTCGAGGAACATGGTGACCTCGGCGGCCATGCGTGGCGGCCGATGCGAGGTTCCCGAAAAGATCACGTCGTCCATCGCGGCCGCACGCATGGATTTGTGCGACGTCTCGCCCATCACCCAGCGGAGGGCTTCCAGAAGGTTCGATTTGCCGCATCCATTTGGGCCAACGACGCCCGTCAGCCCCGGCTCGATGACGAGCTCGGTCGGCTCCACGAAGGATTTGAAGCCCATCAATCTGAGGCGGCTGATCTTCATTGGACGCGGTTTTTCAAGGCTCCATTCTCATGTGCCGCGCACGTGCTCGGCCGAAACGCTGCGTTGTGTGATGTGGCAACATATCGATGTGCAAGCAACTCGGAACGCGGATAAAGCACACACAACCGACACGGTCACAGTTTTTGCGGTCGCACGTCCACGCCAAGCGCTGGGCTGACCCGCCGTCGCTTAGAGCATGTTTAGCTGACGTGGGACGCAGTTCAGCGTGACAAATATGCTCAAAACACAGAACTGAATTGTCTACGTGTGTCCATGAAACACAATCTAGCGCGTTGCCGCCGCAGTGGTTGGGGCGGCGCCGGTCTTGGCGGCGAGTGCGGTTTCGACCATCGCCGAGAGATCTTCGAGCGATAGCACCCGTTTTACCAGCTTGCCGTCGACGAAGAAATTCGGTGTACCGATGATGCCGAGCGTACGTCCGCGATCCTTGATCCACTTCAACCCGTCGATCATGGCCTGATTCTGTAGGCACTGGTCGAACTGGGTTCTGCTCATCCCCACCTGTTGGGCGACTGCATAAATGGCGTCGAGCCGCACCTCCTGCGACACCCAGGAGGCCTGTTGCGCGAGGAATTTTTCATAAAGATCGAGGTATTTCTCAGGCCCCGCGCAACGTAGCGCGATGGTTGCATTGCCGGATGCGCGACCAATCGGGAATTCGCGAATGATGAAGCGCACCTTGCCGGTGTCGACATAGGCTTTCTTGAAGGCCGGAAACACCTCGAGCTGGAAACGCCGGCAATAGGGGCAGGTCAGCGACATATACTTGATGACGGTCACCGGGGCATCCGCGCGGCCCCACGCCATCTCCGGAAGCGGTCCGGTCTTCATGATCTCGCCCACCGATGGATTGGCGATGACATCGCGCCCGCCCGGCGGTCGATCGGTGACCTCGCCGCTGAGTGGGTTGACCAGCACGCCGTCCGACGTCGACGCGCCGCGGCTATCGCCGTAGGCCGAGGTCGATGCGGTGGTTGCGGGGACCGGGTCTTGCGTAGAGTTGCCGACGCTCAGAATCTGGTCATTGGCGCAGGCCGCGAGACCTGCGCCGATCACCGAGATCAAGCCGATGGCGATGGCGCGTATCATGCGCAAGGCTTTGCAGTTCCCCCTCTGGCGCTGCGGTTACTTGAGCAGCGGGTCGATCATGGCATCGAATGCCTCGAGGGTGGGCGCACCCTGCAGCTTCTTGCCGTTGATGAAGAACGTCGGCGTGGCCGAGACGCCGAACTGGTCGGATGCGCGCGCGCGCTGTGCGTTAATCTGGTCGAGTAACTTCTGGTTCGTCAGGCACTTGTCGAAGCTTTCCTGTGTGAAACCCGCCTGCTTGGCGATTTCGAACAGCTTCGGTACCGGATTGCCCTGCACGTATGCCCATTCAGGCTGCGTTTTGAAGAGCATGTCGATCATCGGGTAGACTTTATCGCCCGGAGCACACCGCGCCAGCATCGATGCGGCCGCTGCGAGATTGTCGAGCGGGAATTCGCGCATGATGAAGCGCACCTTGCCGGTGTCGATGTACTTTTCCTTGACCTTGGGGAAAGTCTCGTTGTGGAACTTGCTGCAATGGCCGCACGTCATTGAGGCATATTCGACGATCGTGACTTTTGCTTCAGCCGGACCCAGAGCGACGTCGGACAGCCCGTCCACCGTCTTCATGAGATCTTCGACCGGAATCTCGGTCGGCCCGGCGCCGCGCCGCTGGGCCATTGCGACGTGTGAGGTCAGCCCTGTCGCCGCGACACTGGCGAACGCGGCCGTTCCGGCCAGCAGCCGGCGGCGCGTGATGGCGGCGAGAGTTGAACGGTCGGCGGTCTCAGTCACGTGTGATGCTCCTTCGTTCGGTCGGGTCTTTGGCGCCTCGTCCCAATGGGCGTGCACGCCACGCGGCCCGCTCCTACAGGCTGAGCCCATAGCACGGAGCCGTCGATGCATTAAGGCAAAACCCGCTTGAATGCCAACTGAACGCATACCAGATCGCGTTGATGTTTGATGGAAACATGAACGCGATCCAGCACCTTGTTTTTTTGCATGTTTTTCACGCTGATCCGCTGCACACTTCGGCCAAGCATGCTCTGGGCGGTGCCCCGGGCGACATCACGATTGCCTGAACACGTGTGATCGACGTGCGGGATAATCAATCCGCGTTGCGCGCCCGGATTTGCGCTGCGATGGTCGCACCCAGCCGCGCCAGTGCCGCCGATAGCGGGTCATCATCGGCGCCCGAGCGGCCTTTTGCGACGTTGTCCGATCGTTGCCCTTCGGCGCCCGGTGTTACCGGGACGGCCAAGTTCGGGCCGTTCGAGGCATGGTGTGTAAAAGTCTCCTGCACAAGACGCAGGCTTGCGACCGCCCGGTATCCGAAATACGCGTTGATGCGTTCGATGAGCTGCGCCGATTGGTATTGAATATCGAGCGCGACCGCGGGATCGACCTGGAGCACCAGCGTCGCTCCTGGTCGGCCTTCACAGCTTTCGGCGGTTTCGCCGAATTTCTCCACCGGCCGCGGCCATTTGAGCTTGAGGGGACGCGTGTCGCATGCCCTCTCGCTGCCGACGATCTGGGCCCAGTCCATGATCAGACTGGCCGCCGCAAAACCGTGCTTCTCGAAAGATTTTTGCGTGATGCGCGGGACCAGGCTGGCGATCGCGCGGGCACTGGGTCCGCCACCGCGGGGCCGCCAGACGTCGTCAGACGACGCTCCGCCAACTGTCCGACCTACAGGGCGTGCGCGTTCTGCCGCGTCTAACCTTTCGTCCAGCCTTTTCACACCTCGAATCCCGTTGCTTCGTTTCCAGCGGCGCTCTGAACCCTTAACATCTCGTTAACGATTCGAACGTACCAGCCATCATCCGGCTGCCGCGTCAGGCTCGATTTCTGGGGGCGCATTTGTCAGCTGTTGCACGAAAGCAACTTCCTTTGCGTCCGGCAGGCCCGGACACGGTCGCGGCCCTGCTCGACTGGTACGATCGCGAGCGCCGCGACCTGCCTTGGCGCGCCCCGCCCGGTCGCCGCGCCGACCCCTACAAGGTCTGGCTCAGCGAGATCATGCTGCAGCAGACGACCGTCAAGGCGGTCATCCCATATTTCCTCAAGTTCCTCGCTCGCTGGCCAAACGTAAAGGCGCTTGCAGCGGCCGATCGCGACGAGGTGCTGGCGGCATGGGCAGGCCTTGGGTACTACGCCCGCGCGCGCAAACTGCACGAGTGCGCGATTGAGATTGCAGGCAACCGCGGCGGCAGATTCCCGCGCACACAGGTCGGACTGATCGAGCTACCGGGAATCGGGCCTTATACAGCCGCAGCTATTGCGGCAATCGCCTTCAACGAGCCGGCAACCCCCGTTGACGGCAACGTGGAGCGCGTCACGGCGCGGCTGTTTGCGGTGCGCCAGCCGCTGCCGCAGGCCAAAGCCGAGCTGAAGCGCCTTGCCGCGACGCTCACCCCGCACGATCGACCCGGCGATTTCGCCCAGGCGATGATGGATCTCGGTGCAACGATCTGCTCGCCCAAGAGTCCGTCATGCCTCGTCTGTCCCGTGCAGTCGGATTGCGCGGCCGCTGCCAAGGGTCTCGAAACAGCGCTGCCGGCCAAGGCGGAAAAACCGGACCGCCCCAATCGATGGGGCGTTGCGTTCCTCGCGCTGCGAGAGGACGGGCACGTGCTATTGCGCAAGCGCCCGGATGCAGGTCTGCTGGGCGGCATGCTGGAAGTGCCATCGACACCCTGGACCGACCACACACCCTCATCGAGCGGTGTAATGCGGGCGGCACCCGTGCGCGCCTCCTGGTGGGAGGTGCCTGGCCGTGTCGTGCACACCTTCACTCATTTCCGCCTGGAACTCATCGCCTATCGTGCCATCGTGCCACTCGATGCCGAGCTGACGTTCTGGTCCGAGCCCGAGCGTTGCTGCTGGATCCATCGCCGCGATCTTGCCGATGCAGCGCTGCCGAGCGTCATGCGCAAGGTGATCGCGCATGCCCTTGAGCCGGCCAGGATTTGATTGAAAATCATGCCGGCCGCTATGGCCCGCTCAACGCTGAAGCGCTGCACACTTTAGCTCAACATGCCTTATCCCGGTGGCACCAGATAGCCGATCTCGTTGGCGGATTTTTCGCGAATCCGTTCGAGGTATTCGCCGATCTCGCGGGGATGTAGCGGATGGCCGAACAGTGCGATGCGTTCCAGCTCCAGTTCGCCGATCTCGTGCATCAGTGGATCCGCGGTCCGGTGCAGCATGACGATCGTCGCGATCGTGCGTCTTGGCATGTGCGGCGGCACTTTCGGCACGACGTCGGAGATCATCGACTTGATCGTGTTGGAAAAGCCTGCGGCGCGGCGTCCAAGCCAGCTCATGATGTTGATGAGGAATGTTTCCTTGAACCTCAGCTGATACGCGTCCATCCAGGCGAACAGCTTGTCCATGACGATGTCCTGGTGGCGGAGCGACGCAGTTGTGCGATAGTCCTGCCACTCAGCAACGACATCGAAGTCGGGCTCGAGCTCCAAATCGCCCGGCGCGAAGGTAACGTCGGCCGTAACGCCGATGCGATTGAAGAAATCCTTGTTGGTCATCATTAAGCGCGTCGGAAAGGTGGGCAGAATGCTCTTGCCCTCGCTCGCCCGCTCGAACGCGTAACGAATGAGCTTGGAGCAGAACATGCGCTTGATGCCGTCGTTGCGCATCGTGAAATCGTAAAGGATCGGCTTGCCGTAGCGCGACAGCGACTGCTTGACGTGCTCGTGTGCGATGAACGCCGCGCGCTGCGCCAGCGCTGCGTCGCGGTGTCGAAGTACGATTGCGCGCCCCAGATCATGGTTGAGCGCTTCTTCCAGTGGTTTAATGATGCCACCTTCCTCGATCAGCACCTCTACGATCCAGTTATATCCCTTCGGGTCGACGTAGATGATGCCCAGGTGGCTGTACTGGGAATCGATATCGCCGATCCGCGCGATCGCCGCACTGTTGTGGTGCCGTCCGCGCACCAGCAGCACATCACCTGATTGGAACGGCAGATCGCGTTGCTCGTTGAAGCGAGGGTTGATGAGTGTGTTCATGTCGCGCCCGCGGAATGCGGTGAGCGGACGCGCGCCGTTGGTGAGGTGTCGGAAGCCGATCGCGATTTCGCCCAGCATGTCGGCACCATAGCGCATGACGCGGAAGATGTTGCGCAGGGCTCCTTGGACCCTACCGGTCAGCAGGCCGTCACGCTGCCATGTGTGCAGCTGCTCGCGCAGCTCCATGCGGGTGTGAAAGAGTTGCTGGATGAGGGCGGGCGCGCGGTCGGCGAGTTGGTATGCATCGTAACGCGAGAAATCGATTGCGTTGAACGCGGCATAGACGTGGTCGAGGCGGGCGAAAAGTTCATCTGCCGTGCGGGCGGGCGCCAGCACCATCGCCGAGAGGTCGGCCAAGCCGGATTCCAAATCGGCGGGCTCTTGATTTTCCGGCACGAACACCACTCCCTCTACCCGGCCGGCTGGCCCCTACACACCACCGCCAGCCTGCACCGGCCGGTACGCCCAAAGCAGCGTTGGACACGGCCGGCTGCGTACCAGCCGCGACGGTAGCAAATAGGCTCGTCGAAGGGCAATTGATGGCGGCGGCCGGTCGCAATGTTGCAGCGCAGCGCTGCATTGTGGCAACGCATCGGGGGCCGGCCGACCGTCGCGATGCGAAGGCGCCTGACGAATGCCACGCTCAACAATTGAGCCGGGCGATGGAACGCATCCGCCAATCGCGATGTCTGCTCAAGGACCTCGATTATTCCGCCGCGAGCAGCGTTGGCAGTTCCGCAAGCCCAAGCTGACGCTTGGCCTTGTCGCGCAACACGTCGATCGGATGCAGCCGCCCGCGGTCCTTGAAGTGCCAGAACGTCCAGCCGTTGCAGGCGCTCTTTCCCTGTACCTCCGCGCCGAGCCGGTGGATCGAGCCTTGCCGTCCGCGATGCGCGAGCGTCCCGTCCGCCTTGACTTCGGCGCTGATGGCGGCCTTGGGATCAAAAAGCTGGCTACCCGGCGACAGAATACCCAGTTCCACGATTGTCCCGAAAGGCACGCGCGGCTCGCTGCGCTTGGAGCGCTGGGTCTCGAGTGCCGAGGCGGGCAGGGGTTCGATCTGCGCGATGCGCTCGCGCGCGGCTTTCGCGTAGACCGGATCGCGCTCGATACCGATGAACCGGCGGCCGAGCCGCTTGGCCACCGCGCCGGTCGTACCTGTACCGAAGAACGGATCCAACACCACGTCGTCGGCGTTGCTCGAAGCCAGGATCACCCGGTGCAGCAGCGCTTCGGGCTTTTGTGTGGGATGCGCCTTGCGACCCTTACCGTCCTTAAGCCGCTCCGGTCCCGCGCAAATGGGAAACAGCCAGTCGGACCGCATCTGCAGGTCATCGTTGAGCGCCTTCAGACTCTCGTAGTTGAACGTGTAGCGCGATTTCTGGCTCGGTGTCGCCCAGATCAGCGTCTCATGCGCATTGGTGAAACGCCGGCCGCGGAAGTTGGGCATCGGATTGACCTTGCGCCACACGATGTCATTGAGGATCCAGAAGCCCAGGTCCTGTAGCGCCGTGCCAAGGCGGAAGATGTTGTGGTACGAGCCGATCACCCACAGAGCACCATCGGGCTTGAGCACACGTCGGCACTCGGCAAGCCAATCGCGCGAGAACTGGTCGTAGTCCGCGAAGCTCGCGAACTTGTCCCAGTCGTCGTCGACTCCATCGACGCGCGTGTTGTTGGGGCGCAGGAGCTCCCCGTCCAACTGCAGATTATAGGGGGGATCGGCGAAGACGAGATCTACGCTCTGAGAGGGTAGTCGACGAAGCTCGTCGAGACAGTCTCCGACAATGACAACATCTCCAGGTCCACGCGGACCCGAACAGCGACGCATACCCATTCGACACAACTCACTAATACTTCACGGAGGTGACACAGATCCACGATCACACCCAACGACGACCGCATCCACACAGGGTTAAAAGAGAATGAACGCGCTTTCTTAAAGAATGGTTAATCGGTCGGTGGTTGGGCACGCTTGCGATCATGCCTCATCGCATGACCCTGTGTCACTGGAAGGGCGGTTCTTTCAGATGCAACGCTTAACGTCAGTGGGTCGTCAGGGGCAGGAGCAGCTTCCGCGACGCGGAATCAGGAGGAAGCGGCATCGCAAAATGACGAAACGCGCCGCAGGGGGAGTGCGGCGCGTTTGCCATGCAATCCGACCAGACGGCCGAAGTGCCAGAACTAGAGCATGCTTCGCTTGCGTGAGCAGTGCTTCAGCGCAAAGCATGCTCAAAGCAAGGTGCTGGACCGTGTGCACTCAAACATGAGCACGTGCTAGTCGCAATACCTGTCGAACTTGCGGCAGGCCCACCCATAACCGCGCGAGCACTTGTAATCATAAAACTCGCAGCGGTCGTAGCGGCGGTCACGATAGTACCCGCGGTCGGCGCGAGCCGAGCCGGCGATGATGGCCGTCGCAGCGGCTGCACCAAGAATGGCAAGGCCGACGTTACGTCCGCCATGGTGGTGATGGCGACGCCCGACCTCGACGATGGGGCTCTGCGGCGCAGCTGCCTTGAGACCGGCGAGTGCGCCTGCGCTGGCCGCCGAAGCATTGGTCGTTACGGAAAAGGCAAGGCCGCAAGACACGGCGGCGGTCGTGAGGGTCTTCAAGATCGTGCTCATCGGCTACCTCGATTGAATTATACGTCCCGCTTTTTCTTCAAGTTTGCCATTCTTGCGGAACGGAAGGACTGCTGAAGGTGACGTGAAACATTGGCATCATATACCGCTGCTTCCACGCCAACATTCAATATGGGGATCATAACGGCGCAGACCTGAATGTCAGCTGAACAACCCTCGCGCAGAAGTTTGGAAATTGAAAGGCAGCAACTGGGTCGTGGCTGCCTGGCAGCGCGCCGCGACAACATGCCTCAACGTTTTGAAGATCAAAGAGAAATTTAATTAGGCGTTGGGGCTGTCCTTTTCGTGGCTGTTCCGTTGGCTTAATATTGTTGAGCAGACAACGTATCTCGCATTAAACACGTTTCGTTGCGCAGCAAGACGATATGGGTCTTTCCAAGACATAAAAGAGGAGCGTGTCGCGAGATTGTCGCTGCCGCGTTGATGCATCAAATCGGAACCTGCAAGTTCGGGAGGTCTTCCAATATGTTCAAGAAGTTCACTACGGCTGCGGCAGTTGCAGCTCTTGCTGTCGTCATGATGCCGGCTGTTTCGCAGGCTGGCGGTGCCAAGAGGGGCGAGGCCCGCCCGGCCTGCGCGCTGACCAAGATGTTCGAACGCACCGCGCATCGCACCGATCGTGCCGTACGCTCGATCTTCCATCGCGATCGTACGGCTCGCGCGTCTCGTAGTGCTCGCGCGCACTCGTATAAGCGTTGATCGAGACGGTTTTCGCTGAAACAGAGAAAACCGCGCGGATGCAAAACGCACTGCGCGGTTTTGTCATTTCAACACTGTGTTTCACGCGATGCTAAGCGCCAACTGTACGGGCTTGAACGAGCGGCGGTGAATCGGAGTTACGCCGAGCCGTGCGATGGCGTCCTTGTGCTCCGGTGTTCCATATCCTTTATGCCGTTCGAAGCCATATCCCGGCCATGAACGGGCCAGCTCGATCATGATGCGGTCGCGCGTTACCTTCGCCATGATGGAGGCCGCCGCGATTGACAGGCACTTGGCGTCGCCCTTGACGATCGCCCGGGCCGGGAAAGGCAGGCGCGGGAGCTTGTTCCCATCAACCAGCCCAAGACGCGGGCGAACCTGCAGCTGCGCGACGGCCTGCGCCATCGCCCAGAGTGTTGCGTTGAGGATGTTGTCGCGGTCGATCCGCTCCGTGTCGGCGATCGCAATGCCGACGGCCACCGCGGTCGATTTGATGCGATGGAACAGCACCTCACGCTGATCCGCGTCGAGCTGTTTGGAATCGGCAATCCCGGCGGGGATCTTTTCCGCATCGAAAATAACCGCGGCCGCCACCACCGGTCCCGCCCAGGGGCCACGGCCGGCTTCGTCGATGCCCACGATTGGCCCGCCGCCGAGCGCCAGCTCGACGGATTCCAGCTCGAACGTTGGGGTCAGGCGCGAATCGCTGATCTTCATGCGCCAAGGTTGAGACGCGCCCGGGTGTCTGTCAAAGCAGTCCGAGCTGTCCGCCGGGGAGAACTGGGCGGCGGAACAAGTCCGTTCTCAGCGAAACACGCTCGCCGCTGAGCCCAAGCCGCTTTTTGGCCAGCCGGAAGCGCTGTGCGATCTGCAACGCATATGGCCCGCTGCCGGTCTGCCGCAGCCCGAATTGGCTGACATAGTCGCGCCCGCCGTGCATTTGCTGGAGGATGTTGATGACGCGCCGGGCACGTCCGGGTGCATTCTCCTTAAGCCATTCCCGGAACAGCGTCTTGATCTCCAAAGGTAGCCGCAGCAGCACATAGCCGGCCTCCCTGGCACCCGAGTCGCGTGCGGCCTTCAGAACGCTCTCAATCTCGTGGTCATTGAGTGCTGGGATGATGGGCGCCATCATGACCGCTGTCGGGATGCCGGCATCCGCTAGCGCCTTGAGCGCCTGCAGCCGCCGCGGGGGTGTGGCAGCACGTGGCTCCATCGCCCGTGCCAGCTGTCGATCCAGCGTCGTCACGGAGATTGCGACTTTGGCCAGTCCCTTCTCCGCCATGCGACCGAGAATGTCAGCGTCACGCATCACCAAGGCCGACTTGGTGACGATGCCGACCGGATGCTGTGCTTTCTCCAGCACCTCGAGAATCTGCCGCGTGATGCCGAGTTCCCGCTCGATCGGCTGGTAGGGATCGGTATTGGTTCCGAGCGCTATGATGCGTGGCAGGTAACGCGAATTGGCGAGTTCGCGTTCGAGCAGCTCCGCAGCGTTGGTTTTGGCATAAAGCAGTGTCTCGAAATCGAGCCCTGCGGAATGTCCGAGATAGCAATGTGTCGGCCGCGCATAGCAATAAATGCAGCCATGCTCGCACCCCCGGTAGGGGTTGATCGACTGGTCGAAGGAGATGTCGGGACTGTCGTTTGAGGTGATGATCGTTCGCGCAGGCTCATGCTGGACATGTGTCGTGAACGCGGGCAGGTCACCGAGGCTCTCCCAGCCATCGTCGAACACCGAGCGCACCGTCGCCTCGAACCTCCCCGTGCTGTTCGAAACGGCACCCCGACCGCGCCGGCGCTCGCGATCGACCGGTCCGATATGCTCGGTCGCGCCTGAAGCACTCGTGTTGTCATCCCACTCGTCATGCTCGCCGTGCATGTACGGACCTCTCCGCGTCGCGTCTATTGGCAGGGGGCGATCATTCCAGAACAAATATAGAACAAAAGAGCCTTGGTGCACAAGCCTCGGGCAGACGCAGGCAAACCGGGATCTTCCGGTTGTTGCAGGTCGTCGGGCATGCCACATGTTTGCAATGATCTCTGTCGTCATCCCAACCTTGAACGCGGAGCGGCATCTGGCCGCTTGCCTGACCGCGCTGGTGCCGTCCGCTGTCGAGGGAGTCGTGCGTGAGGTCATCATCGTTGACGGCGGCTCGACGGATCGCACGACCAGGATCGTCGATCAGGCCGGCGCGGTCCTTTTGACCACGGAGCCGGGCCGCGGTCGCCAGTTGCTGGCGGGAGCCCGCCGCGCGCGCCAACCCTGGTTGTTGTTCCTGCACGCCGACACGGTGCTGGCCACCGATTGGGGTCTGGAAGCGGTTGCCTTTATGGGGCGCGTCGATACAGGCAATGCGCCGCTCGGTGCAGCGACGTTCCGCTTTGCGCTGGACGATCGGGGGATGTTGCCCCGCGTGGTGGAAAGTCTGGTTGCGTTGCGCCGATCGTTGTTCGCTCTGCCCTATGGCGATCAGGGCCTGCTTATCCCGCGTCGCCTTTATGACGAGATCGGCGGCTATAAAGACGTGGCCTTGATGGAGGACGTGGACATCGTCCGCCGCCTGGGTCGGCGTCGTTTGACGGCATTGCACACGCCCGCCACCACCAGCGCGGAGCGTTATCGCCAGGAAGGGTATGTGCGGCGCATCTTTCGCAATCAGGCGAGCCTCGCACTATATGCATGTGGCGCCTCACCGGCGATGATTGCGCGCGTTTATGCCGGTCCGCAATCGCATGCTGCGGACGCGCGCGCTGCCGCGAAAGGTGGCGGTCGCATTTCGACGATGTGAGACGCCGTTGTGCACTGCTGATGCCACACCAGAATTCTTCAAACCCATGGGGATTTGGATGACACGCCAATCAAGCATATCTCGCAGAGGCTTCATTGTCTCAGCCGCAGCCGCATCTTCTGTGTTGAGCCTTGATGGACGGATCGTCTTCGCCGAGAGCAAGGCCGCAGCGGATTTGATGGCCAAGGGGTTCTACAACTTCAAGGTCGGCGATATCGAGGTGACGACGATCTCGGATGGTCAGTGGTTGAAGCCGCACGATCCGGGCTTCATCCGGAACGCCACCATTGATGAGACAAAGGCCGCGCTCGCCGCTGCCGGGTTACCGGACGACAAGGTCACGATCCCATTCACGGTGACGGTCGTGAAGTCGGGCGGCAAGACCATCATGTTCGACGCTGGCACGGGCGCGCAGTTGGCGCCCACAGCCGGCAAGCTTGCCGCCAACATGGCCGCCGCCGGCATCGATCCCAAGACGATCGACATGATCGTGGTGACGCATTTCCATCCCGATCACATCTTCGGCCTGATGGAAAAGGAAACCAACGCGCAAATCTATCCGAATACCGAGATTATCGTACCCAATGCCGAATATGCCTACTGGACCGATGCCGGTACACTCGCCAAGCTTCCCGAGAACCGCCAGGGTCTTGTCAAACGCATCCAGGCGACCTTTCCCAAGTGGCAGAACATCAAGCGCATAGAGGACGGCGCCGAGGTCGCGCCGGGCGTCATTGCGGTCGCCGCGTACGGCCATACGCCAGGCCACACGACTTATCTACTGGGCTCGGGTAAGGATCAGCTCGTGGTGCTCGCCGACATTACGAACGTACCCGCGCTGTTCGCGCGCAATCCCGGCTGGCACGCCGTTTTCGATGCCGATCCGCAGATGGCAGAGGCGAGCCGCCGCCGCATGTTCGATCGCGTTGTTTCCGATAAGTCGATCATCACCGGCTATCACTATGGCATGCCCGGTGCGGGGCGTATCGAGAAGGACGGCAATGGCTACGCGTATATCCCGCTCGCCTAGGCTGAAGTCACTACCGCGTCTGCGGGTGAACCGTCCCGATACCCGCAAGGCCACCCCCCGTCAGGAAAGTGCGCGTCAGTTGCGCAGCCATGCCGCAAGCTGGCGCCGTCGTCTCGTTATCATGGTCAAGGCGCCGGAGGCAGGTCGCGTGAAGACGCGACTGGCACGCGAGATCGGTGTGGTGGGCGCCACGTTCTTCTACCGTCATGCCAGCTCCGCGGTCGTGGGACGGCTCGGCGCCGATCCGCGCTGGCAAACGGTGCTGGCCATCGCCCCCGACACGGCAGCTGGCGGCCGCTATTGGCCCGCAGCACCCGTGTTGCGACGTCCACAGGGCCAGGGTGATCTCGGGCGGCGCATGCAGGTGCTCTTCGATCGTTTGCCGCCGGGCCCGGTCGTGATCATCGGCTCCGACTGCCCCGCTGTGCGCCCTGATGATATCGCAGCCGCATTCAGTGCGCTGGGCCGCGCCGATGCTGTGCTTGGACCGGCGCCCGACGGCGGCTATTGGCTGGTTGGCGAGTGGCGCAGCCCGAAATCCCTGCCTGCATTCGCTGGCGTGCGCTGGTCGAGCGAACGTACGTTGACCGATACGATGGCGAACTTTGCTACGCGGCGCGTTGCCTTCGTGCGCGAGCTGGCCGATGTCGACACAGCCGCGGATCTGGCGCGGTTGAATGGCAAGGCAGCGCGCCGCGTTCACGCATCGCCTTGAGATCGGCTCCGCGTGCGCAGGCGGCCCGCAGCTTCAATAAGCGCTCATGGCTGGCGGAGCCGAGCGCGCAGGTGTCGCCGTGTCGATGATGTCCAGCTGGCTGGGATGCTCGATATTGATTGATGGGCCGTTACGCAGTTCGATCCAGCCGCGCACGCGTACTTGGCGTCCCTTCAGGTCAAGGAGCCGGGCGGCCCAGGCAGGGTGTGCGCGAGAGATTCCGGGCGCGATCGACGCCGAGAAGTCGAAGCGCCAGCGGCTGCCGAAATTGATGTAGATCCAGCCGCTCTTTGCCCGCTGCGATCCGTGCACCCGGCCGGCGACGATCTGGTATGTGCCGCGCAGGCGTTTCAAGATCTGTGTATGCGCCGCGGAGCGGACGGAATAGGCCGGGTTCGCCCAAAGCCCGCGGCCTGAGCCACGCGCAGGGGCCTCGGCTGCCAGCAGCGCATCCATGCAGGCGAAGTTGTCGGGCATCCCGTAGGCGCGTGCATGTCCCGCCGCCAGCATCGCACCTTGCAGCCACACAGCGCCACCATCGACCCTATCGACGAACACATGTGCGAGCATGCGGCCGTAGCGATCTCGCGGGCGTCCCGCAGTCGCCAGTGTCACGCTATGTCCTTCGACGAGCTTCTCCAGCGCTTGGCGCGCGGCGACCGCAGGTTGCCAGGAGTCGGACGCGCTTCCTGTTGTCGGTGGCTTTGAACTTGCCGCATTCTGTTCATGTCCGTCGCCGCCCCGCTCATCGCGGAATCCTGGTGTGGGTGCTACATCGAGCGAAGTCGGTGCGAGCGCGCCGATAAGGCGCACCTGTGTGCCATCGTCGAGTGCTAGCGTCGCGCCATCGATTACGCGAACCACCGCGCGCGGCGCGGAGCGGGCGGAAAGCGCGCAGCCTTCTTCAGAACCGCTGGCTGGCTCGTGGGCAATCGCAGGCCCGTCCAGGGTGGCGAAGACCCACATCGCCGCGCAGACGAGGGCGATACGCCGCGTGCAATCTGTACGTCGTTGGTCGCTCGCGCGGTTCATCGGGCGCGCCCAGCCCGCCCCGTTGCCGCGCGCCGATTTTCTTCGGCGCCAGGTCTCCCGGCTCGTATATTCCGGCGCCTCGTGCCTCAAGCTCTCGCCTCGATGCCTTCAGGCAAAATGGAAATGGTCGGCAGTCAGTTGATGCAGGCTGACACCGACAAGCGTCAAGGAGTGGGACTCGTCCAGCGCGATGACGGTATCGCCGTTCACATCGCTGGCTGCCGCGAGAACCGCGGAGAAGTCGGAGACGCCGGCGTCCGTCAGGTCGACGAGGTCGTGCGCTGTTCCCGGCCCGGTATCGAAGTCGACGATCGTATCGTGCCCGAAACCGGATCGGAACTCGAATGTGTCGTTGCCGAACCCACCCATGAGGATGTCGTTTGCAGCGCTCGCGACGATGATGTCATTGCCTGCGCCGGCATCGATCAGCTCTACACCGCTGACGGCGATGCCGGAAAGGTCGATTGAGTCGTCGCCGCTGGTGAGCAGGATCTTGTCGTAGCCGCCGCCCATGTCGATCGCCTCGATGCCGTCGAGGTTGCCAGCGACGTTGGCGAGGCCCAGCGTGTCGTTCCAGGCGCTGCCCAGGATCGTGTCGGTTCCGGCGCCGCCGATGAAGACGTCGAAGCCCTCGGGATTGCCAAGAATAGTGAAGGTGTCGTCGCCATCACCTCCTGAAAGGAGGTCGTCGCCGGCGTTGCCGCGGATCACGTCGTTGCCCGCCGAGCCTGTGACGGTGTCATTGCCTGCGCCGGCATCGATCAGCTCCACCCCGCTGACGGCGATGCCGGAAAGGTCGATTGAGTCGTCGCCGCTGGTGAGCAGGATCTTGTCGTAGCCGCCGCCCATGTCGATCGCCTCGATGCCGTCGAGGTTGCCAGCGACGTTGGCGAGGCCCAGCGTGTCGTTCCAGGCGCTGCCCAGGATCGTGTCGGTTCCGGTGCCGCCAATGAAGACGTGATGGCCGGTACTGTTGCCGAGGATTGTGAATGTATCGTTGCCGCTGCCGCCGACGTACGCGTCATCATTGCTGGTGACGACGAACGTCTGGTCTGGATCCTGCACCCCGCCGTCTATGTTGAGCGTGAAGGTCGCGTCGGAGACGACAAATCCGTCATAGGCTTCGACGCGTATCTCCAATGGCCCGGCAGCCCCGGAAGGCGGCGTGCCCGTGAACGTCAAGGCAGCGCGGTTGAACATCAGCCAGGGGGGCAGCTCGCTGCCGTCGGCGAGCGTTGCGAAGTATGCGAGGACATCACCGTCGGCATCGCTGAAGAGGGTGTCGGGAAGCGTGAAGCTCCACGGAGCGCCTGCACTTGCAGTCTGTTCGAACAGCGTGGTTGCCAGCACGGGGGCGGCATTGGCAACAATCGTCACCAGGGCCAGGGCGCTTGCGGTGGCGCCGGATGCATTGGCGACTGTGTAGCGGAAGCGAACCTCTCCTTCGTAGCCGGGCGGCAGGTCCATCGCCACGTTTCCTTCAGCCGTCACCGTTGCGCTGCCGACGCTCACGTCATAGACCGATTGGATCGTCAGCGGTCCGCCGGCGGGATCGGAATCGTTGGCGAGCAGCGCTTCGGCGACCAGCACATGATCGATGCCGCCGTAGACCAGCCCTTCGTCATCATGGGCGTTCGGAGGAGGCGCATCGATGAGGTCAGCCGACTGTGCCAGTGCGCTAATCTCCGCGGTGGTCCAGACGATGCCCGTCTCGAAAGTAATCTGCTCGATCGGGATGCCCGCTCCGGTGAAGGAGTCGGTAAGCGTAATTTGGCCGCCGCCGCGAACCAGGAGGATCAGATCGTCGCTCTGGGATGTGAGGCGGATGGCGCTGAGATCATCCGGGGAGACGTTCTGGAACAGGTATAGAGTGTCGATGTCGGTGGCCCCGGTCCCGGTGTCGATGATGGTGTCGTTGCCATCACCGCGCACCCAGCTGTAGGTATCGCTGCCCTCGCCGCCGATCAGGATATCGTCGCCGGTTCCACCAAACAGCGTATCGTTGCCATCGAGCCCGACGAGCGTGTTGGCCTCCGCATTGCCGACAATCCGGTTGGCGAGCCCGTTGCCTGTGCCGAGGAGCGCCAGGTTTGCGAGCGTGAGATTTTCGACATTGGCGGCCAGAGTGTAATCGATATTCGAGATAACGGTGTCGAGACCCTCGTTCACGCTCTCGATCACGACGTCGCCCGGGCTATCGACGTAATAGTGATCGTCACCACCGCCACCGGCCATCGTATCGTCACCGGCGCCGCCGTCGATCGTATCGTCGTTTTTGCCGGTTGAGGTGATCGTATCGTTGCCATCGCCGGCATTAACGCGGGAGGGTACGTTCAGCGCGATGAGATCGGCGCCGTCCGTTCCTTGCTCGTGCACTGGGGGAGGCGGCGCATTTGCCGGATCGTTCGGATCGCTGGCCGGCGCGGTCGGAGCGTCGGGGAATGGATCCAGCATCGGTTTGTTGAGCTCAAGCACGGCGGCGTCCCAGTTCTCGAAGCCGGCATACGTTTGCCCGTTGATTTGCTGCGTGATGGCTGCGCCCGGTTCGATGAACTGGAGGCCCAGATCGCCAAGCTGGAAATCCACGACGCGGATCGTCGTCTCTGTATCGAGGAGAAGACTGTTCGTCTGACGTAACTCGGTTGCGCCCGTATCGTCGATCACCACCTCCTCTGGCACGCGCTCGCCCTGAAGGAGCGTGATGATGAGGTCGGATCCATCGATGCGGTAGGTGATGGAGCCTGCAAAGTCGATAACACCGGCGATCTCGTCAGTATTTGTCCATATATCGATCCGCAGGCGTGACGCGAAGGCGAGTTCCCATCCTTGGTTCACCATCTGATCGTAGGTTCCGATTGCACCCGTCAGCTGCATCAGCTTGGAACCATCGTAACCCTCGCCAGACTCGTTGAAGTAATTGTAGGGGACATAAAGCTTGTCATCAGAGTCTGCGTTCTCGATGAAAATTTCCGTCGTTGTCTCGCCGCTGGTCATCGCCGAGGTGACAATCATGTCGGAGCCGGCACCGCCGCTGATGAGAGTGCGCCCCGCATTTGCGATGATCGTATCGGCGCCGGGGCCACCGTCGACCTCGACGTCGTAGCCTTGCGGGCTGGCGCCGGAGAACGCGCCGATCAGATGCACGTCGATGAAATCGTCACCCTCGCCACCTTCGGTGCCGCGCAGGCTGGCATTCGCATAGATCATGTCATCGCCCGAGGTGCCGATCACCCATTCGACCGAATCGATCCAGATGCCGCCTTCACCTTTCTGTTCCGGGGCGCTGACGAAATGCGCGCTGTCGGTTGCGCGGTTGATGACGAGCCCCGTCGTCGAAGCGCTGAAATCGATGGTGTCGCCCGTGCCTTGCGAGGCGCCGGCGCTCTCGCCACCCATGTAGATCGACAAGGGTGTTTCGATCAGTTCGACGCCGGGCCCGGTGGTGATCGTGTTGCTGGAATCGTCGTCCCAGACCAGCCGCTCGATGGAAAGCAGATAATCGATACCCGTGTTGAAGATTGCCATGTATTGGGGCGTCTTGTGCTCCACCCAGCCCTGTACCAGCTCGATGTAGACGTCACCGGCGCCCGCGTAGTTGACCGTATCCAGCCCATCCTCGGCGTAGCTCCACGAGCTGTCTCCGCCATGCAGGTAGTTTTTGCCCTGCGACCAACTGAACAGGTCGTTGTCGGCGCCGCCATACATGCGGTCAATCCGAGTGGGATCGTCGAGGCCCTGCAGAAGATCCTGGCCATAGCCGCCGAATACCGCGGTGAACTGCGCCTGTATGCGCATGAGGTCATCGCCGTTGCCGCCGAGCAGGGTTTCCATTCCGGGCGAAAAACGCAGACTGTTCGGCAGGTTGTCGGTGATGCCGATGCCGCCTGCATAGAGTGCCGAGGCGATGAAGCTCGTCGAGTTGAGCGTCGGCGACAGACTGCCCGCGCTGCCATAGCCATTGTAGTCGTAATACTGGTCCGCAATGCCCGATGCGTGATTGGCCATTTGCGTCCAGGTGGTCTGCGGGTCGCTGACGGAAATGATGCGGCTGCCGCGCGTTTCGGGCGTGCCAATAGCCGCCTCCAGCTCGGCGCCGGTAAGTCCACTGTTGGCCCATTGCAGCGTCATGTTGCCGTGTTCGCCGAAGACGCCGAGCTTTGTTTCACCGCCGCTCACAAGCCGCAGACCTTCCATCACGTACCACCCCTCCTGCGGTATGGGTACGGAGGTAAGGCTGTCTTGCTCAAGCACCAGCTGAAGATGGTCGAACCCCAGGTAGCCCAGGTAGAACTTCTCAATAGGCAATCGCTCGATCCGAATATTTGCCATCTGAATATCCCCCAGGACCATGTGCACGCAGTGGTAGTGCAAGATGGTTAATATCAGCCTACATACAACATTGTTCTGCCGAAATGCACAATCAGATTGTAAGTTTTAATGTGCGGGGGAGAGGCAACAGGCGCAGATCCAGCAGCGAACAGGCATTGTTATACCCGCATATTGCGGTGTTGACGCTTCGAGTGCGGCGGAGTGCGGCGCGCCGACGGATCGTCGTGCGGCAGCTGTTGCCGACTGAAGGTATTACACGCTAAGATTGTTGTTGTGCGGAATTGGATTCGTCACGTTGGCGGCGCGCAACCGTTCGCGGGCGACCGCCGTGCCATGCCGGACGCAATTGGCCTGCGTTCAGCAAGCCTATTCGCAATAGGCTGCGCCGGGCCGCTGCTTGAGATCGAAATGGAAATGATCGTGGTGCGCCCGATTGGCCTGCGGTCCGAGGACGGTGCTGAAGATGCCGCAAGCCCGATTATGAATTTCTTTGAGGAACGTGAGCTCGGCAGTCTCGCTGGGGCGAGGTTCGGCGGTGCGCGGCTTTTCTTCCGCTTTTACTTGTTTTTCCGCTTTCACTTGAGTGATTGCGTGCGTGAGGGAGCGTGCGCCAAGGCCACTCGGCTTATCCGGTTTGGTCGCCGCCATCGCGGCAGCCTGGGCCAAACGCGTGGCCTCCTCGCTTTCGATCACAAGACCCCAGTTGCGCTTCACGTCGATCGTGCGCCCATCGGCCAGCTCGAACGCGGAAATGTCCAGCGCGTTGGCGAAAGCATGTTCGGAGATTTTCTGCGCCGGATCGTTATAGCGGTTGCGGCACATGTACGATGAGGCGTTGCGCAGCTTGACGATATGCGAGCCGAGCACGCGCTTGGCGGCGGGTTGCGCGACGGTCTCGAGCCACTGGTAGAGTCGCGCGGTCACCGCGCAGTTTGTCGTTGCGGCAGGTTCGATTGCCAGGCCCGCGCCGCTGCCTATTCGCCTCAGGCGTAGTGGCTGCGGCGTGCCGCAGCTGCCCCGGTGAAGCGGTTGCAATCTGTCGGCCTCTGCCGCGACACCATCCAGCAGGCTCTCGCATTGCTGCTCAGCGTCCGCAACTTCCTGCGCCGTCCACGTGTCGGATGGAGTGACTTCCGCGCCACCTGGGTCACCCGTGCCGGCAGGCGTGGAGGTCCTCGCCGGTAACTGTGCGACATCGCGCGAGGAAGGTGGGTGCTGGGCTGTTGCACTGGCGCCAGCCTCAGAGGTTGCACGATCGCGACCGGTGCCTGGTGGTGACTGGGGAGCCGGCGCCGTCCGCGTCGGTGGTGGCGCCATTGCTGTGCTGGCTGGCGCTGAAGGTGCGGCGCTAACGGTCGTATTGCGCCCCATGCGTCCTTCGGGGTTGAGAGGCTTAATGGCGGCGTTCTCTTCGACGCCCGCCCAGTGTTGCCGCTGCGTTCGCCAGGTCGCCAGCATTGCAGCATATGCAGCGCGGCGGGACGCGCTTGCGCGCTTGGGATGTGGCAGCGGCAATGCAGGCAACGTGGCAGCCGCTGCAATGGGCGTATCCGTCGATCCGGTGTCGACCGCCGCAGCTTCAGACAGTCTGAAGCGCTGTGCGCCATGCGCGTCTGCACCTGCAATCGCGGCTGCCAGAGCAAGTCCGAATGCTGGCAGCGTAACGCGTTTCGCTGTCATCGCGCATCGCGTGATGATGTCTCCGGGCCTGACCATTTTATATTTTGAGTTGAGGGCGGTTCCGCGCCACATTGGCATGTCCAGCCTGTCGCCAGCATTGCATTTTCATAGCCGCGAGACGGTTTTCCCGGCCGCGATTCCGGGCGTGATGCATTCCATGTCAATCCAATGAGGCACAAGCTTGAGGCAGGATAAGGACAACTTCGTTCGCGCCCAACTTTGCGCCGCGTTGCCTGAGGCGCGCCAGATTGAGCGAGGGTGCCAACTCGAACAGCACGCCGCTCTCGAGCTTCACCGTTTCGCCGTTTTCGTATCGGCGGATGAGTGCGAAGCGTGTGCCTCCTGGCACTTCCGGACACCAGATAAGCGCACACTGTAGCTGGCCGTCAGACCCTGGAACGGCGTCCTGAGGATTGAGATCGATGCCTGCGAGGATCCCATCCGCAGCGCCGCGCGCATCGTGCAAAGCCGGTTCGTGGTGCGAGAAATCGGAGGTCTCGCTCGCAGGGAGTTCGGAATGGGTATCGCGTGCTTGCGCGCACCGGTCCGCGGCATCTGCCCGCCATCCCTGTGGCCGTGCCGGATCGGCGTCTCCCGCATGCCCGGTGGATGCCGAACCGGAATCCCGCACGCGCACACTGGCGCCACTCCCGATTCCCTCCACGCCCGCCGGTGAGGTGGCAGGCGTGACCGGACGATCTCTGGCATCAGGCCTCATGGTCGCTACGCATTTACTGGTCAAAGCAGCCGATAACTTACACGTTAAACTACACCAGAATGCTCCCAGACGGCATTTGTTCCAAGAAATGCTAAAGAAGAAGGTATGCAGACCGGTATGTCAGGGTGCGGGCCAAGCCCCCATGAATATGGGTATTATGCCAGACTTTTTTTTACCAGCCCGCTAACGTATCACTTTCACCGGCGGTCCGGCCAACCGGCCTTGACGCTCGGCCTTAGCCGGCTCAAAAAGCTTCCCGGCTCAATGGTTCGGTGGAGTGGAGCCCGCCGGAGATAGATCCCAGACCTGCATGTGGTCGGTCTTTTAGGGCGCTCTTTGGGCGTTCAGGTAACGTTCTAATTTTCCCCGGCCATCCGGCCGCCGGATTTAAGGCCCCGTAGCTCAGCAGGATAGAGCATCAGATTCCTAATCTGAGGGTCACAGGTTCGAATCCTGTCGGGGTCACCAATAAAATCAAGTAGTTACGCAAAAATAAAGCTGGCAGCATTTGCTGTGGAGTTCCATTGGGGTTCCATCCAATAAAGGCTTGCCGACGCCCTAAGGCCGCCAAGGCGTCTTCGTGCGAGCCAAAACCGCGTTCGGAGCACCGGCGGTTCGGATGTATCCAATGTGAAGGGCGCGACCCGTGCTGGCGACGAGGAGCGCCGCGCGTACGAGGTTTCGACCCACGCGCCCGCGAAGGGCGCGACCCGTACTGCCGAAAATAGGCGTGATCTTCCGGCTTGTTTCGATCCACGCGCCCGCGAAGGGCGCGACTACTGGCTCACGGCATGGGCGCTCTAACTAGATCGTTTCGATCCACGCGCCCGCGAAGGGCGCGACTCGTTTTGGAGCCCTTCGGCGCTCCGCCGCTGTTGTTTCGATCCACGCGCCCGCGAAGGGCGCGACTCTTGCTGTCCAATGTGCTGCAATTCCCTTTGCCAGTTTCGATCCACGCGCCCGCGAAGGGCGCGACGAGCGTAAACATGTGCGGCGCTCGAATTGTACTGTTTCGATCCACGCGCCCGCGAAGGGCGCGACTCGCCAATCGCGTTGAGGCCCTGATTGACGGGCGAGTTTCGATCCACGCGCCCGCGAAGGGCGCGACCATCAGCGCCCGGCCGCCTGATAGTCCGTGTCGTGTTTCGATCCACGCGCCCGCGAAGGGCGCGACTTGCATTGGGCGCTGTTGGCCGCGTTCCACGCGAGTTTCGATCCACGCGCCCGCGAAGGGCGCGACTCGCCTCCGCCCCAGCCAGGGACGCTAGTGGACGTTTCGATCCACGCGCCCGCGAAGGGCGCGACGGCACAGTGACCATCAAGTAGGTCACTGTTTGTTGTTTCGATCCACGCGCCCGCGAAGGGCGCGACGCAGGCACGAACCGGACGCTGACGCAGTGTCTGGGTTTCGATCCACGCGCCCGCGAAGGGCGCGACTTGTCATGCAGAGTTGCAGGGTTGTTCCGGCGTTGTTTCGATCCACGCGCCCGCGAAGGGCGCGACGCCAGGTGCTGACCGGCTAATCTTGGCAGGCGTTTCGTTTCGATCCACGCGCCCGCGAAGGGCGCGACTCGATCAAAGCCGCCGCATCGGACGATGAGCAATGTTTCGATCCACGCGCCCGCGAAGGGCGCGACGCCGTCCGTGGGTTCGCAAGCCGAGTGCAGAGGCGTTTCGATCCACGCGCCCGCGAAGGGCGCGACGTGCTGCGCGGATAACAAATCGCATAGATACAGAGTTTCGATCCACGCGCCCGCGAAGGGCGCGACCGTGGACTGGCGTCTGCTGGTTAAAGACCGCATCGTTTCGATCCACGCGCCCGCGAAGGGCGCGACGACAATCAGATCCGCGCCAACAGCGCCGACTTGCGGGTTTCGATCCACGCGCCCGCGAAGGGCGCGACCTCTACGGTCGCAAGCTGATCGATCCGCGTGTCGGTTTCGATCCACGCGCCCGCGAAGGGCGCGACCTGTTGCGCTTCCTTGGCGGTCTTCGGATCAACGTTTCGATCCACGCGCCCGCGAAGGGCGCGACCTTATCGCATTTGTGGCAACGGAGGATTGAATTAGTTTCGATCCACGCGCCCGCGAAGGGCGCGACTCGATCTTGGCGATGTGATGCGCGTCACCTGACGGGTTTCGATCCACGCGCCCGCGAAGGGCGCGACATGGGACAGTTCAAGATAATTGCGACGACAGGTTGTTTCGATCCACGCGCCCGCGAAGGGCGCGACGACGAGACGGTGGACCAGCCATACGTATCACAGACGTTTCGATCCACGCGCCCGCGAAGGGCGCGACGCTTCTATGACTTCCTCGATGGCTTCGCGAAGGCGTTTCGATCCACGCGCCCGCGAAGGGCGCGACGCCGGTGACCGGCACCGGCGGCCAAGTCTAGGGAGGTTTCGATCCACGCGCCCGCGAAGGGCGCGACGCCTCTGTGTCGAACGCTATGGCCTGCTTCGGATGTTTCGATCCACGCGCCCGCGAAGGGCGCGACCCCATGCAATAACCTGCACCTCGAGGCGGTTATCCTGTTTCGATCCACGCGCCCGCGAAGGGCGCGACTGCAATACAGGGGCTGCACTCGATCTGAAATGAAGTTTCGATCCACGCGCCCGCGAAGGGCGCGACGAGCCGCCGCCCTGTGCCACAGTCGCGCCGTCAATGTTTCGATCCACGCGCCCGCGAAGGGCTGGGCGCAGATGTACTTGTTTCGATCCACGCGCCCGCGAAGGGCGCGACCTGTCCCGCGTCCTGCGATCCCTCCACGTCTCAAGTTTCGATCCACGCGCCCGCGAAGGGCGCGACTCCTCCGTCAAGCCGATGTCGTCGGCGAACACTGAGTTTCGATCCACGCGCCCGCGAAGGGCGCGACGGCTACTGCAATCGGCTCGCCGCGCTCTGGAAAGTTTCGATCCACGCGCCCGCGAAGGGCGCGACGCCAGCCGAGGACCGGCAAGCGCTGCGGCGCGGGTTTCGATCCACGCGCCCGCGAAGGGCGCGACGCTTTTCTGCGACGGGCGTCACCTACGACGGGACGTTTCGATCCACGCGCCCGCGAAGGGCGCGACAGGAGGGCACTACTTTCATCTTGCTTCAGAACGGTTTCGATCCACGCGCCCGCGAAGGGCGCGACCGACGCGAGAGGCGGCAGAGCTTGAACACGAGCGGTTTCGATCCACGCGCCCGCGAAGGGCGCGACGCTGCGATCGCGCGCATGTTCCGTCGTTGAGGGGTTTCGATCCACGCGCCCGCGAAGGGCGCGACACGCATTCATAACCAAGCATTTCCGCGGCTTTCACGTTTCGATCCACGCGCCCGCGAAGGGCGCGACTCGCGGGCCCGTCGTCATGCCGTTGCGTGATTTGAGTTTCGATCCACGCGCCCGCGAAGGGCGCGACGCTGGCCGGTAAACACGCCCCCGATCAGGGCGGGGTTTCGATCCACGCGCCCGCGAAGGGCGCGACCGGCGGTGTCGAAAATGCGGATCAGGCAATCGGCGTTTCGATCCACGCGCCCGCGAAGGGCGCGACGAGTACGCGCGGCCCGACATGATGTCGGAATGTGGTTTCGATCCACGCGCCCGCGAAGGGCGCGACACTCAGCCGTTCGTGCTGCCGAATAGCCGTTATCGAGTTTCGATCCACGCGCCCGCGAAGGGCGCGACCGAATTGGACAACGCCGTTTTCGGGGTCGATCAGGTTTCGATCCACGCGCCCGCGAAGGGCGCGACGCGGGAGCAAGGGCGATCCAGGCTCGGGCAGCGTGTTTCGATCCACGCGCCCGCGAAGGGCGCGACATCGAATGCCGAACTACTGCCGTCCTTATAGTGGTTTCGATCCACGCGCCCGCGAAGGGCGCGACCGTCACAGCAACCGATGTCGAAGGCGCGATTGCAGTTTCGATCCACGCGCCCGCGAAGGGCGCGACCATCCGGGCGCCTCGCCTTCGTCACGTCCGATATAGTTTCGATCCACGCGCCCGCGAAGGGCGCGACAGCAACTCAACGCCAACATGCGCGCCAACGAGCTGTTTCGATCCACGCGCCCGCGAAGGGCGCGACCGGTTCCGCCGGATCTCGCGCCGGTTGCGGCCTGGTTTCGATCCACGCGCCCGCGAAGGGCGCGACGCTTCTATGACTTCCTCGATGGCTTCGCGAAGGCGTTTCGATCCACGCGCCCGCGAAGGGCGCGACGGGCGATACTTAACCCCATGGGCAAAAAAGGCAAATATGCGCGACTGCGCGAACCCAGGCGCGGTTCGGGTCTACCGTAGACGGGTCCACCGCCCAGCTCTGAATAGTCTTCACAATCTCAAAGAGCTTCCATGAGCGCGAACATCCCGGCATTTCACGACACGCTTCAGGTTCGCGCTCTGGAAAAGGCACGAGCCGCCGCCTAGACGATGAGTGGTCCGTTCAGATCAACCGAGGGCTTGGCGCCGAATTGCTCGACTTTGCGCTCCCAATTTGCACCCAGATGATAGTAGCGCAGGCTGTCGACTGACGGATCGATGATTTTCTCCAAACGCGCCTTAAGCCGAACCCATTGGGCGGGTTCGAGTTCGATCTCGAAGACGGAGTATTGCACGCGCTGGCCATAGTCTCGACAGGCCTTTGCAATCCGGCGCAGGCGCTTTGCGCCGCCAGCACCCGAGACCTGCACGTCGTATGTGACCAGGACCAGCATCGGCCATCTACTTCCAGAACCAGGGCGGATAGGCGTCAAGGTCGCCACGCAGATGGCGCGCCAGCATTTGTGCCTGTACATAGGGCACGAGTCCGATCGGGATGCGTTCCTCTAGAAAGGGATGTGCGCGTTCTTCCTTCTTGCGCTCCTGCCACGCCGTCAGCACGCACTTGCGCCCGTCTTCGCTCAACAGAACAGCACCGCCTTCGCGGGCTTCGAAATCCGTCGATGTCAGCTGACGGCGGTTGATGAGTGATACAGCGATCCGATCAGCCAGTACCGGGCGTAACTCCTCCATCAAGTCTAGTGCAAGACTGGGGCGTCCAGGCCGATCACGGTGAAGAAAACCGACAGCTGGGTCGAGTCCAACGCTTTCACATGCACTGCGGCAGTCGTGGATGAGGAGTGTGTAGAAGAACGACAGAAGTGCATTCAATGGATCGAGAGGCGGTCGCCGCGAACGACCCTTCCAGCGCATGTCGGGTTCGGGTATGCGGAGGAGATGGTCGAAGACCGAGAAGTAGACGTTGGCCGCCTCGCCTTCTGAGCCGCGCATCATTTCACCCGACTTGTCAGAGTGCTCCACGCGACGGAGAATATGTGCGAGCCGGGAAACGGCGTTGGACAGGCTGTTGCGCCTCGCATCGTCCATGCCGGAACCATAATCACGCAGCGCTCTCATCAATACCGAACGCTGGTTGGCAACCTTGCCCATGACGATCGAGCGGATGATCTCTTCCGGCTTATCCGACGCGCGATACTGTTCGCGGCGTAACAACACATTGCCGCTCACCGGACCTTCGACGCGCGCAGAAAATCGGCCGTTGCGATCGAGCAAAACGATCGAGATGCCGGCTGCGGCACAGGCGCCGATCAGTCCAGGCGAGATGTAGATGGCGCCGAATACGACGACGGACGCCAGCATGTGCAGCGGTATGCGGGCTTTTTCCTTCCCCTCAACGTCGGCGACTAGGTTTTCGCCATCCTTGCGCAGGCCGGCGCCCTCGGTTGTGATGTAGACAGTGTTGAGCAGCTTTTTCATGGCGCGCTCAAGGAACGTCCGCCAGGATGGATGCGGCTACGCGCCGACGCCAAGCCGCTGCTGGCCTGCTGACTGCGTCAGGGCGACAAAGATCCTTCAGCGAACAGGCGCGGCAGCGTTGCTTGAGATGTGTCGGTGCGGGGGTGCGCTCGGTTCTGAAGACTTCCGCCAGTCCTTCGGCAGTTGCATCCGTGAGGCGGCGCAGGTCCGCGTCGAAGGCTACGACGACGCGCCGCTTGGTCTCGGCGTAGAACAAGGCGCCCTCGGGAACCGGCCGGCCGGTCATTTCTTCGAGGCAGAGCGCCTGCGCGCACAGTTGCACCTCGTCGGCCTGATGCTGCTTGGGCTTGCCGCGCTTGTACTCGACCGGAAAGGGCGTTTCGCCATCCTCGTGGATGAGGAACTCGACCATGTCGGCAACACCGGAAAGATTGAGCCGCCGAGACGCGATTGGCAGAGCCATGACACGGCGAATACCGCGAACCTTGCGCGATCCCGCTTTGTCGGCAACGGAGTGGAGAACATGGCCCTCGGCCGTAAAGCGGTTGTCCTCCCATAGTCGCTCCAGGTGAATGAGCGCGGCCTGCCGCAAGCAGTAGACGGCGTGCTGCAGGGCCGAGATAGGGATAGGTTCGCCCGCCGAAATCCCGGCATCTCCGCCATCGGTGGAAAGTTCGGCTTCGCTACCGGTCATGGCTATAGCACTTCGATGATCTCGACGCCCTCGGGCAGGCCGTCGCGATCGATGGTGATGGTGTAGTCGGCAAACTTTCTGGCCGGCGGATAGTTGTCCAGACGTTCGTCGATATCGCAGGGTTCGCCACCAATCTGACGCTGGATCTTGACGCGGTCGAACAGAGTATGTGCTGGCGCATTGCCCAGGGCGTTGGAATGCTTGAACGCGATCACTTTCCTCGTCGCCATCTCGCCACGCGCGGCAGAGCGGTCGTGCTCGAACATATTCTTAAGTGCGTCGAAGAAGAACTCCAGGTCGCCATCCGAAAAGCCCGTGCGCTCGGCGAACTTTGCGGAAATGAAGCCGCGGGCTACGTATAGTCCGTACGGCACGATGTGCTTGCGCCCCATCGTTCTGTTGTCCGTACGTCCGTTGCCGTCTTCGGAGCCGTCAGCGCGCTTTTTCTTCTCCGCTTCGTTGGTCGCCGCCATTCTCGTGATCGAAACTTCGAGCGGCATGATCGGCTCAACCGAGGTGGCGAATGTCATCTGCACCGGACCCTTGACTTGACCGCAGTTGATACCCGTCGACATCACCGCACCGAATGTGCGCACGTCGAAGAAATTCCGGCACATGAAATCGCGCAGCTTGTTAGTCTCGTCGTCGTCCTTGGGGTTGAGTTTCTTTTCTGTATCTACGTCCGAATTGCCGGGTCTCGTATCCTTGTAGGCCTTGCGATGCTTCTCGTTGAGGATCGCGCCTTCCTCCACATAGATGTGATACGTGTCAGCGTCAGACTTCGCAATCTCCGCATAGTTCCGGATCTTGCGCTTGAGGCATACGTCCGACACGAGCCCCTTGTTGGTCTCGGGATCGAGGCGAGGCATGTTGCCCGCGTCAGGGTCGCCATTCGGGTTGCCGTTGGCGACGTCAAAAACCAGCAGGAAATCGTATCGATTGGCGATGGCATTCATTTGGAGTCCCCCTCTGCTGCTGACTTGTTGTCTGACTTGCGGAAGAATTCGTTGCGCTGGTGGTAATAGCCAAGACCGAATAGCGCCTGCTCCTCAGCGGACAGTGAAGCCGGGAAGGGATCGGTACCGGGTTGCATGGAATCCATGATGGCGCCGATCGTTCGCTCCAGTACGATCTTGTAGCCCGGGCTCTGCTTGCCGAGCTTGGACAGGTGATTGGCTGAGCCACTGTCGAGCATATGGAACACTTTCCGGGGCTGCGCGGAGGCCGAGCCGTAGAACTTGTCCTTGATCGATGCGTTGACATCACCGAGAGCCGCGAGCTGGATGCGCTCGTAGATTGCAAACAGCCGGCCCAGTAGATAGCCCCTGTTGGTGTTGTCGGTGTCGAGTGCCACGGGCGCCTCCTTGGATAGATTGAAATTCCGCACGAGCAGCGCTCGCAGCATCGCAACGCGATAGGCTCCGATCTCGCCGTCAGAGCGAATTCGCTGGAGTACAGTCGATAGCAGCGTCATGGGATAGCGGGTGCCAGCCAGGATCGCACGCATCCATTCGCCCGCCAGGTTGGGCGGAATATTCTCGCGCTTGCCGAGCACGGCCAGCTCGACGAGGTAGCGCCATAACGGCGAATGTTCCTCCTTGGGACCAGGCTCCAGCGCCATATCCTGCAAATAGCGCTGATAGTTCTGGGTCAACACACCGAAGCTGTCCTCGAAGTAGAAGCGGATCGAGATGCGCGCGGCGTTAGGTGAGAGACCGAGTACATAAAAGCGCACGCCCTCGAGCTTCGGCTCGATGTCGCGCAGCAGCTTGCCTGCCCGGATTTGCGTGAGCTTGTCGGCGATCTGCTTCGTCGCTGCGGCCTCGTCGTCGCCAGGATTGACCCACTGCAGGAACAGGCTCTCGGCTTCGCTCGCCAGCTCCGGATCACTGGTGTCGGCCCAGAACACTGTCGATGCGTCGCCAATCTGGATGCGGTGGCCGCTGTCTTTCGAGAGAAAGCGGTTGAGCGTGGTCGTGTATTTGAATGCGGCAACCTCAGAGACCTGTGCGTTATCACCTTGCTCGTGATCATAGGACTCGAAGGCGTGCTTGTTATAGGAGACTATGCTGTCGGCGTCTTTTCCGCTGCTGGACGGTATCCCTTTGATAGGAGGATGAGTGCGCGCAACAGCGTCGTGTTGTCCAGTGACGAGACATACGGCACTGCTGGCTTGCTTATCGCCAACCGCTAGCCAATTGTGCCGATGTTCGGCCCAAATCTCACGTGCACGGGGGCGCTGATGGAGAAGCATCGCTAGTCTTTCTGACTCGAGCGCGAACACAACCTTCTGCGACTTTAGTTCGTCGAGTGCAACGTGCTGTCCAGTGCATTCGGGCACCCAAGCAGACAAGAACCTGCAGAACGCCACGAGACCTTCATCCGTTTCGGCGGAAAGGAGCTCCAAATGTTTGCGCTTGAAGGTGTCAAACCTGGCGTCGTCTGGATCGTGAATTGACTCAACGCCCAGAGCATAGTTGCAATTGTCCCAGAGAAAGAATGGGCGTGGAGTAACGCCTGGTCTCTTAAAGGATTGCGGCACTTCATAAGTTGCGGCAGACCTGTTTCGACCCTCGCCAGTACGCAGATCGATCACATGCGCAACCGTGCCGTCGGTGTTGAGTGAAATAAGGAAGCCGATCTTCTCGGCGGAGTAGCCGATGGCTGGCGCATCCGGTAGTCGGTCATACGCCCGCACGAGCGAGGCGAGGATGCTCATCGGCGGACCTCCGCGGAATTGGGCGGCGGCACCTTCATCACGCCGCTGTCGAGCCGCGCCCGAAAGAACATCGACGGCCAGGCTCTCGAAGAGCTGCACATTGGTTGTCACGACGACCGGTGCTGCCCAATCCTCCATGGCAAGTTTGAGCTTGTCACGACTGGTTCTGTCGGTGCGGTGGCGCTGCGCCTCCTCGTCGATCGCCGAATGGTGCTCGAGAACGACGTCGTCACCCCCGCCGAGGACATCACGAAAGATCTTTGCGGTCTGGTCGATGATCGAGGTGAAGGGGATGGCGTAGATGATGCGCCGGTGTCCATACGCCCGCGCGTGATCGAGCGCGAAGCCGAGTGATGCCAGCGTCTTGCCGCCGCCGGTAGGTACAGTCAGCGTGAATAGTCCCGGAGCCTCGCTTGCCTTTGACCGCACATGGAACAGGATCTCTGACCGAAGCGCGTTGATTGCAGTGGCCTCGCCTCGCAGCCCGGCCATGTGACCGTCGAAGCGCGCGATGAGCGACGGAAGAAGATCCGGAAGGGCTTCCCAATCCCGGTTTTTATGCAGCCCCTCGATCCTGCTATAGAATGCCTCGGTATCCTTGAAATCCGCATCGACCAGGCACGAGAAAATCATGCGCGTCATGAAAGCGAACTGGAAATGGACGTGGTCACGCACTTGTCGGAAGTCGATCGGAAATAGTGCCGAGCCTTCGGGTTTCAGTTCCTCATACCAGATTGGATCGATTGCTCGCTGCGTATCGCTTCGAAACCGCTCAATGCGCTCGTCAAAGCCGCTGGATCCGAGCCTGTCAGGCAACCCTGCATGATGACCGAGGATGGAGTAGGCGATTAGCTGCGCCATCAGAACTTCTTGCGGCGTCCGCGCAACGAGTTCCTGCGCATGAGCGGCGCCCGCAGTCGAATGGTCCACGGCAATATCGGCGCCGGCTAGGCGTGCCTTAAATGCCCGCGTGTATTTTCCGAGGTCATGCAGCAGACCGGCCAGATAGGCCGCGCGCCCCAACCCGATAGGTGAGGCGAATTCGGCGGCCAGCTGCGCTACGCAAAGCGCGTGGTCATCGAGCCGTTGCCAGTCACTTTGGTCCGATTTATGCCCTGAGTGGGCGAAGTACTCCATGGGTTTCGCCAACGAATATACGTGCTGCTGTTGGAATGATAGCGGTCATGTACCCATATGCTAATCCGCTGCCGAGCTTCCAGGCAATCCTTGTCTGAAATCTCTGACAAAAGGAATTCCATCCGCTCATTCGCCTGATCGACGTATTTTACGCGAGCGTCACCAATTTGCTTTTATGGCAAGTCTGCGGACTTTCGAGACAAGCACATTGGGGAGTCGATCCATGACAATGTTCCGGACAAAGCATCAATCTGCATGACATAGGGGCTATCGTCAGAATAAGCTTTGGCCGCTTCGATGAAGCCCAAGGGAACATGAGCGCGATCCAGCACCTTGTTTCGAGCATGTTTTTCACGCTGCACACTTCAGCTCAACATGCCTTAGCGCATTGCCTCGCTGTACATTGCTCCGGCGTCGACTGCGAGGGCACTTCGTGAAGGTGTGCGCAGGTACATCATGTGCCCGCCAGGGTAAACCTTCATTTCAACCGGCGTCGCACCGGCAATGGGCTTCATCTGGTCGATCACGTAGCGCGACACTGCGAATGGCGTCACGAGATCCGTGTAGCCGGCTGCAATAAGGATCCGCAGCGACGGACGTTGTGTACGCGCCTCCTGGAGATCATCGAGTGCCCCGGCGTAGCCTTGGCGTTGAGGGCTCGAACCGAAATCCCATTCCCTGCTGACGTTGCGGTTGAGCAAGTCATAGGCAAGGTCGGTTGTGTAGCCGAGCTCGTTTCGCGCATAGGCCACGAACGCTGGGCTGAGTACCGATACGGCGTAATTCAAAATCGGATCTGAGTGATGCCTCGTTGCCGGGCGCGGCAGCGCTACGCTGACCGATCCATCATACAGGCTCAAGGCGCGATCCTGGCTCTGACGGAACGTCTTGGAAAAATCACTTACTGAGACGCGCCCGTGTTGGCGAGCGATTCGATCAACGGCCAACCCAGTGAAGCGTGCCATCGTCTCATTGATCTGAGGGTCGTCTCGCATGCCCGCTGCCAGATGTGCGATATAACGGCCGCGAGCGAATGCCTCGATTTCCTTGACCATCCCTGCGTCAGGACTAAGTCCCGTTTCCATCTCGACATGAGCGCAGGCAATCGAGGGCAGCGACAAGGCGAGCGGCAGTATCGTGAGTGCATCGCCCCGGATCAGCGAGAACTCGATCACAGGCGAGATCAGCACGGCTCCGCGGATATCAAAGCCGGAATGTAGCAGGCGCTTGGCAACCAGAATTGCACGGAAGCCGCCATAGCTTTCGCCAACGAGGAAGACCGGATCGAGCAACCGCTTCGAGCGCGTCAGGTAGAGCCGTACAAGTTCGCTCATGGAATCGGCATCTTTGTCGACACCGAAGAAATTTTCCTTGATCTTGTCGTGTGAACCGACGCCGCGGCTGTATCCCGTGCCGACCGGGTCTATGAATACAAGATCCGTGAATTGGAGCCATGTGTCGTCATTATCTACCAGGCGTACGGGATGTCGTGCGGCTGAGCCTTTCTCGTTGAAAGATATAACGCGCGGCCCGAGCGCACTAACGTGCAGAAAGGCGGAGGCCGCGCCTGGTCCTCCATTGAATACGAATGTGACTGGCCGCGGGCCGCTCGCAGTCTCGGTGGTGTAGGCGGTGTAGAAGATGTGCGCGGTGAACTTCCCATCGTCATCCGTAAGAGGCAGCGTACCAGCGGTGGCCGTATAGGAGAGGGGCTGCCCTGCAATATCGATCTGATGCATACTCACGGCATCAGGCGTCGGCTTCGGCGCTTCTGTGATGGTCGCGCTCGGTTGGGCCTTTGCCGCGCTCGCGCCATCATCGGCCCGGGCAACGCAGTTGGCCACGGCTGCAATGCTCAACGCAAACGCGGCAATCAGTGAGATGGTGCGCGTCATTTGCTTCTCCGGATCGATCATGTCTTGGCTGAGGAAGGCAGGGATCTACGACAATTTTGTGCCGGAAAAGACTGATGACAACCGAAATTGCGATTGATCTCTCACCACGGCTTGTGAGGGATCGGAGGAAGTCAAGCCGGCATGCATGGTCTTTCCCGCAGCAGCGCGCACGTAAGACCCATGCGGACAGGGTCTGCCTCAGCGCGGTGTCGTTGAAAGGGAACACGCACAAACGGATTGTAAGTCGTGTCGCGTCTCTCCGTCGGGAATAGACCGGGCCAGACGCAATACAAATCAAACCCTGAACGCGATCCAGCACCTTGTTTCGATCATGTTGTTCACGCTGAACCGCTGCACACTTCAGCTAAGCATGCTCTAGGTGCTCGATCGGCCGGCACTTGTGGCGCTGAGCCTGCCCAGCAATTCGACCGGCAGGGGAAAGATGAGCGTCGATGTGCGCTCTCCTGCCACGTCGTGCAGCGCTCCGAAGTAGCGCAGCTGCATCGCAGCGGGCTCCTCCGCAAGGATCTTTCCGGCCTCAACGAGTTTTTCGGCGGCCTGCTGTTCGCCTTCGGCGTTGATGATCTTGGCGCGGCGGTAGCGCTCTGCCTCTGCCTGCCGCGCTATCGCGCGAACCATACTCTCATCGATGTCGATATGCTTGATTTCGACGTTGGCGACCTTGATGCCCCATGGATCGGTCTGCTTGTCGAGAATCGTCTGGATATCCGAATTGAGCTTGTCGCGCTCCGCCAGCATCTCGTCGAGTTCGTGCTTGCCGAGCACCGAGCGCAGCGTCGTTTGCGCAAGCTGACTGGTGGCGGTCAGGAAGTTCTCGACATTAATGATGGCACGCTGCGGATCGACGATGCGGAAATAGAGCACTGCATTCACCTTGACCGACACGTTGTCGCGGGAGATCACATCCTGTGATGGAACATCCTCGACAAGTGTTCTTAGATCGGTGCGCACCATCTGCTGGATGCCGGGAAGGATGAAGACGAGCCCGGGACCGGTTACCTTGGTGAACCGGCCAAGCGTGAACACGACACCGCGCTCGTATTCTCTGAGGATGCGTATCGCTGAGGCCACGATGAACAGGACCAGCGCGAGCAGTACGACATAGGACAGGCTGTCTATGTTGATCATGGTCACATTCTCCTAAAGGAATGACTGCCGCGGGCCGGTTCAAGGTCCACGACGATGCAGCACAAGTGTCAGTCCATCGAGGTGATCGACAACAACGATATCCCCCGGATTAAGCGCGTTATCGCCGCGCGCCTGCCAGAGTTCTCCATGAAGCCATACATGGCCGCTGTCCCCGGACCAGTCGATGACTTCGGCCCTGGCGCCTTTCAACTCCTCGCGCCCACTAACCACCGGACGCCGTTGAGATCGCCATACGTAAGTCAGGAGCAAGGTGAGCGTCGCAAAACTGGCGAGCGCCGTGCCTGCAATCACGGACCAGGAAAGCTGGAATGCGGGCACGTCGGTGTCGATCAACAGGATGGCGCCGACAACGAAGGCGATTGCACCACCCAATCCAAGAACGCCGAATGTTGGAGTGAAAGCTTCCGCGACCATGAACGCCAACCCCAAAAGGATGAGAGCCAGGCCGGCATAGTCGATCGGCAACTGGTTGAGGGCGTAGAGCCCTAGAACGAGGCAGATTGCCCCGATGATGCCGGGCCCCAGCGTTCCAGGGTTGGCAAACTCGAAGATCAATCCATAGATGCCAATCAGCATCAGGATCAGGGCGACGTTGGGATCGGTGAGAAATGCAAGCAGCCTGATGAGTGGCGTCGGCTCCAGCCGCTCCAGACTGAGCGTGCTGGTCTCCAGTCGCACCTGTCTGTCCCCCATCATCACGGCACGGCCGTCGATTGCTTTGAGCAATGCTGAGATGTCGGACGCAACCACCTCGACGACCTGCTTTTCCAGCGCCTCGTTTGCAGACATACTTGCGGCGTTTCGTACCGCACTTTCCGCCCAATCCGCATTACGATTGCGCAGCTCGGCGAGGCTGCGAATGAAGGCGATGGCATCGTTGACGGCCTTTGCAGCATGCGGTTCGTTTGTGCCGGTCTGTTCTCGTGTCGACTCATCATTTTTTTCGCCGGATTGCGACGGGTCCGACTTTCCGGACTTCTCCTTCGGCGTCTCGTCTTTACGGCTCGGCGAGCCGGGGAAGCCGCCGCCGAGCTGTACGGGCGTAGCTGCCCCGATATTCGTTCCTGGAGCCATTGCGGCAAGATGGGTCGCATAAATGATGTAGGTGCCGGCGCTGGCCGCATGGGCGCCCGGTGGCGCAACGTAGCCGACAATTGGCACTGACGATTCGAGAATGGCTGAGATCATATCGCGCATGCTCGTCGCCAGACCGCCCGGGGTATCGAGCTGGAAGATGAGCACGTGTGCATTTTTCTTTTCGACGTGGGTAATGGCGTTCTCGAGATATGCTGTGCTGGCCGGACCGATGGGTCCCTTCCAAGCCGTGACCACGCCGAGACGCGGCCCATCCACGGCCATGCCATCGTCGTGGCCGCCGAACGGCATGGCGCCAGTCACGAGCCAAAATGCACCAAGAACGATATAAGCAAGCACAGACTTCCAAGACATTTGCCGAGCCTTCATCATTTCAGGGATCGGCTTACGATGTTTCCGCAGGGCGCAGCCCCCGCAGCGAAGTGGCCTCCCGCTGTATTGGGATGCGAAATTGCTCATGAAGAAGAGCTAGAGAGCTCAATGTACTATTCAAGGGCCGCAAGGCATTTGGAAACGCGCCTGATGGCGCCAAGGCAGCCGATCGAAAACGTTTATCAGTGCTTGATGCTTAACGCTCGATAAGCGCGGCACGAATGCATTCGCTGCACAGTTCACTAAACAAACCGCGCATGACGGTGCGAAATTCACACGCTACGACGTTACGACACTCGTTCGAATGGGGCAACGGATGGTGGCGTAATTAGCGGCTTCCACCAACTATGAACCTGCCAGAAGTTCGTCGTCGGCCCTGGCAACGGCGGTTCGCGCACTCGTTGCTTGCTTGCGCCGTATCGGTGGGCGCATGCTGCACAAGCGTGTCGCAAATCCCTTAAGAGTGCACGATGCGATTTGGGCGCGGAGGCGCCATCGAGAAAGGATCCGAGAAATGTCCGATCACATCTATAAGCACATCGAACTCACCGGATCGTCGAAGACCTCAAGCGACGATGCAATCCGGGCCGCCTTGAGCCGCGCGGGAAAGACGATTCACGGCATGAAGTGGTTTGAAGTCATCGAAACGCGCGGACACATCGAAGGCAGTCAGGTCGCCCATTGGCAGGTTACGATCCGCGTTGGCTTCACTCTGGACGAATAGCGCGTTGTGCGCCGCATTGTGTGGACGGCTGCCTCCGGCAGGTGCGGCACATCTCAAACCCTGCTTATGTGCGGCAAACAAGCTTGCGCGGGGCAAAGGTCAGGCATTAGACTTCATTCATAAAGCGTTTGGGTTGGCGAGATTGCAAGTGCCCTTCGCGACACCCGGTCAAGGCCGATACCCAATTCAATACCCGTGCCCTATCTCGCCAGCGATCGGTGGCGGCGCAGTCTCGTTCCTGATCACGGTAACCGGCCGCTTCGGCGACGGCCGCAACGCGTGCTGCCATGCGTGAGATATCGGGTGAGACAGCCGGTGAGATATCGGTCGAGCACGTTCTCAAGGGTCGTTACGCGGCCTGCAAGCCCGTGAGCCGTGGACATGCGTTCCCCTCTTTCCCAACGTTTGTCGCGGCGCGTGCCGATGCGCTTCCCCGGGCGAGAAGCCTCAGGGGCGCCAGACACAGATCACCGACGACTTCAAAACTCTTGGCAGCGTCTGCTTCGAACCCGCTGACCGTTGCGTGCTGGTGCATATTTCATAATGCCACCCGCACCGGCGTAAGTAATTGCCGATAGCACTGCGGCGCTCGTCACAAGACGGCAGACCGCATCATTCGATTGGAGGAACCCATGACCGTCATCGCCATGACCCGCGAAATGGCAACGCAGGGTAGCGAGGTTGCGCTCGGCGTCGCCAAGCGGCTGGGTCTCGATATCATTCATCACGAGGTGGTCGAGCGCGACATCTCACAACGGTCCGGCATGCCGGAAAGCGAGGTGCACCGTTTCCTCGAGGGAGAGGAAACGTTGTGGGAGCGCTGGAAGATCGATCGTAAGCGCATGTCGCGATACACCGCCCTTGAAATCCTGGAGCTTGCGGTAAAGGGCAACGTGCTGATCCGTGGCTGGGGCGCAACCTATCTCCTGCGTTCCGTGCCCCATATAGCGTGCGTACGCATCTGTGCCCCGCTCGTCTATCGGGAGAAGGTACTGATGAAGCGGATCGGTCTGGCCGAGAAGACCGATGCCCGGCGCGAGATCGAGAAAAACGATGCCGCTCATAACGGCGCCATGCAGCGGCTGTTCGCCATCGACTGGCATGACCCGGCACTCTACGCCATGGTGCTCAACACCGATCGCGTGCCGATCGAGGATTGTGTCGACCATATCGTACAGATGGTGCAGAGCGACGCCTTCAAGGAGACGCCGGCATCACGGGCTGCACTCACTGACCGCCTTGTTCTTGCGCGCGTCAACGAGGCGCTCGATCGCGCTTTCGGATCGAGGGGTTACCATTATGGATTCGAAGCGGAGGTCGTGGACGGTAGGGTGATCCTGACAGGGGTGACGACGGACACCAAGCTTATCGCCGATGCCTTGCGGCTCGTGCAGTCTGTGGAGGGCGTGCGGGGCGTTGAGAACCGCGTTGCGTACGTCGACTTTGTCCCGCCCCCCGGATAATGATGCCGTCGGCAACTGCTCGAGCCGGGTTGCTGCCGCAGCGCAGCAAAACGCTAAGGAGCCGGAATAAGAATGTCGATTGGCGGCGCTGCGCGCTTGAACGGCAAGACCGCACGACCAATCTATTCAATGACTGCATTCGCGGCCGCGGCGCGCTGATCGGCGTTGAGTTCTGTCATGGCTGTCGATTGGCCATCCAGAGGCTTTTTTCCTCTGGCGGTACCGGGACACGAAATGGACCGCGGCGACAATGCAGCGCGGAAATACCGGCGGCACGATCAATCATAAATTGGGGGAATGGGGACAGATTTGGTCGCGACGATAGACCTGTGGACGGGGCGGCACCGTCGGACCTTGGTCAAGGTCGCCAGATTTGCGGCGCATGGCCCACAGAGGAGCATCGCCAATGTCGGGAGTCGTCACCTCGGCACTGTCGGACTGGCCGGTGGTCGCGCGGTTCGAAGTGAGGCGCCGCGCCTATCTGTCGCTTGAGGGCCAGCCACTGGTGCCTTTGCCGGAGTTTGCACTCGACCGGCAGGAACTCGTATCGCTCTACCGCGGCATGCATATGACTCGCGCGCTCGACCAAAAGGCTGTTGCGTTGCAGCGCACCGGCCGGCTCGGCACGTACGCGGTGGCATTGGGCCAGGAAGCGGTGCTGGTCGGGGTCGCCAGCGCCATGCGGTCCGATGATGTCATGTTCCCCACCTATCGCGACAACGGTGCCCTTATGTGGCGTGGTGTTGCGCCCGAGGAAATCCTGACCTATTGGGGCGGCGACGAGCGCGGCAGCCTCTTTGCGGCATCACCGGGAGATTTTCCGATTTCGGTTCCGGTCGGCTCACATGCGCCGCACGCCACCGGCGCGGCTTATGCCTTCAAGCTGCGCGGCGAGAGACGCGTCGCGGTCTGCATGATCGGCGACGGCGCCACGTCCAAGGGAGAAGTATACGAGGCGATGAATTTCGCCGGTATTCACAAACTGCCGGTTGTCTTCGTCATCTCCAACAACGGCTGGGCTATCTCGGTGCCAGGCCGGTTGCAGACAGCAGCGTCCGCGCTGGCACAAAAAGCAATCGCGGCCGGCATCGATGGAAGCCAAATAGACGGCAACGACGTGATTGCAGTCAGGGTCGCCGTTGCGGAGGCGATCGACCGGGCCAGATCGGGTGGCGGGGCAACCTGCATCGAGGCGCTGACCTATCGTCTGGGCGACCACACGACCGCAGATGACGCGCGCCGGTATCGTGCCGATGATGAAGTGCAGTCGCACTGGAAGGGTGAGCCCGTCGCCCGGTTGAGAAACTTCCTCGTCGCGCACAGCGCCTGGACCAAGGACGACGAGGAGCGCCTGCTGGCGGAGTGCGGCAAACGGATGGAGGCCGCAGCGGAATCCTATCTGGGTCTCGGGCCGCGTGAAGCGGCCTCGATCTTCGACCACACCTATCAGGACCTGCCCGAGGCGCTGATCCGTCAGCGGCAGCAGGTGGCGGAGGGCGACGATGACTGAGCTGACGCTTGTGGAAGCCATCCGGCTGGCTCTGGCCCGGGCGATGGAGGAGGATCCCGACGTCGTGGTGCTGGGCGAGGACGTCGGCGTCAACGGCGGCGTATTCCGCGCCACCGAAGGACTACAGAAGCGCTTCGGTCCGCAGCGTGTACTCGATACCCCGCTCTCGGAGGCGCTGATCAGCGGCCTGTGTGTGGGTATGGCTGCCGAGGGTCTGAAGGCTGTCGGTGAAATCCAGTTTATGGGGTTCATTTATCCGTGCATCGATCAGTTGGTGAACCATGCATCCCGGCTGCGCACGCGTACACAGGGGCGTCTCACTTGCCCGATGGTTCTGCGGACGCCTTGCGGCGCCGGAATCCACGCACCAGAACACCATTCGGAGAGCACCGAAGCGATGCTGGCGCACATCCCGGGATTGCGCGTGGTCGTACCATCGTCGCCCGCCAAAGCCTACGGGCTGTTGCTGGCGGCGATCCGCAATCCCGACCCCGTCGTGTTCCTGGAGCCGACGCGGCTCTACCGCTCGATCAAGGAGAATGTCGAGGACGATGGCCGACAGCTACCGCTCGACACCGCCTTCATTTTGCGCAAGGGCGGCGACGTCACGCTGATTACCTGGGGAGCCATGGTGCGCGAAACTATGGCCGCCGCGGATGCGCTGCAGCGTGAAGGGATAGATGCGGAAGTGATCGATCTTGCAACGTTGAAACCCTACGACGAGGCAACGATTCTCGGGTCCGTCGCCAGGACCGGGCGCGCCGTGATCGTTCACGAGGCGGCGCGTACGGGCGGCTTCGGCGGTGAAATTGCTGCCTGCCTCGCCGAGCGTGGAATCACCAGTCTGCTGGCGCCTGTCGAGCGGGTCACAGGGTACGACACGGTCGTGCCCTTGCCACGGCTGGAGCTCAGCTACATGCCGTCCGCGGAACGCATTGCCAAGGCTGCCCGACGTACTGCTGCTTATGCATGAGTCAATCATGGACACGAGCGCAACCAGAAAAGAGACGTTCGCTCTGCCCGATCTCGGAGAGGGCCTGGACGACGCGGAAATTGTCGCGTGGCATGTGTGCGAAGGCGATCACGTGGTGGCCGATCAGCCGCTCGTCTCAGTGGAGACGGACAAGGCAGTGGTCGAAGTGCCAGTGCCAATGAGCGGGCGGATCGCGCGCCTGTTCGGCAGCGTCGGTGATGTGGTCAAGGTCGGCACCGTTCTGGTCGAGTTCGAGAGCGATCCTCACGCCGACACCGGTACCGTAGTCGGCCGCCTCGATCTGGACGAAAGCCCGCCAACAGCGCGGCCGGCCGCCATACCTTCAATTCAGGTGTCACAGATTCGCGCGGTGCCTGCGGTGCGGGCGCTCGCGCACAAGCTCGATGTCGATCTCCTTTCGGTTCGGCCAACGGGGCCCGATCGCACAATCACGCGCGCAGACGTCGAACGCGCAGCGCGCGCCATGTCGACGTCCGAACCGGGTGAGGATGTGCGGGGAATGCGGCGGGCCATGGCGCGGCGGATGACGCGAGCCCATGCCGAGGTGGTGCCAGCCGGCGTGATCGACGATGCCGACATCGGCGATTGGGGCGCGGACGAGGATATTTCGATCCGCGTCATCCGCGCCATTGCGGCAGCCTGCAAGGTGGAGCCGGCGCTCAATGCCCATTACGACGGGGCCAGTGGAACGCGCCACGTTCTGCCGCGCATCGATATCGGCATCGCGGTCGATACCAGCGATGGTCTCATCGTTCCCATTCTGCGCAACGTCGGAGCGCGAGACGCCGCCGATCTCAGGGTCGGTCTCGATCGCCTGCAGGCCGATTCCCGCGCCCGCCGCGTTCCGCCCGCTGAACTCAGGGGGGCGACGATCACGCTATCCAACTTCGGCATGTTCGGGGGCCGTTATGCGCATCTGGTCGTCGTACCGCCACAAGTCGCGATCGTCGGTGTTGGACACGCCAGCGACCAGGTCGTCGCCCGAAACGGGGCGGTGAGTATCAGGCGCCTGTTGCCGTTGACGCTGATCTTCGATCATCGCGTGGTGACCGGCGGCGAAGGCGCCCGCTTCATGTCTGCCTTGAAGGAGGATCTCGAGCGGGCCACGTGAATGGTGTCGTGTCCGGAGGCAGCAAAATTGTCTTTTGGCGTCCGCTCATTGGAGAAGTGTCATGGCTGGTGCCAGCGCGAGCTGTCAGATTTGCGATAAGTTGGTTCTGATCGGTGTTCCCACCGACGAAGGATCAGGCATGCCCGGCGCGCGCCGTGGACCTGCCGCGCTGCAGTGCGCCGGCATTGGCCGCGCTCTGCAGGACATCGGCTGGCAGGTCATCGACCGGGGCGAAATCGTGCCTGAGCAGGACAATGCCGCAAAAATCATCCTCAGCCGCGGCAGGGCGAACAATGTGAAAGGCGTTGCGCGCTTCGCCCGTGAGATCGCGACCGCGACCAGCGGCGTTCTTGCCGCTGGACATCGGGCCGTCCTCCTTGGCGGCGATCACACCGTGGCTATGGGCAGCATCGGCGCTGCGGCGCGGCACTGGTCCGGGCAAGGCCGTCCCCTTTTCGTCTTATGGCTCGACGCCCATGCCGATTTCAATTCGCCGCTGACGACACGGACGGGCAATCTACATGGCATGGTGCTCGCTATGCTGTGCGGTGTGTTCGGTACGCCGGCCATGTTCAACATCCCCGTGTTCCCGCCGATTGATCCGCGCAATCTCCTGCTCGTTGGAACACGATCCATCGACGCCATGGAGGGCCTGCTCATGCGCGATAACAACCTCAACGTCGTGCGCGCAGGTGATGTCGGGTCCGCCCGTCTGGACGGCGCGCTCCAGAAGCTTCTTGATGACGTTCACAGTGCGAACGGCGTGCTCCATGTCAGCCTGGATCTCGACGTACTTGATCCTGCGGCGGCTCCCGGCGTCGCGACGCCCGTCGTCGGCGGATGCGCGCTGGACGACGTCATGGAGGTCATGACACGGCTCGCCGGGGAAGATTGCGTTCACTCGCTCGACGTTGTCGAGTTCGTACCAGAGGCCGATGTCGAGGGCCGTACGGCGGCGGCCGCCGTGGCGCTTACTGTTGCACTCTTCGACAAGGGCGACCTTTGCCAGACAGCCGCAGCGCCGCGCGAAACGATGGAGGTCGAAAGTGGCTGATCTCTTGCTTCCGAAAATCGAAACCAACCGCATGATAGATACCGAGCAGCGGCTCGGCGCCCACAACTATGCGCCGATAGACGTGATGCTGACGCGAGGCAAGGGTGTCTGGGTCTGGGATGTTGCAGGCAACCGTTATCTGGACTGTCTGTCGGCCTACTCGGCCCTCAACCAGGGTCACTGCCACCCGCAGATCCTTGACGCCATGATCGCCCAGGCGGGCAAACTGACGATCACGTCGCGGGCACTTCGCAACGACCAGCTCGGTCTCTTCTACGAGGACCTCGCGCAACTCACCGGCGCACATAAGATCCTGCCAATGAACTCGGGTGCGGAAGCTGTCGAGTCGGCGATCAAGGCCGTGCGAAAATGGGGCTACGAGGTGCGCGGCGTGCCCGAGGACGAAGCCGAGGTGATCGTATGTGCCAACAACTTTCATGGTCGCACGATTGCCATCGTCGGCTTTTCGACCGACCCGGCCGCAAAGCGCGGATTTGGACCGTTCGCGCCCGGATTCAAGATCATACCGTTCGGCGATCTGGCAGCGTTCGAAGCGGCAATCACGCCCAGCACGGTCGCGTTCCTGGTGGAGCCGATCCAGGGTGAGGCCGGCGTCATCATTCCACCGGCGGGCTATTTCAAGGGTGTGCGCGAGGCGTGCAGCCGCCACAATATCATTCTCATCCTCGATGAGATCCAGACCGGACTTGGTCGAACGGGCAAGCTGCTGGCGGAAGAGCACGAGGCAATCGAGGCTGATGTGACGCTGCTCGGCAAGGCGTTGTCTGGTGGCTTCTATCCCATCTCTGCGGTTCTTTCCAACAAGGAAGTCCTCGGCGTTCTGAAGCCGGGCGAGCATGGCTCGACGTTCGGCGGTAATCCGCTCGCCTGCGCCATCTCTCGTACCGCTTTGCGCGTGTTGATCCAGGAAGGGATGATCGAGAATGCCGCGCAGCAAGGAGCCTACTTCAAGAAATCGCTTGAGGCTGTGAAATCGAATATCGTGCGGGAGGTTCGCGGCCGCGGCTTAATGCTGTCGATCGAGCTCATGCCCGATGCCGGCGTGGCGCGCCGCTATTGCGAAAAGCTCGCGCGCATGGGTGTGCTGGCCAAAGACGTTCACAACCACACCATCCGCATCTCACCGCCGCTCATCATAACGCGAGACCAAATTGATTGGGCCGTCGATCGCATCGGCTCGTGCTTGCAGCGACATTGACCGTTCAGCGAAAGCGAAGGAGTGGTGGCTATGATGCAGAAAAAATCGCTGACCAGTTTTCTGGGCGGCTTCGGAGCAATCTTTGCACTTGTTGGCGGGATTATCGCCTTGTTCGTGATCGCTCGCCTTCTGGGCTTCGTGTGAGCGGGCGCAGCGTTGGACACTTCATGTTACGCGCACTCACACACTGTTCGGGCGGCCGGGACTGCGTCATGACTGATTGAGGACACGGACTACGTTAGAGCCAGATCGGCCTCGATGGAAGCGCGACTGCTTTCGTCGAAGCCGTGATTGAGGCTCTCAAACAAAGAGATAAAGCAGGCCGCGACTGCCTGAGGTGGTTCAATCAAAATCTGACCTGCTCTAATGGCTACCCATTGGATTCATTGGCAACCACATTGTAGCCTTCCGTGGTCGGCGGCTCTGCCAAATGATCTGAGAATTTGGCCCATATTTCCTGAACCTTGCTCTGGTTGGCGTTGGACACCTCTTCGCTATCGACCACCGCGACGACATATCCGCGTCCATCGTCGTTCATCACATTGATGAATTGACTCATGCCGGGCAACGCCATGATTTGCGGCTTCAGTTCGTCCAATAAAGTCTTGGCAGCGGCGATCGACCCAGGTTTCATGCGATACTTTGATATCCTTGCAAACATTGTTTACTCTCGCCTTGGTTGGACTGCCTCCCCTTTCCCGAATTCACGCGCCTCTAGCCGATCGTGAGACCATGTCATGTCCCGATTATCTAGACAACGGGGCGCGAGATCGCTTCCGGCAAAGACCTGCAACTGCAGATCCATGTGAAGATTGGGGAGTGGTGTCGTACGGAATAGTGGCGCAAGAGTTCGGGTCGTGTGGCTTGGTTCGGTAGCCGAATTTTGAACATGTTAATTGAACCGTCCAGCGGTTCAGCAGCATGAAAAATAGGCTCAAAGCAATCAAGAGGACTGTGTACGTGCGTCCGTGAAAAATAGCCCAGATCCGGGGATGCATGATTGGCAAGGGTGGCAGGAGTCGAACCCACATCACTGGATTTGGAAGCCAGCGCTCTACCGTTGAGCTACACCCTATCAATCTGCGTCCTTGGAAGGATCGAGCGGACTGCTTTGATCAACCGGCATGATCTTGTCCGGTATCGCTGCAGGACGCTGTTCCGTAAGGAACGCTGAACACGCCGTGCCGCAAAGGCAAGCACCTGGGCGTGCAACTCCGTGTGGATATCGCAGGTGGCGTGTTGAGTTCAGAAAGCGCAGCGCACGCAGTCCCGGGCGGGCGGTCACACGACCATCACGAACGCCCGGCGGCCACGGATCTCGTTGCCTGAGACCGCGTTGCGCGGTGCATTCTCGCAAGACCGGTGATCGTTGCGATCGTCGCGACATAGGCTATTAGTTGCATGATGCTCGGTTGCTCGCGATAACCGATGAGTACATGGAGGACGCGACCGGCCCAACTCGTCTCTGACAGTATGGCAGAGCTGTTCCACATCGTTCCATCGAGAATGGTCAACAAGCCCGCATTCGAGAGCTGATGCACAGCTTCCGCAGCCAGTCCGCCGGCAAGCAGGGTCACCATGAGCCCTGTGAACGAGAACATCTGTCTGACGGGCAGCGCGGCCAACCCGAAATAGAGCACTGCCGACACAACCGCTCCGAAAGCCAGTCCGGCGGCTGAGCCGAGGGCAAGGCTCGCCATGCCGTCGGCGCCCTGCATCAGGATACCCGCGAGGAACAGAACAACCTCGCTTCCTTCGCGCATCACGGCCAGGCCGACGGCAGCTCCAAGCGCGAACAGCGTCTTGTCACCCTCGATCACCTCGCTGCCCAGTTTGCGCAGCCGTTCCGTCATTTCACGTGCATGATCCGCCATCCACACGACGTGCCATGCCAGCATCACCACGGCGATGATCAGCACACCCGCAGCGAACAGCTCCTGCCCGCGTCCGTCAAAGGCACTGGATATCTGTGCGGCAAACATGGCCACGACGAACGAGCCGAGCAAACCCGCGGCAATACCGAGTATCACCGCCCGATTGCGTCCACCGATGCCGCGTGATGCAGCCAGCACGATGCCGATGATGAGTCCGGCTTCGAGGACTTCGCGGAACACGATCAATAGGGCGGCAAGCATGGCGTCACTCCGCTACGATCGTGCCTTTGGCGGTATCCTCGTGAAATTCGCCCACGAAAGGATATCGTCCCTTCGATAGAGGCTTCAGGCGGATCGTCGCGCTGGCGCCGCCGGCGATCACTTTCTCAATGCCGAGCACCTTGCTCTCGAATTCTTCCGCAGACGTATCGAGATTGTGCACCTTGAGAGTGACGGGCTTTGCAGCCGGTACGACAATCTCCGCGGGCTCGAACTTATGGTTCTTGATCTTAACGGGAATTTCACGCGCTTGGTCCGCCGCTACCGGCCCGACTGTTCCGCTGACAGCGAGAACCGCAACGGTCAACATCGAAAGCTTTGAGGAATGGGCGCACGAACAGCGCAGGCGCCGGAGCGCCATGGATGGGAAGCGTATCATTCAGGTCTCTCCCAATAGGCAGGATTCAAAGTCCTGCAATCGGACGGCGTCATAACAGCCTGACTCACGATATGAGTCAACAATCTTGTCGCATCAAATCATGTTGCAATGAGATCAGGTGCCGCTCAGGCCAGGAATATGAACGCCGAAGGTTTGCAGCAGAAGGACCATGTTGAGCGCTAGCACTGCGGCAGCTCCGCAGACCGCCAGGGTCCGCACCAAAGGACGCGTGACGTAATCGCCCATGATGTCACGGCGGCTGGTAAATATGATGAGCGAAATCATCGGCACCGGCAGCGCGATACTCAATATGACCTGACTGAGTACCAGCGCATCGGTCGCATTGACCCCCGCGGTGACGACGGCGAATGCCGGTAGCATCGTGACCAGTCTGCGCACCCAGATCGGTATGCGAATGTGCAGGAATCCTTGCATGATCATCTGTCCGGCCATTGTGCCGACGACCGAACTCGATATGCCCGAGGCGATCAGCGAGATGAGGAAGACACCGGCGGCGGCTGCTCCGAGGAGGGGAGTCAGCATGTGATATGCCGTCTCGATCTCTGCGACATCCTGGTGTCCCGCGTGAAATGCGCCGGCGGCCATCATCACCATGGATATGTTGATGAGCCCCGCAATGGCCAGAGCGATCACGACTTCAATCCCGGAGAACCGCAAGAGCAGGCGGCGTTCGTCCTCGTTGCGAATCTGTGCTCGGGTCTGAGTCAATCCGGAATGCAGAAATATGGCATGTGGCATGACCGTGGCACCGATGATGCCGACGGCGATCATCAGTGCTGAAGCGTCAGGGATCGATGGTGAAATGATGCCGTGCGCGGCGTTACCCCAGTCGATCGGAGCAATGATTGTCTCGACGAGATAGCAAAGGCCGATGGCAGCGACGAAGAACGCGATGATCAGCTCCATTGGACGGAACCCTCCGCGCTCGACGATGAGAATGCCATAGGTTACGACGGCCGTTATTCCCATGCCGACGATGAGCGGCATCTGGAAGAGCAGAGCAAGGCCGATTGCACCGCCGAGGAACTCGGCGAGGTCCGTCGCCATGGCGGCGATCTCGCTTGCTGCCCACATCGACCAGACGACGGGCTTTGAGAAATGATCGCGGCTGAGTTCGGCAAGGTTCTTGCCCGTCACAATGCCAAGTCGCGCTGACAGCCCTTGAAAAAGCATCGCGATGAGATTGGCGAGAACCACGACCCAAAGCAGTGCATAGCCGTAGCCGGCACCGGCCTGGATGTTGGTCGCGTAATTGCCGGGATCCATGTAGGCAACCGAGGCGATGATTGCCGGTCCCGCAAACAGCAGCGCTGTACGCAGGCCCCGTCGCTCTCCGGCGAGAGCTTTTGAGATCTGACCCCGCGTACGTTCCGTCAGCGACTGATTAATCGACATCGAATCGCTTCGCTCATGTCGTCCACAATTTGCTACGAAATATAGCCTGGGCATTATTAGTTGCAAGAGGCGACAGGCTGCTACATGGTGCTTTGAATAATGTCATCCACCATTTCTGAAATTATAGTCGAGGCTGTATTCCTCTCGATCAGGTGCGTTCGACATCGCCCGGCCGATGTGTCGAATAGCGCCGCATTGTCGGGAAGCTGTTGGGAAGGAGCGAAAGCGATGCCGTCGAACGGACCCAAAATTTCCGACGACGCACTGTTGTCCGAGCGGTTCAGCCACGCACGTGCCGCCCAGTCCGTGGCGGTGATGGAGGACTACGTTGAGATGATCAGCGATTTGATGGCGGAATTCGGCGAGGCCCGTATTGCAGACATCGCACAGCGGATGGGCGTGACGCATCCGACTGCAACGAAGGCAATTGCACGGCTCAAACGCGAGGGACTTGCAAATTCGCGCCCCTATCGCGGCGTGTTCCTGACGGACAAGGGCGCCGCGCTGGCTGAGCGCGTGCGCGCACGCCATCGCGTCGTCGTTGATTTCCTGGTCGCAATTGGGGTTCCCGACGAGACGGCCGAATTGGATGCAGAAGGCATGGAGCACCACGTCTCCGACACCACGCTTAAAGCCTTCAAGGCCTACTTGCGCAGGAAGCGCTGAGCAGGGGGGCAGCACTGAACAACAGAATTTGTGGCGATCCCGGCAGGATTCGAACCTGCGACCCTCTGCTTAGAAGGCAGATGCTCTATCCAACTGAGCTACGGGACCTTTTTGGCGCTGGCCGTTCAGTGGCGGCCGGTGTGTGGTGGCCGAGCGTGTGTTCTCGATACGGCAAGGGCGGGGCGAAGGCAAGGAAGGTCCGGTCTGCTCGTCCGCCCGGTTTGGGCCAGTGAGAGCGTACAGCGGCTTTGGCCCGGCAATCGTTCACGGATTATGGAGGCAATGGTCTTGCACGTTTTTTTCTGCAAACATTGCATATGCCTCGGAATGACGCTGCTTGCATCAATGGCCTGAAGACGGCATATACCCAAGTGGGCTGGCGGCGGACGCATCCCTCGCCAACCGGGTCAGGTCGGGAACGAAGCAGCCCTAACGATCAGGACGCGGGTCGTCCGCCAGCCTCTCCAGCCCCAATTGTCGCTCGCAGGGGGCTGTTCGGGTCGCGTGCCGCGATCCGCACGTTTTTCACGCTGAACCGCTCTACACTTCGGCTCTGTTCTGGCTCAAGCGGGCTCGGCAAGGCGGCTGGCCGGTTCAGCCGGCCTCACAGTACCGCTCGCGAGGTTCGATATCGCGGATGTCCACCCCTGCCATCGAATTGCCGCATAATTTCCAACCCAAGTTGCTGATTGATTAGGCATTTTCTTTCTGTGCCGAGTGGTGGACTGCATATCGGCTGCGCGACTTGCTTATCGACTCTCTGCATCAGGCGTCGTAACTGGCAGGAATGGCCAAGAAAGACACCATGAAAAGCGGCGGCAGCGGCAACGGCAATGGCGACAAGACCGATGCCGCCAAGCCCTACGTCGTGCTTGCGCGCAAGTACCGGCCGGCCTCTTTCGAGGACCTGATCGGCCAGTCGGCGATGGTGACGACGCTGAAGAATGCCTTCACCTCGGGTCGCATTGCCCAGGGCTACATGCTGACCGGTGTGCGCGGTGTCGGCAAAACAACAACCGCCCGGATCCTCGCGCGCGGTCTCAACTATGAGCCGGGCGGGCCGACGACCGATATGCCGACGCTTGGGCCCCATTGTGCAGAGATCATGGAGAGCCGCCATCCCGACGTCATCGAGATGGACGCGGCCTCCAATACTGGTGTCGACAACATTCGCGAGATCATCGAGAGCGCCCGCTACAAGCCGATGGTGGCGCGCTTCAAGGTCTTCATCATCGATGAGGTCCACATGCTGTCGAAGGGCGCCTTCAACGCGCTCCTGAAGACGCTGGAAGAGCCGCCCGAGCACGTGAAGTTCATTTTCGCGACGACTGAAATCCGCAAGGTTCCGGTGACGGTCCTGTCGCGCTGCCAGCGGTTCGATCTCAGGCGCGTGGACGTGCCGGAACTCGTCGCGCACTTCAAGCGTATCATCGAGAAAGAAGGCGCGAAGGCCGATGACGATGCCCTTGCGCTCGTGGCGCGTGCCGCAGGCGGATCAGTGCGCGATGGATTGTCGATCCTCGATCAAGCGATCGCAATGGGGCGGGGGCACGTCACGGAGGATGCTGTGCGTGCGATGCTCGGTCTTGCCGATCGCGGCCGGCTGTTTGATCTTCTGGACCTCGTCTTCGCGGGCAAGGCCGGGCCGGCGCTCACGGCCTTCGAGGAACTCATCCGCGATGGCGCCGATCCAGGGCAGTTGATGGCCGATCTGGCGGAGGCCGTGCACATTGCGACGCGGATCAAGGCGGTCGGCGGTGGTGCGGCAATGGAGGGGTTATCCGCGGAGGAACGCCGGCGCGCCGGGCATCTGGCGGACAACCTGTCTGTGCCGCTGCTGTCGCGGGCGTGGCAGATGTTTTTAAAGGGGCTCGAAGAAGTGTCGCGAGCGCCGAATCCGGCCGCCGCGGCGGAGATGGTGCTGATCCGTCTGTGCTACACGGCGGACCTGCCCTCGCCCGACGAGATTATCCGATCACTGGGCGGCAGCAACGTTCCGGTACGGCGCGGCGCAGCGACTTCGATGAGCGCGGAGGGATCTCGGGGGGACGTTCGCGCTGCCGCGGTCAGCGAAACGAAGAATACCACAATGGCCACATCGGCCAGCGGCCAGCGCGAAGCTGCCACACCGACCCCGGCGCGCGCCACGGAGTCCGATGATTTCGACAGCGACGAGGACCTTGCCGAACGTTTCGACGAGGAGTCCGGGCCCGCCGATCTTAGTGATTATTTCGAAGACGGCACCGTACATGCTCCCGCGGCATCCGGCTTGGCCGATCCGCAGAGCTTTGCCGGCATCGTCGCGCTCGCAAAGCAGCACCGTGAGGCGCGGCTTTCATTGAATCTCGAAGAACATGTCAGTCTCGTCAAGTTCGACCGGGTGGCCGGTGCGCTCGATCTGTTTCTCCTTCCCGGCGCGCCGAAGGAACTGGCGAACGAGTTGCGCGAAAAGCTCAACCGATGGACGGGGCGGCGCTGGGTGGTGATGCTGTCGAAGTCGATGGGCGACCGGCCGCTTGGCGAGGTTCGTCGAGAGCAGATGGAGGCGGAGCTTCAATCGCTGAGGGCGCATCCCGCGGTGAAAGCCGTGCTGGAAGCGTTTCCCGATGCGTCGATCGAAGAGGTGAGACGTATTGCGCGGGAGGAAGGTGACGATAGTGCGACCGGTTGAGGACGCGCATCGTGCTTCGGGTCGTGCTCTTGGCGTGGGCGCGATTGAAGCGTAAACGACGTGGCACAATCCGTATGATTCCCGAAACAAACAGATCCACAAGGGTTCGACGATGAAAGACCTGATGGGCATGATGAAGCAGGTGCGCGAGATGCAGGCCCGCATGAGCCAGATGCAGGAAGAGCTGGAGGCGCTCGAGGTGGCGGGCCAGTCGGGCGGAGGGCTCGTTGCAGTTGTGCTCAGCGGCAAGGGTGATCTGAAGCGCGTGCGCATCGATCCTTCATTGATGAAGCCGGATGAGATCGAGATCCTGGAGGATCTGATCATCGCCGCGGTGCAGGATGCCAAGGGGCGTGCCGAGGCTGCCATACAGGAGAAGATGCAGTCGGTGACGGGCGGCCTGCCCATTCCTCCGGGCATGAAACTCTTCTGAGGTTGCAAGATATGCCATCATCCGGCGTTGCTTCATCAACGTCTCGGGCGTGCAAACTGGTCCATCTTGCCGGAGCGGGCGCGACATGAGTCGGGGGAACGCATGGGGAGGCGAGGACGTGCGCGCGCGGTGGCTGTTCCTGGCCGGCGTCATTCTTCTGGTGCAGGGCATTGCGCTGCTCTGGATGGGCCGCGTGGCCATCTGCAAGTGCGGAACTGTGAAGTTCTGGCACGGCGTCGTGAAGAGCTCGGAAAACTCCCAGCATCTGACGGACTGGTATACATTCAGTCACGTTCTGCACGGTCTCATCTTCTATGCGGCGCTGACGTTTCTGCTGCCGCGGGCCTCGTGGGCCGCCAAGCTTGCCGCTGCCATCGCGCTGGAAGCCGGATGGGAGATCATCGAGAATACGGAGATGGTCATCAACCGTTACCGCACGGCAACGATCTCGCTCGACTACTTCGGCGACAGCGTTGTCAACTCGCTGATGGATACCGTTGCGATGGTCGTCGGTTTCCTGACCGCGAAGTTCCTGCCGGTCGGTGCCAGTATCGGGCTGGGGCTTGCGGTCGAGACGTTCATGGCGTTGATGATCCGCGACAATCTGTTGCTCAACGTCGTCATGCTGGTGTGGCCGATGGACGCGGTGGCGCGCTGGCAAGGCGGGGGATGATTTGTGCCTGGGGATGGATGGGCCACAGTATGATCCCGCTTGGCGAATGCTGATAGCTGTTTGAGCATGTCGAAGAAAATTGCAGGGCCGGAGATCGAGCGGATGGTGCAGCTTCTGGCGCGCCTGCCGGGCCTTGGCCCGCGCTCGGCGCGTAAGGCCGCGCTTGCACTCATCAAGCGGCGCGAGGAGCTGATGGCGCCACTCGCGGCGGCTCTCAACGAGGCACTTGCAAAGATCGTCGTGTGCGCGGAATGCGGCAATGTCGATACTGTGTCGCCGTGTTCGATCTGCGCCAACCCCCGGCGTGACCGCTCCATGATCGTGGTGGTCGAGGAGGTCGGCGATCTGTGGGCGTTGGAACGCGCCGGCGTGGTCAATGCGCTTTATCATGTGCTCGGTGGGCATCTTTCGCCGCTGGATGGCATTGGTCCGGACCGTCTGAACATCGCGCGACTCGTGGAACGGGTTCGCAGCGGCGAGGTGAAAGAGGTGCTGTTGGCGCTTAATGCCACGGTTGAAGGCCAGTCCACGGCACACTACCTGACGGAACAGCTTTCGGACACGAATGTCGAGGTTTCGCGGCTGGCGCAGGGTGTTCCGATCGGCGGCGAGCTCGATTACCTCGATGAAGGCACGCTTGCCGCCGCCATCCGCGCGCGAAAGCGATTATAGCTCTTCGTCGAGACCGGCCACCGATGGAGGTCGGTCTGGTAGACTGTCAGATGTGCCAACGCTTCATCATCGAATATGGCCGCCGCTGGGACGATTGAAATGGAAAAACCCGTCCAACGGCTACGCAAACCGCCCACCAAGGCGATCTTTCTGGAAGGCTCGCTGCTGCGGCACATCCTTGTCATGACCGGCACGGGGGCCGTCGGATTGATGGCCATCTTCCTCGGCGACCTTGCGAACATCTTCTTCCTTGGACGGTTGGGGGACGAGGCGGTCGTGGCGGCCGTCGGATATGCCAGCTCCATCCAGTTCCTGACGATTTCCATCGGCATCGGCCTGGCGATCGCGGCGACTTCTCTTGTGGCGCCGGCGCTCGGTGCAGGCCAACGCGGGCGAGCACGCCGCCTGTCGGTCAACTCCCATGTATGGACCTTCGTCGTTTCCTCGATGCTCGCATTGATCGTCTGGCTTGCGATAGATCCATTACTCGGGCTGCTCGGTGCTTCGGGGCGCACGCTTGATCTGGGCGGATCCTATCTTTCGATCCTGGTGCCGTCGCTGCCGCTGCTGTCGCTGGGCATGACGTCGTCGGCCGTGCTGCGCTCGGTCGGGGATGCAAAGCGGGCCATGTACATCACACTGGCGGGGGCGATCACCAATACGATCCTCGATCCGATCCTGATCTTCGGCCTGGAACTGGGCATCGAAGGTGCTGCTATCGCGTCTGCCCTGTCGCGCATCGTCAACGTGGGGATTGGACTTTACGGTGTCGTCGCCGTGCATGGGCTCATCGCGCGCTTGCGGGTGAAACTGTTGCTCAGGGATGCCCTGCCGTTGGCGACAATTGCGGTGCCGGCCGTGCTGACCAACGTCGCGACGCCGTTTGCCAATGCATACGTGACCCGGGCGATGGCAGAGTTCGGTGACGGTGCGGTGGCGGGCTGGGCAATCCTTGGCCGCATCATGCCGGTTGCGTTCGGCGCGATATACACCCTGTCGAGTTCGATCGGTCCGATCGTCGGGCAGAATTATGGTGGGGCTGCCTATCAGCGCATGCGGGAGGCATTTACGCTGTCGCTGTGGGTGACGGCGGCCTTCACGCTCGTGGCATGGATGCTGCTGGCGGCGTTGGCGCAGCCTCTGGCCGACGTATTTCTGGTGACGGGTGACGCGGAGCGTCTCATTCTCCTGTTCTGCCGTTGGCTGGCGCCGTTATTCGCCTTCCTCGGTGCCTTGTTCGTTTCCAATGCCGTCTTCAATACGTTGCGACGCGCTCATGTCTCGACCATGCTCAATTGGGGTCGGGCGACGATAGGAACAATCCCGTTCGTCATGCTCGGCGCAGCTCATGGTGGCGCTGATGGCGTGTTGGCCGCCAACATGCTGGGTGGGATCGTCTTCGGCATTGTCGGTGTCGTCTTATGCTACCGGCTGATGAATCGTGTTGCCGAGGATGCGACATGACGGGGTGGCGCTGACATGAGGGGTGGCATTGCATTGGGGCGGGACGTCGATGCGTGTGCGCGCGTGGCCTTCGTTTCTGGCTCGCCACGCACGCTTCTTGGAGGCCGCTCCAGCCTGATCCAGGCGCTCGTTGCGAAAGGCGCGCCCGTGCTGTGCGCGGCTCCGTATTTTTCGACGGAGCAGGCATCGCAACTGCTTATGCTGGGTGCGGAGCAGGCAACCTTCGATCTCTCGGCGAAGGGGCCTCAGTTGTTTTCCGATTGGAACGTGAAGCGCGAGCTGGTTCGACTGTTCCGAACCTGGAAGCCGGATATCGTCGTTGCGATGACAGAGCGCGTGATGGCGCTGGCCTTGCTGGCGGCGCAGCGTGCGCGTGTCGGCCGTCGCGTTGCGCTCATCAACGGTTTCGTGGCCCGCGGCGGGATGGCCTTGGATGCGGATTTCGATCCGTTTCGCGCCTCTCCGCGCCTGTTGGCTCGCGCGCTCAGGGCTGCAGACGCGGCCGTGTTCCACAATCGTGACGATCTTCGCCAAGTGGTGGATGCAGCAGTGCTGCCAAAAGACCTCGATCACATGATCCTGCCGGGTGCCGGTGTCGATCTCGCGGCATTTGCCGCACAACCTTTGCCGCCGGTGGCGGATGGTGCGGTGTTCGTGATGATCTCCGCACTCGACGAGGCGCATGGCGTTCTCGACTATTGCGAAGCCGCGCGGCGGTTGAAAGAGCGTGCGCCGCGTGCGGAATTCCTCCTCGCAGGACCTGCTAGCGACGGTGCGACTGCGATCAGCGCCGATGTGCTCAGGCCTTATTCGGGAGCGGTCACCTTTCTCGGCGCGCTTGCCGACGTGCGGCCGACACTCGCGAGGTCGCATGTGTTTGTCTACCCGTCTTATGGCGAAGGAATGCCGCGCGCCGTTGTGGAAGCGCTCGCGGTCGGCCGGCCGGTGATCACGGCCGCGACGCCCGGCTGCCGCGAGACGGTTGACGACTGCGTCAACGGCATGCTGGTCTCTCGGGGAAACGTGCCGGCCTTGGAAGATGCGATGGCGCGCATGCTGATGCGGCCCGATCAGCTCGCGTCGATGGCGCGTGCGAGCCGGCTGAAGGCCGAGCGGCATTTCGATGAAGTGCGGGTGCTTTCGAGATGGCTGGAACTTCTAGATCGTGTTCATGTTTGAGGGAAACATGAACGCAATCCAGCACCTTGTTTTGAGCACGTTCCTCACGCTGAATCGTTGCACACTTCGGCTCAACATGCTCTAGGATTTGATGGCGCGGGCACCATTCGACCGGTCATCAGGCGACGTGAGCCCATTCCCTGTTGGCGGTTTTGGCCTGCTCTATCTCATTTTTTGAGAGCCTCAATTACGGGCCAACCCGTGGGGCAATTTCAGTTACTGTCGACGATTGTGAGGTGTGTTTCGGGATCGCTGCCACGGTGTCGCGACCACGAGCGCGTTTGTGCTTCCGCTTCAGTTACGATCAGCGGTGCCGCGACCAAGCCCGTGTGGATCATGAACTCGGACAGCCGGGGCATGGCATTAACTGCGGTCACATGACGGGCGCCGTCCGTCTGCGCAATGTCAATTGATGCCATCCGCAGCGTGAGGACACCAGAGGTGTGGCGGGCCATGCGCTGGATGGCCCGCGCAATGGGCGGAAGCACGGGGCCGACACCGCGCCCTGATTCCATGCGGATGGCCGCCACCGCGCTGCGGCCGATGACAAGGACGCGGATCGCATGTTGCTGGGAGGCGGTGACGGCAGCATCAAGCACCGTCGTACTTTCGATGCGGTCGGGTCCCAGCGTCGGGATCCGGCTTGCCATCAGCAACTGGCGCACGGCGACCGGATCAGCAAGAGTGGCCAGGGCGCTGGAGCTGTTGAGTGGCGTTGAGCCCATCAGTTCGAGCTGACGGAGAACGTGCAGTGCAAAGGGCTGGCTAGCGACATCGAACTGCGGCACGACAAAGTCGAAATGCCCCAGTGTCGCATCGCCGAGCGTGAGCGAGGGGATGAAGTTGTCGAAAGCCAGAGCCAACTCGTCGGCAATGAGTGTTTCGACGACGTGACCGCGCTCATAGGCAGCGGTGGCGATGCGCGATGTGGTCTGCACGTTGATGGAATCGGTGAGGATGGCAATGCGCAGCGCCCGCTGGACCGGCGCGCGGCGCGGCATATGCTTGTAAAGCTTGTAGGAGAGCTTGGGCTGGCGGAACGACGATGCGGGATCGACGAACATGTCGTCCTGAATCGCCTGACGGCCGAGAAGCATCCGGTAAGCCATCGACTCGCGGTTGGTCAGCGTCACCTCGATCGGCCATGTGCGCGGACCCATGAGAACATTGGTTCGGATCACGTAACGAATCTCGCGCTCGCCATTCGAACTCGTCACCTCGCGCCGGCCGATGATCGGAGCGGAGCATGTGACCTCGACATCGGTGCGCCCTGCAATCGGGTGAACGGTGAAACGCACCAGCGGTGCGTCGACCGGTCCGAAAGGCTCGATCAGGTGCGCATGCAAGGCGGACGTGCGGGCACCCGTGTCGACCTTGGCCTTGATCGCGGGCAACCCGAGATCGGGTAACGCCAGCCACTCCTCCCAGCCGATGATGTAGGGTTTAGTCATGCGCTTCCCATCGAGGACGATCGTCTCGGGTTGCCCGGTTCAACCTCTTGGGCAAGAGAATAGCGAAGCCCGCGGCGATTGCCATGCATGCGAAGGGGCGTCTTGCGAATAACCATCGGGCGCGCCCCATTCTTGCAGACCGGTGCTCGCCCGTGCGATGCGGATCGGCGGATCATCAACAGATTGGACTTGAAACAGCGTGCGCGGCGGTCTTCACATCGGCTGCATCATACCGGCCTTCAACGAGGAGAAGGCGATCGGCTCGGTTCTCGCTGCGTTGCCGGCATGGGTCGATTGCGTGGTTGTTGCCGACAACGGTTCGACCGACGCGACCGCAGATGTCGCGCGAGCGATGGGCGCCAGGGTGGTCTATGTTGATGAGCGGGGCTATGGCGCGGCTTGCCTTGGCGGACTTGGCGTCATGTCCGCCGTCGACGTGATTGTGTTCCTCGACGGTGATTACTCCGATTACCCCGAACAAATGCACATGCTCGTCGATCCCATCGTTGCAGGTCGCGCGGACCTGGTGATCGGCTCGCGCGTCACGGGCGAGGCCGAGGCGGGGTCGCTGACCCCACAGCAGCGTTTCGGGAATTGGCTGGCGACGCGGCTCGTCTGGTGGATCTGGTCGGTGCGTTATACCGATCTGGGGCCGTTCCGGGCGATCCGGCGGGCCGCCTTGGAGCAGTTCGGCATGGCGGATCGGACCTTCGGGTGGACTGTGGAAATGCAGATCAAGGCGGCGCAGCAAGGACTTCTCACGATGGAGCGGCCAGTGCGATATCGGCGGCGCATCGGCACCTCGAAGATATCCGGGACGCTGCAGGGTACGGTGCGTGCCGGCGCGCGAATATTGACGCTTATTGCGCGCGAGGCGGTGCTGGGCGCTCGCACGACCAGCCGCAGAACTGGTTGATTTTCGCCGGGGACGTTCGCGTCAGGCCATTGCGGGGCGCCCGCCATGCCTTTTCCTGCTGCCTAACCTGACATGGGCGGTGCTGAGCACCGTTGGTGCTCCGGCCGAGGCAGGCAGAGCCAAGGATGGCGCGTCGGTGCGCCGCGATTGACCGGCGCGGGGCGGGCCCTTATGTCACTGCCATGGCCAAGCTACCTATCATAACGCTGCCGGATCCAGTTTTGCGAGCTCCATCGTCACCCATCGAACGGGTGGACGACGATATGCGGCGGCTGATCGACGACATGTTGGAGACGATGTATGCCGCACCAGGCATCGGCCTGGCCGCAATCCAGGTGGCGGTCCCCAAAAGGCTTCTGGTCCTCGACGTCACCGACAAGGAGGAGCCTCGCAACCCGATCGCCATGATCAACCCCGAGATCGTCCGGCTGGGGGATGAGTCGCGCGTTTACGAGGAAGGCTGCCTCTCGATCCCCGATGTGCTTGTCGACATCGAGCGGCCGTCGACGCTCACGGTGCGATATGTTGATCGCGAGGGCAAGCAGCAGGAGATCACGGCCGACGGTCTCCTTGCGACGGCCATACAGCACGAGATGGATCACCTCGACGGCAAGCTCATCATAGACTTCCTGTCACGGCTCAAGCGGGACATGGTGGTGCGTCGCTTCAAGAAACAGGCGCGCAGCGCTCTGTGAGGCTTGAAAGCCTGCGGTGAGCATCCACACGTCCAGGGGGGCCGATCTTGAGTCTCGATCTCGTTTTCATGGGAACGCCTGATTTCTCGGTGCCGACGCTGCGTGCGGTGCTGGCGTCCGGACATCGCGTTACGGCCGTCTACACGCAGCCGCCGCGCCCTGCAGGGCGGCGTGGGCTCGCCGACACGCCTTCGCCGGTGCATCGCGTGGCGCTTGAACAGGGGCTCGAGGTGCACACGCCCGCGAGCCTGAAATCCGCCGAGGAGCAAGCGCGGTTCGCAGCGCTTCGCGCGGATGTGGCCGTGGTGATCGCCTACGGGCAATTGCTGCCGAAGGCGATCCTTCAATCTCCCCGGTTTGGCTGCATCAACGTGCATGCGTCCCTGCTGCCGCGCTGGCGCGGCGCAGCACCGATCCATCGGGCGATCATGGCGGGGGACAGAGAGACCGGCGTCATGACGATGCAGATGGAGGAAGGGCTGGACACTGGGCCGGTGCTGATGACGGCGCGAACGCCGATCGGATCGGACGAGACCACCGGTGTGCTGCATGACCGCTTGGCGGATATGGGCGCGGAACTGCTGGCGGAGACACTCGACGGTCTGGCTGCGGGTACGCTTAGGTCGGTGTCGCAGTCCGAAGAGGGTGTCACCTATGCGCGCAAGATCGACAAGGCAGAGACGCGCATCGATTTTGCGCGACCGGCCGACCAGGTGAGGAACCAAATCCACGGCCTGTCACCGTTTCCGGGCGCCTGGTTCGAGATCGAGGCATCGGGGAAGCGGGAGCGCATCAAAGTGCTGAAGGCGGAGGTGGCACCTGGGAGCGGTGCGCCAGGGCGTGTCCTGGACGAGCGCCTTGCGATAGCCTGCGCGGATCGCGCCATCCGGCCGCTCGTTGTGCAGCGTGCCGGACGCTCAGCGGTGACAATCGACGAATTCTGCCGTGGTTTCCCGATTGCGCCGGGCACGCAGATCGGCGGCAGATGATCCGTGGACTGTGGCGTTAATCATCGTTTAGAAAGTCTTAAGGACCTGCCACCTTGTCCCGTTAGACTGGCGGGAGCGTATGTACGGGGTGGAGGAAATGCGCCCGCCCGCCAGATCGAGGAGGCCTAGCCATATGCGTACCTTCAAAGCCGTGATTGTTGCGGCCGCTGCATTGTGTGCCGGTTCGGCGGTAACGCCGGTCTTGGCGGCCGGCACGACCCGAATCGAGACGCGTCCGTTCTATGGCGCGGTGGTGACGATTGAGGAGGGCGTGCGCGTATTTCGTCCGCTGCCCCCAACCGAACGGGTGATCGTCAACCCGAATGGGGCGACGCCATTGAGCCTCGGGTTCAACGAGACCTATGTGACCGAGCGGAACTACAACTACAATTATACGGAAGATTCTAGCGAAGGTCATTCGGGCGGCGATATCATTGGTGGTTTCTGGGGCGGGTATGGCAGATATGGTGGACATGGTCGCCATTTTGGGCAAGGCCACCACCATAAGGGCGGCGCAAACGGGGCTCCGGCCTTTGGGCATCGCGGCGGTAAGAACTGAGCTTTCAGCGCCGCACATCTGGTTGCGACGAGTGACTTGAGGTTCGGCCGCGTCAAGGATAGAGCAGGTTTCAGTGGTCGATCGCTTGAACGATTGTGGCCTGCTCAAACCCCTTGTGTGACGTCTGATTGACGCTTTCGATGGACGCATGAGCGCTTCCATCACAGCCGATCAGACTCCGGGAATTCGGGCGCCGCGCGTTGAGCGCGGCGTCTTTCGTTTGCTGTCTGCTTCGCTCGGGATTGCTTGGTTTGCCTCGCTACAGAATTAGAATTGAATACGACGGCACGCCGTTCGTCGGCTGGCAGCGGCAGGCTGCGGGCGTTTCGATCCAAGGCGCGATCGAAGCGGCCTTGCGGGCATTTTGCAGCGAGCAGGTTTCAATGCGGGCGGCGGGCCGCACGGATGCCGGCGTACATGCGCTGGGTCAGGTGGCTCACTTCGATTTGCGCCAGCCGCGTGATCCATTCCGGATCCGCGAGGCAATCAATTATCACTTGAAGCCCGCGCCGATTGTAGTGCTCGACTGCGTTGATGCGCCCGGTGATTTCGATGCGCGCTTCTCGGCCGTCAAGCGCCATTATCTCTACCGGATACTGAACCGGCGGGCGCGGCCGGCGCTTGATCAGAACCGGGTGTGGTGGGTCAGCGTGCCGCTCGATGCGGAGCGCATGGCGGAAGCTGCGCGCCATCTCACAGGCAATCATGACTTCACCACGTTCCGCGCTGCGCAATGTCAGGCAGCGTCGCCGCAGAAGACGCTCGATCGGCTCGATGTCGTGCGCGACGGCGATGAGGTCCAGATCCGCGCATCGGCGCGTTCGTTCCTACATCATCAGGTACGCTCGATGGTCGGCACGTTGAAGCACGTCGGCGACGGGCGCTGGCAGATCGACGACGTGCGCCGCGCGCTCGAGGTGCGCGACCGCTCAGCATGTGGCGTGGTTGCTCCAGCTTCGGGGCTCTATCTGGTCGGTGTCGATTATCCTCAGCAAGCCCGCTGAATTGCGATACATGCGCGCCTTGTGAACTGGCCATGCGTTATCGTCAGAACGATCCTAAGCAAAATACGCCAACTTATTGTGATTCTGCCATTTTTCTGCCGCGTCTTGATGGAGCATATGCAACTGGGGAGGGTGGTACTCGTCACGGGCACTATTGGGGGTGAGCCATGGCAGTTCGACCACACACCGCGGCTACGAGCTTTCCGCAATTCGATTACGAGGAGCCGCGCGAGTTCATCTGGCGCGGGCACGATGGCGCGCCTCAAGGTGATGAATTCTGTCTTAGTCATCCAGGAGAACCGATCCATCGACCGCGGCAGCGCGGCCGCTCGATGGGCCGTGCGCTTGTCATCAGTCTCGCGCTATGCGCTGTCGGGTGGGGTGCACTGAAGACGGAGGCGATGTGGTGGCCGCTGGTGTCGGACCAGATCAGTCAGGTGATGACGGTGCTGGAGCGTAGTAATTCGCGCGCCGATGGCCAGCGCGATCAGCTTCAAGGGCAGGTCGCTGCCGACATGAATCCGGTGCAGCCGGCGGAGCCGATCGCCACTCGCGATCTTGCAGATGCGCCGCATGTTGGTGCGGGCGTCGCTATTGATGGTTCAGAGGAGGAAGGGTCCAAGCCCCCCCTTGCTGCGAGCGATGCCGTTGTCCGCACCCCGGTAGATTCGCCGGAGCCAGCGGATGCGTCAGCCGAGAGCGGCACGCAGGATGGCTCTGGCAGGGCGAGCGGCTCTGATGCCCCAGCAGAGGTGACACCGCTGCCGCCGCCCAAAGTCGATCCAGCCGATCCCTATCAAAAGCGCGCGCTAGCCGTGGGGCTGCATCCGGAGCTATCGCGAGTCTTGCTGTCGCGATTGTCCGATACGGACTATCGCAATGCCGGAATTGCAATTCAGAAGGCGGTGGCCGAGGCAGGTGATGGCGACAATTTCGTATGGCCACGCCAGCGGCAGCCGAAGCTCGCCCTCTTCATGGTGCATTTCGTTGCGGGGGCTGCACCTGATTGCCGCCGCTATGTCGTGGTCGTCACCAAGGACGGATGGTCGACGACGGCGCAGCCGATGGAACGCTGTGGGATCAAACGGCCTCGCGGCAGCGCATCTTGAATTTTTATAGGGTTGCTTGTGTCACCGGACGGATCTGTGGCGGCTGCATTGTTACTGAGTCCCGACCGTCTCTAGAGTTGCATCTTGTCTTCTTCGTCCAGCGACGGACGGCGCGGACGTGGCCCCTTGTTTCTGCCGAGCATGACGAGGACCAAAAGAGAGGGCGGGAAAAGGAAACCCCAGGCGGCCCAGAACGAGACGTCACGATTCTTGATGTGAGCCAGGAACGCGGTGATCACGGCGGAGGCGAACATCACCGAAGCGATGATGACAATGACTGAGATGGCGTCCACGGTGCGCCTCCTGGGCTCGAATGTGCCGAGACTTGCTCTGGCGGCTGTCGGAGTGTGAGTGCGGCACGACCCGATGCGCGCGAGCCAGCTTTCCTGTCTTGTCCGTACCCTGCCACGTCGACCGAAACTATGGCGGAACTGGGTAACGAGGCGGGCAAGGTGTCTCAATGCCGCGGGAAATCGATCCAGCCCTCAGTGTTCAGTCCATAACGTCCAGGCCAAGATCGAGGACCGGGGCGGAATGGGTCAGTGCGCCTACGGAAATGAATTCGACGCCGGTCTCGGCAATGGTGCGTACGGTATCAAGGTTGACGCCACCGGAAGCTTCGGTCAGCGCGCGGCCAGCAACCATTGTCACAGCCTTTCTCAGCATGTCGGGCGTCATGTTGTCGAGCAGGACCACATCGACGTCGTGGCGCATCACTGTTTCGAGCTGCGCCAGCGTATCGACCTCGATCTCGACCTTGACCATGTGGCCTGCTAAAGCCCGTGCCGCAGCGATCGCTTTATCGATGCCACCGGCGGCGACGATGTGATTGTCCTTGATGAGTACGGCGTCGAACAAGCCGACGCGATGGTTCATGCCGCCGCCACAGCGCACCCCATACTTCTCGAAGGCGCGCAGGCCCGGTGTCGTCTTGCGCGTGTCTACGATCGTCGCGCCTGTTCCCTCGACGGCTTCAACATAGCGGCGCGTAAGCGTCGCGATACCCGACATGCGACCCATGAAGTTCAGTGCGACCCGTTCGCCTGTGAGGATTGCGCGCGCATTACCCGTCACATCGGCAATCACGTCTCCGGGCTCGACGCTGCTGGCGTCTGGGCGTCGGACTTCGAATGCAATCGCGGGATCGAGCGCGTGAAAGGCGGCCCTGGCAACCGTCACACCCGATATGGTGCCGGGCCGGCGAGCACGGATGTTTGCGCGTACCGTTGCGTCAGCCGGTATGGTCGCATTGGTTGTAATATCGCCCGCAAGGCCCAGATCCTCGGCTAGCGCATCGGCAACGGCCTTGGCCACAAGCGGCCCATGCAGGGGGGCAAGCCCGATCGTTACCCTCATGGTGTGCAGACCACTTCGGCGCTAGTTGAGATCCACGTTTCGCATGATTGGGTCGCCGTTGCGGTGGCCAATCGATTTTCTAGCGCCTCGACATCGGCAAGGGTCAAGAAACTGCGACAGGCCTGTGCGGGATCGCTCTGCGGGAAATCACTACGGTAATGACCGCCGCGACTCTCGGTGCGCAGCAGTGCACTTGCGGTGACGAAGCGCGCGGCAAGCACCATGTTGGCGAGCTGAATATCATCTTCTGCGGCGGTATCGGCGATTTCACGCAATGTGAGAAGCGCACGTGTCAGTCCGCTCTTGGTACGTATTACGCCGACATCCTTGCTCATGGTGTTGCGAATCGTGGCGATGCAGCCCTCGCGCGCCTCACGGTCGGCGCGCGGTGCACCGGCAACGGGATGAAGTTCTGCCTGCGTCACGCTGCAACCGTTCCCGACGATTGCAGCAATGTCTTCAGCGGCGCGGCCTGCGAAAACAACGGCTTCAAGCAGCGAATTGGAGGCAAGCCGGTTAGCGCCGTGGAGGCCGGTCGAGGAGACCTCGCCGATGGCCCACAGGCCAGGGACGGAGGTGCGTGCGCGTGAATCGGTAGCAATGCCGCCCATGTGGTAATGCTCGGCAGGGGCGACGGGGATAGGCTCGGTAACGGGGTCGATGCCGGCCGCCTTGCAGTGAGCGTAGACGGTGGGGAAGAGCTCGGGAAAGCGCGGGCCAATGGCCTCGCGGCAATCGAGGAAGACATGCCGCCCGGCCATGATCTCGGCGTTCACCGCGCGAGCGACGATGTCACGCGGGGCGAGTTCGGCGCGCGGATCGGCATCACGCATGAAGCGCCGGCCGTCGGAGTTGACGAGGATAGCGCCCTCGCCGCGCAACGCCTCGGAGGCGAGCGGAGCGGGCTCGATACCGACGTCGAGCGCGGTTGGGTGGAACTGAACGAATTCGGCATCGGCGACGATGGCACCGGCACGCGCGGCAAAAGCCAGCGCCTCGCCGCGCGCATAGGCCGGATTCGTGGTGACGCGGTATAGGGCGCCTATTCCCCCGGTGGCAATGACGACGGCGCGGGCAGGCAGCAGCTCGTAAGTGCCGTTGCCGCGGTCTTCGCCGCGGATCAACCGGACGCCTGTCACGGTGCCGCTCCTCGTGATCAGATCTTCTGCCTCGTAGCCTTCAAGGACTCGGATCGACGGTGTCTTGCGCACCTCGGCGATCAGCGCTTGCATGATGGCTGCGCCTGCGCGGTCTCCGGCGACGCGGACGACGCGGTGTTTGGAATGGGCCGCCTCGCGCGACAGGACGAAATGGCCTTCCAAGTCGCGGTCGAAGGGAACGCCATAGCGCAACAGGTCGGCGATGCGGGCGGGTGCCTCGCTGGCGACGAGCTGGGCAATAGCGGGATCGACGGTTCCGGCGCCGGCGCGGATGGTATCGGCGGCATGGTTGTCCGGCGTATCGCCTTCACCGACGGCAGCCGCAATGCCACCCTGTGCCCACACACTCGATGCGCCTTCGCCCAGCGGCGCGGCGGCGACGACGGTCACCGGCAGCGGTGTGAGGCGTAACGCCGTGAAAAGGCCGGCGAGGCCGGCGCCGATGATTACGATATCACCGGCATTGCCGGGAGCATCCGCGGGGCGGAACGCGGTGAGCGTGGCCAGCTTTTCTTCGGTCGCCATCGGGTCCTCGCATGCTCTGCCTTGTCAGGCGCTGGAGCAGGGGATTGCCGCCCTTGCGCGCTCGCATGCGCGCTCAGGCAGCGTCGTCAATTGGTCAGGTTCACCATCCGCTCGACCGCGCGACGGGCGCGGGCCGCGACGTCTGGGTCGACCGTCACCTCGTGCTTCATATCGCGCAGGCTCTCGTAGATCTTCTCGAGGCTGATGCGCTTCATGTGCGGACACAGGTTGCACGGCCGGATGAACTCGACATCGGGCACCTCCGCCGCAACGTTGGACGACATCGAGCACTCCGTGACGAGCACTACTTTCTTGGGATGGTTGGTCTTGACCCAGTCGATCATCGCCGAAGTCGATCCCGCGAAGTCCGAAGACCTGATGACATCTGGCGGGCACTCAGGATGCGCAATGATCTTCGTTCCCGGATCGGCTGCACGGAAGGCCTCGAGCTCCTCAGCGGTGAAGCGCTCGTGGACCTCGCAGTGGCCCTTCCAGGCGATGATGTCGACCTTGGTCTTCGTCTGCACGTACTTGGCCAGATACTCGTCGGGAATCATCAGCACGCGCGGTGCGCCCAGACTTTCGACGACTTTGACGGCGTTCGAAGAGGTGCAGGTGATGTCGCACTCGGCCTTCACCGCAGCCGACGTGTTGACGTAGGTGACGATCGGCACACCGGGATAGGCCTCCCGCAGCATGCGCACGTCCTCGGCGGTGATCGATTCGGCAAGCGAGCAGCCTGCCTTCAAATCGGGAATGAGCACCGTCTTGTCCGGCGAAAGCAATTTGGAGGTCTCGGCCATGAAGTGCACACCGGCCTGCACGATGACATCGGCAGACGTGCGCGCCGCTTCCTTGGCCAGCTGCAGGCTATCGCCGCGGAAATCGCCAACGCAGTGGAAGATCTCCGGCGTCATGTAGTTGTGCGCGAGGATGACTGCGTTGCGTTCTTTCTTCAGCTCGTTGATCGCCTTGATGAGCGGCGCGTAGTGCGGCCACTCCATCGGCGTGACGACGTGCTTCACACGGTCGTAGAACGGCTCCATCTCGGCGGCCAGCTCAGGTGTCCATGCCGGCAGCGCATGTTGCGTTCCGGTGAAATCGCTGGGCGGCCGCTTCGCCGTTGCGGTGGCGGGCGAGCTGCTCGGAGTGATCGTCATGCCGGTCCCTTTCCACGCGTCGTCCTGCACGCGTCCTGTACGAGCGAATTAAAATGCTCAAATAGAGTATTTCATACGCCTAAGAATTGCCGGCACCGCCGGACGTCTCTTGATATGCTCTATTCGAGCATTGATTGACTATTAAGATAAGGGACCTGCTGACGAAATTCCAGTCCCAGCTATCAGAATTGACAATTCCCTGACGTTCACTTGCCGGCCGCACTGCAGTGGTTGGGCGAGGTCTGTTCCACCGGCGCGATCTGCGTAATCAGTTGAACGCCATCCCGTCCGGTCAGGTTTCCAACAGGACCGAGATTCAATGGTCCCGCGCGTGAGCCAACATGGCTCGCGCGGAGGGGGATGGGGGTGGCTTCATGATTGCAAATGGGGCTTGGCCTCATACCAAGGGCCGTTGGCGAGATCTGCCCAGACCTCGCCACAGGCAGGCATCTGCCCGAAGCCGATGATGCGAGACCGGATCGGTGCTGTTCTGTTGAACAGGTACCGATCCGGTTTTTTTTTTTGCGTTGAGCATGCTCTTCGCGCTGAACCGCTGTACGCTTCAGCGCGTCATGCTCGAAGCGCTCAGCTTCTGCCCGGCTTGACGCGAACCCCTGGCGCGGGACGTTCCAGCACCACTTCGCGGCGGAAGCGGAACAGCTTTGCGGGACGGCCGCCGGTGCGCGTCTTGACTTGCCCGGTCGGCTCGACCAGCCCCGCACTCTCCACGAGACGCCGGAAATTCTGCTTATGCAGATGGGGGCCGAGAATCGCCTCGACGGTTTTCTGCAATTCGTAAAGCGTGAATTCCGCTGGCATCAATTCGAAGATGACAGGGCGATATTTGATCTTCGCACGCACGCGGCTAATGGCCGTCGCAAGGATGCGCCGGTGATCATAGATCATCGGCGTTCCGAGCTGCGGACCGTCACTGTTCGCCACAGTGAGTTCCGGCCTGTCGCGGCGCGCCTCATCGACGAGGCCGGCTTCGAACAGCAACTCATACCGGTCAAGGACCTTCTCCTCGTCCCAAGTGCCGCCATCCGTACCGAAACACATGCGCAGGCGGTCGGCACGCTCAACCGGACGGCTGGGCGAGGAGCGCATCGGCGGCAGATCCACCCAGGCTTTCAGCCGTGGTAAAACAGCAGAGTCAAGAATATCCGGGCGACCGCGGCGCCAATCCTCCCACGGGAAGTACTGATACCAGCCGCGCCAAGTTCCACGCTGCAACTCGTCGCTATCTTCAATGTGCGTCAAGGCCAGATAACCGACCGAAACGACGTGAGGATCGAGATCCTCAGCGACCGCGTGACGCCCCCTGTCACCGAATGTGTAGAGTTGCTCGACGTAGCCGAAATCGAGTCCCGTCTGCTCACGAACCCACGCGCGCAGGCCGATCTCGAGCGTACGGTGATCGCGCGGAGAAAAGGGGCCGGACGGCAGGCTATCGGACGCACATGTGCTATCGGGGGTCTCGCGGACAACCAAGACCACCGGCTCATCGTTGTGCACGGATACGATCGCCGCGTTGAGACCAATCTCAACGGATGGCGCATCTTTCCGGATCAGTGGCTCACGTCGCACGGCGGGAGCCTTCGTAACTTCCAAAGCGTGTTTCAATCATATCCCCCAAGCTTCGAATCACGCCTCCCCTGCAATTTCGAGTAAAGCTCGATCGTGGCGTTTTTCGGAACAACACATTTGCTCCAAAAAATATAAAGTCCGTCGGTGAAAACGGTTGGCAGAAACAGCCGCCGTCAGATGATCCTGGTACGGTTACCAATCGAAGCAAAATCGAGTTCATGTTTGGCGGAAACATGGACGCGATCCAGCACCTTGTTTCGAGCATGTTTTTCACGCTGAACCGCTGCACATTTCAGCTCAACATGATTTAGGGGCGGTTGGCGAAAGAGGCCGATAGGGTGAACGGACGGCCTTCCGCTGCGGGTTGTCCGGGGCCGATAAGCTCGATCGCTGACAGGAGATGACCGCTGCGGACAAGTACGAGATCTGCGACGCCGACCATCGTGATATTGGGCGCTGCAGTCTCGGAGGCGGCGCGCAGGCGATAGGCGATCAGGGTCTCGGGCACGTCCGGGTTGAGCGCTGCCAAGGCGATGTAGGCGGCAGCTGGGGAACGGTTCAGGCCAGAGAAACAATGGATCAGCAATGGGGCGTCCTGCGGCCAGTCGCGAATGAACTCAACCAGCTGCTCGATCATCGGGCGCGAGGGATGCTGCCCGCCGCCGCGGGGCGGGCGTGCATCGGTCATCGGCAGCTTGAGGTGATTTGCGGGGGCTATGGTGCTGGGAGTCGGCGGCATCAGGTGCGCGTTGACGATACTGATCAGGCGAGTCGCTCCTGTTGCAGCGATCGTTTCATCGATCCGCTGCATCGAGCAGACGGCAATCGTGTTGGGCGGTATCGTCATTTTGCGCGGAGTGAGGTTCCTTAGAGCAGGTCAGGCTTTGATTGAATCACGTCTGGTCGTTTCGGCCTGCTCTATCTTTTTGTTTGAGAGACTGATTCACGGCCTCGATGGAAGCTGACGCGCTTCCATCGAGGCCGATCAGTCTCTAGCCTGCGGAACGGCAGGCTTATGGCGGCATTCGTGGCGCTGGGCAATGCCGACCATAGCCCAGTCGGAATTTGGCGGGGGGCGGCTGAGCGGGCGACCGCACCATCGCCCGATGTGGTGTCGAAACTCCCTCTTCAGGAGAGAGCGTAATAACGCTCAAGGAATGCCTGCTGTGCCCTGGCAGCGGGTTCCGGCTGCAGCAGGCCTAGTCGGTAGCCGAGCTCATGGGAGATACCTTCGGGAGATCCGAAGTAGATGAGCGCTTCATCGATAGCGAAACCCGCAAGCACGGTGGCTTCATAGTAGGCCGCAATCCGGTCAGCCATCTTGATCTCGACGGTGATTGCGTCCGGCAGTCGGGGCGGCAGGGCAAAGCGGCGATGGATGGTTTCGAGCAGCCGGTTCTCGAACGATTTGTAGTCGAAACCGATGGCGGTCTTGAAGGGGCTGATGAGATCGCCAACGACATACTCGGGCGCATCATGGAGCAGCGCTGCAAGGCGCCAGGCAGGTGACCAAGCCGGATTCCGGTCGGCGGCAATCTCCTCGACAATCAGAACGTGCTGGGCAACGGAAAAGGCGTGGGCCCCCAGCGTCTGGCCGTTCCAGCGTGCCACGCGAGCCAATCCGTGCGCGATGTCCTCAATCGCGATGTCGGCGGGATCGGGATCGAGCAGGTCGAGACGCCGGCCGGACAACATGCGCTGCCAGGCGCGAGGTGCGCGCTCGGCTGCCGCGTTCGCAGCACCAGCCTGGTTGCTGGAGGATGCCTTCAGTCCGGGCATTGCGTTCATCGTCATTCTATTAGCTTCAAACCCTTGCGTGACCTGCTCGTGTTCTTGGTCTGTATGAGCAGGGTCTACGCCGATCAGACAGGCGGTGCAAAACACTTTTGCAGTGCTGCGCACGCCGCCCGGCGGTGGCAAGTGGCCAGGTGATCGTTGACCATGCCCGCCGACTGCATCAGGGCGTAAACCGTTGTCGGGCCAACAAAACGGAAGCCTTCCGTTTTCAGCGCCTTCGACAAGCGGCGCGAGGCTGCTGTTTCGCCCGGTACGTCGGAGAATGTGCGTGGTGCGGGTGCTCGCGACGGCCTTTCGTCTTGGGCAATGCGCCACATGAAGGCGGCGAGGCCATCGCGCTCCTGGAGATCAAGAAACGCGCGGGCATTGGCTATCGTTGCCTCGATCTTGAGGCGGTTGCGTACGATGCCGGGGTCATCCATGAGGCGGGCAATATCCTTGGGCGTGTAACGCGCAATGCGATCGGCCTGGAAGCCGTGAAACGCGCGGCGAAAGTTTTCGCGCTTTCTGAGGATGGTCAGCCATGAAAGCCCGGCCTGGAAGCCTTCCAGCACCAGCTTTTCGAAAAGGGCGCGGTCGTCGGCGAGCGGCACACCCCATTCCTCGTCGTGATAGCGCGCGTATTCGGGATCAGCGATGCCAGGCCAGGGGCAGCGCCTGGGCGACAGGCTTGAGCGCTCGGTCATGACGAGGCGGCCGTGTCGGGTGGAACGAGCGGGAAAGTCACCCAGTCGGGCAGCTTGATATCGACCGGTGTATCGTCTGCCATGAGGGCGATATCCTTGGCGCGGAACTCCGCAGCGCGGTCGAGCCGGATCATGGCAAGGGCGCGATTGCCGGCAACGGACCCCAGGGTGCCGATTGCGACATCGTTGGCACGGATCTCGGTGCCGGTCTTGGGTAATGGCCTGGTCGACTCGACAGGGACAATACGCTTGCGGGCAGTGCCGCGGTGCTGCATGCGGCTCACGACCTCCTGGCCCACATAGCATCCCTTGGAGAAAGATACCGAGCGGGTCTGATCGTACAGGGCTTCGTGGGGAAACGTGTCGCTGAGGGCGAAGTCACGGCCCGCGTCCGGCACGCCGATGGCAATGCGGTGGGCATGATAGTCGTCCTGCGAAGCGGCTTCGGCGCCTTCGGTGTCGCAGCGCCATTCGCTTGCGAGGGAGGCGAGGTGCCGAGTGCCGAGACCCGGATGGCGCGGATCGAGGAAGCCGAGTGTCGGAGACGTTTCGTGGACCGCTGCATGCGGGCCGCCCCAGCATACGGCAATCGTGTAGTTCTCGGTGACGTCCGTGATCGTGGCATTGGCGCGCAGCCGGTACATATCGAGCCGCTGCTTGAGTGGGGCGACCGACGATTTCAATGTCTCGATCAGCACGCCGTCGGCGGCTTTCACGACGAAGAAGTCGAACAGGATCTTGCCTTGGGGCGACAATAGCCCGGTATGCAGCGCCGCCTCCGCCTCGAGACGCGCCATATCGTTGGTGACGACACCCTGGAGGAGCTTCGTCGCATCTTCGCCGGCGATGGCTAGTACGCCGCGGTTGGTCAACAGGGCCATTCGGCACGTAGGCATATTCGGTGCGCTCCGGAATTCTCGGGCTTGTAGCAAGCTGGGGCCTTGGTTTCCCAGGCAATAGACTCTAGGTATGCGGCCAGTGGCGCGCAAGGCTGGGGACGGCAGGCAGTCCGAATCCACCGGGGAGTATTCGATGGCTGAGAACTTTGATCTGGTCGTGAAGGGCGGCACGGTCTGCAATCACGATGGAATGGGGCAGGCTGACGTGGCGATTCGCGGCGGGCGGATCGTTGCGCTTGGCGACGTCGATTCCAGCCGTGGAGCGGAGGTAATCGATGCGAAGGGCCTGACGATCCTGCCAGGCGTGATCGACACCCAGGTGCATTTCCGCGAGCCGGGGCTGGAGCACAAAGAGGATCTGGAGACAGGTAGCCGTGCTGCGGTGATTGGCGGCGTGACTGCTGTTTTCGAAATGCCCAACACGAAACCGCTGACGACGACGGCAGAGCTGCTGGCGGACAAGGTTGCCCGGGCGCGCCATCGCATGTTCTGCGATTTTGCGTTCTATGTGGGCGGCACGCGCGAGAATGTCGCCGACATCCCGGCGCTGGAGCGTCTGGAAGGATCGGCCGGCATCAAGGTGTTCATGGGATCGTCAACGGGCGATCTTCTCGTCGACGATGGCGCCAGCCTCGACCGGATCATCGCGCGCATCTCGCGGCGCGCCGCTTTCCACGCGGAGGATGAAGCGCGACTCATCTCGCGCATGGGCGAGCGCGTGCCCGGCGATCCGTCCTCGCATCCGGTGTGGCGCGACGAAACCGCGGCGCTGATGGCGACGACGCAGCTCGCCGCTCTGGCGGAGAAGCATCGCCGACGCGTACACGTGCTGCACATATCGAGTGCGGCGGAAATGGCGTTCCTCGCCGAACACAAGCGCTGGGTTTCCGTGGAGGTGACGCCCCATCACCTGACGCTGGCTGCACCCGAATGCTACGAACAACTCGGCACCTATTGCCAGATGAACCCGCCGGTCCGAGACGCACGGCACCGTGAAGCGTTATGGGCGGGCTTGCGGTCCGGCATCGTCGATGTGCTCGGATCCGATCATGCACCGCATACGCGCGAGGAGAAGGATCATCCCTACCCGGGCTCCCATTCCGGTATGACGGGCGTGCAGACATTGGTGCCGGTGATGCTCGATCACGTCAATGCAGGCCGGCTGTCGCTGCAGCGTTTCGTCGACCTGACGAGCCATGGTCCGCAACGCCTGTTCGGCATTGCCGACAAAGGGCGCATTGCTGTCGGCTACGATGCCGACCTGACGGTCGTCGATCTCAAGCGACGTGAAACGATTCGCAACGGCTGGATCGAAAGCCGGTGCGGCTGGACGCCGTACGATGGCAAGCAGGTGACGGGCTGGCCGGTGGGCACGTTCGTGCGGGGCGTGAGGGTCATGTGGCAGGGCGAGATCGTGGGGGCCGCAACCGGTGAGCCGGTGCGGTTCCTGGAGGCCGGTGTCTGATGGTTGCGCGCCTAAAGCATGTTTAGCTGAAGTGTGCAGCGGTTCAGCGTGAAAAACATGCTCAAATCAGTCGCTCAAACAACTAGGGAACCTCTGAATAGCGGGCGCTTGCAGCGGCGGGAGCGTCGCTGATCACGG
>DAIPMW010000010.1:0-133249 GCA_036768475.1 Hyphomicrobiaceae bacterium | reverse complement strand
AAATCCTCCACTCCCGATTCGCTTCAAAATGTCTCGCGGTTACTGACGGGGAACAACAGAACGCATGCTTCATTGGCTTTATCGTGGTGGTGGCGTCGAGTTACAGGCCGAATGGCGCATGGAGAAGTTTGGTGTTGTAGCGATGCCGCTCTTCATCCGCACCGCCGAGGTGTTTCTTCATTCTCGCAAGCCGGTGCGCACTCTCGATGACCTCAAAGGTCTAAAATTACGCACTGCCGGAGCTTGGCTCGAAATATCAAAGGAATTGGGCGCCGCTCCCGTCACCATGCCGGGCGGCGATGTCTATGCCGCCCTGGAGCGTGGCACTATCGATGCCACAGAATGGGGCACGCTGTGGGAGGACATTTCTCCGGGCTTCCACCGAGTGACGAGGTACGTCATCATTCCCGGCGTGCACCAGCCCACTGCGCCCTTCGAGCTGGTCATCAATAAGAATGCGTGGGAAAAGTTGTCTCCTGAGGATCAGCAGCTCGTCAAAGACGCGGCACAGCTGACAACGCTGAACTGCTGGCTTACGATCGGACAAGAAGACGCTAAGGCGTTGTCGTTCTATCGCGAACAAGGCAACGAAATCATCGATCTGGATCCCGAAGTCCAATACGCCACTCACGACGCCGGCAGAAAGTGGTCCGAAGGCAAAGCCAAGGAAAACCCCTGGTTCGCAAGGGTTTTTGACAGCCAGAAGGAATTCGAGAAGTTGTGGGCAGACTCCTCGCGATATCGCAATGTCTTAGAGCGCCCTAAAAAGACTTGAGCGCCTAAGCCCCGCAATTGCGAAACCTGCGATATTTGAGCTCTCGTTCGTATTCGCCTCGCAGCATCGACACCACCTCCAATTAGGTGGCGTCGATGCTGTACGGGCAATGTGTGCGGCCCGCATTCCAATCGCGGTTCGCCACTTCAACTCTTCGGGCATCCCTCATGACGTCTATTATCCGATTAATTGAAACGATCACAAGGTTGACGGGCTATCTTGCGGCCCTCGTCATAGTCCCGCTCGTGGTTGCGACGTGCTACGAGGTCTTTGCCCGCTATTTGTTCGGCGCCCCCACCATATGGGCGTTTGAGCTCGGCTACATGCTGATGGGAACCCACTTTCTTCTGGGCGGCGCAGTCGCGTTGCAGCGGGGACTGCATGTGCGCATCGATCTTGTCTACGCACATCTCAGCGCGAAAGGCCGAGCGATTGTCGATCTGTCATTATATCTCTTGCTAATCCTGCCCTGCTTGTACTTGCTCTCAATCAAATTGGGATCATATGCACTGGAATCTTTCCACTCAGGCGAAAGAACCGGCAACTCTGCCTGGAACCCGGAGATCTGGCACTTCCGCATGATTATTGCCTTTAGTTTCGTCGTTCTGTTCCTGCAGGTCATCGCCGAGTGCCTGAAGGGTTTTCTCGTCTTCATGAATAAGAACGATCAACCTTCGAAAGCGGAGAACGTGCAGTGACCGGGCTCTTGATGTTGCCTGCGCTTTTCGCGCTTATCTTCCTTGGCTTTCCCGTTGCCTTCACTTTGCTTGGTGTAGCTTTCGGATTCGGTTTTTATACGTTCGGCGACGTAATCTTGTTTCAGTTCGTACAAAAGATTGAGGATGTCGCCACGAACTTCGTGCTCGCTGCCGTGCCGCTGTTCGTTTTCATGGGTTCAATGCTGGAGCGCTCCGGCATTGCCGAACAGTTGTTCAGTGCAATCCACATTTGGACAAAACGATTACCGGGTGGCCTGGCGATTGGCACCGTGATCATGTGTATTCTGTTTGCCGCCTCCACTGGAGTAATCGGTGCAACGGAAACTGTTGTCGGGCTGCTCGCGATACCGGCGATGATGAAGCACCATTACTCACATTCCCTCATTTCCGGAACGATCTGCGCAGGAGGCTCTTTAGGAACGATCATTCCACCTTCGGTCGTGGTCGTGGTACTGGGACCTGTTGCTGATGTGTCGATCGGCGACCTGATGGTCGGCATGATCTTCCCAGGCTTCATTCTATCGGCGCTATATATCGTCTACGTCGTGACACTTGCGATCATCAATCCATCCGTCGCACCCCGCGTATTGGATGAACAAGACACGATGACCTTCGTGGAGAAGGTCGCATTTACGGTAGGCGCGCTGGTCCCGCCGATTTTTATGATCTTTGCCGTGCTAGGCTCGATTATGCTCGGATGGGCTGCCCCGACCGAAGCAGCAGCACTGGGTGCGGGGGGCGCATTCTTGCTAACGATTTTCTACGGAAGATTCACGCTGCGGACGTTTTTCGATGCGCTCGTAAAGACGATTTTCATAACGTCAATGATCATGTTCATCTTGATGGCAGGAAGCCTCTTTACAGGCGTTTTTGTTGCGACTGGCGGCATGGGCGTGATGCGCGATACGATCGGCACCTTGAGCGTTTCGCCTGCAGTACTACTTGCACTGTTTCTCTCGCTGGTATTTCTCGTTGGGTTTTTTCTTGAGTGGATCTCCATCATCCTCATCTTCATCCCGATCTTCATGCCTTTCGTGCGTGAAGCAGGATTCGATCCGGTCTGGTTCTGCATGCTCATCCTGATTGTGATCCAGACAAGCTATCTGACGCCACCAATGGCGCCTGCAATATTCTATCTGCGGGGCGTGGCGCCCGACGAGATCACGCTGCGGGAAATGTACGCTGGAGTTGTACCTTTTATCCTCATCCAGATCGTAACACTCCTGATCGTCATCACGTTCCCTGAAACAACAACATGGCTGCCGCAGCACTTGCTCGGTTTCAAATGAAGTTGCCCTGCCCCAATCGAGTGATCCATTTTGAATGTAGTTCACTTTGCCTCCTTGTTCCAGGTGCTGCATGGGTGGCGGAGCGGTCGCAGACCGCGTAATGGGCCATGCAGCAGTCGTCGAGATGAACACTTCCGGTGCCGGTGGCTTGTAGCCAAGTGATGAATGCGGACGCTCCTAATTATAATGCCGCCGCCAACTTTCGATGACGATCTGTGCTTCACGAAGCGAGCAGAAAATTTCTCAGTTCAAGAGTTCGTCGCGCAGCCGGGCATTGAAGCTCTCGATGTAGCCGTTCTCCCAGGGACTGCCCGGCGTGATGTAGGCCGTCTTCGCGCCAACCGTCGCAATCCATTTCTCTGCACGGCTTCCGCAACGAACTCGGGCCCATTGTCTGAACGAACGTGTGCAGGAACGCCACAAAGCAGGAATAGATCTAATAGGACATCAATAACGTCTGTATTGTTCAGCCTGCGCGCAACGCGGATCGCCAAGCACTCGCGCGTGAACTCATCGACAATGTTGAGCATTTGACCCTCTCCGCCAACGGGTACCCGAAATGATATAGACTTCGTTCGTCACCCCAGGGAGACGGACGATGCGTAAAGGCAAGTATTCGGACGAGCAGGTGATCGCGATCCTTCGCGAGCAGGAAGCGGGGCGGGCGACGGCGGAGATCTGCCGCAAGTACGGCGTGTCCCGCGTCATGACCTGTGAGACAGAATTAGCTTCTTGAAGACTGGAGGATTTCGGGATCATCGAAGCGACTGCAAGGAGCGCAGATGATTCGGAAATCCTCGACGCAAAACCCACCTGGCGGCGCCAATAGCGTCCGCCAGAGCCCGTCGGAACGTCTCGTCCGCGACATCCGTCGGGCGACCGCAAGCAGTATTCTGCGGAAGAAAAAATCCGAATCGTTCTCGACGGCCTTCGCGGCGAAGTCACGATCGCGGAGCTGAGCCGCCGCGAGGGCATCGCAGAAAGCCTGTACTACAGCTGGTCGAAGGAATTCCTTGAAGCCGGCAAGCGCCGCCTCGCCGGTGACAAGGCGCGCGCCGCGACCACGAACGAAGTCAAGGACCTGCGGCGTGAGGCCCGCGAACTGAAAGAGGTCGTCGCCGAGCAGGCGCTCGAACTCCCTCTGCTCAAAAAAAGCATGTGCGAGGATGGGGGCGACGAGGCATGAGATATCCCGCATCCGAAAAGCTAGAGATCATCCGCATTGTCGAGCAATCGCATCTGCCGGTTCGCCGCACGCTCGACAAGCTCGGCATTCTGCCGGGCAGCTTCTATCGCTGGTACGACAAGTATCGAGCGGGCGGGGTTGAAGCGCTCGAAGACAAGTCTTCGGCGCCCTCGCGCGTTTGGAACCGCATTCCAGACGACGTGCGCGATCAGATCATCGCCCTCGCGCTCGATTGCCCTGAGTTGAGCCCGCGCGAATTGGCGGCAAAGTTCACGGACACGAGGAATTATTACGTTTCTGAGGCGTCCGTGTATCGTCTGCTCAAAGCGCATGACCTGATCACCAGCGCGGCGTTCATCGTCATCAAGGCGGCGGACGAGTTCCGCGACAAGACCACCGCGATCAATCAGCTCTGGAAAACAGACTTTACGTATCTGAAGGTCATCGGCTGGGGCTGGTTTTATCTGTCGACGATCCTCGACGACTTCTCACGCTACATCTCGGCTGAACTCGCGGACTGGCTCGACGTAACGGCATGGACCACGTGCGCGGTGCGCCGAACCATCCGCAGACACAAGGCAAGATTGAGCGCTGGCATCAGACCTTGAAGAACCGCATCCTGCTTGAGAACTACTATCTGCCCGGCCACCTCGAACGCGCCCTCAGTCGCTTTGTCGAGCACTACAATCACGCGCGCTATCACTAGAGCCTGAGCAATCTAACGCCCGCCGACGTCTACTTCGGGCGTGCCACAAAAATCTGAACATGAGGGAGAAAATAAAACGCGAAACCATCCAACACCGCAGATTGACCAACTTCAAAACCGCAGCTTAAATCTGAACCCTAACCTGACCCGAAGCCTCCAGTCCTTCAAACCGAAAACTGTCTCAAAGCATTCGACGACGGATAGCTAGCCGCCGGTGACATCGCGAACATTCCAGCCCTGCTCCCTGGCGCGCTCGATCAGATCTGCCGCAACGGCTGCCTTGCGAACCGCGTGAGCGAGGAACGACCTTGCCCGCGTTGCGCCGACGAACACGTTTGTGGCAGCGCTCAAATGAGCTTCGTTCGCGTCGAAATCCATAGCGCCGATCCCGAACGCCTGCAGAAGAACAGCTGCCAGATCCATGGCTTTCTGGTTCGCGGCGCTGCCCTTGAACAACTCTGTCTCGACGATGAGAATCGAATCAACCGTGCGGCCCTTCACGGGGTGGATCGATCCCAGGTTTAACCGGATATCTCCAACCATGAAGGATGTGCGCGCGGCTTTCCGCGCGTGAAGTTGCGATCGCGAGAGTTGACGGCCTTGAACTTGGCGTCATCGATAGCCGCGACCGCCTGCTTGAACAGGCCGAGATCGACGCACACGTCGACGAACTTCGCACATACGGCTTGGATCGCCCGGCTGGCAAGTCTCGCGCTTGAGCAACTGCGCGAGGAGTGGCGGCGTCTTCATCGGACGCCGCCGCCGAAGTGGCTGAGCCGGGACATCCTGTTGCGTGGGATCACGTTCAAGATGCAGGAGAACGCGTTCGGCGGCTTGTCAAAAGTCATTCTCCGCAAGTTGCAGACCAACGCTCCCAAAGGAGAGTTGCCGGCCAAGAACCGCCAACCGCGACCGTCGTTCAAGCCGGGGACGCGACTTGTGCGCGAATGGCGTGGGGTTACACACACGGTCGTCATCCTGGCCGATGGCGTCGAATGGCGCGGCCAGCGCTACCGATCGCTGTCGGTCGTCGCCCGCGAGATCACCGGCGCGCATTGGTCCGGGCCGCGGTTCTTCGGCCTCAATGGGGCTCGCGCCGATGACTGAGGCAACGCGAATCGAGGCAGCGCGGAGGGCTTTCGCCAAGGTCACTGGGGCGTTGGAGGACGCGGCGCTCGTCGCGGCCGAGGGGCAGGCGTCTCCGAACCTCTCGGCGGCCAGCCAATCGTGCGATCGCCTGATCGCGCTGCTGGTAACGACCCTCGCGCAACTGCAGCGATTGCGGAGGCGGCTCGGATGACTCGCGTCGCCTGCGCCATCTACACCCGCAAGTCCTCCGACGAGGGACTCGAGAAGGAGTTCAACTCGCTCGATGCTCAGCGGGAGGCTTGCGCTGCCTACATCCTCAGCCAGAAGCACGCCGGCTGGGTGCCCCTTCCGGATCTCTATGACGACGGCGGCCTTTCGGGTGGGACGATGGAGCGGCCTGCGCTCAAGCGGCTGCTCGCCGACATCAAGTCCAGCAAGGGTGCAGATCGTGGTCGTCTACAAGGTTGACCGACTGACTCGCTCGCTCGCAGACTTTGCCAAGATCGTCGACGTCCTCGACGCACACGACGCCTCGTTCGTCTCGGTGACGCAGCAGTTCAATACCACGACCTCGATGGGTCGTCTGACGCTCAACATGCTGCTCTCGTTCGCCCAATTCGAGCGCGAGATTGCCGGCGAGCGCATCCGTGACAAGATCGCAGCGTCGAAGGCCAAGGGCATGTGGATGGGCGGCAACGTCCCGCTCGGCTATGACGTCCGGGAGCGCAAGTTGATCGTCAATGAGGTCGAGGCCGAGACGGTGCGCATGATCTTTCGACGCTATGCCGAGCTTGGCTCCGTTACCCTCCTCCAGGAGGAACTCGACCGCCAAGGCGTCCGCAGCAAGCAGCGCGAGGGGGCCGGTGGCCGGCTCGCCGGAGGTCGGCCGTTCTCGCGCGGCATCTTGTACCTGAGTCTGCTCGCCGGATTGATTGTCGACGGCAACGGCCATCGCATGACGCCGACGCATGCGGTGAAGAAGGGCCGGCGCTACCGGTATTACGTCTCGGCGCAACTCATATCCGGCACCCGTTCCGACCATAGCAGGGGCTGGCGCATCCCCGCCGGCGACATCGAAGGGCTTATCCTGGATCGGCTTCGCGCTTTCCTCGCGTCCGACTGTGATCTCGGTGAGGCGCTGTCACGCTTTGATCTCGACGCCTCGGCCGTCCGATCGGCCATGGCGACAGCGAGCCAGCTCGTCGAAGGCTGGGCGAACCTGCCGCCGATCAAGTTCCGGGAACTGGTCCGCACAGTCGTCGAGACCATCACGGTGGACGACGAGCGCGTCGTTGCATCGCTGAAGCCGGCGGAGGTCGCAACCATTCTGCTGGGCGAGAAATGCGAACTTCCGGACGCTCGCCCGCCAGGTGAGATCGAATTGCGCATCGATGCCAAGCTGCGCCGTGCCAGGAAAGGCATCCGACTGGTCGTCGGGGGCGGCGTGGTCGAGAAGCCTGACGCACAGATAATCGCTCTGCTACGCGAAGCGCACGCGACCCGCGAATCCCTGATATCGGGACGCGACGAGACCATCGACGCCATGTCCCAGCGGCGCGGCATCAATCGGGACATCCTGTCAGCGCAGATGCGGCTGACCTATCTCGCACCGGATATCGTCCGCGCCCTTATCCTCGCGCGGCCCGCCGAGGGGCTGACGCCGGCCGGCCTTCTCTCTCGGTGCAAAGACCTGCCGCACGACTGGCAGGACCAGCGCGCAGTCCTCGGTCTCAAGACGCGGTAGCACCCTGAGACTCCCCGTAACGATGCGGCTCTGACCGGCCGAAAAGGCCCCGTCAGAGATAAAACCGCCGATGAGCCGAGGAACGTCACCGAGAGACGCCGCTGGACGCGCGGACTGACAAAACGCATGTCGCCAAGTCACGGAAATGACGGCGTCTTTCTGCCTGCGGAAATGACAAAATATGCAGCTATATCAATACGTTAGTCGGTGGCTGGGGGACTAGGATTCGAACCTAGACAGGCAGAGTCAGAGTCTGCAGTCCTACCATTAGACGATCCCCCACCAGAGTGCCGCTCGTACCGGACGCGGGTGGACCGGGATGCTCCCGGATAGAGGCGGCCATATAACAGCTTGATGTGTCTCCTGCAAGCCGCACGGCTGCGCATTGAAGGTATCGACCGACTGCGATCGGCGAGCCTCGGGCAGTCTGGAGCGGGTCCGAATTCTGGTGAAATCATACTGGCCACGATGGCCGACTCTGGCCCCTTGAATAAAGCGCCCGAATTATGCCTGCGCTGGAAGCTCGAGCGCTCCATCTCAGCCAAACGGGTTCTATGGGGCGTGTGGGATCACTCCAGTGCTGCACTCGGCGGCAGCAGCTCGGGGCGATATTCGAAATGCATCGTGTCATGGTGGTGCCATTTACCGCCCCAGATGAAGCCATGCGCCTCGAAGATCGCGACGATCTCATGGGGTATGCGATTGCGCCATCGCGGCTGGCCGTCGGGACCGGGCTTGGACCAGCGCCAGTAATCGGCTTTGGATGTGGCGATATCGATTGCAATTCCATAGGCGTGGGCGGACAGGCGGTTGGTGCCGGCGATCTGACGGCAATTGTAGGTGCCGGCAGGTGGCATCAGGTAAATGTCGAAGCGTTGCGGAAGTCGATCGAGCGCGCGGCTGACGGCGCGGAGGCGCTTGGCGACACCATTCTCGGACGTGACCTTGATCTTCACACCAGACTTGGCGGGCAGCCACACCACGTCCGCGAGTTTACGCGTTACGGCCCCGCTCCGGCAGTCGCCATAGATCTTGGAGAAGAATGCCTCGTTGCGGGCGCGGCCCGGTTCGGAATCGATGCTGGGCGGCGCAGAGACTGGGCCGGACACATATGGCTGGGCCAGCATGTCCTCCACATCAGGGTTGGCCAGCCACTCGGCATGGTTTTTCGGCCCGCGACCGTCATCGAGCGGCATTGTGGTTCCGTCGCGGAAGTGTATCTGGCCGTCGCGTATTTCACGGATGTGCTCGGGATAAGCGGCGAGCAGCCGGTCAGCCGAATCACCATTCGAGGCGGTGCGTGCGGCCGGCTCGGCGTGCGCTGGCAACTCAATCCCAGTCAGTACGAGGCTGACAATCGCCGCGGCGACGAGGATGCCGGCTTGCCGTGGTTGCCTTTGTTGCCGTGCGATCCGAAGTTGGCGGATCGACGCTGCTGCGGCGGCGGGCGACGAGGGCGACATTGCCAAGTTTTCCATGGTGTTGCGATGTGACCGGACGCGAGGCGCGGGTAGTAGTCGACTACCGGCTACTCGCACACGCTGCGGGCTGAACACGTCTATCACGATATGCCGGGGCGCCGTCCAACCGACCGCACGGGAGCTTGGCGAGAGATGCGCAACCATCCGTGAGCCCTTGTGCTGCCTCGAAGCTTTACCCCCCGCACCGACCTGCTAGAGTGGTAGCAAGTCATAACCAGGAGACGCCTGTAGAGGCGGCGATGCTTCATCATCGCGCGCAGCCAGGCGCTGGGAAGGGGTCCGTGGAGGGTCTTCAGGACGACGAGGGCGTACCGGGTGCGTCCGAGCCGTCGAAACGAGTAGCGCCGAATGCACCGCCGCCGCTGGACGCCGCTGCGGTCGGCGGCATTTCCAAGACCACTTCACCGCAGCAGCAGATGCCGGACGTGCGCGCCGAGCAAGTCGGCGCCGCGGTGCCCGATGTGGTCCGCGGCCGCTCCGCGCGCGGTCCAGAATCCGGCCGGCGGCACCCCGAGAGCAGCCGGCCCGGGCCATCGTCCGCGCATGGCGGACCAGGCGCCGGCGAGCGCCGTACGCCGCAAACCGATGAGCGCGAGGTCTACGGCGCACTTGATCTTGGCACTAACAATTGCCGGCTGTTGCTGGCGCGGCCATCGCGGCGTGGCTTCCAGGTCATCGACGCTTTTTCGCGCATCATTCGCCTTGGTGAAGGGGTCAGTCAGACAGGGCAACTGTCGGAAGCGGCGATGCGGCGAACGATCGATGCGCTGCGCGTATGTGCCCAGAAGATGGAGCGTCATGGCGTGCGCCGTTCCATGCTCGTGGCGACCGAGGCTTGCCGTGTCGCGGCCAATGGCCAGGACTTTCTCGAGCGGGTCAAGCAGAGTACCGGGCTGAAGATCGAGATCCTGAGCCGCGAGGGGGAGGCGCGGCTGGCGGTATCGGGATGTGCGTCGCTGATCGATCCGGGTGTCGACTATGTGCTCGTGTTCGACATTGGGGGCGGCTCGTCCGAACTCGTGTGGCTCGACCTGACGCGAATGCCGAACGGCGCGCGCGGCGGCATGCTGCATCGCGCAGCGGTGGAGAGCGCCATGATGGCCTGGACCTCGTTGCCTGTCGGGGTGGTGACCCTCGCGGAGAAGTTCGGTGGATGCTTTGTCACCGCGGACATTTTCGAGGCGATGGTCGACCACGTCATGCAGATGCTGGCACCCTTCGAGGCAGCGCATGGTTTCAGCCGGCATATGGGAGAGGGCTCGCGGCACCTGCTTGGCACGTCCGGCACGGTGACGACCGTGGCGGGTGTCCACCTCGGGCTGCCGCGCTATGACCGCAACCGGGTCGACGGCTGCTGGCTCGAGGCTCAGGCCGCGCGCGATGTCGTCTACGATCTGCTCGGGCGCAGCTATTCTGAGCGGGTTTCTGAGCCTTGTATCGGGCGCGACCGGGCCGATCTCGTGCTTGCGGGTTGTGCCATTCTGGAGGCATTGATGCGCATGTGGCCTAGCCCGCGCCTGAGGGTGGCGGACCGCGGTCTGCGGGAAGGGATTCTCATGCAACTGATGGGTGAGGATCGCGCGATCCGGTCGGGCCGTCGCCGGCGCCGTCGGCGCGGTCGCGGTAAGCGGATATGAACGCAGGCCGGCAAACCATGCGCCACCGCGCGCGTTGCGAAGCACCACCGGGACGCGATAAGCAGCGGGTATGACAAAGAAGGCGAAAACAGGAAGTGCCGGCGGTCCCGACGGCGGCCGCAGGCAGCTCAGGGTTCGCGTGAAGACGGCGCGCAAGCGTTCGGTCTCCTCTACGCGCTGGCTAGAGCGTCAGCTCAACGATCCCTACGTCAAGGCTGCCAAGGCAGAGGGAATGCGCTCCAGAGCGGCCTACAAGCTGAAGGAAATGGACGACAAGTACCGGCTCCTGAAGCCGGGCATGCGCGTCGTTGACCTTGGCGCCGCACCGGGGGGATGGAGCCAGATCGCTGCCGAGCGGGTGCGCTCCGTAACCGGTGAGGGCCAGGTGATCGGCATCGATTATCTGGATGTCGAGCCGCTTCCCGGCGTTGTGCTGCTGAAACTCGATTTCATGACGGAAGGAGCGGACGACAAGCTCAAGGCGCTGTTGCGGGGCGGCGGGGCGGACCTGGTTCTTTCCGACATGGCCGCGCCGACCGTCGGGCATACCCGCACCGACCACTTGAGGATCATGGCGCTGGCAGAAGCTGCCGCACACTTCGCCATCGACGTTCTCGCCCCGCGCGGGGCATTCCTGTGCAAGGTTTTCCAAGGTGGCACCGAGCGGGATCTGCTCGATCTGCTGAAGCGAAACTTCTCGGTCGTTCGCCATGTGAAGCCACCGGCGAGCCGGTCGGATTCAGCGGAGCTTTACGTTCTGGCGACCGGTTTCAAGGGGCGAGCGGCTGAGGAAAACGAATAAGGCGCTTTGTCGGCTCGAATTGGCTGCCGGTTCCGTTGCGACGGAATAGGCTGGCTTGACGGAGGTCAACGCCGCGGCAGGCCAGGCGCGTACCGTTCGCTGGATCGTGTTGGTGTTTGTCGGAAGCATGAACGTGATCCAGCATCTTGTTTCGAGCATGTTTTTCATGCTGTGCCGCTGCACGCTTCAGCAAGACATGCTCTAGCATTGGCTCGACGGACGTGCCGCTGATCGCACTTCAGCGAGTGAAAATCCAGGTGTTCCCTGCTGCGTGGGTTCGGCCCGGCCGGAAACCACAGTTCATTCGGGAGATATGTCATGTGCATCTTGAGAAAAGCGGTATTGCGGTCGGCGCTCCTGCTGGCGGCACTATTGATCGTGGTCTCGCCACCGTTGGCCAACGCCGATGACGGATTGAAGGAGCTGACCCGAACGGGCGGCTATTCGGACGTTAGGGACGACGTCAAGAACGCCATCATCAACCGCGGATTCGTCATCGACTATGTCGGCCATTTCAACAAGATGCTCGAACGGACGAGCGAAGCGGTCGGCAGTGTGACGGAAGCTGGGGCAAAGTCGCCCTACAAGGATGCCGAGTTCATGCAGTTCTGCGCCGCGAAGTTCACTCACGAGGCGATCAGTGCCAATCCGCAGAACATCGTGAACTGCCCTTACGTGATCTATGTCTACGAGCTGACGGCGAAGCCGGGCCTCATTCATGTGGGCTATCGCGTCCCGGTACCGGGCCCCTCCAAGATCTCGCGCAAGGCCGTTTCCAGGATTGACGCCCTGTTGAACGAGATCATAACCGAGGTCGCGCAGCAATAGTTTCGGGCGCGGCACTTGGGAGGTGAGCTTCATGCGACGATGCAACGCCGTCTGATCGTTTGCCGGGCGGGACCGCAAACGACAACGGGCATTTCTGCCAATGGCACCCGCCAAGCAGGGTGAGGTGCGCGGCGCCGGGTTGCCTTCAGCTTGTGCCATTCGGCCGCCCTCACTTCCCACCCGTCGAGTCGGGTGATATACGCCATGCGACATTGGTTTCCGGGGCCCGCGACGGCCGTTACCGGTCCTGTCGCCCAACCCCGAATACATGGAGGATATGCCGCATGGCTTTGCGCCAAATCGAGGGGGATTCCGGGATCGGGCTGACATTCGACGATGTGCTTCTGGTGCCGGGAGCGTCGGACGTGATGCCAGGGGAAGTCAACGTCGCCTCCAACGTCACCAAGACGATTTCGGTCAACATCCCGATCATCTCATCCGCGATGGATACGGTCACCGAGGCACGGCTCGCCATTGCGGTTGCTCAGTCAGGTGGCATCGGTGTCATTCACCGCAACCTGAGCCCGGAGGAGCAGGCTGAGCACGTCCGTCAGGTCAAGAAATTCGAATCCGGCATCGTCCTGGATCCCGTGACCATCTCGCCCGATGCGACGCTCTCCAGGGCGCTCGAACTGATGGCGAAGCATTCCATCTCAGGCATCCCGGTCGTGGAGGCGAAGCGAAACGGCGACAGGACCGGCCGTCTCGTCGGCATTCTAACCAACCGCGATGTACGTTTTGCCACCAATCTCAGCCAGCCCGTATCCGATCTGATGACACGGGAAGGTCTCGTCACGGTCAAGCGGACGGTCGATCGCGACGAGGCGCGGCGTCTCCTGCACAAGCATCGCATCGAAAAGCTGCTCGTTGTGGACGACGATTATCATTGCGTCGGGCTCATCACGGTCAAGGACATTGAGAAAGCGCAGAAGCATCCCAACGCGTGCAAGGACGAGCAGGGCCGCCTGCGCGTGGCCGCCGCGACAACGGTCGGCAGTGACGGCTACGAGCGCACGGAGCGGCTGGTTGCGGCGGGCTGCGACCTGATTGTGGTCGATACGGCACATGGTCATTCGCGCCGCGTGCTCGAGACGGTGTCGCGCATCAAAAAGCTGTCGAACCTGGTGCAGGTTGTCGCAGGCAACGTCGCAACGGCCGAGGCGACCGAGGCACTCATCGATGCCGGTGCGGACTGCGTCAAAGTCGGCATCGGTCCGGGCTCGATCTGCACGACGCGCATCGTGGCAGGCGTCGGCGTCCCGCAGCTGACCGCGATTTCGAACTGTGCGGAGGCGGCTCACAAGCGCGGCGTGCCAATCATCGCCGATGGTGGCATCAAGTTCTCCGGCGACATCGCAAAGGCGATTGCGGCAGGCGCCGACGTGGTCATGGTCGGCTCACTGCTTGCCGGCACCGACGAAGCGCCGGGCGACACGTATCTCTACCAGGGGAGAACCTACAAGTCATACCGCGGTATGGGGTCGGTCGGTGCAATGGCGCGCGGCTCGGCAGACCGCTACTTCCAGGCGGAGGTGCGCGATACGCTGAAGCTGGTGCCCGAAGGCATCGAGGGCCAGGTGCCCTACAAGGGGCCGGTTGACGCAGTCCTGCACCAGTTGGTCGGCGGCCTGCGGGCAGGCATGGGCTACTGTGGTGCGCCGACCATTCCCGAGCTCCAGGCGAAGGCGCGCTTCGTGCGGATCTCGCCCGCGGCAATGCGCGAGAGCCATGCACACGGCGTGACGATCACACGGGAAAGTCCCAACTACCCCGGCGGCGCGTGATGCTCACCAAGGCGCTCATCGGCGCCGTGCTCGTGCAGGTCGCAATGACGCTGGCGCTTCTGTTGTGGCTTGGGCTCGAGCGCGCGCGTTCGGCACAGCGGGGTGAGGTGCAGATCAAAGACGTGGCGTTGAGTTCGGACGCATGGCCGGACCGGATCAAGCAGATCGCGAACTCTTTTCGCAACCAGTTCGAATTACCGGTGCTCTTCTACATGGCGGTTCTGCTGGCGGTGGCGACACGCGTGAGCGATGTCGTTGTCGTCGCTCTGTCCTGGGGTTTCGTTGTCCTCAGAATGCTTCACGCCTACATCCATGTGACGCACAACATCGTCATGCGCCGGTTCCAGGTCTACGTCCTGGGGTTCCTCGTTCTTTCTGCGCTATGGACATACATCGGCATCCGCGTGATGACATCGGGAGCTGCCTAGCGTGAAGAGTGGGAATTCCGCTGCTTCGCACGCAACCCAACACTTAGTTTTGAGCATGTTTTCACGCTGAACCGCTGCACACTTCAGCCAAACATGCTTTAGGATCAGGAAACCAGAATGCGTCCGGGTGCACGACTTGCCGCTGCGATGGAGGTCATCGCGGCGATCGATCGCGAGCATCGGCCGGCCTCGGTGGCACTTGCCGACTGGGGTCGCTCACACCGCTTTGCCGGATCGGGAGACCGCTCGGCAATTGGGACGCTCGTCTTCGATGTGCTGCGTCGCCGTCGTTCGCTGGGCGCGCAGATGGGAGCCGACAGCCCGCGTTCGCTGGTGTTGGCCGCCGCGGTGCGCGCCTTCGCCATGACGCCTGCCGAGATCGAGGCGGCTATCTCGCAAGGAGAAGCGCACGCCCCTGCTCCCCTGACTGGGCAGGAGCGCCAGCGCCTCGAGGGCGAACTGCCCGCTGACACACCTGTGGACGTCCGCGCCGATCTGCCGGAGTGGCTCGTGCCATCGCTTGAACGCGCGTTCGCGGAGCGGCTCGCAGCGGAAGGCGAGGCGATGGCGGCGCGCGCGCCAATCGACCTTCGTGCCAATACGTTGAAGGCCGATCGCGAAAAGGTCCTCAAGGCGCTATCGCGTTTTGGCACTCAGCCGACGCCACTTGCGCCGAATGGCATTCGTATTGCCGCGCCCATTGGCGGGGCGCGCGCTCCCAACGTCGAGGCGGAGACGGCACACGGCAAGGGCTGGTTCGAAGTCCAGGACGAGGGCAGCCAGATTGCCGCTGCGCTGGCCGGTGTCGGTCCGCGGCGGCAGGTGCTCGATCTGTGCGCGGGGGCAGGCGGCAAGACGCTGGCACTGGCAGCGGCCATGAACAATACGGGGCAGATCTATGCCTATGACAAGGACCGCAAACAACTGCGACCGATCTTCGAACGGCTGACGCGGGCAGGTGTGCGCAACGTGCAGGTGATGGAGGGCGGCGATCAGCAAGCGCTGGATACGTTGGGGGCGCGTTTTGACGTCGTCTTCATCGATGCGCCATGCACGGGCTCGGGCACATGGCGGCGTCGCCCCGACTCCAAGTGGCGCTTGAAGCCGGAAGCGCTGGAGCAGCGGGTTGCGGACCAGGATGCGGTACTTTTGGAAGGCGCGAGGTTCGTGAAGCCGGGCGGCCGTCTGGTTTATGTCACCTGCTCGGTGCTGCCGGAGGAGAACATCGATCGCGTCGCGGCGTTCCTCGACAGGCATCGCGATTTTGCACTGGTTCCAATCGATGTGGCATGGGCCGCTGCGCTCGGCGGCACTCCGCCGCCATCGGCGGATGGCCACAAGGAGACACTGCAACTCAGCCCGGGGTTACATGGGACGGACGGTTTTTTTATCGCCATCCTGAAACGGATCGAAAAGGCATGAGTGCATCGCAGGACCAATCCGGAGGTTGACCAGGTGGACGCGAAGGTCGAGCGGAAAGAGGCGGAAAGCAGCGTCGTGACACTGCGTTCCGGTCGCCGGGTGGGTGTTGCGACGTATGGTGATCCCAATGGTCTGCCAGTGCTTGCCATGCACGGTGCGCCAGCCTGCCGGCTCATGTTCGACGCTGCCGACGGGCCCGCCCACGCATGTGGCGTACGGCTCATCGCATTCGATCGTCCGGGCTATGGGCTCACCCCGCTCGATTACGGTGCAAGCTTGCAGAGCCGGACGGATGTGTTCGCTGAACTGCCCGATGCGTTGGGACTCGACAGGTTCTCGCTATTCGGCATCTCGGGGGGCGGGCCTTATGCGGTGGCCCTGGCCGCGCGACTTGGCTCGCGTGTCACCGGGCTTGCACTTGTCAGTCCGCTGGGTCCGGTCGCCGATGTCGCATCGCGGTCCGCGCCTGATCCTGTCCACCTGTCGACGATGCAGCGTGGGTTCTTTCTCGACCTGCCGCGTCATCACTGGTTCCTGCGCTCCAACGCGGAGATCGTGTTGCGGTCGTTTCGGGTTGCGCCGAGCTTTTTCGTATCGACGGTCGGGCACCTTCTGCCAGAGGTGGATCGCGCGATCATCACGCGCGAGGATGTATCACGAAGCCTGATTCCGATGACGCTGGAGGCGACCCGGCACGGGACTCTCGGCGCAATTGCCGATCTGGAGATTTTTAGCGAGCCCTGGCATGTCGACTATGGGCAGATCACCGCGCCCGCACGGTTATGGCAGGGCACCGCCGACACGATCGTGCCGCTTGGCGTATCTCTGAAACTTGGCGAACTCGTACCCGACTGCACGGTGACGCAGGTCGAAGGCGGCGGACATTTCTGGATTTACGACGCCATTCCTGACGTTCTCAAGGCTGTCGTTTCTCTGTCTTCGCATTGACAGATACTGCCATTGCTTAGGGCATGTTTAGCTGAAGTGTGCAGCGGTTCAGCGTGAAAAACATGCTCGAAACAAAAGCATGTTTAGCTGAAGTGTGCAGCGGTTCAGCGTGAAAAACATGCTCGAAAGAAGGTACTGGAATATCTGCATCGAAGCGAACGGCGTCACGGGAGCGCCACCTTGCCTGGTGGCTCGGGTTCGTGCGCATCAGATACGAGTTCGCGAACGCCGGCCGGATCATCGCTCCGGTTATAGGACACTGTTTAGAATAATTCTAAACTATAGATGCAGGCCACGGAGGTACGGCTCGCCGCTTCGCCGTGCGCAACTTGGCGCCGCGCCTTGACGCTCCCGGCGGCGGGTGGTCTCTCTGGGCCTCACCAGGGTCGAGTTTGCCCCCTGACCTGCCCCTTCTGCCGGGTCGATCTTACGTGGCCCGCACAAGCAACCGGACACCTCATGACAGATACCGTTCTCATTATCGATTTCGGCAGCCAGGTGACGCAGCTCATCGCGCGGCGCGTGCGCGAGGCGGGTGTCTACTCGGAAATAGTGCCGTTCAACAACGCCGAGGATGCGCTACAGCGGCTGAAGCCGCGTGCCGTCATTCTGTCGGGCGGCCCGGCGAGCGTGACCGAGATGGGCACACCCCGTGCGCCGGACTGGGTATTTGAAAGCGGGTTGCCGGTGCTTGGTATCTGCTATGGCGAGCAGACGATGGTGGCACAGCAGGGCGGCGGCGTAGAGACAGGGCATCATCGCGAGTTCGGCCGCGCAGAGCTGGAGGTGGTCAAGCCATCTGCACTGTTCGAGGGCGTCTGGAAACCCGGTGAGAAGCATCAGGTGTGGATGAGCCATGGCGACCGCGTCACCCGGCTGCCGGAGGGCTTCGAGGTGATCGGCGTGTCGCGCGGCGCCCCCTTTGCCGCCATCGCCGACGAGACTCGCAGGCTCTATGCCGTGCAGTTTCACCCGGAGGTGGTGCATACGCCCGACGGTGCGCGACTTATCTCCAACTTCGTGCATCGCATCACAGGGCTTGCCGGCGATTGGTCGATGGCGCATTTCCGCTCCAGCGAAATTGAAAAGATTCGCAGGCAAGTCGGCACGGGCCGTGTCATTTCGGGGCTTTCGGGCGGCGTGGACAGCGCGGTTGCCTCTGTGCTCATTCATGAGGCGATCGGCGAACAGCTGACCTGCATCTTCGTCGATCACGGGCTGCTCCGACAGAATGAGGCGGAAGAGGTCGTTTCGCTGTTTCGCGAGAGTTACAACATTGCGCTCGTGCACGTCGATGCCCGCGAGCAGTTCCTGACCGCGCTCAAGGGCGTCGATGATCCGGAGAGGAAGCGCAAGATCATCGGCGGGCTCTTCATCGACGTCTTCGAGGCAGAGGCGAAGAAAGTCGGCGGTGCGCAGTTTCTGGCGCAGGGCACGCTCTATCCCGATGTCATCGAGAGCGTTTCGTTCACGGGCGGACCGTCGGTCACCATCAAATCGCATCACAACGTTGGCGGATTACCTGAGCGCATGAACCTGAAGCTCGTCGAACCGCTGCGGGAACTGTTCAAGGACGAGGTTCGGGAGTTGGGGTGTGAACTCGGTCTGCCGGCGCACTTCATCGGCCGCCATCCGTTCCCGGGCCCAGGTCTGGCCATCCGCATTCCCGGCGCCATCACGCAGGAGAAGCTCGATATCCTTCGGCAGGCCGATTCCATCTATCTGGAAGAGATTCGCGGGGCGGGGCTCTACGACCAGATCTGGCAGGCGTTCGCGGTGCTCCTGCCGGTGCGCACGGTCGGCGTGATGGGTGACGCACGCACTTATGATCATGTGTGCGGGCTGCGTGCCGTGACCTCGACGGACGGCATGACAGCGGACAGTTTCGCCTTCTCCCACGACTTCCTGACACGAACGGCGACGCGCATCATCAACGAGGTCAAAGGCATCAACCGCGTCGTCTACGATGTGACCTCCAAGCCACCCGGCACCATCGAGTGGGAGTGATCGGGGCTGGACATGGTGAACTCTGCGAGAACTGCAACAGCCTGCTAAGTTTGCGGTATGCGCTTCTTGATCGCCGGTGCCATATTGCTCGCCCTTATCCTTGGCTTGTTCTGGCTCAAGGACGAGTTACGGTCGCCACGGCTGGCGCGCATCGCCTATTCGGAGCTGACGGCGCGGCTCGCGGTGATTGCCGCCGGACTCATGCTGGTCGGTGCGGCGCTCACGATCGCAGACATATGGCGGCTTCTCGTGGCGGGATGATACGGTGCCCCGGACAATGATTTCTGCACTGCACAACAATCTATTATGACCTTCGGCATTGGTGAGAGCTATGATGGCGCATGTAGCCTTTGGGGCAATTTTGGGCCTCGGCCGCAGCCTAGAGCAGGTCGGTTTTGATTAAAGCACCTCAGGTCGTTGTGGCCTGCTCTATCTTTTTTGTTTGAGAGACTGATTCATGGCCTTAATGGAAGCAGTTGCGCTTCCATCTCAGCCGATCGGGCTCTATGTCTTGAGCATGCTTAGCAAACCGCCGCGCACTTCAGCTAAACATGCGCTACTCGATAGTCATTCTGTAGGAGTGGAGCCGTGGCCAGTGCTGGCGACCACCTCCAGAGCGTAGCAAATTCCAACGCTCCCGCGTACAGCTCCGCGGAGCTTGGTGCGATTGCGCATCTCTATCGCGGCGAGGTCTACCGCTCGACCATCTGGCGCACGCGGCTCGATGCGACGACGAACTGGGCGGTCGCGTCACTCGGCTTGGCGCTGTCGGTGACATTTTCCAGCAGAGAAGCATCGCCGTTGCCTTTGCTGCTGGTCGGCCTCTTGGCCATTGTATTTCTCGCATTCGAGGCCCGGCGCTATCGCTATTTCAATGTCTGGCGCGCGCGGGCGCGGTGGTTGGAGAAGAATTTCTACGCGCCGATGCTTCGTGGCGATGGGCTGAACATGCACAACGGCTGGCACGACACGCTGGCGCAGGACTACGTGAAGCCACACCATCACATTTCCATGGCGACAGCAGTGGGACGCAGGCTCCGGCGCAATTACGTCTGGATCCTCGGCATCCAGGCCGTTTCGTACTATGGCAAGATCATCATCCACCCGATGCCGATAGAAAGTCTGGGGCAATTGTTCCAGCGCGCGGCGGTCGGGCCGATCTCTGGCGAAATGGTGGTGCTGGTGGGCGCTGTCTTCAATATCGGCTGGATCGTCTTTGCGGTGTGGTCGCTCAAGAACGACGCCCACCGCCATCTCGGGCGCAAGGCGTCGGATGCGATGGGTTGATGGGGCGCGTTTAATTGAATTGCTGGCGTTACAGTGGCGCTCGTCACTCACAGGCATTGGTGCGCCAGCACGTTCCGCGATCTGATTGGGCGTGCACGAAAATGCCCCCGGCGAGGCCGGGGGCAGTGGGCTCGGGTTCCGGTAGGGGGCGTGAAGGAGGACGGGGAGACCGGAACTCTGAGCCGTCAGGGAGGAAGTCCAAAGGTCAGAAAAAGCGCTCCTTTCGTTTCCGTTTCACCTGTCGGGAAGGACCCGGGGGCAAGTCCCTCTCGATGTCGTGAGAATGGCTCACGCGTGCGCGCCGCGCTGTTCCCCATGAGACAGAACGAAACAAACCGCCGGCACTGGTCATCGTGGCGATGACCAGTGCCGGCGGCTTGCCAGAGCCTGATCGGTGGATTCAATTCAGAAGTGGCTGCTTTCCCGGCATTCGCGCTTACCAGGAGCGTCGCGGCCCGGTATCGATGTGGAAGAGGCCGCCGCCATAATGCTTGTAACCGCCGACGCTGCCGTGAGAGCGCAGGTAGGCCGCGACGGCACGGACGTTGCCGAAGACGCGGAAGTCGACCGCATTGCCGCTGAGGTGATGCGAGCGCCCGGCACCGCCGGCACGGCGGTTGCGCGACCTGCTGCGGCATGTTGAGTTGACGCGCAGGCTGCCGAACTGTGCGGCGACCTGATGGACGACGCCGCGCAAGGTGGCGTTGAGGCAACCGCTGCTGGCGCTCCAACTCACGCTGCCGCCGCCGCGCGAAGGCGCATGTGCGCTCCGCGTGTGCGTCGTCGCCATTGCGCCAAGGCTCATGCGTTGATGACGAAATGCGGCTGCGCGCGAATGCGTGCGCGAGCCACGGCGTGCGTGCCGCGATCTCGATGTAGACTTGGAGGCAGACCGGCGTGCGTGTCGCGACTTCGACGCGGCATTGCTCCGCTTGGCTGTGCGATGGCCGCGGCGGCTGGTGTGTCCCGAATGTTTTTTGGCGTGGGTCTTGGTGTAACCGCGTGCCTGTGCGTCGTCGATGGGGGCAGAAACTCCCGCGCCGAACGCGACAAGCACTGCCAAGGCGAGCGCTCCCGCCTTGTTGATCTTATTCATACGTAAACTCACTCTTCTCTTTTTATTCCCTGTGCCACCTACATTTTCTGTAGTCGTCATACCCCAGGCGTGCGCACCCTATGCATGTCGAGGAGAGGCGCAACGGCTGCAGTGACGCAGGGCGCGTGCGGCAGCCGGAAAGCTGGAAAAAATGCTTGTGTTTCAATGGCGGGCGAAACATTCGGCAACAAAATGTGTCGCGTGCTGAACATCATTCGTTCGATTGTCGCAGCGCATGGCGCGGGGCAACGACGAAAAGAGCCCCAAGGCGACATGCCAAGGGGCCCAAGTCACAGTCGGATATCCGCATTCGACAGTGCGGATGTGTTTCAGAGGATGCAGGCGTAGTACTTGTGCTTCCAGTAGTGAGAGCCGGTCCACTTCCACTTCTTGTAGAAGTAGCCGCAGCCCGGGCCGATGTAGAAGTAATGCGGCCGCCAATGGTGATTGTGATGGAACTTGTGGTGGCCGAAATGGTGGTGACCGAAGCGGACTTTGCCTGCCTCCGCTTCGCCGATTGGAGCAACCGCGACCAGCGATGCGGCAACGGCTGCAAGGGCAATGGTCTTCTTGATCAACTTGTTTCCTTTCGGATTTCCAGTGCTACGGGAATGTCACACGCGCATGCGTGGCGACGGTGAGCGGCAGGGATCAGGGTGCCGATGTCGCGACAATGGTGGCACGGGAAGGTTCAGGCAGTTCCGTGGGAAACAGACGCATATGCACGCTGGCTCAGTGCCGGGAATGCACCGCCTTTGCGCTTGCTTCGGAATTATTGAGCAGGTCAGGCGTTGATTGAATCACGTCTGGCCGTTTTGGCTTGCTCTATCCCTTTGTTTGTGAGCCTCAATCACGGCTTCGACGGAAGCAGTCACGCTTCCATCTCAGCCGATCAGGCTCTAAGGGGATGGCCTCTTGCGGCTGCGGGTGGCGAGCCGCCGTTCAGTCGCGATCGGCGATCGGATCGAGGACTGCAAGGATCTCCTGCGGTGTCGCAGGAGAGGGCAGGCGGTTGAAGTTGCCTCTGACTTTCAAGGCCGCGTCGAGCATTCCCTGAAACCGGTCGCGATCGACCTCGATTGTTCCGAACTGGCGCAGGTGATCGGTGACGAACTGCGTGTCGAGCAATGTGAAGCCGCCGGCAACGAGGCGAGCGACTAGGTGCACCAGTGCGATCTTCGATGCATCGCGCTCGTAAGAGAACATGCTTTCGCCGAAGAAGGCGCCACCCAATGCCACGCCATATAGCCCACCGACGAGCCGAGCATCGTCCCACACCTCGACCGTATGGCAGTGTCCGAGCGCGAACAGCTCGTGATAAAGCGAGCGGATGCGAGCGTTGATCCAGGTGGAGCGGCGGCCGGGGCGCGCCGCGGCGCAGCCGCTGATCGTCCCTTCGAAATCAGTGTCGATACGGACGTTGAAACGCGTTGTTCGCACGGTGCGGGCGAGGCGGCGCGGGACGTGCACCCGATCAAGGGGGAGAATGCCGCGATGTTGCGGCTCGATCCAGTAGAGGGCCGGATCGTCCGCGCTTTCCGCCATTGGGAAGATGCCGCAGCTATAGGCTTTCAGCAGCACCTGAGGCGTAATCTCGACAATGAAGTCGTCCCGCGACGTCATCGGCGCCTTGGTCTCCTCGCTTTCGCGCCATTGGCATCGGTTGCGGGACCGGGGAACGGGATGAAAAGCCTCCTCCACCCGCTGCAGGTTGGCGCATCTCCTGAGCCCGACTTTAGGGTGCTTGGAGCTAGGAGGGAAGCCGTCGGGTTACCGGTTGCGTCACGTTCGTGGGCGGGCTGTGGCCTTCGGCTCACGCCGATTTGCCGAGGAACTTCTCAAGCCAATGGATATCGTAGAGACCGTTGGCGATGTCCGGCTGGCGGATCAGCTCGTTGAACAGGGGGATTGTGGTTTCGATCCCGTCGATGACGAATTCGCCGAGCGCGCGCTTCAGGCGCATGAGGCACTCATTGCGCGTCTTGCCGTGAACAATCAGTTTGCCGATCAGGCTGTCGTAGTAGGGCGGTATGGTGTAGCCCTGGTAGACGCCGGAATCGACGCGCACGCCGAGCCCGCCGGGCGGGTGCCAGTAGGTAATGCGGCCGGGAGACGGTCGGAAGGTGCGCGCATTCTCCGCGTTGATGCGGCATTCGATGGCGTGGCCGGAGAATGTGATGTCGGATTGCTTCAGCGTCAGCTGAGCACCGGAGGCGACGCGCAGTTGCTCGAGCACGAGGTCGATACCGGTGATCATCTCCGTGACCGGGTGCTCGACCTGCAGGCGCGTGTTCATCTCGATGAAGTAGAATTCGCCGTCCTCGAACAGGAATTCGATGGTGCCTGCGCCACGGTATTTGAGCTTGCGCATGGCGTCAGCAACGATCTCGCCGATCCGTGTGCGCGCTTCCGCATTGAGTGCGGGGGAGGGCGCCTCCTCCCAGACCTTCTGGTGGCGGCGTTGCAGTGAGCAGTCGCGCTCGCCCAAATGCACGGCATTGCCATAGCCGTCGCCGAACACCTGAATCTCGATGTGGCGCGGCTTGGTCAGATACTTCTCGATGTAGACGGCATCGTCACCGAATGCGGCCTTGGCCTCCGCACGCGCAGTGGAGAGCGCATTGGCGAGATCCTCGGGCCGGTGGGCGACTTTCATGCCACGCCCGCCGCCGCCGGCCGCTGCCTTGACGAGAACCGGGAAGCCCATTTCCTTGGCCACCTTCATGGCCTCGGCTTCGTTCTTCACGCCGCCTGCGGAGCCTGGCACCACGGGAATGCCAAGCGACTTTGCGGTCTCCTTGGCCTGAATCTTGTCGCCCATGGTGCGGATATGCTCCGAGGTCGGGCCAATGAATGTGATGTTGTGCTCCTCCAGGATCTCGGCAAAGCGCGCGTTTTCCGACAAGAAGCCATAGCCGGGATGCACGGCGTCAGCGCCCGTGATCTCGCACGCGGCAAGCAGCTGGGGAATGTTGAGATAGCTTTCAGAAGCGGGTGGCGGGCCGATGCACACGCTTTCGTCGGCGAGGCGCACATGCATGGCGTCGGCGTCGGCGGTCGAATGCACGGCGACAGTGGAGATGCCGAGTTCCTTGCAGGCGCGCTGGATGCGCAGCGCGATTTCTCCGCGATTGGCGATCAGGACCTTGTCGAACATGCTTTGCCCCAGGGAGTTGGGATAAGAACCAGGGATTTGGGCTCGCCGCCGATGGTTCGGGCGTCCGGTCCGCCAATCGCTCTGCCGCGGCCGTTGCCTCTCCCCTCGTTAGTCGATGATGACGAGCGGCTCGCCGAATTCGACCGGCTGACCATTTTCAAACAGGATTGCGGAGACCGTGCCGGCTTTCGGGGATGGGATCTGATTCATCGTCTTCATTGCCTCGATGATGAGCAGAGTGTCTCCCGCGTCAACGCGCTTGCCGATCTCGATGAACGAGGCGGCGCCCGGTTCGGGCGCCCGATAGGCAGTGCCGACCATCGGTGATTTGACGGCGCCGGGATGCTTGGAGAAATCGGTCGCCGCATCGCTGGCAGCAGGTGCCGCGGCGGCAGGGGCTGCTGCAGCGGCAACCGCGGGTGCGGCGGCAGGCATGGCCATGGCGGAAACCGTGAGCTGACGTGCGACCCGGATCCTAAGCCCGCTCTTCTCAATCTCGATTTCCGAAAGGCCAGTCTCGTTCAAGAGCTCGGCGAGCTCGCGGATCAACTCGCGTTCGGCGCTGCCCTTAGATTCCGATGTCTTGGCGGTCATGCCGGTCGGTTCCTTCTTGTCCACGCCCTTTTTGCGGCGCTTCGTCATGATGTCTTTGCGGTCGTGTCCGCGAGTAGGTTGGCCATGGCGTCGACGGCAAGCTCATATCCCTTGGCTCCCAGGCCGCAGATGACGCCTTTTGCCGCCAGAGAAACATAGGAGTGCGTGCGGTACGCCTCGCGGCGGAAAATGTTGGAAAGATGCACCTCGACGACGGGAAGCTCGGCGGCTTGGAGGGCGTCGAGGAGCGCAATCGACGTATGGCTGAGGCCGCCTGCGTTGACGATGAGGCCGGCGCCTTTTTCACGGGCCTCTTGCACCCAATCGATCAACTGGCCTTCGTGGTTGGATTGGCGGAACTCGAGCGTCAGGCCATGCGCGGCAGCCGCCATCTCGGCGCGGCGGCGAACATCGGCCAGTGTCTCGTATCCGTAGACGTGCGGTTCGCGCACGCCAAGCAGGTTCAGGTTGGGGCCGTTGAGGACGTAAATGGGCTTGGCCATGAGGGGCGACAGCTCGAAGAGAATCCACACGTGGAACAGCAGCCAGCCTAGCGGCCGGAACGTCCCGACGACAAAAAATCACCCGCCCGTTTATCAGTTTTCCGCTGGGGGCGAAAGGGTGGCCGCTACAAGCCTGTTGAGATCGTGGCCGAGGCGAAGTGTTTGATTCCAAAGGCTCCAGGGCTAGGGGGCGGCGGCATGGCCCGCGCTTTGCCAAAAAGCGGCGGCGGCCACGAAACATGGCCACCGCCGCTAAGACCGGAATGGGTGCTTGCGGCTACATCTTAACCAGCCGCCAGCCGAGGCGTATTGGACCCAAATTGGTCGGAGGATCGGACCATTAGCAACTGGTGCAGCCCTCCTTGCGGATGGCCTCAACGTCGCTCTTGAGCTGCTCGAACAGATCCTGAGGCGCGCCGGGGATGGAACGGTTGCCGACGATGAAGTGGGGTGTTCCATTGATGTTGAGGTTCTGAGCCAACTCACGAACCTTCTTGATTTCGTCAGATACCTTCTCGGACTTCAGGTCGGCCTTGAGGCGCGCCATGTCCAGTCCGGCTTTCTCGGCGATCTTCAGGGCGCTGGCCTCGTTAGCCTGGCCCTTGAACTCGAACATGAGCTTGTGGAACTCCCAGTACTTGCCCTGCATGTTCGCGGCGATGGCGACACGTGACGCTTCCTCCGAACCCTTCGAGAGAATCGGAAGCTCGCGGAATACGACGCGGACCTTGGGGTCAGACTGGATCAGCTTCGCCACATCGGGGAAGCCGCGCTTGCAATAGCCGCAATTGTAATCGAAGAACTCGACCACGGTGATATCGCCCTTCGGATTGCCGGCGACGGGCGCGTCGGGATCGCGGAACAGTGCATCGGCGTGGGCGGCAAGCGCAACCTTCAGACGCTCGGCCTGGATCTGCTCCATCTTGGCCTCGAGTGCGGACTGGATCTCGAGGAAGATCTCGGGGTTTTTCAGCAGATAATCTTTGACGATCGCCTGGATCTCGCCCTTCTGCTCGTCAGAGAAAGAAGACTTGGCCGTGGATGCTTCGGGTTTGCTGCTGGCTTCCTGAGCGACGAGTGCAGGAGCGGAAAAAGCAAAGGCCAATGCCATAGCGGCTCCCGAGACCGCTATTCGCGATTGCGAGCGCCATACCCGCTTTAAAAACGGGTGCGATCCTGATGTTTTGCTCAAGGTCATCTGGTTCATTGGCGTCTCTTTTGTTGATGCGGCGGCTGGCCGCAGGATGATAATGGGTGCAGTGGAAAACGAGCGGTCGGGCGGACGCTATCAGGGCTTTCAAGTCTGTGGCTTGTAATTGATGATATCGTCATTGCGCAACCATTCGGGCGATCCCTTGTTGAGCCTGCTCTGGGCGCGTTTGGCAAAGATCTGGGCCTGTTTGACATCGCCTTCCAGGAAGTAAGCCTGAGCTGTCTCGGCGTCGGCCAGTGGCAGCTTGCCCTGCTTGTAGTAGGCGGAAGCCAGCATGCGATGGGCAGTTGGGTTGATATCGCGGATCACGGCCTGCCGCAGGAGTGTTACGGATTCGGCCACGCCATTGTTACCGCCCGCTTGCTGGAGCGCTGTGGCGAGTTGGACCTGGATCAAAGGGGCATCTGATTCAAGCTTCAGCGCCTGACGCAGGGCAGGTATCGCTTGGGCTGCCTTGCCGGCGCGCATCAGCAGATCGCCCTTGAGTTCCCAGAAATAGGGGTAGTCGGGCTTTTCCCGGATGAGCCTCTCGATCTCCGCTACGGAATCCTGAACCGCGCTGCGCCCGCCCATGAAATAGCGCGCGATGGCGCGCGCGTAGCGTGCCTGCATAGAGTTGTCGCGCTCAGGGTAGCGATTGAACACCGTACGCGGGTTCTCCAGGTAACCGGAGAGCTTGGCGCGCATCAGTTCGTGACGGAACTTCAGCTCAGGCGAATCCTTCTTGTTATAGTAGGGGCTGGACTCGACCAGCTGACGTAGGCGCGCCAGACGATCGCTGGCGACGGGGTGGCTGCGCACAAAGGCGTCCTTGTGCGCGTCGGAGATATACTCCTGCTGCTGGAAGCGCTCGAAGGTTTCCAGCATTCCGGCACCGGATTGTTGTGTGGCTTTGAGAAAATTGAGACCGGCCTGGTCGGCGGCCGATTCCTGCGAGCGCCGCTCGGCGAGAAGCGATCGCATGACAATTTCCGAGCCGCCCTGCATGACGGCCTGTCCAGCACCGCCGAGATCGCGCCCCGTGTCGCCGCCTGTGGCGGCGGCGCCGCCGATGAGAAGGATGCCCAGGACCTGCGCAATGAGGATCTTGGTCTGATCCCGCGCGATGCGCGAACGCAAAGCTGCCATGTGGCCGCCGGCGATATGTCCCGCCTCGTGCGCGATCACGCCAATCAGCTGGTTGGGTGTCTCCGACTGCATCAGTGCGCCGGTGTTGACGAAGACGTTTCGGCCGTCGACGACAAAGGCGTTGAACGAATTGTTGCGAACGATCCGCACTGCCACGCGACCGGTGCCCAGGCCAGCGGCCCGAAACACGGGCGAAGCGTAATCATTGAGGAGCTTCTCGATTTCGGTATCGCGAATGAGAGGCAAGCCTTGTGCATGAGCGGGCGTTGGTGGAACGACGCTCGTCAGGGTGACGGCAGAAATGCAGATGCATGCGACCGCGGTCCGCAGCGTTCGCACTAATTTCGAAATATGTCGCGACATCGTAATGCTGCGGCCTCTTTCCTTCTGGTTTCAGCGATACGAGAGATGCTCGACTAGTCAGCGAGCCTAGTGAGCACAGGGACCGGGGTCAAACAGCCTGCCCCCGCGTCCCTCGCATGGGAGGATTTGCGGGAGGCGGGAGACAACGGCAGAACTCGCGACCCGACTTCGCGGGCGGGTTGCCAAGTTTGCGGAGAATCTTGCGCAGCTAAGCCTTTGATTGCTCAGGGAGCCCCTCTTCTCGTGCATCGTCTGTACTGGCCGATGTGGCCAGTGACCCGTATAACGGCAAAGTTCCGGCTCGTGGTCGTATCCTGGCCAATTGCAATGGTTCCAGCGGCCACCATTCCCGTTGCAAAGCCCCTCATTCACCTTTGGCGACATTGGGGCGGGAGCATGGCGGTGGCGGCACGACTGTCTATCGGAGGATCGTTTTTCCGATCTCGCGCGCGATGCTTCAAGCAGATTTGATCCTAGAGCAGGTTTATCTGAAGTGTGCAGCGGTTCAGCATGAAAAACATGCTCGAAACAAGGTACTGGACCGCGTTTGCGTGAGATTGCCCCCGTGGTCGGGGTGGCAGAGAACGGAGCAGATCGAGAATGGCATCAGATAGGGTGAAGCAGACACGAACGTCTGACGGTGAGAGCGCGCTGGCGCGCGCGGCATCTCATCGCAGCGCTATCGACAGCTTCATCGTCATGGATGTGATGAACCGGGCGGCGGCGCGCGAAGCAGCCGGGCATCGGGTCATCCATATGGAGGTAGGTCAGCCGGCGAGCCCCGCGCCTTCGCTGGCACGTGAGGCGGCAAAGCGCGCCATCGACGCCGGCGCGCTGGGCTATACGCTGGCCATGGGAACGCGACCGCTTAAAGAGCGGATCGCTCTGCATTACCGCGAAACCTATGGTGTGGAGATCGCGCCGGAGCGCGTCGTGGTGACGACCGGCTCGTCGGCCGGCTTCGTTCTCGCCTTTCTGGTGCTGTTCGATGCCGGCGCCCGTGTCGCCCTGCCCGAACCAGGCTATCCCTGCTACAGGCACATTCTCTCAGCACTGGGCCAAGTGCCGGTCGCACTCGAGACGAATGCGCAAACGCGTTGGATGCCACCAGTGCAATCCATTGCCGCGCTCGCCGATTCCGCGGACGGGCTCGACGGTGTGCTGATCGCCAGTCCGGCCAATCCGACGGGCACCATGCTGGAGCCGGAGCGGCTCGCCGACATATGCAGTCTTTGCGAGCGGCGCGGCATCTGGTTCATCTCCGACGAGATCTATCATGGTCTCACCTACACGGCTGCGGCCGAGACGGCGCTTAAGTACTCCGATGAGGCGATCGTCATAAACAGCTTCTCGAAGTACTTCTCGATGACTGGCTGGCGCGTCGGCTGGATGATCGTTCCAGAGCGGCTGGTGCGTGCGGTCGAGCGGTTGGCGCAGAACCTCTATATCGCGCCGCCTGCTGTTTCGCAGGTTGCAGCGTTGGCGGCATTCGATGCGTGTGAGGAACTGCAGGCCAACGTCGCGGTCTATGCACGAAACCGTGCGTTGCTGCTCGACGGGCTGCCGAAGGTTGGGCTCGGCAACATCGTCCCCGCTGATGGCGCCTTCTATCTTTATTGCGATGTCGGCCATCTCACCGACGACAGTCTCGCGTTCGCCAACGAAATGCTCGAAGAAACAGGTGTTGCCGTAACACCGGGCATCGATTTCGATCCCCGGCGTGGTCGGCGTTTCATCCGAATTTCCTATTCCGGCTCGAGCGCGGACATGGCGGAAGCATTAAGGCGGCTTGCCGGCTGGAGCCGCCTCAGCCGCTGATGCTTTCATGCAGTTCGGGCGCAGGCATATCAGGCTTTGCGGCATCGACGGCAGCAAGTGCTGCCATATTGACGATGCGGCGCGTCGATGCTGTTGGCTCCAAGATGTGCGCGGGCTTTGCCGTGCCGATGAGGATCGGGCCGACTGTGATGTTGTTCGACGACGTTACCTTCAAAAGATTGTAGGCGATGTTGGCGGCATCGACCGATGGCATGACGAGCAGGTTTGCACCATGCGTCAACCGTGCCTCGGGCATCAAACCATGCAGCATCTGCGGCATCAGGGCGGCGTCACCGCGCATCTCGCCTTCGATTTCGAGATCTGGGGCGGCATCGGTAAGTATGGCCGCCGCCTTGCGCATCTTCAAGGCCTCGGGTGCGGATGAGCTGCCGAAGCTCGAGTGCGACAACAGGGCGACGCGTGGCGTAATGCCGAAGCGGCGCAGCTCTTCGGCGGCGAGCAGCGTCATTTCGGCAATCTGCTCGGCGCTGGGATCAACGTTGACGTAGGTGTCGCAGATGAAAAGCTGGCGCTCGGTGAGCATCAGCAGGTTCATGGCGGCGAGCGTCGTGACGCCGGCGCGATGCGGGATGACTTCGCGGATGTAACGCAGGTGTTCCTCGTAGGTGCCGCGCATGCCGCACAGCATGGCATCAACATAGCCGCGGCGCAGGTACATGGCGGCGATCAGCGTCGGGCGGGAGCGCATCTTCTCTCGCGCCATGGCCGTTGTGACGCCGGACCGCTTCATCAGTTCGAAGTACTCGCGCTCCACGTCCTGCTGCTGGTGGCTCGCCTGTCCGTGAATGATCTCGATCGTGCGACCTGATTCGAGCCGCAATCCAAGCTGCTTGATGCGCTGATTGATGACGTGATCGCGGCCGACAAGGACGGGAAAGGCGATCTTCTCGTCGACCAGCGTCTGAGCCGCGCGCAGGACGCGCTCATCCTCACCTTCGGCAAGGACGATGCGTTTCAGGTTGCGCTTGGCGGCGTCGAGCACAGGCTTCATGACGGGCCCCGAACGGTAGACGAAGCGGGCGAGCCGATCGCGGTAGGCTTCAATATTGTCGATAGGTCGCGTTGCGACGCCGGAGTCCATCGCGGCCTTGGCCACCGCCGGTGCAATGCGCTCGATCAGGCGCGGATCGAAGGGCGTCGGGATCAGGTAGTCGGGGCCGAAGGTCTTCTGCTCCGCGCCATAGGCCGAGGCAACCACGTCGGAGGTTTCGGCACGCGCCAGCTCGGCAATGGCGTTCACCGCGGCGACTTTCATCTCTTCGGTGATCCCGGTGGCGCCGACATCCAATGCGCCGCGGAAGATGAAGGGGAAGCACAGGACGTTGTTGACCTGATTGGGATAGTCGGAGCGGCCAGTGCAGATGAGCGCATCGGGACGTACGCCGCGCGCAACCTCGGGGCGGATCTCGGGCTCGGGATTGGCGAGCGCCATGACGATCGGCTTGTCAGCCATGCTTTTCAGCATGGCGGGCTTCAGGATGCCCCCGGCAGACAGGCCGAGGAAGATGTCGGCACCCTGAAGGATTTCGGCGAGCGTCCGCTTGTCGGTTCTTTGCGCGAAGCGGGCCTTGTACTCGTCCATCAGCTCGGTGCGGCCCTCGTAGACGACGCCGGCAATGTCGGAGATGGTGATGTTCTCGCGCTTGAGACCGAGCGAGACGAGCAGATCGAGGCAGGCAAGCGCGGCAGCGCCTGCACCCGAACCGGCAAGCTTCACCTTGCCGATGTCCTTGCCGACGAGAGAGAGTGCGTTGCGGATGGCGGCGGCGACGATGATGGCGGTGCCGTGTTGATCGTCATGGAAGACGGGGATGTTCATGCGGTCGCGCAGCTTCTTCTCGACGATGAAGCATTCGGGCGCCTTGATGTCTTCCAGGTTGATGCCGCCGAACGTCGGCTCAAGTGCGGCGACGATCTCGACGAGCTTGTCAGGATCGGTTTCGGCGACTTCGATGTCGAACACGTCGATGCCTGCAAATTTCTTGAACAGGCAGCCCTTGCCTTCCATGACCGGCTTGCCGGCGAGGGGCCCGATGTTGCCCAGACCCAGAACCGCGGTGCCGTTGGTGATGACGCCGACCAGATTGGAGCGCGCGGTCAGGGTCGCCGCTTCCGCCGGGTCGTCCTTGATGGCGGTGCAGGCGTAGGCAACGCCAGGCGAATACGCAAGCGACAGGTCGATCTGGTTGGTGAGCCCCTTGGTGGGCATGACTGAGATTTTTCCCGGCGTCGGAAAGCGGTGATATTCGAGCGCAGATTGGCGCAGCTTCTCTTCCATGCTCGTACCTTTCCTGTGCACCGCGATGGTGGGCGCGATGTTCGAGGGCAGCTTTCAGATATCGATCCCGGTCCTGACGCCTCTCCCACGTGCGACGGCAGGTGGTGGGCGCCGGCGTCTTATCGTTTTCGTGGCGGCGGCAGGTCGGTGCAGGTTCCGTGGGCGACTTCGGCGGCCATGCCGATCGATTCTCCGAGCGTCGGGTGTGGATGGATGGTCTTACCGATGTCGACTGCGTCGGCACCCATCTCGATGGCGAGGCAGACTTCGCCAATGAGGTCGCCCGCGTGCGTGCCGACGATGCCGCCGCCGATGCAGCGATGTGTTTCGGCGTCGAAGATGAGCTTGGTGAAGCCTTCGTCGCGGCCGTTGGCGATGGCGCGGCCCGACGCGGCCCAGGGGAAGACCGCCTTATCGATCTTGATGCCTTTTGCCTTAGCCTCGGTCTCGGTGATCCCGGCCCAGGCGATCTCGGGATCGGTGTAGGCCACCGAGGGGATCTGACGGGCGTCGAAATAGCTCTTCTCGCCGCTGGCGGCTTCGGCGGCGACATGGCCCTCGTGTACGGCCTTGTGCGCAAGCATCGGCTGACCGACGACGTCGCCGATGGCGAAGATGTGGGGTACGTTGGTGCGCTGCTGCTTGTCGACCTCGATGAAGCCGCGTTCGCTGACGGCGACGCCCGCCTTGTCGGCGCTGATCAGCTTGCCGTTCGCGGAGCGGCCGACGGCGACCAGAACCATGTCGTAGACTTGCGGCCCTGGCGGTGCCTTCGCGCCCTCGAAGGTGACATGGATGCCGTCAGCCTTGGCATCCACCGCCACCGTCTTAGTCTTCAGCATAACGTTGTCGAAGCGCGGTGCGTTGACCTTCTCCCAGACCTTGACGAGGTCACGGTCGGCGCCGGGCATCAGGCCGTCAAGCATTTCCACCACATCGACGCGGCTCCCAAGCGTGGAATAGACGGTGGCCATCTCCAGGCCGATGATGCCACCACCGATGACGAGAATCTTTTTGGGGATCTGGCGCAGCTCAAGCGCGCCGGTGGAATCGACGATACGCGGATCCTCGGGGATGAACGACAGTTTCACGGCTTCGGAACCGGCGGCGATGATGGCGTAGTCGAACTTGACGATCTTCTTGCCCGAACCGTCCGATAGCGTGACCTCGATATGATGGGGATCGAGGAATGCGCCGGTGCCGGTGACGACTGTGACCTTGCGCATTTTCGCCATGCCGGTGAGGCCCGTGGTGAGCTTGGCCACGACCTTTTCCTTGTGCCGGCGCAACTGGTCGAGATCGATGGAGGGGGCGGCATAGGTGATACCGTGCGCGGCAAACGCCTTGACCTCGTCCATGATCGCGGCGGTGTGAAGCAGCGCCTTCGAGGGAATGCAGCCGACGTTGAGGCAGACACCGCCGAGCACGCTCCAGCGTTCGACGAGTACCGTCGTCAGCCCGAGATCGGCGGACCGGAATGCGGCGGAATAACCGCCGGGGCCGGCGCCCAGCACCATCATCTGGCAAGTGATATCGGCGCTGCCGGAATGGTAGGCGGCCTGTGGTGCAGGCGCTGCCGGCGCTGCGGTGGCAGGCGTGGCCGCGGCAGGCGCAGTTGCTGCGGGGGCGGGTGCAGAAGGACTGGCGCCAGCCGCTGCTTCGAGCGTCACGATCAGCGTGCCTTCCGAGACCTTGTCGCCGATCGCCACCTTGATTTCGGCAACCTTGCCCGCCTCCGGGCTCGGCACGTCCATCGTCGCCTTGTCGCTCTCCAGCGTGATGAGTGGATCTTCCGGTTTTACCGTATCGCCGACCTTCACCAGGATCTCGATGACGGGGATGTCCTTGAAATCTCCAATGTCGGGAACGCGGATTTCCTTGATGGTCATGATTCAATCCTCCCGCGTCACAACACAAGCTGGCGCACGTCGCCGAGGAACTCGGCAAGGCGGCGTGTGAAGCGGGCGGCAAGCGCGCCGTCGATGACGCGGTGGTCGTAGGAGACGCACAGCGGCAGCATCAGGCGCGGCAGGAATTCCTTGCCGTTCCATTGTGGCTTCAACTGCGCGCGCACCACGCCGAGTATCGCCACTTCGGGCGCATTGACGACCGGCGTAAAGGCGGTGCCGCCGATGCCGCCCAGCGAGGAGATCGAGAACGTACCGCCGGAGATGTCGGCGGGTGTGATCTTGCCGTCGCGCATCTTCTGCGACACCTCGCCAAGCTCTTTCGACAGCTCGATGATGCCCTTGGCGTTGACATCCTTGATGACGGGAACGACGAGCCCGTCAGGCGTGTCGACGGCGACGCCGATGTTGTAATACTTCTTGTAGATCAGTGCGTCTTTCGCCGGGTTCAGCGATGCGTTGAACTCGGGATATTCCTTGAGGCAGGCGACCGACGCCTTCAGCAGGAAAGCCAGCAGTGTGACGCGGTAGCCCTTTTCCTTGGCGGCCTTGTCGAGGCTCTTGCGATAGTCCTCAAGCTCGGTGATATCGGCTTCGTCGGTGTGGGTGACGTGCGGGATGTTGAGCCATGCACGGTGTAGATGCGGGCCTGACAGCTTCTTCAGGCGTGACAGCGGTTTCTCCTCGACCGGTCCGAACTTCGAGAAGTCCTGCGGCGGAATCTCAGGGATGCCGAAACCGCCCGCGGGTGCGGCTGTCGCCGCCTTGCCGGCAACGGCGCGCTTCACGTCCTCCTTGGTGACGCGACCTTTCTCTCCTGTGCCGGGGACCTTCTTCAGGTCGATGTCCAGCTCGCGCGCGAGCCGGCGCACCGAGGGACTGGCATAGACGTCGCCGAAGTCGATGGGTGCGGGAATTGCACGTCCGCCGGACGGCGCCACGTCAATGGCATCGCCCGGGCCGCTGGCGAGTTCCTTATCGGACAGTGTCGTTGGCTGCGGTGGCAGTGTGGGAGCCGATGCGGGCGCAGATGCAGGGGCGGGTGCCGCCGTGGCGGGCTCGTAGCTGGGGCCTGATGCGGCCGCAGGAGCCGGTGATGCGCCGGTCGCTGCTGCCTCAAGCTTGATGATCGGTGTGCCCTCGGAGACCTTGTCACCGATCTTGACGAGGACTTCGGTGACCTTGCCTGCCAGCGGCGCGGGTACGTCCATCGTCGCCTTGTCGCTCTCCAGCGTGATGAGCGCATCCTCAGGCTTCACGGTGTCTCCGGGCTTGACCAGAATTTCGATTACAGGGATGTCCTTGAAATCGCCGATGTCGGGGACTTTCACGTCTTGGATGGGCATTTCTGGAATTCCTCGGGACGGGCGTTCGTTTCTTGGTCTCTTGCTTTACGTGGTTCGCGCTCGGACTTGGTCGCGCCGTTTGCCACGCATTGCGCTATGCGGTTGCAGGGTTGGCCTTGTCGGGATCGATGCCGTACTTGCGCAGGGCATCGGCGACGGTTCGCGAGGGCACCTTGTTCTCCTCGGCGAGCGCCTTCAACGCGGATACGGCGACGAAGTGGCGGTCGACCTCGAAGTGGGTACGCAGACGGCGGCGATAGTCGGAGCGGCCGAAACCGTCGGTGCCGAGTGTGCGGTACTTGGCGGGTACATAGGGGCGGATCTGTTCGGAGAAGGCGCGGATGTAGTCAGTCGAGGCAATGACCGGACCATCGCCGCGCTGGGCGAGCTTTTCGGTGACGAACGCGACCCGTGGCATCTCCTCGGGGTGGAGCAGATTCCAGCGCTCGATGTTTGCCGCCTCACGGGCGAGTTCAGTGAAGCTCGTTACGCTCCAGACGTCGGCGTGGATGCCGAAATCCTTCTCCAAGAGCTCGGCTCCCGCAAGCACCTCGCGCAGAATGGTGCCCGACCCCATGAGTTGAACCTTGAAGCCCTTGGCGTCTTCGGGCGCAGGACGCAACAGATACATGCCCTTGATAATGCCTTCTTCGGCGCCTTCGGGCATGGCGGGGTGCTCGTAGTTCTCGTTCATCACGGTGAGGTAATAAAAGACGTCCTCCTGGTCCTCGACCATGCGTTTGAGACCATGTTGGACGATCACCGCAACCTCGTAGGCGAAAGTCGGATCATAGGAGACGCAGTTGGGGATCGTGGCTGACAGCATGTGGCTGTGGCCGTCCTCGTGCTGCAGGCCCTCGCCGTTCAATGTGGTGCGGCCGGCGGTGGCGCCGACGAGGAAGCCGCGCGACCGGGAGTCGCCAGCCGCCCAGGCCAGATCGTGCACGCGCTGGAAGCCGAACATCGAGTAGTAGATATAGAACGGGATCATCGTCACATTGGACGTCGAATAGCTCGTCGCCGCGGCGATCCAGCTCGACATTGCGCCGGCCTCGTTGATGCCTTCCTGGAGCATCTGACCGGACTTGTCCTCCTTGTAGTACATGAGCTGGTCGGCGTCCTGCGGCCGGTAGAGCTGACCGACCTGAGAGAAGATGCCGTACTGGCGGAACATGCCCTCCATGCCGAAGGTGCGGCTCTCGTCGGGCACGATGGGCACGACGCGCGGGCCGATCTGCTTGTCGCGCAAGAGCGTGTTCAAGACGCGCACGAAGGCCATCGTGGTGGAGATCTCGCGGCCTTCGCCGGTCGCTTCGAGCTGCGCCTTGAAGGTCTCAAGGGGAGGTACCTTCAGGGTTTCGGAAGCCTTCATGCGCCGTTGCGGTAGATAGCCGCCGAGCGCCGCGCGGCGCTCGCGCAGATATTTCATCTCCGGGCTGTCCTCGGGCAGGCGCACCAGCTCGAGATTCTTCACCTGGTCGTCGGTCAAGGGCACCTTGAAACGGTCGCGGAACTTCAGCAGCGGCTCGTGCCCCATCTTCTTGGCCTGATGAGCGATCATCTGACCTTCGCCGGACTCGCCCATGCCGTAGCCTTTGACCGTCTTGGTGAGGAGAACGGTAGGCTGGCCCTGATGTTCCTGCGCTGCCTTGTAGGCGGCGTAGACCTTTACCGCATCGTGCCCGCCGCGGGTCAGCGACCAGATCTTGTCGTCCGACCAGTCGGCGACCATGGCCGCCGTCTCGGGGTAGCGGCCAAAGAACTTCTCGCGGATGTAAGCGCCGTTCTTGGACTTGAAGTCCTGGTATTCGCCGTCGACGCATTCCTCCATCAGTTGGCGCAGGCGGCCAGAGTAGTCCTTGGCGATGAGCTCATCCCAGGTCGATCCCCAGATAACCTTGATGACGTTCCAGCCGGCGCCGCGGAAGTCGCCTTCCAGCTCCTGAATGATCTTGCCATTGCCGCGCACCGGGCCGTCCAGGCGCTGCAGATTGCAGTTGATGACGAAGATCAGGTTGTCGAGCTTCTCGCGGCCGGCCAGGCCGATGGCGCCGAGGCTTTCGGGTTCGTCCATCTCTCCGTCGCCGCAGAACACCCAGACGTGGCGGTTCGATGTGTCGGCAAGCCCGCGGCCGTGCAGATATTTCAAAAAGCGCGCCTGATAGATCGCCATCAGCGGACCCAGGCCCATCGACACGGTCGGGAACTGCCAGAAGTCCGGCATCAGCCAGGGATGAGGATAGGAGGAGACGCCTTTGCCGTCGACCTCCTGGCGGAAATTGCGCAGTTGCTCTTCCGTCAGGCGTCCTTCCACGAATGCGCGCGCATAGATGCCGGGGGCCGAGTGACCTTGCAGAAAGAGCAGATCGCCGCCATGTCCTTCGTGAGGTGCGTTCCAGAAATGCGTGAATCCCGTTGCATAGAGCGTGGCTGCCGACTGGAACGATGCGATGTGACCGCCCAGCTCAGAGCTTTCCTTGTTGGCCTTGATGACGAGGGCCGCTGCGTTCCAGCGGATGGCTGCACGAACCTTGTTCTCCAGCACGCGGTCGCCGGGATAGGGAGGCTGCTCATCGGGCGAGATGGTGTTGATGTAGGCGGTGTTTGCAGCAAACGGCAGATGCGCACCGGAGCGACGCGCCGCAGCAACCACCTCCTCAAGTATATCATCTGCTTCGCCGGTTCCCTCGAACGCGATCACCGAGTTGATCGCGTCAACCCACTCCTTGCGTTCGGCAACGTCATCCAGCTTCGACATATCAACCTCAAGCATTCGAAAGCAGCCGATCCTATCGGCTGACTATAGACGGGTATGGAGCCGCACGCGCGATAATCACGCCTCGCGGTGTTCAGATTTTCGTATCGCGACGTCTGTCCTTATTCTCATCCTCGTTCAGCAGGGGCTGAAGACGATGATAGAGCGCTGTCAGCGCGGCGACGGTGCGGTTGGGGCAGCCGAGTTTTGCAAGTATAGCCGATACGTGGACCTTGACGGTCGACTCATGCAGATCAAGCTGGCGCGCGATCTGCTTGTTTGAGAGCCCCTCGCTCAAAAATGTGAATACACGTCTCTGCTGAGCGGTCAACATGTGGATGCAGGCGAGGCCGGGCGGCGGCGGCGGGGTGTCGCCGCGTTTTCGAGTGGCGGCAATCGTTTGTTGACGGTGGTCTTGGGCTTGCGGGCGTTGGCTATGGTTAACAAACACCTTGCCTCTCCTGCATCAGTGGTTCATCGCGTCGGTTCGGTCTGTTTTTCTACTTGGTGATGAGTTCCGGCCCCATCAACGCGTAGGGCAGCCAAGTGGACATTGCCGGTATGTACGTCACGAGGATCAGAAAGACGAACAGAACCGCGACGAACGGCAAGGCGGCCTTCACGACCTGTACGAGGTTCATGCCCGTGATGCCGGACGTGACGAACAGGTTGAGGCCGATCGGCGGTGTGATCATACCGATCTCCATATTCACCACCATGATGATGCCGAGATGAATCGGATCTATGCCAAGCTCGAGTGCTATTGGGAACACGACCGGCGCCACGATCAGCAGAAGTCCTGACGGCTCCATGAACTGGCCGCCGAGCAGCAGAAGAATGTTGACTGCGATGAGGAAGGTGAACCAGTTGAAGCCGACGCTCAGCATCCACTGCGTGATGGCATCGGGGATGCGTTCAGATGTCAGCACGTGTGCGAAGAGCAGCGCGTTGACGATGATGAACATGAGCATGATGATAGTTTTGGAGCTATCGACCATGACTTTATGCGTGTCCGCATGGAATAGCGCGGGTAAGAACTTGCGCGTGATGAGCCACAGGTTGCGGCCCCAGACGGGCAATCCGCGCAAGAGTGTGCCGGGCAGACCAAAAATGCCGAATTCCGGGCCGCGGAGCATCGGATAGGCCAGCATGATGAGCACGGCAAGGACAGCGCCAATCGAGGCGCGGGTAGACAGCGGCGTATCGCTTATGAAGAAGAACGAAAGGATCAGCCACACGAGGTAGAAGGACACCGCATAAACGGTGGCGGCGAAGCCTATGCGCGTGCGCTTGTCGGTTCCCTCCGGGAGCCAGCGCACCTCCTTCAGGGGGCCCATGTCACGATAGATGAAGAGCGCAACGAACGCTGAATAGATGGCGGCCACCGCTGCGGCCTCGGTCGGCGTGAAGACGCCCCCGTAAATTCCGCCAATGATGATGACGATGAGGAACAGACCCCAGGCAGCGTCCTTGCCCGCGTCGATCAGCTCGTGCAGGCCCAGCCAGTTGCCCGCCGGCAGGTTCTTGTAGCGGGCCATGAGATAGATCGTGACCATCAGCATGAGACCGGCGACCAGACCCGGGACGACGCCGGCAAGGAACATACGGCCGACGGACACGTCGGTTGCGGCCGCATAGACAACCATGACGATCGAGGGCGGGATCAGGATGCCGAGCGTGCCCGCGTTACAGATAATGCCGGCCGCGAATTCCTTGGAGTAACCGACCTGACGCATGCCGGCGATGGCGATGGTTCCGATCGCCACGACAGTTGCAGGCGAGGAGCCTGACAGAGCGGCGAACAGCATGCATGCGAGCACGCTGGCGATGGCGAGGCCGCCGCGGAAGTGACCGACAGCAGCGATGGCGAAGCGAATGATGCGCCGCGCCACGCCGCCCGTCGACATGAAGGCCGATGCGAGAATGAAGAATGGAATGGCGAGCAACGTGTAATTCTGGGAGCTGTTCAAAAGCTGCAGTGCGACCGACGACATCGAGTCGGTTGAAAAGAAGGCGATGATGATGATGCTCGAAAGGCCGAGCGCCACGGCGATGGGCACGCCGAGGAACAGCAGAACCATGACGAGGGCAACAAGAATTCCGGCTTCCATGGGTTCACCCGTTTGAGCGCAGTTGCGCGATCAATCCTTGAGGGCGTCGCGAGTCTCAGCGATCAGCTCCTCGGCCTCGTGGGAGGCAACGATGGTCTCGCGCTTGCCGCGAATGATATCGATCATTGCTTCGAGGGAGCGGAAAGCGAACAGGGCAAGGCCCAGGGGGAGCATGATATAGGCAAGCCAGCGGTGGACGCGCTCCTGCTTGATGCCGAATAGCTCGCGGATGAAATCCGGATAGATCAAATCATCAAGGCCGATACCGATCTTGTACATCTTCAGCCAATAGTCGATCGCGCCACCCTTGGTGCCGGCGCCGAACGTTTGCAGCCAGTTGGCGTTCAGAAGAATCACAGCATAAAGAATGCAGCAGATCGCGCCGAAGATGGCGGTAGCGCGGAACACCGGGCGGGGAAAGAGGCGGACAAATGCGTCGACGCCCAGGTGCGATCCCATCTTGATCCCGTAGCTCATGCCGAACAGAATCATCCAGGCAAACAGCACACGAGTCAGCTCCAATGCGCCGCCCCAGCCGGAGTTGAACACGTATCGCGCAATAACCTGGGTGAAGGAGATGATCGTGATGGCCGCTAGCAGTAGCGCCAGGATCGATTCCTCGATCCGCGTGACGCGGCTCGATAGTTGCTGCATTGCCTAGCCTCCCCTTGGCCGGGATTTGCTTTCCGGCCTCGATTTTGCCGTGTCGAGAAACTTGTGTGTTAGAGAAAACTGCGGGAACGCGATGTGCACCAGATACGAACCCGGGGGGCCTGATGCCCCCCGGGTTCAAGTGTCGATCAGTTGTTGGCGGCGACTGCGGCGTCGATCAGGTCCTTGCCAATGTCGGCTTCGAACTTCGACCAGACCGGCTTCATCGTATCGACCCAGGCCTTGCGCTGTTCGGCGGTCAGCTCGCGCACCTTGCCGCCAGCCTTGATAATATTCTCACGGTTGGCGTTTTCCTGCTTCGTTACGCTGTCGTTGGCGGCCTTCGTCACCTCATCTGCAATCTTGAGGAACTGCTCGCGCACGTCGGGCTTGAGGCTGTCGAGGAACTCCTGCGTCGTCACCAGGAGATAGGCGAGTAGCTGGTGGTTGGTCTCTGTGATGCCGTTCTGCACCTCGAAAAACTTCTGCGTGTAGGTATTGGACCAGGTGTTCTCCTGTCCGTCGACGACGCCGGTTTGCAGGGCGCCGTAAACCTCCTTGAACGCGAGCTTTTGCGCATTGGCGCCCAAAGCCTCGATCATCGCGACGGCGACATCCGACTGCTGCACCCGGAACTTGAGGCCCTTGGCGTCGCTTGGAAGAATGAGCGGCACCTTGGCGGAGAACTGCTTGAGGCCAGAGGTCCAGTAGCCCAAACCGACATAGCCCTTGTCGAGCATCGCCTTGTCGGACAGCAGGCCCTTGCCTTCCTTGCTGGCGTAGAACCTGTCGACGGCATTGAGGTCCTTGAACAGGAAGGGTAGGTCGAACAGGCGGTATTTCAGGGTGTAGGCCTCGAACTTGGAGAGCGAGGGGGCGGCAAGTTGGACGTCGCCCAGTAGCAGTGCCTCCATGACCTTGTCGTCGTCATAAAGGGTGGAGTTGGCGAAGACCTCCATGCAGGCCTTGCCGTTCATCTCCTCGTTGACCCGCTTGGCGAACAGGGTCGCGGCGTCGCCTTTCGGGTGTCCGGTCGCCTTGACGACGTGGCTGAACTTGATCACCACTTCGCCTTTGTCGCAATTGGCATGTGCCGGGGCAGCGGCTGCGAGGGCCACGCCGCCTGCGAACGCGGCGGCGATGAATGACTTGCGCATCATGTTTCCTCCAAATCTTGCGCTTCCCGGGCGCAGCGCCAGTGAGCTGTGGCTGGCGGCAGCACCTCCCAGATTAACGATACGTTAACAGCAACCCCTGTGCCAAGTGCGAGCCGCCATATCAATGCGCTTTCGCATTGGAGGCAACCCTATGTGGCTGCAGATAAATCAGAGATCGAGGATGTCTGCCGCCTGCAGCCGCTGGCAAGGCCGTCGGCGGCGATGTAGCATGATCCACCCATCGGCCGCGTACGCGTGTGTAGAAAGGGTGACAAGGCTGATGATCTCATGTGGCGGTTTATCGCCGGAGTGCAGGACCGGCGAAAGTCACTGCGCGTCAGCCTCCTCATCGGACGGTGGGCGGCCCAGTCCATAGCGCCGCATCTTTTCGTAGAGCGTTTTGCGCGACACGCCGAGACTTTCGTAGGTGGCCTTGAGACTGTTGCCGTTGGACACAAGCGTATCGGCGATGATCTGTCGCTCGACGCGGGCGAGTTGCTCAGCCAGCGAAGTCTGTCCTGCCAAGCTCTCCTCGGTGAAGATCGCGCGGCCGTCAATTTCCAGACCCAGGCCGAGCGCAAATCTGACCGCTGAGTTTTGCAGCTCGCGCACATTGCCGGGCCAATTGTGGGCCATCAGATGGGCGATATGGGCCGGCGAGATGGCGGGGGCTTCGGTCTTGAAGCGCGCGGCGGCCTGCTCGACGAAGACCTGGAACAGGATCGGAACATCGTCGCACCGCTCACGCAACGCAGGGATCGCAAGTTTGAGAACATTCAATCTATAGAAGAGATCCTCGCGGAACGCGCCGCGGGCCGAGGCGGCTTTCAGATCCTCCTTGGTGGCCGCGATAACGCGCACGTCGATTTGGCGCTCCTCATTGGCGCCCAGGCGCACGATGCAGCGGTCCTGCAGAACGCGCAACAGCTTGATCTGCAACTCGAGCGGCATGCTCTCGATCTCGTCGAGAAAAAGGGTGCCGCCGTTGGCGTACTCCAGCTTGCCGACGCGCGCCTTGGCTGCGCCCGTGAATGCGCCGGCCTCGTGCCCGAACAGCTCGCTCTCGATCACTGTCGCGGGCAGGGCGCCGCAATTGATCGGGACAAAGCGGTTTTTCGCCCGCGGACCGAAGTCGTGCAGGCTGCGGGCGACAAGCTCCTTGCCGGTGCCGGTTTCGCCGAATACCAGCACGTCGACGTCGGTCGTCGCAAAGCTCGTCACCTGGGCTTTCAATCGTTGGATCTGGGGCGTGCGTCCGACCAATACCTGGTCAATGCCGGTGCGATAGGTGAGCTGTGCTTTAAGTGTCCGGTTTTCGAGGATGAGGCGTCGTTTCTCCAGGGCGCGTCCTGCCGCATCGGCAAGCGTCTCGGCGGCGAAGGGTTTTTCGATGAAATCATAGGCGCCGGAGCGGATCGCCTCGACGGCCATCGGGATGTCGCCATGACCGGTGACGAGGATGACTGGAATTTCGGAATCGATGGCCAGAACCCGGCTCATCACTTCCAGGCCGGTGATGCGCGGCATCTTGATGTCGGAAATGACGACGCCGTCGAAGGTACGAGATATTGTAGCAAGCGCCTCTTCGCCATCCGCGAAATCGCGCACGTCGAAGTCCGAAAGCTCAAGACCTTGGCGCGCTGCAGCGCGCAGGTCCGGCTCGTCGTCGATCAGGATGACATGGCGGTTCATGCGGCATTCTCGGCTTGGGCGCGGGCGGGCAACAGGCGCACCTCGAAGACGGCGCCGCCATGTTCGCCGTTGCGGGCTGTGATGGTGCCGCCGAACTGCTGGACGATGCCGAACGTGATCGAGAGGCCAAGGCCAAGCCCGGCGCCGACCTCTTTGGTGGTGAAGAATGGATCAAAGACGCTCGGTATGCTCTCCTGCGGGATGCCGGGGCCGGTGTCAGCGACCGTGATGACGACGGCACCGGCGTCTTCCACGGCCCTTATGGTCAGTTTCTTCTCGGTACTTTCGGACATCGCATCGAGCGCGTTGGAGATCAGGTTGACCATGACCTGCTGCAGGCGCACCTCGCCGGCGATTGCCTGGATGTCGTGTTTGGGGACGTCGATCTGGAGGACCGCACCGCTTGCACCAATACGGCGGTTCAGCAGCGCGATCGATTCCTCGATTGCGCGCAACACCGGCGTCGGCTTCACGGTGGTCGGTTCCTTGCGCGCATAGGTACGCAAGTGACGGATAATGCGCGCCATGCGCTCGGTGAGCTCAACGATCAGGCCAAGGTTGGCATTGGCGGTCTCGTAGCGCTCGCGTTCCAGGAACTTGCGCGCGTTGTCGGCATAAGAGCGGATTGCTGCGAGCGGCTGGTTCAGTTCATGGCTCAAGCCTGCCGACATCTGCCCCAACGCCGCAAGTTTGCTTGCCTGAACGAGTTCGGACTGTGTTTGGCGCAGTTCAATTTCCGTGCGGCGGCGCTCGCCGACTTCCGCCTCGAGCTGGCTATTGGCGCGGGTCAGCTCGTCGGTTCTCAGCGCCACGCGGCGCTCCAACTCGGCATTGACCGAGGCCTGCATCTGCAACCTCTCGGCAACGCGGCGGCGTCGCTGATGGATGGCGATTGCGGCCAGCGTCAATGCCGCCAGCGTGGCAAGGACGAGGGCCAGCGCGGCATTAACCTGGCGAGCGACGTTGCGTGTGCTGGCGAGAATGTGAATGGTCCAGCCTGCCTGGGGCATGGCGCGTGACTGCATCAGGTATTCGGTTTTGGAAAGTTCGCGATCCCTCGTTTTCGTTGGGTCGGGAGCAAAGCCAGGATCGGTTGCGCCGGCCGGCCGTTCCAGCGAGATGAGGCGCCCAATCATGCCGAGTGCGGTTCCCTTGTGAGAGAGGGGCACGAGTTCGCGGCCATCGTAGCGGCGCTGCACGGAGATGCGCTGGCGGGCCTCCTCGCTCAGTGGCATCAGGGTTCTCATTACCCAATGAGGCTGGCTGGAGAGGAAGATGACGCCATCCTCATCGACGACCATGATCTCGTGATCCGAAGCGCGCCATGCGCTCTCGAGCTGCCCGACCTGCACCTTGACAACCACCACACCGACCACATAGCGGCCGTCGAAAATCGGATGGGCAAAGTAGTAGCCGCGTTCTCCGGACGTGGTGCCGAGCGCAAAATAGCGGCCTAGTCGCCCCTTCATCGCATCGGTGAAATAGGGTCGGTAACTGAAGTTCTGGCCGACGAAGCTGCGAGGTTGATCGTAATTGGAGGCTGCAACGGTCAGGCCCGCTGTGTTCATGAGATAGATGTCGGAGGCGTCGGTCACACGCGCGAGCCGGGCAAGCTCCTCGCTCATTTTGGTCATCTCCGCGGTCGAGGCTGCGCCGGTGACAATGCGGATCAGGCCGGGGTTGTGCGAGAGGAGGAGGGGCGTGCTCTGGTGCTTGGCAAGTTCTCCCGCCAGCGTTTCGGCAACAAGTGTGAGGACGTGACCGCTACTGTCGGCGAGATCCGCCAACGCGCGTGCGCGCGTCCAGCGCATCACGGGTACGATGGTCGCAGCAAGCAGCACCATTACTGCCAGTACTGCCACGACGAGCGGGGCGCGGCTCTGTGACGTCGGCGTGGTGTCGCTGGCCAGGACACGGATCCTCATAACGATTGCGCATCAAATCTTGCGCATTCTTGGAGCGCACTGCAAGGCTTGGCCAGTCTAGGCCAAGTCAGATTTTGATTGAATTACGTCCGCCCGTTGGCCTGCTCATCCTTTGTTTGAGAGCCTCAATCACGGCCTCGACGCAAGCTCGACGGCGCGCCACTTAGCCGATCAGGCTCTTGGATTGCGATCTTCCGCAACGTGATGAACGCATGAAAAAAGGAGCGCGGCAGACTGTTGCCGCGCTCCTTGCGCATTTGGTTCCAGGACCGCCAGCAGCGCTGCGCCCAGGATTTCATGAATGGCCGGGCGGGTCTCAGTTGCCGAAGCGGCGCTGCCACCAGCCTTTGCGAACCGGTGTCTCGGGAGCATCCGAGACGTTCTCATTGCTGCTCGCGCCAGCGCCGGGCGATACGACGACTCGCTCGATCTTGGGAGCGGCGGCGGCAAGCTCGCCGCGCGGTGTGCGCGGTGGTGCTTCCCTGGTTTCCTCATCAGCGGCGATGGCACGGGTCTGGCCGGGTTCGGCGTGGGAGCCCGCCAGGATCGGCTCGTTCGCGGGCGGCGGCGTGGCATTGTCTGCGCCGGTTTCAATTTCGACAGCTTCGATAGACGCCGCCGGGGCCGCTTCAATGTCGCTCCGAGAAGCCTCTGGTTCGGTATCGGCGCCAACAGCCGCAACCGTCTCCGCCACAGCCTCTACCGTGATCAAGGCGGCGGGCGCTGTGGCCAGGGCTTTCGTTGCCGATGTTACGGGCGGTGCGACGTCGCCCAATGCAACCTCGTCAATCGTATCACCGGTCGCCTCAGCGGTTTCGTCATGGTCGTCGTCAGGGTGGTTCGCGTTGTCGGCGTGGGCAGACTGATCGAGGCGCTCGCGATTGCGACGGCCGCCTCGGCGGCCACGGCGCCTGCGACGGCGCTGTCCGCCGGCAGCTTCATCGCTCTCCTGCGCCTGCGTGGGCTCGCGTTCGTCACGCGCTTCGTCGGCAGCTTCATCGCCCAATTCATCACCTGCAACATCGTCACCGGTTTCGGTGGCCTCTGCCCGGTCGTCATCGCGATCTTCTTCGTCGTCGCTCGCGCGCGTCATATCGCGATCGTCGCGATCCTCGCGCTCGCCTCGGCGTCCACGACGACGGCGCCGGCGCCGGCGGCGATTGTCGCCTTCGCCGCGTTCTGAGTGCTCACCGCGTCCGGTCCGCTCATCACGGTCCTCCGCCTCGGCATCGATCTCCTCGGCTTCATCCTGGATCTCGGTATCCTCGTCATCGAAGCCCCAGTCCATATTGACTGCGGCTTTCTCGGGCCGGCGGTGATGCTGGACCGGCGCCGGTCCTTTCTCGATGGCGAAATTGGCGCCTTGCATCTTCTCGGAGCCCTCAACCGAAATCGGCAGGCCGTGGCGGGTCTCCATATCGTTGATGAAGGCGCGCTTCTTGTTAAGGATGTAGAGTGCAACGGTCGGCGTCGTCACGGCCGTGAGCGAGGCGTGCGCGCCGGCCATCACGGCGTCCTCCAGGCCGCGCAATACGGCGAGTGCGACGCTCTCAACAGATCGGATGATGCCGGTACCTTGGCAGTGGGGGCATTGTGATGTGGAGCCCTCCAGCACGCCCGTACGCAGGCGCTGGCGAGACATCTCCAGGAGGCCGAAGTGGCTGATGCGACCGACCTGTATGCGGGCGCGATCATGCTTGAGTGCCTCCTTGAGGCGACGCTCCACCGTGCGGTTGTTGCGCTTTTCCTCCATGTCGATGAAGTCGATGACGATGAGGCCGGCCAAGTCGCGCAGCTTCAGTTGTCGGGCGATCTCTTCAGCCGCCTCGCAGTTCGTTACCAGCGCTGTTTCCTCGATCGAAAACTCGCGCGTCGCCTTGCCGGAGTTGACGTCGATGGCGACCAGCGCCTCCGTCTGATTGATGACGAGGTAGCCGCCCGATTTCAGCGTCACGTAAGGGGAGAACATCGCGTTCAGCTGGCGTTCGATCTGGAAACGCGTGAACAGCGGATCTGGCTGCTTGTAGTGGATGACGTTCTTGGCATGGCTCGGCATGAGCATGCGCATGAAGTCCTTGGCGTCGCGATGCGCGTCGTCACCAGCGACGATGACCTCCTCGACGTCCTTGTTATAGAGGTCGCGGATCGAACGCTTGATCAGGTTGCCTTCCTCGTAGACGAGATTGGGCGCGGTCGACTGCAGGGTAAGCTCGCGGACACTCTCCCAAAGGCGGAGCAGGTACTCGAAGTCGCGCTTGATCTCCTGCTTGGTGCGGGCCGCACCTGCTGTGCGGATAATGAGGCCCATGCCTTCCGGCACGTCGAGCTCGGCGGCAATCGCCTTGAGGCGCTTGCGGTCCTGTGGCTGCGTGATCTTGCGCGAGATGCCGCCACCGCGGGCGGTGTTGGGCATCAACACGGTGTAGCGGCCAGCGAGTGACAGGTAAGTGGTCAACGCCGCGCCCTTGTTGCCGCGCTCTTCCTTGACGACCTGGATCAGCACGACCTGGCGGCGCTTGATGACCTCCTGGATCTTATAGCTGCGCGGGCGCCTACGCGGACGCGAGGGCAACTCCTCCATCGCGTCCTCGGAGCCGACCTGCTCGACGGTTTCTTCAGCATCGCCGTTGGCGCGCTCTGCGTCGGAACGGGCCGATATGTCGCGTACCCCCTGATCCTCGACGAGCCCGTGCGGCTCAGGGGAGTCGCGGTCGAGATCGCTGTCGGATACGTCCGCGCTGGTGTTGCTTTCCGCCTCGCTCTTGTCTTCGGCAGCGACCGTATCGGCTGTGGTCTCGGACGTCTCAATGCGCTCCGTGCGGTCTTCCGCAGGTTCGCCACCTACCTCGGCGCTCAGGCGGTCGTCGTTTGTAAGGCCGTGATCCTCCGCCAGAGTGCGCGGTGCCGGTGCGTCAATCGCTTCATCCTCGCCGGGCGTTGATTGCGCCGGCTCGATTTCATCTGCGTCGTGATCGTCGCCGGGGAACTGGCCCTCGTCGGCGGCCTCCGGGGCCATTGCCTCGGCGTTGACCTCCGTCACCTCGGCATCGTCATCATCGCCATGGTCGATGTCGTCGTCATCCTCGTCGTCTTCGTCCTCGGCGTCATGCTCGCCGCCGGCTTCTTGTCGCGCCTGCTTACGCGCCGCCTTGGCGGCAGCACGGGCAGCATCACGACGGGCGCGAGCCTCGGCGCGTGCTTCGGCGGCCGCCTCCTCGGCGGCCTCGGCAGCAGCCTCCTCCTCGATGAGCGCCTGGCGATCGGCGACCGGGATCTGATAATAGTCGGGATGGATCTCGTTGAAGGCGAGAAAGCCGTGGCGGTTGCCGCCGTAATCGACGAACGCCGCTTGCAGCGACGGCTCGACGCGCGTCACCTTGGCGAGATAGATGTTGCCGCGCAGTTGCTTCCTCGCGGCGGATTCATAGTCGAATTCCTCTACGCGGCCCCCGCGCAGAACCACCACCCGAGTCTCCTCGGGGTGCGTGGCGTCAATGAGCATCTTGTTGGTTTCAGCCATGTTGTGAAGTCCTCCGCGCGGAGGCGTGCCTGCCGTCGGCGCCAAGCGTCATGGCCAGCGATGTGGCATGCGACACGGCCGCGCGATGTTGTCATAGGGGTTGAATGGGTGTGTGAATTGTATGTGTGGGCGCATGGCTCGCCGGGGCCGGCCAGGGCCGTCCCATGCAGAACAGAAGCCTCAGGGGCTGCGGTCTGCTTAGAGCGATACATGCGGATGACTGGCATTTGTCCTGTCTCTCGGGTGCTGGCGGCGGCCCTCGGCGCTGTCGGGCATCCCGAGCCTGCATCAGCGTGGCCGAGCCGGTGCCGGCTGCGGCGCGAGTTCATTCGAGGCCTCAATGTTGTAAGAAGCCCCGCATCAATTCCGGGTCGTACGCGGACCCGAATTTCTGAAGCAAAACCGCCACTGATCGCACAGGCGAGCAGCGCACGCTTCAGTTCGCGCATGCCGGAATGAACGGCCTGCCGGGTTCCCGGTTGCGCTGGAGGATTCTCCAGCTAGGCGCAAAGCGCTCCGGGTCAGGCAGCAGCCAGTCTGGCACCACGCGGCTCTAGGCAAGGCAACGTTCACTAACCCGTCGGTACCCGAGGCCAAAAGCTCATCTGCGAGCCATTGTCTCAAACGCACCTCAAAGTTCCGGCATGCAGCTTCGTTCGTACGATCAGCGCGCACGATCTGCTGGTGCGCTGCCGGCGAAGTGACTGCCCCGACCAACCGCATTTTGCGGCATTCGGGCTTCCGGTTCAAACAGGCTAGGGCGAACATAGTCGCCACAGAGCGACACAAACTTGTACGGGTTCACCCAATGGATGGCAAGGGTGATATAAACGACCAATACACCGATATTCGCGGTGATTTGCCCGATAATAGCGGCGCGAATGACAAAAAATCGTAAATTTTCATTACCTTATAGGGTGGAAGACGCAAGTCGTGGTGGAAAGTAGCTGCACCAAGTCAGGGACTGGGATGCGCTGGCTTTGCGCGGTATGCGGGGTCGGAGCATTTTGTGTGTCGGCTGCGCTACATATGATGCTCTTGTGCAGCATATTGGCAGTATCGGTTTCGTTCCAGGCATCGGTCGCAATCGCACAAGGTAATGGTGGCAAATCGGTTTTCGACACCGTCATTGTTCGGAACCGGTCGTCTGGCGGTTCGGGTTCCCCTGCCAGTCCGCTGGCAATTCCGGCGGAAGAAAAAGCTGCCGCAGCCGTGCCGGAGCCGGCAGACAAAAGCGAATGGGCGCCTCTTTCTGGTCAGAACCGCGGTGGCTCCGGCGCTGCCAGTGGTGGTTCCGAGAGCCGCAATGCGGGGAGGCGGGCCGAATCCGGTGGGGCGCACCCGATGGCGGAGGTTCGCGAAGCCCGGGTATCCGCGGAAGGCGGCAAGACGCAGTTTCACATGTCGTTGAGTTCCGGTGTGAGGGTGGAGATCTTCACGCTGGCCAATCCCTATCGCGTGATCATCGATCTGCCCGATGTTGTCTTCCATCTGCCCGACGGGATCGGACAGAAGGGCGGCGGACTTATTTCAGCATTCCGGTACGGCCTGTTCGCCGACAGAAAAGGTCGCATCGTGATCGACGCTACCGGGCCGGTGCGCATCGAAGGGGCCAAGATGTCAACCTCTGGCCGCGGCCGGGCGGTCAAGCTGGAGATGGAACTGGTCAGCATAACGGCCGCCGAGTTCGGTGCGGGAACGGGGGCGCAGACCAGTGCTGCAGCCGCACCGGCAGAGCCCGCTTCGCGGCCTGCGATCTATGACGATGCGGTGCGGTCGCCATCGGCGGAGAAAAAGCCGTTGATTCTGATCGATCCCGGGCACGGCGGGATCGATCCAGGGGCGGTGGGGATCAATAGCCTTCTGGAAAAGTCGATTGTCCTGGAGGTGGCAAGGCGGATCGAGAAGCGCCTCAAGGCAACGGCACGATACCGCGTTGCCATGACCCGGGATCGAGATGTTTTTCTTTCTCTGGATCAGCGTGTTAAGATGTCGAGCGAACTGGGCGCCGATTTGTTCGTCTCGCTGCACGCAGATTCGCTTGAGTCGAAAACATTCGCAACGCAGGTGCGCGGTGCGACCGTCTATACCCTGTCGGAGCGGGCCTCCGACGAGCAGGCGCGGCTGATGGCTGAAAAAGAGAACGCCTCGGATCAGGCGGCGGGCATAGACAGTAGCACATTCAGTATCGAAAACGCGGAAGTCAGAAGCATCCTGTTCGACCTGATGAAGCGGGAAACCTCCAATTTCTCGACGGATTTTTCTAATCTTCTGCTGGCGCGCCTCAAGCAATCGGTGTCCGTTTCGCGCGATCCGCAGCGCTCGGCAGCCTTCCGGGTACTGAAGCAGACGCGCGCGCCTTCGGTGTTGATCGAGCTGGGTTATCTCAGCAATGAAGCCGATGCGAAGCTGATGCGCCAAGCCGAATGGCAGGGCAAGGTTGCCCAGTCGATCGTGGCCGCCATCGATGCATTCTTCGACAAGCGGACCGTGCGCACGGGGCGTTCGAGGCCATGAGGTGCGGGGCGATTTGGTTGCAGGAAAACGCCAGCCAGCGATATGCGGCGGGAGGCTCAAGTGGCGGCCGGTAAGACTGGTTGCTGACGGTCTGGTTCGATTGTTATACAGCAACGCCTGGGGTGGCGACGACGTGCCGCCACATTCCGTGCTACATTACCTTGCAAAGCGATACGGGTTCGTGCATCGCACAAATCATCTGTATGAAATGGGCCTTAGGGCATTAGGGTGCCCTCAGACCGGAGTGAGTTGGCCGCATCGGGCGCCCGGCGCGTCCAGGCCAATCGTTGCAAGCTGATCGGCCCATGGGGGAAGTCCGTGCGCCGGGTGCCAGACCGAGATCCATGAGAAGTCCAACCCTGCCACCGCCGGCGCCGCGGCTGAAACGCCGCCGCAAAAGTCTGCTCTTGAGCTTTCTGGGCTGGAGCTTCGCCACCGGCGTGCTGCTGTTCGTGATCGGCTCGGCGACGGTGGGCTACATGATTTACCGGGCCTCGCAGGATCTGCCCGACTACGAGAGCCTCGCCAAGTACGAGCCTCCGGTGATGACGCGCATTCACGCGCACGACGGGTCGCTGATCGCGGAATATGCGCGGGAGCGGCGCATTTTCGTGCCGATCAACACCATACCGAAGCTTCTGATAGCGGCGTTCCTTTCGGCTGAGGATCGCCGCTTCTACGAGCATGGCGGCATCGACATGGCGGGTGTCGCGCGCGCTGCCATCAAATATGCCGAGCGCAAGCTGACCGGACACGGCAGCATCCAGGGCGCCTCGACCATCACGCAGCAGGTGGCGAAAAACTTCCTGCTGACGTCCGACCGAACTTTCGATCGCAAGATCAAGGAAGCTATCCTGGCGGTGCGCATCGAACGCGCCTACACCAAGGACAAGATCCTGGAGCTGTATCTCAACGAGATTTACCTGGGGCTCGGCGCCTACGGCGTTGCCGCCGCCGGTCTCAACTACTTCAGCAAAGAGCTGAAGGACCTGACGATCGAGGAGGTGGCCTATCTGGCCGCGCTGCCAAAGGCGCCCAACAACTATCACCCCTTCAAGCACACGGCGCGGGCGACCGAGCGGCGTAACTGGATCATCGGCCAGATGTGGGAGAATGGCTACATCACCGCAGAGGCCGCTGCCGAGGCGAAAAAGAAGCCGCTCAACGTCAATCTGCGCCCGTTCGGCGCGCACATCTTCGCCGCCGAATTCTTCGCTGAAGAGGTTCGCCGTTCGCTGCTCGCCAAGTATGGAGAGGACAAGCTCTATGGTGGCGGCCTTTCCGTGCGGACCACGCTCGATCCGGAGCTGCAGGGTTATGCCCGCAAGGCTCTGACCCAAGGGCTGGTGAATTTTGACCGCCAGCGAGGTTGGCGCGGGCCTGTAAAGAAGATCGATATCGCCGGCGATTGGGGCAAAGCTCTCGCAGAGATCGACTCGCCGGAAGACATCTATCCCTGGCGGCTCGGCGTCGTGCTCGACGTGCAGAAGGCCAAGGCGATTGTTGGGTTGAAGCCGGCGCGGCGTCAGGATGGCGCGCTCATCGACAAGCGTGAGGCGGTCGAGATCGGCTTTGAAACGATGAAGTGGGCCAAGAAGAGCGGAGCAGCGCCGAAATCCGTCGGTGACGTGCTTGCGCTGGGCGACGTCGTCTACGTGGCGCCGGAGGATCCCGAGAAGCTCACCGGCACGTGGTCGCTGATGCAGATTCCAGAGGTGTCGGGCGGGCTCGTCGCCATGGATCCGCATACCGGTCGCGTGCTGGCTGTCGCGGGTGGCTTCTCGTTCGACATGAGCCAGTTCGACCGGGCCGTGCAAGCGCGACGGCAGCCGGGTTCAGCGTTCAAGCCGCTCGTCTATGCCGCGGCACTCGACAACGGGTATAAGCCGACCAGCATCATCCTCGACGCACCGATCGAAATCGAGCAGGGGCCGGGCAAGGATATCTGGAAACCGGAAAACTACGACAAGGAAAAGTCTTACGGGCCGACCACATTGCGTGTCGGTATCGAGAAGTCCCGCAACCAGATGACCGTGCGGCTGGCTCAGGACATGGGTATGCCGCTCATCACCGAGTACGCTCGCCGGTTCGGTGTCTACGATGATCTTCTGCCCGTTTTGGCTATGTCGCTTGGCGCCGGCGAGACCACGCTTCTGCGTATGGTCAGCGCCTATGCCATGATCGCCAATGGCGGCAAGCAACTGCAGGCCACCTTCATCGATCGCATCCAGGACCGCTGGGGGCGTACCGTCTGGCGCCATGATGACCGGGCCTGCGAAGGCTGCAAGGTGGACGCCTGGAACGGCCAGCCCGAACCCAATGTTGTCGACGACCGCAAGCAGATCATCGACCCGCACACCGCCTACCAGGTCACGTCGATCCTTGAGGGTGTCGTGCAGCGAGGTACAGCGACGTCGCTCAAGAAGCTTGGCATGCCGCTGGCTGGCAAGACCGGCACGACCAACGACGAAAAGGACGCCTGGTTCGTCGGCTTCACGCCGGACCTGGTTGTCGGCGTATATGTCGGCTACGATATTCCGCGGCCGATGGGCAAAGGCCAGACAGGTGGCAAGGTCGCCGCGCCAATCTTCGGTGATTTCGTGAAGATGGCGCTGGAGGGCAAGCCTGCGGTGCCGTTCCGCATCCCGCCGGGGGTCAAGCTTGTGCGCGTCAGCCTCAAGACGGGTCTGAGGGCGCAGCCGGGCGAAAAGGACAACATCATCGAGGCCTTCAAGCCCGGCGAGGAGCCCGACGACGCCTACTCGGTGATCGGCTTCACCGACCCGACAACGGAAGATGGCACCGCGAGAGACGATGTCTATTCACCCGCGCGGCGCGATGCCGGTGGCGAACCGGGCTACTCGGGTGGCCGCGGCGGGCTGTGGTGAGCGGCGGGTGATCGGGGCGACGGCGGTCGAGCGGCGTGGCGAACCGTCAATCCGGCCTACCTCCTAATCGGTCCGTTCAAGTTTACACATCTGTTCCGGCCCACTATATGTGCGCCAATCCCGCTAGAGCCTGATCGGCTGAGATGGAAGCACGACTGCTTCCATCAAGGCCGTGAATCGGTCTCTCAATCAAAGAGATAGAGCAGGCCATAACGGCCTGAGGTGATTTAATCAAAACCTGACCTGCTCTAGATACGCACGGATGAAGAGGAGGCAGCGATGCGCGCCGATGCCCACAAGCACGTCGATTCCATTGAGGAGGCGCTGACCCTCCTGAGGAGGCATCTTTGACTGGGATACGGCTGAAGCGCGCCTTGCGGAGCTGAACCGCCGGGCGGAGGATCCGGGCCTGTGGTCCGATCCGCAGTCGGCGCAGAAGGTCATGCGCCAGCGTCGCCAGCTGGAGCAGGCGATGCAGAGCGTCAGTGCGCTGCAGCGTGATCTTGACGATGCGGTAACGCTGATCGAGCTGGGCGAGGCGGAAGGCGACAGCGATACCGTTACGGAAGGCGAGACTGCGCTCAAGAGATTGAGCGAAGATGCGCAGCGGCGCTCCGTGGAGGCGCTGCTCAACGGCGAAGCGGACGGCAACGACACCTATGTCGAGATCCATGCCGGCGCGGGCGGTACCGAAAGCCAGGACTGGGCGGAAATGCTGACGCGCATGTACGCTCGCTGGGCCGAGCAGCGCGGCTACAAGGTGACGATGGTCGAAGCGAGCGCCGGTGAAGAGGCGGGCCTCAAGTCTGCGACGCTGGAGGTCAAGGGCGAGAACGCCTACGGGTGGCTCAAGACGGAGTCGGGCGTGCATCGCCTTGTGCGCATCTCGCCTTACGATTCCAATGCGCGGCGGCACACGTCATTCGCATCGGTCTGGGTGTTCCCCGTGATCGATGACGAGATCGACATCCAGGTCAACGAAAGCGACTGCCGCATCGACACGTATCGTGCTTCGGGCGCGGGCGGCCAGCACGTCAACACGACGGACTCGGCGGTACGTATCACGCACATTCCAACCGGTATCGTGGTGGCGTCACAGCAGGAGCGCAGCCAGATCAAGAACCGGTCGATTGCGTGGGCGATGCTGAAGTCGCGGCTCTACGAGCGCGAATTGAAGGCGCGCGAGGAAAAGGCCAACGCAGAGGCCGCCTCCAAGACCGAAATCGGTTGGGGCCACCAGATCCGCTCCTACGTGCTGCAGCCCTACCAGATGGTCAAGGATCTGCGCACCGGCGAGACCAGCACCAATCCCGACGCGGTCCTCGATGGTGATATCGATTCGTTTCTGGAAGCATCACTGGCGCAACGTATCAAGGGCGGCGGCCCGGTCGAGGTGGAGGATATCGGTTAGAGCAGGTCCGGCCTTGGTGGAATGGCATTAGCCATCGTGGCCTGCTCTGAACACCTTATGTATGTGAAGTCTCGCTCATGCCTTCGCTGGAAGCGCGAGCATTTCAATCTCAGCCGATCAGGCTCTTGGAGCATGCACCTCGCTCCTCCCGCGCGGACGAATCCATTCAAATGTCGCATCCCTCACAAATAACCGTTCTTGAGGCTTCCGCATTCAGCGACTACGCGCTGCTGGACTCAGGTGGCGGACGCAAGCTCGAACGGTTCGGAAAGATTGTGCTCGACCGGCCCGAGGCACAGGCTCTGTGGAGCCCGTCCCTGCCGTCGGCGGCGTGGGCGAAGGCGCATGCCGTCTTTTCTGCCTCTGGAGAGGAAGACGAGAAGGGCCGCTGGCGCATCGACAAGCCGGTGGGCGAGCAATGGGCGCTCGACGTTGCAGGCGTGAACATGCTCTGCCGCCTGCAGGGCTTGTGGCATGTCGGCCTGTTTCCCGAGCAGATGCCGCATTGGCAGTGGATGGTGGAGAGGATCGCCGCGATGCGCGCCGCCGATCCCGCCAGCCGACCGCGCGTGCTCAACCTCTTCGGGTATACGGGCGCCGCCTCGCTCATCGCGGCCAAGGCCGGCGCGGAGGTGACGCATGTCGATGCGTCCAAGAAGGCGGTGGCCTGGGCGCGCGAGAACCAAGCTGCATCCAAGCTCGGCGACGCGCCGATACGATGGATCGTCGATGACGCGATGAAATTCACCGCGCGCGAGGTGCGGCGCGGTCGTGGCTACAACATCATCCTGGTCGATCCTCCCAAGTTCGGCCGCGGACCAGCAGGCGAGACCTGGGATCTTTTCTCGGGGCTGAAGCCATTGCTGGAGGATTGCGCGAAGCTGTTCGATCGCGATCGGGCGGCACTCATTCTCACGGTTTATGCGATCCGCGCATCGACACTCGCATTCGGGCAACTGGTCGAGGAGGTGGTGGGTGCGCGTGGCGGTGCATCCGAGATCGGCGAGCTCGTGATCCGCGAGCAGGCTGGCAAGCGATCGGTGCCGACGTCCCTCTTCACGCGGTGGAGGACGACATGAGTGAGCCACTCGTCATCACCAGTCTGCAGAACGAGCGGGTGAAGGCGATCCGCGCGCTGGAGATGCGCAAGGAGCGCAAGGCCACCGGCCTGTTCGTCGCCGAGGGTGCCTCGATCCTGATGACGGCACGGGACAACGGCTGGCGGCCTGAAACGCTGGTCGCCCTGTCGCAGGCGCTGGGCGAGGGTGTGGCGAAGGACTTGGCGCGCTGGGTCGGGCAGGGGGGCGGCGACGTCATGGCAGTTTCGCAGGTCGTTCTGGGCAAGCTCGCCTCGAAGGAGAATCCGCAGTCGCTGCTCGGCATCTTCCGGCAGCGCCATGCAGCATTGCCAGATCCGCATTCGGCGGGTGCCGGCGATGTCTGGCTCGTGCTCGAAGAAGTGCGTGATCCGGGCAACCTCGGCACCATCATCCGGACGGTCGATGCAGTCGGCGCCAAGGGCGTGATCCTGGTCGGCAACTGCTGCGATCCTTGGAGCCGCGAATGCGTGCGTGCGACGATGGGCTCGATCTTCACCGTACCGATCGTGCGCGTTGAACGCGGCGCCTTTCTCGACTGGCGGCAGGAATGGGGTGGCGACGTTATCGCCACGCATCTTTCGGCCAGTGAGGATTTCCGTGCAGCCCAATATCGCTCGCCCGTTCTTTTGATGATGGGGAGCGAGGGGCCGGGACTTTCGGATGCGCTCAACGCGGTGGCGACGCGGCGCGTCAAGATCCCGATGGCCGGACGGCTCGACAGCCTCAATCTTGCGGTGGCGACTGCGCTGGTGCTCTACCAGATGCGCGGTGCGCACCTGAAGCTCGCGTGAGGTGGAGGCTCAATCGGCATGCGCATCGAGTATCATCGGACGCTGATTGCGGACCGCGTGCGCAACAGGGCGCTGTTCGCAGCGCTGAAGCATGTGATCCGTAGGGGGGAGACGGTCGTCGCCGATATCGGCGCAGGCACCGGCCTCATCGGTCTGATGGCGGCTCGGCTCGGCGCGAAGGAGGTCTACCTTTACGAGATGGCGGAGGTGGCGGGTGTCGCTGCGCAAATCATCAAGAAAAACCGCGCGCGCAATTGTCACGTGATGCCTTGCAGTTCGATCGACATGGTGGATCCACCGCGCGCGGACGTGGTCATCTCAGAGACGCTCGGCAATTACGCGTTCGAGGAGAATATGATCCAGACGCTCGCTGATGCGCGGGCCCGGCACCTGAGGCGCGGCGGCACGATCATCCCTGCGCGGGTCCGGCAGTTCGTTGCGCCGATCCTCAGCGATCGCTTCGACAAGGAGCTGCGCGCGTGGAGGCATGTCGGTGACGATCTCGGGATTGCGCTGGACCTGAACTTCGCTGAGGGCATGAGCCTCAACAACATCTACGTGCGCACGTTGAAGCTTGGCGATCTGCTCGCAAATGGCGACAGCGCGGTTGCGTGGGACGAAGTGGACTTCATGGCCACGCAACCCAACAGCCCCAATCGCAGGGGAGAGGCGGCTTGGCCGCTCGAGTCGGATGTCGTGGTTCACGGACTTGCGGTTTGGTGGGAGGCCGAGCTTGTTCCTGGCGTGACGCTGTCGACGGCTCCGGACGCGCCGCAGACTCATTGGGAGCAGCTCTACTTTCCGCTGCTGTCGCCCATCTCATGCAGGCGCGGCGAGGTGCTCAAGGCCGCGCTCAGCTCGCGTTCTTCCGAGGAGGAGGGAACGCATTTGGCGTGGAAGGTGTCGAGGCTCGATGCACAGGGCAAGGCCCTTGAGCGGCAATCTCTCGACCTCGACAAGGGCTACCTGCCCTAAGCATGTTGAGCTGAAGTGTGGAGCGCTTCAGCGTGAAAAACATGCTCTAGCGGCTTGCCTCGACGTCAGCGGTGGCGAACTGACTTTGCCGCGTGCCCCGATCGGGTGCATGGACCGGTGTCGGATGCTGGAGCCGGAGGTTCGTCGAGACCTTCGGCAACTTCGCCTGAAGCTGGCGAACGGTGGCGGTGCCGTCGGGCCAGCCGTACATGGCGAGGCCGACAACGGCGACGAGAAGAAGCGAAACCATGACCGAGATGGTCCAGCCAGCCGCATCGCGCACTCTGGTACGGAATCGATCGCGGCGTGCCTGTCGCACCCATTGAGCAGCGGTGCCTGCGCCAAAATTTGCCGGTGGCGTATCGTCTCCCTCGGCTGCCGCGATTGTATCGAGATCATCATAAGCATCCGGCTCGCCGGGGCGGCCGGCATATGCCGTTGATGCGGGCGTCATCTGATAGCTCTCGACAAGGGCGCGGTCCGCCTCGTCGCCCAGCCAGCGCGCGGGCGTGGCGTGGCAGGTATGGTGGGGTGCGCTGGAGCAGCGCTCCATGATGCGTGCGATTTCCTGGGCGAGTGCGTTTTCGTCCAGAGGTTCACAAGCCGATGGCCGTGCGGCTCCTTGCGATTTCGCGAGGGACGCGCCGCGGAGGGGATGCAGCGGGTGAGCGAACCGGTCGCGCGTCATGCTGCCCCCGCTTTCGCGCTGATATGCGCTCTGCCGGGGGTCGAAAAAATTGCGAGTCGAAGCTCGACTGGCATCCGCGTCAAAGCCCCGTTGGGATGACATACGCGGTGAAGAGTTGTGCGACTGTCATATGCAGCCAGGGAAAATGCGCTGCTTGCGAATACGCAAGGCAAGCCAACTCTGGCTGGCGTCAAATACGTAACTTGAGAAACAGCAAATTTCTTATCGCGTTGAGCCGCCGCTCCGGCGCAGCTGCAGGCGGCCACGGCCCAACCGGGATGCTGCCCCTGACCTTGTTCGAATGCGAACCGAACATACACGCGCGTAACCCCGTGAAGCGATGAAACGCTCGCTACGAGGCCAAGTCGCCGCGCTTGGCACGTACTCTAGTTATCCACAGGACGGGTCCCTCGATCCGTGCCCCTGTGGAAAAGTACACGTTGCTTATTGCTTCGGCAACTGAAACGTTTAAGGCGGCGCGCTTCTTGAAGCAGGTCAGGTTTTGACTGAATCACGTCTGGGCCTTGTGGCCTGCTCTATCTCTTTGTTTGAGAGCCTCAATCACGGCATCGATGGAGGCAGTCGTGCATCCATCTCAGCCGATCAGGCTCTGGCTTGCCATCGGCCGCTCGCTCGCGCTATCGCGTGGCCTCCGGACGGTACCGTCCGAACTGAGTGCTTGAACGCACAACGCTTGCCTGGAAGGAAATGACACGATGCTAGCGATGATCATTGGGCTTGTGATCTTCTTCACCGTCCATCTCATCCCGGCCAATGCGGAGCTGCGCAAGGGTCTCGTCAACCGCTATGGAGAGAATGCCTACAAGATCGGGTTTTCGATCATCTCATTCATCGGTCTCGTCGTCATCGTGCTGGGGTATCACAAGCTGCAGGTGATGCCGGGCAAGAATCCGGTGCTGTGGGATCCGCCGCCGGCCCTGCGGCACGCGACTTTCTTATTGATGCTCGCCTCGATGTTTCTTCTGGTCGCGGCCTACATTCCGAGCAAGCTGCGCGACTTGGTCAAGCACCCGATGCTGGGCGCCATCAAGTTCTGGGCGTTCGGTCATCTGCTTGTGAACGGGGATATGGGCTCGATCATCCTGTTCGGCTCGTTTCTGATCTGGGCGATCTACGACCGCGTATCGCTGAAGACCCGCGTTGGCGGGCGCGGCCCGCTCGGTGACAAACCGGGCACCCTCGTCGGCGACGCCGCCGTGATCGTAATCGGCGCGGCGCTCTACCTCGGTATGGTCTACTGGGGGCATGCAGCGCTCATCGGCGTTCCGGTGGCCCCTTAGAGTAAGTTTGGCCGAAGCGCTGCACGCTTCAGCTCAACATGCTCGAGGCGTCCGCCGATCTCAACCGACGATCATGACGCATAAATTGCGCGGTCCGTGCGCACCGATCACGATCTTGCCGCCGATGTCGGCTGTCCGTGACGGCCCCGATATGTAGTTGAGCGTGCGCGGCATTTGTGTTGGACCGAACGCCAGCCGCACGATGTCGACCGCCTCCTCGTAACTGCCCACGATCGTGCCGCGTTCGACGATGATGATATGTGTCGAAGGCAGGAAGGCGAGGGTGACGGGATTGTCGGCACCCGCAGCGATCACGAGCGTACCTGTTTCCGCAATGCCGCAAAGCGCGAATGAAAGTCCGTTCGGATCGTTCGGCGCGCAAGCTCCCTGCAGGGTTTCAAGCCCCGTCACCTCTTCCCACCAGGGCATCGCGGTGAGCCGCGCATCGCCGCCCAGGCGAACACTCGGCCGCAATCCGTTCTCCATGAGATAGGCATGAACGGCGGCGGGGACGGAGCGCGCCTCGGGCACCTCGATGACGGTCGCAAGCTGACTTTCGAGAAAGCTGGCAAACAACGCAGCGTGATCGTTCGCAGGCCCCTGTGCCCGCGCCGGAACGAGCTGGCGGGCATGATCGGCGATGCGTCCCTGCGCCGCCTGCAGGCGCGCGGGATCGTCCGCCTTGGCGTCGAGCGAGGCGCGAACACGTCTCAGTATGGCGGATCGTGCAGAGCTCATCGTGGCACGCCTCGCTGTGTTTCTGCCCACAGTTGTTGGAACGTACGGCCCTGTGGGGCTGCCATGTCGCGATGGCGTGTCCATCCGGTCGCAAGGGGCAGCCATCCGAACCTGCCGCGCCTGCGCCCAAGCGCACCAAGGCCAGCAGCCGCAAAGCGCGTCACAAGATGATAGAGGCGCGGCCGCTTTGCGAGCGCCGCCCATGCCGCCAATGCGATACGCTGCGTCAGCGGCGGCTGCCCGGCCTCGAAATCCGCTTCGCGCCAGTATCTCATCAGTTTTGGCAGGGGGATGCGCATCGGGCAAACCGCTTCGCATCGCCCGCAGAACGTCGATGCGTTGGGCAGGTTGGCCGCCTTGCCGATGCCGACCAGCGCCGGTGTCAGCACCGCGCCGATTGGCCCGGGATAAACCCAGCCGTAGGTATGTCCGCCGACTGCACCATAGACGGGGCAGTGGTTCATGCACGCGCCGCAGCGGATGCAGCGCAGCACCTCGCGGAATCTGGTGCCGAGAAGCTCTGCGCGTCCGTTGTCGAGTAGGACGACGTGGTAGGTCTCGGGCCCGTCCAGATCGCCAGGGCGGCGCGGTCCAGTCGATAGCGTGGCGTAGGTGGTGCACTCCTGGCCTGTCGCCGAGCGGGCGAGCAGGCGCAGAATGGTCGCAAGGTCCTCGCGAGTCGCCAGCACCTTGTCAATCGAGGTGATGACGATATGCACGCGCGCGAGAGATTGCGTCAGGTCGCCATTGCCTTCGTTGGTCACGATCACCGAGGAGCCGGTCTCGGCGATCAGGAAGTTGGCGCCTGTAATGCCGACATCGGCGGCGAGAAATTTCTGGCGGAGCATCTCGCGCGCCTCGCCGACGAGATCGGCGGGCTCCACCAGCGCGCGTGTCTGCGGAAGGTTGCGATGGACGCGGCGGAAGTCGCTTTCGACCTGTTCCTGCGTGAGATGGATGGCCGGCGCGATGATGTGGCTTGGTGTTTCACCGCGGATCTGCAGGATGTATTCGCCAAGATCCGTCTCGACAACTTCCATGCCGGCCGCTTCGAGCGCGTCGTTAAGGCCGATCTCCTCGGAGATCATCGATTTGCCCTTGGTGACGAGCCTGGCACCTTCGGCCCTGCATAGCTCCACGATGATGCGCCGCGCATCATCGGCCGTCTCCGCCCAGTGAACGTGCGCTCCGGCCGCAGTCGCGTTCTTCTCGTAGATCTCCAGGTAGGCGTCGAGCAGCTCCAGCGTTTCGTTACGCAGGTCGCGGCCGACGTCGCGCAACGTGTCGAACTCTGGAAGCTTTGCCCGCGCCGCAGCGCGCTGGGCGACGAGTCCGCCCGGCAGACCGGCGAGTGCCCTCTGCAACTGCTCGTCGGCGAGCGCGCTGCGCGCATTCTCCTTGAAGTGAGGTGTCTCGATCTGCATTGCGTTCCCGTTGTCGTACGGCTCGTCAGCGCAGCCAGAACCGATTTTACGGATGCCGGTCCTTGATGTCCTCGTGAAGTCTGGCCATGCTCTCCATGAGCCACATCTTGGCGGTCCACGATAAGCTGCCCGCGCCCACTGTCCAAGCGAGATCGTTGGCGAAAAGCCCCGGGCCACTGCTGCTATGAACATGACGCCGCCGAGGTCGCAGCACTGGCCACAAGAGCCAGACGCAATTCAATCTAAACTGACCTGGCTCAACCGCGGGCCGCAAAACGCAAACAGGCCGCCACCGGGTTGAGGCGACGACCGATGTCTTTGGCAGACGATCTTGTTGCTACGGATCGGGACGTTAGCGCGCTCACTCGCGCAGCATTTCGTAGATTTCGTCCTTGAGCCGCAGGCGCACGAGCTTGAGGTTCTCGAACTCGGTGTCCGAAGTATTGACCCCCGCAGCCTCGATGCGGTGAATTTCCCGGTTGAGCTCGTGATACTCCTCGAACAGCCGTGCGAAGTGTCCGTTGCTCAACTTCAGCGTATGGATCTTGTCCTTGTGCTCAGGAAAATCGTCAGAAATCTCGTGCGGTACGTGGGACATTCTGCAGTCTCTCCTTGTCGTCGTCAGTCGTACTTGCCTCAATGCGCCAAGGCACATTGGCGCCGTGGCGTTACAATCTTTCCCTGCGGTTGGCAGGCCATCGTGCTGCGTTCCCGGGCAATCAGCGCAAACCCATTCAGCCGCGCCGTTTCCAGCCTGCAGGTGCTCCGATGGGTGGTGTTTCCATATCACCCGCCAGCACTTCCGCGACATGGCGCGCTTCGATCTGTCGCCCCTGTCGCGCAAGTTTACCTGCCATATTGAGCAGGCATCCCAGATCACCCGCGAGTAACAGGTCAGGATCTGCTTGCGCGATGTTATCGGCCTTCTTCTCCACCATAGCGTTCGAAATATCGGGAAATTTCACCGAGAATGTGCCGCCGAAGCCGCAGCAGATTTCCGAGTCGGCCATCTCCACAAGTTCCAGTCCTTTGATCGAGGCCAACAATTGCCTCGGCTGCGCCTTGATGCCCAACTCGCGCAGACCCGAGCAGCTGTCATGATATGTCACGCGTCCGGGCGGTGCGCCCTGCATCGACGGATCGATCGCCGTCATCCCGCGCTCGTCGGTGAGGAACGAGACGAGTTCGTGCACCTTTGCCGCAAACGCCTCCGCTTCGGCACGCTCCGCCGCATCGTCGGCAAGCAGGCGCGGGTAGTGCGATTTGAGCATTCCCGCACACGATCCGGAGGGAGCCACCACATAGTCGCAATCCTTGAAGGCAGCCATCGTCGTGCGTGCTATGGCGATCGCATCGGCACGGTCTCCGGAATTGTAGGCGGGCTGTCCGCAGCAGGTCTGCCCTGGCGGCACGAACACGTCACAGCCGGCAGCCTCGATCAGCCTGGCTGCGGCAAAGCCGACAGACGGCCGCATCACGTCGACGAGACAGGTGACGAAAAGGCCGGCGCGTGGACGCCTTGTGGCGGTGTCGGTCATGCCGATTGCTCTCTCAATCACGGGCGGACAGGTGCGGCAGCACAAGTGGACCCCTGGCCGCCGATCCTGCGTCACTTATAGCAGATCGCATGCTGAATGAGACGTCCTCACCATCGCGGACCTGCAGATCGCTGCCATGCAACCCGGATCTTCGCCGCCGCCTGGAACGTCAGGGCTTCAGCGTCTTGAGGTAGGCGATGAGGTCGGCCCGGTCTTTCTCCACCTTTACGCCCGCAAATGCCATCTTCGTCTTGGGCAGGTATGTGGACGGCGATTCGAGGTATCCGTTGAGCGTCTCTTCATCCCAGACGAGCTTCTTCTCGCCTGCCGTTCGCATCGCTTCGGAATAGTTGAAGTCGGTCAATGTCCCGGCCATGCGCCCGAAAACGCCATTGAGGACCGGGCCGACCTTGTTGCGTGCGTTGGGTCCGGCGTCGTGGCACGCGCGACACTTGCGAAACACCGCTGCGCCGTTGGCGAGATCCTCGGCGCTGGCAGGGATCGAGCCGGCAAGCACCAAAAGTGCAACAAGCGCGGGGAAGCCTTGAGTGCGCGCCCAAGGTGATGTCATGGCAGGTCGCTCCGGTTCGGCAGATGGCAGGGATGACCGTCGATGGGAAGCAGCCGCGGGTCGCCGCGCGCCGTCATCGATGCCTCATGGTGGCCCCCGGCCCGAGCATGTCTGGCCAGGGTCGCGCGGATGATACGGGATTGGCACTCGAAGGCAATCAGCGCGGGGTCACCGCAGAGTCATTCTTGCGGTTTTTGCTATTGCCCGATCCGCGGACGCCCGCGGCTTTGGCAGGCTTGGTTCCGCTGCCGCTCGCCGGGGGCTGGGCCTTCGGTGATGGGGGCGTCGCATACTGCGCCGTTTGCACGCGCATCTTTCGCTCCGCAGGCGGATTGGCAGCATAGACCTCGTTGAGGAATTCGATGAAGACGTTCACCTTGTTGGGCATGAATTCGCGGCATGGGTAGACTGCGAAGATGCCCACCGACGATGAGCCGCGATATTCCGGCAGCACAACCTCAAGCTGACCCGCCTCCAGTTCAGATCCGATATCCCAGGTCGAACGAAGCGCGATGCCGAGGCCCGACAGCACCGCCTCACGCACGAACTCCCCGGAATTTGAGCGGATGTTGCCTTTTACCCGGGCTTGGACCTGGCCCTCCGGTCCTTCGAGCCGCCAGACGTCCTGTGCGCCCGCCAGAAGGCAATTGTGCCGCTCCAGATCGGCGAGCTTCTTGGGCTTGCCCGCCTCGGCAAGGTAGCCCGGCGTCGCGCACAGTACCCGGTCGTCGGCTGCCAGTTTGCGCGCGACCAGCGAGGAATCGCGCAATTCGCCGATGCGGATCGCCACATCGAAGCCGTCACGAATGATGTCGACGAAGTTGTCGGTCAGGTGCATATCGAGTTCGAGATCGCCGAAACGACTGAAAAACGCGGGCAGGTGCGGCGCGATGTGAAGCCGCGAAAACGCAGTCGGCGCCGTCACCTTGAGGACGCCGCGAGGGCGCGTGTTGCGTCTGGAGACAAAATCCTCTGCCTCCTCGATGAGGCTCAGGATGTCGACGACGCGCTTGAAATATCCCTCGCCTGTCTCCGTGAGTGTCAGGTGGCGTGTCGTGCGCTGAAACAGCCTGGCGCCGAGCCGATCCTCGAGCAAGCTGACGCGCTTGGAGACCACTGCGGGCGACAAGCCCATCTCCCGGCCGGCCGCAGACATATTGGCGGTTCGCGCAACCCGAGCGAAGATGTCCAGATCACTGATGGACGTCATGATCTCAGTTCCTCCTAAACAACACGCCCACAAGGATGAGCTCCTAGCGCGCCCCGCTTCTCTTGAAGTTGTTACCTTGTCTAACGGCGATGGTGTGTCCGCGAAACAGCTAAAACGAATATGATCAGTTCGGATTCATTGAAAATCGTGCGGCGCGCATGGACACGCAGGTTGAGGTGGATACGCGGGTTTGATATATGACTGATATTGCAGGGATCGCGACGGGGACAGGGGCACTGTCGCCGTTGGCAGGTTGCGAAGGTGTGAGGGCAACGCGACGCGGTTCGTGCGCACGCACTGCGTCAGCGTGAAAAACGTCATTGAAAACAATAGCATGCTTTGTTGAAATGTGCCGCGGTTCAGTGTCAAGAAAATGCCCAAGACAAGGGACTGGCTCGTGGACGTGTTTCGTGAGACTTGATCGCGATCTAGGCCTGCCTCTGTCACTACGATCGGTTATTATGTCTTGGATGATCGCCGATCCCGCGCCGCGACATTCGAACGTGGCCGGCACCCGCAGCCAAACAGCGCGCGACGCCATGAGGCTCGCGCAAATGAGTTTTCCGACAGCCGAAAGGGAGTCGGATAAGATAAGGAGTCGGAGAGATGTCGCACATCGCTCTGCCTGAGCCTGATCACTCCATCGTCGCGCGACGTGACCAGATCGTTGCCGACCTGATGCAACTTGTCGGCGCCGATCTCGTCATAGCCGACGAGGATGGCCGCCGCGCTTTCGAAACCGATGCGCTCACCGCCTATCGACGCATGCCTCTCGCCGTGGTCCTGCCGACATCCACCGAGGAGGTTGCACGCGTCATGCGCTATTGCAGCGAAGGCGGCATCAAGATCGTGCCGCGTGGCGCGGGAACATCGCTTGCCGGTGGTGCGCTGCCGGCCGAGGACGCGATCGTGCTGTGCATTTCCAAGATGAATCGCGTGCTGGAGGTCGATTACGAAGCGCGCTTCGCACGCGTTGAGACGGGTATCACCAACCTCGCTATTTCCGAGGCCGTCGGCAAGGACGGTTTTTTTTACGCACCCGATCCTTCAAGCCAGCTCGCCTGCACCCTGGCCGGCAATCTCGCGATGAACTCCGGCGGTGCGCACTGTCTCAAGTACGGCGTCACGACCAACAACGTACTCGGGCTCAAGATGGTGCTGATGACTGGCGAGGTCGTCGAGATCGGCGGAGCACATCTTGACGCCGACGGCTACGATCTGCTGGGGTTGATCGTCGGTTCCGAAGGACAGTTCGGCGTCATCACTGAGGCAACGGTGCGCATCATTCGCTCGGCGGAGGGAGCGCGCCCGATGCTGATCGGTTTTTCCTCCAGTGAGGATGCCGGTCGTTGCGTCTCGGCCATCATCGCATCGGGCATCATCCCCGTCGCTATCGAGTTCATGGACAAACCGGCAATCGAAGTCTGCGAGAGCTTCGCCAAGGCGGGCTATCCCCTCGATGTGGGCGCGCTGCTGATCGTCGAGGTGGAAGGTTCGGAAGAGGAAATACAAAGTCTTCTGACGCGCATCAGCGAGATCGCCGCGCCCTTCAATCCCGGTAAGATCCTCATCTCGGACGGTCCGGTGCAAAGCGCCAAGATCTGGAAGGGCCGCAAGTCGGCATTCGGAGCCATCGGCCGCATTTCCGATTATTATTGCATGGACGGCACCATTCCCCTGAGCCGCCTGCCGCAGGTGCTGACGTCGATCTCCGAGATCTGCGCGCGCCATGGCTTGCGCGTCGCCAACATCTTCCATGCCGGTGACGGTAACTTGCATCCGCTCATTCTCTATGAAGCCAACGATCCCAATCAGTCGGAACGCGCCGAGTTGGCCGGTGCGGAGATCCTGACCCTGTGCGTCGAGGTCGGCGGCTGCCTCACCGGTGAGCACGGCGTCGGCATCGAGAAGCGCGATTTGATGCGCGTGCAGTTTTCCGATACCGATCTCGCCCTGCAGATGCGTATCAAGACGGCCTTCGATCCAGATTGGCTGCTGAACCCTGCAAAGGTGTTCCCTCTCGATGGCCGCACCGCCGCGCCCGTGGCCGCCTGACGCATGCAAAAAGGAATTACGCGGGTATGAAGGAGCCTATGAGACCGGTCACCGACTGGGAGTTGGCGAGCATGATTGCGAGCTTCGGCGCACGCAATCAGCCCGTCGAGATCGTCGGTAATGGGTCCAAATCAAACACCGGCCGGCCGATGCAGACGGCCGCGACGATCACCACGAAGTCGTTGCGGGCGATCAAGCTCTATGAGCCGACCGAACTCGTTATGTCGGCGGAGGCGGGCGCGCCGCTGACGATGATCGAGGCAGAGCTGGCCTCGCGTGGTCAGATGCTTGCCTTCGAGCCGATCGATCTCGGCCCTGCCACCGGCGGACCGCCCGGCCAGCAGACGATCGGTGGGGTGTTCGCCGCCAACCTGTCCGGGTCGCGCCGGGTCGTCGCGGGCGCGGCGCGCGATCACCTGATCGGCATTAAGGCCGTCAACGGTCGTGCCGAAATGTTCAAATCCGGTGGTCGCGTGATGAAGAACGTCACCGGCTACGATCTGGCGCGAGGCCTTGCCGGTAGCTGGGGCACCCTCGGTGTCCTCACCGAGGTCACCTTCAAGGTGCTGCCCTGGCCGGAGGCTGCGGCAACCTTGGTGTTTCCGGGTCTTACCGACGATCTCGCCGTCGAGTTGATGTGTGCAGCCATGGGCACACCCTTCGAGGTGTCGGGTGCGGTGCATCTCAACGCTGCCCTTGCCGACCGTTTGACGACACGGCCAGCGACCGTCAATGGCACCGGCCTCACCGCGCTGCGCATCGAGAACTTCGTCAGCTCGGTGCTGTACAGGAAGGACCAGCTCGCCCGGCTGCTCAAGATCTATGGCGCACCCCTGGAGCTTGATTACGAGGCGTCACTGAAATTCTGGAGCGAGCTGCGCCGGCTTTCTGTTCTGTCGGATTGTCAATCCGCGCTCTGGCGCGTATCGACGTCGCCGAAGAACGCCGCCAAGCTCGTCGCGGCAATCCGCAAACACATGACTGCGGAAGCCTATTACGACTGGTCCGGCGGCTTGATCTGGCTCGAAGTGCCGGCAACCGCCGATGCTGGTGCGAGCGACATACGCCGTGCCGTGGCCGTGCACGGAGGCCACGCTACGCTGATCCGTGCCGACGCCGCGATCCGCGGTGCGGTCGAAGTTTTCCAGCCGCAGACTCCGGTGCTGGAGCGCATTACGCGCAATCTGAAATCGGCCTTCGACCCGCAGGGCATTCTCAATCCCGGCCGCATGTACGCCGGGATCTGACGCTTGATGGACGCATCTGATGCAAACCAATTTCACGCCTGAGCAGCTTGCCGATCCGCGCCTTGCAGAGGCCGATCGCATCCTGCGTCGCTGTGTGCACTGCGGCCTGTGTACCGCAGTCTGTTCGACTTACGTGGTGGTCGGCGACGAGCGCGATAGTCCGCGCGGCCGAATCTATCTGATGAAGGACATGTTCGAGCGCGGGAAGGATGCAAGCCCCGAGGTCCAGCACCATATCGATCGCTGTCTGTCGTGTCTGTCGTGCATGACGACATGCCCCGGCGGCGTCGATTACATGCATCTGGTCGATCTGGCGCGCGTCCACATCAATGAGACCGGACAGCGGGGCTGGAAGGAACGCCTGATGCGCCGCCTGCTGGCCGCAGTCGTCCCCTATCCCGATAAGTTCCGCCTGGCATTGAAGGCGGCGCCGCTCGGACGGCCGTTCATTCCACTCATGCGACGCCTGGGCCTGAAGGAAATGGTCGCCATGCTTGAGCTGGCGCCTGCGCGCTTGCCGGATCTGCCGAAATACGAAGGACCGGGTATCGCCAAGACGGCCACCGAGCGTCGCGCCCGTGTCATTATGCTGGCGGGCTGCGCGCAGCAGGTTCTGCGGCCGGACATCAACGACGCCACCATCCGCCTTCTTGCGCGCCGCGGCGTCGACGTCATCGTGTCGAACGGCGCCGGCTGCTGTGGCGCCCTCGTCCATCATATGGGCGAGGAGGAACAGGCGCTCGAGCAGGTCCGCCGTAACGTCGATGCCTGGTCGAAAGAGATGACCAAGGGTCCGATCGACGCCATCATAATCAACGCTTCGGGTTGCGGCACGACGGTCAAGGACTATGGCTATATGCTGCGTCTCGACCCTGCATATGCGGAGCGCGCCGCCAGGATCTCGAATCTCACGCGCGACATCACCGAATTCCTGATGGACTATGACCTGGGTCCGCCAGTGCGCTGGTCGAGCCTGCGCGTCGCCTACCATTCCGCCTGCTCGCTGCAGCACGGCCAGCGCGTGACGGATGAGCCCAAGGCGCTGCTGTCGAATGCCGGCTACAGCGTCGTCACGCCACCCGAGGGGCATATTTGCTGCGGCTCGGCGGGTACCTACAATATCATGCAGCCCGAACTGGCCGGGCAATTGCGCACACGTAAGGTCAAGAACATCCGTTCGGTAAAACCGGACGTCGTGGCGGCGGGCAACATCGGCTGCATCGCTCAACTTGCCGGCGGCATGGAAATCCCCATCGCCCATACTGTCGAGCTACTGGACTGGGCCTACGGCGGCCCCGTCCCGCGTGGCCTGGAGAAGCTGGAAGGCTTCGTTTCCGATGTGCCCAAGCCGAAGCTGGAAGCACGCTCCTTCCTCAGATAGATTGGTTGTGCCGATCGGCGCGGTTGACAGATGCAGGCGGGTGTCGTCCCTCAGCGGATATGATCATCGAGCTCCCACAGATCGCCTGCGTCCTGGTTCATGGCTGCAATCATGACGCTGCCCGCACTCTGGCCGAACGCCATTTTGCGGCCGACGAATTACTCGACATGGGCACCGAGACGGGCGACGCCCTGCTGGCCGTCCTCGCGCCGCGCGTCGCGGCCGGGAAAATGACAGCAATCGTCGAGGCGGGTTCTCCCGCCGGCGCTCACAAGCTGCGCGTGGCACTGGCGTCCGTTGCGCGCGAGAATTACGCCCGTCGCTTCGGCCTCATCATGCCTGGCACGCGCCACGGCGAACCCAACATCGACGAGCGTTTGAAGGCAGACGGCTACCGCGAGGTATTCGAAATCCCCGCCGACGCACTCGAAAGGCTCGAAATCCGGCGCATGCGGATGCCGACGGATATGCGCCATGAGCACGGCCCGTTCGATATCATCGGAGATGTGCACGGCTGCTGCGACGAGCTGGAAGATCTGCTCGGCCTGCTCGGCTACCGGATCACCTGGATTAATGACTCTCAATGGGGCCGCCGCCGTCCGGTGATCGATGCGCCGACCGGACGTCGCGTCGTGTTTGTCGGCGACCTGGTCGATCGAGGCCCGCGTGTGAGTGATACACTGGCCATCGTACACACTATGGTGGAGCAGGACGGCACCGCACTTCTTGTGCCGGGGAACCACGACATCAAGTTTCTGCGCTGGCTGGAGGGAAACAAGGTCGAGATCACGCATGGCCTGGATACGACGATTGCCAGTCTCAAGGGCTCAAGTGATCGTTTCCGCGACGATATCCATGCAATGATCAAGCGTCTGTGGAGCCACCAATGGCTTGATGCAGGCCGCCTAGTTGTCGCCCATGCCGGCATTCTTGAGCCAATGATCGGCCGCGCTACGCCCCGCGTGCGCCGCTTCTGTCTTTACGGCGATACGACCGGAGCCCGCGACCCAGCCGGCTTGCCGGTTCGCTACCATTGGGCGCTGGACTACACGGGCGACGTCGCGGTGGTCTACGGCCATACCCCGGTGCCGGACACAGCCTGGGTCAGCAATACGCTGTGCATCGATACCGGCTGCTGTTTCGGCGGCAAGCTCACCGCGCTGAGATGGCCCGAGCGTGAGACTGTCAGCGTCCCTGCACGGGCTGCTTATGCGCACTCCCTGCGACCGTTCGGCCATCCTCCGCGACGCCCGCGTGCGCGCGCTGCCGTTTGACGCTGCAACTCAAGCTCGGCTGTGCCGGCACGGCACCCGACCTGCCCTAAGGCATGTTGGGGTTCATCTTAAGGTAATGACGGCAGCTGCGAGGTAAATCAGCGGTGCCGAAACACGCCGAACCGCATGCCCAGGTAGCTGAAACCCATGGCCACCGCCGTCGCAGCAACCATCGCCACGAGCGGCACCACGTCGTCACGGACAACCAGGATCGCCGCATAGACGGCGTAGTTGAGCGCCGCGGCAGTCCAGGCCACGGCGGCGTAGCGCCCGAATTCACCCAGTGTCGGGGGCGTCGTGACATTGAAGGTCAGCCGTCTGTGCGAAAGCCAGCCTGCCACCATCGCCAGTGCAATGGCAATGAGACGCGCGCTGAACGGGTCGAGTCCCGCGAAACGGGTCAACTGCAAGAGCACCACAGCGTCGACGCTGAATGCGATAAGGCCCGAGATCAGAAATCCGCCGCCGTGGCGCACGACGCTGCGTGGCGTCGCTGCGACCATGTCCGAGTCCGGTGCCGTGTGAGGATTCGCCGCCTGATGAGCGCCGGATGTTGCATCGCGTGGGATCTGCTCGTCGCTCATCTCAACCCCGCTGCAATTCGGCCCCAGTCGATCGTACCATCAGTGCCCTCGCGGTGCGGGTGGAGCAGGCGTTCGCTCAGCACGTTGTCATCATCGGCAAGCACCTCAAGTTCGGCCGCACGCCGAATCGTGATCGGGTCGAGTGCTGCGAGCTCGTCGCTTGGCACGCCAGGATGGCACATCACGAGATGCAGACGGCCAGCGCCATGGAGCGCAGAGCAAAAATCGCGCTGCACATCTGCGATGCTCGAACCAAAGCCTGTCACGCCGGCAAAGCTGTCGTTGGCCGGCAGGCGCGCTGCCGCGAGCGCCCTTGCGAAACCGGCGGAAAGCCCGGTCAGCAGCATCGCCTTCGCGCGCGCGCCCGGTCGCGTCAGCACCGCGCCCAGCGAGTCCGTAGGCACGCGCACCAGCGGCTTGTGCTGCGCATCGCCATAGAATCGCAAAAGCGCCGAGATGAGCGCCTCGCGGACGACGGGAAGCGCGTGCGCATGCTGGTGGCCGTCGATGAAATCAGGCCTGTGCCCGGTGATTTCGGTGAACTGTGCAAGCTGCCGCCCGATCTCCGCCTCCAGCTCGGAGCGGTCGAGGCGTCCCGTAAGCGCTAACCCGATGACGGTGGCGATCGGCGGCAGCTTGCCCTCCGGTGCCAGCCGCGGCATCGGGCCGAGCGGTGCGCCAAGCGTGAGGTTGACATGCAAACCTGTTGCAATGTCTGGGCGCAAGGCAGCAACCCGCGGCCCGTCCTGCCGCCATCGCGCGAGCGTGACGAGCGCGCTGGTGCCCGAGATGCGCCGCGTCTTGGCAAGCTGGGCAATGCCCTCGCTCACGCCCTCGGAAATCGCGAAGTCATCGGCAATCAGCAGGACGTTGCGCGCGGCGGCCGTCATCACGCAGGCCTGTCCCCGGGCGATTGCCCATCGGTCGAGCGTCGCGTGTCGCGGTCGATGGGCTCAAGCCCCACCGTCTCGCCGACGATATAAAGTGGCCGCGCCTTCACTTCCTCATAGACGCGGCCGAGATACTCGCCGATGACGCCCAGCGAGATGAGCTGAATGCCGCCGAAGAACAGGATCGATACAATGAGTGTCGGATAGCCCCGCACCGGATTTCCAAACAATAGCGTATCGACGACGATGTAGATCATCGCCACTAGTGCCAACATCGAGATGAAGAGCCCCAGATAGGACCAGATTCTGAGCGGGATTGTCGTGAACGAGAATAGGCCGTCGAGGGCGAAATGCCAGAGTTGCCGCGGCCGCCAGCGAGATTGGGTTTTGTCCTCGCGGTCTGGCACCTCGAAGGCGACACCGAGCGACTTGAAGCCCACCCAGGCGAACAGTCCTTTGTTGAAGCGGGCACGCTCGCCGAACCGATTGAGTGCGGCTACGGCACGACGGCTGAGCAGGCGGAAGTCGCCTGCATCATCGTGCAGCTTGGTGCCTGAAAGTGTGCGGAAGGCGCGGTAGAAAAGGCGCGCGAGGAAACGGCGCACAGGCCCGTCCGCCCTGCGGTCCGTGCGCTTGCCATAGACGATATCGTAGCCTGCGCGCCATCCCGCGATGAGTTGTGGAATGACCTCTGGCGGATGCTGGAGATCGCTGTCCATGATGATGACGGCTTCGCCGGCCGAGTGCTGCAGTCCGGCGGCAACGGCAATCTCCTTGCCGAAGTTGCGTGAAAGCGAAACGGCCTTGATGCGCGCATCGGCTTCGTGGTGCGCCCGAACGAGAGCGAGCGTTCCGTCGGTCGAGCCGTCGTCGATGATGATGATCTCGAAGGAGGCGACCTCGCCTTCGAGCACCGGAATGAGGCGCGCCAGGAGCTTGTCGAGCCCCCGCTCCTCGTTGAGTACTGGTACGACAACAGATAGAACCGGAAGGGCCGGCAACGCCGAAGGGCTGGGGGCACTCGGGACTGTGGAATTTTGGATCACGGATGTGTGCCGCCGATTTGAGCGGACTCCCGAAAAAAGCGCGGTGCAGCCAACGGCCGCTCCGAATCTCGATTGCGATACTCTTAATGCTTGCCTGACGTCCAGGGCGGAAATAGGGGTTCGTGAACGTTGGAGATATTTGGGGATTGACGCAATGGACCCGGCAGTGGATTAGGCGTCGAACGCGAACCGGCGCGGTTGGGCCACTGTGGCGCTGAGGGCACGCTCCACAGCTCGGACAATTGTCCCATCCCCGGCATGGGCCGCCGGTGCTAGAAGCATGCCGGACCACCGGCGACGTCCACAAGATGCAAGGCGATTTGAGCCGCCGGCCGGCAACGCTGACGATTGGGAGAGCGACGTGAATATCTGCATGATCGGCGCGGGTTATGTGGGGCTCGTTTCGGCAGCCTGCTTTTCCGAGTTTGGCTGGACGGTGACGTGCGTTGACAAGGACCCGCAGCGGTTGTCGATGCTGGAGGCGGGAAGGTCGCCGATCTACGAGCCCGGTCTCGACGATCTGCTGACGCGCAACATGCGGGCGGGGCGTCTTGTCTTCTCATCCGATTTGGCGTCCGCGGTGAAGTCCGCAGACATCGTGTTCCTGGCCGTCGGCACGCCGATGCGCCGCGGTGATGGCTATGCGGACCTCTCCTATGTTTATTCCGCAGTGGAAGAACTGGCGCCGCACCTCGACGGCTTCACCGTCATCACCACAAAATCGACGGTGCCGGTCGGTACCAGCCGCGAGATCGAACGGCGTTTGAAGGCATTGCGCCCCGATGCCGACTATGCGGTCTGCTCCAATCCGGAGTTCCTGCGCGAAGGCTCCGCAATCCAGGACTTCACGCATCCAGACCGCGTTCTGGTCGGCACTGACAGCGCGCCCGCCCGCGAGGTCATGGAACGCCTCTACAAGCCATTGTCACTGCGGCACGCACCGGTCATCTTCGTCTCGCGCGAATCCGCCGAGCTCGCGAAATACGCCGCTAACGCATTCCTCGCCCTCAAGATCAGCTTTATCAACGAGATCGCCGACTTGTGTGAGGAGGTTGGTGCGGACGTGCAGGAGGTCGCCAACGCCATTGGTCGCGATCGCCGTATCGGCGACAAGTTTTTGCATCCAGGCCCGGGTTACGGCGGCTCGTGCTTCCCCAAGGATGTCTCCGCCTTGATAAGGACGGCGCGCGAGACGAAATCGCCTCTGTCGATCATCGAGCAGGTGCAGCGCGTCAATGATGAGCGCAAGATCGCAATGGCCGGGCGTATCGAACGCGCTGTCAACGGCGGCCTGCGTAACAAGACGGTGGCCGTCCTGGGCGTCACATTCAAGCCGAACACCGACGACATGCGGGATGCGCCGAGCCTCGTTGTCGTGCCGATGCTGATCGAGCGCGGTGCGAAAGTGCGCGTTGCCGACCCCGAAGGGCGCAAGCAGGCCGAGCCGCTCCTGCCCGGTGTGGTCTGGTGCTCAAATGCATTGGAAGCAGCCGAGGGTGCGGACGTTCTGGTCGTACTGACGGAATGGAACGAGTTCCGCGCTCTCGATCTTAAGGCATTGCGCCAGTGCATGGCCGGCGACGTACTTGTCGATCTGCGCAACATCTTCAATGCCACCGCAGCCCGCGAGCTGGGCTTCCGCTACACAGGCGTCGGGCGCGGTATCAAGTGACGGGCGTTGAAACGGCGCAAGCAATTTCCGTTTTCGGCTAGAGCCTCAATCACAGAGATAGAGCAGGCCAAAACGGCCAGACGTGATTCAATCAGAACCTGACCTGCTCTAGCGTTCCCGAAACGCGTTGGCGAGCTGATCCTCGATCGGTTTCATGAGGTAGGACAGCGCCGTTCGGTCCTGCGTGCGGATCTGAACGTCGGCGGGAAGCCCCGGCACGAGCCGCAGGTCCTTGATCTTGTCGAGTTCATTGTCCGAGATAGCGATCCTCACCGAGTAATAGGAATGCCCCGAACGCTTGTCTTCGGTCAGGTCCGGCGCGATCGACTCGACTGTGCCGTTGATTTCCGGCGTCGTTCGCTGATTGAAGGCGGCAAAGCGGATGTTGGTCGTTGCACCGAGACGAACTTGCTCGCGATCGCGCGGGGCAACGCGCGCTTCGAGTGTTAGCGGATCGTCGTCAGGCACGATCAGCATGACCGGCTCGCCTGCTGTCACGACACCACCGATTGTGTGGACGGACAGTTCATGAACGATGCCGGCACTGGGCGCGACGATCTTGATGCGCCTGAACTGATCCTCAGCGGCAACCTTGCGCTCGTTGAGCTCGGCAAGGCGGACCTGCACTTCGCGAATCTCCGCTGCGATGTCCTTCTTGAACTCCTGCGTGCGCTGCAGGATGACGGTCTCCACCTCCGCGATGCGTCCCTTGGCTTGCGCGATGCCTGCCTCGATCTGACCGTGCTCGCCCTTGAGGCGCGCAGCCTCGCGGCGCAATGCGATCATTTTTGACGCCGTGACCAGCCGCCGCTGCTCCAAAACGGCGAGGCTCAATAGCTCGTTGCCCATGAGTTCTATCTCGGTCGTCTTGGCAGATTGCTGTGCACTCAGCCCGCCGATCTCCTTTTCCAGTTGCCTGATGCGCTCGCGCAGCTGCTGTTTCTGCCCGACCAGAGAGCTGTGGCGGCTCGTGAAGACCGCATTCTCGCTGTCGATAATTTGCCGCACGGCCCGATCATCTGAGCGCGCAAGGAGCGCCTGCGGGTAGGCGACCGTCTCCTGGTCGGTTTGCTCAGCGCTCAGCCGTGCAAGCCGGGCGATCGCCTCGTCGATCTGGTTGGCGATGATCTGCAGATTGGCGCGGGTCTGGGTGTCGTCGAGCGTGATCAGCAGGTCGCCGGCGGCGACGCGGTCGCCGTTGCGCACATGGATTATGCCGACGATCCCGCCGCTGAGGTGCTGGACCTTCTTGACGTTGGAATCGACCACAACCCTCGCCGGTGCGATCACCGCGCCCGAGATGCTGGTTCGTGCTGCCCATAAGCCGACGCCGGCGAGCAGAAAAGCCACTGCGGCAAGGCCGCCGACGATGAAGTGAGAAACGGCAACCGGCGGTTCGCCATCCGCACGATCCTGTCTCATCGCGTGATGTGCATTAGCCATCGACGATCTCCCGGACTCCGGCTGGCCGGTCCATCGTCTTTATGGCTGCACTTGCATCGGTCGTCGGCTCGCTCGAGCCGCCCGGCTGCGATTTCAGCACTCGGCGCAGTACGTCGTCGCGTGGGCCGAAATCCTGTTCCTGCCCATTCGCGATGACCAGGATCTTGTTGAGGCTGGCGAGCGTTGATGGCCGATGCGCCACGACGACCGCGATGCCGCCGCGTTGACGAATGCCGACGATCGCTTGCGTCAGCGCATTCTCGCCGCGCTGATCGAGATTGGCGTTAGGCTCGTCGAGAACGACGAGAAACGGATCACGGAACAGGGTTCGTGCCAGAGCAATGCGCTGGCGCTGGCCGCCTGAAAGGCTGCCACCCGCTTCGCCGATTTTCGTCTGGTAGCCGTTCTCGAGCTGCACGATCATCTCGTGGCATCCTGCCGCGCTTGCCGCCGCAATGGTTTCCTCGTCGGTAGCAGTGGGATCGAAGCGGCATATGTTGTCCGCGATGGTCCCATCGAACAGCTCGATATCCTGCGGCAGGTACCCGATGTACCGGCCCCGTTCATCGGTTGGCCACTGATCGAGCGCGGCTCCGTCAAGTCGTATCGTCGAAGCAGGGTTTGACGGCGGCCAGACGCCGACCAGCGCGCGCGCCAGCGAGGACTTGCCCGATGCCGTGGGGCCGATGACGTCGAGTCCGTCCCCGGCACGCAGCGTGAAGTCGATCTTTCGCAAAGATGGCTGCCGCGCACCTGGTGGTGTGACGAACAGTTGAGCGACCTGCAACGTCCGCTGCGGGGCCGGCAGGCTGATCCGATTGGCGGCTCGCTCAATCCTTCCGACTGTTCCGAAGAGCGCGACAAGGCGATAGAAGCACTGGCGCGCTGAAATGAGCCCCCGCCAGTGCGCGATGAGACTATCGAGCGGCGCCATCGCTCGTGACATGGTAATCGAACCGGCAATGATGGTGCCCGGCGAGACCTCCCCGGCGATGGCGTAGTATGCGCCCAGTCCGAGCATTCCCGATTGCAGGAGCAGGCGTACGACCCTGGCGAGAGTGCCCATCAGACTTGTCGCGTCCGACGCTTTGGTTTGATGTGTGAGATAGCGCGCGTTCACCTCCTGCCATCGCCGTCTGAAATGCTCGCCCATGCCGAGCGCTTGGATCACCTCGCCATTGCGCCGCGCGGCCTCGGCAAGCCCGAGCCGTTCGCGGTGGCTGGCGGCGGCGGCTGCCATCGGCGCTCTGCCCATGAACTCGGCAAGTGCGGCGAAGGTCACCAGCACAGCGGCGCCGGCGATCGCGAACAGGCCAAGAACCGGATGCAGAAGGTAGATGATGCTGAGAAACAGCGGCATCCAGGGCACATCAAACAGAGCTACCGGCCCCAGTCCCGACAAGAACGTACGAACCTGGTCGAGGTCGCGAAGCGGCTGCAGCGAGGGGTCAGCGTGCTGTGCGGGAGACGCGTGTGTGTGGGTCAGTGAGAAGATCTTGGCCGAGACCAGCTGGTCGAAACGCAGTCCGACGCGGCTCAGCAGTCGCATGCGAAAGAAATCGAGAAACCCGAACGCGCAATAAAGCCTGGTAAGCAGGATTGACAGGCCAATCAGTGTCGCGACGCTGCCCGAGGGCAGAACGCGGTCGTAGATCTGCAGCATGTAGAACGCGCCGGTTAGCGCGAGCACATTGAGCACACCGGAGAATGCGCCGACCGCTACTAAGATCGCCGACTGCTTCTTGAGTGCTTCGACGACGTCGTTGCTGTCGTCTTTCAAGACTGAGGTCATGCGACAGTTGCGTTGCGGCCGCGTCAGCCCCGTTCGAGAATACGACGGCAGGGCGACGAATTTCTCTTTTGTCGCACTATTTTAGTAACTGATCAGTGTTTTTGGAAGGGGTGATGCCGGGGGAGGAGCGCTGAGCCGGTCCCGCTGGCCAACGCATGCGACGAGCCTCGGCCGCTCGCCAGCGTACGTGGCGGCGGATCGGTGCGGCTTGGCCGTGCGTGAAGCCGGTGCCAGGGAAAGCTAAGCTTCCCCCGCGGCTTGCGGGCTGCCGATCCGCACGAGGCCGATCCTGACGCTACCGTCCTTCTCGCGGATCCTGATCTTTGGCGGCGAATCTGGGAACCGCGACTTCACGAACTGCTCCAGCAGCTGTGTTACCGCCGTCTTGTGTCCGATCGCGGCGATGACCCAGGGGATCGGACCACTGCGCCAGTCGCCAGGCTCCAGACGCGGCTTGGTATCGGCGGCATTCGACAGGCGCGCGTCGGTTTCCGGCGAAACCATCGCCCAAAGCACGGCCGCCGCAGGTGCAACGATGCCACTTTCGGCATCATGCGCCTCCACGATTGCGATCTGATCGAGGCCTAGCGGTGGCCCGACCAACGTCTCGATTTCCGAGAGGGTTGCGTTGCGATGTTCTGGGCTGCGCATCATGATCGCCACGACCGCACCCAGGTTTGCCGCCAGCGCGCGCGAATGCGCCCGCGCGGTTTCGAGGTCGCGGCCGGCCTTCGGCTGGCTGTTACCGGTGGATTCTACCGAAGGCGAGGATGTGGGCTCTTTCATCTGAATCTGCTCTTTTGCTGGGGAGAAGCGCTGCTTCGGTGGTGAGAGGGCTGCACTGTCGGCTCGAATTGCCATCTTGATGGAGCTGAACGGCCCGAACTCGCTCGGCGGGTGCGGGAAGCCGATAGATTGACCTATATCCGCAGATGGTCAATGGAATGATCGCAATAGCGCCGTTGCGGTCGGCATCAGACCGCAGTCCCGCGCAACGGCGGCACCGCATTCTCGTTCCTCGCGAAGGGCTATCCCATGTATCAGATCGCCTTTGGTCAACAACCCAGCAGGTCCGGCTGAGCCGATGCGTTTGACACTCACCTTCACGCGCGCCAATGACGCACTGGCGCGGACGTCCGCGACGGCCCGCTGATGCAATTCGACACGCCCCTGCCCGTTGAAGCGGTGCTCGGCCAGCTCGCCGAAGCGCTTGTTGGCGCACCCAATGCGGTTTTGATGGCGCCGCCCGGTGCAGGTAAGACGACGCGCGTCCCCCTGGCTCTGCTGGATGCGCCCTGGCGTGGTGACGGCCGCATTCTCGTGCTCGAGCCGCGCCGTATCGCAGCGCGCGCTGCCGCTGAGCGCATGGCGCAAACGCTGGGTGAAAAGGTCGGAGCAACCGTCGGCCTTCGTGCGCGGTTGGTCTCCAAAGTCAGCCGCCAGACACGTGTCGAGGTGATTACCGAAGGCGTATTCACGCGTATGATCCTCGATGATCCTTCACTCGAAGGCATTGCGGTCGTGCTGTTCGACGAATTCCACGAGCGCTCCCTCGATGCCGATTTCGGACTTGCACTGGCCCTTGATGCACAAGCAGGCTTGCGACCTGATCTGCGGATAGTGGTGATGTCTGCCACGCTCGAAGGCGCGCGCGTGGCAAGCTTGCTCGGTGATGCTTCGGTGATCGAGAGCCATGGTCGCAGCTTTCCCGTCGAGACGCGCTACCTCGGTCGCAATCCCGCCCGCCGCATCGAGGATGAGATGACGGACGCGATCCGCCGCGCGCTGGCTGCTGAACCGGGCTCGATCCTCGCCTTCCTGCCCGGCCAGGGCGAGATCCGCCGCGTCGCCGAACGTCTCGCCGAGGGCATCGACGATCCCGACATCATCATCGCACCGCTCTACGGTGCAATGGATGCGGCGGCCCAGGACCGCGCCATTGCACCCGCCCCGCCCGGCCGGCGCAAGGTCGTGCTCGCAACGTCCATCGCCGAAACGTCGCTCACAATCGACGGTGTCCGTGTCGTCGTCGACAGCGGCTTGGCGCGGGTGCCGCGTTTCGAGCCGGACATCGGTGTAACGCGTCTGGAAACGGTGCGTGCGTCACGCGCCTCCGTCAATCAGCGCCGTGGACGCGCCGGCCGCACCGAGCCTGGCGCCTGCTACCGGCTCTGGGATGCGCCTCAGACGCAGAGCCTCCCGACCTATGCTGCCCCCGAGATCCAGTCGGCCGATCTTGCCGGTCTGCTGCTTGACTGCGCTGCCTGGGGCATTACCGAGCCCACCTCGCTGTCCTGGCTCGACCCACCGCCGAAAGCCGCACTGGCCGCAGCGCGCGAGGAATTGAGGGCTCTTGCCGCAATCGATATCGACGGACGAATAACCACCCTGGGTCGCGAGTTGCGCGCGCTTCCGCTGCCGCCACGTCTGGCCGCAATGCTCAAGGCAGCCGCGCGCGACGGCGCTGATGCCATTCGCGACGCTGCCCATATCGCCGCATTGCTTGTCGAGCGCGGCTTGGGCGGCAACGACACTGACATAGCACGCAGACTCGAGGCCTTTCGCCGTGATCGCTCGCGGCGTGCAACCGACATGCACCGCTTGGCGGATGGCTGGGCACGGCTCGTTGCGCAGCAAACGAGCTGTGCGCAAGATGCCGGCAAGCCTTCGTCCCCGCACACTCCATCGAAGGCCACGACAGGGCTGACGACGGCCCATGAGCCACCGGCCGAGGTCGCCTGTCTTGCAGCCGCCTATCCCGAGCGCATCGCCAAGGCGCGCGGCGCGCCAGGACAATTCCTGCTCGCCAATGGCCGAGCTGCCGCCGTCGATGCCACCGACGGACTTGCCCGGGCTGCCTACCTCGTCGTTGCCGAGATGCAGGGGGCCGCCGCGAGCACGCGCATTCTCCTTGCTGCGGCAGCTACGGAACGCGACGTTCTCGCCATTGCGGGCGCGCGTGTCGAAGAGCGCGATGAATGCATCTTTGATGAGCCGTCTGGCGCCGTGCGGGCGCGCCGTGTCCGCCGCTTGGAGTCGCTGGTGTTGTCGTCGGAGGCACGCGCCATCGGACCCGGAGAGGACGTCTCTGCTGCGCTTGCAGAGGGTGCCGCACAGCGCGGCATCGCCCGCCTGCCGTGGAGCAAGGCGCAAGCGCAGCTGCGCCACCGTGTCGCTTTCATCCGCGCCGCCGACCCAGCCGCCTGGCCTGACCTTTCCGATGCGGCATTGGCGGTATCTGCGGACATTTGGCTGGCGCCCTACCTTGCCGGCAAGTCGCGCCTCTCTCAGATCGAGGCGGCCGACCTCGCCAACGCCCTCGATGCGATGCTGCCCTACGAGCTGAAGCGACGTCTCGAAGCCGAGGCGCCGACGCATTTTGAGGCACCGACGGGCAATCGCCACCCGATAGATTACGAGAGTGCGGGAGCCCCACGGCTCGCCATCCGCGTACAGGAGCTGTTTGGTCTCAAGGAGCATCCCGCGATTGCCGGCGGACGCCTGCCGCTGACACTGGAGCTGCTCTCACCCGCACACCGGCCGATCCAGGTCACGCGTGACCTTCCGGGCTTCTGGAAGGGTTCGTGGGCGGATGTGCGAGCAGACATGCGTGGCCGCTACCCAAAGCACGTTTGGCCGGATGATCCGGCCGCTGCAATGCCGACCGCCCGCGCCAAGCCTCGCGGCACATGATGCCGAATGAATGCCACCGCGCGAAGCGTGCTATCAAGGGCGAAAAAAGTGCCGCCACGGCTTCACCCTCGCCCCACCCCTCTGATCTGCCGAGGAGCCAAAATGTCATTCGTTTCCGCAAATTCGCCGTTCGATTGGCAGGATCCGTTCCTGCTCGCCAACGAGCTCACCGACGAGGAGCGCATGGTGCAGGAGACGGCGCACCGCTATTGCCAGGGGCAGTTGGCCCCGCGTGTGCGTGAGGGTTTCCGCAACGAGCACACCGATCCTGCGATCTTCCGCGAAATGGGTGCATTGGGTCTACTGGGCGCGACGATTCCCGAAGCTTACGGCGGCGCCGGTTTGAACTATGTGTCGTATGGGCTGATCGCCCGCGAGGTGGAGCGCGTCGATTCCGGCTATCGCTCGATGATGAGCGTGCAATCCTCGCTTGTCATGTTGCCGATCTACGCGTTCGGCTCGGAGCAGCAGAGGCAGAAGTATCTGCCGGGCCTTGCTGCGGGAGAGTTGATCGGCTGTTTCGGCCTGACCGAACCCGATCACGGCTCCGACCCCGGCTCCATGGCGACGCGTGCCAGGGTTGTCGATGGCGGCTGGCGCCTCAACGGCACCAAGACATGGATTTCCAATTCGCCCATCGCTGATGTTTTCGTGGTGTGGGCCAAGACCGACGATGGCACCATTCGCGGCTTCATCCTGGACAAGACAATGAAAGGTTTGTCGGCCCCGCCCATCCACGGCAAGATCGCGTTGCGCGCCTCCATCACAGGTGAGGTGGTGATGGACGACGTGTTGGTGGGTGCTGACGCCATTCTACCCGGCGTGTCGGGGCTCAAGGGGCCGTTCACCTGCCTCAATTCGGCACGCTATGGCATCGCATGGGGCGCGCTGGGAGCGGCGGAAAGCTGTTTCCACATTGCCCGCCAGTACGTTCTGGACCGCAAGCAGTTCGGGCGACCGCTTGCCGCCAATCAGCTCATCCAGAAGAAGCTTGCCGACATGCTGACCGAGATCGGTATCGGCCTTGGCGCATGCCTGCGGCTCGGCCGCATGAAGGACGAAGGCAGCGCCGCGCACGAGGTCACCTCGATCGTCAAGCGCAACTCCTGCGGCAAGTCGCTGGAGATTGCCCGGCTTGCCCGCGACATGCTCGGCGCCAATGGCGTCTCCGACGAGTTCGACGTGATGCGGCACATGGTGAACCTCGAGGCAGTCAACACGTACGAGGGCACACACGACGTGCATGCGCTGATCCTCGGCCGTGCCATCACCGGTATCGCCGCGTTCAATAACTGAGCAATTCGATGCGCCGTCGAGGTGGCGGCGCCCTGACAGGCGGTCATGGTGTCGCGCCGTCACCTTTGAGTTCGATGGCCACCGGCTCGATCGGTACGAGCTTTCGGTCCCAGTCGCGCCACCCGTCAGTGCCTTCGGGAAACCAGTAGAGCCGGGTATAGCCGAGCCGTCCCGCGCGCTTCATGGCGTTCCACGACATCCAGCAATCAGCGTGACAGAACAGGATCAGCGGATGTGCCTTGTTGCCGCCGCTCAGCCGCGCGAGCTCCTGGCGGAAAAAACGCTCCACGTTGGCGTCGATCACCCCGCGCCCCACCTCCGGCAGCCACACGGCTCCGGGCAGGCTTGCGTGCGGTTTTGCAATGCGCCAGCGGGCCGTTGCCGGATCGTACCCGGCACCCGTAATCGGCGACACATCGATGAGCACGGCCTTCTCCTCGGCGACGAGCCGGTCGATGTCTGCAATCCATACGCGCGCGCCGACAGGAGGCGTTTGCGGCACCGCAGCCTGATAGCGCTCCGTTCTGTAGCCGGTGGAGGGATCGATGTGATCGGGGATGGGCTCAGCACCGCTCGCGGCACGAGAGTGCCCGAGCGACAGCACGATCAAGCACGCGGCGGCCAACAGGTTCGGCCATCCGCGAGCATCGCGCACAGGATCGGGCGGCAGGGCACTCATTTCGATTTCGGCTTGATGGCAACACCCCACGGATAGCGGCCGACCGTGACGGATTTGACCGCTTGCAGTTTTCCCACATCAATGAATGTCACGTCGTTGGAGACGCCGTTGGTCGACAGCAGCAGATCTTCCTCCGGGGTGAACGCAAGATGCCATACGCGCTGGCCGACCAGGATGTATTTTACGACCTCGTAGGTTTCCGCATTCACGACCGCAATACGGTTCGATGGCCCGAGCGCTACGAAGGCCCGCTTGCCGTTGCGCGTCAGCTTCAGACCCACCGGCTGGATGAGATCTGCGCGCACACCCGGCACCTGGAACGATATGGTCTTTTTGACCACGCGCTTCGTCACGTCGATGATCGCGACCGTACCGCCGATCTCCGAGGAGACCCACAGTTCCTTGCCATCGAGCGTGAACTCGGCGTGACGCGGGCGCTGGTCGACGAGGATGTTGTCGGTCACCTCGAACGTGCTGGTGTCGATGAAATGCGCCATGTTGGTCGTTTCCGACGTCGTGACCGCAATGGCGTTGTCGGGGGATATCGCCACGCCCTCCGGCTCGACGCCGACATCGACCTGCTGGATCACCTTGCGTGTTGCCAGGTCGATCACCGTGGTAACCGCATTGTCCTCGTTGGCGATGTAGATGCGCTTGTTGTCTGGTGAGACTGCAAATTGTTCCGGATCGTCACCTGACGGCAGATCGTAAAGATGCTTGTCCGTGGTCGCATCGAACACTTGCACTGCGTCGCTGTCACTTGCGCAGACGAAAAAATACTTGAAGTCGCGCGAGAAGGTAATCCCGCGCGGTCGCTGTCCGACGGCGAAGGTGCGCACCACGCTTTTCGTCTCGGTATCGATCACCGAGATCGTATTGTCCTTCTCGTTGGAGACGTAGGCCTCATGCGCGTCGAGAGGCCCCGGAGCGGCGGCGGCAAAGACGAATGCGGCCATCGAATGGGCCAGGGGTCGTGCCCGAACTTTCGCCCGCATCTTGGTAAGCGTTCCTTCTCGCGCGTTTCCTCGCAGGCCTTCGTTGATTGTTGAAGTGTTGTTTGCGGCCATGACGAGCCCGACGGCCCGTTTCTCCGATGCTAAAGAGGCCGGCCACGCGGCCCAAGTGTACTATGGTACAACGTAACAGAAGGATCATAGGCAAACGGCGAAGGAGCGGCCAGCGTTTCGCACGCGGCGGCAGCGCAAATGCCAGGTGCCGTTCCTGCATCTTGGCGATGCTCATGCACTATTTGGCAATTTTATCCGATGTGCTCGCTCGATTATCTTCGGCGCCAACGAAAAGAACAAACACCACCCTTAAGGAAACGCGGAGTGCTTGGATGGCTTCTCTACGCATCGTGACCGCTGCGTGCATCATTGGCGCAAGCTTTGCGGCGACTGCGGCAAAGGTAAGTGCGCACGGCGACGTGCAGCCGCAACCCATCGATACGACCGGCCTGGAGGCACTCGGGGAAGAGTGGCGCGAGAAAAATCCGTACAGTGGCAATGAGCTCGCGATCAAGATCGGCTCTTCGGGCTACAATCAGAACTGCGCACGTTGTCACGGCTTGCAGGTGATCTCCGGCGGCCTTGCTCCCGATCTCCGCTATCTCGAGAAGGGTGAAACCGGCGACGAGTGGTTTATGGAGCGTATTCGTCGCGGTGCCACCATCAATGGCGTTACCAAAATGCCGGCCTTCGAGGGCATCCTCAGCCAGGAAGCGATGTGGGCGATCCGCGCCTACATCGAATCCCAGCACGACGACAGCTGAGCAGGGCGACGCGTGTCAACCATGCGCAAGCACGGGTCCCCCGGCACGCGTCACTTGCGGGCGAGGCTCCTCGCGGGCCTCGCTCCCATTCTCACATCCTGGGCATTGCTTGTTGGCTGGACAGCATTGGTCCTAGGTACGGCAACAGCGCGTCCGCTCGACGATGTGGTTGCCAGTGGCGTCCTCCGGGTCATCGTCTATGACGACTTTGCACCCTTCTCGTGGACGGCGGCTGATGGCACGGTGAAGGGCATTGACGCAGATATCGCCCGCGCGATCGCCGCGGGAATGAACCTCAAGCCCGACATCATCGCACGTATTGCCGGCGAGGAGGTTGATGACGACCTGCGCTCGAATATCTGGCAAGGTCCGCGAACGGGCGGCCACGTCGGCGACTTCATGATGCACGTGCCGATCGAGAAGGAGTTCATCGCGCGCAACACGCTCGTCGGCATCTCCAACGCCTACCATCACGAGCAGGTGGTGCTGGCCGTCCATCCCGACATGGTCGAGCCCGAGGCCGGATTGACGGCCTTCCGAAACGCAAAGCTTGCCGTGCAGTTCGCCAGCGCTGCGCACTACTACGTGATGTTCGCTGACGGCGAAGCCTATAAGGCGAATGTCAATCCCTACCGCAAGGTCAAGGACGCGATGGAGAGCTTTCTTGCTCGCGAGAATGCCGGCCTCATCGGTCCGCGCTCGGAAATCGAGGCGCTGCTGGGCGATCAACGCGACGCGGTGCGGATTACTGAGCCGAAGTTCGATACTGATCTGCGGATGGCCTGGACGATCGGCACCGCGGTCAAGCAAGACAGCCGCGACACCGGCTATGCTGTAGGTAAGGTCTTGCGCGAATTGGAGGCTTCCGGCGAACTCGCCCGGATCTTTGCGAAGTACGGTGTGACGCGCGTACCACCACCCGTTCCGTAACGTTGCGTTTGGAAAATTTGCCGCGATTTGTTCGAAGCGCTTAGCTGCGTGCTAATCTCGGGCAGGATGGTTGGAAGTGCGCAACGCAGTTGAGGCGACCACACGGATGAACCGCTTGACGAGACCTGCACTGGCCAGCCTGCGCGACATCATCGCACCGGCAGGACCGCGATTTTCCATCTGCGCAATCGCTGTCCTGAGCGGCGTCCTCGCCTGGTGGGCGGATGCGAAGGCTGCTCCGGCGGACGATCCGTTGCGCTCGATCATGTGGACCGAGATGAAGGAGCAGTTCTTCGGCAATGATCCGGTGGTATTCGACGATCGCGTGAAAGTCTCCGTTCCGGGCGTTGTCGAAAATCAGGCCCAGGTACCCATCGCAGCGGATGCGCGCGCCCTTCCGGATGTAAAGAAGCTCGTCGTCTTTGCCGACCTCAATCCGATCCAGCATGTCGCAACGCTTCGCGTCGGCAAGGCGGAACCCTTCATCGCACTGCGCATGAAAGTCGAGCAAGCAACTCCCGTGCGCGCCGCGGCACAGACGACCGATGGCGTCTGGCACGTCGGCAGTGTGTTCCTTGACGCGGCGGGCGGCGGCTGCTCTGCACCAGCCATGGCGCGCAAGGATGCCGACTGGTCCGAGACGATCGGCCACGCGCAAGGCAGGCTTTATCGCGAGCTCGATGGCTCGGTGCGTGTGCGCTTCCGTGTCCGCCACCCAATGGACACCGGCCTGGCTCGCGACAATACACCGTCCTATTTCATCGAAGACCTCGATTTCAGGTCGCAGGCCGGAGAGCAGCTCGCGACGCTCGAACTGCGCGAGCCAGTGAGTGAGGATCCGACACTGACGGTACTTGTGCGACTGCCTCTGGACGATGCAGGGCTGACCATTCTGGGACGCGACAATCAGGGCGAGACCTACCGCTCGATGATCCCCGCTCCGTGGCGCCAGAGCGCGATCGCCGCGCCTGCCTCTGAGAAGGCGCGTTGAGCGATGCGGCGGGCAGCAGGCAATCGTTTCATGGGTCGGATGCTGACCGGGATTTCCACGCAGATGGTGGACGATCCTCGGCAGATTGCACGCCGCGCCGCTCTGAAGAGGCTTGCAGGCATTGCAGCGCTACCGTTGATCGCGGGTGCATTCGACAGCGCCGCTGCAGCGCCGCTGAGCTATCCCCTGCAACCCGTCAGAATCGGTGAAGGTGTCTGGGTCCTGTACGGCGTGCCCGAGCCGATCGATCGTTCCAACGGCGGTGCTATCGCCAACATAACGATCTTCGATACAGCAGACGGCGCGGTTATCGTCGATACGGGGCCCTCGAAGCGTTATGGCGTCGCACTCGAAGCATGCGTGCGCGAGTTGACTGGCAAACCTGTCGTGCGCGTCTACCTCACCCACTTCCACCCCGATCACGTCTTCGGCAATCAGGCATTCGATGCTCGCGCGATTGCGGCGCCACAGGGGGTTATCGACGGCTTGGCTTCCCTGGGCGAGGACTTTGCTTCCGCCATGTATCATGCGGCGGGTGACTGGATGCGCGGTACCGAGCTGGTCCTGCCCGGCAAAGCAGTCAACGACGGTGTCGAGGAGATTGGCGGTCGTCGCTTCGCGTTGAAGTCCCTTGGGGGGCATACGCCCTGCGATCTTGCGCTCCTGGAGGAGACGTCCGGAATCCTCGTCGCAGGCGATCTCGTATTCCTGGATCGCGCACCGACGACGCCGCATGCCGATCTGGGTCGCTGGCGCGAGAGCCTGAGTGCGCTGGCCGCCATCAAGGCAACGCACATCGTGCCCGGACATGGTCCGGTCGAAGCAACCTCACGTGGCTTGGAACAGACGCGCGAATGGCTGGCGATGGTCGAGGACACCATTCGCTCCGCGTTCGACCGTGGTCTGTCGATTAACGAGGCGACGTTAATTCCCCTTCCTGCGTGGAGCAGCAAGATCGCACTTGCCCGTTATGAGTTCGAACGTTCCGTCATGCATTTCTTCCCCAAGCTCGAAGCCGGCCAGTGGCCGCGTGTCGACAAGAAGATCTGACGAGCTAAAAGCATAGAACGTTTCGTAATGGGCGAATTGAAAAGCGCATTTTGACGAGCAATAAACCGTCCAGCGTCTGCATTTCATGACGCGGAAATATTCTACGTTCGCGACGTTTTAATGTTGGAAATTGCGCTGTGAAATGGCCTCCAATCACATGTTTGTACTATTTGGCAATAAGAGCCGAAACGCCCCTGCGATAACGTCGCACCTGGCCCGACTTCCATTGTGCCGCCGAGAGCCCGTCAAAGGGGAAGCAGCCAGGAAAACAACCAAGGGGATTGCCCAATGAAGACCTGGAAATGGTTTGCGACCGCGAGTGTGCTCGCGCTGTCGCTGACGATGGCGCAGCCGTCGCTCGCCGATGTTACGATCGATGATATCGTCAAGGACGCAGAGACGACGGCCGACGTCGTCTCCAACGGTCTTGGACCGCAGGGTCAGCGTTACAGCCCGCTCAAGACCATCAACAAGGATAACGTTGCAGGCCTGGTCCCGGCATGGGCATTGTCGTTTGGCGGCGAAAAGATGCGTGGTCAGGAGAGCCAGCCTCTCGTCAAGGACGGCGTGATGTACGTCACCGGTTCCTACAGCCGCATGTGGGCCATCGACACCAAGACCGGGCGCGAGATCTGGCAGTACGATGCGCGTCTGCCTGAAGGCATTCTGCCGTGCTGCGATGTGATCAACCGCGGCGCCGCCATCCATGGCGACAAGGTGTTCTTCGGCACGCTCGATGCAAAGCTTGTCGCGCTCGACGCCAAGACCGGAAAGGTCATCTGGTCGAAGAAGATCGATGACTTCAAGGCCGGCTTCTCCTACACCGCTGCACCGCTCATCGTTCCCTCCAAGGCACACGGTCCGATCATCGTCACCGGCGTTTCCGGTGGTGAGTTCGGCATCGTCGGCCGCGTCGAGGCCCGCAAGGTCGATACCGGTGATCTCGTCTGGTCGCGCCCGACGATTGAAGGCCACATGGGCATGCTGAACGGCAAAGAGTCGACCATGACGGGCCAGAAGAACGCGACCTGGCCTGGCGATTTGTGGAAGACCGGCGGTGGCGCAACTTGGCTCGGCGGTACCTACGATCCCGAAACGAACCTGATCTTCATGGGCACCGGCAACCCCGCGCCGTGGAACAGCCACATGCGTCCGGGTGACAATCTGTACTCCTGCTCGCGTCTGGCCCTCGATCCGGAGACGGGCGAGATCAAGTGGCACTTCCAGACGACGCCGAACGACGGTTGGGACTTCGATGGTGTTAACGAGGTCGTTTCATTCGACCTCAACGGTACGAAGGCCGCCGCCACGGCCGATCGCAACGGCTACTTCTATGTTCTCAACCGTGAGAACGGAAAGTTCATCGGTGGCTATCCGTTCGTGAAAAAGATCAGCTGGGCGAAAGGCCTCGACAAGAACGGCCGCCCAATTTACGTGCCGGAAAACCGTCCGGGCAACCCGACCAAGTCGCAGGACGGCAAGAAGGGTGAATCGATCTTCGCCGTGCCGAGCTTCCTCGGCGGCAAGAACTGGATGCCGATCGCCTACTCCAAGGACACCAAGCTCTTCTACATCCCGTCAAATGAATGGGGCATGGACCTGTGGAACGAGCCTGTGACCTACAAGAAGGGCGCGGCCTATCTCGGCGCCGGCTTTACCATCAAGCCGATCTTCGATGATCACATCGGCTCACTGAAAGCCATGGACCCGGCCACCGGCGAGGTGAAGTGGGAGTATAAGAACCGGGCGCCGCTCTGGGGCGGCATTCTAACGACCGGCGGCGGACTTGTGTTCTTCGGTACGCCCGAAGGCGAACTCAAGGCGATGGACGACGCAACGGGTAAGGAGCTTTGGTCCTTCAATACGGGCTCGGGCATCGTCGGCTCGCCGATCACCTGGGAGCAGGACGGCGAACAATATGTCTCCGTCGTTTCCGGCTGGGGCGGCGCGGTTCCGCTCTGGGGCGGCGAGGTTGCCAAGACTGTCGCCCACCTCAATCAGGGTGGCATGGTCTGGACATTCAAGCTGCCGAAGAAGACGGCTCAGAATTGATCGGTCTGCGCTCGAATGGCGCCGCTGATCTGAAGGAGTGGGGCGAGCGGGATTAATCTGCTCGCCCCTTTTTTCATCGGATTTGGCTTTCGGCGACCCGGCGCTGCATGGTTGCCCTTGCCAGCGCCGCCTGGGTTTGGAAAGGTGTGAGAAAACAATGCAAGTGAGTGATCAGCACCACTCTTTTGCCTGGGAGGCAAACGCTGTGCCGGCCAGTTTTCTCGTCGTTGACGACCATCCGTTGTTCCTCGAGGCCCTGCGCCTTTCATTGGGTTCGGCCTATCCGAACGCGACAATCGTTGAGGCCGCGTCGATCGCCGAGGCGCGGAAAATGATTGCGGAGAGGGGATCGTTCGATCTTGTTCTGCTGGATCTGTCGATGCCCGATACGACCGGCTTCGACGGGCTCTTGGAGCTGCGCACGGTCTATCCCAAGCTGCCCGTTGTGATCTGCTCGGCGCTGGAGGATCCCCGCATCATCCATGAGGCAATCAGCTACGGCGCATCCGGCTTCATCTCGAAATCCGTGCGTCGAGCCGAACTCGCTGCCGCGATCGAGGAGGTGATGTCGGGCAACGTCTACCTGCCTGCGAACTACCAGCCTCCACATGCCTCCATTTCGACATCGGACCTGGCGCAGCGGCTCGCATCTTTGACACCGCAACAGCTGCGCGTCTTGAAGATGCTGCGTCAGGGCATGCTCAACAAGCAGATCGCCTACGAGCTGAACGTCGGCGAAACGACGGTCAAGGCGCATGTTTCCGAAATCCTGCGCAAGCTCAACGTTGCCTCTCGCACGCAGGCGGTGATCGAGGTTTCCAAGATCGATTTCGAAAGCATTCTGTCCGCTGCCGGTGACAGGGATTGACCATTTGTCTGAACCGGCGCCGCCGCTGGTGATGGCCCAGACGTTGTTTATCGTCCATGTTCGCACAGCCCCGCAGCGCTCGCCGTTGACAGATCCAATGTGCAACGTGCGCGGTTGATAACGTCACGCGCAGCAGACAGGCGCACGCGATGCCGGGACAAGCGCGGCAGCGGCTTTTCCGTCGGAAGGCCGCACCGCGATAGGGTGGGGCTGTCGAGACCTTGGGCTCAGTTGGATGTAACGACGACCTGCGGCGCCCAGGAGCCTATGGTCCCCGGCTGCGTGGTGTCGCGTAGGGCTGGTGCGCTTTGCGCCGCCCCACGCTGCACCGCTGACTGCGCAACGGCGCTGCCGTCCGCGATGCGAGTCGCGCTGGGTAGAGAACTGTAAGGCTTGGGGTCGAGGCCGACGATCCTGCGAACAAGAGCGGTGTCGTCCGCCACGGTCGTCTGATCCAGAACGCGGCTGCCGACGACCTTGGCTTCGTCGTACTTGCCTTGCAGGCTGAGCACGAGGGCCAGATTTTTCTGCACCTTCTCGGAGTTTCCATTGGCCGCCGCCTCGCGCAACAGGCGTTCACCGTCAGCTGCGCGCCCGTCGAGTGCGTAAGACATCGCGAGGTTGTTGATCACGGAAGGATTGCGATTGGAAAGAACGAGTGCGCGCTCGAACATGCCAATCGCATCCTTGTTGTTGCCTTCCTTCGCCAGGACTGCGCCACGCGCCGAGATCACGCGCCAATCGGGCTTGGCCGGGTCGTCGGCGAAGGCGAGCACTTGCTTGGCCGTCTGCACTTGGTCGAGTTCAAGCGCCAGGCGGCCGTATTCGCTTGCGAACTCCCGGTTCTGCGCATGATAGTTGGAAGCATGCTGCAGCGCGACCAGCGCCTCGCGCTTGCGCCCCATGGCCTTCAGGTTGCGCGCGTAGTTGAGCGCATACTCCAGCGCGTTGGGCGATTTGGAGAACTTTTCGCCCCAGTACTGCGTTGCCTTCTCCAGCTCGGATTGCGGCATCTGCGCCACTTCGGTCGCAGCAGGCTTGGGATGCTGCTCGCTGCCGAGCAAATCGGCGGTAAGATCCGAGCCTGGACCGGCACAACCGCCAAGTCCGAGCGCCATTGCGCTCAACGCTCCCAGTGCGGAACGTCGAAACAGGATAGTCTTGTTAAGGGCTGCTGCGTCCCGAGGCATGGCAATTCCCATCAGTAGCGATCGCAGTCGCGAATCGCCTGTTGCGTTAGCGTCAGTTTCTGGGACAGCGGTCAACAAAGGCTTAAACTATGTTTTAAGCACCGTGCTGTCTGGGCAGATGAGGTGGCTGCACAACGCAAGTGTCGCTTGCCGGCGCATAGATGACTGGAGCCGTACCGGACCAGCGCCGGAGACGGATTTGCGCCATCGCTGAAAGCCCGAGAGCTTCCCTCTCAGCCGATCAGGCACTAGAGCAGGTCAGGTTTTGACCTCAGGCCGTTTTGGCCTGCTCTATCTCTTTGTTTGTGAGCCTCAATCACGGCCTCGATGAAAGCAGTCATGCTTCCATCGAGGCCGATCAGGCTCTAAGGGTGGCGGAAGCCGTAGCCTAGGTCGGGCGCTGGCGCAGCATTTGGAGGGCGAATCGCATGGCAACCGGCACGGCATCGGCAACGCCAAGGGCAGAGGATGTTTTTGCACCGGAGGGGGCGATGCCTGCGCGGCAGATACATCTCATCGGGTCCGGTACAAGTCCTGCCGATATCGGGGGGCTGACACAAGAGCAGCAGCGCTGGCTTCAGGAAAGTGGCGCTGAGATCGCTTCGGCGCGCAGGCAGACGCTGGTGCCGGGCGCGGATGGCAGCCTCGCCGGCCTCGTCTTGGGTGTCGGCAACGGCAACGCCGGCGACCCGTGCGGACCCTCCGAGCTGCTGGTCGGACAGGTCGCTTCGACAGTGCCGGCCGGTGCTTATGGGTTGAGCGGCGATAATTTCGATCCGACTCTTGCGGCAACGGCCTGGGGCCTCGGGGCCTATCGTTATCGCCGCTACAAGACGAGCACATCGCCGGCCGAAACCGCCCGTCTCGTCATGCCTGCGGGCGCGGACCGCAAGTCCGTGCTCGACGTCGTCGATGGCGTGTGGTTGGGGCGTGATCTCATCAATACGCCGGCCTCTGATCTCGGCCCCGAGGAGCTGGAGGCGCAATCGCGTGCCTTGGCCGAGCGGCACGGCGCAAGGATCAGCGTGACTGTCGGGGATTCTTTGCTCGCCGCGAATTTTCCCATGATCCATGCGGTCGGCCGTGCCAGTACCCGCGCCCCGCGCCTCATCGACATGAGCTGGGAGAAGCCGGGCGGCAACGCCGACAGCCCGCGCGTCACGCTGGTCGGCAAGGGCATTTGCTTCGATACGGGCGGCCTCGACATCAAGCCAGCAAGCGGCATGCTGTTGATGAAGAAGGATATGGGCGGCGCGGCAACGGCGTTGGCGCTCGCGCACATGATCATGGCGCAGGGCCTCGATGTGCGCCTGCGCGTTCTCATACCGGCAGCCGAGAATTCGATTGATGGCAACGCCTTCCGCCCGAGTGACGTGTTGCAAAGCCGCGCAGGACAGACGGTCGAGGTCGGTAACACCGATGCGGAAGGCCGCCTCGTTCTAGCCGATGCGCTGGCGCTGGCCGACGAGGAAAGCCCCGATCTGCTACTGTGCTTCGCAACGCTTACGGGGGCTTGCCGCGTCGCCCTCGGTCCTGATCTTCCGGGTCTCTTCACCACCGACGATGCGCTGGCCTCGGAGATTGCCGCTGCCGGTCTTGCCGTTGGCGATCCGGTGTGGCGCCTGCCATTCTGGGCCGGTTACGATCGTAACCTCGATAGCGAGGTGGCCGATCTCTCCAACGTGTCGGATGGTCCGTTCTCCGGCGCCATTACGGCTGCTCTGTTCCTCAAGCGCTTCGTGCGCAACGCAGCGAGCTTCGCTCATGTCGATCTGTTCGGCTGGCGTCCGGCCGCGCGCCCGCTTGGCCCGAAGGGCGGAGAGCCGCAGTCGGCACGCGCCATGTTCCGCGTCCTGCGCGGCTGGTATGGAGGTTGACACCCATGACGTCCTCGGTCCCGCCAGCCTATGGAACACCACAGGCCGCGCAGACGGACGCGGCTTCATGCGATCCGCGTCGCAACGCCTTCCGCGCCGATTTGGCCGACGTGCGCCTGCGCGGCGTGATCGATGCGGAGCGCTTTGTCGAGGGCGTCGAGCGGCAGGTCGTCCAGGCCGCGGTGCCATTGCGTGCCAGACCCGATCCCAAGGCCGCGTTCGACACAGAGCTGCTGTTCGGCGAGCGTGTGTCGGTGTTCGACACGCGCGAGGGCTGGTCGTGGGTTCAAGCGCTGCGGGATAGCTATGTCGGCTACCTTCCTGCAGCCGCGCTTTCGATGAGCGTGCTGCCGGCGACACACCGGGTTCGCGCCCTTGGCACGTTCGTCTATCCGACCGCCGACATCAAGACGCCGCCGTTGTTGCATCTCTCGGTCGGCGCTGAGCTGGCCGTCGCGGAAATGGGGGAAACCTTCAGCCGGCTGGTGAAGGGCGGCCACGTCGTTACCCGCCATATCACCGAAATCGACCGGTATCAGCGCGACTTCGTCGAGGTCGCAGAACGCTTCATCGGCACGCCCTATCTCTGGGGCGGGCGCACGCGCGTCGGCATCGACTGCTCCGGACTTGTGCAGATCGCGCTCCAGGCAGCCGGCATCCCGGCGCCGCGCGACAGCGACATGCAGTGCGCGGAATTGGGGGAGGCACTTGCGATCCCGCCGGATCTCGAGGGATTGGCGCGCGGCGACCTGATCTTCTGGAAGGGGCATGTCGGCATCATGGTTGATGGCTTGATGCTTTTGCATGCCAATGCGCATCATATGTCGGTCGCCATCGAAACGCTGCCCGAGGCGGTGGAGCGCATTTCGAAGTCGGGCAGCGAGATCGTCGCCATCAAGCGCCTTCCCGCGCTCACCGCTTGAAGAGGGGACACCATGACGAATGGAACCGCGAGCGGACGTGAAATGAGGCAGCCGGCACCACTGACGAGCGCAGAGATCGTCGCGCTCTGGCATAACGAGCGACGTGCCATGCGTCTTTATGTGGCCGCTCTTTCGGTTATGGCGGCAGGCTTCGGTCTCGTCGCATTCGCCGGGCTGGACGCCGGATTGCGCTATCCCGTGCTGCTTGCCGCGCTGGCACTATTGGGTGCCGCACTTTACGTGCAACTCGCCATACGTTGCCCCCGCTGCACCGCACGTCTCGCAGTGCAATCCCCACTCCTGCTGCCGGATCGCTGCAAGAGCTGTGGCATACCGATTGCCCGTCCCCCGGTGCTCGATACCGAACTGGACATATGATCGTTGCCTGCAAAAGCACCGCCGCCTTTCGAAAGGTGCGCTGAAGACGGCCTTCGCGATTAGCTCGTTACCGCGTCTTCGCAGCGGAAAGCTGATCGCGGAAGTATTCATGTTCGCGCATTTTGACTCTAAGAGCTTGCGCAGCAATGGCTTCTTCAAACTTGCGGACGGTAAGACTTTGGTCGATACTTGGCCCGCTTCGATCTGACGCAGTCAAATCGAGCTATCGGCCGCCCCCGTTCGAGAACAATGCCGCGCGTGATGCATTCCATGTCTGCGCAATTTGCGATCCCCATGACTGCACGACGAGACTGCAGCGCGGCTCCGTCAACTGGCGGGTCTCGAACCGCATTACCGGATCGGGGATCTCAGGAGATTACGGATGCGCCAGACTGGCATCGTAAAATTTTTCAATACGCAGAAGGGCTATGGGTTCATTACGCCTGACGACGGCGGCAAGGACGTATTTGTCCATGTGACGGCTGTTGAACGCTCGGGCATCGGTCCTTTGAATGAGGGCATGCGCATCTCGTTCGAAACCGAGCCTGATAAGCGCGGCAAGGGCCCGAAGGCCGTTGAGCTGAAAATCGAGGCCTGATACCGCTATTTTCGCGAATGGCCGACGATATTCGGCCTTGCGGGCGTGGCGATGCCGGTGTCCGGCATCGCCCGGACTGCTGCTTCTTTTGTGCGCGGCGGCATCCGTGAATAGACTTGGTTGGTTGGCGGTCGTCATCGGCGCACGCGTCCAAATGAGGCGTGCGCTGCGCGCGCGCCGCCGCGCGCGATCTATTTCCGAAACGGCTTGCTTCCGCACACGCCTGCGCGCTTGCGCGCCGTCACTACCCCGCAACAGGCTCATTGAAATCGCACCTCACTGTGTGCCGCCGAATGGCGGTCTGCCGGAGTTTGGGGCAGTCTCTCGCCATTTGCTGGCATGATGGGAGAATGCACGATGTTGCAGTTGAGGTCCGCAATTGTTGTTGCGCTTGTTGCCGCCACGGTAATCGGCGGTTCGGTGACTGTTGCTGAGGCAAAGTCATGCGTCGTGAAGGCCGCCGAAGGAACCGGCTCGGACGAGAAGTCCGCCAAATTCCAGGTCGACGAGGCGCTGCTGCAGGCTGTCGACTGGGGCGCCTGGGCATCCTGGATGGCGAACGGCAAGACGCCCGGTTACGATTTTGGCAAGCGTAAGTACAAGTGTTCCAAGGGTGGTCTTGGTGTCGTCTGCCGCGGACAGGCCAAGATCTGCAAGCTTTAGGAGCATGTTTAGCTGAAGCGTGTAGCGGTTCAGCGTGAAAAGCATGCTCAACAAAAAAACTCTATCGTGTGCGTGTTTCCATGAAACATGGACACGATCGTTCCCCGTCTTGAGTCGAGAGCATCGACACCTGCGTAGCGTCGCGTCGGTTTGGACGCGCGCTCGCTGGTTGTCGTTGTGTCGGCTGGCGTGTATCGGCGGGCATATGCTCTGGCAATGACGTTCCCAACCGCATCGACGTCGCAGCGTCGCACCGATGACGCACCGAGCGTTGCCGACGCGCCACCATCTGCGCCAAACACGTGGTGAGCGCCCGGCGTAGCGGACATTGTCATTCTCTAGGGCAAGGCCGCGTCAGATAATCTGGTTCCCGCGCGTGCGTCGTGCCGCGCTCAACCAGGAGATCGAGTGATGTGGTTCTCGAAGTCGTTCGGTGCGCTCGCTGGCGGCGTACTTTCTGCCGCTTTGTTGGCCATGACAGTTGCCCCTCTGCCCGCTGCCGCTGGAAAATGCGTGCGTGCAGGTGGCCAAGGCTCAGGCTTGCTGCCCGACGTGGCCAAGTTCATGGCTGATGCTGCTCTCAAGAATTCTATTGCCGCGCATGGATTGAAGCCTGCCGGCAAGGTCACGCTGACCTGTAAGACGGATGCCATCCTGACGACGTGCGTCTCGCGCCAGCGCGCGTGCAAGTGAATTTCACCGGCAGCTTGTCCAAGCGTCCGCGCCTCCAAGTGGGGCGCGGACGCTTTTATCCATGCAGATTGGGCGACTGGGCGCGATAAATGCGCTGTGAGAACAGGTGGATAAGCGCTGCATCCGTGGCGGTGGGGCGACAGAACCGCTACAAATGCGGGTGCCGATTACCGAATGTTAAACGTTTTGTTGACGATTTGTCCTATTCTGGGTCCCATGCCGAGAGATATCGAGAAAGGCACGAGGTCATGATGCGTTTTGTCCTGGCGGCAGCGATTGCCGTGTCCGTGGCGGCTTTGTCGCTCGTCGGTCCCGCCGAAGCTGGCCGCTACAGCAGGCACGCCAGCCCTGAAGGCGGCGCCCATCCAAAGTCGGACTACTACCGCGGCAAGCCGCAGGTGCGCGGTTACACCAAGCGCCGCGGCGGCTACTCCTACACCAAGGAAGATGCAATTAACACATACGGCGACGCGCGCGGCCGGTTCGGCGCAGCCAACAGCCTTCGCGATCCTTCGATGGACACACAGACCCGTTCGGGGCCGTTCGATCATGGCTTTTTCTTCAATGCGCCGAAGGGATCCTACGGTGCCGATTCTCCGTACATGAACTGAGGCGGAACTCGTAACCACGGGCGCTGCATAGACAAATTTGCATCCAGGGGGCGCGTTCCAGGCAGTGGAGCGTGCCCGCAACACGTTTTGGGAATGCATAACGAACCCGCTAGGCAGGCCATTGAGCGGCCATTATAGCTTGGACCCTGGAGCCTGATCGGCTGAGATGGAAGCGCAACTGCTTTCCTCTCAGCCGTGATTGAGGCTCTCAAACAAAGAGATAGAGCAGGCCAAAATAGCCAGACGTGATTCAATCAAAACATGACCTGCTCTAGATCCGGCTCACGGGTCTTCACGACTGATGCGAGGGGGTAACTCAATGTCGTACCGTATGCTTTTCGCAGTCGCAGCGGCAGCCGCGCTGACTGCATCCACCGCGTTGCCCGCTCAAGCGAAATGCACCCGCCTTGGATTCTCCGTCAATGACTATGGCAAGGAGGGTCCGACGGCTGACGCGAAGAAGCTGCTCGACAAATACATTGCATCTTGGACCGCCGAGCGCGGGATCACGAAATATCGCACCGGCAAGAAGGACGTTAAGTGCGATCTCTTCCTGGACTTCATCGTCTTCGATGAACACACCTGCCGTGCCGAGGCAGATGTCTGCTGGAGCGAGAGCGCTTCGCCCAAGGAGACTGGCGCCATCACCACGGGCTCCGTCAAGAAGCTGGAGCCGCCCAAGCAGTAAGGTGCGCTGGCCGCACAATCTGACGATGCATCATCGAGACGACGCCGGTTGCTCATGCCGCCGGCGTTTGCTCTTTTGTGACCAGCCTGTCGAGTCTGAGGCGGTGACGCTCGTCCGTAATCAGTAACACACCGCCGAAGGTTGCTATCAGCACGCCGAGCGCCGTCGAGCCGGCAATGAGGAACATGATCAGGATCTGGTATTTGGTCGCCTCCACCGGATCGACGCCGGCCAGGATCTGCCCCGTCATCATGCCAGGCAACGACACCACGCCAGATGCCGCCATTGCATTGAGAATGGGTGTCATGCCCGTTTTGAGCGCACGGCGCGTTGTCTCTCGGAGAGCCCTGAGGCGCGGCAGCCCGAGAGCCAGCCGCCCCTCTATCGCCGTGCGGTCGCGCACTGCATTCGTCGTCAATGTGTCGAGGGCGAGAGCGATGCCGGTGAGCGAGTTGCCGAGCACCATACCCAGGATCGGCAGCACGTAGCGCGGCGCATACCACGGATCGGGCGAGATCACCGCGCCGACCGCGAAGATCGTAGCGAACGTTCCCACCAGCAGCAGTGTGCTCGAGCCGAGGCCATAGGCAAGCCAGCCGCGCACGCGCCGCTCCTGCCGGGAAATCGCCTCGTAACCCGCCGCCGCCACCATGATGCTTGCAAGGCCAACCGTCCAAAATGGAGACGTCTGCGCGAAGATCCACTTCAGCACGAGTCCGATCAACGCGAGCTGCACCACCATGCGCGCGCTGGTGAGCAGCAATGTGCGCTCCAGTCCCAGCCGGAACGCAAGGGATATGCCTGCATTCACGAGGATCAGGGTTGCCGCCAGCAGCAGGTCGAGCGGTGTCAGCGAGACGTAGTTGCTCATGAGGGTGCTCCAGCGGGATCGGCAAGCTGCAAACGCAGATCGGCCAGTCGGTCGATCTGCCCGCTGTCATGGCTCACCAGCACGACGGTGCGTCCGGCAAGGATCTGGTAGCGGATCAGTTCTTCCGCGAGCGCCGCCGAGGCTTTGTCGAGCGCGCCGGTCGGCTCGTCGAGCAGGATCACGCGCGGCTGGTCCGCGAGCGCCCGCACGAGCGCCAGCCGTAGTCTTTCACCGGTCGAGAGCTGTGTGATCGGCCTGTCGAGAATGTCTGGATCGAGTCCAAGGTCGATTGTCATCTTTTCGATGCGCGCTTCGTCTCCGGCCGTTTCCTGCATCGAGTGGCGCGCCGTCTCACCCCACCAGCCGGGCTCGGCTGCGGCGAACCGCACCTGCTTGCGCCACTGCCATGCAGGCATTTCGCGCCGCTCGGCGCCGTCCAGGAAGCACTGTCCGGGCACCTCGTCGAGGTCGGCGATGGCCCTCAATAACCGCGTCTTGCCGATGCCCGATGGCCCTTCGATCGCCAAGCATGCCCCGTCGCCGACCTCGAAGGTCAGGTTTGGCAATCCTGGGATCTTGAGCTGCTCGACGCGAAGCAACTGACATGCCTCCGGGTTCGGGCTGTCCGAAAAGCCCCGCCTACGCGGCTTCAGAGCACGCTTGGCCGAAGTGCGCAGCGGTCCGGCGTGAAAAGCATGTGCCAAAGAAGATACGGGTTCGCGGACGCTTCTGAACGAAACGTGCAAAGCGATCTAGCAGCGCGGCGCCCGTTGGTCCACCACACCCCGCGCCCTGTGGACAAAGCCGCAGGTATTTTGACCAACAGCGGTTCCGCGATCAGGCGTAGATCGCCAGCTCGTTGATCTTGCCCTCGAAGGCTACCCTGTCGAATGGCGTTATCAAGTAATCGTCGGCGCCCGATTTTTTGGCCTCGGCGATATCCTCAATGTTGTGCTCGCTCGTCACGTAGACGACCGTCGGACGCCGGCTGCTGCGAAGCCGGCGGATCTGCTCGATGGTGTAACGCGATGGCAGGCCCGGCATGTACCAGTCGAGCAGGATCAGATCAGGCATGCTGAGTTCTGAGAGGGCAAGTGCTTCCTCGCCGTTCCTGGCTTCCGAGACCTGATAGCCGAGCCGCTCAAGGTGAACGCGCGCCACTTTGCGGATGATGTCGGAATCGTCAACGATCAAACAATGCTTTGGTGGCCCCATAGTGCCTAATCCCTTTATCGGCGCGGCCTTCGGGGTCGCGCTCAGCAATCGCAAGAGTTTCACCTGCCATGGTTAAGCGGGCGTAAATTTCAGGCGCGGCTGAGGATAAGTAACCGGCCGCGATTGCGGCGTGCGCAAGACCTGTGTGCGCTTATCAGTGGCTGGGAAGCCGTCAGGCGAACGGCTTGGCGCTGAGCAGGATGTCTGCGCCGTCCTTCAGAATCTCGAGCCGCATCTTCGCCGAGCCTGCAAGTCGCCACGTATAATAAGCCTGCACAGACAGGGCATCGAGTTCCGGCGGCTTGGTGCCGCCGACGAAGTCGGTGAGATATTGCGGCGGGCGCGCGCCTGTTCCGCGGCAGCGAATGACGAAGCTCGGCTCCTCGATCGTCCCGCCCATCAGCACGTCGATATCGCCGCCGCGCGGAAGCGCAGTCGTGGCCGAAGCCAGAAGATTGAGCAGCAACTTGACTTTGTCCTTGGCCATGTGGCCATGCATGCCGTGCCAGTTGAGCTTGTGCTTGCCGTTGCCGATGAAGCCGCGGGAGATCTGTTCCGCGGTGCCCAGGTCGATCATTGCGCCTGCGGAGCCGGCAGCGCCGAATGCGAACCGCGCGAACTGGAGTCGCGCCGAGGCCTGCTCGGTCACGTTGCGGATGACGTCGAGCGCATAGGACTTCGATTCCGCACCCTCGTCCTCGTCGAGGATTTCGAGACCGTTGTAGATGGCGCCGACCGGGCCGATCACGTCGTGGCAGATCTTGCTCGAGATCAGAGCCGCAAGTTCAAGATCCGTCGGCTGTGCAAGCTCGCTCATGTCGGCCCTCTCGTTTCGCCATACGGGAAGCGCGGCTGCTCACGGTGCGTGGACCGGGACGCGAGCAGACAGGAGGCCGCAGATTCGTAAAAAAGCATTCAAGCTTGATACACGCCACCCGCCGCCGATGCAAAGGGGCCCCGGCGGCGGTGGTCGCACCATCGTTGTTTTCGTCGCGGATTGAGTCTTGGGCGCAACGCGCAGGTGGGCCTATTCGGCATGGCGCCGGTTTGCAGGCGGCCTTGCTCTGGTGCGGGCGCGGGCCGGGATCGTGCTGGCGAGCCTGAACCCTGTTCGAACCGTCGCCCGCATCGGCATGAGCGTGTGGACGCCCCACGACAGCCACACTTTGGCAACAGTTACCCGTGACATTTCCTATGCACGGTCTGGTGTAATCTAGTGATTCGCCGAACGTCTGCGGCGGTTGAAAACCTGCATAATCCAGGTTCGCGCCCGTAGAGTTCATGCGACAGTCGCGCCATTGCGTGCACGGAATGGGATTTGACCTGGCGGAGCCAGTGCCGGGCGGCGGGGCAGTCTCAGGTAGCCGCTCCGACAGTGTGGCAAAGCGATGTGACGAAGGGCGGCATGGCCAGCGCGACGCGCAAGCCGGAGCACCCGCCGGCTAAAACGAGGGAACGAGGACAATGCGATCGGTCTGGTCCATCTCCATCGCGGGACTCCTCGCGATCGGAGCGATGTTTGGTGGCGTGGCTGCCAATGCGGCCGGAACATCAAGTGGCATCAGCGCTTATGCGGTCACGTCGACCGGCGCGGATCATCCGCCGTCCATAGTACGTCTGGCCCAATATAACGACGCTTACCGGCCACCGCAGGATACCTACGGCGGTAACGATGTCTATCGCCCACCACCCTCGCGCCAGGACGATGCTTATCGCTCATCCAACGACGGCAGTTATGGCTCAGGCAGCACCTACAACAGCGGCCCGCCGCCATACCGGGAGTCGGATCGGTACGGTGATGACCGTGGTTCCGGTGACGCCTACCAGGGCCGCACGGCACCTCCCAGTGGCCGGTATGGCGAGCCTTACGCGCCGCCGTCCGCCGATTCGGCTGCGCGCTATGATCAAAATGGCGGCTATCCCGAACCGCGCGCTCCCGAGGATTACGACGATCGGCGCCATTACAGCAAGAACGAGATTATTGCGGCAGGTCACGGCTTCTTCGGCTCGATCAGCCAGGGATTGGCGAGTGTGATCGAGCACGCTTTCAAGAAAGCCGGCCGGCCCAACGGCTATATCCTGGGCGAGGATGCAGGTGGCGCGTTCGTTGCCGGTCTCCGTTACGGCGAAGGGCGCCTCTACACCAAGGACGCTGGCACCCATAAGGTCTACTGGCAGGGACCTTCGGTTGGCTACGATTTCGGAGGTGCCGGCTCCAAGACCATGGTTCTCGTCTACAATCTGCGTGATCCATCCGACGTCTATCATCGTTTCGGCGGTGTCGAGGGCACAGCGTACATCGTCGGCGGCGTTTCGATACAGTTCCAGAAGCACGACGATGTGGTGATGGCGCCAATACGCGCGGGAATTGGCTTACGCCTGGGTGCCAACGTCGGATATTTGAAGTATACCCGCAGACCGACCTGGAACCCGTTCTAACGGTCGTCCGGTTGCGGGGGGCGTCAGACTGCCACCATGCCTGGCCTGGCAGGGGTGGGTGATCGGTCAGGTTGGCGGAAATCGGGTGGTGTCGGCGCTCTCTCCAAGGATGGCCCCGGCGTGGCGAGGGCATGTTTCGCTGACGTGTGCACCGATTCAGCGTAAAAAACATGCTCAAACAGATGGCTGGATCGTGTACATGTTTCAGCGAAACTTAAGCACGACCTAGAGGTTCGGGAACGCGCGTGATCACGATCCAGTCCGCTATGCTTGTGGCGCTGGGCGTCCTTTCGGTGGGATTCATCGTCCTGCTGCTCATGCCGTTCTATCGTCGCCGCGCCGAGCGCCTCGCCATCGCCGAGGTGAAGCGTTGCCTGCCGATGACCGAGGCGGAGATCCGCGCGGACAAGGACCGGCTGCGTGCCGAGTACGCAATCCGCATCCATCAGCTCGAGAGCCGCGTGGAGGAAGCCGGTCTCCAGGCCGCCCGCCAGAAGATCGAGCTCAACCGCCGCGACGGGATGATCAGCGGGCTCGAAGGTGAAATCGCCGCACTGCGCGGTGTGATGGAGGAACACGAGAACGCCCGCCGTGTGCTCGAACAGACGATCACCGATCGTCTGCCGAAAGTGGAACAGCGGTTGAACCATGCGCGTGAGCTCCTCAACGAGCGCGATCACGAGATCGAGCGTTTGACGCGCGGTGCCGACCAGACCGCGCGCGCGCTGGAGGAAGCCAAACAGATCAACACTCAGCAGCGCGATGAGCTGCTACGCACCTCAGCCACTCTGGCCTCGCGCGCGGCGCGCAATCGTGACCAGCTGGCCGATCCGAGGTTCGACGGAGAAGTCGCCTTGCGGTCGGAGATCGAAGCGTTGCGTGCGCGTGCCCGCGAGCAGGCGGAGATGATCACGCGGTTGCAGGGTCTTCTGGCTCGAGGCGGCAAGAGCGCTGACGCAAGGTTCAATGAGGATGCAGAAGTCGGGGAAGGTGAGAGCCCCAGGAACCGCGAGTTCGCCGACCTAAGTGCTCGCCTCGCAGAAACCGAGACATCGCTCAGGGCAGCGCAGTCCGTCGCCGAGGCCGACAGGGCCGGGCAGCGCAAGTCCAATGACGAGATGCGCGCCGTGAAGTCGCGCAACGATTCACTGGCGGCGGAGGTCGCGCGGCTCAAGGCGGCCCTCCAGATCTACGAATCCGCGCAGAAGGACGATACTGCGATCAAGGAATCCAAAGTTGCCATGAAGGCGCGCCTAGGCGCTCTCGAAGCAGAACTCGCCACGCACAACGTGACGATCGAGAGCCTGCGTGCAGAGATTGCGGCGGCTAACGAGCGCTTGGCGCGACAGGCGGCGCACTACCGTGACGAATTGCGCCGCCTCGGAGCAGGCACGTTGCCAACGACTGCCGATCCACGCGGCGCTCGTGAGGAGCCCTCCCGTCGCCGTCCGTCGCTGGCCGAGCGCATGAGCGCACCGCACCCCGTTTCTCTGAAGGCGGTTGCAGCGGGTAAACCGGTCGACGAAGCCCGCACCGCTGGCTACCTGAAAGCGCTTTCGGGTCGCGGCAGTGGTGATGACGCATCATCCCCTGACGCGGTTGTCTCGCTCGCCGAGATCGCCTCCACGGCGGAGAGCGGCAAGCAGCAAGGCGTAGCCAAGGCGGCCTCGGCTGATGGGGCTACGGCCGAGAATGACGCGGCGCTGGCGGAGGATGCTACCCCGCCCCGCAGGCCGAGCCTGCTCGACCGCATCTCCAGTGCGGCGAAATCCTCATCCTAGAGCAGGTCAGGTTTTGATGGCATCACGTCTGGCCGTTGTGGCCTAGTCTATCTCTTTGTTTGAGAGCCTCAATCACGGCCTCGATGGAAGCAGTTGCGCTTCCATATAGGTCCGATCAGGCTCTAGCCGGTATTATTTTTCGATTGCAGTCATGCGCACCGGCTTTTGCGGTTCCGTCGCGATGTCACCCGGTTGCAATCAGATTAAGCGCCAACCGGCGCCCTCCGAGCCGGTCCACGCTGCGCCACGGCCTTTACGAATACAGGTCCGAATACGTGTCACGCAGAACGTTCTTTTGCACCTTGCCCATGCTGTTGCGCGGCAGAGCATCGACGAACAACACCCGCTTGGGCACCTTGAAGGCAGCGAGTTTGCCTTTGATTGCCCCGACGACGTCAGCTTCCGAGAGGCTGGCGCTTGGCTCCGGAACGATAACGGCGGTGACGCCTTCGCCGAAATCCGCGTGCGGCAACCCGATGACAGCGCTTTCGGTAACGCCTGGTATGGCGTCGATCTCGTTTTCGATCTCCTTGGGATAGACGTTGTAGCCCCCTGAGATGACGAGGTCCTTGCCGCGGCCGACGATGTGGACGTAGCCGTCCTTGTCGATCTTGCCGAGGTCGCCGGTGATGAAGAATCCATCGGGCTTGAATTCAGATGCGGTCTTCTCCGGCATGCGCCAATAACCCTTGAAGACGTTCGGTCCCTTCACTTCGATCATGCCGATCTGGTCGGTATCCAGAACGGCGCCGGTCTCCGGATCGGTGATGCGCAATGAGACACCCGGCAGCGGGAAGCCGACGGCGCCGGGCACCCGGTCTCCATCGTAGGGGTTGGATGTGTTCATGCCCGTCTCGGTCATGCCGTAGCGTTCGAGAATGTTGAGGCCGGTGCGCTGCGTGAAGGCGCGGTGTGTCTCGGCCAGCAGCGGTGCCGAACCCGACACGAATAGCCGCATATGGCGCGTTGCCTCGCGCGTGAGCCGGTCGTCCTGAAGCAGGCGCACGTAGAATGTCGGGACACCCATCATGGCTGTGGCCTGGGGCATGACGCGGAAGATTTCGTCGGTGTCGAATTTGGGCAGGAAGAACATCGACCCGTTTGCCCACAGGATGATGTTGGTAGCCGTGAAGAGCCCGTGGACGTGGAAGATCGGCAGCGCATGGATCAGCACGTCATCGGCGGTGAAACGCCAGATCGTCCCGAGTGTTTCGGCGTTGGAGGCGAGGTTCTCATGCGTCAGCATCGCGCCCTTGGAGCGGCCGGTGGTTCCTGACGTGTAAAGAATGGCGGCAACGTCATTGGATTCGCGGGGGACGTTGGTGAACTGCGTTGATGCTCCGGCGGACCGATCCATGAGGTTGCCGTCGCGGTTTGTGCCGAGCGTGAAGACATTCTTGATGCCTAGGCGACTGGAGAGCTCGACGAGTTCCTTCTCCTTGGCGGGTCGCACCACGATGGCCGTCGGTTCTGCATCGGTAAAGAAGTACTCGAGTTCGGACAACGTGTAGGCCGTGTTGAGCGGCAAGTAGATTGCTCCAGCGCGCAGACACGCCAGATAGAGCAGGATCGCTTCGGGCGACTTGTCGGTCTGCACCGCAACACGGTCGCCGGGCTTCACCCCGGCCCCGACCAGAACATTTGCGATCCGGGCCGAGCCATCGACGACATCCTGATAGGTGATCGAGCTGCCGTCGATCAGGCGCAGGAATGCCTTTTGCGGCTCGGTCCAGTGGCGGGACAACTGACTGTAGAGATCGTGAGCTTCAGACATGGCAATTCATTCGGAGTTGATCGTTCAAGTTGCGTCGAATGTGATGTTCGTCAGATACCCTTGCCCATCAGCTGATCGGGGAGCCAGGTCGCCAACTCAGGGAAGATGCACAGGATGATGATCGCAAGAACCATGCATAAAACATAAGGCAGAGAGCCCTTCAGCACGGTGGACAATGGAACATCGGGCACGATGCCGTTGATCACGTATAGATTGAGGCCAACCGGCGGCGTGATGAGCCCGATTTCCATATTGATGGTCAGGATCACGGCGAACCAATAGGGATCGAACCCCGCCTGCGTGATGATCGGCAAGAGGATCGGCGCCGTCATCAAGATCACCGCGACGGGTGGCAGGAAGAAACCGGCAACCAGCAGGAACAGGTTGATGATCGCCATCAACACCCATTTGTTGACGTCGAGCCCGGAGATCCATTGCGCGATCGACTGCGTAACGAATGTCGATGAGAGTGTGTAGGCAAACAGCTCCGAGGCGCCGATGATCATCATGATCATGATCGATTCGCGCAGCGTGTCGCGGAACATGCGCACGATCGGGCCGGCTTGCCACATCCGGTAGATGACGACTACCAGAATGAGACAGAAAAGTGCGCCCGCGCCGGCCGCTTCCGACGGCGTTGCAACGCCGCCGTAGAGCACGAACAGGATACCTGCGATGATTGTCAGGAATGGCAGAACACGGGGCAGAATTTCAAGCTTTTCGGCCAGTGAATACCGGCGGGTGACATCGGACAGGCCGATGCCTTTCGCGCGGCATGCGATGAGTGTCCATGCCATGAACAGGGCAGTGAGCAGGATGCCAGGGATGATGCCGGCGATGAATAGCCGTCCGATCGAGGTTTCGGTCGCGATGCCGTAGACGATCATCGTGATCGAGGGAGGAATGAGGATGCCGAGCGTACCCCCCGCCGCGATCGAGCCGGTAGCGATGCTTGCCGGGTAGCCGCGGTTCCGCATCTCCGGGATGCCCATCTTGCCGATGGCCGCACAGGTCGCGGGAGATGAGCCCGACAGCGCCGCGAAGATCGAGCAGGCGCCGAGATTGGAAAGCACGAGGCCTCCCGGGACACGGTTCAGCCAGCGGTCGAGCGCGGCGTAGAGATCCTTGCCCGCTGGGCTCGATGCGACGGCTGCACCCATCAGGATGAACATCGGGATCGAGACAAGGCCGAATGAATTCAGCCCGCCGAAGAAGGTCTCGCCCAGTGTCAACAGTGACCGGCTACCATCGGTGATCAATAGCGTGGCAACCGAGACGGCGCCGAGCGCGAAGGCGATCGGCATGCCGGTGGCAAGAAGAACGAGAAGGGCGAGGAGGACGAGCAGGCCGATTTCGAGGGGACCCATCACTCATTCTCCCTGATGACGCTGAGCTCGGACGCAGTCAGGTTGGAGCTGCCTTCCGCCAGTTTGACCAGTTCTGCAATGTATTGCAGGCACAGCGCGCCGATGCCGACGGGCAAAGGGAGGAGCGGTATCCACAGCGGCAATGCCCACACCGTATCGGTGGTCCAGTTGAGCGACCAGGCTTCGTGGAAGTAGATCCAGCCCGAGTAGGCCAGCACGGCACAAAAGGCCAGTGAGATGAGTCCGCCCAGCATTTCCAGCGCAAACTTGCCATTGCCCCCCAGCATCGTCGGCAACAGATCGACGCCCACATGGCCGCGGTGAAGCAGCACGTAGGAGGAGCCGAGGAAGGTGGCGGCCACGATCGAATAGACCACGTATTCCGTCTGCCACACTGTGGAGGCGCGGAACACGTAGCGCATGAGGATCATCTGGCAGACCACCAGAACGGAGGAGGCCAACAGCAGCATCGACAACACGCCGAGCACCTCGGACATGCGATCGACGGCGCGAATGAATAGGCGCATCGCGAGCCTCCTTGGATTTAGCTAGGTTCTGAGCTTGGGAACCGGAGCGGGGCGCCGCTCCGGTTCGAGTTCGTCAACGTGTGTGCGTTGATAATACGGTGGCAGGTTATTTGACCGCCAATGCTTTGTCGATCAGCTGCTGGCCGTTCGGAACCTTCTCGGCAAACTGCTTGTAAGAGCTCTTCTTGGCGATATCGAGCCAGGCATCGTAGTCCTCTTTCGACATTTCTGAGATCTTGACGCCGGCCTTCTTGAAGACGTCGACCATCTTGTCGTCGAGCTTCTTGGCTTCGCCGAGGAAGTATTCTTCCGCCTTCTTGCCGGCTTCCATGATCGCCTTCTGCTGCTCGGGAGTCAGGCTGTCGAAGGTGCGCTTGGACATCAGGATCGGTTCATACATGAACCACAGCGCGTTGGCGCCGGGAGCGGTCAGGCACGAGACCTGCTCGTAGAGGCGATAGGAGACAAACGAACCGGACGAGGTATTGGCCGCGTCGAGAACTCCGGTCTGCATGCCGGTGTAGATTTCGGACGACGGCATCGACGAGATCGATGCGCCCGCGGCAACAAGCATCTGCTCGAAGGCGGGACCCGCCGCGCGGGTGACCTGGCCCTTGATGGTATCGGGTGATGTGATGCAGTCCTTCTTGGAGGCGAATGCACCAGCCAGCCATGCATCGGAGATGACCTTCACGCCGGCCTTTTCGATGATCGCCTTGATGTCTTTCATGAAGTCTGAGTTGTTCATGCGCTGGGCACGCTCGTGATTGCGTACCAGACCGGGCATCAGCGTGGCAGAGAATTCGGCATGACGTCCGGATGCGTAATCGAGCGGGAAGGCGGCGATGTCGATCTGGCCCTTGGTCAGTGCGCCCCACTGTTCCTTGGGCTTCACAAGAGAGGCACCCGGATAAACCTGGATCTTGAGGCCGACGTTGGCCTTCTCCACCTCGCGCGCGATCATCTGCACCATCTCGTCGCGCGCGTCGCCCTTGCCGCCCGGCCACTGATGCGAGGCCTTCAGAACAGTCTCCGCGCTGAGCGGTGCCGCGAATGTGAGTGAAATAGCAGCGGCTCCGAAAAGAGCTGCGCTTTTGATCGCTTTCATCGGTTTCCTCCATGATGGCAATGGCTCCCGGTCTTGCCGGGCACGCTCTGCGGTTGGAACATCCGCTCTTTCTCCAGAGAGCGTATAACCAACTCAAAACATGCATCTGAATGCAATGTCAAACAAATTGTATACAAAATGCCGCTCATTATTATATACTTTGGTCGTCACCAGGCCGATGGCCGCTTTTTGTGGTGCTTGGCTCATAACTAGACGTGCACGGATCAGCGTCTCGTGCAATGGCGTTGGTCGAATTGGTGAGCGAGGCGCGGCTAGAAAAGTGCTGCGCGCGAAGGAGTGCCATGAAGAAGAGGGGTGCAACAGGTTACATAGAGCAACTCGAGGACGACGTCGCCACCGGCCGCCTGGCGCCCGGTGCGCGGCTGGACGAAGCCTCGCTTGCTGCGCGTTTCGGCGTCTCGCGTACGCCCATTCGCGAGATGCTCCTTCAACTCGCCGCGCAGGGCCTCGTTGAGCTGCGGCCGTACCGCGGCGCAATTGTCTCGTCGCCTGATCCCAAGAGCCTCATGGAGATGTTCGAGGTGATGGCCGAGCTGGAGGCAATGTGTGGTCGTCTGGCGGCCCGGCGACTGACCGATGAGAGCGAGAAGGAGCTGGTGGAAACACTCCAGGCTTGTGCGGAGGCCGCCGAGAATGGAGATCCCGACGCCTACTACTACGAGAACGAGAGATTCCATCGAGCCATTTACAAAGGCAGCGGCAACGCGTTTCTCGCCGATCAGGCGCTGCTCCTCCACAAGCGGCTGGCCCCCTTCCGGCGCCTGCAACTCCGCGTCCGCAACCGGTTACACGTCTCGCAGCGCGAGCACGAGCGTATCGTGGCCGCGATAATCTCCGGTGATCCGGAGGAGGCCGCGGATGCACTGCATGCGCATGTCGTCGTGCAAGGCGAGAGATTTACCGACCTCGTTGCGTCTCTGAACTACAAGTCGCGCCAGTCGGCCTAGCGCTGTTTAGCTGAAGTGCGCAGCGGTTCACATGATTCAATCAGAAGCGGGCCTGCGCAAGCTCTGATGCTGAGCCGCGTGCCCGTTCAAAAATGCCCGCATCACGAGACACGAACATCGGGAATTTCCAATCCGGTCGACAACGGAACCGTGAATGTGAATTCCGAACCGGCTTTGCCGTCAGCGCGTGCCTCCACCCAGATGCGCCCGCCGAACTGGCTCACGATACGCTCCGAGATTGCAAGTCCCAGGCCCGTGCCGGTGCCCAGTGGGTTTCCGTCCCCCATGCCCCGATCCTTCACCTGATAGAACTTGTCGAAGATCGCCTCGCGGTCCGCCTCCGGAATCCCCGGACCGTTATCGATAACGGAGATGCGCGCCATCCCATTCTCGCGGCGCACGACGACCTCGACATGCCCGCCGGGTTTGGGGCAGAACTTCTCCGCATTGGAGATCAGGTTGATCATCACCTGGATCAGGCGGTCGCCATCGGCGCGGACAGGTGGCAGGTCGTCAGGCACCTGCGAAACCTCCAGTGCGACGTCGTCACGATTGAAGATCGGCGTCAGGGAAGCTGCTGCTTCGCGCAAGATGGCGCCGACTTCGATATCGCGAATGCGCCATTGCATTTGGCCAGCCTCGATCTTGGCGAGGTCGAGCACCTGATTGATAAGACGCGTCAGCCGCTCGCTTTCCGACACGATGATGTCCAGGAACGCGTTGCGCTGCTCGGCAGGCATGTGGGGATCGTCCTGGAGGATCTCCGAGAAGGACCGGATTGAGGTGAGAGGTGTTCTCAGCTCGTGGCTCACCGTCGACATGAACTCGTCCTTGAGCCGGTCCGCCTCGCGCAGTTGATCGTTCGCCGCCTTCAGCTCGCGGCTGGCGATCTCCAGCTCATTCGACTTCTGCTCCAGCTGTCGCGAGTACTCGAGCACGTGTGAGGTCTCGTCGAGGATCTCCATGATTTCTTCCAGACTGACCTGGTCGGCCTTGACTGCCGAGGCCATCACGGCTCGCGCTGAGGCCGCGCCGATGCTGCCCGCCACCAGCCGCTCGACCAGCCGCATGAGGCCGGTATCCACATGAAGCTCTCGCTCGGAAGCCAGGCCGAGGTAACTTGCGTGCGCTTTGAATGCCTCCGCCGCGCGCTCCTCGCCGACGAACTTGACGGCGACCTGACGGAGGCCCTCGACGCTCGCTCCGCCGCGTTCCAGATGAGGTGCCCCCAGCATGCGCGGCTGCTGCTCGCTGAAGGCCTCGACGAACACAGTCGCCTGGATGCGCTCGATGCGCGATTGGCGCCCATAAAGGGCAAAGATCAGGAACGCGCCAACGTTGAACACCATGCTCCAGAACAGTGAGTGTGAGATTGTATCGAGACCCTCCAGTCCGAACAGGGCGTAGGGTTTCAGCAGAGCGAGTCCGAAAGGCCCTTCATTGATGAAGCTCTGCGGGAGCAGATCCGATTTGGCGAACGATGGCAGGAACAGCGTGTAGAACCATATGGAGAAGCCCGCCGTAAGTCCGGCGAATGCAGCATTCCGCGTGCCCCCGCGCCAGAAGAGCGCAAACAACATCACCGGCGCGAGCTGCGCTGCGCCGCAGAATGACACGAGCCCGATCGTCACGAGATGATAGGTTTCGCCGGCCGCCGCGAGATAAAGATAGGCCAGCAGCAGGATCAGGAAGATCGCCGACCTGCGAATGTTGAGCAGGAGTGAGGTAAGGTCGCGCCGTCCCGCCAGTCGCTTCTCCATGACGCGGAACAGCGCCGGCATGACGAGGTCGTTGCAAACCATCGTGGACAGGGCGATCGTCGCCACGATCACCATGGCGGCTGCCGCCGACAGACCGCCGATCAGCACGAACAGCGTCAACATCGGCCGGCCGGCGCTGAGCGGCAAGGCCAGTACATAGGTATCCGCGTCGATCCCCGAGCTGCCGAAGATCAGGTGTCCTCCGAACGCGATCGGCAGGACGAAGATATTGATCGCCAGAAGGTAGAGCGGAAACAGCCACGTCGCCCGCGTCAGGTGGTTCTCGTCGGTGTTCTCCACAAATGTCACCTGGAACTGCCTTGGCAGGCACAAGATCGCCGCCATCGACAGAAGGATCAGCGTCAACCAGTTGGTTCCCGCGGTCTCCATCGTTGTCAGTTTGGCGAGCTCCGGATGCGACGCGGCCTTGGCGAACAGATCGCCAAACCCGTTGAACAGGCCGAATGTGACGAATGCACCAACCACCAGGAAGGCGATGAGCTTGACGACCGATTCCACGGCGATTGCCACGACCATGCCGGCATGATGCTCAGTCGCCTCGATATGGCGCGTGCCGAACAGAACGGCGAAAGCCGCAAGGACCAGTGTGACGAGCATGGCGATGTCGTAGGCGCCCAGTCCACCCGCAGCCGCCGATTGTGTATCCCTCGCCAGAACGACGCCGAAGCTAACCGCCACGGCCTTCAACTGCAGGGATATATAGGGAATGATAACGACAACCGTAATGATGGAGACGACGCCTGCGATGAGCTGGCTCTTGCCATATCGAGAGGCGATGAAATCCGCGATTGACGTGATGCGCTGCCTCTTGCAGATCCTCAGGATCTTGCGCAGCACGAACCAGCCCGCGGTGAACACGATCGTGGGGCCGAGATAGATCGGCAGGAAGCCGACGCCCGACGTGGCGGCCCGGCCGACGCTGCCGTAAAAGGTCCAGCTGGTGCAATAGACTGCGATCGAAAGGGAGTAGATATAGGGATTTGAAATGAGATTTTGTCGCCGTCCCGACTTGGCGATGCGGTCGGCATAGTGGGCAACGCCGAACAAGGCCAGCAGGTAGGTTAGGGACGTCGTCAGAACGATCCATGTCGACAGCATCGTTCATCCCTCATTTCGGTTTAGGGTATGCCGGATGCTCGACCGGGCCGGCGTTCGCCGGCGAGCCCCCCGAGCCGGACAGATCCTCCTCCGAGCCGTGCGGCGCATGCTCTGCACGACTTTCCATGACGACCGCAGTGAGAACGACGACGAGTGACCATGCTGCGAAAAGGTAAGCGTAGAGAAGCGGCACCCCCCAGACCGTCACCTGGCCGCCCCTGTCGAATATGCCGAGGAACGGCTTCAGGAACAGCACGACGCCAAGCACGGCGATTGCGAGCGCACGTTCAGGACGGCGCGGTCGGAGCAGGTGTCGGCCCGATGGGCCCCAACCATTGTGTGGCATGCCTGATGCCTTTCCTTTGCCCTCGCGATTTTACCGGCCGGGTTCGTGAAGCGTGCTGCGACCCTCTGTGAACTCCGCTTTCCACCGCCTCGGCTGTGCCAGGCCTCCGCCCGCCTGGATTGCGTTCATGTTTGACGGAAACATGAACGCAATCCAGCACCTTGTTTTGAGCATGTTTAGCTGAACCGCTGCGCACTTCAGCTAAACATGCTCTAATATTTCGCCTGTCTTCTCCGGATTTCGACGATTTTGTTGGAGGCTGCAATTGCCTCGCCAAGCGTTCGGATGCCGTGTACCTCCAAGAGCTCTACAAGTTTCAGCAGTACACCGGCCGTGGCAAGTGAATCCCCGAGCGCGGTATGGCGGGTTTCCGGCGGGATCTCGATCGAGAACCTCTCGGCAACCGCGTCGAGAGTGTGCTGGTTCGTGTGATCGTGTACGATCGCCGACAGCAGCACGGTATCGAGAACCGGGTTGTCGAACTTGATCTTGCACAGACCTTCTTTCAGTTGCAGGAATTTCATGTCGAACGCAGCGTTGTGGGCCACCAGCACCGCATCGCCGACATAGTCATGGAAGCGTGGCAGAACGTCCTCGATCTTCGGCTTGCCCGTGACCATCTCCTGGCTGATGCCCGTGATGCGCGTGGCGAGCGGCGGCACGCGACGGCCGGGGTCCACCAGGTAGTCGAACGCCTCGCCTGTCAGGATCCGGCCGTTGAGAATCCGTACCCCCGCAATCTGGATGATCTCATCACCGTTGGAAGGCTCCAGCCCGGTCGTCTCGGTGTCGAACACGACATAGGTGAGGTCGCGCAGGCTGCGCTCTGCGACCGCGCCCAGCTGCTCAGGCTTGAGCAGTTTGAAGTCGTAGAACTCCAACCGGATCGGCAACGGCGAGGTCGATGTCGTTGCCGTATGTGCCGTGCTCGGCGGCAGCAGCGGAATGCGCAGCCGTGCCATTCCGTTCGCCGTAGGCTCGCACCATACTTCCGATTTGTGGTGCTCCAGGATCTCCGCGCCGCTAAGCCCCAGCCCGCGCTCGATCGGTTCGCTGAGCCACCGCTCCAGCATTGACGGGCTCGCGACCGCGCCATTCCAGGTGACCTCGATGTAGACGCGCTTTGCGCCCTCGCGCCCCTGCAGCAGGAACGTGTCGCAGTCGAGTTCGACCAGTGCTTTGCGAATGATGTGATCGATCAGCGCGACGATCGTCGTGCTGTCGCACCTGAGCCAGACAGGATCGCCCGTCACGTCGCAGGTGATGCTTTCGTCGTCGCGATAGCGACGGGTGAGGGCGTTGAGCATGTTGTCTGAGTGAACATCGCTCATCGGCCACTGACTGGTGACGATCGCGCGATATTCGTCACCGAAGTGCTCCAGGTCGCTGGAAAGCTTTGCACTGTCCTCGCGCAGCACTTTCTCGAAGGCGCGACGACCTTCGGTGTCGCTGTCCGGTATCTCCTGCAGCATTTCCACCGCAGCTCTCAGGCTTGCAACCGGGTGCCGCAACTCTTCCAGCGTCGATCGCATCAGGCGGTCCGAAGTGATGAGGCTCTTGAGCTCTTCGGTCACGTCATCGAAGGTCAGGACGTATCCCGTGATCGACTTTTTCGCCTCATCGACAATGAGGTTCATGCGTCCTTCAAGGATCAGGCTGCCGTCGGTCTTCGCGAATACCAGGTTCGTCATGAGGTATTCGGGGTGATTTGTATGGCGCCCCTCCAGAAAGCGGCTCGTAAGCCGATCCAGCGTCAGTATGAACGGCTGCTGGTTGAGGATTGAGAACAAGGGGCGCCCCAGTCCCATCTCCGCAGCCACGCCCAGAATCTGCAACGCACGTCGATTGTAAAGCAGGATGCGATGGTTTGCATTGCAGACGATGACGCCTTCATTGAGTTCGCGCAGGATGGCTTCCAGCTGTTGGCGCTGCTCCTCCACAGAGCGCGTCGCTTCGTCGACTTCTTTGGCGACGTCAGCCCGCACGTCGGCGAACGCCGCGGCAATCTCGCGGACCACCGGTCCAAGCAATCCAAGGTAGCGTGTCGTGTGTGTATCCGGTGCATGTTGCGGGTTGGCATGCATGAGAGTCTGCAGGTCGCGAGCAACCGCCTGGATCGGGCGCGCGATATTCTGGTCGAACATCTGCCAGACCCAGATGATGATGCCGATCAGTGCCAAGCCAGCCATGCCTCCGAACAGCACGAGATGAGGCGTTGAGTTGCCGTCAATCCGCTGCGCGGCGAACCAAAGGCCGAGACCGAGGAAAAGCGGCACTGTGGCTGCGATCAGTGCAAAGAACAGAAAGATCCTGACTCGGAGACTGAGGCGTTCGGTCATGTGCGGCGTTCGATCCTGTCAGGCTTCCGAACCGTTCAGAAGCTTGGCGACACGTTCCGCCAGTTCCTTCGTTGAGAATGGCTTTGTGGCGTAGCCGTCTGCGCCGAGTGCGAGCCCCTTCTCGATTTCCACTTCCCGGCCTTTGGCGGTGACCATCAAGATCCGCACATTTTTCAGGTCCGGATTGGAGCGTATCGCCTGGCAGACCTCGTAGCCGTTGCGTTTGGGAATATTGATGTCGAGAAGAACGAGATCAGGCGGTGAGGCAATTACCGAGGCCAGCGCCTCTTCGCCATCGCGAGCAAGCCGCACCTCGTAGCCCGCACGCTTCATCAGATATTCAAGTGAGAGCATGATGTTTGGCTCGTCGTCGACGACGAGAACGGATTTCGCCATAGAATGTCCTCCCTGGGCCGCCTGGCGTCCATTGATGTGGCGTTCTTTCTAGGGCGGCGGCGCCTTGTCAGTTTCGGGCGTGAAGTTTAGCACGAGTTCCCGGCACCGAATCTTGACCTCCGCCAAAAGTTGTTGCGTGAGCGCTACAGACTTTGGTGGCGTCTCAATGCGCATACGGCAAGAATCGTCTTGCCGACCGCATCGATTTCGAGCGTCGCAAAAGTGCATTGGAATTACGCGATTATGGGCAGCTTCGGTTCTGCGAGCCCCAATTTTCTGGTCTAACCGCCAGCGGAGCATGAATGCTGCAATGCGATAACGCGGTTGCAGCAATGCAAACTGTGAAGATGCTGGGACGCATAAATTCTTTTTGGCTAGATCGACTTTTGGTGCGTTGCGTGAAGCTTTGAGGTCGGGTCAATTGGAATACAGGCCCAAAGTCCGACTCGAGTGTTGTCTGCTCGGGAGGAATAGGGACGACACGTCACGTGAAGAGAAAATAAGCTTCTGGGGAGAAGTCCAAGCAAATGGCTACACAAAATGGAAACGGGGCAGCCTACTGGGCCGCAAATTTGCGGCTCGTGGCATTCTGTCTCGCGATTTGGTTCATCGTCTCCTTCCTCATGGGGATCATTCTGCGGCCGATGCTCAAGGGCATCATGGTTGGTGGCATGGATCTCGGCATGTGGATGGCCCAGCAGGGTTCCATTTATGTCTTCGTTTTTCTGATCTTCTTCTATGCGGTTCGCATGAATGCGCTCGACCGCAAGTATGACGTTCACGAAGATTAAGGCGGGGAGCGACCAACCATGGATCTGAGGACAATGACCTATCTCGTGGTGGGCGCATCGTTTGCGCTCTACTTCGGGATCGCCATCTGGGCTCGCGCTGCATCGACGGGCGAGTTCTATGCCGCTGGCCGCGGCGTTCATCCTGTTGCCAACGGCATGGCGACGGCGGCCGACTGGATGTCGGCGGCTTCGTTCATCTCGATGGCCGGCCTTATCGCATTTCAGGGCTATGAGGGCGCCAAGTTCCTCATGGGCTGGACCGGCGGCTATGTGCTTCTGGCGATGCTTCTCGCGCCCTACCTGCGCAAATTCGGCAAATACACGGTGCCTGAGTTCATCGGCGACCGCTTCTACTCGAAGACGGCGCGCTTCGTCGGCGTGCTCTGCCTCATCACCATCTCCATCACCTACGTGATCGGTCAGATGCGTGGTGTAGGTGTCGCCTTCTCGCGCTTCCTTGAGGTGCCGGTCGACATTGGTATTTATGCGGGCATGGCCATCGTGTTCGTCTACGCGGTGCTCGGCGGTATGAAGGGCATTACGTACACGCAGATCGCTCAGTACCTCGTGCTGATTCTTGCCTACACAATTCCCGCGATCTTCATCTCGCTCAACCTGACGGGCAATCCAATCCCGCAGCTGGGTCTGATCGGCAACCACGTCTCCGGCGTACCGCTGCTGCAAAAGCTCAACGAGACCATCCAGGCGATCGGCTTCGGTGCCTACGATGGTCCATTGAGAAGCCAGCTCGACATGTTCCTTTACACCATGTCACTGATGATCGGCACCGCAGGTCTGCCGCACGTCATCATCCGTTTCTTCACGGTGCCGAAGGTGGCAGATGCGCGCTGGTCGGCAGGCTGGGCGCTGGTGTTCATTGCGCTCCTCTACACGACGGCTCCGGCTGTCGGCGCGATGGCCCGCCTCAACCTGACGCAGACGCTGTGGCCGAACGGTGCCCAGGGCCAGCCGATGTCGATCGAGACGCGTCCGGACTGGTTCAAGAACTGGGAAACCACCGGTTTGCTCAAGTATGAGGACAAGAACAACGACGGCAAGCTAGAATACTATAATCCCAAGGGTCCGCGCGGCGCCGAGAACGAGCTTACCAAGATCGACAACGACATTATGGTCCTGGCCAACCCCGAGATTGCGGGGCTGCCGAACTGGGTGATCGCACTCGTTGCTGCCGGCGGTCTTGCAGCCGCTCTATCGACGGCTGCGGGTCTTCTGCTGGCGATTTCGTCAGCGATCTCACACGACCTGCTGAAGGGCATGATCAATCCGGGCATCACCGAGCGCGGCGAACTAATGGCCGCTCGAATATCGATGGCGTTCGCGATCGGCGTGGCCGCATACCTCGGCCTCAATCCACCTGGGTTTGCCGCACAGGTCGTGGCTCTGGCCTTCGGACTGGCGGCGTCCTCGATCTTCCCGGCGCTTATGATGGGTATCTTCTCCAAGCGCATCAACTCGCACGGAGCGATCCTGGGCATGGTCGCGGGCATCGGTGCCACCCTGGTCTACATCTTCTGGTTCAAGGGCTGGTTCTTCATCAAGGGCACCGAAATGGCCGCCAACGTTCCAGCCAATTGGTTCCTTGGTATTTCACCTGAGGCCTTCGGTACGATCGGTGCGCTCATCAACTTCGGGGTGGCCTACGTCGTCTCGATGGTGACGGTGCCTCCGCCGCAGCACATTCAGGATCTGGTCGAGAGCGTCCGCATTCCGCGCGGCGCTGGCGGAGCGACCGGCCACTGATATCGTGCCCTTAATGGATCACGATCAATGACGTTTGGGCGGGCCCTGCGGTATCGTGGGGCCCGTTCGATTTTGGTGCATCCATGTTGGTGCAGGTCGTCGCTCATCGCCGCTGAGCCCTGGTGCACGCGGAGTGGCAAATTACCAAGCGAGGTATTTCAAGTGACGTTGACGCCCGCCGATATCGAGGCCTTCCTGGGAAGCTGCCATCCGTTCGCGTTGCTGCCCGCCGACGCCGTTGAAAAGCTCTCGAAGGCTGTACACCAGCAGCGTTTCGATGACGGTGAGACCGTCCTGGAACTGGGCCAGGAAAATCAGAGTCTCCACATCATCCACTCCGGAGAGGTTGAGATCCGCTCCGCGACCGGCAAGATTTTCGGCCGTATCGGCTCAGGTCAGGCCTTCGGCATCCGTGCCCTGCTGGGGAGCGGACGTTCGACATACCGTGCGCTGGCCCTGAAGGGCGGCCTGATACTCAAGGTGCCGCGCGAAGCATTCATGGAAATGACGGACATCCACCCGCATTTCGAGCGCTATTTCGAGCCGATCGGCATTGAGCGCGTCGGCCTTACCCCTCTCGCCGGATCGTCCGGGTCGGCCGCCCAGGATGACGTGCCCGGTGCAGGGCTCGACCTCATGGTGATGACCGCCCGCGATTTGATGACCCGCGATCCGATCAACATCACGCCCGGCGACACGGCCAACGCTGCCGCGCGCATCATGCGCGACCGCCGCATCTCCTGCCTCCCCGTCGTCGAGGGCGAGAGGATCGTCGGCATTCTCACCGACGCTGACCTGCGCGACCGGGTGGTTGCGGAAGGGTGCGCATGTGACGTCAAGATCGCAGACATTATGACCCATCGGCCGTTGACGCTGGCGCCGGATGCGTTGGCCTTTGATGCTCTTGCCTCGATGATGCAACGAAAGATCAGTCACGTTCCCGTGGTCGAAGCCGGTCGCCTGACTGGCATCCTCACCCAGACCGACCTCATCCGGGCGCAATCGAAATCGGCCGTCTACATGATCGGCGAGATTGGTCGCAAGCCCGACGTCCGATCCATAGCTGCGATCGTCGGGGACGTACCCAAGCTGCTGGTCTCGCTCGTTGCCAGCGGTGCATCCGCCCACAAGATCGGCCACATTATCTCCAGCGTAACCGACGCGGTGACGAACCGGCTCATTACGCTGGCAGAGGATCGCTTGGGCCCAGCACCGGTAACCTATCTCTGGTTAGCCTGCGGCTCGCAGGGCCGCCAGGAGCAGACCGGCGTCTCCGACCAGGACAACTGCATGATCCTGTCGGACGACTACGACGAGGCCGCGCACGGCGAGTATTTCAAGTCCCTGTCCCGCATGGTTTGTGACGGCCTCAATGAAGCCGGCTACGTCTATTGCCCCGGCGAGATGATGGCAATGACCGACAAGTGGCGCCAGCCGCTCGCGGTCTGGCGTCGATATTTCCGCAAGTGGATCGATCAGCCCGAACCCATGGCTCAGATGCTGGCCTCGGTCATGTTCGACCTGCGCGCGATTCGCGGTGAGGAAACGCTTTACAACCGGCTTCGGGAGGAGATGCTGCCTTATGCACGGGCAAATTCGATCTTCATCGCCCACATGTTGTCGAACTCTCTGACGCATACGCCGCCGCTCGGCTTCTTCGGCAACATTTCGGTGCCGCGGATGGGGGAGCATAAGGGCGAGATCGACCTGAAGCATGGCGGCGTCGTGCCGATCGTCGATATCGCTCGCCTCTATGCGCTGGAAGCCTCGATTCCCGAAGTCAACACCCATCGCCGGCTGGAGGCTGGACGCAAGGCGAGCGTTCTCTCCGAGGAGGGAGCCCGCGATCTGCTCGACGCGTTCGAGTTCATCTCAATCACCCGGCTGAAGCATCAGGCCGCCCAGTTTCGCGCCGGCAAGAAGCCCAATAACTATCTTTCTTTGTCGGAGCTCTCACATTTCGAGCGCAACCACTTGCGCGACGCCTTCACGGTTGTCAAAACGCTGCAGTCGGCCTTGGCCTCTTCACACCAGATGGGGGCACGCTGAATGAGGCGCGCCGGGCCTGCACAGGGCAGGGCGAGCCTGTTGGCGGCGGAGGCGTGTGGCTAAGGCCACGTGCCGCCTAGAGCCTGATCCGCTCCAATATCTGCACAAGTTGCGAATGAATCGAACGACGAGGAAGGCTTGCCGGCATGGTGTTCACTCTGATTGCAGCGCTGATGAGCGGCGTTCTCGGTGCGTCGGTTGCCTATATCGTGTTTCGCTGGTCTGGGCGGCGCCTCCCGCGGGCCATCATTCCCTTCGCCGCAGCATTCGCCATGATCGCTTACAGCGGTTGGAACGAGGCGACTTGGTACAAGCGAACCGCCGCCGCCCTGCCTGAGCAGTTCATTGTTGTCGAGGAGGGACCGCCGGTGTCCTCGCCTTTGTCGCCCTGGACCTATGTGGTTCCGCGAACCGACAGCTTCCGCGTGCTCGATACTCAAAGCGTGCAGCCCCTGCCGAAGAACGAAGGACGCTATCTTGCACAAGTTCACAAGATCGAGCGATTTCTGGGCTCCCGCAGGTCGAACGTGATTATCGATTGCAAGACGAGCGAGCAGGCCGAGATAACGGCCGCAACGAAGTTCGATGAGGCAGGGCTGCCCGCAAACGTCACATGGGTCAAGATCGCTCCCGGCAATGGCATTGTGGCCCTCGTCTGCGGGAAAGCGTCGCCGCCTGCAGGCTGATCCGAACGCTCGATTGGCTATCCATGCAAAACTCGAAGTGCTCCGCAGTTGATTTCAAATCAACTATCGACGGATCAGCCCCACACCCGCGACCGCGAGCACGATGAGTATCGCCGCCCGCAGCGCCTGCGCTGGGATGTGCTGCTGGATCCGCTGTCCGATCTCGACGCCGAACAAGGCAGGTGCGATCGCCAAAACTGAAGCGAGGATAACCGATCCGTGCGCGAGGCCTGAGATTGCCAATCCGCACAGCATCACCGCAGACGCGAGCGTGACGCCGAGGTTTATCGCCTGGACCATGCGCTTGGGTTCCAGATCACTGGCAAGAAAATAGGGAACCATTGGCATGACCTGCGAGCCGGTTAGCCCGGTCAGCACGCCATTGACAAGTCCTACCGGCACCTGCAGCGCGCCTGCAAGAGCATGCGGCAGCAGGATTTGCGGCCGGACGAGCGAAAAAAGCGAGTAGGAAATGATGGAAACGCCGAGTGCCATCACGGCCAGTTGCGTGTCGACATGCCCAAGCAGCCAGACGCCCAGAGCGATGCCCGGCAGCATCGCGACATAAAGTCGTGAAAACTCCCGTAGTGTCGGCATCAGATGACCATTGCCGAGCGCCATAGAGACGTTGGTCGCCATCGCCGGAATGAGTACGAACGCAATGGCGATCTTGAGACCTACCGTATAGACGAGAAACGGCAAGGCGCATGATGCGTAACCGAGCCCCGTTGCGCCTTTTACGACTCCCGCCATCACGAGACCCGCTCCGACGATGCAAAGGCTCATGAACGAAAGGTCGGGCAGTGCATCGATCATGCAGCCCCCGTCTCGTCGTTCGCATCCGCATCGGCATAGGGCCTGCAGTCCTCGTTCATGAACCACGGCTTGACCGCGGTGCCGCGCCGAAGCGAGTACATGTAGAAGACGGGCATGGTGGCCGGGAACATGTCCCGGTAGTCGCGTCCGTTGAAAGTGACGAAGATGCTGCCGCGGTAGCACGCCGCTACGGCGCGGCTTTCCAGGCGGTTCATCTCCAGATAGGTGCGCGCTCCATCTCGCACGTCCCCAGTGCCGCGGTACCAGCGGGCAGCGCAACGCTCGAGCGCGTCCAGCATCTGCTCTTCGGTGTGGGTATTACCGCCCGCAATAGCGCCCAGCCCCGCGGTAAGACGGCTGAGCCGCTCGCTCGCCATCCCAAGTGACTTGGCCGCTTCGGCCACGCCATCGAAATACCTGTCGATCGATTCCTCACTGTGGCCATTGAGCCGGGCGTGAGTATCGGTGAGGCACAGATTGAAGTGCGCACTGTGCTCATAGGCATTGGCGATGCGCGCGCCCATCGCAGCAAGATAGTCGAGGCAGGTGATTTCGGGGGCTGCCACCGATGTGCGGGGCCCCTTGCCCCAGTAAAGGACGAAGGAGATGGGTTGGTCGTGTACGATCCGTGTTGCCACCGTCTGTGCCAGCAAGTCGGGTTCGGATGGTTGTGCGCGCTTGAAGGCCCAGGTGTTGAAGCTGCGCACAATGGCGGCTGTCTGACGGTCAAACGCGGTTGGCTCCGCCGGACCGAGGTCCGCTTCCAAGTCTCGGCTCTTGATGGATCTCGCGCTAGTGGACATGCCTTCCCCCGTCTGTTCGCCGCCGGAACTTCCGTCGGCGCCGCTAAATTTCGGCCATGGTGATGCACACGGGCGATGACGCAACCGAGGCATTCCATGAGCCGAACGCGGGGATTTTCTAGCACAAATTGAATAAAATTATAGTAATAATAGTTAAAATGTAGAATATACAAAGTATAGATATTGAATAATACTTAAATATACTTCTGACGATTGGCGGTGCCGCCGTGCCTGCGGTCGTATGGAATTTCAAGTGCTTGGCATCCGCTTTTGGAGGTCGATCGGCTGAAATCGAGCCGATCCACCTTCAAGCGAAGGTGTGCATCAGTCTCGTCAATCATGGGGGCAGGGCAGGCCGCAGTGGCCGATGTCAGTCGGCCACTGCCGGGGGCTAGAGTCTGATCAGCTGTGATGAAGCAGTCGTGCTTCCGTCGAAGCCGTGAATTAGCCGCCGCTTTCCGTTTCGGAGAAGCCGGGAATATCGCGGAACCCGAATCCCTCCAGAATGATCATGAGCTGAGGCTCGAGCGCCTGTACGAGCTGGTCGGCGTCGTAAGTTTCGAAAATAGCCCGCCGCAGTCCCTGCACGTAGGCCGCGAAGATCAGGTGCGAGGCGGCGTGGAAATCGCCATGGCGGATCTGCCCCTTTGATGCGGCGTCGTTGAAAAGCGAAATGACGAGTTCATGGAACTCATAGAACTGAATTGAATTCTCGCGGTCCTGCTCACGGTTCCACTGCCAGGAGTAGGCGACGAAAGCGGCCTTGAGATTGATGTTTCTGAGATCGTTGACGTAGAATGCCCGCAGCAGATATTTCAGTCGCGCTGCCAATGAACCATATCGTGGCGGAGACTTTCGCAGTTCTGCGAATGCTTGCGCATTGAATCTACGGATGAGCTCCTGGAGCATCCGGTCACGCGATCCGAACATCGAATCGAACTGCCCCCGCGTGACATCGGCTGTTGCGCAGATGATGTCGACATTTGCCTCAGCGATCCCCAGCCTGTCGAACAGCCGCTCCGCCGCATTGAGGATGCGGTCACGCGCTTGTGCAGGTGATGCCATGATCTCATCGATCGGCACCCGCAGTGCCTTGGCAAGCTTGGCAAGCCGGCGCGACGAGGGCTGTGTTTCCCCTCCTTCCCATTGGGAAACAGCATTGCGCGTGACGCCTGTCAGCTCCGCCAACTTTGCTTGCGAGAGACCTGCTGCCTCCCGAAGATCACGAAGTCTTTGGCCGCTTCCCATAGGCGTCACATTTCTTTCCGAATACTACTATGAACTCGCACAAATACAGCCTTGCCCGGTCGTTGACAAAGGGGGTAAGTTCGGCTTACCTAGCGGAGGTATGAACGACTCGTCGCCGATCAATCTTGGCGGGTCGCGTGAAGGGGGGAGTCACGTGACGCTTCAAGCCAATTTCAGCGGGCCGCTATATCAGCAGGTTCACGAGAGCCTGAAAAGCAAAATTACGAACGGAGAGTGGAAAGGTGGGATGGTCATCCCCGGCGATGCGGAGCTTTCGCGCCAGTTGGGCGTGAGCATCGGCACCGTGCGCAAGGCGCTCGACGAGTTGGCGCGTCAGCGCTTGGTTGTTCGCGAGCGCGGTCGCGGTACCTTCATCAAGGAGCCCTCGGACTGGTGCGGTGATTTCGACACTTGGCTCTGTGACGAGGCAGGCCGTCCAATCGATGCCGAAATATCCGTTGTGGATGCCCAACTTGTTGGCGCCTCTTCCGCCGAGCAAAATTTGCTTCAAATGACGGCTGAGCGTGGGCGGGCACCGCATGTGCACAAGATCCTTCGTGTGTGGCGCTTCGAAGGGCGGGTCGTGTGCACTGAGAGGGCATTAGTGGATGCGGCCCGCCTGCCTCGCCTGCGAGAAGAGGCCGATCTTGCCGCGCCAATTATTACTGCAAGCTATCTCCAGAGGCTTCGCCGGCCGGTCGGTCGCGTGGTCTGGCTGGTCAATGTCCGCAAGCCCGACGCTGCTCTTCAAGAGCTATTCGCGCGCGACATGGATGACGTGAATCTCTCGTTCCGGCGCGTGCTTTGCGATGTCAGCGATGTTCCGATCGAGGTCAGCGAGCTGCTGATTGAATTGGGCGAGAACTCCTGCCGCATCAGCAACTAGAGTCTGATTGGCTTGGAATGGAGGCGGTCCGGCTTCCGGTGCACCGTCTTATTAGTCTTGCTCCGGCTCGTTCCGGTCTATGACAATGTTGCGCCATAATCGCTCGCCCTGTCGCACATGATTTAGGATGGTTAGGACAGTGAAGGGCAATCTCAAAATTCACTTGAAGCCGAAGGAGCGTATTTACATCAATGGTGCTCTTGTCCGCGTTGACCGAAGGGTTACGCTGGAGCTCCTCAATGAGATGGATTTCTTGCTTGAGGACCATGTTTTGCAGCGGAGTGAAGCGACGACGCCTCTGCGTCAGCTCTATTTCGTGCTCCAGTCCCTGCTTATTGAACCGCAGGCCAGGAATGTCGCCCTCCAAGTCTATCAGGCCCAGCACCGCGAGCTTCTTGCCTCCAACAAGGATAACGACCTGCTCGAAGCGCTGGTCGAGGTCAAGACGATGGTCGATTCGGGCCGAACGTATGACGCCTTGAAGCGCATTCGCGGTTTTTTTGAATATGAGAAGGACGACCAATCCGGGCATCAAGAGAATGCCAAAATCGTCAGGCTATCTGAAACGGCGTGAAAGCGTTAACGGTGGCATAGAAGGGCGCACAGGACCCGCGTATTGCACCCGGTAGAAATTTGACCGGAAAATGCCGCGGCAAGCCACGACATTTCCCGTTCTGTCAGGCCGCAATCTGGGTGCTTTTTTTCCCGATTGCGAATCGAGTTCCGTTTCCTCTTCGGCGCTGGGCATTGTCGGAGCGATTGGTGGCGATGCAGCACCAGTCTCACTGGCATCGCGTTCATTAGTCACGGAATTGTCCTGGCCTGCGACTTCTGTGCGGTCGTCCGGAAAGATCTCATCGATCAGGTTCGGTCGCCCCAATAGAAAACCTTGCGCTTCCTCGCACCCGATCGTGCGCAACATTTCCAGCTGAAGTTCTGTCTCCACACCTTCCGCTATGGTCGTTATATCCATCGCGCGGGCCAGTCGAACGATAGCCTCGACAATAGCCGTGGATCTCTTGCGTTGACCAAGGCCTCGCACGAACGACTGGTCGATCTTGATGTAGTCGATCGTGTAGGACTGCAGATAGCTCAACGATGAGTAGCCCGTTCCGAAGTCATCCATCGAAATTTGGATGCCGAGGGCACGGATCTGCTCCAGCTGATCGAGCGTCGTCCGATCCTTGCTCATGAGAGTCGATTCGGTGATCTCGACCTTGAGCCGTTTCGGTTCGATGCCGGAGGACGACAGGGCGCGACGCACGTTTGCGGGAACGTCACCGTCGCGGAATTCCACGGCAGATACGTTGACGGCGACCTTCAATGTCGGGGATCGGGAAGCAATTTCGCAACAGGCTCTCTCCATGATCCATTCTCCGATTTCGACGATCAGGCCCGATTTCTCAGCTATAGGAATGAACACACCAGGTGAGATCATGCCCTTTTCAGGGTAGCGCCACCGGACCAGCGCTTCGACGCAGTTCATTGTCAGACCGTCGATGTCGTAGATTGGTTGATAGTGAACTTCGAGTTGTCCGAGGGCGATGGCGTTGCTCAATCCCTCCTCGATTTCACGCCGCGCCAGCGCTTCTTCGTTCATGCTCTCGTCGTACAGCTTGAACGAGTGTCCGCCTGCGCCCTTGCATGCGTAAAGAGCCAGGTCCGCTGCGCGAATGAGAAGGTTCTGGTTCTCGAAGTAGAGCTGGGCCGGGGCGATGCCGATGCTGGCGCTGATCTCGATTCGTTTTCCCTCGATGAGATATGGTACGGATAAGATCTTGCACAGCCTGTCTGCCAGGTCTGGTGCTGTCTCGGTGCTATCCGTGCACCTTTGGATGATGGCGAATTCGTCACCGCCGAGTCTGGCAACCACGTCGCAGTCACGTACCTGCTTTTGCAGGCGCTGCCCGACGGCCACCAGGAGCGCGTCGCCGACAGGATGCCCATACGTGTCATTCACGCGCTTGAAGTCGTCGAGATCGACAAGATGGACATGAAAAGGGGCCTCCTTCCGCACGCCTTCGCTAAAATAGCGGTCGAGGCAATCGCTGAACTCACGCCGGTTGAGAAGGTTGGTCAGTGCGTCGTGGCGCGCCAGGTAGGCGAGATGCTTCTCATAGGCCCTGCGCCGAACGATGCTCGTGAACACGGCCAGAACGATGGCACCGCTGAGAATTCCCGCACCCCAGATGTATTTCTTCCGGTTCGACAGAAACGTATTGAACATCGGCGCATCCGATCGCGCCATTACTGCCCGCAAAGGGAAATCCTTGAGTTTGCGCACGACCAACACGCTCGGGGCCGAATTTTCCTCGGTGAGTTTTGTGAATGCGTGATCCACATTGCCGGCCACCGGCGGGTCGAGCACACCCTTTCCAAGAGGCTGGCCGACGCTGGTCTCAAAAATGCCGGCGCCCGCCCGCACGATTTCATCGTCGCCAACGATCGCAAGTCCCCCATCCGTGCCCAGGTGCAATCCAGAGAAATTGCGCGTCAGGAACTCGGGATCAAGTGATACGACGATTACCCCTGCAAAGGTTCCGTATTGATCGCAGTAGGGGCGCGTGAACTGAACGGACCATTTGTTGGTGACACGCCCCAGGACCGGCGTGCTGATGAATAGGCGATCGAAACAACCTCCGGTCTCGGCGTGGACCCGGAAATGTTCCCGATCAGAAAGATCGATCGGCTTCTCCGGCCGCGGCATCTTCGAGCTGGTGATCATCATGCCTTTGGCGTCGGTGATCGCGATCTGCACAGTGCGTCGATTGATCGTGAATTCTTCCTGTACCAGTGTCGGCCAGTCGGCTCGGAACTGGCTGCGATTGTAGCTCGCCCGCAAATAGCGGATCATTCGATCGATCTCACTCGCCGTTCGCTCGGTGTTTTGCTCGAAGATGAGGGCGAGGTTGTTCGTTTCCTGGGTCAATGATTGCAGCATGGCCCTGCGCTCCGACAGGATCTGCAGCCACGCTCCGCTACAAATTGTAGCGACCAGCGCGAACCCGAGCCCGATCATCGGCAGCTTCCATGAAAGGCTGGCCTTGCTTCTGAGCGATGAGATATGAGTTGATGAGGGCAAGACAATAACTCCGGCATGATGGGATGTTGATTTGGCGCAGGGCCAATTGGAGCATCATGCTCGGACGAGTTTGCTGCAGCGTCATGGGGCAGCGAGCGGATGTCCGCGTTTGTCGTGTTCTTGCGTTTTGCATGGTTGCAGAAAACGGTTTCCAACCCGTGTACGCAAAGCCAACGCTTGCATTTGATCCAATTGCTCAGAAAGGGGCGTCGGCCAGGAAAGAACCGATGTGATGCGACAAGCGTTTTTGTTATCGGTATCTATAAAGCGGAAGACTCGAAAAGGACGTCATTGATAGACACTCAAAACACAAACAATAAACTTTATAGAATAGGGGGCGGTATTGTCGGCAAGAGCACTGGAATATGCAATTCATGCCGCGCCAGCTTTTCAAGTGTCGGCAACGCTCAAGACGGCCGGAGATTGCGGGTTATTGATCGAGTTTGGTTCGCACATCAGCGATGAGGTCTCACGGCGTGTGCAGCAACTCGACGAGGCACTTTCGCACGAGAGAATTCCCGGCGTGATCGAGGCGATCATCGCCTATACCTCTCTCCTTGTGGTATTCGATCCCCAAGTCACCGATTACGAGGCGCTGAAGGCAACGGTTTCACGCCTTGCGGGCGCGCCTCTCTCCAAGCGCAGCACGGCGAAGCGCTGGCGCGTCCCGGTCGCCTATGGTGGGGCATTCGGTCTTGATCTGGACGAGGCCGCTGGTCGACTTGGCATGTCGCGCGACGAACTTGCTGAGGCGCATGCAAGCGCAGAATATACGATCGCGATGTTCGGCTTCCTGCCGGGCTTTGCCTATCTGTCGGGGCTGCCGCCTCATCTCGCCTTGCCTCGGCGGGCCTCGCCACGCGCGCGCATTTTTAGCGGCAGCATAGCCATTGGTGGCGGTCAGACCGCGATAGGTTCGATCGAAGGTCCCTCCGGCTGGAATGTGATCGGTCGCACTCCGCTGCGCACGTTCGATGCCGAACGCTATCCTGCGACGATCTTCGAGCCGGGAGACCAGGTTCGCCTGGAACCGATCTTGATCGAGCAGTTTCACGAGCTGGCTGCCCGCGCGGCAAGCGGCGAGATGGTGGCCGAGCGCGTCGCATGATAGACCTTGAGATCCTCGCGTGCGGACCTTCGACGACCATTCAGGATGTTGGCCGCCCCGGGTTCTCGCGTATTGGTTTGCCGTCGGCTGGCGCTATGGACCAGCGTGCTCTGCGGCTTGCCAATGCGCTTGTTGGAAACTCCCCGGAAGAAGCTGCCGTCGAGCTTGCCTTTGCCGGAATGGTAGCGCGCGCAAATGGCGGTGCAATCCAGTTGGCGTTGACTGGCGCGCGCGCCGACGTCGCGTGTGCTGGCCGAGTCGAACAGTCGCATCGCACATTCATTTTGCATGAAGGCGAGCTTGTGCGTATCGGATCCATGACCAAAGGGGTCTATGCGGTTTTGGCGATCGCGGGCGGGATTGCCGTGCCGCCGGTACTCGGCAGCCGTTCCCTCGATGCGCGCGCAGGCATTGGCGGCCTGATGGGGCGCCCGTTGCGGGCTGGCGACCGCATACCTGTGTGCGCGAGCGTCGCGCCCGTTGAGCCTCGCTGGTCGCATGCAATGGTGCTGGATCCACTTGTGCCCATCCGCGTCGTGATGGGGCCGCAGGACCATGCTTTTACCGAGCGCGGACTGCAAACGCTGTTGGGCCGCCCGTTCACCGTATCGCATGGCGTCAACCGCATGGCATATCGTCTGCAAGGCCCCGCAATCGAGCGTAAGCCGGGTGTCGAGCTCATTTCCGACGGGACATTGCCAGGGTCGATCCAGGTGCCGCCCGACGGCTGCCCGATCGTGCTGATGGCTGACCGCCAGACGGTCGGCGGCTACCCCAAAATCGCGACCGTGATTGGAGCCGATCTGGGCAAGATTGCTCAACGCCGTCCTGGCGAGGAGGTCCGTTTTACTCCGGTGAGCGCGCGAGAGGCTCGCGAGATCGCCTGTCAGGTTGGCGTCGAGGATCTCAATGTGCGTCGAGGAGTACCGCAGGGGCTCGATCAACCGCCAATCGCATTCGATCTTGACGCGATCGGGAATGTTGCCGATGCCGTCGTCGACGCGAGCAACGTCGCCACCTGGGAAATTGTCGCTGCTGCAGGTGTATCGAAAGCGTGAGATCTCTTTAGATAGATGCGCGCCATCCCCATGCTGCGCCTCGCGCGAACCAATATTTCCGCGAGGGTCGCTTTAATGGCGTGCTGTGAGATGGCGC
>DAIPMW010000009.1:58694-145053 GCA_036768475.1 Hyphomicrobiaceae bacterium | reverse complement strand
CTTCCTTGAGGCAGAGCTGGAACCAGTCGCGGCAGGTGATGCGGTTGCCCGTCCAATTGTGGAAGTACTCGTGCGCGACGACGCTCTCAATCGCCTCGAATATCGTATCTGTGGCGGTTTCCGGCGAGGCGAGGATCAGCCGGTCATTGAAAATATTGAGGCCTTTGTTCTCCATCGCGCCCATGTTGAAGTCGGACACGGCGACGATGTTGAATACGTCAAGGTCGTATTCGCGGCCGAAACGTTTTTCATCCCACCGCATGGAGCGTTTCAGGGAATCCATCGCCCATGCGGCACGCTTCTCCTTGCCGTGCTCAACATAGATGCGCAGGTCAACCTTGCGGCCCGACATCGTCTTGAAACTCGCGGCGATGGACGAGAGGTTGCCGCCGACGAGTGCAAACAGGTAGCAGGGCTTGGGATGGGGATCGTGCCAGATCGCATAATGGCGCTTGCCGCGCTGAAGCGTTCCACGCTCGACCGGGTTGCCGTTGGAGAGCAGGACGGGGGCTTCCTCGGCATCGGCTTCGATTCGCACGTTGTATGTGGACAGCACGTCGGGCCGGTCGAGGAAGTAAGTGATGCGGCGAAAGCCATGTGCTTCGCATTGCGTGCAGTAGATGCCGCGCGAACGGTATAGCCCCTGTAGCGCCTTGTTGGTGTGGGGATCGATGTAGGTCACGATTTCGAGGCGGAACGGCTTTTGCGGTGGCGACTTGAGCGTCAGCCCGATATCCGTGAGATCGTAGTCCGTCCGCAGCTTGAGATCGTCGCCATTGAGGCGGATCTCGTCGAGCTCCAACTGCTCGCCGTCGAGTTGCAACGGTCCGTGAGCCTTGACGGCAGGGTTGGGGCGCAGATTGAGCCGAGCCCTGACGCGCGTCCGGGTCGGATCCAGGCGAAAATCCAAATCGACCTTGTCGATGAGGTACTCCGACGGCTGGTAATCCTTGAGGCGGATCGGACGAGGGGTGTCAGTCTTCATCGGCGTCACTTCTGCGGGAGAATACGTCAAATTCGGGGGTATCAAGGTGCTGCCAGGCAATTCAGGCAGGTCATTTGTGCCTCCTAGCACATATTTGTCTTGCGCCCTGCCTGCAATGCGGCTTGCGGGCATGTTCGGGATGGCGTTGGGGCAAAGAGGGGATCGATGGTATGTCGGCTGCCTTGCGATTACTTGCAGGTCGGGGCCTGCGTCTCTAGATGGGAATGGAGTGTTGGCGTCTGCCGCGCCGGTGCACCGTGCTGGAGCGGGCCCTTGCAGCTATGGGCCGAGGTTGCACCCGGACCGGGGCTCGGGCATGCGGCGCACGGCGTATATCTGAATTCGGGCTATGGTTGGAGACAGGATGAGCGGCACAGGTTTGGATCCGGGCTTTGCGTTCGACAACAGCTATCAGCGCCTGCCGGACCGCTTTTACGCGCGGCTTGATCCGACGCCTGTTTCCGCCCCTCGCCTGATAAAGTTGAACGCGGAACTGGCTGCGTTGCTGGGACTCGACGCGGCGGCGCTGGCGTCGCCCGCGGGCGTCGCGATGCTGGCCGGCAACCGCGTGCCACCGGGGGCTGAACCGATCGCAATGGCCTATGCGGGGCATCAGTTTGGCGGATTCGTGCCGCAACTGGGCGATGGTCGTGCGATCCTGCTGGGCGAGGTTGTGGGTCGCGACGGCGTGCGGCGCGACATCCAGCTGAAGGGATCAGGGCCGACGCCATTCTCGCGGCGTGGCGATGGACGCGCTGCGCTTGGCCCAGTGCTGCGCGAGTATATCGTGAGCGAGGCCATGCATGCGCTGGGTGTCCCGACGACCAGGGCCCTTGCTGCTGTGTCGAGCGGCGACTTTGTATTCCGCGAGACGCCACTTCCCGGCGCAGTATTGACGCGGGTGGCGCGCAGCCACATCCGGGTCGGCACGTTCCAGTTCTTCGCTGTCCGCGACGACGTGGAAGGGTTGCGGCTCCTGGCCGATCACGTCATCGCCCGGCTCTATCCCGAGTTGACGGGCGTCGAGCGCCCTTATCTCGCGCTGCTGAACGCCGTGACGGAACGCCAAGCGGCGCTCGTTGCCTCATGGCTGCAGATCGGCTTCATCCACGGCGTGATGAATACCGACAACATGTCGATTGCGGGCGAGACAATCGATTACGGACCATGCGCCTTCATGGACAAATTCGATCCGAAGACGGTCTTCAGCTCGATCGATCAAATGGGACGCTACGCTTACGGCAACCAGCCGTCGATTGCGCAGTGGAACCTGGCCCGTTTTGCCGAAACTCTGCTGCCACTTATCGATAGCAACCAAGAGGCTGCCATCGCTGCGGCAACGGAGGTGCTCGACCGGTTTGCAGAGGCCTTTACGGTCCATTATATCGCCGGATTGCGCGCCAAGATCGGGCTGCGAACGGCAGAGGAGGGCGATGGTGCGCTCATCACGCAATTCCTGGGTCTGATGCGCGCCTCGGAAGCCGACTTCACACGATTGCTCCGGCAACTCGGCGATGCGCTCCCGGAGACCGACAGCAATGCCAGCGATCTGCGCTCGACCATAAAAGACGCGGACGCCCTACAGTCGTGGTTGGGGGCATGGCGGGCGCGGCTCGCGCGCGAGGGCTCCGATACAAGCGAAACGCAGGCTCGAATGCGCAGCGTCAATCCAGTCTACATCCCGCGCAATCACCTTGTCGAAGAGGCAATCCGTGCCGGAGTCGAGGGTAGCGATTTCGCGCCATTCGAATCGTTACTGGAGGTTCTGGCGCGGCCGTTCGATGAGCAGCCTGGCCGTGAACGTTACGCCATGCCTCCAGCGCCACACGAGGTGGTTCACGAGACCTTCTGCGGCACCTGAGTATGTGATGACGAGCGGATAGTCGCTGCTGTCTGATCGTACATCGCAGATCGTGTTCATTGGCGAGTCATAGAGGGAAGATAAGGCCGCAAGAGATCGCAGTTGGGGCAGAAATGCGGTGGCACCATCGGCCCTCGCCCGAGCTTTTCGAACCACTCCTGACATGCGTTGGGCTGGGCACAACGCACGCAGTTCCAACTTGCCTTCTCGAAGGTTGCGCCATGTCCGTCACGCCTGAAACGGCTGATGTCGACGCCGAGCCTTTGCAGCATCTGCTCAAGGCGCTGCTCTCGCTGTGCGACGTGGTTCACCATCGGTCTCGACATGGATCGCCTCCTTGTCTCCGAATTGATGAAGGCGGACAACGGCTGGAGCAGATCCGGGCCTTCTTGAGTCCTTGCTGGTCGACATTACGGCCGTTTGCGTCGTTTCTAAACACAGCAAATTTCACTGCGTGACGCACGTCAATAGTCAGACGCTGCAGGACGCTGCGGCGGGATGCCACTGGCACGCACGCGTGACGCAATTTACATCCGACATCGCGAATATTTGAACGGAGCTTCAAACAACCGGCGCGCCGTAGCCATAGCTGTAGGGGACCGGTCCGGAGAAGGCGATTACGTCGCCGTCGTCGAGCGCGACATCCTGATTGACGACGCCACCCTGGTAGAGCCCCGGCGTAATGTCGCGGCCATTCCGCAACACCAAGTAGATATCATCCAGCGGTAGCGCGAACATGCGGATAATGTCGCCGACGGTGACGCCGGCGGGCAGCTCCAGCTTGCGCGAAACTCCATCGACACCACTGTATTTGGCAAGGCTGTTGAAGAAGCGCGCCTCGATCTTGAGAACCGCGCCGCGCGCATTATGGCCGAGAAGGTCACTTGAAATGCTTTGCGGTTGCACGGTCATGAGTGTCTCCGTTGTGGCTAACCGTCGTGCGTTTCAGGCCGGTGTTTCGGTCCGACCGAAGCGGAAAAACCGCAGTCCGGCACACGCCTGATCGCACCGAAGCCCGGACGGCGTCACTGATAGGGACATAACCGATGGCGGCCAGCCGATGCTTGATAATTGTCAGGCGGGCAGATCGTCCTTTTGGTGTGCGGCGGCTTGCCGCTCTCGTTCCGGCGGCGTCGGAGTGCGTGCCAGTTGCCAGCAGGCGAGCGCGGTGGCCGCACCCAGCAGCCAACCTGCCAGCACGTCGCTGGGCCAATGTGCGCCGAGATATATGCGCGTCGCGCCAACGACGAACGCCAGCAGGGCGGCGGCAACAATCAGAGCCGTTGCGAGGCGCCGGTCAGTGATCTCGCGCGCCGCGATTCCTGCCAGCAGCAGATACAGTGCCGCAGAGAGCATAGCGTGGCTGCTCGGAAAGCTCGACGTCTCGATGTCGATCGAAGGAGCAATAAAATCCGGGCGGGCGCGGTCGAACACAGATTTAAGTACCGCATTGAGAAGAAATGTGGCGGTGATCGTTACGGCGAGCAGGATTGCCGGACCCTTTCTGTGCATCATCGCCAGGACTGCCGCTGCAAGCGCGGTGATCATGAACACGACGATATTGCTGCCGAGAGAGGTAAGGTCGCGCATTGCGCTTTCGAGCCAGTCCGGGCCGATCGGATCGTTGGGGTCATAGACATTGTGGAGCAGGGCAAGTACGCGGTGGTCGATCGCCGCGAGTCCACCCGGGGTGAGCAGTCCGATTACCAACCACGCCGCCAGCATGCCGGTGGCACTCAACGTTGCGATCACGAGGCTGTGCCGAACCAGGGCGCAACCCGGAAGGCGCGGGTTGTCCACGAAATCGCTGGGCCTCGTATCGTCCAGGCTCACGGGTTTAGAACTCATTCCGTCCGTTTCGCGAAATCGATAAATTCCTTCGTGCAAAAACTCATTATAGCACCATTTCAAATCATCGCCCGCGTCGGGAAGGTGCTGTCACAGGTGAAAGTCTTGTCATTTGCGGCCACGTGACGCTCACCATATCACTGTGTCGGTGGAGCGGGATGGATGTTCGGACTTTTCGTTTCCTTCACGTTGACGTTAATTGGCAACTGTATGAGAACAAGGTGCCATTTCTTAAGAGCGCTTGACCGAATCGGGAGTGCGGGTTCGCCCTCTTGGGCATTCTACAGGCTCAACGCTGGCGCTCTGCGGCGTCGCGGCTGCACCTGAGGGATACACGGCTTCGTTATGATAAGATCCGGTTCAAGAGGAGTGGTGATAGGCGAAAGACGCAGTCATTCTGGCTTCACCTATGCCGGCCTTGCGGTCGTGCTCGGCTTGTTGATTGCGATGGCCTCCCGCAATGCGCTTGCCGGTGGGAACATCCCGCTGGAGGACGGTCAATCGGCAGTATTCCGCGACATGCCGGCAACGGCCGCGGCACGTTTTGCGATTGGGGCAGCGATCTTTGCGGCAGACTGGATCGCAGCACCGAACGTCTCGGACGGGGCCGATGGGCTCGGTCCGCTTTACAATGCAAGCGCGTGTTTGCAGTGCCATCCAACGGGCGGTCTTTCGCCTGACGGAGGCCGCGGAACGTTTATCCGAAATGTGCTTCGGCTTGATGGTGGCGACCAAGCGGGTTCAGGAGATCCCCGTTATGGACGCCAACTCCAGGATCATGCGGTGGTTGGGCATGCTCCTGAAGGACACTTCGAGGTTCACTGGTTGGCGTCTTCAGTGACGCTGGGGGATGGCGACAGCATTGCATTGCGGCGCCCGGAGATATCCGTTCTGGAGCTCAGCGCCGGTCCGCTCGCAGCGTCAACGCGGGTCTCCCTGCGTCGTCCGCAGCCTCTTGCAGGTCTTGGCCTCGTCGCGGCGATTGCCGATGACGACATCGCGGCCGGTGCTGATCCTGACGATAGGGATGGCGACGGCATTCGTGGGCATGTGTCGCGTGCTGTCGATCCTGCGACCGGGGATGTTCGACTTGCGCGCTTCGGCTGGAAGGCGTCTGCGGTATCGCTGGCCGCCCAGACGGCGAATGCGTTCAGGCTCGATATGGGTCTGTCTTCGCCCCTCTCCACCGATCCGGCCGGCGATTGCACGCAGGAGCAGCCAGCGTGCCGCTCGGCCCCGGACGGGCGGTCGCCGGTCAAGGGCGGGCATGAGGTCAGCGCAGAGGAACTCTCTTTGTTGGTTGCCTATCTGGAGGGGCTTGCGCCGACGCTGCCGGGTGGAGCCATCGCAAATCCGGCGGGTCGCGCGCACTTCGTGGGGCTCGGCTGCGGTAACTGCCACCGCGAGATGTTTACGACACGCGACATGCCGGGGGCGCCGCATCTGTCGCGTAAGCCGGTGGCGCTGTTCTCCGATCTGCTGCTGCACGACATGGGAACTGACCTCGCCAATCCGGGCGACGCAGAGACGGCGTACGGGAGGTCATGGCGGACCGCACCGCTGTGGGGTCTCGAGCAGCGCCTCCGCGACGTCGCAGCGGGGTACATCGACGGGCTTCTTCACGACGGGCGGGCGCGGACGATCGAGGAAGCGATTCTGTGGCATGGCGGTGAGGGACAGGCGGCACGGGATGCTTATCGCAAGCTGACCGCGGCCGAGCGCGCAGAATTGCTCGGGTACCTCGCTGAATTCTAGAGCATGTTTAGCTGAAGTGTGCAGCGGTTCATCGTGAAAAACATGCTCGAAACAAGGTGCTGGATCGCGTTCATGTTTCCGTTAAACATGAACGCGATCTAGATCCTCTACCGGCTTCAGAAGCGCCGATGGTGATAGGGCACTGTGGGCAGACCGCGCAGGATCCAGCCCGGTCCGGCGCCGGCGCCGCCAGTCATTCCCTCGACAACGTTGATCGCGTTGGTAAAACCGTGAGCCTGCAGGAAACGCTGCACGTGCGCGGAGCGGGCGCCCGACGCGCAGATGAATGCAACGGGCTTGTTCTTGTCACCACCGAGCAGGTCGAGAAGGTGATCGACGAATTCAGGACCTGCGGCGGTCATTGCGACGGCGCCCTCGGCCAAGCCGGTGCGCATCCATTCGCCCTCGGTGCGGATGTCGATCAGGACGAGACCGGCCTCCTCCATCAATTTTTGGGCATCATGGGGGTGGATTTGGTCCGGAATTTTGGTGTCGGTCATAGCCATTGCTCGGGCTCTCTCAGGTGCTCTGTCATCTTTTCTGGTGACGCCTGGCGAACGCACGGATGGGAATATTTCCATGCATCAGGGGCTTGTACGCTTAACGCGCTTGGCGCCCGCTCATCACCAGGGCCTGCTGCCGCTTGATTTACATCAGAGGGCATCAGCATGGAACGATACATATGTAATTCGCACGTGGTTTGCACCGCGGCGCGATGGCCTTCTCGCCAATTCGGCCATCATCAGGCGTCAAATGATCAACTTCAGCGGCCTGCCTGAGGTCAGTGACGTCGCCAGGATCGGGCATTTTCCGCGCCCACTGGGAGCAGGCCAGGTCTTGATTGACTGACGTCTGGCTTTGTCGCCTGCTCTATTTTCATTTGAGAGCTTCAATAGCGGCTTCAACGGAAAGTACGCCCGGCGATGCCGGGTGAGTTGCCGGCCGGCGTTTCCGGCATTCGGAAAACATGGTGAATCGAACCGGGCTCCAATCCAACGCCGCCATCCGCGCAACACCGTCATTCCGTTATCATAAGAGATATCTCGAAGATTCGGTTATTGTGCGTCGTCTTGGCGGGGCTGGTTCAACGCGCTTAGCAAGCGACGCTTTGTGATTGAGGGCACAAAATTCAGGTTACTCGGTTAGATCAAAAAATTAGTGTTCACATGTAGTCCATTGATTGTTATTGTGTTCTTTGTACAAACAAAAGGCATGGCATCCGGGGTGGAGGAGGAGCGTAGTGAATTGCCCAGTTGACGGTCACCATCGTGAGAGTTCGCAGACCATTAGCCGCAGAAACATAGCTGCCGGTCTTGCCATCCTTGTCTCGGCGGCAACCACGCCATCGCGTGCGCAAGCGCATTGTTTCTTTGGCATTTGCAGACCACGCCGTCGCGGCCGGAATTGCTTCCTCAAAGGGACGCGCATCCTCACGACACGCGGCGAAGTCGCGGTGGAAAAACTCCAACCGGGCGAACTGGTGCCGACACTGGATGGGCAGGAGAGGGCCATCAAGCGGATTGCCTCTTGGGAGGCTGTGCGCAAGGCCGGCGAAGGCTGGGCGGACGACGTGGCTCCGATCGTGTTCCGCCGCTCGGCGATCGCACCAAACGTCCCCCAGCGGGATCTCTATGTGTCGCCGCGCCATGCTGTCTACATCGACGGGGTTTTGTTCCTCGCCGGTTCGCTCGTGAATGACCGGTCGATCGTGCGCTGCTCAAATCACGAAGCCGAGGCGCTCCACTACTTCCACATCGAACTCGACGAGCATCAGGTGATCTATGCCGAGGGTGCAGCGGTCGAGTCCATGCAGGCTGAGGGGATGGCGCCTCTTGGGCCTACCTGGTACGGCGGAAAGCGGGCGGAATTGGCCTCCAGGTTGAGAAGTGCGGCCTCGCCGTGGATCGAGCGGCGTCTTCCTGCCGATAAGCTTCGCGACCGGCTGGAAGCGCGTTCGTTGCAGTGGCCGCGCGTGGCCTGAGCATGTTTCGCTGAAGTATGCAGCCGTTCAGCGTAAAAAAACATGCTCGAAACAAGGTGCTGGCTCGCGTTCATGGTTCTGTCAGACATGAACGCGATCTAAGCCGGTTTCTTTTCTGTATCGCTGGCTTGCCGCGCATCTCTCACAGCGAGTTGACGAACGCCGCCAGCGCGTCACGCTCGGCCTTGGAAAGGGCCATGTACGCATCGCGTGTGCGCTGAGCCTCGCCGCCATGCCAGAGTATCGCCTCTTCGACGTTGCGCGCGCGACCGTCGTGAAGAAGGAACGTGTGGCCGCTCACGGTCTGTGTCAATCCGATGCCCCACAGGGGCGCCGTTCGCCATTCACTTCCCGATGCGACACCCTCGGGCCGGTTGTCGGCGAGGCCTTCGCCCATATCGTGCAGCAGCAGGTCCGTGTAGGGCCAGATCGTCTGATTGGATAGGTGGGGTTGTCGGGGAGCCTCTCCTGTCGTCATCGAGGGGCGATGGCAGGATGCGCAACCGACCGAGGCAAAGATTGTCCGGCCCTGTAGTACGTCAGGCGCATCAGCGTTGCGCCGCAGGGGCACGGCGAGGTTATGCCCATAGAACGTTACGAGTTCTAGAAGCTGATCGGACACCTCCGGGTCTTCAGGCTTGGGTGAATTGCCGGTCGGGGCCGAGCGGCACAGAGCCTGTGCGGCCGTGCAATCGCCCGAAGGCGAGGCAAAGAGTGGCGTCGAAAGGCCCATATCGCCGTTGAAGGCGTCCGCGCTCTGCTGGCGGATCGAGGGATTGCCGGCCTTCCAGCCGAAGCGGCCGAGGCTGACGCGTCCGAACTCGCGTGACCACACTTCGTTTGCCCGGCCCGAGATGCCATCGCTGTCGCGGTCGTCGGGATCGGCATAGGCGCGGATCGTCTCCTCGGGTAAGGCCTCGAGCAATCCTAGACCGATCATCTGAGGAGCGACGCGCGGCGAGAGCATGGTCTCAGGATGTAACGGGCCGTATGCCAATTGTTCGATGCGATAAGAAGGCTTGCGCAGCCGCACGACGGTTCCATCGCGCAGCGTGACGGGAAGCTCCTCGTAGCGGATCGCCATCCGGCCTTCGGGCAGGTGTCCCTGAATTGCAAAGTTCTGCAACTGCCCGCCATAGGTGGGCTCGGGAATGACGTTGGCGCGATGCTCGGCGAGCAGCGCCTTCTGCTCGTCCGTTTGTGGCGGAATGGAGAGACGGAGAAACATGGATACAGCGGCCTCGCCGTCGGCTGGCGGACGGCCGCGACCATCCTTCAAGTGACAGTTCTGGCACGCGCGTGCGTTGTAAAGGGGGCCGAGGCCATCAGAGGATCGCGTGGACGCGGGAGCCGAAACCCACTGCTTGCGGAAGATGGCATTGCCGATCTTGAAGCGGGATTCGCCGGAAAACCCGATGCCATTCGAAAATCGTGAAAAGGCGTCGTGGTGGTCGGTCGAGCCAGGCGTGGTCGCGGAACCGCCTGGCAGAAGCTCGCTGGGGTCGGGTGCTCCATCGCGTGTGCGGATATGAGCGTGTGTCATCGCCGCGCCAATCCCCAAGACAAGAAATGCAGCGCCTGCCGCAGCCGACAATGGAGAGGACAGCTTTTTGCGGATCCTATCGGTCTTGGTCGTGTCCATGTGCCGTCTCAAATCAAGCTTCCTGCGATGGAGAAACGGGTCCGAAAGCCGGGAGGAGGCTTCCGGACCCAGTCTCTGAGCCGTGGGAAGGTTCGGCTCAGAATGCGATCTTCGAGCCGACGACGATGCTCTGGAAGCTCTCCAATCCTTCGCCGGCAACTTTGTCGCCTGCGCTGTCGACGAGATCGAAGTCGAAGTCGTGATGGCGATAGCCGAGATAAATCTGCATCTCGGCTGCCTCGATGTGCTGGACGACACCCAGTCCCCATATCTCGGCGGTGTTGCCGGTGATGCGGCCGCCCACAACGCCACCAGCATCGGCGACGACGTCGAAATCCCCGCTCGCCGAAATGAAGTCGCGGAAGCGGCCGTATTCGCCATAGAACGCGGTGGGGCCGAGGCTCGTCAGCTTGGCGAGCCAGCCGATCTTGGCGTAGATGAAGCTCGCGTCTTTGGGCGTGCGGAGTGTGCCCGAATTCTGATCATCGACCGGATCGTCGAAGGAACGGTTGCCAGCGGCAACCAATGCATTGAGGCCGGTGGGTTCGTGCAGAATTGCAAGGGAGCCGACGAGAGTTTCGTGGGATGAATCACCCGAGCCGTCGAGGCCGTTTTCGTCGGTCGCATGGGTATAAGCGATCGAAGCCGCCAGCTTGAAGGAATTGAGGTCGCCTGCGTATCTGGCACCCACGTCCCAGATGTCATCTTCTCCGTAACTGGCAGACAGAACGAGGCCGGCGATGACGGGAGTGTCATAGCGGACGACGTTAGCGGTATCGCCGTTGAAGTGATTGTAGACATCGCCCAACGTGATGTTCGACAATGCACCAGACCTGAAGCGCAGCGCAAAGCCGCCGCCCATGTCCTGCACGCCTGCGTAGCCGGCTACACCGGTTTCGGACAAATCGCTTTCAGGCGCAGTATCGGAGACGCGCGATAGCTGGCCTATCGAAAGCTTGCCGAAGCTCTCACTGTCCACGAACCAGTAGGACTCCCAGAGAACGAAGCCGGAGTCGCCATCGTCGCTGTGCTGGCTGACTTCGTCGGCGAGGTTGTCCTTTAGGCGGATGGTGATGGTGTAGCCTGCGTTCAGCCCTTTTGCGATCGCGGCGTCTCCGGTGAACGAGAAGTTGGACTGGTCGTTCTTGTTGCCAACGACATAGGCGTTGCGCTCGCGTCCGTCGTCCCAGAAAAGGACGGCATGGTTCACCTGGCCCGCTACGGTAAGGGAAACCTTGCGGTTGCCCTTGCGCGCGGTTGTTGCTTCCAACTCAGCGATCCGTTCTTCCAGGTCTGCACAGCAGTCGCCGCCCAGATCCGCTGCCTGACCCGGTGTTCCGATGGCAAGGCCGATACTCAAAGCGGATGCAGCCGCAATCGAGGTGAATCTCGTCATGGTTCCGTCCCCCGTCGTGCCGCGGCATTTTTTCCCAAACCGCGGTCGTTGTTCTCAATACTTATTCCTTCGAGACCCTGCAGGCGCCCTCAGGGCGCGCGCGGCAGGATCTGCACGTAGCACGCATCATTTCTGGCTGACCTTGCCAGGATTATCGAGACTGTCGGAGCCTTCAAACTGGGCCGAGCCGAGATCGAGTGCGGCCATCGCGCGCTCAAACTCCTTTGCCTGCATGATTAGGGCATCGATGGCAGCCTGGACAACAGCATTCCCTTCGGCGTTGCCCTGGCCGATCATCTGGTCGTAGTGCTCGCCGCTCTCGGCGCGCGTCTTGATCGCGGCCATTTTTTCAACCGTTGCATCTATTGCTTTGCGCACGGCGAGGTCAGCCTCCGGCGACTTGGCGCGGACAAGATCGGATACGCTCGGGCCTTTCACCTCGCTGCCGTCGGTACGCGCGTAAGTGCCCAGGTAAACGTTACGGATGCCGATAGCGTCGTAATAGTGCGAGTTGTGCGTGTTGTCGGAGAAGCAGTCGTGCTCTTCCTCCGGATCGTGCAGCAAGAGACCGAGCTTCATGCGCTCACCGGCCAGCTCGCCGTACGATAGTGAGCCAAGACCGGTGAAGATCGTCACCAGACCACGTTTTCCGCCATCAGCGAGGGCAGCCTTGCGCGCCTCTCCATCTTTGTCCCATTGAGTGGCCATCCAGGTGAGATCATCGACGAGCAGATCAGTGACGGCCTTGAGATAGGCGGCGCGGCGGTCGCAGTTGCCGCCGGTGCAGCTCTTCGGGTCGAAGTCAGAGGCGGGTCGGTTGCCGGCGCCCGCATCTGTACCGTTCAGATCCTGGCCCCAGAGTAGAAATTCGATGGCATGATAGCCGGTGGCGACATTGGCTTCGACACCGCCGGCCTCCTGCAGCTTCTCTGCCAGGACTTCCTTGGAGATCGTCTTCAGGTCGACGGTGTCTCCGCCGACCTTCAACGACGAACTGGCGATTACGTTGGCGGTGTAGAGCGGGTTCTCCGGATTATCGGAGCCATAGGACTGGTCGACGTAATCGATGAGGCCTTCGTCCAGAGGCCACGAATTCACCTTGCCTTCCCAGTCGTCGACGATCCTGTTGCCGAATCGAAATGCCTCGGTCTGCTGGTAGGGTACGCGCGCCGCAACCCAGGCTTTGCGTGCAGCTTCCAGATTGGCGTCCGTGGGTTCGGCAAGGAGCCTGTCGATCGCGACCCGCAGCGCCTCGGCGGTGGTCAGCGAATCGGCATATGCGGCGTGGGCGAGATTCGCGTAGGTTGTGAGAACCTGTTGCGGCGATGGCGTCGAGGCCGGAGCGGCGCAAACGCCGGTGGCGACCAGAGTGACGAGTGGTGCAGTCAGCGCTACACGCCTGATTGTCTTGAGCACAGTTTTTTCTCCGATGGCTCAGGGGTGAAGGCCCTGGGTTCGGTGCCTCGCATATGGCGCCACCGACTTGTGCCGGTGGCGTGCGGGCGTTCGCATATCGCTCTTCTCATTGCTTACGAAATGAGTCAACAAAAAAAGATGACAAATGGCGTAAAGAAAGTATGATGTTGCCATCAAGACAGGGTTCGGGGTGCGACGTGGAATGCTTGCCGCCTGGATGAACGCTAGAGCAGGTCAGGTTTTGATTGAATCACGTCTGGCCGTTGTGGCCTGCACTATCACTTTGTTTGAGAGCCTCAATCACGGCCTCGATGGAAACCAGTCGTGCCTCCATCTCAGCCGATCAGGCTCTAGACTGCCGGTTGTCGAAGCTGAAATGTCGTTTGGTCTCATCACTCGGGCTGAGCATTCGTCGGAGGCAGGCGGAGGCCAAGGCGCCGGACCGATGTGGTATCCATGTTGGGAGCAGGCGGGCAGGGGAGGGGCAACGATAAGTTGACGTAGAGTGACAATTCGCTGAAAAACCGGCCCGATGCCGTAGAACACGAAAGTCATCAGCCATGAAACTCAACAAGGCCACGTCGCATGCGCTTCGCATTTTGGCAGCGTGCGCGCGTTCCGACCTCGAATTGCAGAAAGTTGCGGATCTGGCCCGGGCTTTGGAATTGACGCAGCAGAACACCTTCAAGATCGTGCACCTGCTGTCGCGTGCGGGTTTTGTCGAGGGTGAACGCGGACGATACGGCGGTGTGCGGCTGACGCGTCCGGCAGACGCAATACACGTCGGCGATGTGGTCAGGGCCATGGAATTGGCACCGGATCGGGTCGAGGATGATGGAAGCGCGGCCGAAACGGGTCATACGCAGCTTTTTGATGCAGCTTTCGATGCTTTCGTCTCGGTGCTCAACCAGACGACGATTGCGGAGATGGCGCGTGCCCAAGCGGCGCAAAATCCAAAGTCCAAGGCGGCGGCGAAGAAGCCAAAGCATGTCCGCTCCGCCAAGCCACGCAGCGGTGCGGGAACGTCCTCCTCTGTGTGAGCGGAATGCGGATCGACGTGCGTTCAATCCGGCTTGACGCCCCGAGGTGGGAAGTACTTTTGAATGCTTCCAAACTGCTGCTGATTTTTTGCGGCGATAGTCGATTGGACGCAGGTGTTTCGAGTTGACAGCCCGCAGACCCTGCGATTTCTATATCCGAACAGTCATAATATTTGCGCAAGTCCGATGTCGGGGCCTTGAACCCCTTCGATTGGAGAACATCATGACCAAGAGCAACAGCGGGCGCCGTGCCTGCTTCGGTGCCGCTTGCGGCCCGACGATGGGAGAATTTCGCAGCACCGGACGCTATCCACCCGAAGCCCTCGTGGGGCTGGGGTTCCGAGGCTGGATCTCTGGTTACCAGAAAAGCGATGTCGATTGCTGGCAGGAAGTCTGGAGGCTCTACTCCAACCTGCTTGGCGCCAAACATGCCGAGGCCACTGTCGGGGCGCTCGCCTCCTGGTCGAAATCGGTCGCTGTCGCCTCCCGCAATCCGATCTCGGTGCGCCCGCTCGATGCGTGCGACTTCTGCCGGGACGAGTGCCTCGCCATATCGATGATCGCCGCGTGCCAGCACAACACATGCCCGGCAATGCGTGCGTGTGCATTTGCGCTCATTGAGAATTCCATGGTGGACGAAGTCTTGCATCATGCAGGCACCTACGCGCTGACGCTGCGCAGCGTCGAGCACATCGTTTCGCCAAGCTGGATCGTCAATGCCAATGCATATGTCGATCCCGTCGCGACCCGGCCGATGTAGGAGCCTCGCCACATGCTGATCTGCTCTTGTGCGGTGATCTCGGATCACGACGTCGAACTCGCCCTGCTCGATATCATGACCCAGTCCGACCCGCCGCTGCCGACGCCCGGTGTGATCTGGCGCCACCTTTCCAAGCGTATGAACTGCTGCGGGTGTGCACCGTTGGCGGTCGACACGATCTATGCTCGTCTCGAAGCACTTGAGGCGAAAGGTCTGCTTTGTCCCAATGCCTGTACGTCGGTCAAGCAACGGCTGCGGCGGTCGAGCGCCAAGATCGGAGCTTGTACGGACGCTTGCGCAACGGAGTTCTGCGGTTAAATTGATGGTGCAACCACAGAACGTCATCCGGAATAGGAGGCCGACGTGAAGGGCGATAAGGACGTTATCAACATGCTCAACGAGGCACTCAAGCTGGAGCTGGGTGCAGTCAATCAATACTGGCTGCATTACCGTCTGCTCGAGGACTGGGGATACGGCAAGCTTGCCAAGAAGGAGCGTGCGGAATCGATTGAGGAAATGCATCACGCCGACAAGATCATCGCACGCATCATCTTCCTCGAGGGGCACCCGAACCTGCAGACGATCGCTCCGTTGATGATCGGGCAGAACGTCAAAGAGGTTCTGGAGTGCGATTTGAAGGGTGAGTACATCGCCCGGGAGCACTACACGAAGAGCCGTGACCTGTGCCGCGAGAAGAAGGACTACGTGTCGATGCAATTGTTCGAGGAGCTGCTCGAGGACGAGGAAGGTCACATCGACTTCCTGGAGACGCAGATCGGACTCTTCAACAAGATCGGCGCGGACAACTATGGTCTGCTCAATGCGCAGTCTGCCGACGAGGCCGACTGACATTGACGTTTCCCACAACGAGATTTGCGACGTCGATGATCAATGCCCCGGTCGCGGCCGGGGCATTGCTTTTGGTGATGCTGGTATCAGCCCTTGGCGCCGCAGAAGCCCCGGCGGCTGAGAGCAAGAAAGTGCCGCCGCAGCTGGCTGCTATGGTCGCGTCGGCGGTCGATAACACGATTGTGCCTGCATATCGGTTCTTCGCCGATATGAACACCAAGACCACTGACGCTATTGCGGCGTGGTGCGACAAGCCTTCGCCGGCCACCCTGGACGCGGCACGTACGGCGTTCGGCGGCAGCGTCCATGCGTGGGCGCGCATCCAGCACATTCGTTTCGGCCCCGCACGGATCGACAACCGCTGGCAGCGCGTTGCGTTTCTGCCTGATCCGCGCGGTGTGGTCCGGCGCCAGGTCGCCAAGATAATGGCCGAGCGACCGCAAAATCTGCTGACGGTGGAAGGCATCGCTGAACAGTCCGCCGCACTGCAAGGTCTGCCCGCGCTTGAAATTCTGTTGTTTGCACATCCGGCGAATGAAGCGCCCGACGTTTCTGCCTACCGCTGTCGGCTGGCCCAGGCAATTTCGGCGCATGTCGCCATGCTCGCCCGCAGCATGGCGGACGACTGGGTGGCTGCAAACGGCTGGCGTCAGCGCCTGCTGAGTGCCGGTCCAGGAAACAAGGACTACCAGTCGCCGAACGAGGCTGCCGCAGAACTCGTGCGAACTTTGCTTACCGGACTGCAGATCGTGCGGGAGGAGATGTTACTACCGTGGCTGAAGGCGTCTGAGGCAAGGAAAACGTGGGCGGGGCTGCCCTTCGAGCGGTCAGGCCGGGCGCGCGACGTGATGTCTGCTGCGATTCTGGCGCTTCACAATCTTCACAAGGCCCTCCATCTCGATCTGGTCGTTCAGGATCTGGGGTACAAGGATCCCAGCAAGGTGTGGATGAAAGGCTGGATTGTCGGCGCTTTCGGTTCGCTGGAGCGCGACATCGAGGCTATGGCGCTGCCATCCACCGAAGCCTCGGAGGCTCTGGGCTCGGAAGAGAGCCTGAAGTCACTTCGGAGGTCGCGCTTCAATCTCAACGGACTGCGGCAGATCATTGGTCGCGAGATCGCGCCTGCGGCTGCCTTGACGATAGGGTTCAACGAGCTCGATGGCGATTGATCGGCGAAACCTGCTGGTTCACGGTGCGGTGCTTCTAGCGAGCACTGTCGTGCCGCTGCGTTCTGCTTGTAGTGCAACCAAGCTGCGCTACATCACGGCGGCAAAGCGCGGCAACGGCCAATTTTGCCTGCTCGTTTTGACTGAGGATGGCGCGATCGAGCAGGAGATTATTCTTACAGGGCGTGGCCACGATATCGCGCTTTCGCCGGACGCGCGCACTGCAATTGCATTCGCGCGGCGGCCGGGCAACTTTGCAGTTGTGATCGATCTTTTGAACAAGCGGCCACCCTTGCCGCTGTCGGCCGCAGCAGGCCGACATTTCTATGGTCATGGTGTTTTTTCGCCAGATGGACATCTGCTCTACGCAACAGAAAACGATTATGACGCGGCGCGTGGCGTGCTCGGTGTGTATGACGTCGTGGCCGGATATCGGCGTATCGGTGAGCTCGATACGCATGGTGTGGGTCCGCACGATATCCTGCTGATGCCGGACGGCGAAACGCTTTGCATCGCCAACGGCGGGATAGAGACCCATCCCGATGCGGGGCGGGCAAAACTCAACCTCGACACGATGCGGCCCTCGCTCGCCTTCATTGACCGGCAAACCGGCGATCTCAAGCAGAGGCACGAACTTGCGCGGGAGTTGCACCATCTTTCCATTCGGCACCTGTGCATCGACGGCAGCGGGGCGGTTTGGTTCGGAGGGCAGTGGGAAGGCGGACCGGACAACGTTCCGTGGGTCGTGGGGTACGCGCGGATTGATAGACCGATCGTTTTCAGTGAGGCCGCGGCTGCAACAGGCACCAGCCTCAAAGGTTATATCGGCTCAATGGCGGCGAGCGCCGATGGCGCAATCGTTGCTGCATCTGCGCCGCGCTCGGGACGTGTCGTCTATTTCGATGCCGTACACGGCGACGTGGTGGGTGAAAGAACGCTCAATGATGTGTGTGGCGTTGCGCCGGCACACGGCAGCGAGATCGCGCACACGTCGGGTGAAGGCTACCTGCAGATTGCAGCACCTTTACATCGCGATGGTGATGGCGTTCTGCACCGTCTCTCCGAGATCGCCTTCGACAACCATATGCGCACGATCAGGCTCTAATGGCCTTGAGGATCGGGTTGACGACAGTGCGGGCAACTGGAATCAGCGTCAATCCGACAATGAGACCGAAGATGCCATCGAGTGTTGCCTTCGTCAGCCAGCCCAGGATGTCGCCGATTCCATGAACTGTCTGCGTGGCCGCGGCGATGTCGTGAATGACGTGGCCGATCCAGGTGAATCCGAAGTGCTCGAGTCCGTGCACGATGATAGAGCCACCGACCCACAGCATTGCAGCGGTGCCGATCATGGAGATCGTGGTCATTACGGCGGGCATCCACTTTACGATCCCGCGCCCGAAGGCTCGCGAGATGCCGAGGCGGCCCACCTGCGAAAGATTGAGGCCGAAGTCGTCGGCCTTCACCAGCAACGCGACAGATCCATAGACAGCAATGGTGATGCCGATCGCCACAATCGCCAGAACGATGGCCATCTTCCACCAGGTGGTCTGATCGATGCTGGCGAGGGCAATGGTCATGATCTCGGCGGAGAGAATGAAGTCGGTCTTGATGGCGCCGGCAACCCGCTGCTTCTCGAGGTGGGCTGCATCGAGCGTTTTGGGCTCGACGGCATGGCTCTTTTCCGGGTGCAGGGCATGCCAAATCTTTTCGGCCCCCTCGAAGCAGAGATAAGCGCCGCCGAGCATCAAAAGAGGCGTCAGCAGTGACGGCAGGAATGTGTTGAGGAGAAGGGCAGCAGGCAACAAAAGCACGAGCTTGTTGAACAGCGAGCCACGGGCGATCTGCGCGACGATGGGAATTTCGCGGGCGGCGGGAAGACCATGCACGTACTTGGGCGTGACTGCGCTATCGTCGATGACGACACCGGCTGTCTTCGCGCCGGCCTTGGCGGCCTGAGCGGCGACGTCATCGAGCTGGGCGGCAGCTAGCTTGGCCAGCGCTGCAACGTCGTCGAGAAGGGCCAGAAGTCCGCTCATTGTTTCCCCCATCCCCGTTCATGGCGGTCAGCCGTCCATCTGCGACGGGCGCGATTCGGTCGCTCGCGCATTGTTAACCGGCAGACAGCCGTGCCTACAACCCTTTGCAATGAGATATGTTCCTGCACTTGCGCGCCAGGATGGGAGATGCGACATGCGACGGCGCATCGGTGAGCATTCGGCCGCGATTGACCGCGCCGTTCCTGTTCGATGCGGCGTCATGAATAGAGTGCAGCTTGGAAGGTTCATCTCATGAGCACGCCATCGCGCTGGCCCGATCTTGCCGGCCGCCTCGCTGAGGACGAGCAGGGGCAGTTCCACGTGCTGCCGGTGCGGGTTTATTTCGAGGACACGGACGCGGGCGGGGTGGCCTATCATGCCAGCTATGTCCGCTGGTGCGAGCGCGGCCGGTCCGATTTTCTGCGCCTGCTCGGCACGGACGCGCGACGTATGATCGACGGGCGGGGACCGGACGAGGAGGGCAGTCACGAGCCTGCTGCGTTCGTGGTGCGGCGCATGGCTTGTGATTTCAAGCGGCCGGCGCGCATGGATGACGTGCTCGAAGTGACGACACGCGTCAAGGAACTGGGCGGGGCAAGCGTCACGCTCAATCAGGTCGTGACTGTTGAGGGTCGTGAAATCTTCGAAGCCGACGTCACCGTCGTGCTGGTTGCGGTATCGGGCAAGCCGCTGCGTCTGACGGAGACGTTGCGAAAAGCATTTGGGACTTGACCCCCGGTTGCGACAGGCTTTTCCTCCGCCATGCGACGCTGGATGACCAAGGTTTGGGCTCAGCAACAATGAGGCCGCAAGTTCGTCGTCCAGGAGTAGAAGCACCTACATCCCGAACAGCTCGTAATGGACGGCGCCGCGGACGTCGCACAGATGTCGGCCCCAATGATGGGTAAAGCCGAAACGGAACAGGCGCATTGCGTCCTCGGCGGATGTTTGCTCAAGGCACCAAAGGACATCGAGCAACTCGGAGTAGATGTCGGTGAGATCATCGATGGCATCACCGACCGTGATCTCGGCGTCGAGTGTTTCGCCGGGCGGGGCTGCGCCGTAATAGCCGAGGTCGGGAAAGCGCGGCGCTATCATTGCCCGGATGGCGCTGTAATCGCGCTCGGGCGGTTCGGCCTGGCTTGGCGCGTCCTCCGGCGCCGCGCCGGTATGATATGCGAGCGACAGGCGATCCAGGGCCGGGGCCAGACACGCCAGCCGGTCTTCGGGTGTCAGGCCCTCACCCTCGATACAGGCGATAAAGCCTGAGACGGCTTCGCGAAGTTGACTGGCGGGATCTACTGGCGCGGACATCGGAGCTTCGGGATCTGTTCTTCTTGTTACAAGCAGTAGTTTCCGGCGCGTGATCCGGTGGCGTTTTGGCGCTTCGGGGGTCGTCGATACGCGAGGGCATCCAACGCTTTTGCGCCGTGCGGGGTCTGATGTAAAGGTGGCGGAGGCAATTCAGGAGTGCTGCGTACATCGCGGAACCCCGCCGATCTGGCTGGCAGCTCAGGGTGTCCCTTTCGGCAACCTTTATACATTTTTCGGGGATAAGTGGTTTGTAGAGCACCCATCAGGGCCTCCGTTTGGTCATATTGCGACGCGAAAACCACGCATAGATGGGGTGGCGGAGGCCCGGCTTCGGGTCTGCGGCGTCCTGCCTTGGCTGTTGCCGGCAGGATCTCGGTGAGGGTGCGCGGCGTCATGCTCGCGGCACCCGCATTCGCTGACTTCGAGGGACAAGCGTTTTGCGACGGACAAGGCTCGCATGAATCCGGCTGATCTGGTGACCACAGCGATGGAGCCTGCCGTGCACGGCGGCTTCTCGTTTCTGGAACTCTTTCTACAAGCGCACATCGTCGTCAAACTCGTGATGCTGGGCCTTCTCCTGGCATCGGTTTGGTCGTGGGCGATCATCTTCCAGAAGATCATCGCCTTCCGCAAAGCGCGGCGCGAAAGCGAATGGTTCGAACAGCAGTTCTGGTCCGGCCAGTCGCTCGAAGAGCTTTATTCCTCGATGTCGCGGGCGACACCCATCACCAACGCTGCGCTGTTCGTCGCGGCGATGCGCGAATGGAAGCGTTCGGTCGAGGGTAACGTGCGGGCGCTGGGCGGCATCCAGATGCGCGTCGAAAAGGTGATGGACGTCACCATCGCGCGAGAGATGGAGCGACTGGAGCGGCGTCTGCTGTTCCTGGCGACCGTGGGCTCGACTGCACCGTTCGTCGGGCTGTTCGGCACGGTGTGGGGTATCATGGCGAGCTTCCAGGCGATTGCGGTGTCGAAGAACACTTCGCTTGCGGTCGTGGCTCCGGGTATCGCGGAGGCGTTGTTCGCCACGGCACTCGGGCTGATGGCGGCCATTCCCGCAGTCATCTTCTACAACAAGTTCGCTGCTGACGCGGCGCAGATATCGCAGCGGCTGGAAGTATTCGCAGACGAGTTCGCGGCGATCGTTTCGCGGCAGATCGATGTGAGGACCTGAGGCCATGGGCGCAAGCATCAAGATGGACTCGGGCGGTGGACGGCGGCGCGGACGGCGCGGCAAGCGGGCGGTCATGAGCGAAATCAACGTTACGCCGATGGTCGACGTGATGCTCGTTCTGCTCATCATCTTCATGGTCGCGGCGCCGTTGCTGCAGGTGGGCGTGCCGGTGGAGCTGCCCGAATCCAAGGGCCGCCAGCTCGCGGCGAAGAAGCAGGATCCGGTGGTCATCACCGTGCAAACGAACGGCGACATCTACATCGGCGAGACCAAGGTGGCGATCGACGAGGTCGCGGTGAAGCTCAAGGGCATCGCCAAGAACGGCTATGACGACACGATTTTCGTCAAAGGCGACAGGGGCGCGAACTACGGTGCGGTGCTGAAGGTGATGGGCCGCATCGTCGAAGGCGGTTTCACAAAGGTCTCGTTCGTGAGTGAGCTTGAGCAAGGGGGCTGATGGAGAGCCGGACGTGCAGGTCGGTCTCATCATGTCTGTCATTTTGCACGTCAGCCTGCTGGCGTGGGCCCTTTGGGCTGTCCACACGACCGACAAGCTCGATTTGCCCGACACGCCGCCGATCGATGTCGCCATCATCACCCCGTCGGAATTGACGCGGCTGCGGCAGGGCGATTCCGACTCCAAGGAGATGACGGCCAAGGCAGAGGAAAAGCCGGCCGAGGAGATTTCCAAGAAAGAGGCACCGAAGCCAAAGCCGGTCACGGCACCCGAGCCGCCGCCCGCCGCACCGCCCGAGCCCGCCGAGGCCAAGGCTGAGCCGCCCAAGCCCGAGCCTTCCGAGCCCGAACCACCCAAGGCGGACCCTATTGCGGAAAAGATTGCTGCGCTGCCGCCGGAGCCGGAGGCCAAGCTGGGGCCGACGCCCGAAGAGTTGAAGAAGATCGAGGAGCAGCGCCAGGCGGAAGAGGCGGCAAAAAAGGCCGAAGAGGAAAAGCGCAAGGCCGAAGAGAAGAAGAAAGCCGAGGAAAAGAAGAAGGCCGAGGCCAAGCGCAAGGCGGAGGAACGCAGGAAGAAGCTCGCCGAGGAGCGACGCAAAGAGGCCGAGCGCAAGAAGAAACTGGAGTTCGATCCCGACCGTATCGCGGCGCTGCTCGACAAGACGCCTGACAAGAAAGGCGCGCCAAGCCAGACGAACGCGCCCGATCCGAATGCGACCCACAAGGGTCCGACAGCGGGGACGCTCGATGGCAAGGACACAGTATTGTCGGCGCGCGAGCAGGATCTCCTGCTGGGCCTTGTGCGCGGGCAACTGCGCAACTGCTGGCAGCTGCCTGGCGGTGGCGGCGGCTCGGAGATCCCCGTTGTGACTTTGCGTTGGAGGCTCAATCCGGACGGGTCACTCAACGGAACCCCGCGGGTCGAGCGGGGCGGGGCAGGTCCTATGGCTCAGGTTGCAGTGGAGACCGCGATGCGCGCGATCTATCAGTGCGCGCCGTTCACATTGCCGCCCGACAAATATGATGCCTGGAAAGAGCTCATCTGGGACTTCGATCCGACCAGGATGCTTTGAGGCACGCACGAGAATCAGAAAGCTTGTCGGCGCGTACAAGCGCGGCCGCAACGATAGGGACGATACCGGAATGACAAATCACTTGAGCCGGACGGATCGGGCAGCCCGCCATCTGTTTCAAGCATTGGCCGGCTGGGCGGGGGTTCTCGGGTTGTCCGTGGCGTTATTGACCGGCCTTGGCCAGACGGCTCGCGCGCAACTGCGCGGCACCCAGACGCAGGGAACGATTGCACCGATTCCGATCGCGGTTCCCGAGTTTACGGGATCGGACCAAAAGCTGGCCGTCGACATTTCGAATATCGTTTCCAACGATTTGGCGCGGTCCGGCCTTTTCCAGGCGCTCGACCGCGGCTCCTTCCTGGAGCGGGTGCTCAACGTCAATGCCACTCCGCGCTTCCCGGACTGGCGGGCGATCCAATCGCAGGCGCTGGTGGTCGGCAACGTGATCAACGGCGGCGATGGCAAGGTGACAGCCGAGTACCGCCTGTGGGACGTTGCCACGGGGCGCCAGCTTGCCGGGCAGCGGTTCTCCACCGCGCAGGTCAACTGGCGGCGGGTCGGGCACATCATCGCTGACCAGGTCTACGAGCGCCTGACGGGCGAAAAAGGTTATTTCGACACGCGCGTGGTCTTCATCGACGAAACCGGCCCGAAGAACAAGCGGATCAAACGATTGGCCATCATGGATCAGGACGGAGCCAACGTTCGGCTGCTGAGCCAGGGGCACAGCCTTGTGCTCACTCCCCGGTTCAGCCCCAACAACCAGGAAATCACCTACATGTCATACGCCGGGGAGAAGCCGCGCGTTTATCTGATGAACCTGGAGACGGGGCAGCATCATGTCGTCGGTGACTTCCCGGGGATGACGTTCGCGCCGCGCTTTTCGCCAGATGGGCAGCGCATCGTCATGAGCCTGCAGTCGGATGGCGCCTCATCGATCTACGAGATGGATATTCGTTCGCGACAGACCCGCCGCCTGACGACCGGCTCGGCCATCGATACGGGGCCGTCCTATTCGCCCGACGGCGCTCAGATCGTGTTCGAATCGGATCGCGAGGGGACGCAGCAGCTCTACATCATGAATTCCGATGGGTCCGGTATTCGGCGAATCAGCTTTGGCGATGGACGTTACTCGACCCCGGTCTGGTCGCCGCGCGGGGACTACATCGCATTCACGAAACAGTATTCCGGACGCTTCCTGATCGGTGTGATGAAACCCGATGGTTCGGGCGAGCGAGTCCTCTCGGAAGGCTTTCACAACGAGGGGCCGACCTGGGCGCCGAACGGCCGCGTGCTGATGTTCTTCAGGGAATCACGGGGAGCCAATGCCGGGCCACGGCTCTACTCGGTTGATATCACCGGCTATAACGAGCAAGTTGTTCAGACGCCATCCTTTGCTTCCGATCCTGCCTGGTCGCCGCTGCTCAATTGAGGTGAGTATTTTCAGCAGAAAATAATCCATTACGCTCGCCAAAAAATTTCGTGACTGTTCTGCAGGCACAGAATCATGCCAGATTTCAGTCGCTTGAGCCTCTCGGGGAGAGGAAGAGACTGGCTTCTTGATGCCACATCGGCGCGTTGCGTTTTTGCACCTAGCGGATTGGAAAAGGTCCAGCGGTTCCCGTCTGTTCTTGATCGCCAGCGGTCTACTAGGTACCCAAAAGATGGCTAGTGCCGATCAAAGCATCAGGAGATGAACCATGCAGGGTGTTAAGGGGCTGATCGTTCTTTCGGCTGTCATCGCGGCTGTTGCGCTTGGCGCGTGCCGTCGTGAGGTTCCGCATGAGCCGATGAAGCTCGGCGCGGATGTGACGGTTGAGCACGTTCGCTAAGCTTCGAGCAAACTCGATCTGTACTGCGTCCTCTGAGGAAACTACATAAATTTAGGAGATCTACCTATGAAGGGCGCTATCGTTCTCGCAGCGGTTGTTGCGGCCGTAGCTCTTGGCGCGTGCCGTAAGGAAGTTCCGCATGAGCCCATGAAGCTCGGTGCGGACGTTCCGGCTGCGACCCAGGCGGTTCGCTAAGAGCTGGCTGGGGTTTTCCCGGGCAACCGGGGAGGCCAACGTTCTTGAGACCGAACTTACAGTCCTTGTGGCTGTGGTTCGGTCTTTTCTGTTTTTGGTGAGCCCTCCGGCTTCCAATCATGTCGGGGTTGCAAATCCAATCCAAGCCAAGCCAAGCCTGCGTCCTGGAAGACGCAGTTGGTGGACACAAGTCGATAGCACCGTGAAATCTGTGGGTTTGCTCTGTCCTGTGGCTGCCCGTCTCTTGCCAACCGTGCGACAAACGTGTTCTGCCACGGGCACGGTGCTGGCCATATTTTCGTACGATGCGTCAGCTATTCGAGCGTTATGACGGTGTGGCGCGGCTTTGATGCCCAATGCGCCTGCCTTACGAGGAAGGGCTCTCGCATATGCCTCACAAGACCAACGCGGCCTCCAGGCTCGGCTCGCTGTTGCGCCTGGTATTGATTGCCGGCGCGCCACTGGTGCTCGCTGCATGCGCGAACAAGGAAATGCAGCCGGATTCGGCACAGCTCGGCCCGGGTGGCGCGGGTGGCCCGATCACACCGGGCACGCAGCGCGATTTTGCGACCAATGTCGGCGACATCGTTTATTTCTCGACCGACAGTTCCGATTTGACGCCTGAGGCTCAGCAGATTCTGCAGAAGCAGTCGCAATGGCTGCGGCGTTATCCGCAGTTCACCATCACGATCGAGGGCCATGCCGACGAGCGCGGTACGCGCGAGTACAACATCGCACTGGGCGCGAGACGCGCTACCACCGTGCGTAGCTACCTGGCACAGAACGGCATCAATGCGTCGCGCATCCGGACAATTTCGTACGGCAAGGAACGTCCGGTTGCGGTGTGCGACGACATCTCATGCTGGTCGCAGAACCGGCGCGCCCAAACCGTGCTGAATGCGCGGGTCGGCAGCCGCTGATCGCCGCGAGAGCAGGCCGTTGCCGGTGGACTTAGATCAGCACACCGTGGCCTGCTTTTAGCGCGTTGTTTGCGTGTCTCGTTCACGCCGTCGCCGGAAGCTTTTGGGCATCCATCCAGCCGATCCCGTGTCTCGATGATCGGGCGGCGGGCTCGCGCCGACTGGTTTGCGTGGCCGGCGCATACGAACGCGCGCGTTATGTCTTGATGCTGCACGCAAGCCACGCTCAGTTTCAATTCGTGAAACTTTCCCCAATGACTGCTGTCAGCCGCGTTTGCAGCAAAGTTTGGCCCAAAAAATAGATCACTTTGCTGCTGAAACGCGTTGGAATGTAAAGCGGTGCGGGACAAATCGGAATTTGCAGGTCGCTATGGCGGCGGTCCGGTCATGGGCTGTCGTCTTCGCGAGCATGGTGTTTCCAGAACGGACAGATTGACGGGCATGGCCGTGGGCGGGTCTACAATTCCGCCGCGCAAGACATGGTTTTTGCGTGCGCTCGCCGGCGTGCTGCTTGTCACTCTTGCGACACCTTTGTCGGCACCGATTGCCGAGCCCCGATATGGGGCTGGTTATGGCAGCGGCGATGCGGCCGGTTCACCGCCACCGTCACCAGCGGTCATCGATGGATGGCGCGCGGACACCTCGACGCAAGGAGATAGCGGTCAGCATGCGGGCTCGGACGACGATGACGTTCGCGCGATGCTTGACGAGGCGAGCGCTGCGCAAGCGCGTGGTCACCTGGAGCGCGCGCAGCAATTGCTGGAGCAAGTGATCGCTAAAGCCCCAGGGGCGCCCGAAGCGATGGTGGCGCGGCGGCGTCTCGGCGCCATCTACCGCGGGGAGGTCTCTGTTTCGGCTCCTCATTTCAGCTCAGCACGCGAAACCGATTCCGCCGTGAGCGGCACGCCTCTGCCGGAGCTGCCGGGCCCGCAGCGACCCGGTTCGATCGATGCGGATGCCTCGGGCATCAGACCGGCAGACCTGGATGCGGACGCACTTGCAACGAGGGGAGCGGCAGATGCGCGCGAGGCCGCCATGTCGACAACCGTGTCACCCCAGGCAGCCGATGTATTTGTTTCACCACAGCCCTGGCGCGCGCAGGCGCGCCCCTCGCCCCGTTTCGAGCAGTTGCTGCGCACCGATGTTGGAGACCGCATCTTTTTCGCTACTGGCAGCGCTCAGATCGGGACAAGGGCGCGCAGTGTGCTCGAGAGCCAGGCCGATTGGCTGGCGCGGTATCCCGATCTCTACGTCGTTGTCGAAGGCCATTCGGATGAGCCGGGCAGCGAAGCGGATAACGACGCAATTGCGCGCCAGCGGGCCGAGACAGCGCGGAGGCTGCTGATTGGCGTCGGAATGAAGGCGGATCGGCTGGACATTGACGTGCGTGGTCGGAGGGACCCTGTTGCGACGTGCGAATCAAGCGACTGCCGCTCGCAGAACCGGCGGGCCGTCATACGCCTCATGGTCGTCTTACCGCCGCGCCCTGGCGACCACCCCAGCCTCAACCAGGTGCCGTTCGATCAAATCGCACCTCGGTAAGGTGCCGCAGGTCAACGGCTTTCGGGAACATGCCCGTGCAGCGTTGACATTGGCGGTCGAACGTCCGATGCCTTGAACATGAGGCGGGCCGGAGTGACGTGCTTGTCCGTGCGAGCTATCGGCAACGCGGCGCAAAAGCGGTTTTTGCGGGGCGAGCGCGGTCGAGCCGTGGTGGTCCGGCGGCGGCGCGCCAACGCGGTGGGTCGATCCTGACCGGTGCGATGTGGCACGCTGATCCAATGTTGCGAAGCTGGAGACACATGATGTCGTCGATCTCATCGATGCGCACCCGGGTTGGATCGCAATTCTCGCGCGCGATGCTTTGTGCTGCGTTAGGGCTGGCGATGGCAGTTGCCCTGCCGATGCTCGGTCAGGCTCAGGATGGCGCGAAGGGCAAGGCGCGCACTGCGGACAATAGTGGCAACGCGGTTTTGCAGCGGCGTGTCGAGCAACTCGAGGAGCAACTGGTCGACATGCAGGTGACGATCGGCACGCTGGAAAGTCTTGCCCGATCGGGTGGAGGGCGCGCCGCAGCGCCGGTGGCAGCCGCCGGTGGCTATGGTGCGAGCGATGCGGCGCGCATCGAAGGTATGGAGACGCAGATCCGCGCCTTGTCATCGGAGGTGCAGCGGTTGACGAGCCAGGTGCGCCAGATGGGCGGCGGTGATCGTGGCGATCTCGGTGGCGCGCGTCCCTCGTATGCAGAACGCTCGGCTCCGACGACGACCAATATTCCCTCGTCCTTCGGGTCAACGACGGTGACGGCGGGCGGTGGCGATCCCATCGGAAGCCTGATCGATGCGCAGCCGCAGTCGTCCGGTGTTGCCCAGTTCAGCGCAGGCGGCACGCAAATCGCCGCGCTGCCGCCGGTGGACAACAATGCGAGTGCCAAGCAGGACTATGATACGGCTTACGGTCATCTGCTGCGGCAGGACTATGGTGCGGCGGAGGCGTCGTTCGAAGAGTTCCTCAAGGCTTATCCGAACGATCCGCGCGCGGGTGACGCGCAGTACTGGCTTGGCGAGACGCATTTCGTGCGCGGCTCCTACAAGCCGGCGGCGAGTGCGTTCCTGAAGGGCTATCAGACGTACGCGAAATCGAACAAGGCGCCCGACAGCCTGCTGAAGCTTGCGATGTCGCTTGACCGGCTGGGGCAGAAAGATGCGGCGTGTTCCTCGTTCGGGGAACTGGTTTCGCGCTTTCCCGATGCGCCGGCCCATGTGAAAGAAAAGGCAGCATCGGAGCAGCGCCGCCTTAAGTGCCGCTGAGCGGCCAAGACAGATCCATGAGTGATGCAGCCCCTATCTCGGACGAGGAAATGGCGGGGCTATTCGCCGGATACGAGCGCCGGCCGCTGGCGCTTGCCGTCTCCGGTGGCGCCGACAGCATGGCGCTCATGCACATGGCGGCGCGGTGGGCCAAGAGGCCGGACGTACAGGCCGGTTGGGCCGAGACCTGGCGGCAGGCGTTCGCGAATCCGGCCAACTATTCGACGCCGCTCACCGATTGGACCGGGCTTGTCAAGCCGGCGTGGCTTGCAAAGGTGGAAACCGGCGGTGACTTGAAGCGTATTGGCTGCACGCCGCACGTGGTCGTTCTGACGGTGGATCATGGCTTGCGCGATGCGTCCCGCGAGGAAGCTCGTCTTGTCTGCGAGGAGGCTTCCAGGCTTGGGTTAGCCTGCGTTTGCTTGACGTGGGAGGGGCCCAAGCCTGCGAGTGCAATTCAAGAGCTGGCTCGCGCGGCCCGTCGCGACCTGATGTGTGATGTCCTGCGGGCCGAAGCGGGGCTTCTCGATGAGATTGCCCGCTCGACTGGTTTTGGGTGCGTGAGCAACCTGCGGCGGGCAGTCGTTACGGCACACCACCAGGAGGATCAAGCCGAGACGTTCCTGATGCGGCTCGCCCGCGGCAGCGGGCTCGAGGGGCTCGGCGGGATACGCAACATCGACGGCATCGATTGCCGTGCGACGTTGGAACGACCGCAATCGTTCCAAGTCACGATTTTGAGACCGCTGCTCGATGTGTCGAAAGCGCGGCTCGTCGCGACGCTCGAAGCATATGGTGCGCGTTGGGTCGACGATCCCTCCAACGAGGACGAACGGTTCGAGCGCGTGCGTGTACGCAAAATTCTGGCGCAGTTCGGCGCGGTTGGGCTGACCGCGGACAAGATCGCACTGAGCGCGCGGCGGCTGAGGGAGGCAGAACACGATCTTCGTGCCCTAATGGACAGCGATGAATTTCTTTCCCATCGTCCGGCTTTCTCGCATGGCGGCTTGATGTCGGAGTTCGATATCGACGTCCGTAATCCGTACTTTGTTGGCGACTACGTCGCGATGCGCACGCTCCGGCAGATGCTGCGTGCTCACGGCGGAAGCGCGCGTGAGGTTGCGTTGGCGCAATTGGAAAAGCTGCTCATCGTGTGTGCGAGCGCGGGGCGGCCGTCCGGGGTGACACTGGGCGGATGCAAGATCGAGTTCCTCGGCGAGCATGGCCAGCGGTTGCGCGTTTATCGCGAGGGGGCGGGCGAAGGACTGCCGACCATTCCGATTGAGCCTGGCCAAACGGTCGATTGGGACGGGCGCCGGTTCGAGGTGTCGGCGGGCGAGGATGCGCCGAACGGGGCGGTTGTGCGTGCGTTGGGCATGCAAGGCTGGGCGGACGTCAAGAAAGCGGTGGCGCACCTGAAAGACCTGAAATGGCCGGCTGCTGCTGCTGCAACTTTGCCTGTGGTATCCGTGGGTGGTGAGATCGTCGCCTATCCGGGGCTTGTCTCGGTGCTGGAGCGCCTTGGCGACGTGCCCGAGGCGGTCGGTGCGGATTGGGCCGCGTTCGAAGGAAAAAATAATAGGCAGTTCAGCGCATCGTTCGGGCACGTACCGTGGTAGCGGCGCAAAATGTGGCGCAAATGCGCGTGTTCGCCGCGGGCAGAAGGGTTAGTTTCTTTGACACGGTCCGTTATTTGCTTGGTCGCCAAGTGATTTTGGCATCTTTGCCGAAACCGCCCGTTTCGGGGGTTAACGTGGCTTGAACCCGTTCATGAGAGACTGATCGATATGGAATTGTGCTCGCGCTATGGGGATTGGGCCTGCGGGAACAGCGCAAAATGGGCATTTCGCCGCCATCCGGGTCGCTTGGCAAAGGCCCGGGGGGCTCCTATCTTAACGGCTGGATACCGAGCGGTAGGCCGGTCTGCGATCTCAAGGGGTTTCGACAGCTCGCTGCGCGGGTATGGCCGAACGATAATGGGCGTACTCAGGGCCCGGTACGAATAGGAACAAGTGGATGAATCCAAACCTGCAGCGCCTGGCGATCTGGGCCATTGCGCTGGTGCTCCTGGCAGCGTTGGCCAACCTGTTCAATAACAACAGCACGCCGCGGCGCGGCGCCAACGAGATCAGCTACTCAAAGTTCCTCGCCGAAGTCGACGAGGGCAAGGTTTCGAAGGTCACGCTTTCGGGCAAGCGCCTGACGGGTGAGCTGCGCGATGGCGGCGGTACGTTCCAGACCTATGCACCGCCGGAGGATCCGACGCTGGTGGAACGGCTGCAGAAGAAGGGCGTGGATTTCAATGCCCGTCCCTCGGACGAAGACGTGCCGTCGGTGATGAACCTGCTGCTGTCGTGGTTCCCGATGCTGCTGCTCATCGGCGTGTGGATCTTCTTCATGCGCCAGATGCAATCGGGATCGGGCCGGGCCATGGGGTTTGGCAAGTCACGCGCAAAACTTTTGACGGAGCGACATGGGCGCGTGACGTTCGAGGATGTTGCGGGTGTCGACGAGGCCAAGTCGGATCTCACCGAAATTGTCGAGTTCCTGCGTGACCCGCAGAAGTTCCAGCGCTTGGGCGGGCGCATCCCGCGCGGCTGCCTGCTGGTCGGCCCGCCGGGCACCGGCAAGACGCTCATCGCCCGCGCCGTCGCCGGCGAGGCCAACGTGCCGTTCTTCACCATCTCGGGTTCCGATTTCGTCGAGATGTTTGTCGGCGTCGGTGCATCGCGTGTGCGCGACATGTTCGAGCAGGCGAAGAAGAACGCACCGTGCATCATCTTCATCGACGAGATCGACGCGGTGGGTCGTCATCGCGGCGCCGGTCTCGGCGGCGGTAACGACGAGCGCGAGCAGACGCTGAACCAGTTGCTCGTCGAGATGGACGGTTTCGAGGCCAACGAGGGCATCATCATCATCGCGGCGACGAACCGCCCCGACGTGCTTGATCCGGCGCTGCTGCGTCCCGGCCGATTCGACCGGCAGATCGTGGTACCGAACCCGGACGTGGTGGGCCGCGAGAAGATCCTGCGCGTCCATATGAAGCGTGTGCCGATCGCGTCTGACGTTCGTCCGCGCGTCATTGCGCGCGGTACGCCGGGCTTCTCAGGCGCAGACCTGGCCAATCTCGTCAACGAGGCGGCGCTGCTGGCCGCGCGCCGCGACAAACGCCTCGTCACGATGGCCGAGTTCGAGGATGCCAAGGACAAGGTCATGATGGGTGCCGAGCGGCGCTCGATGGCCATGACCGAGGAGGAGAAGCTGGCAACCGCCTATCACGAGGCTGGACATGCGATCGTCAACCTCGTCGTGCCGGGCAATGATCCCCTGCACAAGGTGACGATCATCCCGCGCGGGCGGGCGCTCGGCGTGACAATGAGTCTGCCCGAACGCGACAAGCTCAGCTATTCGAAGGAATGGTGCGAGGGCAAGATCGCCATGGCGTTCGGAGGCCGCGTTGCCGAGCAGCTCGTCTACGGCAAGGATCACCTCAACACGGGTGCTTCCAGCGACATCACGCAGGCGACCAACATCGCGCGGCGCATGGTGACGGAGTGGGGCATGAGCGAGAAGCTCGGGCCGCTGCTCTACAACGAGAACCAGCAGGAGGTATTCCTGGGTCACGCCATTACGCAGCAGCAGAACATGAGCGAGGAGACTGCCAAGCTCATCGACGAGGAGGTTCGGCGGATCGTGATGGCGGGCTACGACACGGCCTGGGAGGCGCTGACCAAGCACCGCCAGGACCTCGAAGCGATCACCCAGGCGCTGATGGAATACGAGACGATCTCGGGCGAGGAATGCCAGGCGCTCATGCGTGGCGAGAAGATCGTGCGGCCCTCCGACGACGACGAGACCAAGGGGCCAATCGGCTCGGCGGTTCCGGTTGCGGGACGTGCGCCCAAGCCGCCCCGCGAGGAGCCCGACCCAGGCGGCATGGAACCGCAGCCCACGGGTTGATTGCGGCCGCCAAACAGACGACATTGCAGAGCCCTCCGGCACGTACCGGAGGGCTCTTTTCTTTGTCCGGCCCGTTTGCGACGAGGTGAACTCACAATGGCCGCTGTCAAGCGCCCCCCGCATTACCTCCGCCCAATCGTCAGTCTCGGCGTTGATGTTCGCCGGCAGGACCGGCAACTTACCGATCCCGTCTCGCGGCTTGCCGGCCGTCCGGATCTCGTCTTTGCGCATCTGGAGCTGATCGACCGTTCGCAAGAGCCGCATCGGCGGTGCCGGCTGATGCCGGCGTTCGGCGAAGAGGGGTTCGAGAACCGCGACTGGTTTCAGGAGCCATTCGACGGCGAGCGCATGTGGCTGCTCTACGAGCGGATCATTGCGGTACGTCCGCCGTTTGCCGGGCTGGCAATGGATCGCACGACGATCATGGGCATCGTCAATGTTACGCCCGACAGCTTCTCGGACGGCGGCCGCTTCGACAGCACCCAGGCGGCGATCGATCATGCCGTGCGCCTGGCTGAAGAGGGTGCCGACATCCTCGACATCGGCGGCGAGTCGACGCGGCCTGGCTCGGATGCCGTGGCGCTGGAGGAAGAGCTCCGGCGCGTGATCCCTGTGATCGAAGGGGTGCGGGCTAAAACGGACAAGAAGATCTCAGTCGACACGCGCAAGGCTGAGGTGATGCGGCAGGCGGCGGCGGCGGGTGCCGACATCCTCAACGACGTGTCGGCGCTGACGCACGATCGAAAAGCTCTGGAGGCAGCGGCGGACACGGGATTGCCGGTGATCCTCATGCATGCGCAGGGCGATCCGAAGACAATGAACGAGAACCCGCAGTACGAGGATGTCGTGCTGGATGTATTCGACTTCCTGGAGGATCGTATCGAGGCATGCGAGGCGGCGGGGCTCACACGTGAGAAAATCGCCGTTGATCCGGGCATCGGTTTCGGCAAGCACCTGCACCACAACGTGGCGGTGCTGGCTGCGATGAGCCTGTATCACGGGCTCGGCGTGCCGGTGCTGCTCGGCGCATCGCGCAAGAAGCTCATCGGACAGATCTCGAACGTGGAATCCCCGAAAGAGCGCATGCCGGGTTCTCTTGCGGCGGCGTTGTCATCGGTGGCGCAAGGTGTGCAGATCGTGCGCGTGCACGATGTGGCGGCGACCCGGCAGGCGGTCGATGTCTGGAACGCGGCGATTACCGGGCAAGAGAAGGGACACGAAGCCAAGAGCGAAAGCTGAATGATCGCAGGGAGCGTGGACGTTCATCACGAAAGGTTCGCGGGGCGCGGTGACTTCAAGGAGGCGTAACGGCCAGCCGCTTCGGGTAAAACCGGTGCAGCACTTTCAGCTTGCCGCTGCCCGGCGGTCAGCCAGCCGCTGCTCGGCACCCGCGACGATGGCCTCGCGCAGTTTCCGCGCGGAGCGGAGCGACTTGTCGATCCCCAGATGCTGCGCCTCGGCGATCTTGCGCAACTTGTCTGGGTCGTCGATCGCCTCCAGCCGCTTCATGAGGGCGCTGCGTCCCTGCCGTTTCAGCATCACGACGACGGAGAACGCGAACGGATCGAACGTCGCTGCGTCGTCGGCAGGCCCGGAGGTTTGCGCGCTGTGAGGCTTCGCGTTGGACGCAGCGGCGGGCGGCGCACCTGGATCTTCTGGCACATCGGCGCCGCTCGAATCCCAGACGAGCATGCGGGCGATGCGCTTTACGCAGCGCTGAGCGAGCCGGTCGGCGAGCTCGGCGTCCACACCGGGCTCGGCGGCCAGAATAGACCGGATGAAGGCCCGCATCTTGGGGCCTGGCCAGAGCTGCGCCGATCCTGCCATCGTATCCTGCTTCTCGCGCGCCGATTCGTCCGACGTCCGGAACCCTGATCTCAGGTCGCGGCGGTTGCGCTGTCAATGAGGGGGGCGATCTCTGCATACAGCTTTTTGAGATCGGTGACGCCGTTACCGTATTTCTGCTCGATCGGCTGAAGCTCGGAGATCCAGTCGAAGGCATTGGCGATGCCGTCACGCTGTGGCATCTGAGTTTCCAGCATCGGGTGGACGAGCGCGATTTCCTCGATCAGCGTGCGTTCGCGACCGTTCGCATCGCGAACGTAGTTGGCAAGGCAGACATAACGGCGATCCTCGATGGGGATTTCCTCCAGATCATCCAGATTGCGCTTGCCCTCGATGATGAGCGCGATGCGGTCGACGGCGAGCTGGGAGACGTAGTCGGGGCGGAACGGGACCAGCACCTTGTCGGCAATCTTCAAAGCGGCGAGGGCTGCGAATGAAAGGCCCGGCGCACAATCCAGAATGACGACGTCAAAGGAGCCCTCGAAGCGTCGCAAAAGCTGTTCCAGGCGGCCGCGCACGCGATTTGCAACGATATCGGGGTCGTTGGACTGCTGGGCCTGCTTGAGGAAAAGCTCGCCCTGGACGTCCTCCAGAAGCAGTGATCCGGGCAGTAGCGACAACCTGGGCGCCTTGCCCTGGCCGTTGGCGACGTCGCCGACGCCGTGAAGAAGATACTCTTTCGGTTGCAGGGCCTGACCATCGAACAGGTCGAAGAAATAGTCCGCGATGGTGCGGTTGGACTTTCTGGCTTCGCTCCAGCCCTGGCCGCCGATCAGGATCAGGGAGGCGTTGCACTGGGAGTCGAGGTCCATAATCAGCACCCGTTTGCCGCCCCAGACGCTCAAGGCATGGGCCAACATGACGGAAACGGTCGACTTGCCGACGCCACCCTTGCGGTTCGCCACGGCCAGGAAGAATGCCATCTCATTGCTCCGGATACGCAACTGTCGAGATTGCCGAACAGATAGCGCGTTTTTGTTGTATGGTCCCTTGATCGGAAGGGTGGCTATGCAATGCCACTCAAATCTGTTGCCGAATTGCCAAACCTATGTGCCCAAACCTTGGCGCGTCCTGGGATAGATCGGCACGCGGTGTCGCAGGTCCATGCGGCGGGCCGGTGGCCGGAAGAGAGAAATCTCAAGTGGCGAGCGGGGTGTAAGGGTCCGTCTGGCCGACTTCAAGCTCTGGTAACGACTGCAAATGCAATTTGTTGTGCACCCGTTGGCGCGTTGTGCTTAACCAAGACCTACGATTGGGGCACATTTCGCGACCAGCAGGCAGCTGCACCGGGTTATCGATCGGTGACCGGGCCGGGCGTCATGATTGAGTTCTGGCCCGGACAGTGAACCAGGTTTTCGAGGGTTGAGCGCAGATGGCACGGCGGTATTTCGGAACTGACGGGATTCGGGGGCTCGCCAACAAGCATCCAATGACCTCCGAGGTGGCGTTGAAGGTGGGCATGGCGGCGGGGCATGTGTTCCGTTCCGGCGATCATCGGCACCGCGTTGTGATCGGCAAGGACACGCGCCTTTCAGGGTACATGCTCGAAGCAGCGCTGATGTCCGGCTTCACTTCGGTGGGTATGGACGTGTTCCTGCTCGGTCCGATGCCGACGCCGGCGGTGGCAATGCTCACGCGTTCGCTCAGGGCTGATCTGGGCGTGATGATCTCGGCTTCGCATAACCGCTTCGACGACAACGGCATCAAGCTGTTCGATCCGGATGGCTACAAGCTGTCCGATGAGACCGAGCAGCAGATCGAGGAACTGATCGATCGCGACTGCACGCCGTTGCTGGCGCGGGCAGACCGCATCGGCCGGGCGACGCGGGTCGAGAGCGCTCAGGAGCGCTACATCGAATTCGCCAAGCGCACGCTGCCGCGAAACCTGCGGCTCGACGGTCTGCGCATCGTCATCGATTGCGCCAACGGAGCGGGCTACAAGGTGGCGCCGTCGGCCCTGTGGGAACTCGGCGCGGAAGTCATCAAGATCGGCGTGGACCCCAACGGGCGCAACATCAATGATGAATGCGGCTCGACGGCGCCCAATACGCTCATCGAGAAGGTCAAGGAGGTCAGAGCTGACATAGGCATCGCACTCGATGGTGATGCCGACCGCGTGGTGATCGTGGACGAGAAAGGCCAGATCGTCGACGGCGACCAGATCATGGCCGTGATCGCCGAAAGCTGGCAGCGCCGCGGCCGCCTGGCGGCTGGCGGTATCGTAGCGACGGTGATGAGTAACCTCGGGCTTGAGCGGTACGTGCGCAGCCTGGGCCTGCAACTGGCGCGCACGCCGGTGGGCGACCGCTACGTGGTGGAGTACATGCGCAAGCACGGCTTCAACGTCGGTGGCGAGCAATCCGGCCATATCGTTCTTTCCGATTTCATTACGACGGGCGACGGGCTGGTGTCGGCGCTGCAAATCCTGGCGGTCGTCGTGTCGACCGGAAAACCCGTCTCGGAAGTGTGCAAGCGCTTCAGTCCGCTGCCGCAGATCTTGCAGAATGTGCGCTATTCGAACGGGCAGCCGCTCGATGACAGCCGCGTCATCAAGGCGATCGACGCCGGGCGCGAGCGGCTCGGCGGCAGTGGTCGGCTGGTCATCCGGCCGTCCGGCACGGAATCGGTGATCCGCGTCATGGCGGAAGGTGACGACGAAACGCTCGTGTCGCTGGTGGTCGGAGATATCGTTGAGGCCGTGAAGGCGGCGGCCGCCGCTCATTAAATCACGTTCATGTTTGACGGAAACATGAACGCAATACGGCACCTCGTTTTGAGCATGTTTTTCACGCTGAACCGCTGCACGCTTCAGCTAAACCTGCTGTAACGTTTTCACGCACGCCATAGCGTTCAACTCACCGTGATTCGATGTGCGGGAGGTTGCAGTTTCGCCAGCGCGGTGGTGCGGCGCGGTCCGGTGCACCGTTCCGAGACTTAGATTAATCGCTCCTTAAAGAATATCTGCCAACTTGCCCAAGTAGGGCGGAAGGGTGTGGCCTGAAACGTCGGCTGTCGCTTTGTCTGGTTCGGCGATACGACGACCGGTCCGGTCACTGGCGATTTCGGCGGCGATCGAGAACATCCATGCCCACGGGTTTCATTTCGGCCTGCGTAATAATCTGAATTGGCGCAGGTCAAAAGGGGGCGAAGCTTCGGCTGCGACCCCCGTGAGTTTCGCTGTATCCGCCGGGCCAGTCGTCAATTCGGCCCGGTGCCTCCCGGCACAGGGTCGCCCAGGCTCGTGTGTCGGGCGACCTGACGGTCCTTTTGGTTGCCGTCTCGCGTATGCCGGCGTCAGCCGCGCCAAAGGTCCCGACACGCCCTACGTTCGACGCACATTCGCAGCGTTGGACTTCGGGTCACGTCCGCATATTCGAGATGGTCAAGGCAAGGGTTTCCAACCTGCCGCTGTAACGAGGGATCGAGGTTATGAATTTCAGGATGGCAATCGTACTGACCGGCTTGGCGCTCGTGACCACAGCGGCACCTGCTGTTGCGCAGGGCTACGGCGGCAGCATCAAGGATATGGGCGGGCGCGCAGGCGTTCCGGTGCCTGCGCCGGTGCCCATTCCTGTCTACAAGGCCGATTACTACATCCGCGGCGACTTCGGCTTCGGGCTGTCGGACCATATGGGCGTCAGTGAGGAGGGCCTCATCTATGGACAGGACACGTTGGGCAACGACGTCACAGTGCCGGGCTCCTGGGCACAAGAAGATGCCAACTGGCCAATGACGTTCGGCATCGGCGTCGGGCGCTACTGGTCCGATCACTTCCGCACCGATGTGACGCTCGACTGGGTTCGCCAGCAGAACGCCGTCATCAGCGGCTCCATGACGTATACCAATTTCGGCGGTGATGATGTCACAGCTTCGATGAGTGACAAAACGACCAAGGAGGCGGCCGTCTTCCTGCTCAACGCCTATTATGATTTCGGTGATGGCCAGCATCGGCGCTTCACGCCCTACATCGGCGCCGGCATCGGCTTCGGCGTGAACATGCTCGACCGCACGTCGCAGGTCTCGACAGATACACTCGGCACGTTGACGGAGTACGAGGCGTCGAACAAATCGACCACGGTCACTTTCGCGGCCGCCGCGATGGCCGGCTTCACGTATGACCTCGGCCGTTCGACGCTCCTCGACATCAACTATCGCTACCTGCATGTCGGCGGTTCGGACATCGCCGTGAATATCGCGGACGGCCGCAGCACGGTGTCGTTCGATGCGCAAAACGAGCATCAAATTCGCGCCGGCCTGCGCTTCAATATCGAATAAAGCGTGCTTGGCCGAAGTGTGCCGCGGCTCAGTGTGAAAAGCCTGCGCGCCTCGAACGCCGTGGCGTAGCGGCCCGGCAAATCCCAAAAAGCAGGGCGGCCAACGATGGCCGCCCTTTTTGCGTGGTCGGGCCTATTTGCGTGGTCCGGCCTGCAGCGCGCTCGTTGCGACCGCTCGTTGCGGTGTCTATATCGATGTGTTGCAGCTTGCCAAATATATGGCCGCATTGACGGCGAGAACGCAAACCCTTAGATCGATCGGTGGGCCACCCCTCCCCACCGAGGGGCAACTATCTGGAAGGGTAGAGAGAGATATGACCACAGCTACAAAGCCGGCGAAAAGGCCGGCCAATCCCAATTTTTCTTCAGGTCCGTGCACGAAACGTCCTGGCTGGTCTGCGAAGGCGCTGGAAGGGGCTTTGCTCGGCCGCTCCCACCGTTCCAAGGAAGGCAAAGCCCGGCTGAAGCTTGCCATCGACAAGACAAAAGCCATTCTCGGGGTGCCTGACGGATTTGTTTGCGCGATCATGCCGGGATCGGACACTGGTGCGTTCGAAGCTGCAATGTGGTCGCTGCTGGGCGAGCGCGGCGTTGATGTCCTGGCATGGGAGAGCTTCGGGGCGGTCTGGGTCAAGGATGCGGTCAAGCAGCTCAAGCTCGCGGATCTGCGTGTCGACGAGGCGCGGTTCGGCGTACTTCCGGATCTGTCTAAGATCGATTTCCGGCGCGATCTGGTGCTGACGGCGAATGGCACGACAGCCGGCGTGCGGTTGCCCAACTACGATTTCATTCCCGCCGATCGCGAGGGATTGGTGTTGGTCGATGCAACGTCGGCGGCGTTCGCGCAGGACATCGAATGGAGCAAGGTCGATGCGCTGACCTTCTCCTGGCAGAAGGTGATGGGCGGCGAGGCCGCGCATGGAATGCTGATTCTGTCGCCACGTGCCATTGCCCGGCTCGAGAGTTATACGCCGCCGCGTCCGCTGCCGAAGCTCTTCCAGCTCACCAAGGGCGGGAAACTCAACGCTGCGATTTTCGAGGGCGAGACGATCAATACGCCATCGATGATGGCGGTGGAGGACTATCTCGATGCGCTCGCGTGGGCAGAACGGATTGGCGGTGTGGCGGAGTTGATGCGCCGTGCGGATGCCAATGCAAAGGCTGTCTGGGATTGGATCGATCGCACGCCGTGGGTCGCTAACCTCGCACAGGACCGCACAACGTGGTCGAACACTTCTGTGTGCATGAAAATCGTCGATCCTGATGTGACGGCGCTGTCCGATGACCTGCAGGCCAAGATTGCCAAGGATATCGTCAGCCGGCTGGAGCGCGAGGGCGTTGGCTACGACTTTGGCGCCTATCGCGATGCGCCTGCAGGCCTCAGGATCTGGTGCGGTTCGACGGTCGAGACGAGCGACGTCGAAGCGCTGCTGCCTTGGCTCGACTGGGCATTCGGCGAAGTCAAGGCTGGCATTCTGCAAGAGGCATGAGGATTTCTTCGCGGCGGTCGTGGTTTTGATTTTTGCCTCGGCCGCCGCAGCGCCACCCCTGGGTGCTGCTTCATTTGCCACTTGGATACCGGCGGAACTGCCGATTGTGCCTACACAAACCCATCAGTTTTAACTCCTCGCCGGAGAGTGAGCGCGGCAATCGCTTTCGCAAAAGACGTCAAGTGGATGCATGCGGGCGACGCTCTCGGGCTTTGCGAAGGATGACCCCCATGTCCGCACCGCGCGTGCTGATCTCCGATGCCCTGTCGGAAACCGCCGTCGCCATCTTCAGGGATCGCGGCCTCGACGTGACGTTCGAACCTGAACTCGGCAAAGACAAGGAACGACTGGCCGCAATCATCGGCGACTACGAAGGGCTGGCGATACGCTCGGCGACCAAGGTGACCGAAAGGGTTCTCAAGGCTGCCGGCAAGCTCAAGGTCATCGGACGCGCCGGCATCGGTGTCGACAATGTCGACACGAAGGCCGCGACGGCGCAAGGCGTCATCGTTATGAACACGCCGTTCGGCAATTCGATCACGACGGCCGAGCATGCGATCACGATGATGATGTCTCTGGCGCGCCAGATCCCGGAGGCGAATGTCTCGACGAAGGCGGGCAAGTGGGAGAAGAACCGCTTTCTCGGCGTGGAGCTTTACGGCAAAACGCTCGGCGTGATCGGCTGCGGCAATATCGGCGGGATTGTCGCCGACAGGGCGCTGGGCCTCAAAATGAAGGTGATCTCGTTCGATCCCTTCCTGTCACCGGAACGGGCGATGGAAATCGGTGTGGAGAAGGTGGAGCTCGGAGACCTTCTGAAGCGGTCCGATTTCATCACGCTGCACACGCCGCTGACCGACCGGACACGCAATATCGTTTCGGCAGATGCGCTGGCTTCCTGCAAGCGCGGCGTGCGCATCATCAATTGCGCACGCGGCGGCCTCGTCGACGAGGCGGCGTTGGCCGCAGCGATCCGATCGGGGCATGTGGCAGGCGCCGCGCTCGACGTTTTCGAAGTGGAACCGGCCAAGGAGAACGAGCTGTTCACGCTCGACAATGTCATCTGCACACCGCACCTGGGCGCGGCGACGACCGAAGCGCAGGAAAACGTTGCTCTGCAGGTGGCGGAGCAGATGAGCGACTACCTGATCAAGGGCGCCATCACCAATGCGGTGAACTTCCCCTCGATCACGGCGGAGGAAGCCCCGCGCCTGACGCCGTTCATCAAGCTTGCCGAGCAACTGGGTTCGTTCGCGGGGCAACTCACCGAGGTGGCGATAAAGGGCATCCGGATCGAGTATTGCGGCGACGTGGCCGAACTCAACGTGAAGCCGATGACCGCTGCTGCACTGGCAGGCGTGCTGCGTCCGTCGCTGACGGACGTCAACATGGTTTCGGCGGCGACGAACGCGCGCGAGCGGGGCATTGCGATCGAGGAAGCATTGTGCTCGGCGCACGGCGTCTACGAAAGCTACATCAAGTTGACGGTGAAGACGGAGGCCTATCACAGGTCTGTTGCAGGTACGGTTTTCTCCAATGGCAAGCCGCGCATCATCCAGGTTCGCGACATCGACATGGATTTCGAGGTGACACCGAACATGCTGTTCGTTCGCAACCAGGATCGCCCGGGGTTCATCGGTCAGTTCGGCTCGATCATGGGCGAGGCGGGTGTCAACATCGCCACGTTCAACCTCGGGCGCGAGAAGCCGGGCGGCGATGCCATTGCAGTCGTCGCAGTCGATGAGCGTGTCAGCGATACTGTGCTGGCCAAAGTCAGCGCGTTGCCGCAGGTGGTGCGCGTCCGCCGGCTGTTTTTTTGAACTCGTGGATCAGGACGAGGCAAGGGTGGGGCATGGTCCTGCGGACGTTGCTCCTCAACCGTACTATGGTCATATTCCGGGCCGCTTTAGTGCGCCATGTTGAGGACGGGGCCATGGTGGCATGAATTCGTGTATCTTGAGGTTTCAATCATGATCTGTCGTACTGTGGCGGGCATTGGTATCGCGCTTGCGGTGGGCGTCGTGTCCCCACTGGCGGCCGAGCCGGTTGCGGTTCCCTCGCGCGTCGAGGCCGTGACGGTGTTTCCGTCAGGAGCCGAGGTGGTGCGGACGGCTCACGTTCGAATTGCGACGGATACGCAGGCGGTGGTGTTTTCGGACCTGCCGGCAGAGGCGATCCCCGGATCGATCCGCGTCGATGGCAAATCGGCTGGGAAACTCGAGATCGGCGCAGTCGATGCGCGACGTCTGTTCATACCGCAGCATTCGGCCAGCGAAGTGGAGAACGAACGCAAGCGATTGGAAAAGGAGATCGAGGCGCTCCAGGATCAACGGACGCTGGCTGAGGCCAAGGTGTCCGCCGCGGACACGCAGCGCACGTTGATCGGCAACTTGACGAACCTCCCCAACCGGCCGCCGCCGGCCGCGGGCGTCACATCGCCGAGCGAGAGCTGGTCGGATATCATCGCCCTCATCAACACGAGTCTCACCGATATCGCGCGCAACAGGCTGGAGGCGGAGGGCGCCGTGCGCGAGCTGGACCGTCGTATCGAGGATCTGCGAGGCAAGCTTGCGGCGCTGGCGCCGGCACCAGAGGAACGTACGGAGGTGACGGTGGCGGTGAAGGCCGAGCAGGCGCTCGAGGCTGACCTCACGGTCCGTTATCAGGTTGCCAACGCATCATGGTCGCCGAGCTATGATGCACGCCTGCAGACGGGCTCGAAGACGGCGCAGCCAAACCTGAGGGTGATGCGACGCGCGACGATCACGCAGCGAACCGGCGAGAGCTGGAACAACGTAGCAATTCAGCTGTCGACGACTAGGCCTACGGCGGGCACGGCTGCGCCAGAACTCGGCACCATGGCCGTCGATTATCCGCCCGCGCCGCAGCCTGTGGCGGCCCGGCCGGCGCTCAAACAGCGCCTCGGCTACGCCAAGGATGGCGCGATGCCCGAGGCGATGGACGCACCGGCGGCGGCAGCGCCGCCTCCAATGGCCGAGGAGCGCGCGGCCTCAAGGTCGAAAACCAGCGTCGAGGTTGCCGCTTTCCAGGCGACGTATGCCGTGTCCGGCCGGGCCAGCGTCGCCAACACCGGTGAGGCTAAGAGCCTTGATCTGATCAGTGATAGTTTCCAGCCTGCGCTGGTCGCGCGCGCCGTGCCCAAGCGCGATGCCAAAGCTTACCTCTATGCCAAGATCGAGGTGCCGCGCGGCTCGCCGATGCTGCCCGGCTCGGTCGCTCTGTTCCGCGACGGGACCTTCGTCGGCAACGGGCGGCTGCCGTTGCTTGCCGGCGGAGAGACGCACGAGCTGGGATTCGGCAGTGACGACCTCATTCGTGTCCGTCATAACGTCGTGCAGGAGAAGCGCGGCGAGACAGGTCTGATCTCGTCGTCCAATACGGACGAGCGCAATTACCGCATTTCCGTCAAGAACATGCATGAGCGGGCGATCGACGTTTCGGTGTTCGACCAGGTGCCGGTCTCGAAGAACGAAGAGATCAAGGTCGAGCTCCTGGGGCGTCCGCAGCCAAGCGTGCGCAACGTCGATGACAAACAAGGCGTGATGCGCTGGGACGCGCGGCTCGAGGCGGACGAGGAGAAGGTGATCGAGTTCGGCTACCGTGTCGTCTGGCCGGCGGGAAAAGCCATCGAGTATCAGCGCCGCTAGAGCCGGATCAAGCATCACGGCCTGCAGAGCGACGAGATGGTCGGTACAGGCCCTCTGCATACGGCCCAAAAGATACGAATTTGCCGCGGATTCGGGAACCTGTTGCGGTTGCCCCGGGGGCGGCTTCGGGATAAATGCGTGATCGGCCCCGGTCAATCGTGAACGGGGCCGACGCTTGTTTGGAGCCTGAAGGCGGAGTTAAGGGGCGGAGATGGCGAACGTCGTTGTGGTCGGCGCCCAATGGGGCGATGAGGGTAAAGGCAAGATCGTTGACTGGCTGTCGGAGCGTGCGGACATCGTTGTGCGCTTCCAGGGCGGTCATAATGCCGGTCATACCCTCGTCATTGGCGGCAAGACCTATAAGCTTTCGCTGCTCCCTTCGGGCGTCGTGCGACCGGGCAAGGTGGGCGTCATCGGAAATGGCGTGGTCATCGACCCATGGGCGCTCACCGCGGAGATCGAGCGGATCAAGAATCAGGGCGTCGAGGTAACGCGTGACACGCTCAGGATTGCGGAAAACGCGACGTTGATCCTACCGCTTCACCGCGAGCTCGACCAGATGCGCGAGGAAGCGGCGGGCGTGGGCAAAATCGGGACAACCGGGCGCGGCATCGGTCCGGCCTATGAGGACAAGGTTGGCCGTCGCGCAATCCGCGTGCAGGACCTGAAAACGCTTGCCACGCTGGGTCCGAAGGTGGACCGCATTCTCACGCATCACAACGCATTGCGGCGCGGACTTGGCAAGCCCGAGGTCGAGAAGGCCACGCTCCTGGCGGAACTGGCGGAGATTGCGCCCAAGATCCTGCCGTATATCGAAGTCGTGTGGGATCTGCTCGACCGCGAGCGCAAGGCGGGCAAGCGAATCCTGTTCGAAGGCGCGCAGGGCGCACTTCTCGATATCGACCACGGCACGTATCCCTTTGTCACGTCGTCCAACACCGTGGCGGCGCAGGCGGCGACCGGCTCGGGCGTCGGCCCGCGTGCGGTCGGCTATGTTCTGGGCATCGCCAAGGCCTACACGACGCGAGTGGGATCGGGCCCGTTCCCAACGGAGCTGTTCGACGACATCGGCCAGCAGATCGGCGAAAAGGGGCACGAGTTCGGAACCGTGACGGGACGTGCGCGCCGCTGCGGCTGGTTCGACGCGGTGCTGGTGCGACAGACCATCAAGGTGGCCGGAATCGACGGGATCGCGCTTACAAAGCTCGACGTTCTCGACGGCTTCAAGGAGCTGAAGGTCTGCGTTGGCTACGATCTCGACGGTGAGCGCATTGAACGTCTGCCGGCCGGCCAGAATGCGCAGGAGCGCGTCAAGCCTGTGTGGGAAACATTCGAAGGGTGGACCCAGTCGACGTGCGGTGCGCGCTCCTGGGCTGACCTGCCGGCGCAGGCGGTCAAGTACGTGCGCCGCATCGAGGAGTTGATCGGCTGCCCGGTTACGCTTCTGTCGACAAGCCCGGAGCGTGATGACACGATCCTGATGAAGGATCCATTCGAGGATTGATCCTCCATCGTCCGGGAGAGCCTTCTTGCCATCGGCACGCACCGCAAGGTGCGTGCCGATGGCGTTTCAGACCGAACTTGAAGCCCCTTCTAACTTTCAGTGTGCCAGAACCTCCACAAGGATCAGCATCCCAAGTAGGGCGGCAAAGCCGCCTACGACGAGCAGGGCCATCGTGGTTGATGCCTGCTGCGCGGCTTGCGGCGGCAGTGGGTCATCGTGGTCATCGTGAGCCTCGGGCGCGCGCTGGGAATGGGCTGGTTTATTTGTCATGGATCGGTGTCCTTTCATGCCGCGCGGGGCGCACTTGCGCCTGCCGGCAACGGCGTTTGCGAGTGTTCATCGGGTCGGTTCGAGAATTGGTGCGGAATTGGTGCGGGCTGTTCCGGCCCGCGCCGCACGACACGAGGGCGCACGCGTTTGCTGGCCAAGATGTCCTGATCTCAGGACCCGATTGGCCATGGCTGCGATGCGTTCGTGTCAGGCCGTCCGAGGGGGATCGCGCGGGCGATGCGTGCGGCGCGTCGGACCATAGGCGGGTGCGGCATTGCATGCGCTGTCAACGTCACTGGCGCGGTGCGCCAGCGGCAGGCCGATAGGGACGTCGGGTAGCAGTGCAACGGGCGTGCTTTCCCCGCCGAGGGAAGGGCGTTTGGTGGCTGGCCGTGAAGAACGTTGAGCGACCTCGTTTGACGTGGCCGGCCGCAGAACCGGCTCGGAAACCGGGCGTCTGGCCAGCCGATGCGGCGAGTCGGAGAGGTTCGCTATTGCTGCTGGATCGCTCGGGCTCGGCCCGAGACGAGGATCGGGCCCGCCGACCGACACCGCGAGCACCCACAACGCCACGAGTGCAGCCATGACGCTCGTCAGGAGCGTGGCCCCAGCTGTAACGGCATTGGTTCTCGCGGTGGGCACTGATAGCGCCTCATTCAGCGTTGCAACGGGGCAATCTCCTACGCCTCATTGTGGCGATGCGCTATGGTCTGAAAGCGTCGCACTTGGCTTGTTATGCGTTTCGGGAATATCTTCGGCCTTTTGAGGGCCGAAAAATGCATGGCCGGAGACGTTCCGGTGGCCCCGTCCAGGTCTGTGGAATGCGCTGAAAGGGATTTTTCATCAAACTTTTATGATATGCGTTGGCCCCTCGACGGGGCAGCGTGACGAGTTTTGCAAAACCTGTGTCCTGTAGAATTTGCTTTCGCGCCGCCGTGTTCGGCGTTAAACGGCGCGCCGCTCAAGGGGGCTGGTGTCTCGGCGCCGGCCAAGTGTGAGATTGCGCGGCATCCTCCTCGCGGAGAGCTGCTTCGTGACCGGCTTACGCGAGTCGAATCGGCCTTATCCGAAAATGATCCATATTCGCCCCATCCTGTTCGCCATCGGGCTCATGCTCGCCATCCTGTCAGCCGCGATGCTGGTGCCCGCGCTGATCGATCTTGCCGACAACAATGCGGACTGGCGGGCGTTCTTTGGCGCCGGCGTTTTCACGTTTTTCGTCGGCGGTCTATTGGTGCTGATGACCTACACCGAAGGCCCGGTGCAGCTCGGCGTCAAGGATGCATTCTTGCTCACGACGCTGAGCTGGGTGGTGCTGTGCGCGTTCGCGGCCATGCCGTTCATCGGCGTGGGACTGAGCTATACGGATGCATTCTTCGAAGCGATGTCGGGTCTGACGACGACCGGCTCGACGGTGCTGACGAAGCTCGACGTGCTGCCGCGCGGCGTGCTGCTCTGGCGGGCCTTGCTCAACGGCATCGGCGGCATCGGCATCGTCGTCATGGCGCTTCTGGTGCTGCCGTACCTGCGGGTTGGCGGTATGCAGCTGTTCCACACAGAGAGTTCCGACAAGTCGGAGAAGATCGTGCCGCGGGCACTGGAGCTCGTGTCGGCGACGGCCGGCGTCTATTTCGGTTTGATCTTCGCGTGCGCTGTCATCTACGGCCTGCTCGGTATGACGATCTTCGATGCCATCTGCCATTCCATGGCGACAATAGCCACCGGCGGGTTTTCGACACACGACGCGTCATTCGGGTTTTTCAATTCGCCGTCGATCGAGTGGGTGGCGACGTTTTTTATGATCGCGGGCGCAATGCCTTTCGTCGTCATGATCCAGACGCTGCGCGGTGACACGCACGTGATCTGGCGCGACGAGCAGGTGCGCGGATTCTTGTCATTCATTGCCGTTTTGACGCTCGTGCTCGCGCTGTGGCACTCAGCCTCTCACGACGTCGATTTTCCGACAGCGGTGCGGCTGGCGGCATTCAACATCACCTCGATCGTTACGACGACGGGGTTTGCCAGCACCGACTATACGACGTGGGGCACTTTCGCTTTTGGCGTGTTCTTGCTGATCACATTCGTCGGCGGCTGTTCCGGCTCCACGGCTGGCGCGATCAAGATTTATCGGTTGCAATTGGCGGGCCTGCTGACGCGGCGGCATTTCATCCACCTCATTTCCCCCAATCGTATCGTGACGTTGTCCTACAACGGTAAGCGGCTTTCGCAGGACGTGCCCTTCTCGGTGGTGGCGTTCCTCGCGATCTACATGGCAACGGTCGGCATTTTCACGGTGCTGCTTACCGGAATGGGTCTCGATCTGACGACGGCTCTGTCTTCGGCCGCACAGGCGATGGGAAACGTCGGGCCGGGACTGGGAGACATCGTCGGTCCTTCGGGGAATTTCGCGTCACTGCCCGCGGCAGCCAAGTGGGTACTGGCATTCGCCATGCTGCTGGGACGGCTCGAGCTGTTCACGGTGCTGGTGCTATTCCGGCCCGAGTTCTGGCGAACCTGAGACCATCGCACGCAGTCAGGTCGCAGCACCTCACGCCGGGGCAACGAGGCCGCGGAATTCGGCCAGCGCGCCTTCGACCAATTCGCGGGCGAGAAGACGCTCGGGATTGACGGGGCCCGGCAAAGCGATCTGGCCAGCAGGAACGCGGACAAAGCCGAAGCGCGCGTAATAGGGCAGATCACCGACCAGAAGCACGAGGCGGAAGCCATCGCCGGCGGCTTCCTCGATCGACTTGGCGATCAACGATTTGCCGAATCCTTTTCCTTTGTTGACAGGTTCGACGGCGACTGGGCCAAGCATCAGAGCGCCGCCGACGCCGCCGATCGAAATCGGGGTGTAGCGGAGGACGGCAACCAGCGTTCCATCGAGATATGCGGCACGGCAATGTGGTGTGATGAGGGGCGTGCCCTCGCGCACCCTGTATGCCGTGCGGGCGTAGCGCCCCGGGCCGAATGCGCGGGCGTGCAGGGCGGAGATTGCCGCAAGATCCTTCTCACAGACGGGCCTGATCTCGAGTTCGGAGGACATGGGCCGGCGGCTTTCGATAACAGCAGCGGAAGCGATGCTGTCTAATGCGATTGCGGGACGTGTCACTCAGGCACGACGTCAACGCCATGCCATTGAGGCGGCTGGCGCATAGCACGCGTGTCAGGATGGGTCCAGTGGATGCAGGCGAAGCGTCGCGGGGAGAGAGCCAGCGTGAGATCTTCCAGCCTCGGCTACCACTCGAGTGACTTTGGTGCGAGCCCCAAAATCTCGGAAATGCGCTGGCGCGTGGACCGATGGGTGGAGGCGGGCAGCGCTTCGGGTGCGAAATACGACTGCTCGGCAATTCCCACGTTGGCTGCGAACGGGGCCTGCCGATGCCAGCGGCGGATGACAAACACGGCGATATGGCGGCTTTCGGAGTTCTTCAGATCGGCGTAGATGCCGAACAGCTCGGGCGTCTCATCGATCCGGATGCCGGGCCCCTCGGCAAGCTTGCGGCTCAGCGCAGCTTCAACCGTCTCGCAGCCATCGACCCGGCCACCTGGAAAATGCCAGCTGTCGTAACCGTCATGACGAATCAGCAGAAAACAGCCTTGCGCGTCGATCACCGCGCCGCGTGTGCACAGCGTAAGGCCGCGCGAAATGCGCCAGTAGTGCTGCAGGCTGCGAGTGACGATACGGGAGAGCGGCACGTCGACCTCCTGGGAGCGATGCAACCTGTTTGGGGCAGGGATCAGGTCTTGGCAAGGCTAGGCTGCGGCCGGTCTGGATGCGAACCGTCAATGCCGCTAATAAGGGCTGACCCAAGGGGAGCTCATGCCGGATTCGACCATCATTGCGCATATCTCGGATGTGCACATCACGCCGCTGGCAGGGTTCTCACCGCGCCTTCTGAACATCAAGCGGACTCTTGGCCTGATGAATTGGCACCGCGGGCGCAAGCACGTGCATCGCGCGGACGTGGCCGATCTGCTCGTTGCCGACATGCTGGCGTCGCGGCCCCACCATGTCGCCGTCACGGGAGATCTGTGCAATATCGGGCTGCCCAACGAGTATGCGGCGGCGCTGAACTGGTTGAGGGGGGTGGGGGCGCCGGAATCGGTTACCGTCGTGCCGGGCAATCACGACATCTACACGCGCATAGGTAGCCATCCGGGCGTTGCGCTCTGGCAGGACTACATGAATTCCGATCCGTTCGGCAGCGAGGTGCCGGGCACCGGGGTGACACCACGAGGTTTTCCGTTCGTGCGCCGCGTCGGCGCGGCCGTGCTCATCGGCGTCAACTCGGCGGTCGAGACACGGCCGTTCGTGGCTGCAGGCCGTGTCGGGCGAGAGCAGCTCAAGGCGCTCGAAACAGTGCTGGGGACGCTTGCTGGAACCGGGTTGGCGCGCATCGTTCTCATTCACCATCCGCCGCTGCCGGGTCTTGCGCCGAAATCGCGCGGGCTCAGGGATGCCGACAAGCTGGCCGGTGTGTTGTCCCGTGTGGGCGCTGAACTCATCCTGCACGGGCACAATCATCGTGACATGCTGAGCTGGGGTGACGGACCAAACGGCAAGATCCCCGTCGTGGGCATCGCATCGGGGTCGTCCGGACGGCGGCACAAGGATGAGCCGATGGCGCGTTACAATCTGGTGCGCGTGCGCCGTGTGGACGAGGCGTGGGCCATCGAAGTCACGGGGCGCGGTCTGATCTCGCCGACAGGCGGCGTGATAGAACTCGACCGCCGCCTGCTGGCGCACGAGATGGCTTAAATTCGCTTAGATCGCGTTCATGTTTGACGGAAGCATGAACGCGATCCAGCACCTTGTTTGAGCATGTTTTTCACGCCGAACCGCTGCACACTTCAGCTGAACATGGACTGGACGGGTCGAACACCTGCTCTAGGGTATACCCAGCACGAGCACGCAACGGAAAAAACTGAGCTTACAAGTGACGACAGTACAGATCCCTCGAAGTCCTGGCGGCGGCCCTGATCCTGATTCCCAGGCCTATCAGCCACTCCATCCAGCCTGGATAGTCATCCTTGCCGCGGCGGTGATTGCCGCGATCGGTATGGGATTGCGGCAGGTCATGGGCCTCTATCTCAAGCCGGTGAGTGAAACGCTGGGGTTTGGGCGCGAGGTCTTCGCGTTGGCAATAGCGATCGCAAACATCGTATGGGGCGTGGCGGCACCGATCACGGGTGCGGTCTCCGACAGCTTGGGGAGTGGGCGCGTCGCCGTGTTCGGGGCGGTGACGACAACGGCCGGCTTGCTGATGCTCTATGCGGCGCAAACCGAACTGCATCTCATCGTGTCAGGAATTCTGTTCGGCCTCGGCGTGGCGGGTTGTGGTGTCAACGCCATGGTGGGTGCCGTGGCCCGTGTCGTGGCGCCTGAGTTACGAACGCGGGCGATCGCATTGATCGGCATGGGGGCGGGCGTCGGCATCCTCGTCGCCATGCCCTACACTCATTTGCTTATGGCCCTGCTTGGCTGGCAATCGAGCATCATCGTGCTTGCCGCCACGGCAGCATTGATGCTTGTGCTGGCGGCGCTCATTCGCGGGCGGCCGCCGGAGGTGCAAGGAGAACCTTCGCAGGGGCTCTTTTCGGCATTGCGCGAGGCCTTTGCCTACCCGAGCTTCTGGCTCCTCAATGCGAGCTTCTTCGTCTGCGGTTTTCATATTGTATTCTATGGCACGCATCTGCCGGCCTATGTCGCCGACAGGGGCTTTGATCCGGGCGTGGCGGTGGCCGCGCTGACGATGGTCGGGCTCGGCAATCTGTTCGGCACCTATATCGCCGGTGAATGGGGGCGACGGCTGCCAAACCGTTACGGACTGGCACTCATATATCTGGCCCGGGCGGGTGTATTTCTCGCCTTTCTCTGGCTGCCGGTGACCCCGGGCAGCGTAATTGTCCTCAGCGGTATCCTTGGCGTGCTGTGGCTGTCGACGGTGCCGTTGACGAGCGGACTCGTGGCGACGTTCTTCGGCGCCAGATGGATGACGATGCTCTACGGGTTCGTGTTCCTTTCGCATCAACTGGGCGCGTTCCTCGGCGCATGGCTCGGCGGCTATCTCTTCGATCTGCTGCACAGCTATGATGCGATGTGGTGGATTTCGGTGGGTTTGGGCCTGCTGGCGGCGGCGCTGAGTTGGCCAATACGGGAACGCGCTGCACGGACGTCCGCCAGGCTCGCTGCCAAGCCCGTAGCGTGATGAGGCACAGGGCCTTGCGCGGCCATGGTTTTGCCGGGCGCGCGGGCGGTGTATGCTGGACTGAAGGGTGTGAATGGCGCGACATATGGTTAATGGCGCAGCGCCATGTCCTGCTTGCCAAGCCTCGATGCGAGGGCTGCTACGTTGAGAAGTGGAATCAAAGAGCCCAACGCTAAAGATGCCGTCATCCATGCGCCGGCAGGATTTGGCGCAGCTATATTGGTGCTGACTGGCGCAATCATCGGGGCGAGCCTTTACCTGACTGCGGTGCGAGGTGACGCACTGTTTCTCGACCTTGCCGCCTTATCAGGATTGCTGTTCTGTTTTTGATGCAGCGCGTTCGTGTGTGGATTGCATGCGTCACGTGCGTTGCCGGCGTCGCACCATGTGCATCTCCGCGATGAATTCATAATGAGCTCGCGAGAACCTGCCTGCCGCTTTGATGATCGATGCACCTTTTTTCGGGAGGAGTTTGGCATGCTGTTGTCTTTGGTCGCCGGGTGCAGGCATTCGCCTATGTCGCGTCCTGTCGGGGTTGCGCGTGCGTTGGCGTTGACCTCTTGGATGGTCGGGTTCGCCATCGGCGCTGCGGGGTGCGCGTCGGCTGGCGATGCCGCCGATCCGCTCGCTATCCGCACGGTGGAAAGAGCCTTTGCGGACGCCCGCGTCGATCTGCAAAATGCGATCATCAATCAAGGTCTGACGATCGACTTCAACGGCAAGATCAGCGACATGCTGAAGCGTACGGCAAAGGATGTCGGCGCAACGGATGAACTTTACACGGATGCGGAATACTTCACCTTCTGCTCATCGCAGCTTTCGCGGAGGATGATGGATGCTGAGCCGCTCAATATGGGGCTGTGCCCCTACGTGATGTTCGTCTACGAAAGCGTCGGCAGCAAAGGCAAAGTCACTGTCGGCTACAAGCGGCTGCCGGAGCGGGGCGGCGAGGCGTCGAAGATGGCGCTCAATGAAATCAACGCGCTGCTGGAAAAGATTTTGCTGGAAGCGACGGATTGAGCTCATCGACAGCGGATGGATACCGCATGAGGCAATTTTCTTGTGCGCCGTATAGGCTTCTCGAAATTGCAGCGGGTGTGGCCAAACTGCTGCAGGTTCCGGTCAGGCCAAATGGCGCAGTTGACTCTCGTGAGCAGCTCAGTTGAAGTCTGCGCGTGCCGGTTTCCATCCGGAGCCACGCTCCGGATGGATGAAAAGGGAACCCGGGAAGAGCTGTCCGATCATGATATTTTCATGATTTCAGATGGTTCGGAACCGGGGCTGCCCCCGCAACTGTAGGCGGCAAGCTCGCTTCACATATGCCACTTTCGATTCCCGCACGGGACGATGGGAAGGTTGAAGCAGGGCGCTCGAGCCGCAAGCCAGGAGACCTGCCGGTACACGTCGCCCATTCACCGCGCGGGGCGCGCAGTGAAGCGGACCACCCGTAGTGGCGACCGATGTGCAACCGGTGGGGAGCATCGTCAGGTCGACCGCAGTCGGGACAATTCCTGCCATCCGGTTGATGCAGTTTCGAGGATGCCGCCCCGCTCGGGCGTACCTCGGATAGTGCAGTTTTCGTATCGCTGACGATGCGAGCTCCACCCTCATGGTCGTGACCACAGGGGGTTTAAAATGACAGGGTCCAGGATGCCCCGGCGCGTCGTCGCCGTTGGCTGTGAAATGCGCAATCGCGCTTGCCGAGCGCCGATCCGTCGGCTTGCGCTCGCTTCGGGATTAGGCAGCGCGTATCTCGCTTCAGCCGCGGTGCAGCCGGTCCATGCGCAGTCCGTAGTGGCGCAGGCGGTGCAATTGCCGCCGGTCGTGGTCGAGGGCGGCACTCTGGCAAAGCCGCAGGTCACGCCGTCGCCGGTGAATCCGGTGCTCGAAGAAGAGGCGAGCGGCGCGCAGATATCGAAGAAGAGCAAGACCGCGAAAAAGAAACCGAAGTCGGACGTGGAGGCGGTTGCTGGCCAGCCGCCGGCTCCTTCTGCGTCCCCCGCTGCGGGTCAGATGACAGATGCAGGCGCCAGCGAAGCGCCGGCAAATGGCAGTGTCGACCGGGGAGTGCGCGCCGATACGCTGGGGACGTCGGTCAGCATTGTTACGAGCGACGAGATCAAGGCGACGCAGGCGCGGACCGCAGTCGATGCTCTACGCAGCCTGCCGGGAGTCTCGGTGAGCCAGCAGGGTGGCGCCGGCAATGTCGCCGTTGTGCGGATAAGGGGGGCGGAGAGCAATCATACGCTGGTGTTGATCGATGGCGTCGAGGTCAACTCCGGCATTGACGGCTTTTATGACTTCGCCAACCTCGCGACCGACGACATCGCGCGCATCGAGGTTCTGCGCGGGCCGCAAAGCGGCCTTTACGGGTCGGGTGCCCTCGGCGGCGTCGTCAGCATCGTCACCAATTCGGGCAAGGGACCGGCGCGCATCGTTGCCGAGGCCGAAGGGGGCTCGTTCAACACGCGCGGCGGCCGGGCCGGCGTGTCGGGCGGAACCGATACGGCCTGGGGCTCGTTCATGGTGGCCTCGCGTCATACCGATGGTTTCAACATCGCGCCTGAGGGCAATGAGCGTGATGGCAGCGACCTGAAGACACTGTCGATGAAAGGCGGTGTGCGGCCGTTCGATGGGTTGACGCTCAGCGGGGTGTTTCGGGCGAGCAGGCTCGAGACCGAGTATGACGATTTCAGCTTCAACTTGCCGGGCTATCAGCGCGCGATCGATGCGCCGTTCCACTCGCAAAACGACATGTGGAGCGGACGGCTCGACGCCGAGCTCTCACTGTTCGACGACGCGTGGACGCAGGTGGTGTATGCGACGCGCGCGAAACGGGATTTCGACGACGTCAGTTTTACAGCGAGCCAGCTGATCGACGAGACCGCGACCTACGGTTACAAGACGACGGTACGGATCGGCCCCAAGGAGGGCGGCCCGGTTCGTCATTTCGTGACCGGGCTTGTCGAGTGGCGCGAGGAAACATTCGATCAGCCGTCCGCGGGAAACTTCCATGCCGAGCGTGACCGCCTGAGTTTTGTGGGAGAGGTGCGCGGGGAGTACTTTGGCTTTCTGAGCCTGGGTGCGACGCTGCGTCGTGACGACAACGACGTTTTCGACGATACGACGGACTGGCGCATCGATGGTTCACTCAAGGTGCCTTCGACGCCGTTCCGGCTGCATGCCAGCTATGGCACCGGCACCAAGCTGCCGAGCTTCGCGGAGCTTTACGGGACCTTCTTCCGTTACACGCCGAATCCGGATTTGCAGCCGGAGCGCTCGAAGGGCTGGGACGTCGGTGTGGAGACGACGTTTCTGGGCGGGCGCGGCATCATCGATGTGACCTACTTCAAGACCGATCTCACCAACGAGATCACGGAGGATTTCTCCCAGTTCCCACTCATCAGCTCGGTCAATCTCGACGGCGAGAGCAAACGGCAGGGCATCGAGGTGGCGGGCCGCTACCAGGTTCTTCCCGGTGTGACGCTGGGCGCCGCCTACACATGGCTCGATGCGCTCGACGATATGGGACAAAGGGAACTGCGCCGGCCCGAGCATCAGGGGCGCTTCGACATCGACTGGCGCTTTGCCGATCATCGCGCACGGCTCAATCTGGCGGCGATCTACAACGGTCAAATGGAAGATCTGGGGTTTCTGAGCGGGCCTCCGTTCTCGCGTCGCGTCGCGCTTGACGACTACTGGCTCGTGCGGCTCGCGGGATCTTATGAAATCACACCGGGCGTGGAGGCATTCGGGCGGGTGGAAAACCTGCTGGATCAGAACTACCAGGAGGTGTTCGGCTACGAGACGGCCGGGCTTGCGGCTTATGCTGGATTGAGGTTCAAGCTGGAGGCGCCGGTGTTGCAACCCGAGCCGTGGAAATGACGAAGCAGGCAAGAAACCGATAGAGCGATGCGCATTCGACGAAACCCAGCATACGTTAAGGCGAAGTGGAGGCGGGTCGCGCTGGCCGTTGCCATTATCGCCAGCGTGTGCTTGGGCAGCATCGCCGCGGAATTGCGCGCGGAGGCCAAAGGAGGGCCGCTGCAGCGCGTCGTGTCGATCAACCTGTGCACCGATCAACTCGTTGTCGACCTGGTGGCGCGCGAGCGCATTGCCGGGTTGAGCAGGCTGGCGGCCGATCCGATTTTGTCGGCTGTCGCCGATCGCGTGGATGGCATCAGGCTGCTGCGCGGGCGCGCGGAAGAAGTCCTGGCACTCAGGCCCGATGTGGTGCTGACGACGGCCTATTCGACGCCGGAGGTCGTGGCGCTCTTGCGTCGCATCGGGATACACGTCGAGGTGATCGACATGGCGCGCGATCTCGACGGCATCCGCACCGCCATTCGACACGTGGCAAAGGCTGTCGGCGAGGTGGCACGCGGCGAACGTCTGATCGCCGACTTTGACCGGCGTATTGCCGCAGCGGCGCCGCGCGGTGCGCATCGGCCGACTGCGCTCGCTTATCAGGTCAACAGCCTGACCGCTGAGCCGGGCGGGCTCATGGACGCTGCGTTGAGCGCTGCGGGCTTCAAGAACCTTGCGCGCGTGCGCCGGATCGGACCGGCCGGGCGTCTGCCGCTTGAGACGCTGATCGCACATCCGCCCGACCTTGTCGTCCTCGCCAATGACCCTGAACGGTTCCGCACCGTGATGGCCGACAACCTGCGCCACCGGGCGTTTCGCGCGTTGCTGGTGCGGCGACCTCATGTTCACGTACCGATGCCACTTTGGCTTTGTGGTACGCCGGCGATTGCCGGAGCAATCGAGGAATTGAGTCGTGAGCGGGCATTACTGATGCATGCGGCGGCTGGAAGCATAGGGCCAGCTCCCGCCGGGGAGGATGCCGGCGGCGCATCCGCGCTCAATCGATGAGCGTCCGGCCTGGCCATGAGCAGACTTTGCGTCGTTCGCGACGGGAACAGGACGCGATCGCGCTCAACGCGCTGTTGTGCCTTCTCGTTGCGGGGTCGTTTGCCGGATCATTGATGCTTGGGCCGGACGGCTTCAGCCTGCCGGCTGGCGGAGAAGCGCTGCGTCTGGTGCTCATGGAGATCAGGCTGCCGCGCGCGCTCCTGGGAATCCTGGTGGGCGGTGCGCTCGGGGTGACGGGCGCTGCTCTTCAAGGCTATCTGCGCAATCCACTGGCTGAGCCCGGCCTGCTTGGCATGGCTGGCGGCGCGTCGCTCGGTGCGGTGATCGCTATACATACAGGGGCGGCCGGGCTCATCTCTCTCGCACTGCCGCTCGGTGGACTTGGCGGCGCGGCGATTGCAACACTTGCGGTGGTGCTGCTGGCGGGACAGGGCAGCGCGCCGGTGACGCTGATCCTGGCCGGCGTGGCGATGTCGAGCGTGGCCAGCGCACTGACATCGCTCGTCCTCAATCTTGCGCCCAATCCCTTCGCCTCGGTCGAGATGATCTACTGGATGATGGGATCGCTCAACGACCGCAGCCTCGAGCACGTCTTCATCGCGGCACCATTGATCGTGGTCGGCTCGCTTGTGCTGCTGTCGACCAGAAGCGCGCTCGACGCATTGAGTCTCGGCGAGACGGCGGCGCAGAACCTCGGGGTGGCACCCGGCGCATTGCGTTTGCGCATCGTATCAGGTGCTGCGCTGGCAGTCGGCGCTGCAACCTCGGTGACGGGTGCGATCGGTTTCGTCGGCCTCGTTGTGCCGCACGTGCTGCGCCCGTTCGTGGCACACGAGCCGGGACGCCTTCTGGTGCCGAGTTTTCTGGGCGGCGCGGCGCTGATCCTCCTTGCCGACATCGCGCTGCGGCTGCTGTCGCCGGCAGGTGATCTGAAGCTGGGCGTGCTGACCGCGCTTATCGGGGCGCCGTTCTTCCTCTGGCTGGTGCTGGCATCGCGACGGGAGTTCGGTGCATGAGCCTCGCCTCGCATGGCATTTCGGTGCGTCTCGGTCGCCGGCTCGTCCTGCAAAACGTTACGGTAGCAACCGGGCGTGGCGAGCTCGTCGCCATCATTGGTCCCAATGGTGCGGGCAAGTCGACGCTGCTGAAATCACTGGCGGGGCTGGTGCCCTTGTGTGACGGGCGGGTTACGCTCGATGATCGCGACATCCTCTCCTTCGATGCGCGCGCACGAGGCCGACGTATCGCGTTCATTCCGCAGGACCGGCTGGTGCACTGGCCACTGCCGGTGCGCCGCGTCGTGGCGCTGGGTCGGCTGCCGCACGATCGGTCGGCCCGCGACGCGGCCGCCATCGCCGAGGCGCTGTCGGCCATGGATCTCGATGCGCTTGCGGAGCGGCCCGTCAATGAACTTTCAGGGGGCGAGCTTGCGCGTGTGCTGCAGGCGCGCGCGCTGGCGCAGGAGGCAGACATTCTCATTGCCGACGAGCCGACCGCAGGGCTCGACATGGGACACGTGCTGCAGCTCTTCGCTCACCTGGAGCGTCTCAGCGCGCAAGGGCACACCGTCGTCGTGGCGGTTCATGATGTCTCACTCGCGCTCAGATATTGTCACAAGACAATTTTATTGAAGGACGGCAAGGTATTGGCTGCCGGATCTTCGGCCGAGGTGGTAACCCCGGAGCTGCTCGCGGCGGCATTCAGTGTCGGTGTCAGCGTTGCGACGTTAGACCACGTGCCGATTGTGTTGGCCAAGCAGACCCTGACATGATGCGGTCCAACGCGTCTGCGAGCCATGCAAGCTCGGTTGGCCGGGCGGCGCGGTATCGATCAAGGGGGCATAGTGGGTTTCTTTCAACGCGCGCTGAGACTCAATCTGGCGTTGCAAGGTGGCGGTGCGCACGGTGCATTCACATGGGGCGTGCTCGACCGGTTGCTCGAGGAGGAGCGGCTCGAGATCGGCTGGATCTCGGGCACGAGCGCAGGCGCCGTCAACGCGGTTGCACTTGCCGCAGGGCTTGCGGAAGGGGGACGCGAGGGCGCACGCGAGAAGCTTCGCGAGGTGTGGCAGGCGGTCTATAGGGCCGGCGTGCCCGATCTCCTTCGGCTGAACCCGTTCCTCTACAGTCTGACGCGGTCCTCACTGGGGCAGATGGCGGGACTGATGTCGCCATACGAGTTCAATCCGCTCGGCTTCGATCCGCTGCGGGAGTTGCTGGTTCGGCTGATCGATTTCGAGCGTATCAGGACGCAAGCGCCGGTCGGCCTGGTGATTGCGGCAACCGAGGTGGCAACGGGACAGGCGCGATTCTTCAGGGCGCGGGAGCTGACCGTTGAGTCTGTGCTGGCGTCAGCGTGCCTGCCTACCTTGCAACGCGCGGTCGAAATCTCGGGCAAGGCATATTGGGACGGCGGTTTCTCGGCTAATCCCGATCTCATCACGGTGGCGCGCGAAAGTCCGCTTGCCGACACGCTTCTGGTGATGATCAACCCGCGTGAGCGCAGAGAGCTGCCGACGGGTTCGCGCGAGATTTCGGGACACATCAATCACATCACGTTCAATGCACCGTTACGGCGCGACGTCGAGCTGATCGAGGCGCTGCGTCGCGAGGCAGGAGGCGGTTGGTTCAATCGCAATACGTTTGCGGGAAAGCTGCGGCGGCACCGGTTTCACCTCGTCGATGCAGGCCGGTATACAGCAGCGCTGAAGCACGAGACGAAAATGAAGCCCGATTGGGGTCTGTTCACCTATCTGCACGGTGCAGGGCGAACGGAGGCACACAAGTGGCTCGATCGGCACCGCAGTGATGTCGGCCGAAGAGAGACAGCGCGGCTTGCCGAGCGGATCCTCGGCGCACTTATGGAGGAGCAGGATCCGCGTCTTCAGGGGCAAGGCGAAGCCGACAGCCTGGTGGCACCGGACTCCGCAGCGGCGCTGTTGCGGCGCGCGTGAGTGGCGGGTGCAGGTTAGAGCATGTTGAGCTGAAGTGTGCAGCGGTTCAGCGTGAAAAACATGCTCAAAACAAGGTGCTGGATCGCGTCCATGTTTATCCGTCAAGCGATCTAGCGACAAGTTCGATCGCATTGTGATCAGGCTCTACCGCTCGACGACCTTTGCGTATCCATCCGCAATGGTCTCCTCGAGAAGTGCGCGGTAGCGGGGGTGCTCTGGATGATCAGGCGGAATCTGGCCGAGTGAGCCGGACGGGAATTCGTCGTGACGCTGGTAGACGATCGGGGATGAGACCGGCATCAGCATTGCACCCTGCTTGTTGAGCGTGGTGATGAGGCCGCGCATCGCGCCCAGGCGATCGACTTGGGAAACGAGCACCATGCGCATGGCGCCCTTGGTGAGAGAGACCAGGTGAATGAACATCGACGAGGCAGGTATGTAGAGGCGGCCGCGATGTGAATAGGTCGCGTCAGGACGTCCGCTCTCCTCGAACAGCAGGGAGGGCCATGAGGGATCCCAGACGATATCCGTGCGGTAGGCGATTATGACGCTGGGAAGCGAGAATGCAGGACGAAGCGTGAGATAGGAGCCGATGTAGTGATCGACGGCGGCGCGCGTATAGGCTCCCATGTAAAGGGGGGCCACCAGGCCGCCTTCGCCCTTGAGGTCCATCGGCTCGTTGGCGCCGTTCATCGGTGAGCCGTCCCAATCGGCCTTGACGCGCTCATAATCGAGGCCGAGCACCATGCAGACATCGAAGAGTGTCTGATCGCGCACCGAGCGCCCTCCGAGCAGGTTCTGCACCGTCTTTTCGTGGCAATCGGCTGCGTCCGCCAACTCGGCTTGGGTAAGCTTCCTCTCGATCATCGCCTTGCGGATGTCGGCGAGGGCGGCGTCACGGTCACGCGGGGCTGTGTGGTTGTGGGGCATGGAGCTGGCGGGGCTTCCTGGTTGGCTGCGACCGGCCAGAGCCGGCGATCGCGGCTACCCTACCCCAGATTTATCGGAAATTACCGGTTTTTCCCGGGAGTCGATCGCTCCAGGCCGGTTGGTGGCGGTTTGGCTGGCCGGTGTGGCACTTAGAGCAGGTCAGGCTTTGAGTGAATCACGTCTGGCCGTTGTGGCCTGCTCTATCTCTTTGAGAGCCTCACAAGTCGCGCTTCCATCTTAGCTGATCCAGCACCTTGTTTTGTGCATGTTTTTCACGCTGAAGTGCTGCACACGTCAGCTAAGCATGCGCTGACGACATTGCCCCCGGCCGTGGGCGGCCGGGGGCAATGCAAGATCTCGCCTTGAGGCTTTAATCCGCCGATCAGCGGTCCATGACCGCAAGCGACACCGGCACGACGCCGGAGCCCTTCATGCCGATCACACCTGCGGCGCGGCTCGACAGATCGATGACGCGACCCTTTACGTAGGGACCACGGTCATTGATGGTGACGACGACCGACTTGCCATTGTGGCGGTTGGTGACGCGGACCTTGGTTCCGAAGGGCAGCGTCTTGTGGGCAGCTGTCAGCGCGTTTGGATTGAACCAGCCGCCTGACGCGACTCGCTGGGGCTGCCAGTAGTACGAGGCGAGGCCGCCACTGCCGCTTGAGCCGCCGCTGTAGGTGACATGTTTCTTCTTGCTGCCGCCCGTGTACGATTTTCTGCTGGCAGATTTGCGGGGCGCCTTGCGAGCCGTCTCATAGGACGATTGTTTGCGGGAGGACTGCTTGGAACCAGGCGCGCTGGAAGCCGTCTTTCCGGAGTTACCGCCGCAGGCCACATGACCACCCATGCAACGCCAAAATGTCGCCTGGGCCGGTGCCGCGTTGGTCATCCCAACGGCCACCACGGCTGTTGCTGCGATCAGAAACGTGCGCATGAAACACTCCATCGTTCCGGTGGCATTGCAATGCACAACGGAGTGGGCGCGCGATCGCATCTTTCGGCAAAAAATCGCGTCATGAACCCCTATTCCCCCACGCGCGCATGCGACACCGCTCGTGCCCCCCGCATGGGTTTTTTGTTCCATTGAGCCGAACACCAGAACGCGTTCAGCCACCGTGCTTATTGACAGGTCTGTTCTGGCGCCGCGACGAGAGCATCAGGGATTTGGAGCGGTCAACGCACGAAATGGATGCATTAGTTAATATCTGAATCCAGATATCTGAATCCTAAGGAGAAATTTGAAATGTCCGTGAGCGAAGCGCGACCGCAGGTCGCAGTTGGTGTAGAATGAGGCTTCCAAAAAATGCTGCATTGCGGCAAAAATGTGCCGTTGAGCAATCCCTGGAAGCCTCCTGTGAGTGGTGCTTGGCTCAGCTCAAGGGAAGGCAGTTCCCGGCTTCAGACCGATCGCACGCAGGATCTTGGCGAGCGGGCAGAAACCCGTGAATGCCGCCTGCAAGAGGTTGAGGCCAACAAAAGCAGGGACGGCCAGCCAATAGGGATGGACGACGTAGCCCAAAGCCGTACCCGCCAGGATGACGATGCCGGCAAAGGCCATGACAATGCGGTCGATGTTCATGTCGCGCTCCGCGTTGATGTGATTGGACGAGGGGTCCTGGATCGAGGGGTTTTGGGAGATCCGATCGAAAATCTATGCCCGATCGGCAGGCGACGTCCGTGACCGTTATCACCGTCCGGTCAGCCTTCTATCCAGGAGGCTATATCGATTTGCCTCCCACCGACGATCGTGGCGGTCTTTTCACATATTTAGAGCAGGTCGGGTCTTGATTGAATCACCTCAGGCCGTTTCGGCCTGCTCTATCTCTTCGTTTGAGAGCCTCAATCACGGCCTCGATGGAAGCAGTCAGAGGCTTCCATCTCAACCGATCAGGCTCTAGCTGAGCACCTGACATGCGCGCCCGCCGGAGGTGCAAGCGGCCGTGCCAGCATGGCCGCCGTACCTCAGAGCCAACCCTTGCGGCGGAAGTAGATAAACGGGATCAAGGCTGCCACGACCATCAACACGAGCGCGAAGGGGTAGCCCATGAACCAGTCCAGCTCGGGCATGTGCTTAAAGTTCATGCCGTAGATCGAGGCAACCAGCGTCGGAGGCATCAGCATGACCGCCATCACCGAGAAAAGCTTGATGATCTGGTTCTGCTCGTTGGCGATCATGCCGAGCACTGCGTCGAGAAGGAAGGTGAGACGGTCGGAAAGGAAGTGCAGCTGCTCGGTGAGAGACCGGATGTCGCGATGCACGCTCTTGACCCGCTGTACGTCACGCGACTGGTCCTTGCGCTGTTTCATCGCCTGGGTGAGGAACAGCAGCAGACGCTCGAGCGAGGTTACGCTTTCTTCTGCTCGCGAGGCCGTCTCACCTAACCGTCCGATGGACTTCAACATGACGTCGAGGCGGCGTGTGCGCGTTTGCTGGCCGCCCTTGATCTCGAATGCGGCACCGCCGATGCGGTTGACCTCGTCCTGAAGGCGTTCGATGAGGTCGGCCATGCGATGGATCAAACCTTCCATCAGGCCGATGAGTATCTGAACGCTCGTGGCACATTCAGCATCGCCCTTGGAGACCTGCTGCAGGTAGATCGGCAGGGCTTTCAGCTCGATGTATCGCAGGGTGACGAGCACATTGCCTGCGAGAATGAAGGTGACGGCGGAGAACTGTGGTGTGCCACTTTCGCTTGAATGTGTGAGAATTGCCGTCATGACGTGCGCGCCACGTTCGACATACAGTCGATTCGAGGCCTCGATCTCGCGCATCTCCGCCCGGGTCGGGATCGACAAGCCGAGTAGCTGCTCAACGGCTGCATCCTCTTCGGGGGTTGGATGGAGCATGTCGATCCAGACGTTATTCGCGCCGAGGTGTTCTATGCCCTCGTGGTGAACAAGGCTGCCGTTCTCAATCTCGTAGACTGTCAACATTTTACTGTGCACCACTTGATGTTCTTGCGTCGGAGCGCAATCTCTTGGGAGAGACGTGGCCGTCCTGACATCAATGCTCACCGCAGCCGGCTTTCCAGGCCCAGAGCCGCCGGAGGCGGAACAGGGCGCGAAGGCAGGTTTGGAAGAATTGCCGGCCGGTCAAGAGACAAGGCAGATCGCCTTGTCAGCGTCAAGAACGAGGAGAGCATAATGGCTGCAGCTCAAACTTTTCCACGCATTCGCACCCGCCAGGTGCTGCCGGTTGCGGTCATCGCCGCGGGCGTAATCGCATCGGTCACGCCGGCTGCTGCAATCAATTGTAAGGGCGAGTACCAGATCGTGCAGGGCCAGCAGCTCGCGACCCCCTATTGTCAGGACAACTATCTTGCCAAGGTAGCAAGCGAGTACGGCGTCAGGGTCTCTGCGGCAACCATCCGCAACAACCCTAACAGAAAAGCCGAGGTATGCCGATTTATGGGGTTCGACACGCGCGTGAACCATATTTGTGCGCAATATCGCGACAGCGTGCCGGGATTTGCACGCTAGAGCAGGTCGGGCTTTAAATCGCGTTCATGTTTGACGGAAACATGAACGCGATCCAGGACCTTGTTTTGAGCATGCTTTTCAAGCTGAACCGCTGCACACTTCAGCTCAACATGCTCTAAGTTGGCAGGGCCAGTACGGGCCTTACTTCGCCATCGTCCTTGGCGCGGCGGACGCGACCGTCGAAATGAGCGCCTTCGTCGATCGTCAGAATCTGATGGACGATATCGCCGTCCACCTTGGCCGACGGTTTCAGCGCGACCCGCATGCCCCTGATGGCGCCGTTGACGTTGCCCAGCACCTCGATGGATTCGGCAGCAACTGAACCGGTGACGCTGGCGGTCTGGCCAATGATGACTTCGCGGCTTGCGATGTCGCCGACGATTTCTCCATCGACTTGCAGACGGCTCTCGCAAACGATGATGATCTTCTCGCCGCCGATGTGGAGGTCCTTGCCGATGACCGAGGTCGGTAGTGCGTTCGACGATGGCATCATCGGGACCGATGGCGGCTTGGGCGTGGCCGCAGACTCCGTGGATTGGATAAAGCCGCCCGGCGACGACGCCGGAGGCTTCATGTCGGCGGGACGGGACGGATCGGGCGGCGAGCTTGATCGGCCAAACACGCTAAATTCCTCCTGAACGCAATACTCAATTAAAGCACAGTGCAGATGATGCACGGTGCGGGAGCCTGTTCGACCCGCAGTCGGGCCGCGCATGACGCCATCGATGGACGACCCTCGCGAGAGACAGAGTTACGCTGGCCGCCTAGCCCTTGAACCATGCATTTTCGGCAAGAGCTTGTCGAGCGCGCGAGATGCTCGATCGTATCAGACGAAAAGTTCCGCGCGTGTGGTTGTTTCCACGGCACACGTCGAGGCTTGTAGCAATCGATGGCACATACGCTGCCGCAGCCGCGCCCGTTCGGGATCTTCCGGGGCGATATGGTTAATCTGACGGCACGATCAGGCTGGGTGCGCCGTCAATTTGACGTCGAAGGCGGCAGGGCTTTTCAATGTCTGGAACACAACGCAATAACGCTCGGTCAGCTTGAGCAGCGTGGCCTGCTCCTCTTCGCTCAGATCTCCATCGACCTCGAAGCTGAGACGAATGGCGCGAAAGCCGACGGGAGCGTCTCGAGAGACTCCGAGTGTGCCGCGGAAGTCGAGATCGCCTTCGGCGGTGACACGCGCGCCACGGACATCGAGCTTCAGGGCGGTTGCCACTGCATTGAGCGTGACGCCGGCACAGGCGACGAGCGCATCGAGCAGCATGTCACCGGAGCAAGCGTGCAGACCACTGCCACCAGTCGCGGGGTGCAGTCCTGCCTCGACCATTGCGCGCGCTGTTGACACGGAGCACGTCAAGCCTTCGCCGATGGCGCCTTGCGCGCGCAATGTTATCAGGGCCGAGGCAGCGTCCTCGCGATATTTGTCCTTGAGTGGCGCCTGGAGGGCCTTCAGGGCATCTGCGTCCATGATGGAGGATCCGTAATTGACTGGGGATTGGCGTGCGACAGAAGGCGAGCGCGCAGGCGGCGGTATTCGCGCCGACTGCGCCTAGAGCATGTTCAGCTGCAGTGTGCAGCGGTTCAGCGTGAAAAACATGGCTCAGAACAAGGTGCTGGATCGCGTTCACGTTTAACGGAAACATGAACGCGATCTAGTGCTGATCAGCGGTGGGGCACCCAGAGATCTACGAAGGGCGCGCGCACACGCACGCCCGAATTGGAGCGCTCAACCGAGGTAAACGGCGCTTCGACGACAACATTATCGTCGCGCTTGCGCACGTATGTGGTCGGCGCATCCACCTCGACGTTTCCGGCGTCATGATCGTACCGGTCACCGCGCTCACGATGCTCGCTGACGGCCGCGATGGCCGGTTGGGTACCTGTTGCCAGGGTAGGTGCGTCCGCGGGTGAAAGAGGCACTGCCTTGGTAGCGGGTCCGGCGAAGAGGATCGCGAAGCCCGCACATGCGGCCCCGATCGTTCGTTTCTGGTAACTCATGATGCTCATTATGATAATCCATCTGTTGACTGAACAGAACATACTCTCTTTTTTGTTGGCCGCGATCAGAGCAGATCGGACTTTGAGTGACCACGTCTAGCCGTTGTGCCTGCTCTATTTCTTTGTCTGAGTCGCCTCAATCAGGCTTCGGCAGAAGCATAATGGCTTCCATCTCAGCCGATCAGGCTCTGGCGGCTGGGCCAATTTCAGCATGTGGTGCCTGCCAGGGTCAAATGGCCAGCCTCGGGGCGGATTTGAGCGCCCGACGTATTTTTCCAAACCTATCAATGACAAAGGGGAGGCCAGAGCCTCCCCTCGCAGTCTGTCGATCCGGCATCACACTTTCGAGAGCAGAACGTCGGCGGTCTTGGGGCCGAAGTTCCCATCCGCATCCAGATTATTCTTCTTCTGGAAGTCGCGGACGGCTTCCTTGGTGGCGCGGCCGTAGTCGCCGTCGACCTTGATCTCGTAGCCCAGTTCGTTCAGCAGCTCCTGAAGCTTCTTGACATCGTCGCCCTTGTCGCCACGGCGCAGGATGCGGTCGAACTTCGGTTTATCCCCACCGATCGGGCCTGCCAGCGCATTCTTGCACGGGCGCGCAGAGCGGGTGCAGACCCACCTCTTTTTGTTGCCGTCGACCTTGATCTGCTCGCAATCGATCTTGCGATCCTCGGCGACGCGCCAGGACTGGAAGCCTGGACCGGCTTTGGCCTCGGCGGCCTTGCGCCAGGCGAACAGCGAACTTTGATATGCGCCAAGCGAACGCGAGAGGAATGGCTCGCCCTCTGCGATCACGACGTCGGATTTGCACTCCTTTGCCGATAGCGCGCTGATGGACGCAATGAACATGGCCAGCGACGCAGCCGCCAAGCTGAGAAAACGATACATGGGAGACCCCTTTTTCATGGAAGCGTACCGGGGGCATAATCTTCCAGACTGGATGGCGGCGAGCCACTGTGCGGATGCGGTCCAAATCGAATCTCGGGTGTAGTGTGGCAGAATGGCACCCATGTTGCGACCCGCTGCCAAATTTCGCAACGACAACGGGCCGATGCCCAGCATAGACCAGCTGACGTGGTCCGGCGTGGCGCTGCATGCGGGCGCACTGACGGGCGAAGACGAGGCAACCAGCTTGAGGCGTTGGCCGATTTTTGGATTGCGAGCGTTGCCGGCCGACACTGGCGGCAATGGTGATGAGGTTTAATCCAATCCCGAAACGCTATGGCCCGAAGAGAGGCATGAGGGATGAGCTGGTGCGCTTGAAAAACAAAGGGCTGCCTTTTGGGCAGCCCTCCGTGGAACGAGGCGCGACAGGTTTTGACGCCATGCGCGCAAGTTGCCGAAATTGTCGCTAGCCAGTCACCGTGAGGTGAAACCGCGTCCAATCCAGCGACCGCGATATCGCAGCCTCAAGAATCCCACTCGACATCGGATCACCTCCTTTCGGTTGTTGACGATAGATAACATCTTGCCACTGTTCGCGGCGGGGTCAAGGCGGGCATGTTTTTCAACGAAACCGCTACACACTTCAGCTAAACATGCACTAAAGCTTCCCCAAAGCCGCGTTCGCACTCTTCACGCGCTCGGCGTCGACGTAGACCTCAGAGCCGAGCTCGCGGAACTTTCTGCTCATCGCTTCCATGCCGCTGTCGGGATCGACGACGGTCGTCTGTTCCGCGATTTCGACACCGGCCTCATTGAGCTTGGCCGCATAGTCGCGCACGTCCTGCGTGATCTGCATCGAGCAGAATTTCGGCCCGCACATGGAGCAGAAATGCGCGACCTTGTGTGCCTCCTTGGGCAGGGTCTCGTCATGCATCGAGCGTGCGGTATCGGGGTCGAGGCCAAGATTGAACTGATCCTCCCAGCGGAACTCGAAGCGTGCTTTCGACATGGCGTCGTCACGCAACTGGGCGGCCGGGTGTCCCTTGGCGAGATCGGCGGCATGCGCTGCGATCTTGTAGGTGATGACGCCGGTTTTGACGTCGTCACGGTCGGGCAGTCCCAGATGCTCCTTGGGTGTGACGTAGCAGAGCATGGCGGTTCCGAACCAGCCGATCATGGCGGCGCCGATGCCACTTGTGATGTGATCGTAGCCCGGCGCGATGTCGGTCGTCAGCGGGCCCAATGTATAGAAGGGCGCCTCACCGCAGGTCTTGAGCTGCTTGTCCATGTTGATCTTGATCTTGTGCATCGGCACGTGGCCGGGGCCTTCGATCATCACCTGGCAACCCTTGGCCCAGGCGATCTTTGTCAATTCGCCCAGCGTTTCCAGTTCGGCAAACTGTGCGGCGTCGTTGGCGTCATAGATCGAGCCCGGCCGCAGGCCGTCGCCCAGCGAGAAGGAGACATCATAGCGGCGCATGATGTCGCAGATTTCCTCGAAGTTCTCGTAGAGGAAGCTCTCGCGGTGATGGGCGAGGCACCACTTCGCCATGATCGATCCGCCGCGTGAGACGATGCCGGTCATGCGCTTGGCAGTCAGCGGCACGTAGGCGAGGCGGACACCGGCATGGATGGTGAAATAGTCGACGCCCTGCTCACACTGCTCGATCAGCGTATCGCGGTAAAGTTCCCATGTGAGTTTGACGGGATCTCCATCGCACTTTTCCAGTGCCTGATAGATCGGCACGGTGCCGATCGGGACGGTCGCGTTGCGCAGAATCCATTCGCGGGTGTTGTGGATGTTGCGGCCGGTCGAAAGGTCCATAACGGTATCGGCACCCCAACGGATCGCCCACACCATTTTTTCCACCTCCTCCTCGACCGATGAGGTGACGGCGGAGTTGCCGATATTGGCGTTGATCTTCACAAGGAAGTTGCGGCCGATGATGACGGGCTCAAGTTCCGGATGATTGATGTTGGCGGGAATGATGGCGCGGCCCTTGGCGATCTCGTCGCGCACGAATTCCGGTGTTATGTGCTCGGGTATCGCTGCGCCGAAGCTCTCGCCGTCGGCAACGGTTTCTTTTGCGTCCTTGAGGGCGGCTGCTCGGCCGAGGTTCTCGCGGTGGGCGACGTAGATCATCTCCTTGGTGATGATGCCGGCCTTGGCAAACTCATATTGCGTGACGGGGTTGGCGCCGATGCCGCTCAGAGGCGCAGCCTTGTTGGGGAAGTCGCGCGCAAGCGCCTTGCCGGAGACGTTGCCGTTGTCTTCCGGCTTGATCTCGCGGCCGACGTATCTTTCGACGCCACCGCGCTCCATGATCCAGGCCTCGCGGATACGAGGCATGCCTTTTTCGACATTGATCGTGGCGGCAGGGTCGGTATAGGGGCCGGAGCTGTCATAGACGCGGAAGGTCGGCTGGTCGGGATCGGTAAGCGCGATCTCGCGGAAAGGCACTGAGATATCCGCGTGACCTTCCGGTGAGGAGTAGATCTTCGATGAGCCGGAAATCGGCCCGGTCGTCACCTTGGGAACCATCAGGTCGTCGGGGCGGGTGATCTTGTTCATCGCGTTGCTCCCTTGCGCTGTGCGGCGCGTTGAGGCGCGGCGCGTGCCGCAGCCTTGGTCTTTTCAGGTGAATTTAGTGCCGGTCTTGCGTCGCTCATGACGTTCAAACGCAGAGCTTCGCGTGTGCGTTTCGGTAGTGCTGCCGCGACGAGTGCATGGCTGGCGCGGAGATAGTCCTTGAGGCCAGCGTCGTCGAGAGCTTCATTGGAGGTGCGCTGGATCCACTTCATGCCGCGTGAGGCGAGATAAGGCGCCGGGCGGCAGCCGGGCATTTCGGCCAGCATCTCGTAGCTCATGGGTGAGCACTTGAACGTGACGTAGAGTTCGCTGCCGTCCTCATTATCGCGGCCGATAGCGAAGACCTTTGCACCGATCTTCCAGACGTGAGCGCCACCCCACTGCACAACGTGCGTCGTGGCGGGAAGTGTGCGGCAGAACCGGTTATAGTCATTCAAGGTCACGGGCGTACTCGTGGCGCGGTCAAATCTTACAACAGTCGATAGGCCTTGGTGGTGAGGAACGCCCCGAGCGTCAGCATGACACTGGCGGCTACGAAGATGGTTGCAGGTGCGGCAACGAATTTGTTCGCGATTTCGGATGCGTGCTGGAAGAGAAACATGCGTATCAGCCCACCAATGATGGCGAGCCAGCCGAGCGCGGTGACGAGTGCGGGCCATCCCGACCAGATGTTGTGGGCGTGCACGATGGCAAGGCCTGCCACGAGCAGCAGGATGCCTGACAAGAAAATCACCGCGTAATCGTTCGCGACCTGAGCGGCGATCTGCTGCATGGCGTGGCGGTTCATCAATATGGCCGCCGACATCGCCAGTAACGTCGGGCCCATTAGTTTGGCCAGGAAGCGTGACAGGTCATCGTTATGCACCACTGGAGCCTCCATGCGAGTGACGCCGGGCTTTGCCGTTCATGAACGGGCAAAGCGCCATGCAATCGAGACCGGAGCCAGCAAGACGGAGGGAATTGGGTTGGGTCGGATCCCGTCCCTTCGCCGGCATGACCCGGATCAGGTTCTAAGGGTGCTCCATCCGCTTCCAGACAGATCTCAGCTGCGTGCGCGCAGCGCCCCTCGGCAGGTGACAATGTGACGCGTCGGCCGGCGATTTGCAAGCCCGCGCTGTTGCACAACGAGCGTGCGCCGAAAAATGCCGAAATCCGGCAGCGCCGATTGGGCGCCGCGTTCGCCGGAATCTTGACGCCAGCCCAGGCAGCTCGCCGCCGTGGCTGCGTACGCAACGGCGGCGCTGCCGCCGGGCCGAAGGATATCAGAGTTTCTCAAGGACGCGCTCAAGGCGCGTGCGTACATCGCTGGCGATCGCGTCGAGTTCCTTATTGCCGATCATGGCCATGGCGCCGGCGGGATCCATCGCCGAAACCTCGACGCGGCCGTCGGCGTGTTCCTGCACGACAACGTTGCAAGGCAGCAGAACGCCAACTTGGTTTTCCGCACTCAACGCCTTCAGTGCGAGAGGCGGGTTGCAGGCGCCGAGGATCTTGTACTTGGGGAAATCGACGTCGAGTTTCTTCTTCAGCGTTTCCTTGACGTCGATCTCGGTCAGGATGCCGAACCCCTCACTTTTCAGCGCCTCGGTGGCGGCAGCAAGTGCCTCGTCGTAGGTCTTCGAGACGGTCTTGGCGAGGTAGTATGACATCTGCGCATCCTCCGCATTCGCATTCGTAATCACGTTCTGCCGTTCGACGTGGCATCAATTGGCTGCGAATTCAAGGCTCGCGTGGAATCTGCCTCAATGACTAGACACGAGGAGCCGCTCGAAAGCCTTGAGCGTGCGCGCCTCGGCGGCCGTGTCTTTCATGTACCAATGGAAGAAGTGGTGGCTGAGGTATAGGCCATAAAGCTCAAATACCATTTGCTCGCAGTCGATATCGGCGCGGAACTGGCCGAGGCGCTTTGCATCGCGGATTGCTTCGGTGACGATCCCGGACCAGCCATCGAGCACTTCCTTAAGGCGTGTGCGCACGGGCTCGGCCAGTTCGACAGCCTGGCGGCTCGCTTGGACGAAGGGGCAGCCACCCTTTAGCATCGGTGCACGACTCCAGGCGATCCAGCGGCCGAACAGCATCCTCAGGCGCGCTTCGCCGGCGGGCGCACCCAATGAGGCATTCGCGACGTCGCGCAGGAACAGAGACGTGGCCTGCTCGAGCACGCCGAGCTGCAGGCTTTCGCGATCGGCGAAGTGGCCGGTAAGTCCGCTTCGCGGCAGCTCAAGCTCGCGCGCCAGTGTGCCCATCGTCAGGGCAGTGAGGCCCTGCCTGCTGGCGATGCCAAGCCCATGGGACAAAATTTGCTCTCGAATAGGGTCAGGCGTCGCCATGTTCACATTCCCTCCATGCCCGGCTTCCGTCCAAGCTCATCGATGACTCAGCAACTGAGCTTTCTTGCGACCTCGACGACGACTTGGGCGCCGGACTTGGGAATTTCTGGGGCAGGCGCACGGCGATGATATAAACTTGATCGCGCCGTGTCCGAGATGCCTCAGCTTTCCACCGAAATCTGATCGCGATCGCATTCGGGGCAATCGAGTTCAAGGCCAATGCGGGATTTACGGCCTTCCTCGGTCAAAACCCACGGGCGTTCGACCAGCGGCGGCTTATGGCGCACATGCTGCTCGTGACCGCATTCGAGCATGGCAACGAAGTAGCCTTCGATATCCTCGTAGAAACCGATGATGCGGCGTTTCATGCGGCAAGCGCGGCGGCGGCGCCGTCGATCCAGCTTTTGATGCGCGCGACGTCGGGGGGAGGGCCGTCCCGTAGGATGCGCTGTCCCTGGGGGGTTGAGGCAAATTTCAGGATGTCGGCAGAAAGTGCGGTGGGGTCGGCCTCGGCAATGGAGGCGACGGTATGGAAGCCGGCACCGACCAGGAGTTGCGCGTGCCCGCCCCTCAATCCCGGAACCGCCATCACGAGATGCGCTTGGTCCTGCCAGTCCGCGATCGTTTCAGGATCAATGTGGGATGCGTCGATCAGTTCGGCGGTAGCCGACGCGTCGGCTTCGAGGAACTCGCCCACGGTGCGTATGCCGATCCGGTAAAAGCGCTCGGCGGTCTTTGGACCGATGGAGGGTGCGCGCTCGATATCGTCTGCGGGTGCGAGGTGGATGCGCAGGCCGCCATGAGGTTCTGTATAAGCCTGCGTGGCCAAGTGCGCTGATGGTGTGATCGGCTCGGCTGCCGGGCTAGGGCCGTTGGGTGCTTGCGCCGGCGTCATGCCGGCCGGCGCGGCGGGCGACTGCGTGTCGAGGCTCGCGGCGAGCGTTCCCGCAGCCTTGGTCCCAGACGGCAGGCGCTGCGCGCGTTTGGCCGCCCACTTTGCGTTGCGAACGGCAACGACTTCCCTGGCGTGGATGTCTCGGACGATGCGATCGTCCTCGGGCAGCGTATGCTCAACCTGGCCGGTTTCCATCAACTCGTCGTACATCGCTTCGACGATACGGCGATCCTCGGCATCAGCCAATTTCTTCTGCACCCACTTTCGCGGGATTTTGAGGCTGGCAAGGACCGTGTCGAGAGCCAGCGAAACGTTCGGCGGTGTCACACCGGATTCAGCAATGGCGCGTTCGAGCACGCGCGCGAAACCGTCCGCCGCATAAAGAATGAGGTCGCCCAATAGATCGCGAGCAATCGGGTCGAGACCTGCAGGAGGATCGACGACGCCGATGTTGAAATCATAGTGAGCGATCAGACGCTCGTACTGGGCATTGGCTTTCTCGGCCCCCTGGCAAACGAAATCCTTCAGCCAGTCCGCGCCCGTCGGCGCCTCGACGAGCCGCGTGCGAGCCAACACCTCGGCCTCGCGCTTCAAGTTGTCGTAATCGCGATTGATGGACCACTCGACGGCGCGGTGGATATTGTTTTCCGCTTCCGACTGTGCGGTGTGAAATGGATGGATTGGATCGGTGTAATAGTGGCTGAGAATACCGGCGCACCAGACGGCTTGTGGCCAGTTGCGTTGCGCGAGGGCTTCCACGAGATCTGCGTACCAGCTTGCTGCCTGTTCCGGCGCGCCGCCCCAATAGCCGTCACGGACGTGGAGGACGTGGTTCTTGAAGTCCTTGAATGTGGTGTCGGGCGTCTTGGAGCCTTCCAGGTAAAGCTCTGCGTGCTTGAGGAACAGGCGCTGCCAGGCGTCGGCATCGGCGCGTGCCAGCCGCTGCAGCGCATCGAGCGCCAGCTTGTGATGGGTGCCGTTGGCGTGTGCGGCGTAGATGACGCGGAAAAGAAGGCTCATGGCTGCTGCTCCGCTGGGAATGGCGCGACAGGCGGCAGCGCCGAGGAGGCACATGGCGTGACGCTCGATGGACGGTCCTGCGAGTCGCGGGGGCGGCGCAAACACGGTTGAAGGAATATCGCGGCTTTCAACAGGATTCGGCAATAGTCATGGCTATGCAACTTGGCGAGTGCTCGAGCTTCCATCTCAGGCAATCAGATGCGCGGTCTGCCATAGAGCATTTTTCTGCTGAAAAAGTGCGTTGCTGCAGTTGGGATGCACGCCTCGGTGCGGACAATGATTTGCTCCGTTGCGGGATGCCCAATTGCGGTGACCGACGCACGGTTTGTGTGGAGATCGGGAACCGGGTTCGGCGATGAGGCGTTTTTTCCACAAGACGCATACATTTCGGGCATTCCAAAACCTGGAGGCTCCCATGCGCACGCGAGTTTACATTACCGTGCTAGCCGCCATGATGATTCACGCGGTGCTGTTCGGCACATTCGTCACTATCGTCCTGTCGGTACCGGCACTTCGGGCGAATGCGGGGGTGCTTATCACGCTGTCGGTTCTGGCGAGCCTGGTGATTGCTCCATTCATCGGATGGAAGCTGGCGCCCGCAGTACGCGCCAAGACAATACGCCGAGAGTACAGGCGCGGCAACGATTGGTACTGATGGCGCGTGGCGGCGCGTTACGCCCTGCGAGAGAGTAATGTGATCGGGATATCAGGGTCGACGCCCACCGCCGCCTATCGTCCTTCGCGCCACCATGCAAGGGCCATGAAGGCGAGCAATGCAGCCAATGCGGCAAAGCCGGTGAACATCGGTGTCAACTTGACGCCGCGCGTCACATAGGCGGCGCGGTCCTTCAGTCCCATCCAGCCATTGCCGGCCATTACGCGTGCGGACGACATCATGGCGATGCGCGGCACGTTGACATCGCTTGCAGCGCCGCTGCCAAGCAGACTGGGAGTGCGCGTCCAGAACACTCCGCCACCGGTGGCACTGAGAAGCGGTTCAAGCTTGGTGTCGGTGGCGGTTACCTCGCTCATCTCACGCACGTCCTCGACGCCCGCATGAGCGATGGCGGACAGTTCGCCCTGGGTCATCTTGTACAGTCCGGGGCGCTCGACGTCCTCAGTCGTGCGGAAGATGCCGGGGGCGACCTTTTCCAGCGCGACTTCGTGGGTTTTGCCCTGCGGCGAGCGCACGGTCACCGGGGGGACGGTTTCGCCCATGGTGCGGCGCTCGATCGTCAGCTTCAGACCTCGCGCATGTGCGAACAGGCGTTCCTCCTCGAGATCGGGCTCCTTCATCAGCCAGTGCGCCAAGCGGCGCAACAGATCGGTGTGCGGCCCGCCGCCGTCATAGCCACGCGCCCACAGCCAGGCCTGATCGGACGTCAGCAACGCCACGCGGCCTTTGCCATGGCGGTCGAGGATCAACAGGGGGGCATCTTCGGCGCCCTTCATGATGACTGACCCGCGCTCGGGTTTCACCTCGACCTGCCGAAACCATCTGCCCCACGAGGGCTGCGCATTGGGATCGGCGGAGGCGACTTGGTTGGCGGCGCCGGGAAGGTCGCGGGTGACAGGGTGTTTCTGGCCTTCCGCTGTGATGGTGGCCTTGAACGGCTGCTCGATGACGCGCCCGGTCGGCACGGCCGGGAGGACGGGCGCCAGCGGTGTGCGCTGGAGGCTGTAGCGGCCGGCGTAGTCGTCTCCAGCCGCTAGAAGCAAGGCGCCGCCATGCTCCTCGATGTAGCGGGCGATGTTGTCGTAATAGATCATCTGAAGGATGCCGCGATGCTGATAGCGGTCGAAGATGATCAGATCAAAATCCTGGATCTTCTCGGAGAACAGCTCGCGGGTGGGAAACGCGATCAGCGATAGCTGGTTGATCGGCGTTCCGTCCTGCTTCTCGGGTGGACGCAGGATGGTGAAATGGACGAGATCGACAGCCGCATCAGATTTCAACAGGTTGCGCCAAGTGCGCTCACCGGCGTGCGGTTCGCCGGAGACGAGGAGGACACGCAGGTTCTCGCGCACACCTTCGGCGGCAACGACGACACGGTTGTTGGCCGGTGTCAGTTCGCCCTCGGCGGTCTCCAATTCCATCTCGAGGATGTTCTGGCCGGCATGCGGGAAGGCCATGTCGATCTTGGTCTTGCGGCCGATCATGGTCCGGACCGTTTCGTCCGGCTGACCTTCGCGCCGGATCGTCAGACTCACGGTCTGGCCGGCGCGTCCGGCCTTACCGGTTTCGCGGACGGCGAACTCGATCTCGCGCGACTGGCCGACGATGCCGTAACGCGGGGCTTGCAGGACTTCGATGCGGCGGTCGAACTCGTCAGGCTCGCCAGTGAGCAGCGCATGTACGGGGGCATCGAAACCCAGGCCCGCGGCATTGGCGGGAATATCGTGCACCTGACCATCTGTGATCATGATCACACCCGCTAGGCGATCGGGCGGCGTATTGACGAGTGCGCGGTTGAGCTCCGCGAACAGCTGGGTACCCGAGGTGGCGCCATCAACGGGGCGCGCGGCTGTGAACCACTTCACCTCAAGATTCTTGATCCCCTTGAGTTTCTTTTCCAGGTCGGCGCGGATCGCCTGAGCTTGCGCAGGCCGTTCTGCGAGCGTCTGTGAGGTGCTCTCGTCGATCATGACGAGCGCGATGTTGGCTAGACTTTCACGCTCTTCCTCGCGCAGGGTCGGATTGGCGAGCGCGGCGAGAAGTGCGGCGATGGCGAGTGCGCGCAGGAATGCTCCACGCGAGCGGCGCCACAAAAGGAGCGCAACGAGCGCCAGCGCCAGCACGATGGCCACGACGAAGAACGGGCCGGGCAGGAAGGGTGCGAAATCGATCGACCAGTTGCTCATTGGCGCGCCCTCATTGTCCGAGCCGCTCAAGGAGCGCGGGCACATGGACCTGATCGGCCTTGTAGTTGCCGGTCAGGGCATGCATCACGAGATTGATGCCGACGCGGAACGCCATCTCGCGCTGTCCTTCGCCACCGGGAACCGTCGGGTAGAGCGGACGGCCACGTTCGTCGAGCGCCCAGGCGGAGGCCAGATCATTCGACGTGATGACGATGGATGTGACGCCGTCGGCGCGACGGGCCTGACGGCCTGCTTCGGCGGATTCGGGCGCACCGGCTTCGACCCACATGGTGCCGCCGTCCCAGCGGCCCGGAAACGACCGCAAGAGGTAGAAGGACTTGGTCAACACGTGGCCTTCGGGTACGGGTTCCAGGCGCGGCAGGTCGAGGCCGTGCAAGATGCGCTGCAACGGGGTATCGCGGTCCGCGCCCAGAAGGCTCGTCGGGCGGCCGGTGCCGTAATCGCGCGTATCGAATATGATCATTCCGCCCTGCTTCATGTAGGCGTCGATCTTGTTCAGCGTTGCCTCGGGCAGCGGGTCGGCCTTATCGAGCACGGGCCAGTAGAGCACCGGATAGAACGCGATTTCATCGTCGGTTATGTTGACGGGAAGCGGCGTGCCAGGCGTGACGGCCGTACGCGCTTCCAGCACGCGAGAGAGACCGGTAAGCCCGATGCGGCTCGTCTCATCGGCGGCTGAATCGCCAGTCAGTACATAACCGAAAGTGACCTTGCTCGTGGCATTGAGCGCGATGGCGACGTCGGCCCTGGTCGTAGCGTTGCCGGCGGTGGCCTGCGCGTGCGCGGGGGCAACGGAGACCATCGCCAGGGCCAGCGTGATAGCGGCCGCAGAAGCGATGACTGCGAGTGCCGAAACGTGGGCGGGGCGGCGCGACAGGGCGCCCAGTCCGCCCATGCTCAGGAGAACGACTGCAAGAATGTCGATGAAGATCAATCCCAATGCGGCGGCGAGCAGCCATGGTTTCAGCGGCTGCGCGGTTTTCGTTTCATAGCCCGACGTTTGAGCCCCCTGTGGCAGGGCCGGCAGCGGCATGAGTTTCGATTTTTCCCCTAAGACATTCAATGCACGCGGGCTGGTCTCCGTTCCGTAAAAGCCGGGCGGATGATCGAGCCCGGGCGAAAGCCTGGCGAACGTGGCGGCGGGTACGGCCTGGGCCGTCGGTGGTGGAGCGACCAGCGTTCCAAAACCGTCGAGTGTGCGTACCGGAGGCAATACGTCTGGTCCCGTAGCGGCTGCGGCGGTGGCGTTTGCATTTGCATCCGCGTTGCTGCCGAGGACCGCCGTTCCCGATGAGGGCGGCGTCTTGCCGATACGGCCCATAGTGGAAATGCGGCGCAGCATGTCGACGAACAGGCCTGAGATCGGCAGGTTCGACCAGTCGGAGTTGGCGGTGACGTGGAAGAGAACGATGCGGCCGTCGCCGACGCGCTTTGCCGTGACCAGTGGAGTGCCGTCTGCAAGGCGGGCCCACACTTCGACCTCGGGGCCGATGCGTGCCGGATCGGCGAGCACCTGGCGGCTGACAGTCACGTCGGTGGGAATGGTCAGTCCGGCGAAGGGACTGTGCTCTTCGAAGGCGGCCAATTGCTGCGGTGTCGACCAAGAGAGCGCGCCGCCCAACGTGCGCCCGCCGATGCGTAATGGCACGGGCATGAGCTCATCGCCGCCCTTCTCCAGGCGCGGCCCGGCGAAGCGGACCAGAACGCCACCGCTGCGGATCCAGGTCTCGACCTCTTTGGCGACATCGCCCGTGAGCGTGCCGATGTCGGCGAGCATCAGCACCGTGGCGTTCTGCTTCAAGATTGTATCGATGTTGGCGGCGAGGTTGGCGTCCTTGGCCGCGACCAGCTCCGCGTAAGGAGTGAGCGCCTTTTCGATGTAATAGAGCGGCGCGAGCAACGGCTGTGACTGCTCCTGGCTTTCGCCCGAGACGAGGCCGACGCGATGCCAGCGCGCGCTGGCATCGATCAGCGCCACGGCGCCGGCGGCGCGCTCCGATGCGATCTCGAGGCGCGTCACCTGATTGCGCAACTCAAGCGGCATATCGAACACGGCAGTCGTCTCAGTCATGTCGGAGGCAAGCGAGAAGGATGCTTCGCCCAGCCGCTCGCCGCGTGCAGAGAAGGCGTGGATCTGGCCGGTCCGCGCGCTGCTGCCTGCCGCGCGCATCACACGCACCTCAAGGCGCCCGCCTTCGCCGGATGCAGCGGCAAGGCCCAGCGGTTCCTGGCCGGCGGTGTCGGCGATAACCGTCAACGAGCCGGCGTTGGTGAGCGCCTCCAGTCGCTGCATCACGGCCGTGGCCTGCGCGTCATCGTCATGCGCGATGCCGTCGGTCAGCCAGACGATGCTGGCGCCGTGCGAAGCGCTGGCGAGCGTTTTGGCCAACGCTTCCAGGGCGGCGGCGCGGCTTGGCGCATAAGGTGCCGGCGAGAGGGCTGCGAGTGTCGAGCGCGCCTTGGCGGGCGCCTCAAGGTTCATCTTGAACGCCTTAGCCTGCGGTGCGGTGGCGGCGATCACGACGGGGCGGCCCTGCGCTTCCGCCGTATCGATCATGCGCTCTGCCATGGCGCGGCGCTCCGACCAGTGCGCCGCCGCCGCCCAGCCATTGTCGATCAGGACGACGAGCGGGCCGGAGCCCTTTGATACGTTCTCGCGGGTCGGGTTCAGCACTGGCTCGGCCAGCGCGAAAATCACCAACGCGGCCGCGAGCAGGCGGATGAGCATCAGCCACCAGGGTGTCTTGGCCGGCGTCTTCTCGCGATTGTCGATGCCGACGAGGATGCGGGTGGGGGGAAACTCTACCTGCTTGGGACGCGGCGGCACGGTGCGCAACAGCCAGTAGATCAGTGGCAGCGATACCAGTCCCGCGAGCAGCCAGGGGTTGAGGAATGCGAGAGCGCCGATGCTCATTGGCGCCCTCCCTTCAATGCGGCTGCGAGAGGCGCGCGCGTGCCGGATGACGCGGCGGGGCCGGGCGCTGCGGCCGTGGCACCCTGCCAGCGGTAGCCGCCCGACGACAGACGCATGATCAGCGTCAACAGCGGTTCGGACGCGGAGCGATCCGTGTGGTGGACGAGGAAGGTCCAGCCCAGACGATGAGCGATCTCGGCAAGCCCGGCACGATGGGCTGCAAGGCGCTGGCGATAGGCGTCGCGCAGGCTTTCGGCGCGGTCGGCGACCCAGCGTTCACCGCCCTCGGGTGCGAGGAACTCGGTGCGGCCATCGTAGGGAAGTGTTTCCTCGGCGGGATCGAGGATCTGCACCATGTGTCCGCCGACGCCGTCGCCGGCCAGTCCTTCCAGACGCGCATTGATGTCAGGCAGCGGGTCGAGGAAATCGGAGAACAGGATGGCGCCGGAGAAGCGCGAGATGTGCGCCTTCGGCGGCAACGAGGTCGAAAGGGGAGGCTCGTCGCCATGCTGGGCGATGGCTTCGGCGAGCTTGACAGTGGCGCGACGGCTTGCGGTCGGCTGCGTCAGGCCCAGCAGGGCCACGCGCTCGCCACCCCGCACGAGCAATTCTGCGGCTGCAAGCGCGAGAACGACGGCACGCTCTTTCTTGGCGACAGGTGCGATGTGGCTCCTGAACGCCATCGACGGCGACAGATCCGGCCACAGCCACATCGTGTGGGCGGCCTCCCATTCGCGCTCGCGCACATAAAGGTGGTCGGAACTGGCCGAGCGCCGCCAGTCGATCAACTGTGCGTCATCGGTCGACTGGAGCTGGCGGAACTGCCAGAACGTCTCGCCGGGACCGGCGCGACGCCGGCCGTGAATGCCGTGCGCAACGGTGGCTGCGATGCGCTGGGCGTCGATCAGCAAGTCGGGAAGACGGTCGGCAAGCTGGTGCGCCTCCATCTCGTGAGCGAACACGTCCGCTCCGACATGGTGTGTCGGGGGCCTGCCGATGATCCCGCTGCCTTTGCCGCTCGTGTTGGCCGCCGCCATTCGTCAGGCTACTCCAGCGCTTGCGAGAGCCGCGCAATAATGCTCGTGAGGTCTTGTCCCTCGGCGCGGGCGGCGAAGGACAACGCCATGCGGTGCTTCAATACAGGGTCGGCGAGCGCAATCACATCATCGACTGATGGTGCCAGACGACCGTCGAGGAGGGCGCGGGCGCGCACGGCCAGCATCAACGCCTGGCTGGCGCGCGGACCGGGCCCCCACGCAACGTAGCGGTCGGTCAGCTCGTTGGCGTCCGTTCCCGGACGCGCCGAGCGCACCAGCGTCAGGATCGCCTCGACCACCTTGTCGGAGACCGGAATCTGGCGCACGAGACGCTGCGTCGCCATGAGCTCAGCCGAGGACATGACATTTTCGACCTTGCGTTCTTCGCTGCCGGTAGTGGCGTAAAGCATGCGTCGCTCGGCGACCATGTCGGGATAGGTGACGTCGATCTGCAAGAGGAAGCGGTCGAGCTGCGCCTCCGGCAAGGGGTATGTGCCTTCCTGCTCGAGTGGGTTCTGTGTCGCCAGCACATGGAAGGGCTTGGGCACATCGTGGCGCTGGCCGGCGACCGTGACATGGTGCTCCTGCATCGCCTGCAGAAGCGCTGACTGCGTCTTCGGACTGGCACGATTGATCTCGTCGGCCATCAGGAGCTGGGTGAAGATCGGACCCTTTATGAAACGGAAGGAGCGACGCTGTCCCGGCGTGTCCTCAAGTACCTCTGCGCCGATGATATCGGAGGGCATCAGGTCGGGCGTGAACTGAATGCGCGTGGCGTCAAGTCCGAGAACGATTCCCAGCGTCTCCACGAGCAGCGTCTTGGCGAGACCGGGGACACCGATCAGCAATGCGTGGCCGCCGGAGAGGATGGTGATCAGCGCGCGGGTGATGACCTCGTCCTGGCCGAAGATGATCGCGCCGGCGGCCTTGTGAGCCTGCTGCATTTGCGCAGCGGCGGCTTCGATACGGTCGACGATGTTGTCGTCAGCTTGTGTCAATGTCGTCATCTACGGACTATAGCCCAGTTCGGAATTGGTGAAACTCTCAGCGGAGTATCACGGTGATATTAGGATGGCGGGGTGATCCTAATGTTGGAATCGCGAAAATCGTTACATTGTGCTGTGGGCGCCGAACGAATTTCGCGATCCTTGAATCACACTAGGAGGAACTGTCACGGTCAAGTGAACGTTCCGTAACACACTTCGGCCCTGGTTAGGGCAGCAGGGGCTCGCATCGGTTCTCACCGGAGAATGGTCAAGTCAATATGAACGCTCACGAAACGAGCAAAACCGGCCAGCCGCGACCGGGGGGTGAAGGTATGGGCGGGGATGCACGCCGGAAGGTAAATACGCCTGCAGCCGGCTTTGCCGGTCTCGTCCGTCTGGAGGCGGCCGTCGCAGCCGAAGGCAGGCGATTGCTGCCGCCGGTGGAGCAATGGAACCCGCCGTACTGTGGCGACATCGGGCTGGCCATCGCGCGTGATGGCACCTGGAGTTACCGGGGCAGTCCAATCCGGCGGATTTCGCTCGTAAAATTGTTTGCTTCAGTGCTGCGGCGGGACGCGGACGGCAAGCATTATCTCGTGACCCCGGTCGAGAAGGTCGATGTGGCTGTCGAGGATGCGCCGCTGCTGGCGGTCGAGATGGATGTCGCGGGCACCGGGCGAGCACAGACACTCGTCATGCGGACCAATCTCGACGACGTCGTGCGGGTGGGGCGCGAACATCCCTTGCGGTTCGCCCAGACAGTGGACGGCGCGATCAAGCCGTATGTGCGCGTTCGCGGCCGCATAGAAGCGCTCGCAACCCGTGCGTTGACCTACGATCTTGCAGAATTGCTGGCCGAGGACGACACGGGGCGGGTGGGTCTTTGGAGCGAGGGCGTCTTTTTCGCATTCGGCCAAGGCGCCCCGCATCGGCTTTTCGCTGGATGATCTCGCTTCGTGCCCGAATCAGCGCGAGTGGAATCGACGACGCCCGCTGTCCTGCTGCTCGACAAGAGCAGATCAGGCTCTAGCAGGTTGAAGTCCGGTATCCATCGCACCTTTCTCTCAGTTGATGGTGAACTGCGCGTCCAGAATTTTCATGTCGGCCGGTGCAATGAGACGGCGATGGTTGACCGTCACCCTGTAGAGCGGACCCTCGAGGTGGGTCTCCCAGAAGTCGAGAAATCTCTTCAACCGCGGGAAGCGGGGATGGAGATCGTAGTCCTGCCAGATGTAGCTTTGCAGGAGAGCTGGATGGTCGGGCAGGCGATAGAGGATCTCAGCCGTCGTCAGACTGTATCCGTCAAGCATGGATTGAAAATCCGTTCGAGCCATGCGCGCTCGCTCCTTCTCATGTTCATCTTCATACGCGTGTGTTGCGCCGATCGTCTCCATTGCTGCGGTTCATTGTCGTGATCCATCGCCGGTTGCCGCCAGCTCACGGGACTTTGTCAGCCCGAACAGGATAGCGCGGATTCGGTGTCTACGCACCGCGCGAAACCAACAAAACAGATAAAATACAGCGTCTTAGCAGCCGTAATTGAGTGCTGCTGCCAGTGTCGCGCCTCTTGGCGAGATTGGCGGTGGTCTGACTGTTCCGGACCGCTGCGGATGGCCGTGGTGGCTGGCCGATCCAAGGAAAAGCCGCCGGCATCTCAAGCGACGTTTCGCTGCGAGCCGCCCGTTAGCTCGGAATTAACCGTGTGCGTGGTTCAACCGATGGACGATGCGTTGTTTGCGGCGTGTGAGTTGAAAGGCGTACACTTATGTTTTGTTTGCGTTTCCGCCGTTGGTGGATCGGCGCTCGGTTCGTGTTCGATCCATCTCTATCGATCGTTTTTATCCTTGCACTGCTGGTTGCGGGATGCGGTGGACGCGCAGATCATGCTCCGACCGCTGATTCACGTGTCACCGCACCGCTGCAACCTCATTTCCGGTCGGCACTGGCCGCTCCTGCGGCCGAAATCGAGGGCGACGGTTTGCCGGCACAGCGGGCGCCACTCCTGGAGCGTACGCGCGTTCCTGTCGATCCCAGCGAGCCCTTCAGTCCAAACTATGGCGGGCCGCCGCAATCTGAAAAATCTGCCGACGCTGCTTGGACTCCAACGGTGACGCGTGATCGCCAGTCGAGTGCCGCGAGCGGGAATGGATACTCACTGGTGAACAGCGCTGTTTTTTCAAAACAAATTGCACCATCCGATTCGGATGCAGTGCGCTCGCGTATATCGGTTCGCGATCTACCAGACGATTTGCCTCCCGATTTCCGCGAGCGACTGATTGTCATGAACGGATTACGCTAGAGCATGTTTAGCAGAAGTGTGCAGCACTTCTGCGTGAAAAACATGCTGGAAACAAGGTGCTGGATCGCGTTCATATTTGTCATGAACGCGATCCATATCGTTTTACTCATTTCGGGGAATTAATTTACAAGTCCGGTCATTTGTCTTGGGCATGTTTCACGCTGAACGGCCGCACTTTCAGCGTGCTTTAGGACCGCGGAGAACCACGCGGCCTTCAATTTTAATATTTCCAAATAGGAATAACTATAATTGCGGTCAAGCTACGGGAACTTGTCTGCGATCAAGGTGTTGTCTCAACACGCGGCTATGCTGCATACTAATCTTGGGTGTTGTCTGAACGATTTACATCGTTCGAGGCTTAGTTGCCCACTCAGAGAGGAGAGTACCATGTTGAGATACGCAATCCTCGCGGTCGCCGCTGCGGGCTTGACGCTTGGTCATTCCGCGCCTGCGTCAGCAAATGCGGCGACATCCGGGGTAGCGAACGCACCTGCAGTGTCCAAGAGCGTCGTCGTGGACGTGCGCCGGCGCGGTGGTAGTCGTCATTTTGGTAAGCACCGCGGCGGCAAGCATTGGGGCAAGCGCAGCCGCAGGCATTGGGGTGGCAGGCACCATAGATACCGGCATCACCGGCATCGTCGTCATTATGGTGGCATCTACTTCGGAGCTCCGTATCTGTACTACGGCTATCGCTATGGTAGCTGCAGGTGGCTCTATCGCAAGGCAGTCCGCACCGGCAGCCGTTACTGGTGGCGCCGCTACTATCGCTGCCGCAACTACTACTGATCCAGACGTGCGACCGGGGATGTGGGTGTCGCCGGAACGTACATGGTCAAGTAGCTGCAATGAAGGGCCGGCCTTGCCGGCCCTTCTGCATTTTCATAAATGTCGTGTTCGAATATGACCGGCAGTCACGGGAAGCTTAATGTCTGAAACGGAGCAACCGATCATCGCGCGCTACAGCGACCTTGTAGATCCGGATCGTTTGCAGCAATCGCTCGACTCCATCTTCTTCGAGGCAAGCCATACGAAAACGTTCGAGAGCGCGGGGATGCGTGATGCGTTTCGCAGGCGGTGGCTGGGGCGGTATCTGGAGGCGCGCCCCGACCTCGCGCATATCCTCTTCACCGGCGGCCGTATCGCGCCCGAGACGCTCGTGGGCTATGTGATCGGAGCGCACGATGATCCGGCGCTGACGGATCGCTATAGCGATATCGGCTACTTCCATCTGCTGGCCGACGTGACGCGCCGCTTTCCTGCGCATCTGCACATCAACCTGCGCAACGACATGCGCGCCAAGGGACTAGGCAGCGCACTCGTTGCCTGCTTCGTGGCCGACGTGGCGGCCGCAGGGCTGCCGGGCGTGCATATCGTGACAGGCGCCGGGCTGCGCAATGCTGAATTTTACCGGCGCAATGGATTCACATTCGAATACACGTTTGAATGGAAGGGGAAGGAATTAGTGTTTCTCGGCCGCGCGCTCGGCTCCCTCTGACGTTCGTGCGGGTAGTGTCTCAGTTTGAAATCTGAGCCTGTTGACATCCGTTCGCCTTGGCCCCACGTCCCTGCTATGCTTAGCGCAAAGCAGCAACGGGGGATGCTCATGAAAGTCTCGATCAAAGATCTGTCCGTGGACATGGAAGTCAAGAACACCGGCGTCGAACTGGATGTCTACTCGCCGGACGGCTCCAAGCATTACGGCGATCTGATCGTAACCAAGTCCGGACTGACTTGGTGCAAGGGAAAAACGGGGCGCGAGAACGGCAAGAAGATCAAGTGGGAGAAGTTCATCGAGTGGATGGAGGGCCAGTGATGCCCCGAGGCCCCAAGGGAGAGAAGCGCCCTGCTGACGTGATCGCCAACGCCATAAAGGTGGCGAAGATCGCGACGGGCGAAGAAGAGGAAGAGAAGACCGACGACGGCAAGGACAAGGCCGCCGTTAGTCTTGGTCGTCGTGGCGGACAAGCTCGCGCGGATAAGATGACAGCGGCGCGACGTTCAGAGATCGCAAGAAAGGCTGCTGAAAGACGCTGGAAGCGCGAGGCTGACTAACTGCTTCCAGCATTCTCTAGTATCCGAAAGTTAATTGCGCCGCAGACTTTCTCCTCCAAGCGGTGTCTGACGATAGCTTCTACCCGTCCAAGATCTCTTATGTGATATGGTGTCATCACATATTTAGTTATAACCCCCACAAAAGGTGATCCAGATTTCAGGGCATCATTACGGGCCCTCTGTAGCGTCTCGCCGCCAAGGACTGAAGGCTTGCTAGTCGAGCCATCCGGGAAGCGCAATATCACAGCTACTTCACCGGGATCATAATCAGGCCGGAAATTGATTCGAACGTAGGCGCATAGTTTCGGCATTACCACGTTGGCTTGCGGAATGTTCATATTATCCGGCAAAACTCCGATAAGGGAGTCAGTACCAGACTTTTCCTCTCGGATGTCCTCGCAGAATAGGCCGATTGCAGATATTTCGCTCATGATGCAAGCCGAACCTCCGGCTCGTCATTTTGTTGCGGCATATCTAAGGATTCG
>DAIPMW010000009.1:56635-58514 GCA_036768475.1 Hyphomicrobiaceae bacterium | reverse complement strand
GCAGCAGCCCGTCTGCTAGGCGTAATCCCAATCTGAAACGACGGCATTGGGGTCATCTCCCGGAACGTACTTCGGTTCATCAAGTGCAAGCGAGTCTCGAAACCTCGCAACTTCGCCTGCGTGGCCATGGTATAACCTGTATTTCTTGACGATCTCGGTGTGGTTCGCGACGTGGCCGATGAAGCAGTCTTTCCGATAAAACCATCCGAACACGCGCAGGTCCGGCGTCTTCAGTTCCCAGACTCCATCGTGAATGTGAACCAGTGGTTTGAAGGATCGCCCAAACCAAAGCGTTTCGCCACTGGCGTAGACAGCAAAAAACGCATCGAGTTGCTCCAGTGGAGACACCTCGATGTTCCAAGTCGAGCCGAGGCCCGGCAATACATCCCGTATCCATCCTGTCAGCCGTGCTGAGGCGTACAGTACGCGCACTTCTTGTTGGCGCGGTCTGAGAGCTGGGTCCAGCTTCAGAAGTGCGCCTTCTCCCTGCAATTCTAACAGTGTTGCCATTTAAGTCAACAAGAGTTATGGGGCAATTCCGTGACGTTGTTATGATTCTGAGTACCACGCACAAGGACAAAAAGCATCGTCACACAGTGCTTGACGCTAAGCACCGTGTATCATATATTATGAGCATGAACAAGCTGCCCACAGCCAAGCGCGTCCAAATCCTCTCGATGCTCTGCGAGGGATCGTCCATGCGGTCGGTCTCGCGGGTGTGCGACGTGTCGATCAACACCGTCGCCAAGCTGCTTGAGGATGCGGGTAAGGTCTGCATGGCGTTCCACGACGAGAAGGTCGTGAACGTGAAGGCGAAGCGCGTTCAGATGGATGAAATCTGGAGCTTCACCTACGCCAAGCAGAAGAACGTCGCGGCGGCCAAGGCGGCACCGGAAGGCGCTGGCGATACGTGGACGTGGACGGGCATCGAGGCCGATAGCAAGCTCATCATCCAGTGGTACGTCGGCCCGCGTGACAGCCAGACGGCCAGCTTCTTCGTGGAGGGCCTTGCTTCGCGTCTGGCCAACCGCGTGCAGCTCACCAGCGACGGCCTCAAGGCGTATCTCGAAGCCGTGGAAGGTGCCTTCGGTGCCGACGTGGACTATGCCCAGCTCGTGAAGCTCTACGGTGCCGCTCCTGAGAGCGCCAAGGGACGCTACAGCCCGGCCGAATGCACCGGCATCATCAAGACGCCGATCGAGGGCAAGCCCGACGAGAAGCACATTTCGACGAGCTACGTGGAGCGCCAGAACCTCACCATGCGCATGAGCATGCGCCGGTTCACCCGCCTGACCAACGGCTTCTCCAAGAAGATGGAGAGCCACATCTACGCGATCTCGCTCTACTTCGTGTTCTACAACTGGATGCGCATCCACAAGACGCTCAAGGTCACACCCGCGATGGCGGCTGGCCTGACCACCAAGCTGATGAGCATGGAAGACTTGTGCGACCTGATGGACGCGGCCGCGCCGAAGCCGGGGCGGCCGAAGACGTATAAGAAGCGCCGCCCTTAGGATCTGTCATTTTGTTTCTGACTTTTCTTCCTTGAGGTACTTGTGAAACACCTTTTCAAGGAAAACCGCAACGTGATCCACGCCAAGCCAACCGGCTAACCCAATCAAGATGGGAAGTTCGATGGTTACAATTACTGACCATGCAAACGTGCTTTCTAAGAACTTGAAAAAGATAACGTCTGCCAGAATTGTTAGCCCGCAGATCCAGTAAAAGCGCTCTTCCTTCCGCGCATCGACCTCGCGTTGCAAGCGCAGTTCCAACGCCGCAGCAGTCTCGTCAAGACGCGACGGAACGCCTGTGCGATCAAGGTTATCAAGATCGTTATTTGGTTGAGTTGCGGGCGTCGTACTCGGCAACAATATCT
>DAIPMW010000009.1:0-56345 GCA_036768475.1 Hyphomicrobiaceae bacterium | reverse complement strand
TAGTTCGCACACCCTTCGTGCGGCGGCAAACGGATGAACCGCCATGTGAACCTCCAATGCTGCGAATCAATCAGCATGCCGCTCACGTTAGTGTCAAGCAGCAAGACACGCTACATAAGATGCGTTCGACGTTCGTTCTAGTCAACGCTCGTGCGGAAATTCAAACTGATACACTACCTTCGTGCGCTTGAGATTGCGTACCCGGATGGCCTCTGCCATACTTCGTGCTAATCGACATTTCACGGCTGAATCAACGAGATCGGCTCATTGGCGGCAGGCTTGCAGGGATCGAGGATAGTCAGCCGAACGGACATGCTGCCGGCAGCACTGCGGATTTCGATCACGAGGCGACAGGTAAGATCAACCGGTATGACCAGGAGCACCGATTGGACGTTACCGGAACGAATCCACGCAGTTCAGGTCTGCCTACGCGGGGTAACCCGGCGATCGTGCTCTCGCGTGTCAATAAGTGGTTCGGCTCATTTCATGTCCTGCGCGACGTGGACCTCATTATCGAGAAGGGCGAACGCATCGTCATCTGCGGCCCATCGGGCTCGGGCAAGTCGACGCTGATACGCTGCATCAACAGGCTTGAAGAACATCAGGCCGGCACGATCTTGGTTGAGGGGGAAGAACTGACCAGCGACCTCAGACGGATCGAGAAGATCCGGTCCGAAGTCGGGATGGTGTTCCAGTCCTTCAATCTGTTTCCTCATCTCACTGTGCTCGACAACCTGTGTCTGGCGCCGCAATGGGTGCGCAAGCTACCGCGGCGTGAGGCGGAGGAAATCGCGATGCGCTATCTGACGCGCGTGCATATTCCCGATCAAGCGATGAAGTTTCCCGGGCAGTTGTCGGGCGGCCAGCAGCAGCGCGTGGCGATTGCGCGGGCGCTTTGCATGAATCCACGCATCATGCTTTTCGACGAGCCCACGTCGGCGCTCGATCCGGAAATGGTGAAGGAGGTTCTCGATGTGATGAGCGAGCTTGCGGGCCAAGGCATGACGATGCTCGTGGTGACACACGAGATGGGCTTTGCCCGCGCGGTTGCGGATCGCGTGATTTTTATGGATCAGGGCGAGATTGTCGAGGATGCACCTCCCGCCGAGTTCTTCGGCAGCCCGCGTTCGGAGCGTACACGCCTCTTCCTTGCCCAGATCCTGAACCACTGAACGGAAACACCTGTCACGCTGCAGCTGGCTCAACGAATGACCGTCGCGCACGGCCGTTCGGTCGCAAAGAGCGAAGGAGACGTAACCCGTTCGCCGCAAGGAATGCGTGACGGGTCTACATGGATGACGGATATCGGGAGACAAGACATGAGATCATTGGCAAAAACCGGGCTTACAGCTGCCGTTCTGTTCGGACTTGCCGCAGCCCCCGCTGCCGCACAGGGCACATTGCAAAAGGTGAAAGATCGCGGCGAGCTTACGTGCGGCGTCAACACCGGCATTGCCGGTTTCAGCGCGCCTGACGAGAAGGGCAACTGGTCGGGTATCGATGTAGATGTATGTCGGGCGGTGGCGGCCGCCATCTTCAAGGATCCGCAAAAGGTCAAGTTCGTGCCGCTTACGGCGAAGGAGCGGTTCACCGCCTTGCAATCCGGTGAGATCGACGTCCTGTCGCGCAACACAACGTGGACGATGAGCCGGGATACGTCGGCTGGAATGAACTTCGCAGGCATCAACTACTATGACGGCCAGGCCTTCATGGTGAACAAGTCCCTCGGCGTCAAATCGGCCAAGGAGCTTTCGGGGGCGAGCATCTGCGTGCAGACGGGCACGACGACCGAACTCAACGTGGCGGATTACTTCCGGCAGACCGGCATGACCTACAAACCGGTGGTTTTCGAGAAATTGCCGGAGACGATCGCGGCCTACAATGCGGGCCGTTGCGATGTCTTCACGTCGGATGCTTCACAGCTATATGCGACGCGGCTGACGCTCGGTAATCCGGGCGATCACACTGTTCTGCCGGAAGTGATCTCCAAGGAGCCGCTCGGACCGGCGGTGCGCCAAGGTGATGCGCAATGGGGCAACATCGTTCGATGGGTGCTGTTCGCGCTGATCAACGCAGAGGAGCTTGGCGTGACTTCGGCCAACATCGACAAGATGCGCGAGTCGAACAATCCGGAAATCAACCGCATGCTCGGTGCCGAAGGTGATTTCGGCAAGGGCATTGGTCTCGACAACGACTGGGCCTATCAGGCAATCAAGGCTGTCGGAAACTACGGCGAATCCTTCGAGCGCAACGTTGGGCAGGGATCGCGGTTGAAGATCTCGCGAGGTCAGAACGCGCTCTGGCGGGATGGCGGTCTGCAATACGCTCCGCCGATCCGCTGAAGTCGCTACCGGTAGCTGGCAATGGCGCGAGAACGCTCGATGCCCGGAACTAAAGGCGCGGACGCAAGTTCGCGCCGATCGGCAGTGGATCTCATCTATGATCCCCAGGCCCGCGGCATCCTCCTGCAGGTGCTGCTGGTTGTGGCGCTGGCCGCACTCGCAGTCGAGATCGTCTCCAACGCCATCACCAACCTGCAGAGGCAAAACATTGCTTCGGGATTCGACTTCCTCGGTCGTACAGCCGGCTTCGACATCTCGCAGACGCTGATCGATTATTCCAACACTTCGACCTATGCGCGCGCGTTCTGGGTCGGGCTGACCAATACACTGATGGTGGCCGGCATCGGGATCGTTGTGGCGACGGTGGTCGGCTTCATCGTGGGTGTCGCACGGCTATCCTCGAACTGGCTGATCGCGCGGCTGGCGGGCGTCTATATCGAGGTGGTGCGCAACATTCCGCCGCTGCTGGTGCTGTTTGCCATCTATTTCGCAGTCCTCAAGACGCTGCCACTGCCACGCGACAGCATCGCCTTGCCGCTGTCGAGCTATCTCAACGTACGCGGCCTGTCAGTGCCAATGCCGCTGTTGCAGGAGGGGGCCGGCCTCGTCGTAGGAGCATTCGTCGCCGGTCTTGCCGGCGCAATTGTGCTCGGGATCTGGGCTTCGCGGCGACGGGTGGCTACCGGCAGAACGTTCCCTGCGATGTGGGCCGGGCTCGGTCTCATCATTGGATTGCCGGTGCTTGCATTCCTGGGTGCAGGCGTGCCTGTCACTTTCGATGTGCCGACGGTCGGACGGTTCAACGTTACAGGCGGGCTGACGCTGCTTCCCGAACTGGTGGCGTTGCTCGTCGGGCTGTCGCTCTATACTGCAGCGTTCATTGCGGAAATCGTGCGTGCGGGTATTGTGGGCGTACCCAAGGGGCAGAAGGAGGCGGCTGCCGCGCTCGGGCTCAGTCAAGGGCAGGCCATGCGCCTGGTCGTCATACCGCAGGCGTTGCGCATCATCATTCCGCCGCTGACAAACCAGTATCTCAACCTGACCAAGAACTCCTCGCTGGCGGTGGCGATCGGCTATCCCGATCTGGTGCATGTGTTCGCCGGCACCGTACTCAATCAGACCAACCAGGCCATCGAGGTGATTCTGATCACGATGGGCGTGTACCTGCTGATCAGCTTGGTAACGTCGGTGTTCATGAACTGGTTCAATGCACGCATGGCGCTGGTGGAGAGATGAGCATGGGCGCGCGTGATGCGATGGCACAGGCAGGAGAAGGGTCTGCCCCGACGATGCGGCCGCCGCCCGCCGGCGCCGGCGCGATCGCGTGGGTGAAGAACAATCTCTTCTCCTCACCGCTCAACGCGGCGCTGACCGTGCTGGGTATCTGGGTCGCCTGGGTGGTGGTGCATGCCGTCGTCGACTGGGCGGTCGTGCGCGCGGTCTATGTGGGCGCGGACGGCGGCGCGTGTGTAAAAGTGGGTGCGGGAGCCTGCTGGCCATTCATCACCGCAAAACTCGATCAGTTCATCTACGGGCGCTATCCGGATGCGGAGCGGTGGCGCGCCAACCTGACGCTGCTCCTGTTCGTGCTCGGCCTTGCCGGAGTGATGATCCCCGGTGTGCCGCGCAAGGGATGGATCGCAGCCTTCCTGCTCGTCGTCTTTCCGGTGATCGCCTACTACCTGTTGACGGGTGGCATTTTCGGTCTCCCGATCGTGGAGACAGCGAGGTGGGGCGGCCTGCTCGTTACACTCGTCGTTGCCGTGGTCGGTATCGTCGCGTCGTTCCCGATCGCGATAGCGCTGGCACTGGGGCGCCGATCCAGGCTTCCGTTCGTGCGCTATGCATCGATCGGTTTTATCGAGCTCGTGCGGGGCGTACCACTCATTACGATGCTGTTCATGGCATCGGTGATGCTGCCGTTGTTCCTGCCCGACGGTGTCACCTTCGATAAGCTCCTGCGCGCACTGATCGGTGTGGCGCTGTTCGAAGGGGCCTATCTGGCGGAGGTGATCCGCGGCGGTCTGCAGGCCATTCCGCGCGGGCAGTATGAAGCCGCCGATGCGCTCGGCCTTTCCTATCCGCAAAAGATGGGTCTGATCGTGCTGCCTCAGGCATTGAAGCTCGTCATTCCCGGTATCGTCAACTCGTTCATCGCGCTGTTCAAGGACACGAGCCTCGTTCTCATCATTGGCCTGTTCGATTTGCTCGGTATCGTGCAGCAGGCGATCTCGTCGGATGCGACCTGGTTCTCACCGTCGACGCCGATGACCGGCTATGTGTTCGCGGGTTTCATATTCTGGCTCATTTGCTTCGGCATGTCGCGCTATGCGCTGTGGATGGAGCGACGGCTTGGCGGATACGATCGGCGCTGAGCTGCGCGCTGTGATGGGGGCGTGCGGCCGAGGCCGGCACCCGGTCAGACAACGAGGGCCGGAAGCAGTTTTCCGGCCCTCTTGCTTTTCGCGGCGGCTGAGGTGGCGCTTGACGGGCCACCTCAGTACAGGACAATTCCTCAGCGTATATTCGGCTTCTGGCCAGGCTTGAAGGTCGGCTTTCCTGGCTGCCTGGTGATCGGCTTGCAGTTGGGCTGGAACTTGCCGATCGTGCCGCGCGGGCAAGGCTTGCGCACTGTGATCTTGCGGCAGTTGGGCTGGAACTTGCCGATCGTGCCGGGCGGGCAAGGCTTGCGCACTGTGATCTTGCGGCAGTTGGGCTGGAACTTGCCGATCGTGCCGGGCGGGCAAGGCTTGCGTGCCGTGATTTTGCGGCAGTTGGGCTGGCCTGATCCAACCGTTCCCGGTGGGCACGGCTTCACGATCTTCTTGCAGTTTGGCTTGAAGCCGGTGAAGCCACGGCCGCAGGGCACGCGCTGCGGTGGGCACATCGACGGGCTCAGCACTTTCTTGCCGTTCCAGCACGTATGCAGCCGAGGCGGGCACTTCTTGCCGAGCGGCACGACCGAGCCATCAGGGCACTTATGCGTGCGGGGCGGGCACTGGCGCGGGCTCGATGCTGTCGAGCCATCCCAGCACTTGACGCCACGCTCGCAGCGCTTGCCAATCGGCACCCTGGTGCCATCGGGGCAGACCTTCCACTCCGGTTTGGAACCCGGCTTGCCGCACCACTTGCCGCGCGCTGCCCGTGTGATGATCCAGCCTCTGTTGCGCAGGATGTCGATGCGCGAACGCGGGACCTCCTCATAGCCGAGCGGGCACTCGGGTTCGCGGGGTGGCTTGACACACCACAGACCGTGGTAGCGATGCACTGTCCAGCCTTGACGACGCAGGTAGTGGGCGCGCATGGAGCTCACTTCCCTCATCCCGGCCGGGCATTCATCGACGACCCGCGGAGGCAGCACGGGCGGCGGCACGATAATGCCCGGGCCTGGCGGCTCCCGTCTGGGCACGCACACGCCGTCGTCATAGCGGTAGCCTGGCGGGCACTGCTGTGGCACCGGCGGTGGCTGGCAGACAGCCGTGTCGACGCTGGCGGCGGCTTGCGCGGTGTCATCCGAAGGATCGGTGTTCTTCGGCGTGTTGCCGGCAGGCTGCGCAATCTCGACCAGATTGACGAGGTTGCACTGAAGCTGCCTGACCTGTGCGGGCGAGAAGAGTGTCGACAGGTTCAGCTCAACGTGTCCGCCAGCGGGGATCGAGGCGTTGTTGTGCGTGCAGATCGCGCCACCGCCGCCACCGGCACCGACGCAATTCCACGGCGCATTCCATGACGCATCGACCGGTTCGCCAGGCAGCGTCTCGTTGAGGATGATGTTGCCGTTGAAGTCGCCGGGACCAGTGTTGCGGACATCGATCGTCCAGTCGCACCTGAATCCGCCGCCTTCGCGCGGGCAGGTTCCCGACGAACGCTTGGAGATCTGCAGATTGAGCTCTGGCTCCGGACGCTGGCAGACGTCGACGGGAATCGTCGAGACCGCATCATCCTCGTCGTCGGTCGGGTCGGTGTTCTTCGCCGTGCCGCCTGGCGCGACGAGAATTTTCGCGACGTTGCGGATGCGGCAGTTGTGCTGACGCGCGACCGCGGGCGAGACTTTGATCCAGACAGGGAACGAGCGGGCCGTATTCTTCGCCATCACGATGCCGTTAAGCTTGCACAGCCGCGTGTTGGCGACCTTCGGGTCGCACGTCCACGGACCAGGACCGAGCAGCAGTTCGGTACCAGCGGGGAATGTATCGCGAACGTGGAGGTTGCCATTATAGACACCGGGTCCCTCGTTGATCACGCGGATGGACGAGCGGCAGAAGAAGTTGCCGGCGTTGAACTGGCAGTGGTCGGGAGAGGGCGTCTTCTCCAGGCGCAGATTGGTCGTATCTTCCCTGCAAAGCTCGGGTGGCATCTGCGCTGTTGCGCTGTCGGCGTCGTCGGTCGGGTCCGTGTTCTTTGGAGCACCGAGCGGATCAACGATCCGGGCGCGGTTGTGCAGCTTGCAGTCAAGACTCCTGGCCCTGTCGATCGGCACGCGTGTGCTGAACCAGAGGTGCTCCTTGGCGTTCTTGGGCAGAAGCACGTTGACAGGTGCCTTGTGGTCGCACTGGAAGTTGCCACCACCGAGGTCGTTGCAGTTCCAGAAGGGCATCGGCGCCCATGAGAACGACGTGACCGCGTTAGGCAGCTTGTCGTGCACCGAGAGCGGGCCGAAGTAAGTATCCGGGCCGGTGTTCTCGATGGAGATGTGATAGCTGCACGAAACGTCGTTGCCGACGATGACGCAGCGGATTGCTTCCTTTTCGAGTTTCAGGTTCGAGCGTCGGCCGTGCGGCTCGCAACGCGGATCAGGGATGATCGCGGTGGCTGCGTCGAGATCGTCGGTGGGATCTGTGTTCCATTGCGTGCCACCAGGGGCCCACTCGATCTCGGCGACATTGGTGAGGCGGCAGCGACGCGGATTCTTCGGCACCCTCGCCCATACGGTCATGAACAGGGAGTGGCCGGCGGCCAGGAACACGTCGGGACGCCAGCAGCGCGTCTCGGCCGGGCTGCCACCGGGTTGCCAGCAGAACCAAGGCGGTTGCGGCTGGAACAGGGTCGCGAGGCCTGGCGGATTGGCCGGGAACCAGTCGCGGATCTGGATGTCGCCGAAGTAGTCGTCCGGACCCGTGTTGCGGATACGGATACGATAACGGCAGATCCAGTCGTTGCCCCAAGACCAGCAGGAGTTGGGGATGGCGCGCTTTTGCAGCTCGAGGTTGGTGTAGTAGGGATACTCGGGCGGCGGGAACTCCGGCGGGTAGTCCGGCGGCAACTCGGTCGTCGGCGGTGTCCACCATGGCGGCAATTCACCGAATGCCGGAGTGCCTGGAAAGCCTTCGCACGGCTGCCAGATTTCTACGTCACCCATATGACCGGCCCGTTCTGGATCGCCGAAGAAATTGTCATAGTCGGTGAAGTAGCTGGTCATCGGCGGGACGTTATCTGGCCGTACGGCTCCGATGTCGTTGCCTTGCAGGCCATGCACGTCGGCGTTGGCTGCGGGGTCGCCCTCGCCATCGCCCTGCGCGAACTCGCCGGCGCGCAGCCGCTCGCCCGTCGTCCAGAGGAACTCACCGCACGAGCCGATCTTGGCCATGCCGGTCTCGTCATAGGGAAAGCCGAGTGCGATGCCGCCGTTGGAATGGCGATGCTCGATCGGCAGGCCGATCGCATAGACCTCAGGGTCGGGCAGCCAGCGGCTCTCGGTCGCCGGGTCCTCGGGATCTTCGAGGCGATAGCGTTTCACTTCGGCCTTCTCGGCCTCGGCGAAAAGCGAATAATCGTAGCTGCCGCGTTGTGCGCCGCGCTCGGCGACGTACATGCGGCCGCTGCTATCGAACAACATGTCGGACAGTTGCGAGCCGGGCGTTGTCGTTTCGACATCGAGTTCCCAACGTGCGTCGCCGGCGAAGCTGCCATCGTCCTTGAGTCCGATGGACCAGACCTTGTGCCCGGCGGTGTAGTAGAGACGGCCCTGATGTACGCTCATGCCGTACACGCGGCGTTCAGCCTGGGTGTAACCCCACGTCTCGGGCTTCTCAACATCGAATGCGGGGTTGTCGATCTCGACCTTTTCTCCGTTGTCGGCAACAGGAGCAAGCCCCTTGGCGGGGCGGCCATCGACGCCGTGATCGAATGTGTCGATCAACTGGCCATTCTCGTCGAGTCGATGGATGAGGCCGGTATCCAGATCGGATACGAACACGGAGCGGGTCTTCCTGTCGTAGACGACATCGCCAAGTCCGGGACCGGAGTTGTCCGGAATCGTTGCGAACAGCGTGACGTCGCCGGTCTCGCCGTCGACACGCCAGATGGCGCCGGGAGAGCCTCCCTTGTCGTCGGCAAACATGCCGGGCATCCAGAACGCGCCGGGCTCGCCGGTCTTGATGCGCTCGGGCCGGCCATCGCCGTCGCTGTCGGGCTTGACGATGTGGAGACCGAACATCGAGCTTGCGCCAAGCAGGATCGACGGCGGGTTGCTCGCCGAGCGGCCTTCCATCAGCGCAATCGGAAACACCTGGCCAATGTCACGGGCGAAAATCTGCTTGCGAATGCCGGGCGATACGAGCTGGCCCTGCGGCGGCTCGCCGAAGACGTTCAGCGACTGGATCTGTGCCGACGGGCCGTCGAGGTTGATGACGAAACCGTCGAGAAGGTTGCCGCCGGGGATTACCGCGGCGCCGGATGGACGAAAGCCGGAAAAGCCGGTGACGACGGCGTCACCCGGCGACATGACGGCCTCGGCTGCCTGGGCTTCGCGCGCGGGTAGCAATCCCATGAGCACGAGCGCAGCGATGGCAAGCGCGATGACGTAACGACAGACGATATCCGCTCTCATCTGTCGAAGGCTGATCTGTGGTTCAAATGGCGGGTCAAGTCGGTGCGAGGTATGCGTGCAGCCGCCCGGGTCAGCAGGACGGGCCGCAAATCCAATGGCGAAACGCATTTTCAAGTCTCCTTCCAAGCCTTTTGCAAATCGGAGGGCCTAGGGGCCTCTGAGGCTTGGTCGCGAACAGTCGATTGCAGGTTCAATCGAGCTGAGTGAGACGGAAAATTTCGTGAATATGGAACTCAAGCGTAGCTCACGATGGCTCAACTGGAAAGCCAATTGAACCTCGGCATCAGCGCGCGGCGAGGTGCAATGCAACATAGCGGGCGATGGCGAGGGCGCAGGTGAGACCGGGGCTTTCGATGCCGAACAATGCAACGAGCCGGTCGAGGCCGTGCGTTTCAGAGCCGTGAATTGCGAAGTCTGCGGCGGGCTCGCCTGCTCGCGACAGCTTCGGTCGCATGCCGGTATAGCCTGGTTGCAGCGCATCGGAATTCAATGCGGGCCACCAGCGGCGGATTACTTCGATGAATGCGCTACGGCGCGCTCCATCGGGATCGTCGAAGCCGTATGAGATGTGATCGACCCAGGTGACGTCGGGGCCGAATTTGGCGTCGCCTGCGATGTCGAGTGTGAGGTGAACGCCGAGGCCGCCGTCGCGCGGTATGGGATAGATGAGATGCGAGAACGGCGCGCGGCCGGTGAGCGTGAAATAATGGCCCTTGGCGAGATAAGTTGCCGGCGGCACATAGTCCGCTCTTCGATCCGATGCCGGCAAACCGGAAAACAGTGGCGCTGCCAGTGCTGTCGTATGCAGTCCGGCAGCCAAGACGAGCATATCACAGGTGAGGGTTTCCAGAGCGTCATCCGTGGCGTTGGTCGAAGCGAGATAGATGCGATAGAGTCCGGAGTCGCGGGACACCCGTGCGACCGGAGTCGATAGCACCACCTCGCCGCCGTGCGCCTGAATATGTCCTTCGAGTGCCTGCATAAGGCCATGCGTGTCGATGACGCCGGTCGACGGAGACAGATAGGCAGCGTGGCAGACGAGTTCAGGTTCCAGTGCGCGCGCGTCTGGCGGCGACAGTTGAACGAGATCATCGACGCCGCTGGCTCTGGCGTTGGCTGCGATGGCCTCGAGCCTGGAAAGCTGCGAAGGCGAGGTGGCAACGAGCAGCTTGCCGAGACGCTTGGCGGTCACGCCATTTTCCGCGGCGAAGCGATAGAGAAGCTCCTTGCCCTCGATGCACAGGCGGGCCTTGAGACTGCCGGGAGGATAATAGAGGCCGGCGTGGATCACCTCGGAATTACGCGACGAAGTCTCTGCACCAACCTGCCCGTGCTGCTCGATCACCATCACCTGGCGTCCCGCCATGGCCAATTCGCGCGCGATGGCCAGACCGACGACCCCGGCGCCGATGACAATGCAATTGATGTCTGCTGCCATGTGCGGTGATTCCGTCATTGCTGTTGGCGGCTAGGGTCGGAGAGCAGCGAACCGCAGTCACCAACGACAAGCGTGCAAGGTGTGCGGATAATAGGGGAAAGGGTGCAGACGCGATTGACTTGCGGTTGGAACAAAGTAAGAACTGTGAGGTGCTGCGCGGGTCGCCGCACGCTGGATGCAGCATTCGACAGGGCAATTGCGGCAGGTCATGCGATTCACCTTCGTTCATACCGCTGACTGGCAGATCGGCAAGCGTTTTGGCGGCTTCGACGAGCGGCTGGCAGGGCGGCTCGAAGAAGCGCGGCTCGACGCCATCGATAGCATCGCCGAAGTGGCGATCGCGCATGGTGCGAGGCACGTGCTGGTGGCGGGCGATATCTACGATGCGCCCGATCTCAAAGAGAAAACCGTGCGACAGCCGCTGACGCGGATGGCCCAGCATCGCGGACTGACTTGGGTTCTGCTGCCGGGCAATCATGATCCGGCGGGTGCGGGCAGCATCTGGTCCCGTGTGCGGCGGTATTTCACGTCCGACAACATCATCCTGGCCGACCGGCCTGAGCCGATTGCCGTTGCAGCGGGCGTCACCCTGCTTCCCGCGCCGCTCACCGCCAAGGCGACGAGCCTCGATCCAACCGTCTGGATGAATGAGGCGGGGCTGGATGATGCGGGCCTTCGCATCGGTCTGGCGCACGGGTCGGTGCACGGGTTCGGTTCGCAGGGCGAGTGCCAGGTGCCGATCGATCCTGCGCGCGTCGCGGCTGCGCGGCTCGATTATCTGGCGCTGGGAGACTGGCATGGGACGAAGCGGATCACGGAGCGGTGCTGGTATAGTGGCACCCCTGAACCCGACAACACGACGGACAATGCGAAAGGGCAGGTGCTGGTCGTCACGCTCGAACATTCAGGCCATCATGAGGTGGGCGCAGCCATTGCGGTAACCCCGGTTGCGACCGGGCATTATGTGTGGGCGCGGATGGCACGGCAGATCGGTGGCGTCGCCGATCTCGTGTCGCTCGAGCGTGAAATCGCCGCGCTGGCACAACCGCAGAAGCGGTTGCTTCTGAGACTAACGCTGAGCGGGGGCTTGCCGCTTGCTGACCATGCAGCGCTGGAGCAATTGCGTGCCGAACTTGATGCCCGCGTGCAGCATCTGGACTGGCGCGATGCGGAAGTGACACTTGCTGGAGCTGTCGATGACGCTCAGCTCGATCAGCTCGCGGGCTCTGACGGCGAATTGCGATTGGTGATTGCCCGCCTCGCGCAATTGGCTCGCGCCGGCGGTGATCCTCGGGAGGACGGCGATGCGGGCGCACGCGCAGACGGCCAGACGGAGCCGGATCCGGCGGTCGCGCGAACGGCGTTGCTGAAGCTCCTGGCTTTTGCGCGCGAGGCCGGGGAGGTCACATGAAGATTCGCGCGCTGCGTCTTGCCGAGGTAGGTCCGTTCAGCGATCCCGTCGCGGTCGAGGACTTTTCCGGGGCGCTCGACGTGCTCGCCGGTCCGAACGAACTTGGCAAATCGACACTGTTCCGCGCCATACGTGCCGTGTTCCTTACCCGGCATACGACGACGGGGCGCGCAGTTGAGGAGATTTCGACCCGGGGTGGGACGCGGTCGCCGCGGATTGAGGCAGACTTCGAGGCGCAGGGACAACTTTGGCGTATCAGGAAGACGTTTGGGCGTGGCAAGTCCGCTGATCTCGTCGACCTGGGTGCGGGGCGTGTCCGTGCACGCGGCGCCGACGCAGAAGAAGCACTCGGCGGACTTATCGGTCTGACCGGCGGGGACGAAGCCGGCGGACGGTTCGGACTTCTCTGGGTGGGGCAGCAGAAGTCGCTCATCGTGCCGACGCCTGATTACGACCCGGAGCGCCGGAAGTTCTCAGGGCGCAGCGAACGCGCGACGCTGGAGGGCGCGATTGCCAGCGAGGTCGACACGGTGGCGGGCGGTGCGCTCGCACGACGGATCGCCGATCGCGTGACGGCCGAACTCGACGCATATCTGCAGCCGAAGCGCCGGCTGCCGAGGAAGGGATCGCGTTATGAGGCTGCCAGCCAGCAACGCTTTGCGCTGATCGCCAAGCGCGAGCATGCGCGCGCGGAGCAGGTCAGGGCAGCGGCACGGCTCGATAGGCTCGAAGAGCTGATGCGCCGTCAGGCTGCGCAAGCCGGCCCTGATCTGCTCGCCGGGCTTCGGCGGGCGAAGGACATGGCTGAAAAATCGCTCTCGGACGCGGAAAAACTGGCGAATGCGCTTGATCATGCTCTGAGCCGTGCGGATGCGGCGCATCTGGCGCATGAGAAGGCAGCAGAACGGCTGCAGAAATTCGGCAAGGCGCTGGACGATGTGCGTGCGGCGTCGGCTGAAACCGCCAGGCTGAACGAGGAGCAGGCGCGCAGCGAGGCAGCACGCCAGGAGCGAAGCGAAGAGCTTGCCGCCATCGACCGCCAGATCGGCACAGTCGAGGCGCGGATGGCACAGCTGGCGCGAGAAGCAGAGCGCGTGCGAGAGGCAGCGGCGCTCCGCAAGAGCATCGCGTTCCAGGAGGCCGCACAGTTGCGTGCCGACGAGCTTTGCCGTGAAATCGCGCGCATTGAAGCAGCGGTGTTGGAAAACGCCGCGACACCGGAGCGGATGCGGCAACTCGCAGAGGCGGTGCAGGCGGCAGCACTTGCTGCGGAGCGTGCGGCCCGCCCGGCGGCTGTCGATTTCGGGTTCGCGCTGGAGGCGGCAGCGTCTCATCGGGTGCAGATAAACGGCGAGCCGGTGTCCGGCGCAGGACGTATCGGCGTCGTTGAAACGGTAACGATTGAGATCGAAGGCATCGGTCGCTTCGAGATCACCCCGGCTGATGCAGCGGAGCGGATCGCGCGCCGCGCGGAAGCGGAAGCGGCGCAGTCCAGGCTTGCCAGCCTCGAAGCTGAGCTGGGCGCGCGTGCTGGCGAGGCCGCGCAGGCATTGGCCGATGACCGGCACGTGCTCGCAGAGGCGCTGATGCGGGCCAAGGCAGAGCTGCAAGCGGCTGCACCCGAAGGCGTGGCGGCGATCGGGAGAAAGCTGGAGGCGGATCGGCAGGCTCTGGTGGCGCTGGTGCATCCGGGGAATGGCGATGCGCCGCACGACGCCGGGGGCGGGCAAACGCCTGTCGAGAACGCCGGGCTGGCGGGCGCTGCGCTCGATGCCGAGGAACTACAACGTTTGCTCTCCGTCGAGGTGGGCGCGTTGCGCGCGAGGCGCGATGAGGTCATGAACGCGCTGCGCGAGTACGACTTCGCGTTACGTCGAATCGCAGACCGACGCACCGATATTGCCGAGCGGCTCGCGGTCTGCGACGCCATGCTTGGCCCCGAAGCAGGGCGGATGGGGGAGCGCGACCGGCTTGCTGCATTGAGCGATGCGGCAGCGGCGGCGTGGACATCGGCCGTGCAGGAGCGCACGCTTCTGTCGCAATCGGCGCCTTCTGGCGAACAGGTCAGTGCGTTGCGGGACGGAAAGGCAGCCGCGGAGGACGCATTGCGGCAGGCCGAGGCCTCGGCGACGCGTCTTGCACAAGAGATCGCCGCGCTGGAAGGCGAGATCCGGGTTGCGGGTGAGGCCGAGATCGGGCCGGAACTTACGAGTCTCGATGGCGAAATCGCCGCCCTCGACGCGGAAATCGCACACTACGAACGCGAGCTGGAGGCGCTCGAACTGCTGCAGCAGACGCTTGCCGCAGTGGCGGCCGAAAACCGTTCGCGTTTCCTGCTGCCGGTCATGAGCAGGCTGCGGCCTTATCTGGCACAGGTTTTCCCTGATGCGGACGTGGTGCTCGGTGATGACTTCGATCTGCAATCGTTGACGCGCGGCGGAACCGGCGAGCCGATCGACCTTTTGAGCGACGGTACGCGAGAGCAATTGGCGGTTCTGGTAAGGCTCGGTTTCGGCAGGCTAATTGCCGAGACGGGGACGCCGGCTCCCGTGATACTCGATGATGCACTCGTGTTCTCCGACGACCAACGCATCGTCCGCATGTTCGGAGCGCTGCAGTCTGCGTCACAGCATCACCAAGTCATTATTTTCACGTGTCGCGAAACGACATTCGGTCCGCTCGGTGGCACGCGACTGAAACTTACGCCTTGGGAACGCGACGCTTGAGCGGCGGTATCATCGGGCGCGTGCCGGTGCGCATCGAAACCTCATTGCGCGCATCGGATCGACCGGCGCTTCCATAAGAAGGCATGATCGGTTCACCAGACAGGTGCGCCAACAGATCTTTTGCGCAGGCGACAACGTCAGCCGACGTAAATTCTGCTGTTTGCGGCCAATGGCGTGGTGGAATGTGGCGCCGTGACACTTGAGGCGGGCGGCCTTGCCGGGCTAATCCGGTCGCATGAGCGAAAAACCGATTCTGCCGGGCCCTGGATCTCCCAATGGCGGCCCGATCGAGCCCGTCAACCTGCGCGAGGCGCTGGAAGAGCGCTATCTCGCATATGCGCTGTCGACCATCATGGGCCGGGCGCTGCCGGATGTGCGCGACGGCCTCAAGCCCGTGCACCGCCGCATTCTTTATGCGATGCGCGAGCTGAACCTCAATCCGCAGGCCGGCTACAAGAAGTGCGCAAAGGTGGTCGGCGAGGTGATGGGTAATTATCACCCCCACGGCGATCAGGCGATCTACGACGCCATGGTGCGTCTCGCTCAGGATTTTTCGGTCCGCTACCCGATGGTTGACGGGCAGGGCAACTTCGGCAACGTCGACGGCGATAATGCCGCCGCCATGCGCTACACCGAGAGCCGCATGACTGAGGTCGCGCAAGACTTGCTGGATGGTATCGACGAGGATACCGTCGACTTCCGCAAAACCTACGACGAAACCAACGAGGAGCCGGTGGTGCTGCCGGCCGCGTTCCCCAATCTGCTGGCGAACGGCTCGTCGGGCATCGCCGTGGGAATGGCGACCAACATCCCGCCTCACAACGCTGATGAGTTGTGCGCGGCGCTGCTGCACCTCATCAAGCACCCCAACGCGAGCTTGGAGAAGCTTGCTGACTTCGTGCCGGGCCCCGACTTCCCGACCGGCGGCGTCATCGTCGACAGTAGGGAGCAGATCGTCGAGGCCTACAAGACCGGCCGTGGCTCCTTCCGCATTCGTGCCAAGTGGGAGAAGGAGGACCTGGGCCGCGGCGGCTATCAGATCGTCATTACCGAAATCCCCTATCAGGTCCCCAAGTCGAAGTTGATCGAGAAGATCGCGGAGCTGCTGCAGGAGCGTAAGCTGCCGCAGTTGGGTGATGTCCGCGACGAGAGCGCGGAGGAGATCCGCATCGTCCTGGAACCCAAGACGCGCGCTGTCGATCCGGTCATCCTGATGGAGCAGCTTTTCCGACTGACCGATCTGGAGACCCGCTTTGGTCTCAACATGAACGTGCTTTCGGGCGGGCAGATCCCCAACGTGCTGTCGCTGCGCGAAGTGATGCAGCAATGGCTTGAGCACCGCATCGAAGTGCTGGTGCGCCGCTCCAGCCATCGCCTGAAGAAGATCGAGCATCGCCTGGAGGTGCTCGACGGCTACCTGATCGCATACCTCAACATCGATGAGGTGATCCGCATCGTCCGCTTTGAGGACGACCCCAAGGCCAAGCTGATCGCCAAGTTCAAGCTGACGGAGGTGCAGGCCGAGGCGATCCTGAACCTGCGCCTGAAGAGCCTGTCGAAGCTCGAGGAAATAGAGATCAAGGCCGAGCATGACAAGCTGTCGGGCGAGCGCCGCGATCTGCAACGGCTACTGAAATCGGACGATCTGCAATGGCAGCGGATCGCCGACGAGATCAAGGCGACGCGCGAGCGCTATTCCAAAAAGACGTTGCTTGGCCGTCGCCGTACCTCCTTCGCGGACGCACCGGAGATCGACGTCGACCTAGAAACCGCCCTGATCGAGAAGGAGCCCATCACCGTGATCCTGTCGGACAAGGGCTGGATCCGCGCTATGAAGGGCCACCAGGACGATCTGTCAAAGCTCGACTTCAAGCAGGGCGACGGGCTCAAACGTGCGCTGAAGGCATTCACGACCGATAAGATCCTGCTGTTCGCCACCAACGGGAAGTTCTACACGCTGGAAGCGAACGCGCTTCCCGGTGGCCGCGGTCATGGTGAACCGCTCCGCCTGATGGTCGATATCGAGCAGAATCACGACTTCGTGGAGGCGTTCGTGCATCAGCCCGATCGCAAGCTGCTCGTCGCATCCAGCTCTGGCTATGGCTTCATCGTGCCCGAGGCCGAGGTCGTCGCCGCGACCCGCAAAGGCAAGCAGGTTCTCAACGTATCCGAACCCGACGAAGCCCGGCTCGTGGTGCCGGTCGATGGCGATCACGTCGCCGTTGTCGGGGAAAACCGCAAGATGCTTATCTTCCGGCTTGCCGAACTCAACGAGATGACGCGCGGCAAGGGCGTCATTCTGTTCCGCGCCAAGGACGGGGGCGTTTCCGACGTGCGCGTATTTGCCAAGACAGCGGGCCTCACCTGGCTCGATTCGGCCGGCCGCACGTTCACGCTCGAATGGCGAGACCTGAAGGAGTGGGTGGGATTACGCGCCCAGTCCGGTCGCGTCGTCCCGCGTGGTTTCCCCAAGTCGAACCGCTTCGGACCAGCTTTCGGCTGACCAACCCCTCAGTCGGCCTTTGGCAGCGCAGCATTTCTCGAACCGCTTTTGGCCGCATTCCCGTGCCATCGCGGCATGGACGCGCGCCTTCTGTGATAGGTGTTGCGGCCCGTCGGCATCTGGGGCTTGCTTGTCTGGAGCGCCCGGTTCAGCTCGGCGTGCGGCGCGACAAGGGGCCTGGATCTACCCAGGGAAGGATATCGACCAATGGGGCGCTGGATCGGCTGCACCCTTGCCGGATTGACTGTGCTGCTGACGTTGCTGGCGCCGACACGCGCCTTGAGTTGCAGCCGTGCCGAGTTCGAGGCCGTCGTCGATGAGGCCGCCGCCGCATTGCGCGACCTCAATCTCAAGAACCGTCCTGTCTTTCAGGAGAAACTCCGCGAGCTCAAGGACAAGCGCGGCTGGTCGCACGACGAGTTCCTGAAAGCGGCTGTACCTTTCGTGAAAGACGACAAGATCGAGGTTTACGATCAATCAGGAGGTGAGCTGCTCGACCAGATCTCGCGCATGGGTCAGGAGGGCGCTGAAGCAACCAAACCCGACTGCGCGCTTTTGGAGGATTTGCGCACCCGCATGAAAAAACTGGTCGAAATCCAGACCGACAAGTGGGCCTACATGTTTGGTAAGCTCGAGTCGGAGATCGGCCAATAGGGCCTCAATTACGACCTCGATGGAAGCAGTCGTGCTTCCATGTCGGTTGATCAGGTGCAAATCCACAGTCAAGTCGCCGCTCTGGCAGCACCGGGCGAGGCACCACCGCGCAGACCACGCCAGCGCCACGAGCCTGACCCGGAAAGACGCGTTGGCAAAATCAGCTTCGCAGGTGGCTCAAGCGCGTCTCCAGCCACTCGACGTCAGATGCTCCTGAGGCTGGAACCGGGTCTTGTAGGCCATTTTGCGCGAGCCCGCGATCCAATAGCCCAAATAGAGATAGGGCAGGCCGAGGCTGCGTGCATACTCGATGTGCTCCAGGATCATATAGGTGCCGAGGCTGGCGTTTTCCAATTCTGGTTCATAGAAGCTGTAGACCATGGAGATGCCGTCGGAGAGCCGGTCGCACAGCGCCACCGCACGTAGCTTCCCCTTGGCGGCCGGTCCCGACTTGGCGAAGGGATCGGCAGGCGGATCGCGGTATTCCGACAGGAACGTCTCGACCGCGCTGTCCTCCACCATCATCGAGTAATCGAGCACCGTCATGTCGGCCATTCCGCCGTCGCCGTGGCGGGCATCGATATAGGACCGGAACAGGGCGTATTGCTCGCTCACCGCGCGCGGTGCCACGCGGGCCACCGACAGGCTTCTGTTGCGCGCGAAAATCCGCCGCATCGACCGGCCTTGCTCGAACTCGTCGACCAGCACACGCGCGGAGACACAGGCATGGCAGCCCTCGCAGTAGGGCATGTAGGCGATGTTCTGGCTGCGCCGGAAACCGCCACGCAGCAGGTTGTCCACAAGCAGCGCCGGCTTGTCTGGGGACAGGTGGGTGAAAAGCTTGCGTTCCAGCCGGCCGGGCAGATAGGGGCACGGCTGCGGCGCAGTCACGTAAAATTCCGGAAAGTGCTTTTGTTGCTCGCTCATGTATGCACAGCCCCGCACAGCTCCGCGCCGTCCAACGCGTATACAATATGATAGGGTCGTCGGGGTGACCGGATCAAGGCGTTGTTTCACAAGCAAAAGGAGGAAGACGTACGGTTAGGGTCGCGGCGCGGCCAGAAAATGGCGAACTTCATCCGTGTCCACGGGTAACCGTGTCGCCATGCCGTGCGTTCTCCTCCAGGAACATTATGATCTCCCCGGCCACGTTGACCCCTGTGGAGCTTTCTACGCCTTCGAGGCCGGGCGAGGAGTTAACCTCCATCACCATCGGGCCGCGCTTGGTCCGCAGCATATCGACGCCGCAGACGTTGAGGCCGATCGCGGCGGCCGCCCGGACCGCGACCTCGCCTTCCTCGCCGGTGATCGAGATTGCCTGTGCCTGGCCGCCGCGGTGCAGGTTCGAGCGGAATTCGCCCTCCCGTCCGACGCGCATGATTGCGGCCACGACGCGGCCGCCGACCACGAACGCGCGCACGTCCGAAGCTTCCGATTCCCGGATGAACTCCTGCACCATGATATTGACGTTTGCCGCCGAGAACGCCTCGATTACCGACTTGGCGGATGCATCAGTCTCGGCAAGGACAACGCCCATACCTTGCGTTCCCTCAAGGAGCTTGATGACGACTGGCGCGCCGCCCACTTCACGGATCACGTCCTCCGCCTTGCGCGGCCCATGCGCGAACGCGGTGGTTGGCATGCCCACGCCCGCGCGTGCCAGAATCTGAAGCGCTCTCAGCTTGTCGCGCGAGCGGCCAATGGCAACGCTCTCGTTCAGCGGATAGATGCCCTGCATTTCGAATTGCCTGAGGACCGCCAAGCCGTAATGAGTGATCGAGGCGCCGATCCGCGGAATGACCGCGTCGTAGCGCGGCAGGTCGTGGCCACCATAGCGCAGCCTTGGGCTGTTCGACGTGATGTTCATGTGAACGTGGAGCGTGTTGATGACGTCGATCGAATGCCCGGCCGCCGTCGCGGCCTCGACGATGCGTTTGTGCGAGTACAAGTTGGGGTTGCGGGCGAGCATGACGAAACGCATTGGCGGCTCTTTGAGCTGGTGACTGCCTGCGAGCGCCGGCCTCAATAGGCTAGGCGCGGGCCAAGTGGAAGGGGTCGGCACCGGAATAGCACATTCCCGCCCCTGGTTGGGCGCCGCGTGCTGCTCCGCAGGATAGATGCGCACGTCGGTGCCGCGCATCGGCGCACCGCTTGCGTCGTGCGGCTGCGCCGGCGATCGGCCCGTTTGCATTCTTGCCCGGTGGGGCAAGCAAAGCTGTGACGCGATCGGGTGTTGGCGGCCGGGCGTATTACTGACCGGCGGTAGGCAACGAGCCGGTCGGCATCTGGATGCCCTGACGTGCGATCTCGGGGCTTGCCTCCGCGCGATCCGGTTCGATGCCGGCATAGAGCAGCCACGCCGCAGCGGAAACAGCCACGAAGAGAATGGCGACACCCAGGGCCGCGCGCCTTAGCGCCCATCTCAGCGTCGGACCGGCAATAGAGTTCTCATTTGACACCGACGTATCGTGCGTGCCGCTCATTCTCGTTCCTTGAAGCTCAGAATCCGCAATTTCCGATCCCGCGAGAAGGACCCCGCGCGGTGCGCGAAACCTGATCTTGATCGATCATGACGCACCGGGGACGAGGTGTTGATGCCGGAGCGCCGAACCAGGGTCAAGGCGAGAGGATCGGCCGGACGATTTCGGTCGTGAGCCCGTGTTCAACCAGCAACGCAACGCTCCCGATGAGGTTCTCGAAGTCCGTATTTCCGCTTTTCGCTGGTGTCGGGCGATGGGCTTGCGGCTTGTGAACGCCACCTGCCGGGAGGGGCGGTACCGAAATGTGAAAAACAGGATGAACTTCTCGCCCCTTAGCCAACCGTTCTGCAAAGCTGCCGCGGTTCGGCCTGCAACTTTTCAGGCTGGTTGGGCCGAATCGCGACCAATGGGCGGCGCATCCGTGACATATTGCCCGGTGAACGGATTTGTATGCGCGTAGTGCTGCGAGGTGGGATCAGCGAACTTTGCGTCCGAACAGCAAGATCGCGGAGAGCGGTACCGCCACGCCGAGGATAACCACAGTGACAACCAGGGCGGGCAGCCATTGGTAGGCGCCGCGATCGACGATGTACAGCTCATTGAGATACTTCGTCTGGAGCTGCCCGGCGACCAGCGCCAGATTCATGAACGACGCCATCAGCGCGAACCAAAGCGCCCGCTTGGAGGGCGGCGCGTAAATGGCGATCAGCGTGAGCAGCGGGATCATGCTGAGCTGGGCAAGTGGCGATTGCGCTGCCGTGTCGATCAGCGCGATGGTGCGCGCGCCAAACCCGAGATGGGCTTGCGTCCACTCATAGCCGCCGAACACCAGCACTAGATCGGGTAATGACATCAATCCGCCCAGCACGGTCAATATCAGCAGCACGTTGGCGATGGGCCGTCGCGTGATCGAGTCCGACAACAGCCACGTCGCCACCAACCCGATTGCCGCACCGGTCTGGCCGAGCACTCCGAAGAACGCCTCGTCGAACCCGAGGATGTCGATCGTGAACCAGCGGTAGCCTTCGCCCACCGACGGCACCGCGCGGAATGCGAAGATGATTATCGCGGCATAGAAGATACGCAGGCGCGTCCGCTCGGAGATGTCGCGTGTGACGTGATAGAGCATTGCCGAGATCACGGTCATCGATATGACGAACACGATCTCCTGCGCGAAAGCGACGTCGGCTGCGAGCAGAGCCGTGACGACGGCGCCGAATGCCAGGCCGGCAGAGAGAATCCGCCAGTCGATCGGTCGGCTCTCGCTGGATTCCAGCCTGACCAGGGCGGCCCCGCTTGCCGACAGCGCCGGCACGATGAGGCCGATCAGGAAGACGTTCTCATAGCTTGTTATCTGCGCCAGCCATCCGGCAACACCGGCGGTGAGGAAGATGCCGAGCGAAAGCGCAAGCCGGCCCAGAACCTGGACCATGCCGAGGTCGCGATCGATGTCGGCCTGCGCGCGCGGCGTGCCGTCCTCGTTGATGCGCCGCACCACCTCGGTGCTCATGGCATCGGCCACCACGTCCTGCAGCACCGTGCCGGTCACCATCAGAAGTGAAGCGATGATGTAGATCCGGTCGAGCGTGGTGAATGTGACCCAGCCGCCCGCCGCGCCCGCCAGCATGACGAGCGCTCCAGCGATCATGCCTGCACCGATGAAGACGTAGATACGCCGTCGCGAACCCAGGATTGCGACCGTGTCCACAAGCTCGCCGAAAACCATCTTGATGGCCCACGGCAGTGTCAGCCAGACGCCGAGTTGTGCCAGAGCGGCCGGCGTGAGCGTCAAGGCCTTTTTCACCCAGAAGCTCTCGCCCACAGCGATGAGGCCGAGCGCACCATAGGCGAAATAGACCATCAGCAGCGGCAGGTAGGAAAGCCGCATCGCAAGTACTGGCGCCAAAACGGCAGCTTTCAGCTTGGCCAGCGGGCTGGTGTCGGGCACGGACTTCGATGGGGCCGAGGTCGGGGTGGTCATGGATCTTCACGTTGTCCGGGATCGTCGTCTGCTTAGAGCCTGATCGGCTGGCATGGAAGCGCATAAACAACCAAGTTTCACCTAAACCGGACCTGCTGTTACGTAATCCCACCAGGGAAGGAAGATAAAAAAGGACCGGAGCTAGGCTCCGGTCTCCGAGGTCGTCTGCAGGGTGTTATTTTTGTTTTGAGAGGTTTCAGCTTGCCGGATCGCCGTTGGCGGGGTCAGCGACGGCGAGCGCGGCACACTCAAGCCCGCTTTTGGCGCAAGCGGCGAGCATGAGCGTAGCCGACAGCGGGAGCGGGAGACTGAGCGTCCGCAAGGCGGTCACCGCGAGTGTCGCGGTGCTATCGAGGAAGGTTGCATGCGAATTCACATGCGAGCTGGACATGATAGACCCCTGGGGCGCATCGCGCGCAGGTCGCTTGCAAGCGCGCACGCGATGAGGCAACGCATCGATTGTATGGATGACGCAACTGGTAACCGGGAACGCGACGGACACATGACGCGATGGGTTTGCCATTGGCAGACCCGAGGCGCGTGACACCGCCCTCGCCAGGGCCGGTGACCACGCAACACAATGCGCCCGGCAGAGGCATGGAAGCCCCATGCAGGCCGGCCGCTGCTTCACAGTAATAATGCGATCGCGGCAAAGCCGGGGGAGCGCCGCCCGGGCTATCCCCGTTATCCCCAGGTCACTCTTGGCGCCCGACGATGCCGAGTGCGCTCGCCACGGACTTGAGCGTCCGATCAGGCGCGTGTCCGGCATCGATCCGCGTCCAGTTGAGCGGTCCCAGATCATAATGCAGTTGGCGCTCCACCACCTCGCGCGTTGCGTCCGACGCATCGCCTCGGCGGCCGCTCACGCGCTGGCGCAGGGCCTCCGGATCGGCTTCGAGCCACAGGCCCTCGAAGGGAACGCGGAGCGCGTGCGCGATCTCGGCGGCCCGGTCCCGCTCCTGCGACGTGGCGAAAACGGCGTCGACGATGACGCACTGGCCCGCCTTGAGCCCGGCAGCAGCGCGCTGCAGAACGCGTTCGTAGACGAGCTGCGCTGCCTCCCGCGTGTAGTGCTCGGCAGGAAGGCGTTGCGTCTCATCGATGCCCATCATTGCCTTGCGTTCCAGATCCGACCGGATATGCAACGCGCCGAGTGCTCCCCCCACGAGTGGCGCCAATTGAGCGGCAAGCGTCGATTTTCCCGAACCGGACAATCCACCCACCGCGATCAGCCGCGGTGGCGGCGGTGCGAGTGCTGCAATCGCCTCTGCAAGATAGCTGCACGCATCTTGCACTACGGTATGACGCTCCTTGCCCTCGAGGCGCACGGACGCCGCGCGTGTCGCGGCAACCATGGCCCGAATCCCTGCGCGGCAGGCAAGGTAAAGGGGCATCAGGGCCAGCGCCTCGACATCCTCCGTCGCGCCCGGGATGCCTCCCGACCGCCACATATATCGGTTGAGCACGATATTGGCTGCGGCACGCTGCCGGTGATGGACGAGATCCATCAGCAGGAACGCAAGGTCGTAGAGCGTATCGACCGTCGCCATTTCGTCGCTGAACTCGAGCGCATCGAATAGCGTCGGCCTTCCCTTCCAGATGACGATGTTGGCAAGGTGCAAGTCGCCGTGACATCGCCGGAACGCGCCATGCTGGACACGCGCCTGCAAGAGTCCTGATGAAGATGTGTTCGCCGCCTTTGCCGCGTGCACGAACGCATCGACGTCGCCAGTGACAAGCACATCCGGGTGTTGCCGGCAGATTTCGCCAACCTCATCGATGATGGCGCTCATCTTGGCTGGAGCATCCACCGTTCCAGCGCGCACGGAGCGTTGGTGCATTGCATGGATGGCATCCGCAGTCTGTCGCATCAGCGTGGCGTCGAGCGGGCCATGCAGTGCGCGTCGGGAGAGAAGGTCGCGATCTTCGAAAGCGGCCATCTCGACGGCCCACTCGACAGGCTCGCCGCGTCCGCCGATGGCGAGCGCACCGTTCGCCTCCCGCGTGATTGCAACGACTCCGCGATAGATCTCCGGTGCATTGTGCCGATTGACGGAGATCTCGCTGAGGCATGCCGCGTGTCGCGCTTCAAGCGTCGAGAAGTCGAGGAATGCGAGCTTCACTGGCCGCTTGATCTTGAGTGCCCGTCCGCCCGCGACAAAAACAAACGCGATGTGTGTCTGATAAACGCGAGGTTGATCCGGTCCGACAACGCCAGCCGTGGACAGAAAGGAGACGACCTCGTCATCCCTCGCCATATCGTCTCCCGCCTGTGTACCTGCTCGCGTGGCGCCCGTCAGCACACCGTCGGCTGGCAAAGGTGAATATCGAACTTCTCATGTGTCGAGGGTCGCGAGAAATCGAATTCGCGCCCGTCGAGGCAGCGTACCCGCCCCTCCTTGGAAACACGTCCACCAGCCTCGACGTCGTGCTCGAAGAGAACTTTGTCGAGATCGCAGCGCTGCTCGTCCTTGAGCTGAAGGGTGAGCACGCTCTGCCATGTCGGAACGCCCGATTTGGCCTCCTGGCCATGTGCACGAGGAGTCGCGACCACTGGCATGAGGAGCAACGCACTGACAAGGCCTGCGGCCACACGGAACCCGTTAATCTGAGCCACATGCATGATCAATCGGTGAACGTTCATATGCACTCCGTGCTTGCAGTTGACCCTGGCGCTATTGTGTCAGCGGCAGGATCGCTGCGACCTTGACGGCCGTCAAGGTCAGGTGCCACTCATGGATGCGAAGTATCCCGATGGTCCGCAGAATATGGCGAGGAAATGGCGATCCACACACTGCTCATTCACCTCAATGACCGGCGCCGGGCGTTCCGCCTAATCGGCGCGGCCAAGGCGTATGCTGCCGCCGGGAATGCAGAAATAATCGGACTTCATGTCTTTTCGGCGGTTCCGCCCGTGGCTCCCGCGGTCATTCCTTATGGTGACGACGTCGTCCAGGCGATTGAACAGGCCGAATCGCGCGAGGGGGCGGCGATCGAGGCGACGTTCCTGGAGTTGACGGCAGCTCAGGCGGACCGTGCGACTTGGATCTGCGAGCGCGCTTCGGGACCTGATTTGGCTTATCACGTCATGCAGCATGGCCGAGGCGCCGATCTTATCGTCGCTTCGGCTGCTGATGCCGATTGGGAGATGGCGCCCGTTCTTGATTTCCCAGAACGGCTTGCCATCGAAAGCGGGCGGCCCGTGCTGATGGTTCCGAACGAAGGGTCTTTCCAGTCGGCGCCATCTCACGCCGTCGTTGCCTGGAACGGCTCGCGCGAGGCGGCGCGCGCCGGGTTCGATGCCGTGGCGCTGCTTGGAAGCACGATCAAAATGACGGTGCTCGTGATCGAGGATGAGGACGCCGACGAGGAACCGATGGCGAGCGCGGAACGGTTTGCTGACACGGCCACCCGCCACGGCATTTCAGTCAGGCTGGCGCGCAGGGCCGCGGTCGGTCGCAGCGTCGGGGAGGCGATCTCGGCTGAGGTGGCAGCCCTGAACGGCGACCTACTGGTCATGGGCGCATACGGTCATTCGCGCGTTCGCGAGTTCGTTTTTGGCGGCGCAACCCGCCACGTTACGCATCACCTCAAATTACCGACCCTACTATCGCATTGACCGCCGCCGTGGCGAGGCGCGCGTCGCTGCCCGACCGCGTAACGCACTGGCCGCAGGAAACGTGGAGAGCATTGAGCCATGGATAAGCCCGTCATCGTCCCAATGAAGCGCGTGCGACTCGAACTCGCCCGTGACCACGATCATCCGGTCGGCAGCCGGCTTCATGGCTACGATTTCATCGCTCCAATCGACGAAAATGGTCACATAAGCCCGGACGATTGGAAGAGAAATCGCGAGCGCTGCCGTGTGAAGCGCTTCTGTGAAGGCGAAGCCGACGAGATCGGTCACATCATTCGAAAACCGGGTGGTTCCTGGGCGTTCCATTACGACATACATGGTAGCGGCGACGCCGACGAAGGCGGATATCGTTTCAATCAGCACGCGTTCAAGCCCGGCGAGTATGTTTCCATCCGCGAACATGACGGCGAGCTGCGCACGTTCAAGGTGATGAGCGTTATCGAGATCGATTGATCCTGTCCCGCTGTGCGCGCGTCAGACCACGAGCAGATCGCCCACCAGGAACGCCGCAGTTGCCACCAGCCCTGCGACGGGAACCCAGCGTGATGTGACGAAAACGTGGGGTGGGGGGGCGGTTTCGCGCGCCTTGATGGCGACGAGCGATGCGTTGATGGCGGCGAACATGATCAGCGTCAGCCGCGAGGACAATTCCGCAAGCCCCGTCAGCGGCACGGCAAGCGCCATCACCAGCACCAGAATTGTCGTGATCACTGTGGCGAGGAGCGGTGTGCGGGTGATCGGATTGACGCGCCCCAACACGCCGGAGATGTGGCCCCGTTTTGCCATTCCGTAGGCGACGCGCGCCGCCAGGATGATGCTGGCGATGATGCCGTTCAGCGTTGCGACGATGGCGATTGCCGCCATTGTTGCCGGCGGCCAACCGGTGAGATGAACGAAGACAGCAGCAAGTGGCGCCTCGGTTCTGCCGAGCGTGTCCTGTCCGAGTGTCACCAGCGAGATCCAGACCACCGCGAAATAGACCAGCGCCGTGATCGCCAGCGTCAACAGGATCGCTCGCGGCAGATCGCGTACCGGGTTCTTCATCTCCTCGGCGATATTGACGATGCCTTCAAAGCCGATGAAGGCGAACACGGCGAGCAGGCCAGCGGCCATCATCGATTGCAGCGTTGCCGCGTGCGTGAGGTTGTCGAACACTTCTGGCAGTCGTGCAACGGCTCCTGGCGCCGTAAGGAATCCGAGCGATGCGATCAGCACGAGCCCGCCCGTCTCGATAACGGTCATCAGTCCAGCGAACGTGATCGATTCTACGATTCCCCACGCTGCGATGCCGCCCATCGCCAGCACGACAAGCGTGACGATCAGCGGCTCGGGCCAGTCGAGGAATACGCGTATATATTCGGCGCTGCCCAGGCTGATCGTTGCCGACGTGGTGATTGCGATGGCGATGACGATGAGCCCGATGGCTGTACCTGCAAGGCGGCTTTGGAACCCTTTGGCGACATAGGCTGCCTCGCCGGCCGCGACCGGCATCCGCGTCGCGAGTTCAGCGAATGAGAGTGCCGACAGCGACATGAGCGCAGCGGCCAGCACGAAGGCGGCAGGAGCGGCCATGCCGGCGATCTTCGCAACTGGACCGATCAGCACGTAGATGCCAGCGCCGATCGTGATGCCCATTCCATAAAGAAGCGCGTGCCACAGCGACAGCGATTGCTTCAGGGTCGCCAGACCGGCCTCGGCGGCGGCAGGCGGAGCTGGCGGCGGCCTTGGCAAAAGGTGCTCCTGATGAAAATTGCAGCGAATAAGGGTCTCAGAATATCCTGCTATGCTGCCCGCCACCCGCGCGCAAGGGCAATGCTGGGCCTGTAACGCAAGCACGTGCGTCGTCTGGCACCGCGAATCGAGAGCTTCCCGTCCGCCTCGAACACCGGCATTCTGTGACATCGCAATGTTCTGATCTACGTCAGCGTCGCGAGTCGTTTGGCGGCGAATCTTGCGTCTGGCAGGCACTTGCGCAAGGGTAGCGCCCGGCGAGGCACAAAAGCGGGGGTCGTATGAGCGTCCTGGATTCAGTGATGTCGATGATGGGTGATACAAACGGAAAAGTGTCGCCGAACATCTCGGTCCGGCGCGTACCATTCGACCAACCCTGGGAATGGCTGGCGGCAGGCTGGCGCGATCTGTGGACGTATCCCGGCGTCAGCCTCACTTATGGTGTGGTCTTCGCCGTCGGCGCTGTGCTGATGGCGATCGGCACCACGCAAGCCGGCGTGCAGTCCATCATCCTCGCCTTGTTCGGCGGCTTTCTTCTGGTCGGCCCGCTGGTTGCTGTGGGCTTGTATGAGGTGAGCCGCCGGATCGAGGCGGGTGAGCCCGTGACCCTTGCTACCGCATTGAAAAAGAGCTTCCAGCCGGAGGGGCAACTCGGGTTCATGGGCGTCGTGCTGTTGCTGATCTTCATGGTCTGGATGCAGGTGGCCTTCCTTTTGTTCATGCTCTTTACGGGAGGCAGCGCCTTCCCGCCGCCGAGCCAGTTCATGCAAATGCTGTTCTTCACCGAACACGGGCTCGGCCTGCTCATCGTCGGCACCTTGGCAGGTGCGCTGCTGGCCTTCTTTACGTTCTCCGTATCGGTGGTTTCCGTGCCGCTGTTGATGGTCAGGGATGTCGACGTCGCGACTGCGATCTCGACGAGCTTTCACGCTGTCAGGCGTAATCCGCGGCCGATGCTGCTTTGGGCCGGGTTGATCGCCGGATTTGTTGTGTTGGGCGTTCTGACGATGTGTGCGGGTTTGGTGGTCGTATTCCCATTGATGGGCCATGCAACCTGGCACGCCTACAAGGATCTCGTCGCGTTCACGGACGACACCGCATCGACCTGATGCATCGAGTTTCGGTTCTCCGGTTGCCGGACCGGGACAGCAGCATCAGTCTGGCCGTGTTTCGGCGCGCGAGGCGTGGCGTGTCGATGTGGCGTTTGCTGAATTTTCGGCGCTGTGGTTATCGTCACGCGTTTGCGGTGGACGATCATCGAGCGCGCGCCATGCGGCACCCTCCAGATCGTCGTACTGTCCGCTTTTGAGCGACCAGAGAAATGCTGCAAGCCCCAGTCCGCCCAAGGCCAGAGCCGCGGGAATAAGCCAGGCAAGCGATGTCATAACTTGAGCTCCAGACGCTTCGTTTTAAGGCGTATGGCGTTGGCGGTAACGGCAATGGACGACGCCGACATGGCGATGGCCGCGATCAGTGGCGTGACGTAGCCGAGCATCGCCAGCGGCACGAACAAAATATTATAGCCGATCGCAATCGCGAAATTTTGCCGGGCCATGCGCTGGGCGGCGCGCGCAACCGCCAAGGCTTCGATGACCGGAGCCAGCCGACGGCCCTGGAAGATCGCATCGGCCGTCGTCTGCGCGATGTCGGATGCACCGGCCGGTGACATCGACGCGTGCCCGGCCGCGAGGGCGGGCGCGTCGTTCAGGCCATCGCCGATCATCAGCACCTTGCGCCCTGCATCCGTCAATGCCGCTAGGCGGGCAAGCTTGCCGGAGGGACTGGTCGCTGCGCGATAGTCGCTGATGCCGGCCTCTCGCGCTGCGGCGCCGACGGCGCCTTCGCGATCTCCCGACAATAACTCGATGCGGAAGCCTGCCTGCTGCAAGGCTTCGACCACATTGCGCGCGTCCACGCGCAGTTGATCTACGAAAGCATAGCGCACTGTTATGCCCTCTGCGGCACGGTAGACAAGCAGAGAGGCGTCGTCGTCGGCGCCAGCCGGTCCGGCGTGGCCGGCAAATGCTGGCGAACCGAGCCGTTCCACGCCGTGCGCCGTTACGATTTCGAGGCCGCATCCGGGCACTTCGATTACGTTCTCGGCAGGCTGCACGGCGATGCCCGCGGCCTCAGCGGCGCGCACCAGGGCGCGTGCGTAAGGGTGCCGGCTCGCCGCCGCGAGCCGGGCTGCGCGCGCCAGCAGCACACGGTCATGTTTTTGCCAATCGACGAGATGCGGTTCGCCCAGCGACAGTGTCCCCGTTTTGTCGAAAACGATCGTGTCCGTTTCTGACAGGCGCTCCAGTCCATCTGCGGATTTGATGAGCACTCCGGCTTTCATGAGCCGGCTGGTGGCAGCGACCTGTACGGCGGGGACTGCCAAGGCGAGCGCGCAAGGACAGGTAATGATGAGAACGGCGATGGCGGCGGTGAGGGCCAGCTCCCAGCCTGTGCCGAGCAGGATCCAGGCGCTGAAGGTCAAAGCTGCCAGCACATGCACGGCGGGTGAATAAATCCGCGCAGCCCTGTCGGCGAGCCGCACGTAGCGGCCGCGCCCCTGCTCGGCGACATCGACGAGGCGTGCAATCTCAGCCAGCAGTGTGTTCTGGTCCGTCGCCGTCGCTGTGACGATCAGTGCGCCTGCGCCATTCGTTGTGCCGGCATAGATCTGCGCACCCGATGCGACCGGCCGAGGCACGCTCTCGCCGGTGATCAGGCTTTCCTCGATCTCGCTGGTGCCGTCCGCCACGACGCCGTCGACGGGCACGCGCTCTCCGGCAGCGATCAGGATGCGGTGGCCAGGCTTCAAGGATCGCGCGGAGACCCGCTGGCTGGTGCCGTCATCGGCGAGCAGGATGGCGCTGGTTGCCTTCAGGCCGAGCAGATTGGCCGCCGCTCCTGCCGCTCTCGTCCGCATGCTCTGGTCGAGGTAGCGGCCGATCAGCAGGAAGAACAGCAGTGTTATCGCAGCGTCGAAATAGACGTGGTCGTTGCCTTGGACTGTCTGATAGAGGCTCATGGCGGTGGCCAGCATGACGCCGAGCGAGATCGGTACGTCCATATTGAGGCGATGGCCCTTGAGGGCCTGGCTGGCCGAACGGAAGAACGGCTGGCCCGCATAAGCGATGGCGGGAAGCGCGATCAACGCGGACAGCCAATGGAAGAGACCGCGCACGGCATCCGACATATCGCTGGCGAGGCCCGCCCAGACCGAAACCGAAAGCAGCATCACATTGGCTGCGGCAAAGCCGGCAACACCCAGCCGCTTGAGGAAATCGCGATCGCGCGCGTCGATCTCAGCTTCGCGACCGTTGATCAACTCGGCGGCAGGAAAGCCGGCATCCTCAAGTGCGGAGATGAGTGTTTCGACGTTGACGCGCTGCGCATCGTAGCGGACCGAAACGCGCTTGGTGGTCAGGTTGACGCGGGCGTTTTGTACGCCGGGAATACGGTTGAGCGCGTCCTCGATCGAGATCATGCACGTGCCGCAGTACATCGTGTCGGCGATGAGCGTCGATGTCTCGATAGGCGGCGTATTGTCATTGCCGGCCCCGCGGTCAGGGGCGGCATCCACCAGATCGTTGCCGGCGGGATCAGCGTCGTCGCGCGCTGTCGTTATTGCGCTGCTGTGGGAGTCTGCCATCTCACGCGTTTTCTTGCCCGCCAAACGATCTTGTCGCCCGCGCCGGTCAGCTCTCTGGCCGTAAGGTCGATCTGCCAGGCGCCGGGCCCAAGCGTCGCAAACGAAGCCCGGTAGTGGCCAGGAGCAGTCTCCTTGACGTCGAGGGCAACGTCCTCGGCGGCGGTCGCCGGGCGCCCCAGCCGTCCTTCGAAGCTCAGGCCGCCAATTGGATTTCCGTTACGGTCATTGATGTGGATGTCGAGCCCATTGCCCGTGCTCATGAGCGCAACATCGGTCATCCAGCCGCGTTCCAGCTGCGCTTTCTCATCAGCGATCCGCTCGTTGTAGTTGAGCCCTTTGCGATAAGGCTCGTTCGCAACGATGCCCGTATAGGTCGACAGCGACTCATAGAGAAACACGCCATTGACCGCCAGGACGACGCCGAAGAAGGCGATCACGCCGAAAAGGACATGCCGCCCTGTGATCACGCGCTCAGTCATGGTTGCTTCACTGCCTTGTGCTGATCTCATTTAGCAGGCTTCCGGAAGTTGGTGTGTCGTATCGTCCTCGTGCCGTCCTCGGTGTCTGTTACGACGAATGTGAAGGGCACCTTCTCGTCTGGATGCTTGGTGAGAGCCTCGGGAGGAAGGGTCACGTAAGAACGGATCTCACGCAGATCATCGGGTAGGACCGTGATCCTCGGCTCCGCCTCATTCTCCTTGCCCAGAACGGTCATCCGCGCGCCCTCGATACCCTCGATGGCGAGCGCAAAGGTGTGCGGTTCGTAGCGCTTGTTGAGAATCTTGACGGTGTAGGTATTGCGCACACCGCCATCGGACAACTGCACGAAAAGCGGGTTGCGCTCCGCGATCACGTTGAGTTCGAGCACCGTCTTGGACGCGAGAGCGTAGATCATGATCACGTCGACAAGCGAAATGAGGCCGCTGTAGAGCAGGGTGCGCGGCCGCAGCAGGCGGAGTTGCAGCCCACCGCCCTTCTTCTCCGATTGGATCGAGCGATAGGTGTCGTAGGCGATCAGACCATGAGGCTTATGTACCTTGTCCATGATGTCGTTGCACGCGTCGATGCACAGCGCGCACTGGATGCATTCGAGCTGCGGCCCATCGCGGATGTCTATGCCCATCGGGCAGACGGCGACACACGCATTGCAGTCGATGCAATCGCCGCGTCCCTCCCACCCCTGGCTCTTGCGCACCGGGCCACGCGGCTCGCCTCGAAAGTCGCGGTAGGTAACGAGCAGGCTGTCAGCATCGAACATTGCGCCCTGAATGCGCGGCCAAGGGCACATATAGATACAGACCTGCTCACGGGCGATACCGCCCAGAAGATAGGTGAAGCCCGTCAACATCGCGAAGAAGACGTATGAAGGCAGGGGCGCTTCGCCGCGAAAGAATTCGGCCGCAAGGCTTGGAGCGTCGCGGAAGTAGAGGATGAACGCGCCGCCGGTGGCAGCCGCGATCAAGATCCATGACACGTGCGTCATGGTCTTCTTGAAGATCTTGTTCGCCGACCACGGCTCCTTGTCGAGGCGGATACGCGTGTTCCGGTCTCCCTGCCAGAACCGTTCCACCGCGATCATCATATCGGTCCAGACCGTTTGCCAGCACAGATATCCGCACCACACACGACCGGCGATCGCAGAAAACAGGAACAGGGACAGTGCCGAGAGCACGAGCAACCCGGTGACGAGATAGAGTTCCTGTGGCCAGATGGCGAGCGAGAAAAAGAAGATACGCCCGTGCTCGATATCCAACAGTACGGCCTGGTTCGGCAGCCCTGGTCCGCGGTCCCAGCGGAGCCACGGCAGCAGGTAGTAGACCGCTGTCGTCGCAGCCATGACGATCCATTTGAGGTTACGGAAATAGCCTCGTGCCCGCTTGGGATAGACTTTGACACGGCTGGCGTATTCGATCCCCGAGGCGTGTTTCTCCTCGCGCGTCTTTTTTCGATTGACCGCCTTGACGTCGATCTTCTCGATGCCGTCGGCGGCTTCGGTCGGAGCTAGGGGGTGAATGTCTGTCGTGGCCATCGCGTGGAAGCGCCATTCTGCTGTAGTCGGACGTGAAGGGGCCCTGCCGCACGTGACGGACCCCGGTCGGCGTACCGAGGAACTTAAAGGATCGCAGCCTATGCCAGCATAGCTTATGTCAACTGCGCGCTGCGCAAATCACGACTTTGTCACAACGTGCGCTGATCGGCGGTGTGACGGAATCTGCAAGGCGCGTCCTAAGGTTAGTCCGAGCGTATCAGGCTATCGAAGCCTCGCAACACGATATTGTGCAGCGCATTCAAAAAATGAATGGGGTAGATCACCGCACCCGAGTCGTGGTCTGCGAAATTTGCTTGCCTGGATCGCGCTCATGTTTGAGGTAAACAGCGCGATCCAGAACCGTGTTTCGAGCATGTTTTTCACACTGAACCGCTGCACACTTCAGCTCAACATGCTCTAAGCGTTGTTAGCGGTGCCCGCCAACGCCTCTCCTCCGTGCGTGAGGGGGAGAGGGATTGACGATAGGGACACTGGCAGAACGCTTACTTGCCGCCGCCCAACGAGTGAACGTAGACCGCAAGCGACTTGATCGCCGACGTATCGAGGCGCCGTGCCCATGCCGGCATAGCGCCACCGCGGCCGGTCTTGATACTTTCCATGACGGACTGCTTGTCCTTGCCGTAAAGCCAGATTGCGTCCGTCAGGTTCGGTGCGCCGAGCTCCTGGTTGCCCTTGCCATCCTCGCCATGGCACGCAGCGCACTGCTCGGCAAAGATCGCTTTGCCGCTCTCGGCCGCCGCTGCGTCGCTCGATGCTCCAGATAGTGACAGAACGTATTCGGCCGTGTCGGAAATCTGCTTGGGCTCGAGCATGCCGTCGAGGCCGAACCGGGGCATGGCGCTGTCACGCGTATCCTTGTCGCCCGACCAGCGGATGCCATGCTGGATTGTCTGCTGAATCGCCTCCAGAGAGCCGCCCCAGATCCAGTCGTCGTCGTTGAGGTTGGGGTAGCCGGAGCCACCCTGTGCGCCGCGCCCGTGGCAGGGCGCACAGTTGTCGGCGAAAATCGCCTTGCCGCCGGTTGTTGCAAACTGCAGCAGGTCCGGCTTGGCCCGGATCTCATCGAGCGACGCCTGCTCGATCTGGCCACGCATGCCAGCCTGCGCCGCCTTTGCCGCGTCGAGCTGCTGCGTCACCGAGGCGCGCTGAGAGTATCCCAGGATGCCGCGCGTGTAGTCGTTGGCAAGCGGCCATGCCGGATAGACGATCCAATAGCCGATCGCCCAGACGATCGAGACGTAGAACGTGTAGAGCCACCACTTCGGCAGCGGTTTGTTGAGTTCCTTGAGGTCGCCGTCCCACACGTGTCCGGTGGTTTCGACGCCTGTTGCCTCATCGATTTCCTTGTGTCCAGCCATTACCGGCCCCCACTTGTCTTGTTCTCAGGATCGAGGTCGAGCGCCTTGCGCTGCGCCTCATCGAACTTCTTGCGGTTGCCCGGCCAGAAGACGTAGACGATGACGCCGATGAACATGGCGATGAAGAACAGCAGTGACGCGACCTGCGAGAAGGTTGCGACCGTGTCGTACGTCATGCTTGCGGTCCTCCCTTATCTGAGGTTGGGTCCCGATGCGTCGAACTTGGTGAAGTCGACCAGTGTTCCCAGCATCTGAAGATAGGCAATGAGGGCGTCGAGCTCGGTTATCTCGGCACTGTTTCCGTCGAAGTTTCCGACCTTGGCTTTCGGATAGCGCACGAGAAGTTCCTTGACGCCCTTGGAGTCCGGATCGACTTGCGCCTCCAGATCCAGTTTCGCCTTCTCGATCATCTCGTCCGTGTAGGGCACGCCGACCATCTTCAGGGTCGCCATGTTCTGTGCGATTTTCGCGTAGTTGAGCTTGGTGTTGGCCAGGAACGGATACCCCGGCATGATGCTTTCAGGCACGACTGCGCGCGGGTTCTTGAGATGCTCGCGCTGCCACGCATCGGAATACTTGCCTCCGACACGGGCAAGATCAGGACCGGTGCGCTTCGATCCCCACTGGAACGGATGATCGTACATCGACTCTGCGGCAAGGCTGTAATGGCCGTAGCGCTCGACTTCGTCGCGGAGCGTGCGGACCATCTGCGAGTGGCAGGTGTAGCAGCCCTCTCGCACGTAAATGTTGCGGCCTGCCTGCTCCAGTGGGCTGTAGGGACGCATGCCCTGCACCTTCTCGATGGTCGAGTCGACCCAGAACAGTGGAGCAATCTGCACGAGGCCGCCGATCGACACCACGATGAGGATGCCGATCAAGAGGATGATCGAGTTTTTCTCGAAGGTTTCGTGTGTCATCTTTTCCCCCTTTATTCGGCAGCCTGCGGACGCAGCTCAGGAGCCGCGGCAACGCGTGGCTGATCCTTCGCATCGACCGGCTCGTCGCCACGGATCGTGCGCCACATGTTGTAGGCCATGATCAACGCTCCCAGGACGAACAGGCCGCCGCCGATTGCGCGGATGATGTAGAAGGGGTGCATCGCCTCGACCGTCTCGACGAACGAGTAGGTCAGGAAACCCAGCTTGTCATAGGCGCGCCACATCAGACCCTGCAGGATGCCGCTGACCCACATCGCCGTGATGTAGAGCAGGATACCCAGCGTCGAGATCCAGAAGTGCCATTCGACGAGCTTGAGAGAATAGAGCGCCTTGCGCTTCCACAGCCAGGGAATAAGGCAGTAAATCGCGCCGAACGACACCATGGCGACCCAGCCGAGCGCGCCCGAGTGGACGTGGCCGATAGTCCAGTCCGTGTAGTGCGACAGTGAGTTGACCGCTTTGATCGACATGAGCGGACCTTCGAAGGTTGACATGCCGTAGAAGGCCACCGAGACGGCGAGCAAGCGCACGACGGGATCGGTTCTGAGCTTGTCCCAGGCGCCTGAGAGCGTCATCAGACCATTGATCATGCCGCCCCAGGACGGCATCCACAGCATGATGGAGAAGGTCATGCCGAGTGTCTGTGCCCAGTCGGGCAGCGCCGTGTAATGCAGATGGTGGGGACCAGCCCAGATGTAGAGGAAGATGAGTGTCCAGAAGTGGACGATCGACAAGCGGTACGAGTAGACCGGGCGTTCGACCCGCTTCGGCACGAAATAGTACATGATGCCGAGGAAGCCTGCGGTCAAAAAGAAGCCGACAGCGTTGTGGCCATACCACCATTGGGTCATCGCGTCTTGGACACCTGAGAACACGATGTAACTCTTGGGCTCGAACAGGCTGACGGGAATGGTCGCGTTGTTGACAAGGTGCAGCATCGCAATCGTCACGATGAACGCGAGATAGAACCAGTTGGCCACATAGATGTGTGGCTCCTTGCGCTTCCACAGCGTGCCGAGGAAAACCAGCAGATAGACCACCCAAACGATCGTCAGCCAGAGGTCGGCATACCATTCCGGCTCCGCGTATTCCTTGCTTTGCGTGACGCCGAGCAGGTAGCCCGTACCGGCGATAAGAATGAAAACGTTGTAACCCCAGACCACGAACCACGGAGCCCAGCGTCCTGCGAGCGGAGCCTGGCTCGTGCGCTGCACGACGTAGAACGACGTGGCGATCAGCACATTGCCTCCGAAGGCGAAGATCACAGCCGAGGTATGCAGGGGGCGCAGGCGTCCAAAGCTAGTCCAGGGCAGGTCGAGATTGAGAGCCGGGTACGCCAACTGCCAGGCGATTATGTCGCCGACCAGGAAGCCCGCGATGCCCCAAACCACCGCGGCGATCACCGCGACGCGTATCGGGCCGTCAATGTAGCCATTGGAGTCCGCGAGCTGCAGCGGATTTTCGCCGAACGCTTGCGTGAGAATGTAGACTGCAGCGATCACGCCAGCCAGCGCCAGCACGACGCCATGGAACGCCATTGCCATGTCGCTGGTTTTCAACGCGATCATTGCGCCGACGAATGCAACAAGACCGCCCCCCGCGACAGCAATCGCGTCGGAGAACGCGTGCCTCTCGACCGTTGTGTCTGTCATATCAATTCCTCGCCTTCTCGTAAGGTTTTGCCGCCAAATCGGTTTTATCGCTTTGGCAGCATTTCACGAAGTCGCCCGACCACCATCCAAAAGCCTTGATGTGAATCAACAGCCGTTCGAAAGGACAACCGTCAATGCGTCGAAAACCTGGAGCTACCAATGTCACGTGTGCCTGGTGCGCTCGTTCGCCGCATCATCCTGGACCTATCGGATGCGTTCAATACCGCCGCGTGCGGGCAGCGATCGTATCGCTGGTTCTTTTCAGGAATTAACTGGCCGCTTCCCTCTGGGCAAACGACCCGTGGCTGAAAGTATACGCGCTTGCGTGTGCGGGAGAAGCAGGAAACACGACGTGCGACGAACGGCTCGCGTGGTGCGGCTGGATTGGCGTGCGGCACGGTATTGAAAGCCGAGCTGAACCGCGCATCACATTTAATCTGATACTTCCGCATGGGGCGCATTCTACGAAAGTCGAATGCGCGACTTGTCGACGGCTTGACCGGATGTATCGAATTGCATGTCGTCGGCTTCCTCTTCAGGCGATGCGGATAGCGTTTGAGCCCTGCTCAGTTGATTTTGGGAGATGGGCTCTATTTCCGGATCCCGTCGTATCAGGCGCCCGCAACTGGTGTGTGAATACACCGCTGGCGACTCGCAACAATAGTCCTGCCACCGCGTGTTGCTGGGCCTGGTCGCAGAGCCCGACGACGAGCACGCCGCCGCCCGATTCCAGATGCTGCATCAAACGCTGGTTTCGCCGTGCAAGGATCGACGATGTCGTGTCGCAGGCACGTTCCTCCCGACGTGCGCCCATGGCACCCGCCTCCAGGGCCCTGGCGACGACGACCTCGGACCACGCCCGCTCTATGCTGAGGCCGCCCAGCGTGATGCGTTCGATAGGGACCTTGTTGGCGAGCTGCGCGAGTGCAGTGTCCGAAAAAACACCGGATTCTCTGGCAACGACGAAACGGCAGCGGGTCAGATCAAGGTTGCGTTGCCCAAGCTCGTGCAGGGCGATTCCCAGCGGCCCAACCTGATCAAACAGGCCGACGGCCACGTTCAAACGCTGGGCTGGACTGACAATATGACCTGCTGTTCGAGGCATCTGGTCCTCCGATTGCCGAAGAGGACGACAAATTCAACCGGCTGGTTTCACGCCACGCAATCGTGGCGCGAACAGTTTAGTTCTGGGCGAGATTGGCCAACGCCTCCACGTCACGGATGAGTACCGTGGTGGTGCGCGGCAACGCGATTACGCCACTGCGTTTGAGCTTGGAGAATGTCCGGCTCACGGTCTCGATGGTAAGGCCGAGATAGTCGCCGATATCGACGCGCGTCATCGGAAGGTCAATGCGGCTGGCATCTCCGCCGACGTCCCTGTTGCGCCGCGACAGGGCAAGCAGAAACACGGCCATCCGGGCCTCCGCAGACTTGGCGGCAAGGCAAAGCAGGTGTTCGCGCGTCATTCTCAGCTCGTCGGCCGCGAGCTTGAGCAGCCGTCGTGCGAAACCCGGGCGGTTCTCGACCATCTGGTTGATGAGATGGCGCGGGATGCGGCGGACGCGGACCTTGTTGAGTGCCTGTGCGCTGAAGGTATGGCTCCCCGAACAGCAGTAGCCTATGAGGTCGCCGGGGAAATAGAACGATACGACGTGCCGGTGTCCATCGGGCAGCAACCGGTAGGCACACACGACGCCCTCGACGACCTCAAGCAGATGAGAGGCTTCGTCGCCCTCCAGGAAAAGGTCCTCACGAGGCGCATAGACGGAAGCCATCGTTTGCGCGGGCGCCTCGAAGATGTCCTCGCTCGCGGCGCGTCCTTTGATGGGCAACGGTATCAAGCTGGGAGCGGCGTCGCGTCCAACGTCAAGTGTTGCTGTCATGGCCAACATGGGGCGGGCTCCAGATCCTTTGTTTCTGAGCTGGGGCCATGAAAGCAGCGTCATGTCGCGCTGATTTCCGTCAAATGTACTGTTTTGTAACGAATTGTAATAGGGCTGGTGCAGCGCTAGTGTCGTGCTCGTGAAATTCGTCGTATGCAGCGGATTTCTCTATCACCACACGGATGGTGCTCATCTTTGATGGAAGCACGTACACGATCCAGTTGTTTGTTTTTGAGCATGTTTTTCACGCTGAATCGCGGCCGCGTCAGTTGAACATGCTCCAGTCCTGACCGGCACCGGGGTGCAGTGTCGCCGATGAGTCTAGTGGTCCGGTCGCGGTCATGACTGCCTTTGAGCAGGATGCGAACCGGGCCTGGAATTTGCGCAAGGGCAGGTCCCGTGTGGGTAGGAGTGGATGGTCGAGGACAAGAACGCGCATATCTTGATCGTCGATGACGATCAGAAGGTCCGCCTGCTGCTGCGCCGCTGCTTCGAGGGCGAAGGCTTCCGCGTGACTGAGGCCGCCCGCGGCGCGGACGTTCAGCGCGCCATGAGCGGTAATGATATCGACCTCGTCACGCTCGATCTGACCTTGCCCGACATGGACGGTTTGAGCGTTGCACGACAGATCCGCGAACGCTCGCCTCTGCCGATCATCATGGTGACGGGCAAGGGCGACATGATCGACCGTGTCATCGGTCTTGAGGTCGGCGCTGACGACTACATCTCCAAACCGTTCCATCTGCGCGAGGTATTAGCCCGCGTCAGAGCGGTGTTGCGCCGCACGCGCGAAGGTAAGTCCGGGCATCTGTCAGCGAAGAACGGCGGCCAGCCCACCATCCGTTTCGATCGCTGGGTTCTCGACCGAGGTAGGCGTGAGTTGCATGACGTCGATGGCTCGGCGTGCGTCCTTACCGCCGCTGAGTTCGGATTGCTGGAAATCTTTGTCGATCATCCCAATCGCGTCCTGACACGAAACCAGATCATGGATCTGCTGAAAGGGCACGAATGGTCGCCACTCGACCGCAGCATAGATAATCTCGTTGCGCGCCTGCGCCGCAAGATTGAGCCCACGGATGCCACGCCAAGTCTCATCAAGACCGTGCGTGGTCTCGGCTACACATTCACCGCGCGTGTCGTTGCCACCGACAACACCGGCTGAGCAGATCCCGGCGACCACGCGCGCCGTGCGCTGCCTCATTTGTTCAACTGCGTGGCGGGACCCTCGCGCCCTTGCGCCAGTACATCGGCGATCGCATGGGCGAGTTCCGCCTGGCTGTAGGGCTTGCGCAGCAACGCAGATGTTGGCCAGCCCTCGTCGGGCGAATGCAGCATTTCTTCCGCATAGCCAGTCGTCAGCAGCACATGCACATGCGGGAAGTGGTGCGCAAGCTCGCGAGCAAGATCAAGACCGGAGAGCCCGCCGGGCATGACGACGTCAGAAAAGACAAGATCGAACGCGGGATCCGCTGTGAGGATCTCCAGGGCGGCGACGGCATTCGCTGCCTCTGCGACGAGGTAGCCCAGCTCCGTGAGCCGCCGGCAGGTGAGCCGCCTGACGCTGTCGTTATCCTCTACTACCACAACGCGCCGACCGTCGCCCTCGGGCACTTCGGTGCTGGTCCCTGCCGTGTTCGCAGCGGGCGTCTCGGGAGCGGGAACGGCCGGCAGGAATAGCTCGACCACGGTTCCCTCGCCCGGCGCGCTGGTGATCGTGGCATGGCCCCCCGACTGCTTGACGAACCCATAGATCGTGGCCAGCCCGAGACCTGTTCCCTTGCCCGCGCCGCCGCCGCTCTTGGTTGTGAAGAAGGGTTCGAAAGCACGTGCCTTCGCCTCCGGGCCCATGCCGTGCCCTGTATCGGACACCGATAGCACGACATAGCGTCCCGGTGACAGCTCCGGGGTTCCGTCAACGGCGGCTTCATCCATCTCGACATTGCGCGTCTCGATGACGAGGCGCCCGCCACGGGGCATCGCGTCGCGCGCATTGATGGCGAGATTGAGCAATGCGTTCTCGACCTCGCCAGGGTCGACCTCCGTCAGGTCGAGATCCGTACTGAGCGACGTGGACACATCGATATCCTCACCGATCGTGCGCTGCAGGATCTCCATGAGGCCGAGCACGAATTCGTTGAGATTGATCCGCCGCGTTTCCAGCATCTGTCGCCGCCCGAAGGTGAGCAGCCGGTCCGTCAGGCGGGCGCCGATCTCGGCGGCTTCGCGCGCCTCACGCGCCAACGCCAACGTGCCTTCATCCTCGCCCAGGCGCATCTCCAGGAGTTCGACATTGCCGATTACGACGGTGAGGATGTTGTTGAAGTCATGCGCAATGCCGCCGGTGAGCTGCCCGATCGCCTCCATCCGCTGCGCTTGCATCAACTGTGCCTCCTGCCGCCGCTCCACCGAGATGTCGCGAATGAGATCCAGGTGCCCGAGCACCCGCTTGCCCTCTGTCTCGATGGCCGTGGAGACGACGGCCGCCGGGAAGACCTCGCCGTTCGCACGCCGGAAATCGAGCACGCGGATGGGCGGCTCGGCGGCGGAATCGCTTTGCTCGTCAAGCCGCAGGCATGCGTTGATCCAATCTTCCCGCTGAGCGAACAGAGCGTCGGTTTGGTGGCCGTCCAGATCCTGAAGGCGGTAGCCGAAGACGCGCGTGAATGCCGGGTTGATCATGCGGATGCGATGCGCGGTGTCGGTGATCACGACTGGATCCGGCAGGCTTTCATACACGGCGCGGAAGAGGGCCTCCTGATGCGCCAAGCGTTCTTCGGCGGCCTTTTGTTTCGATAGATCGATCAGCACGCCGGTGAAGAATGTCTCGCCCTTGACCGCGAACTCGCCGATCGACAGGTGCAGCGGGAACAGTCCGCCATCCTTGCGCTCACCCGTCACCTCGCGACCGATACCGATGATCCGGCTTCGCCCTGTCCTCAGATAGCGCTTGATGTAGGCGTCGTGGTTCTCGCGATCCTCGCCGTGCGTAAGTACGCTGACGTTCTGTCCGATCAACTCGTCGGCCGTGTAGCCGAACATGGTGCAGGCTGCGCCATTGATGGTTCGAATGATGCCCTTGGATGTGATCGACAAGATGCCCGCCGCGGCCGACTCGAGTATGGCGTCGAGGATGAGTGCCTCGACGTTGGGGGGCACAGAATTTCTAGGTTTGAAGCTCATCTTCCGGGTTTTCCGGTTTGCTACAAAATTTCGATTGGTCATCGCGCCGTTCGTGCCCGGACGGTAGCCGTAGGGCGCCAAGCTGCGCTGCTGCCGCATCAGCCGCGCTAACGACGTCCGGCGCGCAGCCTGCTGTTCCCAGAGGCGCCATGGAATAGCGCGGGGCGCTTGAAAGCGTGGCGCATCGGCACCCCTGCGCTGCAATAGCGCATCTGATGCGTCAAAACTAACCCCTGTTCAACGGGTTGGTCGCTCCGTTGAAGGCAGAGATTGATGCCGGGTAGGAAATGCCGCAATTGCAATCCCTTGTCATCCTGATTCGCGCGCCAGGGTCGGCCGCCAGCCCTGTGGACAAGAAATGGGCGCCCAATAATTGGGCAGCAGTTCGCTCATACGTTGCACTTGAGCAGCGCGATTCGAGTCGCTTAGCTTCAAATCACAACAAGCAGGCAATATGGGACGAACGCCCTGGTGATGCTGATCCCGCTGCGAAGCGGCGGGGTGAACACGACTAGGAGATCGTCCGATGATTGAGATCGTCATGTCCGTCTGCATGATCCAGGAACCGTCACGGTGCCAGGACGTCCGCCTCAACTATATAGCCGAAGCCGTCACTCCGCATCAGTGCATGATGTATGGGCAGAGCGAAATCGCCAAATGGATGGAAGGCCATCCCAAGTGGCGCATTCAGCGTTGGCGTTGCGGCACGGCCAAGCAGATGGCGAAGGCGTGAGCGGCGGAACTGGCCGCCGCGATGCTCAACAGCGCCGTTCCTAACCGCACATTTGCGGGTGCGACTGTGGCTGATCAAGCCGCAGCACCACGTAACGCATTCCCGGATCGTCATCCGCCCAGTGAATGGCGAAGCCGAGCTCTGCGGCGAGTGCGAGCATGCCGGTGTTGCCGGCCAGCACGAAGCCGGACAGCTCCTTCAGTCCCTCGGCGCGGGCATAAGCAATAAGGTGTCGCATCAGCGCCGTGCCGAGCCCGCGCCCTTTGAGGTCGGACCGGACGAGAATTCCGAACTCGGCGTGCTCGTAGTCCGGGTCGGCTGCAAAGCGCGACACGCCGAGCAGCTCATTCACGTCGGATAGTGCCATGAAGGCGATCTCTCGCGCATAGTCCACTTGTGTCAGGCGGGCCACGAATTCATGATTGAGGTTGCGCACGGGCTGGAAGAACCGCAGCCGCGCATCCATCGGCTCAACCTTTTCGAAGAATGCTTTGTAGAGGTGCTCGTCCTCCGGTCGGATCGGCCGCAGCAGCACCGGCCCCAGCGATGGCAACCCGATCAACTTCTCCCACTGGATCGGATATGGCCGCAGCGCCATCGCCTTGCGCGGATGTTCCGTTTCGTCTGCGACGCGCACGCGCGCATCGAGCGCGATAACACCGTCGGTATCGGCGATCAGTGGATTGATATCCAACTCGCGGATCTCGGGATGGTCGGCAATGAGCTGACTGACCTTGACCAGCGTTTCGGCGATGAGGTCCACGGCCGCCGGCGACCGGTCGCGGTAGCCGGCAAGCCGTCTGGCAATGCGCGTCCGTCCGATCAGGTCGCGCGACAGATTGAGATCGAGCGGCGGCAGCGCCAGTGCCGTATCACGTTCGACCTCGACCGCCGTTCCGCCCGCACCGAACATCATGAGCGGGCCGAACGTCGGATCTTCAGACATGCCGATGATCAGCTCATAGGCGTTCTTGCGTGCGATCATCGGCTGCACGGTGAAGCCGTCGAGCCGCGCATCAGGTTGAAGGCGTGAAACACGGCGGACCATGGTCTCGGCCGCCTGTACGGCTTCTTCCTCCGAGCCAATGTCGAGCACCACGCCGCCAACGTCGGACTTGTGCGAGATGTCGTCGGAAAGGATCTTCACGACGACGTTCTTGGCGTCGGCCAGGACGTGGCGCGCTGCAGAACGCACCGCCTCCACGTCGCGGGCGATGTGGGTGACGACCGTCGGCACCCGGTAGGCCAGGAGCAGGGCCTTTGCTTCCGCTTCGCTCAGAATGGTGCGTTGCGCGGCGAGTGCGCTGTGGATGACCTGTCGCGCAGCGTCGCGATTGGGTGACAGACCCGCTGGCTGCGTCGGCGGGACGCGCATCAGCTGCACCTGGGCGCGCGCGTGCGCTACCAGCTTCATATAACCGTCGACGGCGTCGCCCGGCGTGCGGAAGTTTGCGATCGATGCTTCAGCGAGGAGACGATGCGCCTCCTTTGCCGAGTTTTCGCCGAGCCAGTTGGCAAGCACCGGCTTCTTGCGCCGGTAGACGCGGGAGCTGGCTGTCGCCTTGGCAATAACGGTCTTTGCCGCTTCGAGGCTCGAGGCGACGGCGGTCGGACAATTGATGACAAGAAGTGCGTCGGTGCCAGGGTCGGCCAGCAGCGCCTCCATCGCAGCCCCGTAGCGCTCAGGCCCTGCGTCACCGATGATGTCGATCGGATTTGCGCGCGACCACGTTGCCGGAAGTGCGTGATTGAGTGCGTCGATGGTCATTGGCGAGAGTTCGGCCAGCGTGCCTCCGAGATCGACCAGCCGGTCCACCGCCATCACACCCGCACCACCACCGTTGGTAAGGATCGCTAGGCGTTCGCCGGTCAGGCGCGGTAGGCGCGACAGCATCTCCGCAGCAGCAAATAACTCCGAGAGATCCTGCACCCGCAGGACGCCGGCGCGGCGGAACGCGGCCTCGTATGCGGCATCAAGCCCGGCCAGCGCACCGGTGTGCGAGCTGGCGGCCCGTGCACCCGCCGCATGTCTGCCCGACTTGATCACGACGACAGGTTTGGCACGTGCGGCACGGCGCGCTGCCGACATGAATTTGCGCGCGTGCGTCACCGCCTCCATGTACATAAGGATCGCGCGGCTCTTGGTGTCTCCGGCGAGGTAGTCGAGCAGGTCACCGAAGTCGACATCGGCCATATCGCCGATCGATACAACCTGCGAGAAGCCGATCGCACGCGAGGAGGCCCAATCAAGGATGCCGGTGATGAGGGCGCCCGATTGTGACAGGAACGCCAGATCGCCCTTCGGCGCGGCGATGTGGGAGAACGTTGCGTTGAGTCCGATGTGCGGCAGCGCCAGGCCGATGCAGTTGGGACCGAGGATACGCAGACAGCGGGGACGCGCTGCGTCGAGCATCGCCTGTTTCAGCTCGCCGTTGACGCCGGCCGAGATTACCACGGCAGCGTGTGTACCGGCGGCTCCTAGCTCCGCGATGATTCCCGGTAGCGTGGCGGCAGGCGTGACGATCACGCCGAGGTCGGCAGGTGCATCAAGCTCTGCAAGGCGACGGTGGCAGGTCTTGCCCTCGATCGTGCCACCCTTGAGGTTGACGAAATTGACCCTGCCGTCGAAGCCATTCGCTAGATTGCGGGCCAACCAGTTGCCGACGCTGCCTGGCTGTTGGCTGGCACCGATCAAAACCACTGACTTTGGTTCGAACATATACTGGAGATTGCGTATGGTCATGATCGATTGCCCCAAAGCAAACTGAAATGGCATGGCCATGACATTCCGAGCTGAGTGTTGGCCGAGCCCGAATGCCAGAGCCGCTGTTATCGATGATGTGTCGCGTCAATGTCCTGATGCATTACGTCAATGCCTTGAAGATCGCCTAGTCCCGCCTCGCTCAATGTCCGATTACTCAAGTTGTCGCATGTCCGTGCGCTGCGTTAAGGTCGCGCGAATTGCGCATGGCTGCGCAATAAGAGCCATTCCCAGAACAAGGAGAAAATTATATGGCCGAAAACACCGATGTCGGGTTTGCCACTTTGGCGGTCCATGCGGGTGGCGCGCCCGATCCATCCACGGGCGCGCGAGCGACGCCGATCTACCAGACGACGTCTTACGTCTTCAATGACGCGGATCATGCGGCGGCTCTTTTCGGTCTGGAAGTCTTTGGCAACATCTACACGCGAATGATGAACCCGACGCAGGCGGTTCTGGAAGGGCGCGTGGCGGCTCTCGAAGGCGGTACGGCAGCGCTTGCGCTGGCATCCGGGCATGCAGCGCAGTTCCTTGTCTTCCATACGCTGCTCGAATCTGGAGATGAGTTCGTTGCCGGTCGCCAGCTCTATGGCGGCTCGATCAACCAGTTCAATCATTCGTTCAAGAAGTTCAATTGGAATGTCGTGTGGGCCGATTCGACCGATCCGGCCTCGTTCGAGGCCGCGGTCACTGACAAGACGCGTGCGATCTTTATCGAATCGATTGCCAATCCTGGCGGCATCGTCGTCGACATTCCCGCAATAGCAGCCATTGCGAAGAAGGCAGGCGTGCCTCTTATCGTCGACAACACGCTGGCCACACCCTATCTGTGCCGGCCCAAGGAGCATGGCGCCGACATCGTCGTTCACTCCCTTACGAAATTTCTCGGTGGACATGGCAACTCCATCGGCGGCGCCCTGATCGATTGCGGAACCTTCGCTTGGCTCAGCGCCAGGCACCGCTACAAGACACTCGTGGAACCCAATGCGTCATATGGCGGTATGGTACTCGGCGAGACATTCGGCAACTTCGCCTTCGCTATCGCTGCTCGCGTGATGGGATTGCGCGATCTCGGCCCTGCCATATCTCCCTTCAACGCATTCCTCATTCTGAACGGTATCGAAACGTTGCCATTGCGCATGCAGCGGCACTGCGAGAACACTCTCGCGGTGGCCAGGTTCCTCGAGAGCCACCCCGCCGTTGCTTGGGTGAACTATGCAGGCCTCCCGGGTAATGCCTCAAACGAGCTGCAAAAGAAGCTCTGCTCGAATGGGGCTGGTGCGGTCTTCACGTTCGGTCTGAAGGGCGGATATGACGCCGGTGTGAAACTCGTCGCAAACCTGAAGCTTTTCTCGCATCTGGCCAACATTGGCGATACCAAAAGCCTGGTGATCCATCCCGCGTCGACGACGCACCGCCAGCTGACCGATGAGCAGCGCAAGGCAGCCGGAGCGGGCCCCGACGTCGTGCGGTTGTCAGTCGGCATCGAGGACAAGGACGACATCATTGCCGACCTCGTGCAGGCGTTGGAACACGTCGCCTGACAATGCCATGACTATGGTTCGGGGCTTGCGTGCCCCGGACCGGCCCGTCCGCGCAACCAGCCGGGAGCAGGAATGACCCACGAAACGGAATGGAAGTATCAGCTTGTCATCCAGTTCGATGACGAGATGGGACAGGCGCTCGATCACCTGATCAAATTCGAGGATGAATTGATCGAGCTGCTCGACGGCGTCGCCGAGGTCGAAGGTCACGATGTCGGATCGGGCACAGCCAATCTGTTCATACTGACCAACGCGCCCAAGAAGCTTTGGGAGCGGCTCGAGCCGTTGATCGAGGATACCGACCGTCACGGGCTGGAACCGCTCGTTGCCGCCTACAGCGAAGCGGATGATGACGACTACGCCGTGCTCTGGCCGTCCGACTATGAGGGCGAATTCGGGGTTGGCTGAGCGGGAGGCAACCATTGCCTCTGGGTGGGAGCCCGGCGCCGGAGGGCTCCCGCATCAATGCTTACGACTTACCCTTGACGTACGATCCCGGCGCATCCTCGATCGTGCCGAGCTTCTCGCCAGGATCGCGCGGCAGTGTCCAGGCCCCGGACTGACGGGCAAGCCACTCCGCCCAGTGCGGCCACCACGACCCCGGTGTCTCGCGCGCCATCGTGATCCACTCATCAAGCGTGTCGGCCGCGGCCTTCGGCGCTGTCCAGTACTGGTACTTGATCTTCTCGGGCGGATTGATCACGCCGGCGATGTGGCCAGAACCTGCAAGCACGTACTCGACCGGGCCACCGAACAATCTCGATCCGATGAATACCGACTTGGCCGGAGCGATATGATCTTCCTTGGCGGCCAGGTGGTAGACGGGCAAGCGTACCTTGCGCAGGTCGAGCGGCGTGCCGGCGATCTTCAGTTGCCCCTTGGCGAGCTTGTTCTCGTGATAGAACTCGCGCAGGTAGAAGTTGTGGTTGGCGGCCGGCATCCGCGTCGAGTCCTGGTTCCAGTAGAGCAGGTCAAACGGAAACGGCTTCTTGCCGAGCAGATAATTATTGACGACGTACGGCCAGATGAGGTCACGCGGCCGCATCATGTTGAACACGTTCGCCATGCGCGAGCCGTCGAGGTAGCCGCGTTCGGCCATCATTTCCTCGAGACTTTTGAGCTGCGTGTCATCGATGAAGATCAGAAGATCTCCGGCCTTCGAGAAGTCCACCTGCGTGGTGAGGAAGGTTGCGGAGATGTAGGGCTGCTCGCCACGCGCGGCCAGATAGGCAAGTGTCGTCGACACCAGCGTGCCGCCGACGCAGTAGCCGAGGATGTTGCACTTCGGCACCCCGGTCTCCCGGCGCACTGCGTCAGTCGCCGCCAGCACACCCTCCTTCATGTAGTCCTCAAAGGTCTTGTGCGAGAGGCGTTGGTCGGGGTTCACCCACGAGACGAGGAAGATCGTGAAGCCCTGCTCGACGGCCCAGCGGACGAAGCTCTTGGGCGACGTCAGGTCGAGAATGTAGAACTTGTTGATCCACGGCGGCACGATCAGCAGCGGCACCTCGCGCACCTTATCGGTGGTTGGAGAGTACTGGATCAACTGCATGATCTCGTTCTGGTAGACGATCTTGCCCGGCGTCACGGCGAGATTGCGGCCGACCTCGAACGCCGTTATGTCGGTCTGGCTGATCTTCAGCAGATCGCCTGACTTTTCCATGTCTTCGACGAAGTGCGTCATACCCTGTACGAGATTTTGCGCGTTCGTCTGGAATGTCTCGCGCACCACCTCGGGGTTGGTCATGGGGAAGTTGGAGGGCGACAGTGCGCTGGAAACCTGCCGGAAATAGAAGTCCGCTTTCTGCCTGGTGCGCTCGTCCAGTCCATCCGTGTTGTCAATGATCGATTCGGCCCAATGGGTGGTGACGAGGTAGGCCTGCTTCCAGAAGTCGAAATAGGGGTTGGACGACCACTCGGGATCCTTGAAGCGGTTGTCGCCGGACTCCGGCTCTGCCACCGGTTCGACATTCTCGCCAAGCATCCGCCTGAGCGTGTTGTTCCACAGCTCGGCATAAGAGCGCACTAAGTTGCCTTGCGCTTCCGCCAGCTTTATGGGCTCGGTCATCCAGTGCTGGGCGATCTCACCCATCGTCTTGGAGGCTTCAGCCAACTCGTTTGCCGCCGTGAACGGGCTCATCTGGGTATCGGCCCGTTCCAGGTAACTGGTCATTGCCCGGCCACCTTCCTCGAACAGTTTCAGAACGTTGCGAGCAAACTCCTCGGGATTGTTGATCCGGTAGGAGGTGAGATCGGGTGTCTCGGGTTTGGTTGGCTTCTGCATGGTTGCTTTCTTTGTCAAACGACAATGCGCCGACGGTATTTGCCATGTGGTCTCAATAGCCTGCCCGGTTTCGGAGCACCGAGTGCGTGGGCCTCGTGATCGCCCACGGGCGGTCGCAGTTGATAATTCCGTAGCGGCTATTCTAAGGGAATCAAGTAGGCATTCCGTAGAGCTTTGCCAAAGAAAGGTGGGAAAAGGATAAGTCGTGATGATCGGCGAGCAAGACAGTGAAGGGAAGGGATGGCATTGGATCTCGGCTTGGATCGTGCTGGTTTCTGCTTTGGTTCTAAGCGGTTGCGGTTCTGGATCGCAGACGCCATTGCCTGAGTTGACCCGACTGCCCACAAAACTTCTAAGCCCGCAGGAGCAAAAACAGGCTATTGGCGAGTTGGAGGCGGAGCGGGCCCGGTTGGACGCCGAGGCCGCCAAATCGCGCGCCGAGAAGCAATAGTCCTGCTCAATCGGTGTGGCCGGAAAGCACCCTTGACGACCCTGACAGATCAGGCTCTAGGGCATTTTGCTGCACAAGATCGGCCCGTAAGGCCGCTTTACCTGACGCCTTTCGGCGGCGTAAATTGGCGCACGAACTGGCAAAGGAAAAAGATCGTCAAGGCGGGGAGGACGTTGCGCTTCAATCCGGTATCCTGAACGGTAGAATGCGCAAACCCGCGTAACATTATAGCAAGAGTGGGCCGGCCGTACCGCGCATAGGATCAGCCGTGCCCCTGAGGCCACGGGTAAAGAAACCTGCAACCGAGAGATCTGTCGTGATCGAGGACTTCCACCGCATCAAGCGCCTGCCGCCCTACGTCTTCGCCGAGGTCAACCGCCTGAAGGGCGAGGCGCGAGCCCGTGGAGCTGACATCATCGATCTGGGCATGGGCAATCCTGACCTGCCGACGCCCCAGCACATCATCGACAAGCTGGTTGAGACGGTGGGCAAGCCGCGCACCAACCGTTATTCCGCGTCCAAGGGAATTCCCGGCCTGCGCCGTGCCCAGGCGGGCTATTACGAGCGCCGCTTCGGTGTGAGGCTCAACCCGGAGACCCAGATCGTCGCCACGCTGGGGTCCAAGGAAGGCTTCGCCAACATGGCCCAGGCGATCACTGCGCCGGGCGACGTGATCATTGTGCCGAACCCGACGTATCCGATTCACGAGTTCGGCTTTCTGATCTCGGGAGCTTCCGTCCGCCACATTCCGGCCAGCACGGGAGAGGATTTCCTGCGCGCGGTCGACCGCGCTTGCCGACACACCATCCCCAAGCCGATCGCAATGGTGCTGTCCTACCCCTCCAACCCGACTGCGATGGTTGCCGACCTCGACTTCTACAAAGGGGCCGTCGAGCTCGCCAAGAAGCTGGGCCTCATCATCCTGTCGGACCTTGCCTACTCGGAAGTCTACTTCGACGGCAATCCGCCGCCATCGGTGCTGCAGGTTCCCGGCGCGCTCGATGTGGCGGTCGAGTTTACCTCGCTCTCCAAGACCTACTCGATGCCCGGCTGGCGCATGGGCTTCGCTGTCGGCAACGAGCGCCTCATCAACGCGCTGGCCCGCGTGAAATCCTATCTCGATTACGGCGCCTTCACTCCGATCCAAGTGGCGGCTGCCGCCGCGCTCAACGGTCCACAAGACTGCATCGATGAAGTCCGCCAGGTTTACAAGCGCCGTCGCGATGTGCTGGTCGAAAGTTTTTCACGCGCGGGATGGGACATCCCGCCGCCGCCCGCCACCATGTTCGCCTGGGCACCGATGCCGGAGAAATTCAGGTCGCTGGGCTCGGTCGAGTTCTCCAAGCTGATGATCGAGAAGGCCGACGTCGCGGTTTCGCCCGGGCTCGGTTTCGGCGAGTACGGCGAAGGCTTCGTGCGGATCGCGCTGGTCGAGAACGAGCACCGCATCCGGCAGGCCGCGCGCAATCTCAAAAAGTTCCTCGCCCAGTCGCCGGAAACGTTGCATAACGTCATCCCCATTCCGCAAAAAGCTTCCCGTTAGACATCTTCGATTATGACAGCGCCTTTGAAACTCGGCATCGCCGGGCTCGGTACAGTCGGCGCCGGGCTCGTTCGGCTCGTCAGCGAGAACGGCGAGCATCTCGCTGCCGCCCTCGGTCGCCGCATTGAGGTTGCGGCTGTCAGTGCACGTGATTCGTCGAAACGGCGCGATTGTGATGTCTCCGCCGCGCGCTGGTTCGATGATCCCGTGGCACTTGCGACGTCCGATGGCATCGATGTCTTTGTCGAACTGATCGGCGGCGACGAAGGCCCTGCGCGTGACGCGGTGGAAGCGGCGCTGAAGTCGGGCAAGCACGTCGTTACCGCGAACAAGGCGCTGCTCGCGCGTCACGGCGTAGCGTTGGCGCGCATGGCCGAGGAAAGCCGCGTTGCGCTCGATTTCGAGGCAGCCGTCGCCGGCGGAATCCCGGTCATCAAGACATTGCGCGAGAGTCTGCTTGCGAACCGCGTTTCGCGCATCTACGGCATCCTGAACGGCACCTGCAATTTCATTCTGACCAAAATGCAGGAAGAGGCGCTGCCCTTTACCGATGTGCTCGCCGAGGCGCAGCGTCTGGGCTACGCCGAGGCGGACCCCACCTTCGATATCGGTGGTTTCGATACCGCCCATAAGCTCACCATCCTTACGAGTCTTGCATTCGGCACAGAGGTTGCGCTTGACGAGATCCATGTCGAAGGCATCGAGCAGATCACCGACTCCGACATCCAGGCTGCCGACGAGTTGGGCTATCGCATCAAGCTGTTGGGTGTAGCATTGCGCACGCCCTCCGGCGGCATCGAGGCGCGCGTCAACCCCGCAATGGTGCCCAAACACTCGGCGATCGCGGAGGTCTCTGGCGTTACCAACTGTCTGGCGATCGATGGCGACAGGGTCGGCAATCTGCTGCTCGTCGGGCCGGGTGCAGGCGGCAATGCGACGGCTTCGGCAGTTGCCAGCGACATTATCGACGTGGCGCGTGGTCTGGTCGTTCCACCATTCGTCGTGCCGGTCTCGCATCTCAAGGCGCACACGCGCGCCCGGCTTGGGGAGCACCAAGGCGCTTATTATGTCCGCCTGTCCGTCTTCGATAAGCCCGGCGCCATGGCGGCTATTGCAAAGCGGATGGGCGATCGCGGCGTGTCACTGGAATCGATCGTGCAGCGGCGCGCAAAGAGCGCATTGCCAGGCACGGGAAAGCGCGGCGCGCCGGGTGCTCCGGCAACCGTAACGCTGATCACGCACGACACCACGGAAGAAGCGATCCGCGGTGCCCTGGAAGCTATCGAGTCGGATGGCAATGTTTCGGAAAAGCCGCAGATGATCCGCATCGAGGCAATGTAGAAAATTGCGGCGCTTGGCGCGGATACCGCGCGCCGGCCGCAGACACAAACGAGGAGTGAGAGGATGGCGAACCCAAACGGTGGCCTTGATCGGGTCCTGGTGCTCGAGGTGGCGCGCGTGACGGAAGCCGCCGCCATCGCAGCGGCGCGTTTGTGCGGGCGCGGCAACGAGAAGGCGGCCGACAAGGCGGCGGTCGATGCCATGCGCCGCGAGTTGGCCCGCGTCGCCATCAAGGGCCGCGTCGTTATCGGCGAGGGCGAGATGGACGAAGCGCCGATGCTCTATATCGGCGAAGAGGTTGGCACCGGCGAAGGGCCGGACGTAGACATTGCCGTCGATCCGTTGGAGGGCACCACCATCTGCGCCAAGGCGATGCCGAATGCGCTTGCCGTTCTGGCCATTTCCGAGCGTGGTGGCCTCCTGCACGCGCCCGACATGTACATGGATAAGATCGCCATCGGCCCCGGATATCCGCCGGGCATCGTCGATCTCGACAAGTCGCCGGCTGAGAACCTGCAGGCGCTTGCCGATGCCAAGGGCGTTCCGATCGGGCAGATCACCGCCTGCATCCTCGATCGTGCACGTCATGCCGAGCTCATCAAGGCAGTTCGCGATGCCGGCGCCGCAATCCGGCTTATTCCCGACGGCGACATCGCGGGCGTCATCTGGACGACGGATTCGCGCGAGACTGGCATCGACATTTACATGGGGTCGGGCGGCGCACCTGAAGGTGTGCTGGCTGCTGCTGCGCTGCGCTGCATCGGCGGCCAGATCCAAGGCCGCTTGCTGCCGGCCAACAACGAGGAGCGCGAGCGCGCCGCCACTATGGGTATCACCGACATCAATCGAAAGTTCACGCTTGAGGAGATGGCGTCTTCCGACGTGATCTTTGCAGCGACTGGTGTCACCGATGGCTCGTTGCTCGACGGCGTTCATTTTCACGACGGAGCGGCCGAAACAGAGACGGTCGTGATGCGCTCGCTGACGCGTACCGTGCGCCACATACGGACCACGGTGCAGGATGTCGAGACGCGCTTCCCGGCCTGACGCGGGAGGGAGCGGCGAATATGGCGAATAGCGGCATCCGTTCGGCGCTACGGCCGGGCCGCTGTGGCGCCCACAAGTCCCTCGTCCCCAGCTAATTGCTCCCCGGGCAGAGCACCTATGCTCGAATCGGCCTAGAAACCGATCCGGAGGTACGATGCTTGCACAACCCAACGCAGAACGGGCCAATGCGTCGCTGAGCAGCGAAAGCGACGAAACGGGCGCCGCCTTTCTGGGCGTGAACCGGTCGGTGCGGGGCTACGTCTGGCGCGAGCGTTTGCAGCCATCTGCGCGGTTATTGGCCGATGCGATTTCGCAGCGCCACGGCCTGCCTGAAATCCTGGGCCGGATTCTTGCCGCGCGCGGGATCGGTCTCGACGAGGTTGAAACAGTCCTCGATCCCACGATCAAGGCATTGATGCCCGATCCCAGTATGTTGATGGGTATGGACGCTGCGGCGGCCCGTCTGGTCGATGCGGTTCAGCAGCGCCAGCCGGTGGCGATCTTCGGCGATTATGACGTCGATGGTGCGTGTTCTTCGGCACTGGTGAAGCGCTTCCTCGATCATCATGGTGCGCCCTCGCGCATCTATATTCCCGACCGCATCTTCGAGGGCTACGGGCCCAATCCCGCCGCCATCGAAGCGCTCGTGAAGGAAGGCGCCCGACTCATCGTTACGGTGGATTGCGGAACGACGAGCTTCGCGCCGCTTGAGGTCGCCCGCGGTCTTGGCACCGACGTGATCGTCATCGACCACCATCAGGCAGATGAGACGCTGCCTCCTGCGCTCGCGGTCGTTAATCCAAATCGTCAGGACTGCCTCTCGGGGCTCGGCTACCTGTGTGCGGCCGGTGTCGTCTTCATGGTGCTGGTGGCGACGCAGCGCGCATTGCGAGACCGCGGTCATTACACCGGCGGTGCGATGCCCCTGTCGCTGCTCGATCTGCTCGATCTCGTGGCGCTGGCAACTGTTGCAGATGTGGTTCCCCTGCAGGGTCTCAATCGCGCCTACGTCACGCAGGGCCTGAAGGTCATGCACGCGCGAAACAACACCGGCCTCAAAGCGCTGTTCGACGTTGCCGGTCTCGATACGGCGCCGCGCCCATATCATCTGGGTTTCATTCTGGGCCCGCGCATCAACGCCGGTGGGCGGATCGGCGATGCGGCGCTCGGTGCCCGCCTGCTCGCGACCGAGGACGACGTCGAGGCAGCCAGGATCGCGGCGCTGCTCGACAAGCTCAATCGCGAGCGCAAGGCTATCGAGACTGAGATGCTCGAGGAGGCGATGGCCGAGGCGGATCGCATGATCGATGCTGATCCCGGTCTGCCCATGCTGATTGTCGGCTCGCCCACCTGGCATAAGGGCGTTGTCGGTCTCGTCGCAAGCCGCTTGACGGAACGCTTCCGCCGGCCGTCGTGCGTCATTTCCTGGGAGCAGGAGGAGGGCTCGCAAGGGCAGGGGACAGGCTCGCTGCGCTCGATCGCCGGCGTCGATATCGGTACGGCGGTGCGCTCGGCGATGGCGACCGGGCTCCTTGTCAAAGGCGGGGGGCATGCGATGGCCGCGGGCCTGACCGTGACTCGCGCGCGCTTCGAAGAGCTGAAAACCTACATGACAGAGCGCCTGCGCTCCACCGCGACGAGTGCGCGCCAATCGGCCAGCCTGGAGATTGACGGTGCGCTGATGCCTGCTGCCGCCAACGATGCCTTGATCAGCCTGCTGGAACGCGCCGGCCCTTATGGCCAGGGCAACCCGCAGCCGAGGTTTGCTTTTCCCTCGCACCGTGTGCGCTTTGCCAAGGTGGTGGGCGAGTCACATGTGCGCTGCGTCTTGGAGGCAGCCGACAGCTCGCGTCTGGAAGCGATCGCATTTCGCGCCGCCGGTCAGCCTCTGGGCGATCTCCTGATCAACGCAGGCGGTGTGCCACTGCACGTGACGGGACAGCTGCGCAAGGACACCTGGGGCGGACGCAACCGCATCGAGCTGCAGATCGACGATGCCGCCGACCCGCGCCGGCAGGGGTGATCGCCGCCGGACAACGGGCCGTCCGACCGGTCTGGGCAGCCGCCACACGAGCGCAAAGGCGGGCCTTGTGGCTTTCTTTCAGCGATCCTTGCCATTCGCGGCAAATCTGGCTAAACCCTGCCGCGCCGGTCCCTTCGTCTATCGGTTAGGACGTCAGATTTTCAATCTGAAAAGACGGGTTC
>DAIPMW010000036.1:0-5677 GCA_036768475.1 Hyphomicrobiaceae bacterium | reverse complement strand
ATAGCTGGCGACATGATCCGCGCCGCCGACCTGATCGAGAGCATGGCGCAGCGGGTGCCGCAGAGCGTCCGCGAGCGGTGGAACATCGAGCGTGACAAGGATGGAACCCTGCTTGTGTGCTTCAACGAGCATGAGAAGGGGCTTGGCTGTCGGTACGAAAGGTTTGTGCCGGAGTCGGCGCAGCGGGTGCCGTTGAGCGAGGAGCAGGTGTTTGCTGACGACGAGATCATGGCCGCTAACGCACAACTCGGCCTTCCACTGTCTAAAGTCATGGAAATCGTCCGGGCAACCGAATCGGCCCACGGCATCAGGGGCGAGAAATGAACTCATCAGCAACAGTTACAGGTTGCGACCATATCGAGGAGTCGCTCGATATGGTCGCAGCGCCCACCCCGCCGGTCATGCTGCCGCCGCTGCCTAAGTCCGTCGAGAACAAGATGAGCGACTTCGCTGTGGCCTGCGCTCGTGGCGGTCACGAGGAGCGTGTCGATTCAGCCAATGCGCTACGCCGAGAGATCGAAGCCTACGCCCGCGCCGCACTGGCGCAGTACGGGATCAAGGAGCAGAGCGATGAGTGACGAGAAACTTGCCGCGCACTATGACGAACTTGCGATGCACTGGCGCGTCATCACAAGGCGGTGCATTGACGTGAGCTTTTCTCACTGGACCGCCGCCAAGGAATATCACGACATCGCAGCAAGAGCATCGCTGCGGGCATCACGATATGCACGACTGGCGGCGCTGGCGCGACAGGTAGATCGGCAGGAGGATGCAGCATGAGTGACGACATCATCAAGCGGCTGCGCGAGGCGACTGCAGCGGGGCCGACGCCGGGGGAGTGGGTATATCTTTTCGGGGACCGCTTTGTTTACACGAGGCTTGAGGATGGGTGCCGTGGTACGCCTGTGGTCAACGCAGATTGCCTATATGGCGAGGCGCATTTTTCAACTCTCCAGTTTGTTGCAGCCTGCAACCCTGTTGCTATCCGCACCCTGCTCGACCGGCTCGACGCGGCGGAAGCGGAGAACGAGCGGCTGCGCGAGTTTGAACGCTCGGCAGCACTCACGCTGCCCGGCGTCTATTACATGGACCCACCAGATGGCGGCGATGTCAGCCTGCTGAAACAGTTGCAGCGTATGTCGAATGATGCCGCGCGTTACCGTCTGTTGCGCCGGAAGTTTGCCATCATTTCCGATGGTGAGAGCAACGCAGAGTTTTGCCCGATCAACCTGCCGCGCCCGACTTACATAGCTCCGAATACGGCTATCGAGCTGGACACTGCGCTCGATAGGGAAAGGCTCGGGATGGATGGTGCGAAGCGGCCGCCAACGCCTGTCGGATGGAGCGATACCGACTGGATCAAGCACCTGCAAGAGCAGGACGAACAACCACACCCACTGGCAGGACAGCACATCAATCAGGGCAGCATGGATGCGGCAGCGGACGCCTACGAAGCCGAATACAACGCAGCGAGGGGCATAAGTGAAGCTGACAAAGATTGAGAGCTACGAGATTCAAGCATTCGCGTTTCGCGTGATGACAGGGTACACGGCGCCGGGGAAGGATGTCTCGCCGCTAGCATACCAGGCACCGTATGAAGAGCGGTTCGCGGCTTGGGACGAATGGAGGAATAAGCACGCCCATTGCATTCTGGCGATGCTGCACGGCTTCGAGGCTTTGATTGACCGTGATGATGAACCCACTGGCGTCCTGCTCGACCGGCTCGACAAGGCGGAGCGGGAGAACGAGCGGCTACGCGCAGAACGCGACGAGCACGCAAGATGGCGAGCAGGCTTGGCCGACAAACTCCACGATGCTGAGTCACAAATTTCTGCAGCATGGGCGGCGTTACGCCACGCTGGAATTCAGTCAGAAGAAACCATTGCCGAAGCAATCGCGTTGCTACGCGCAGAGAACGAGCGGCTGGTCGCGAAGATCGTAGAGCTTGTCGATGCGTGCGAACTGCTACGCGTAGAGAACTCGAAGTCAGAGCGCGAGGCGCTTTGCTGGCAAGAGCTTGACCGCTTTATCTCGACCTGCGACCCGGCCAATGCTGCCGCGTGGAAGCGACTCAGAAAAAGGATTGACGAAGCTGTCGGCCAAGCAATCGACGCCGCAAGGGCCGCAGAGAGTGGGAAGGAATGAACCCTGCAATTGTGTGTAGCTGCGCGCTATCTGAATGCCTTGAAAACGGATGCCTGCGAGTTCGATACATGCCGTCCGAACCGCCGCCGGTGTACCAGAAAAACGGTGACCTTGCCCGCGCCAGGAAATACGAATGGAAGTGCCAAACCGCCGATGACGTGCGCGAAGAACCGGCTCGGGCCGTAGAGCAGAGCGATGAACAGAGGGAAGGATGAACGAGAAGGAAATGCGCGAGGCCGACGTGCCGACCTTCGACACGCTCGACGAACTGACCGACTACATCCGCAGCCTCGCCGAGCGCGATCACGATTACGGCACCTCGGCTTACGCTGCGAGCATGGCGGCGGTCGCGGCGTTCTACTACATCGCCGGCAGGCTTGGCCTGACCGGGTTCCAAGCGTCGTGCGCAGACCTCGACATCATCCGACGCACCAGGCGGCTGAAATGCCCGTTCATGCTGATCCGCGCGGAGGACATGCTCTACCCGCAGTACAGCATCGAGGGCAAGGTGCGCGAGGCGCTGAACGATTGGCTGCCGTGGGCGAGGGAGGAGGCACAGAAGAAGCTGGCCGAGCACCCCGTACACGTTCACCCGGACGTGCTGCGGCGCTGGCGTGAGCTGGCCGGCACGAAGGACGCGCAGCCGAGCGAGCGGAGGGAAGGATGAGCCAGTACGACAAACTCGACGCGCTGATCCTCGACAGGATCGGGCGGGCGAACGGGGCGACGTTTACAGAACTGCAATCGAACAAAGCAATCGCAGACGAGGCGTGGAACTTGGCGACCTATCTGGATCGCGTTGACTGGCGAATCATAGACGCCCGCCTGCAAGCCCTTCGCAAGCTGGGCCTGATCCGCTTCGTGCGGCCTGCGTGGCGGTTGTCCGAGCGCGTGAGGAAAGAGGCATGAGAGCGGTGCAAGCCCTGTTCGGCGCTCTGGCCGTCACCTTCGCGCTGCCTGCCCTGATCGGCCTCGCTGATGCCTATGCGTGGCTTGTGACTGGCGAGCAGCTTTCGTGGATGCAGTGGAATAGCTGGCGCTTGATGCTGACCGGGGGATTCATGATCCCGGCAGCGGCGATGGCAACTGCATTTCTCAGTGCGCGCGATGCTGCTGACCGCTGACGACCTGCCATGAACACCTGGCGGACAGTGAAAAGCACAATTTCAAGGTGGCTGCGGCGTGTGGCAGACAGGATCGACCCGCCCGCGGCTAGAAACCCGGCCACGATACTTGGCGAGCTGGTGCCGGGAATTGCGAGCGAATCGATCGCGGCGCTCGAAACATTCTGCGGACAGGAGATAGAGATTCCCGCGACGACGGTCTACACCGTCACCGCCTACCGCTGGGGGGATCTCGACGGACCCAGCTATCCGGTCGGCTGCTATGCCACAGAGGCCGAGGCGGTCAAGGCAGCGCAGGACGAAGAAGCGGATCGCGGCTCGAAGTATTCGTGCGAAGTCGTCGAGTGGACGATTGGCGTCGGGATCAAGGAGCTTGGGGGCATGTACCCGTTCAACGACTCAGCCAGTCCGGTGCGAATCGTCCGAAGCCCGGAGGCATGAAAAAGCCCCGGCCCGAAGGCCGAGGCGAACGGTCAACGACCGGAGGAGACAACCTCTCACCGATGGCCCGGCCTTTGCCGAGCCGCAGGGCTCAAAGAGCGAGGCTAGATTTCGTCCAGGCACTCGGCCGCGATCCGCTTGGCCTGGGCGAGCGAATGCGCGTTCTTGATCTTGCGCATGGCTGTGACCACGCGCTCGTATTCGGCCGAGCCGTCCTGCACCAGCGTGGCCATCTGCGAGAGCAGGTCGCCATCGCGGAACATCCGCACAATGGCTGCCCGCAGCTCGGCCGTCTCGACCACCAGGGCGGCAGTGCGGCGCACGGCGCGCTCGTCCACGGTCCGGGTGCTGCTCATTCGGCCGGCGGGATCGGCGGGCCGTCCGGCGACAGGTAGCCCGGAACGTAGTAGCGGGCCGGCAGCGGCGGGCAATCGTGGCCAGCCAGAGGGATCGGTTCCAACCCGGCCAACTTGGCCGCCCAGGCGTTGTCGGCCATCGCCTTGTTGCTCGCGCAGACCTGGATCACGATGGCCCGCAAGAGCATGTCGTAACGCTGGATCACCAGGCCCAGGTCCTTCTCGACGGTCGTCTTCGAGGCTTCCAGCGCGGCGACCTTGGCCTCTAGCGCTGCGATCTGGTCGGTGTGCTGGTTCAGCTTCTCGGTCTGCCGGCCGACGTACTGGCCCATGTCCTGCCACCGCTCGAAGGTCACCTGCGCGCCGGCCGGCAGGCTGGCCAGCATGAGCAGGATCGCTGCGGCTCTCACTTGATCTCCGGCACGGTGACGGTCTCACCGGCGGGCGCGGTGGGCACCTCGATCGTTCCTTCGGCGATCTGCTCGAACTCGGCGACCATCGCGGCGGCCTTGTCGAGCGTCACCCGGTCGGCCTCGGTGAGCGCCGGGCGGTCCTCCAGCTCGCTCACCCGCTCGCGGATCGGGCCCAGGGCCGCAGAGACGGTCTCGGCGACGGATGGCGCCAGCAGCCTGGCCAGCGCGGTTTGCACGATTCCCATGGTCTACTCCTTCGCGTTGACCCGCGCTCGCAGGTCGGTGTACCAGTCCCGAGCCTCGGTCAGTCGATCGATGTTGGCGCGGCAGATTGCGTAGTTCTCGTTGACCCGATCGAGGACGTCGGCGAGCCCAATGACGGCATCGAGTGCGGAATCATCGGGACCGGGTGAAATTGATCCGGGAATTTCGGCAGTTGCGGGCAGGCTGCCGGCTGTGGCGTCGAGCACCCGGCCAACGCGAGCAGGAACCCGGCACTCAGGAACGCCGGCCAGCAGCGTGCGGATCGTCTCCGCGGATCGTTTCGCTTGGTCATTGAGCAGTCGCTCCTTCTCTGCGAGGCGGGCCGCGCCCTTGGCGGCGAGTTCAGCCAGGTCGTGTTCCGTCTGCCTGGCCGCAGCCTCGGCGATCCGCTGGCGCTCGGTCCAGTCGGCCCGCTCGGTCTTGACGCCGTGCCGGTAGGCAATCACGGTCCAGCCGGCGAACAGCGCGACCAGCACCGCGCCGACGATGACCTTGGGACGCGCGATCAGCCAGGCGATCATCGCCGCACCGTCTCTGCCAGCCCGGCGACAATCGCAATCGCCGCCTCTCGCTGGCAGTGCGGATCGGTCAGGATGTGCCGCTCGCGCTCGTTGGACAGGAACGCCAGCTCGACCAGGATCGCCACCCGCTCGTAGCGCAGGATGGCCAGATCCGACCGGTGCTTTGCGCCACGGTCACGGGTGCCCAGCGCGCCGCACACGCGCTTGTTCACCGTGGCCGCGACCCATTCATACCCGGCATGCAGCGTCTCCGTGCCGTTGGCCTGCGCAGACTCGGCCGCGTTGCAGTGGATGGACACGATGCAGTCCGCGCCGGCTGAGCGCAGCTTGCCGACCCGATAGCGCAGCGCGGAAGGCTCGTCGTTGTCGCGCCGGGTCATCGCCACCGACCAGCCGCGCGCCAGGCACTCGTC
>DAIPMW010000008.1:26113-158089 GCA_036768475.1 Hyphomicrobiaceae bacterium | reverse complement strand
TCGAATCAAGGGCATCAGCATGCCATGATCGGCGGGTTGTTCAGAGGTTCCTTAAATTGCATAAGTGGCGGATGGGGTGGGATTCGAACCCACGGTGGGCGTGAACCCACGGCGGTTTTCAAGACCGCTGCCTTAAACCACTCGGCCACCCATCCGTCCTGATCGCGAGACCACCGAGGAGTAAAGCGTTCGCCTCGATCCTGCGGCACTGGAGCGTTTAGCCTAGTCTGGCGGCTTGTTCCAGACGTCGCGCGAGCGGGATGGTCAAAACATCCCGCTGATGGAGGTTCGACTGGCACGTCTAGCCCCGGTTTCCAACAGAATCATGGGCAGCACACAGCCTTAAGGGAAGATCAAGCTCAATTTGGCATGCTAATGCCGTTCTTCTGACATGTGCCCGTTGGAAGGTTCGGGGGAAGAGCGCGTCAAACATAGTCTCAAACGAGACCGAGAGGGAATCGTCGCTTATGCAACTTTTCGTGCGGGCCGCAAGCCTGTCACTGGCGGGGACGTTCGGGCGCTGGCCGGCAGGTTTCATTGCCGCGCTCAAGGCGCCAGTGTGTCTCGTTGCCGTTGCATCGATCATGGCAGGCTGTGCCAAGGATGAGCGCTCGTCGCCGCAGTCATGGGCAACCAGCACATATATGTTTCCGCCCTCGAAGGTGGAGGTTCCGGCAAGTCCGCGCGTTGCGACGGGCCCGGAGATTGCGCGAGGCGGGGGCATCTACAAGGTCGGCACCCCCTACAAAGTGGCGGGCAAGTGGTACATTCCGCGACACAACCCCGATTACGACGCGACAGGAACAGGCTCCTGGTATGGCGACGATTTCCACGGGCGCAAGACCGCGAACGGTGAAATCTTCGACAAGTACGCGCTGACGGCGGCGCATCCGACTTTACCTTTGCCGTCCTATGCTTATGTGACGAATTTGGAAAATAGCCGCACGGTGCTCGTGCGCATCAACGACCGCGGCCCCTATACGGGCGGACGCATCATCGATCTGTCGCATACCGCTGCGCGGCATCTGGGTTTCGATCACAAGGGGTTGACCCGGGTGCGCGTGCGTTATGCAGGGCGTGCGCCGCTCAATGGCGACGACCATCGCGAGCGGCAGTTTCTGGCCAGCCAGCCTTGGGCACGCGGAGGCGATCGCGTCGCAAGCTCGAACAAGGATAGCATGACAACCGGCACGCTGGCGCAACGCTGAGGTCACGCGTCTTCTTGTAATGATTCGCGCGGCATCACGATTTGCGGGCTGCGTTGACTATTGCAGCGGCCCACCATTGCGACACGCGACGTTGTCCACGATCATCTCGGCCATATACGGATAAACAACAGGTCGTGTTCCGTCCGGGCGTTGACAGGTCCAGCCTGTGACCAGATAGTTCGACAATAATTCGCTGGGAATGGAAAGGTTTGATGGGCCGGTCGTTTCACCATGCGCCCCGTGTTTCTGTCGTGCCTTTATGGTTGGCGGGGTTATTGCTCGGCATTCTGATTGGATCTGCGCTGCTTGCTCCGCGTGCGGCAGCTCAGGATTCGACATTCATTCCCAAGGCCGAACACGCAATTCTGATGGACGCTGACAGCGGCGCAGTGCTGTTCCAGCATGCCGCCGACGAGCTGACACCGCCAGCGTCGATGAGCAAGCTGATGACGCTCGCCGTCATCTTCAAGGCCTTGCGGCAGGGCACCCTTAAGCTCACCGACGAAATCACGATGAGCGAGCATGCGTGGCGGACGGGCGGGGCACCATCCGGCACGTCGGCGATGTTCGTGCCGATCAACGAGAAGGCGACGGTCGAGGAACTGCTGCAGGGCATCATTATCCAGTCCGGCAACGATGCATGCATCGCCATTGCCGAGGCGCTGGCCGGTACCGAGGAAGGCTTCGCGCAGGTGATGACGAACGAGGCGCGGCGCATCGGTCTCGTCAAATCCAACTTCAAGAATTCTACCGGGCTGCCAGCTCCAGACCACGTGACGACCGTGCGGGAGCTTGCCGAGCTGGCGCGCTATCTGATGCACGAGTATCCGGATCGGATGCCGATGTTTGCCCAGCGCGAGTTCAAATACCGCAAGCACCGTTTCTTCAACCGCAATCCGCTCTTGTTCCTCGACATCGGCGCTGATGGCATGAAGACCGGTTACACCAAGGAATCGGGCTATGGCCTGGTCGGCACGGCTGTGCAAGATGGCAAGCGGCTCATCGTCGTCGTCAATGGATTGAAAACCGCCAACGATCGCAAGGACGAAGCGCGCCGCTTGCTTGAATGGGGGTTCCGCTCTTTCGCGCCGTTCAAGTTGTTCAAGGACGACGAGGTGGTGGGATCGGCCAGGGTATGGGGCGGTGAGCGGTTCTATGTGCCGCTCGTCGGCAAGCATGGCGTCACCGTGGTGTTGCCGCGCTATCCGGCCAATCAGAAGATCCGCGCGGAAATCGTCTACAAAGGACCGCTGAAACCGCCCATCAAGCGCGGAGATGAAGTGGCCCGACTGCGGGTGACGTCGTCGACGTCGGCGACGAGCGAGGTGCCGCTCTATGCAGCCGAGGACGTGGCCAAGGCCGGGGTACTTCGCCAGGGGCTCGACAGTCTCATTCACCTGGCGTTCAATTGGATCAAGATCAATCTCTAGAGTTTAGTCCCGCGGCGAGGTGATGCGGCGTGGCGGCTTCTCGCCAAACCATGTTTCCGCTGCGATTTCCGGGATCTGGCCAAACGCGCAGGCGCTTCCATCTCTGGCCGCAAGGCTTTAGTGTGCGCGTCGATTGGCGGCCATGGCGGCCGCGAGGAAGCACGCGATGGGCGCGGGGAAATTCATCACATTCGAAGGCGGCGAGGGGGCTGGTAAATCCACCCAGGTACGGCTTCTGGCCGAGCGTCTGCTGCAGCATGGTCGCGACGTTGTGGTGACGCGCGAGCCGGGAGGTACGCCATTTGCCGAGCAGGTTCGCGCGCTCATCCTCAGTCCGGACGTAGCCGAGCATGCGCCCTTGTCGGAAGCGCTGCTGTTCTATGCCGCCAGGGCCGATCATATCGCCAGGGTGATCCAGCCTGCATTGAAGCGCGGCGCTATCGTCCTGTGTGATCGGTTCTCGGATTCGACGCGGGTTTATCAGAGCGTCGCAGGCGGTTTGCCGCCACTCGTTTTCGAACGGCTGGAGGAGATCGTCGTCGGCGAGACACGCCCAGACCTGACCATCATTCTCGATATCGACCCTGCCGCGGGGCTCGCGCGTGCGGAGGCGCGGCGCGCAACAAGCGGGAAGGATGCGCCCGCGGGTGGCTGCGCGAGGGGGCGCGACAAGTACGAGCGGCAGTCGCTCGACTATCACGAAAGACTGCGCTCGGGCTTTCTAGCGATAGCGGAACAGGAACCTTGGCGCTGTGTCGTTATTGATGGCAATCGCCCTGCAGAGTCGATCGCAGAAGAAGTTTGGAACACGATTGCCGCGCGCCTTGCCGTGAGCGAAAGGTAGTCTCATGGCTCGCGCTCCAATCGCGCAGGAGATCGAAGCGCCGCCGGAGATCGACCGGCTGGATGATTTTCCCCATCCGCGCGAGACGGTCACACTCTATGGGCATGGGAGTGCCGAGCAGGAGCTTGCAGCGGCACTTGCCAGCGGGCGGATGCATCACGCATGGCTGCTGTCGGGCTCGCCGGGAATCGGCAAGGCGACGTTGGCTTACCGGGTCGCCATGGCGGCGCTCGCTGCGCGCCAGGAACGTGACGCTTTCGGGCTCAGCCTGTCGGTGGAGCCGCTGTCGGTTGCTGTCCGCCAGGTGCGGGCCTTGTCGCATCCGGGGCTGCTGGTCATTCGGCGGCATTACAACTTCAAGGATAAGCGTTTTCCGCAATCGATCCCGGTCGACGAAGTGCGGCGGCTGCGTGCCTTCCTGGGGCATCGCGGCGGCGACGATGCCTGGCGGGTCGTGATCGTCGATACCGCCGACGAGCTCAACGTGAATGCCGCCAATGCGCTGTTGAAGTCGCTGGAGGAGCCGCCCGAGCGCACGCTGTTCTTTCTCGTCACTTCCGAGCCCGGCCGGCTCTTGGCGACGATTCGTTCGCGTTGCCGGACGCTCGACCTCAAACGCCTTGGGCCATCCGATCTGGAGTTGGCGGCGCGGCAGGCACTGGCGGCCGTCGGGCGCGATATGCCGGCTGGCGAGGATGCAGCAACGCTCCTGCGGCTGGCTGATGGTTCGGTACGTCGTTTCTTGAGTCTCCAGGCGGGCGGGGGGCTTGCGCTCTATCAGGAAATCTACGGCCTTCTGGCCGGACTGCCCGAGGTTGCCTGGGGCAAGGTGCATCAGCTTGCCGACACGTTATCGGGTCATGGCGCGGAGGTGCGTTTCGAGCTGTTCTTCGAGCTTCTGCTGGAGCTTCTGGCGCGAATCGTCAGGGCAGCGGCGACAGGGGAGGGGGCGTTGGAGGATGTCCGCCTAGCGAGCCGTCTGGCGGCGGGGCGGCTTGCCACCCTGGCCGAGGTGTGGGAAACAGTGGCCCGCGAAAAGGCGGAAACCGTTGCCCTTAATCTCGACCGGAAAACACTGATTTTACGCACTGTTTTCCGGCTGGAAGCGACGAGCCGCTAAAGGTGCTGCGCCGCCCGGCTGCAGCCCTGAGCGAGGAGTACGGATGAGCAACGAGAAACCCTTCTATATCACTACGGCGATTTCATACCCCAACGGCGTGCCGCACATCGGCCATGCCTACGAGGCAATTGCGACGGACGCCATCGCGCGCTTCGAGCGGCTCGATGGTAAGAGTGTCTTTTTCCTGACAGGGACCGACGAGCACGGTCTCAAGATGAAGCAGACGGCGACGAAGGAAGGCATCTCGCCGCGCGAATTGGCGGACCGCAATGCACAGCGGTTTCGCGAGATGGCGGCTGCGCTCAACCTCTCCAACGACGATTTCATCCGCACCACGGAGCCGCGGCACTACGAAGCGTGCCAGGAGCTTTGGCGGCGCATGGCGGCCAACGGCGACATCTATCTCAAGACTTACGGCGGTTGGTACTCGGTGCGCGACGAGACCTACTACAAGGAGAGCGAGACGGAGGTGCGTGAGGATGGTCAGCGCATCGCAACGCCGACTGGCACCGAGGTTGAGTGGCAGGAGGAGGAAACCTTTTTCTTCCGGCTGTCGAAGTATCAGGACGCGCTGCTCCAGCACTACGAGGAAAACCCTGACTTCATTCTGCCGCCCGAGCGGCGCAACGAGGTGATCAGTTTCGTCCGCCAGGGGCTTGAGGATCTGTCGATCTCGCGTACGACGCTCGACTGGGGCATTCCGGTGCCCGATGCGCCGGGGCACGTGATGTACGTGTGGATCGATGCGCTCAACAATTACATCACCGCAACAGGTCTTCTGGGCGGCGGCGACACGCGCCAGGAATACTGGCCGTGCGATGTTCACGTCATCGGCAAGGACATCGTGCGCTTCCACGCCATCTACTGGCCGGCATTCCTGATGAGCGCAGGCGTAGCGTTGCCGCGCCGTGTGTTCGGCCACGGATTTCTGTTCAACAAGGGCGAGAAGATGTCGAAGTCGGTCGGCAATGTCGTCGACCCCTTCGCGCTCATCTCGCACTACGGTGTCGACCAGGTGCGCTACTACTTCATGCGCGAGGTGGCCTTCGGCCAGGATGGCAGCTATTCGCCCGAGACGATTGCGACGCGCATCAATGCCGATCTCGCCAATGGTCTGGGCAATCTCGCCCAGCGCTCACTGTCGATGATCGCTAAGGGTTTCGAGGGGCGCGTACCAGAGCCTGGACCGTTCACCGATGCGGATCGGGCGTTGCTCGCCAAGGCCGATGCGCTTCACGCCAAGTGCCGCGCGGCGATGGACCGGCAGGCGATCAAATCGTGGCTCGACGCCGTGTGGGAGGTTGTGGCGGAAGGCGATCGCTATTTCGCCTCGGAGAAACCGTTCGACAAGACGCTTACCCCTGAGCGCAAGGGCACGATCCTCTATGTCACTGCCGAGACGGTGCGGCAACTGGCGATCCTCGTGCAGCCGTCGATGCCTGCCTCGGCGGCCAAGCTGCTCGATCTTCTCGGCCAACCGGACGGTGAATTGCGTCAATTCTCGGCACTGGGCGAGGCGGGACGGTTGAAGCCCGGGACGGAACTGCCCGCGCCCCAGGGTGTGTTCCCGCGCTATGTCGATCCCGAATCTGCAACTCAGGCGCAAAAGGGCGGGGGCAAGACCAAGTCGTGATGCTGATCGACCACCACTGTCACCTCGACTTCCCGCAATTCGCCGAAGATCTTCCCGGCGTGATCTCGCGCGCCAAGGCGGCTGGCGTCGGCGTCATGGTGACGATCTCGACGCACGTGAAGAAGATCGACACGCTGCTTGCTCTGGCCCAGCGCGATCCCGACCTCTACTGTTCTGTGGGCACGCACCCGCACAACGCCGACCATGAAATGGACGTGACGACCGATGAACTCGTGCAACTGGCGACTTCTCACGACAAGATTGTCGCGATCGGTGAAGCGGGGCTCGATTACTTCTATCAGAAGTCGACGCGTGAAAATCAGGCGGAAGGGTTCCGGCGACACATCGCGGCCGCGCGCATAACAGGCCTGCCGTTGGAAATCCATACGCGCGATGCGGACGACGATTGCAAGGCGATCTTAGAGGAGGAGCACGCGAAGGGCGCATTCCCAGCGATCCTGCACTGCTACACGGGTGGCATGGATCTGGCCATGCGCGCGGTGGAACTTGGCATCTACGTGTCGTTTACCGGCGTGGTCAGCTTCAAGAAGTCGGATGCCTTGCGCGAGATCGCCAGGGCCGTGCCGCTCGAGCGCATCCTGGTGGAGACCGATGCGCCCTACCTCGCGCCCGAGCCCTTCCGCGGCAAGACCAACGAGCCAGCGTATGTCGTGCATACGGCAGCGGCAATTGCCAAGGCGCGCGGCATCACGCCCGATGAGGTGGCAACCGCAACGACGCAGAACTTCTTCCGTCTGTTCACCAAGGTGAAGAAACCGGCGGGCGTCGGCGGCACTGGGGCGGACCTGCCCGCATGACCAATAAGCGGACCTCACATCGGCTGACCATACTGGGTTGCGGCTCCTCGGGAGGGGTGCCGCGGATCGGCTCCATGTGGGGCAAATGCGATCCCGAAAACCCGAGGAACCGGCGGCGTCGCTGCGCGGTTCTTGTCGAACGCTTCGGCAAGGACGGCGGAATCACCCGCTTGCTCGTCGACACCCCTGCCGACATCCGCGAGCAGTTGCTTGAGATGCGCGTCACCTCGATCGACGGCGTCGTCTTCACGCACGACCATGCCGATCACACGCATGGCATCGACGATCTCAGGATGGTCGCCTATGCGATGAAGAAGCGCATCAATGTGTGGTTCGACGCGCCGACGCGGCGCAGCCTGGAGCACCGCTTCGAATATTGCTTCCGCACGCCCGAAGGATCGTCCTATCCGCCCATCCTCATCGGTCACGATTTCAACGCCGGCGACCGGATCACGATCGAGGGCGCAGGCGGTCCCATCGTGGTAGATGCGATTGGCCAGGCGCATGGCGACATCGCCTCACTCGGCGTGCGCTTTGGACCCATCGCCTATTCGCCGGATGTTTCCGGACTTTCCGCCGAAGCCGAGGCGCAGCTTCAGGGCCTCGACGTGTGGATCGTCGATGCCTTGCGCTACACGCCACACCCGAGCCATTTCTCCGTCAAGGATGCGGTGTCGTGGATCGAGCGGCTGGCGGTCAAGCGCGGCGTGCTCACGCACATGACGGGCGATCTCGACTACGCCACGCTGAAGCGCGAGTTGCCGCCCAATGTCGAGCCCGCGTTTGACGGCATGGAAATCCATTTCTGAGACGTGCCAGCGGGCCTAGAGCAGGTCAGATTTTGATTGAATCACCGCAGGCCGTTGTGGCTTGCTCTATCTCTTTGATTGAGAGACCGATTCACGGTCTCGATGGAAGCAAGTCGTACTTCCATCTCAGTCGCCGGCGTTGGAGGTGATTGCGCGACCCCGCCGGGCGAGCCATGTGTTGCCGTCGAACAGATGCCCATTGGCCGTTTGCGAGGCTGCAATGACCTCCAGGAACAACGGTGCGATCTCGGCCGGCTTGGGCAGTGTCTCGGGCTTCTCGCCGGGGAATGCCTTGGCGCGCATCTGTGTGCCGATTGGGCCAGGGTTGATCAGATTGATGCGCAACGGCGAATTGACGGCTTCGGCCGCCCATGTCCGCGCCAGCGCCTCGACGCCAGCCTTTGAGACCGCGTACGGCCCCCAGTAGGCATGATGTCCGGACGAGGCGCCCGACGTGACGAAAACCGCGCGGCCCGCATCAGACAGGCGCAAGAGCGGGTCAAGAGTGCGAATGAGCCGCCAGTTGGCCTCCAGGTTCACCTTCATCACCATGTCCCAGGCGTCGGCGGTGACATGCGGCAGGGGGGACAGGGTTCCCAGGATGCCGGCGTTGGCAACGAGGATGTCGAGTTTGCCCCATCTCGGGTAGACGGTCGGACCGATGGCGTCGATCCGGTCGCCCTTGCGCAGATCGAGCTGCAGTATCGTGGCAGAACCGCCAGCGGCCCGGATCTCGTCGTCGGTTTCTTCGAGGAGCGCGCCCGATCGGCCGGAGATGATGACGTGAGCGCCCGCCTTGGCGAGCGCCACGGCCACGGCCCGGCCGATGCCCCGGGTGGCCCCGGTTATGAGGGCAATGCGTCCGGAAAAGTCTGGGGTCTCAGCCATGAGCCTTCGAATTCGTCTCAGATTCTCAATACGCCAGGATGCCGGCTGCGGCGTCCCCGCTAGAGCATGTTTAGCTGAAGTGTGCAGCGGTTCAGCGTGAAAAACATGCTCTAAACACGCCCGGTGCAAAGGACTGGATCGTCTACCTGCTTTCAGTAAAACCTGACACGATCTAGACGGACCGGCAGCTCAGGGCAAGCCTTCGTTCCCGGGCCGCGGCGATAGGCGCATCTGGAGCCGGCGCGAAGGAGGTTGAGCCACATAGGCCACCGTGGCCTGCTCCAAGCCTTTTCTATCCGTGCGGTTTGTCGCCGTTGGCAGGCGGCGGGGCTATCAACTCCTTGACCGCCTCCTTGGCCTTCTCCAGCGTTTTCGCACCGGTCTCCTTGGCCTCATCGAAATGCGGCTTGGAGCTTTCCAGGGCCTTGCTGGTCGCTTCTTTGGCCTTGTCGATAAGAGGTTTCGCCTTCTCACGCGCGGCTTGCGAGACATCGACCAGTTTGGTGACTGCAGCGGCAGACAATTCGCGCGTGCGTTTGAGAAGGCTCGAAAAAAAGCCGTCCACCGGATGCAGCCGCGCGGCGGGAAGCGATTTGAGCGTTGCGACCGCCTTGCGGTGCGCCTCGGCCTGTGCCGGGTCGGTGATGCGCCCCTCGCCGCCAGTAAAGACAACCAGCGGTGTGCACGCGGTGATAACCTTGGTGCCTTTGGCCGTCCAGCGTGCGTCAGTCACGGCCGTCTCCTCGGCGAAATAGATGCTGTTGCCGTCGATCCTGGCAGAAAGGATGTTGCGGTCTATGACGGGAATGAAATGCCCACCGAGCCGATTGATGAGCTGAAACCGTGGATTGTCGGGGTCGGCGAACTGGACAAACATCGCCACTGTGTCGTCGGCGGCGAGCGCCAGCCGGATCGCCTCGTTGACATCGCCAACGTGACGGATGCTGCCGGCATGCGCCAGATCGTTGTCGATGAACTGCAGGTAACGGAACGTACCGGCACTGCCAGAATCCTCTGGCGGCAAGATAAAGCGCAGCTCGTCGGCGCGGACGGCGATGTCGCCGAAGGTCTTCAACTCGAGGTTTCGAGCGACTGCGAACAGGCATTCGCGCACGTCGTTGCTCCGCACGATCTGGAACGTGCTGCTGTCATCGAATTGATCACGTTCCAGCGTCAGGACATCGAGCTGGGCAAAACCGAAGTCACGCGGCTCGGCGACAACGCGGACCATGTTGTTGAAGCTGCCGTCAGATGGGGTGCACTCGTACTTGTTGCCGGTTTCGGCCAGGGCCTTGGCGAGCGGCGGGCAGAAATTCGTGTAGTAGGCGCCCGTCTCACCTCCCGTGTGGATGCGCGGAACTGCTGCACCTCCCGGCTCGCTCCTCACCGAGGTGGCTAGCGCGATACCTGCCACCGCCGTCACAACAATCCCCAGCGTGAGCATGCGCGCCAGCAGTTGACGAGGCGTTTGAAGCATCGCGTCGGGTCTCCGTTCCGGGAAGGTGCATAGTGCGCCGAGTCCGGTATCCCGCCACGAGAAACCGGATTGATGCGACGCTGGTCTCCACCACATGAGGCCAGTGTGTCGCTACAATCTGACGCTTACATGACGGGGCATGAACCTGGCGAAGAAATCGCCTGTCAGCCGATCGGGCACTGGATCGCGTTAAACAGCGTGCTGCCCTGCATCACATCACTTCAGCCAGCAACGACAGTTGCCGCGGCGAGCCATCCCGGTCGCCGTTTTGATCGACGAGTTGCGTCGGGTAATGGCCGGTGAAGCAGTGATCGGTGAACTGTGGCGCGTAGGGATCGCGGCTGTCGTGGCCAACAGCGCGATAGATGCCGTCCACAGACAGGAAGGCGAGGGTCGTGGCGCCCATGAATGCGCGCATGCCTTCCAGATCGAAGTTCGCTGCAAGAAGGTCGGCGCGGCGCGGCGTGTCGATGCCGTAATAGTCGGGATGCGTGATTGGCGGCGAGGCGATGCGCATATGCACTTCTCTTGCGCCGGCCTCATACATCAATTCGACGATCTTTTTCGATGTGGTTCCCCGCACGACACTGTCATCGATGAGGATGATGCGATTGCCGCGTATGACCCCGCGGTTGGCCGAGTGCTTGAGTTTGACGCCCAGGGCGCGGATGCGCTGCTCAGGCTCGATGAAGGTTCGCCCGACATAGTGGTTGCGAATGATGCCGAGTTCGAAGGGGACGCCGGACTGCTGCGAATAGCCGATGGCTGCGGGCACGCCGGAATCGGGAATCGGCACGATGACGTCGACTTCGGCATGGCTTTCGCGCGCCAGTTCCACGCCCATCTGCTTGCGGATGTCATAAACGCTGCGCCCGCCGATGATGCTGTCAGGACGGGCGAAATAAATATATTCGAAGATGCACGGGCGCGCTGGGCGCTTGGGGAACGGGCGGTGGCTTTGCAGGCCTTCATCGGTGATGACGATGACTTCGCCATTCTCGACCTCACGCAGGAACTCGGCGCCGACCATGTCGAGTGCGCAGGTCTCGGAGGCGAGCACGTAGGCATTGCCCAGCCGGCCGAGGATCAACGGGCGGATGCCGACCGGATCGCGTGCGGCAATCATCATGTCATTGGTCAGGCAGACCAGCGCATAACCGCCATCGATCTGCCGGATCGCCTCGACGAAGCGCTCGATGATGCGGCCCTTCGTGGACCGGGCGATGAGGTGCAGGATCACCTCGGTATCGGACGTGGACTGGCAGATTGCACCGGACTGGATGAGGTTCCGCCGCAAGGCGAGAGCGTTGGTCAGGTTGCCATTGTGGGCGACGGCAAAGCCGCCGGTATTGAGGTCGGCGAACAATGGCTGGACATTGCGCAGGATGGTGTTGCCGGTGGTTGAGTAACGGTTGTGACCGAGTGCCATCCGACCCTTCAGGCGTTTCAACACCTCCGCCTTGTTGAAGTTATCACCAACCAAGCCCATGCGCCGTTCCTGGTGGAACTGGCGCCCGTCGTAGGTGACGATGCCGGCCGCCTCCTGTCCGCGATGCTGGAGTGCGTGCAGGCCCAGCGTCGTCATGGCCGCGGCATCGGGATGGCCGAAGATGCCGAAGACGCCGCATTCCTCGCGGAGGCGATCGTCGCCGTAGCGGGACCAGCCAGGATCGAAGGTTTGCGGTGTCAAGGCTGCGCCTTGTTCGTCCGCCTCGGGGTCCAGGTGCGCCATAGCCGTCTCCCGCTCGCCAAATTGTGGTCTGTCACGGTGGCGCGCTGAAGCCTGGATATTCGACCGTTCAGGACCGGCTCAGCAGTTCCGCCACGTGACAGATATATGAAATGCCACCGGAAGCGCCACCCCTACGTGGTCTTCTCCCTGAGGCATTATGAACCCCTGCTGCTCACCTCCGCCGGTTGAAGGGGCCGTCAACGACGAGGGAATGATACGGATGAGAACGGTTTTAATCGAGTTTCCGGCGGATTGGATATAGGGCAACGATTGGGATTTTTGGACCCAAGGCCATGCACTTTCAGGGCTTTTCGGATCGACCATGAACGCTTCATAGAGCATGTAGGGGATCACGATCAGGATGAAGCCACGGGCGGCGCCGAACATGAAGCCCAAAATGCGATCGATCATGCCGACGCGGCTGTCGAGGATCGAATCGGAGACACGCGCCGTAATCAGGTGCACGATGATGAGCACGATCAGGAAGATGACCGCGCCCACGGCGATCTGGGCGATCTGAACCGGCATCTGGATCTGTTTGGCGAGATCCTCGGCAATGGTGGTGGCAAATCCGGAGCCGAAGCTGCCGCCGCGTTTGCCGCCGTATTTCTCGGGGTCGATGATTGCATAGAAGGTCGCAGCGAAGGCGACGACCCAGGACAGGATCGACAGCATCTCCCGGGCAAGCCCGCGGTACATGGCGAGCAGTGCGGAGATGAAGCAGACCGCGAGCAGCGCGACATCGAGATAGCTGAGTGGCCCGATCATCGGCGAAGCTCCTGGAATTTGGCTTTATGGTCCCAGATGGGTGCGGCGGTGCAGGTATGGATCACGGCGTCATGCTCTCCGCGAGAGATTTCAGGTGATCTATGCGGTCGATCTCCAGGGTCAGCGCTGCGCGGTCGATTTCGCCGGCCGCGGGCGTGGTGGCCCTGGTGAAACCCAGTTTTTGTGCTTCCTTGAGCCGGGCAGTCATATGCGCGGCAGCACGGACGGCGCCCGACAACGAGATTTCTCCGAAGTAGACGTGATCGGGGGGGAGAGCAACACCCGAAAATGACGACAGGAGGGCGGCGGCGGCGGCCACGTCGGCGGCGGGCTCGGTGATTTTCAGACCGCCCGCCACGTTCAGGTAGACATCGGCCTGGGCGAAGGAGAGCCCGCAACGCGCTTCGAGAACGGCCAACAGCATCGACAGGCGGCTTGCATCCCAGCCGACCACGGCCCGGCGCGGGGTGCCAAGCGAGGACGGCGCAACAAGCGCCTGGATCTCCACGAGGAGCGGGCGCGTTCCCTCCATGCCAGCGAAGACGGCGGCCCCGGGGCTGGCCGCATCCCGGTCGCCAAGGAACAGCTCGGACGGATTTTGCACCTCGCGCAGGCCGGCGCCCGCCATCTCGAAGACACCGATTTCGTCCGTCGCGCCAAATCTATTCTTCACGGCGCGCAGGATCCGGTAGGGGTGGCCGCGATCGCCCTCGAAATAGAGGACCGTATCGACCATGTGCTCGATAACCTTAGGGCCGGCAATCTGGCCGTCCTTGGTCACATGGCCGACGAGGAGGAGGGCGCCGCCGCGGCCCTTGGCGTATCGGATCAGCGACTGGGTGGCGGCACGAACCTGGCTGACGGTGCCGGGAGCAGCTTCCAGTGCGTCACTCCAAAGTGTCTGGATGGAATCGACGACGATCAGGTCTGTTCGTTTTTCTGCTGACAGGGTTTCAAGGATATTGGCCAGATTGGTCTCGGCGGCGAGCGCCACGGGGGCCTGCGAAAGGCCCAGCCGCTCGGCGCGCAGGCGCACCTGTGCGCAGGCCTCCTCGCCCGAAAAATAGATGGCACGGCGGCCCGCCTTGGCGACCGCCGCGGCCAGTTGGAGCAGGATCGTCGATTTGCCGATGCCCGGCTCACCGCCGATCAACAGTGCGGAGCCCGGCACGATGCCACCACCGGTGACGCGGTCGAGTTCGACGAAGCCGGTGGAGAAGCGCGGCGCCTCCTCGCTCTCGCCTTTGAGATGCTCGAGCGGCACGCGCCGGCCTTTCGATGCCTTGAGAAGACCGGAGCCGGGGACGGCCGCAACGGGTGTCGTGACTTCCTCGGAAAGCGTGTTCCATTCGCCGCAACCGGGACATTTACCCGACCAGCGGTTCTCGACCGCACCGCAGGACTGGCAGACGTAGGTGGTCTTGGCGGGCTTGGCCATGCGATCACCGCTCCCCGCCCTTGTAGACGCGATGGAAGCGGCGGCCGAGCGAGGTCAGCACTTCATAGCCAATGGTGCCAGCGGCAGCGCCCAGCGCCTCGATCGAGATGTTGGGGCCGATCACCTCGACGAGGTCGCCCGGCCGGGGCGCCGGGTCTATGCCGGTGACATCAACGGTGACGAGATCCATGGACACGCGGCCGACGATGGGGACCAACTGTTGATTGATGGCGACGAACGCGCCGCCTCCTGTCGATGCGCGGGACAGGTGGCGGAAGAGGCCATCGGCGTATCCCGCCGCGATCACGGCGATGCGGCTCAACCCCTCCGGTGACCAGATTGCCGCATAGCCGACTGTCTGGCCTGGGGCGACGTCGCGCACCTGGAGGATTCTGACATGCAACGTAACGGCGGCAGCAACCGGGGTTGGTCCGCCGCCGAATGCCTGGCCGCCGTAAAGTGCATAACCGGGGCGGACGAGGTCGTAGTGGTAGGCTTGGCCCAGCATCAGACCATCGGATGCGGCAAGGCTGCGTGCCGTGCGGGGGAGCAGGGGGATGAGCTGCTCGAAGATGGCGCGCTGCTGTGCATTTTTGAGCGCTTCGGGTTCGTCGGCGCAGGCGAGGTGGCTCATGACCAGCGTCACGTCGAGCCGGTCGAGCATGTGCATGTCGCGGACGAGCGCCTGGATCTCGGTGGCGGCGAGGCCAAGGCGGTTGAGGCCGGTATCGACGTGCAGGGCGACGGGTAGCCGGTCTTGGCGCGAAGCAGACAATGCCGACCACTCCGCGATCTCCGATAGCGTCGAGACGACGGGGATCACTCCTGCTGCGCGCACTGCCGGGGCGGCCCCCGGCAGAATGCCGTCGAGCATATAGATGGTTGCATCGGGGACCAGTGCGCGTGCCTCCCGCGCCTCGTCGAGCGTGGCGACGAAGAACGTGCGGCAGCCGGCCTTCGCCAGTGCGGGGATGATGCGGTGAGCACCCAGGCCATAGGCATCAGCCTTGACGACGGCGCCGCACTCGGCAGGGCGCACGAGGTCGGCCAGCGCGCGCCAGTTCGACGCGATTTGATCAAGATCGATGACGAGCACGCCAGTCGCGTGCGCCGGGACATCGCCCACCACATCGGGTGCCACATCCTTTATGGTGTCGCCGCGTGCGCTCAACTGTTCAGGCCGTTCATGGCTCGGCTCATTGCTCCGCAATCTGGTAGTCCTGGGCAAGGTTGCCAAAGCGCGTGTACTGGCTCTCGAACGACAGCGCGACCGTGCCGACGGGGCCGTGGCGCTGTTTGCCGATGATGACTTCCGCCTTTCCAGTCACGCGCTCCATTTCCTGTTGCCACTTGAAGAACTCTTCGGTGCCCTCGCTCGGCTTCTTGCGTTCCACGTAATATTCCTCGCGGAATACGAACATGACCACGTCGGCATCCTGCTCGATCGAGCCCGACTCGCGCAAGTCGGACAGCTGCGGCCGCTTGTCGTCACGCTGCTCGACCTGACGCGAGAGCTGGGAGAGCGCGACGATGGGCACGTTGAGTTCCTTGGCCAGCGCCTTCAGACCAGTGGTGATCTCGGTGATTTCCTGAACGCGGCCGGCGGAAGCCGATTTGGACGAGCCGGCGAGCAGCTGGAGATAATCGACGATCAATAGCCCTAAGCCTTTCTGGCGCTTCAGTTTGCGGGCGCGGGCGGCGAGCTGGGCGATGGTGATGCCGCCGGTCTGGTCGATGTAGAGCGGTATGCGGCCCATCTCCTGGGAGACATCGACGAGCTTGCGGAATTCCCTTTCATCGATCATGCCGCGGCGGATCTTCTCGGAGCCGATCTCGGCCTGCTCGGCAAGGATACGCGTTGCAAGCTGCTCGGACGACATTTCGAGCGAGAAGAAGCCGACGACGGCGCCGTCGACAACCTCTTCGCTGCCGTCGGGCTTCATCTCGGTGCGGTAATTCCTGGCAACGTTATAGGCGATGTTGGTGACGAGTGCGGTTTTTCCCATCGAGGGGCGGCCGGCGAGAATAATGAGATCGGAACGCTGCAAGCCGCCCATCTTGCGATCGAGATCGATAAGCCCCGTCGAAAGCCCCGAGAGATGTCCGGCGCGCTTGAAGGCGCTGTCAGCCATGTCGATGGCGGCAGTCAGCGCGGCGTGGAAGGTGACGAAACCCTGGCCGTACTTGCCTTGCTCGGCGAGCGAATAAAGGCGTCCCTCGGCCTCCTGGATCTGCTCCTCCGGCGGATGGTCGACAGGCGAATCGAAGGCCGTGTTGACCATGTCCTCGCCGATCATGATCAAGTGGCGGCGGACAGCCAGATCATAGATCGTGCGGCCGTAATCGTGTGCGTTGATGATGGTTGTCGCGCTGGCGGCCAGTCGCCCCAGGTATTGCGGCACCGTCAAGTGCTCGTCGATCGGCTCGGCGTTCTCGAAGAACGTCTTCAGCGTGATGGGCGTCGCCTGCTTGCCAGCACCGATGAGCTTGGAGGCAACGGTGAAGATCTCGGCATGCAGGGGGTCATAGAAGTGCTCCGCCTGCAGGAACGAGGAAACGCGGTCGAGCGACTCGTTGTTGACGAGAATTGCGCCCAGCAGCGCCTGTTCCGCCTCGATGTTGTGCGGAACCTGCCGGAATGTGACGGGCTCGGTCGCTTCCGCTGCAGTGCGGAGCTTATCAGCGGGGAGAATTGCGTTTTGTGCCATGGGCCTGAAAGTTAGTTCGAGTCGGGCACACCGTAGAGTGTCGGTGTGCCGCTCGAGCTTCCCTTCATGCAGTCATGCACACTACCCACAGGAGCAAAACTTTGCGCTTGGTGCCAGCGAATCATTCACCGGCCGGCGACGATGCGTATCTGGGGACCATGTGGCGGCGTCTCGCGGGCTTTCAGCTTGCGTTCGGTGGCGGCGATGTAGGCCCTCGTGATGGGTGCACTTTCGAGCTTCCTGACGAGCTGGATCTGCAACACGACGAGGTTCTGGTATCTGAACGAGGCCTCGGAGCCGGCGAGGTAGAATTCCCACATGCGGCAGAAGCGCTCTCCGGCGATCGCGACAGCCTTTACGCGGTTTGCGGCGAACCGCTGTCGCCAGCGGCGCAGTGTCAGCGCATAGTGAAGGCGCAGCGCCTCGATATCGCCCAAGACGAGGCCGGAGCGCTCGATGGAGGCCATCAGCTCCGATAGCGCCGGGATGTAACCGCCGGGGAAGATATAGTTGGCGATGAACGGATTGGTGATGCCGCTGGCGTCGTCGGAACGGGCGATCGTGTGGATCAGCGCGATGCCATCCTGGCTCAGCCGATCTGACACCATCGAAAAGAAGCGATCATAAGCGGCCGGTCCGACATGCTCGAGCATACCGACGGACACGACGCGATCGAACGTGCCGGTCGTTTCGCGATAATCCTCGATGGCGAAGGTCACATCGCGGTCGGCACCGCTGTTGCGGGCACGATCGCGGGCCGCTTCATATTGGGATTTGCTGAGTGTGATGCCGCGCACGTAGGCGCCACACATCTGGTGCAGGTAAAGCGCCAGTCCGCCCCAGCCGCAACCGATGTCGAGCACCCTGTGCTGTGGCGCGATGTTCAGCTTGGCAGCGATGTGACGCTTCTTGGCAAGCTGTGCATCGTCCAGACCATCGCCGTGCAGCGTCTCGGCGGGATCGAAATAGGCGCACGAATACTGCAGGTCTTTGTCAAGGAAGAGCCTGTAGATGCGCGGGTCGACATCGTAGTGATGGGCGGCGTTGCGACGGGCGCGCCGCTGCGTGTTCAACTGCGACACAAACCGTATGCGGCGGCGGGCGAAATCGGCGATGCGGCTCCACGGCGGCAACCGGTGCGCGGTCAAGTTCTCCATCAGCAGTGCGAGGAAATCGTAAGCCGTTCCCTTTTCGATGACCAGCCGGCCATCCATGTAGGCTTCGGCAAGGCGCATCTCCGGATCGATGACCAGATCGCGCTCGGTCGCCTTGTCGCGCAGGCGGACAACGACGGGGTCGCCATTACCGTCGCCATAGCGATGCGACACGCCATCGGCATCAATGATCGTAAGTGCACCGTGGCGAACAATGGTTGTGAACGCGTATGCAAGCAGTCGGTTCATCTGCCACCCCATTTACGAAAGGTAGGCCGGCCCGCCCAGTGATATGCATCTGAGGTATGATGTAGGCGGTGCTAGCGGCTGCGTCCAGTGGAAGCGGGCCGTTTGGTCAATCCCGTGGACAGCGCAGACAAACGAAAATCGCCCGGCGGATCAATCCGCCGGGCGATGACTTTCGAGACGACGATCGATGCTGTGATGATCGATGTGGCTCAGGCGTTGTCTTCGGCAGCGGCACCCTCGCCCTCGAACATCTCGTCGGGGTTGAATGTCTCGATGTCGAGCGCCTCGTCCTTGATCACCGTGACATCCTCGCCGCGTGCCTGACGCTCCGCCTCGTCCTCTGAGCGCGCGACGTTGAGCTTCACATGAACAGAGACTTCCGGGTGCAGCGCGATCTCGACCTCGTGAACCCCCAGCTCCTTGATCGGCCTTTCCATGACGACCTGGTTACGGTCGATGGTGAAGCCGCCGGCGGTGACGACGTCGGAAATGTCACGCGTGGAGACCGAGCCGTAGAGCTGGCCGGTATCGCCTGCCTGGCGAATGGCGACAAAGGTTTGTCCTTCGAGCTTGCCGGCGACCTGTTCGGCCTCCTGCTTGTGGGCGAGATTGTCGGCCTCGAGTTGGGAGCGCTGGCTCTCGAAATGCTTGCGGTTCTCTTCGGTAGCGCGCAGAGCCTTCTTCTGCGGCAGCAGGAAGTTGCGGGCATAGCCGTCGCGCACGTTCACGACATCGCCCATCTGGCCGAGCTTGGTGATGCGCTGAAGCAGGATGACTTGCATGGCGTTGTACTCCTTCTTGTTCGGTCTGGTCTTTGTTCCGTTCGGGCCTCAGGGCCCGATGGTATTTGTGTTTGGGTGGATTGCAGTTTCGTCGTGTTGGCTTCGCCGGTGTGCCGCGTTGGCTCGGGCTCAGCCGTTGCCTGGTGGCGGTGGTTGTCCGGGCGGCAGGTCTGGCGGCTTGCGGATCGGGAGAAAACTGTCGGCAAGTCCTACGAAAGCGATGACCAGCGACACACCCGTGTTGAGGATGAGCAGTGCGCCATAGAGGCCCCACAGTGCGAATGGCCGCCAGGGTTTGCCGCGCGTGACGTAGTGGATCACCGCCAGTCCCATAAGCACGTAAGCGAAAAACAGCGCACCGGAGACAGCCGAAGCGGCCAATGCGATGTAGCCCGGGACGAATGTCAGCGCGCTTGCCACTGCGAGCGCCAGCGGCGTCGTGCGGGGGAAGCGCATCGCCGGTATGTCCGGCCACGGGCGCGGCAGCTTGCCAGAAGCCAGCGTAATCTTGGCGGCAAGCCACAGATTGAAAAGGACGGTCAGCATCCAGGATAGTGCGGTTGCTGCGGGGAGCAGATAGATGCCGACATCGGTCAGCCGACCAAGTTCTTCGTCGGTGATGGCCTTGCCGCCGTTCATGGCTTCGAACTGGGTCTTCAGTACGATCTCGATCAGCTTGCGCACTTCAGTGCGCAACGATTCCAAATCGGGACCGATCATGATGACGGCAGCAAGAGCCATCAGACCGGAGATGCCGGCGGCCCAGATGACGATGCGGCCGACCGGATACCACTCGGTTCCGGTCGCGGGATCGACGTCGGGGCCGGGGGCGGCAGCCGGTCGACTCAACGTCACGAGATAGATGAGAATCGCGGAGGGTATGGCCTGGGAGATGGCGAAGACGGCGCCTACTGCGGCTGTCGTCAGGAATGCCATCGCGAGCGTTCCGACGATGCCGGCGATGATGGTGGTTCCCCAGCCCCAGCCGAAACCGGCCAGGAACAGCGGCAACGGTGTCAGCAGAAACAGGATGACGCGCATGGGGAGTGGTCCGGTGGTCGCCGAAACGAACACCACCGCTGCTGCAACGCCAGCCAACAGGCCGATCAAGTAATTGCCACGCATGTTTCTCGCTGTCCCGCGGGGTCCGCGGTTAGAGATGCGCGCCCTATTGGGCAGCCTCATCCCAACCATGCCGATAAGATTCGAACGACGTGTTCGAATAAGACACCGGGCACCTTAGCGCGCCCGGTGTGCTTTTTTTCGGTTTCTTACTTCACGACGAACGGTAGCAAGCCCAGAAAGCGGGCGCGCTTGATGGCGCGTGCCAGCTCACGCTGCTTCTTCGCCGAGACGGCCGTAATGCGCGAGGGGACGATCTTGCCGCGCTCGGAAATGTAGCGACCAAGCAGGCGCACGTCCTTGTAGTCGATCTTGGGCGCGTTGGCACCGGAGAACGGGCAGGTCTTGCGGCGGCGATGGAATGGCCGGCGCGGTCCGGACGAGGTGGTTGCGATCTCAGCCATCGATTAACCCTCCGAGCCGGGATTGGAGTCGCGCGGCGGGCGCGCACGGAACGTGGAACCCTCACGGTCGCCACGGGGGGGACGATCACCCCTGGGCGGACGATCGCCACGGTCGCCGCGCGGCGGACGATCGCCACGATCACCACGGAAACCACCGCCACGCGGACCACGGCCCTCGCGCTCGTCGCGATCGCCCTTGCGCATCATCACCGATGGCTCGGTCTCGTGCTCTTCGACCTTGACGGTCAGGAAGCGCAGGATGTCGGTGGAAATGCCCATGCGGCGCTCCATCTCGGCCACCGCGGCCGGCGGGCCGTCGATGTTCAAGAGCGTGTAGTGCGCTTTGCGGTTCTTCTTGATCTTGTAGGCGAGGGACTTCAGCCCCCAGTACTCGTTCTTCACGACCTTGCCGCCGTTCTCGGTGATGACGTCCGAGAACTCCTTGGTCAAGGCTTCAACCTGCTGGTTGGAAACATCCTGGCGTGCCAGGAATACATGCTCATAAAGCGGCATGTGTCGGCCTTTCTTCGTTCGATTTGTCCGCCCCGGCGCATAGCCTCTCGAGGACCTGAGAAAGGCCATCGAGATCCCTTTCAGAGCGGAGACACGGGGAGACGAGGGGGTGTCCTCTGGAACGCAATGCCGGGCTTTGCACCAAGACTTTGAAATGTCTCAGCAACTTTGCCGCCGACGTAAAACGCACCTCTCCCGTTCAGCCTCCAACCGAAGCGGGTGACGGGCGATCTATAGGGGTGTTTGGCAGGTCGGGCAAGCAGGTTTTCGCAGCGCACGCGATGAGCGAATGAGCATCACCGCGTCCGGTTCATTCAAATTGCGTCAGCGCGTCGCCTTCGTAGCGGCCTGTCACTGTTTTTCGGGAAGCCCCCACTCTTAGAGTGCGGCACACTTCAGCTAACCATGCTCTAGCGCTCGCTTTTCTTCACCGGTTCGCCCGGCGCCTTGTCGGCGGCACGCGCTTCGTCCCAGAGCGCATCCATCTCCTGGAGATTGCTCTCAGCCGGCGACTTGCCCATTTGCGCCAAGCGCTGCTCGATGTGAAGGAACCGGCGCGTGAATTTCTCGTTGGCGCCACGCAGAGCTTCCTCGGGGTCAAGTTTGAGATGGCGGGCGACGTTAGCCATCACGAACAGCAGATCGCCCAGTTCCTCGTTGATGCGCTTCATTTCGGCGGGGGAGGGAGGCGTCGTTTCGCCATCGCCGCGAGGATCTGCGGCAACGGCAACCTCTTCCAGTTCGATCAGTTCCTCGCGCATCTTGTCGAAGACGGGTCGGATTGACGGCCAGTCGAAACCGACGCGTGCGGCTTTGTCCTGCAACTTGATGGCACGGGAGAGCGCGGGCAGCGCCAGGGGCACCTCGGCCAGCAGTGAGGTCTGTCGCGTCGGTGTTTCGCTCAGCGCCTGCTCCGACTCAAGCGAAGGGGTGCCTGGCCCAGAAGTTGTATGACCAGCCTCCCGCGCATGAAGATGTCTGCGCAACTCGGCTTTCTCGGCTTTTTCCTCGGCCTTGATGCGCGCCCAGAAGTCTGGCTGGGCGCCGGCGGCGCGCTGCTCGGGCGTACCGAAGACGTGGGGATGGCGCCGGATCATCTTGCGCGTAACGGTATGCGCCACATCATGGAAATCGAACAGCCCTTGCTCCTCGGCCATGCGGGCATGGTAGACGACCTGCAAGAGAAGATCGCCCAACTCCTCCTCAAGGTCGGCCATGTCGCCACGATGGATTGCATCGGACACCTCGTAGGCTTCTTCGATGGTGTAGGGCGCAATGGTCGCGAAATTCTGCTTCAGATCCCACGGGCAGCCCGTCACCGGCGTGCGCAGAGCCTTCATGACCTCGATGAGGTCGGCGATGGTCTTGCGCCGGGATGGCGTGGCGCGCTTCTCGGCCGGTTTTTCAGTCATTGTTCGCAGGCCGTCCTTACGTTAGTGAGGGAAGGGGCGTTCACGCTTTTAAATCAGGTCAAAGCAGGTTCGAGTCTGGTTTGAATCACGCGCCCTCATGCCTATGGCGCCGCGGGCTTCCAATCCAGTCGATCAGTGTCCGGGCCGATGCTGGATGCTGGTTCCGGCACCGATAACCGCAACGCGAGGGGTATGGCCGCCGTGCGCTTTCTCGTCAACGCCCTGATCATGTTCGCGGAGATCGCTGCGGTTGGTGCCGCGGCATGGGCTGGGTTGCATCATCCGCTGGCATTTGCCGGCGCGACGGCGATCTTGGCCTTCGTTCAGGGCGTTATGCTCGAGCACGCGCGTCTCAGACACGAATTGCCGTTTTATTTCGGATCACGAGGTCCACGTGCCGCACTGCTGGTGCCGTTCGTGGCAACGACGAGCGCACTCGTCCGGGCGGTCGTGGGCGGGATCGTCGCATTGCTCACCTTCTCAGGCACGGATCCCGATCGGCTCATGTGGATCGCCATCGTGTTTGGCATCACCCTTTATCTGGCGACGACGATCCTGCGTGGACTCGCGCACCGCCTCGACGCGCGGCCAGCGCGCTGGGGTTATTTCCGCCTCGCGGCGCCTCTCGGTCTCATCTATTCGGCTGGACTTTGGCTGTTGACGAGCTTTGGCAAGATCAGGACCCCGGATCTCACGGAGATGGGGCGTACGATTCTTTTCGAGACGCCGCAAAAGCCGTCGGTAGAGCAGGGAAGTGAACTTCTGTTCCGCATGAAGCTCTACATCGACAGCGTGATCACCACCCTGTTGAGGCCGATCGTGGGCAGCGATTGGGCGCCCATCGTAAGTATTGCGCTTTCGGTCAACGTGCTGACTGGATTCGTCGTGGCGATCTTTGCGGTGGTGATCGCGGAGATGGTGGTCCGCGGGGAAAATGCAATGTTGTGATCTATGTTGGAAGCGCACCCGTCGCGGCATTGGACATGGAAAGCAGATCGTCGACTTTTTCGGAATCAGTGCTTCGATCTGGCTTTAGAGCGATGCGGACAGTGAAATTTTGCACTATTCGCGTAAGACATATTATGGAAAATATTAGTTAGGGTGGGCCGGATATCATGTTATTGTAAATTCATCGCTCTAGGCAGTTTTTGAAATCTGCCAACGATGCGCGCTTCCAAGCCGCACATAAATTGCGATCACGCTTTGGCGGTTCTGACCTGTGATCTTGCGATCCAATGTCCGCGCACTGCTCTTGCCGGAACTGCCAGACGATCCGGCGCACGGGCTTGAATAGCCCGTGCGCCGTTCGGCGTACAGATCATTTCTCGTAGTGATCAGCGACGAGGCGGTCGAGCAGTCTGACGCCCCATCCCGAACCCCAGCTCTGGTTAATCTCGTTGCGCGGCGCATCCATTGCCGTGCCTGCAAGGTCGATATGGACCCAGGGCGTATCCTTGACAAAGCGTTGCAGGAAAGCCGCTGCAGTGCAGGCCCCTGCCCAGCGACCGCCGATGTTCTTCATGTCTGCATTCTTGCTCTCGATGAGCTTGTCGTAAGCCTTGTCGAGCGGCATCCGCCAGACCTTTTCGCCGGTCGCTGTCGACGCGGCCGCAAGTTGCTGAGCCAGCGTATCGTCGTTGCTGTAGAGACCGGCATATTCCTTGCCCAAGGCAACTATGATCGCGCCTGTCAATGTGGCGAGGTCGATGATGAAGCGTGGCTTGAAGCGGTCAATGGCGTAACTGATGACATCGGCCAGGACGAGACGACCCTCAGCGTCGGTGTTGAGAATCTCGACGGTCTGTCCAGACAGCGACTTGACGATATCGCCAGGGCGGGTTGCGGTGCCTGAGGGCATGTTCTCCACGATACCGATCAGGCCGACGGCATTGATGCTTGCCTTGCGTGCGGCGAGGGCATGCATCAAGCCCGTCACACAGGCAGCGCCGCCCATGTCGCCCTTCATGTCCTCCATGCCCTGAGCGGGCTTGATGGAAATGCCGCCGGTATCGAAAACGACGCCCTTGCCGATGAAGCAAACGGGCTTGGCGGCCTTCTTGCCCTTGGCACCGTGCCACTGCATCACGGCAACGCGTCCGGGTCTGGCGCTGCCCTGCGCAACAGCCAGAAGTGCGCCCATGCCGAGTTTCTTGAGCTCCTTTTCGTCGAGAATATCGACTTCGACGCCCAGCTTTTCCAGTTTCTTGACCTCGGCGGCAAACTCGACCGGTCCCAGCGCGTTGGCAGGTTCGTTGACAAGATCGCGCGCGACCATGACACCATCGGCAATGGCGCGCAGGCGCTGGTAGGCCGCCTTCGCCTTTTCAGGCTGGGCACAATGAATCATAAGCTTATGCAACCCTTCGCGACGGGCGGAGGACTTCTTGGCCGCCGTTTCGCCTTCGGCGCTATTACCGTTTTCCGTCTCCGCCGGGCGCGTCAGATACTTGCGGAACGTGTATTGACGCAGCGCAGCACCCTGAGCGATCAGGGCTGCAATCTCACTGGATGTTTCATCGGTTGTATCATCAATCTCGACAATGAGGCTCGCCGTCTCGCATTTGCGAGCGGTTATGTTGCCGACGGCCGAGCCGCCGAGCATGACCCAGTCGTTGGGCGTCTTGTCGGCGGGCTTGCCGCATCCGATCAGGACCAGCCGTTTGATATCCAGGCCGGTTGGCGCCAGCACTTCGACGGACAGCTTGTTGCGCCCCTTGAAGTCGGCCGCTTCAATGGCTTTGGAAAGGCTGCCTTTGGAGTTTTCATCAAGCTTGGTGCCAGCGCCTCCGAATTTCGGGCCTTCGCCGACGATGAGGCCGGTAACGGCTTCAGTGCGCTTATTGAGGTCGGCGAAAGTGATTTCAAGGCGATCGGTCATGGATGCTGAGGCTCCGTCATCGTGCTTGAGTTGCGTGCGCTACCTTGGCGGATTGGAGACCGCCTTGGCTGATGTTTTTTAATTCTGGGGTCGAAGCGACCCTGCCACTAACTCCATTTATGGATGTCCCACCTCTATGGACGAAATCGAGAGGCGGCGAAGTGCGGCGCTTGATCAATTTGCCCGGCACTCTTCCGGCGACGGCTGCTGCAACCGTGCGGATGTCATGCGGTAGGATTTTGAACGGGCTGGACTTTAGCGGCTGAAGGTCATGAAGCCAAGTACGGCCGGAATTGTGTGGTCCGGCCGCATACGCCCCCTCCCCTCACCGGCCTGCCCCTGCTCGCGTCGTCCCCGGCGGAACGAAAACGAATTCTGGCTACGCCCCGCCAGGCCCGCTCCGCTACAGCCGAATTTCCGCCACCGTGGTATGGGACGCGAAACAGATGGGGTTGGCCCGAGTCGACGGGGCTTGCGAGCGGACAGCTAACTGATTGAAAGAACAGTTGTTGTGAGCGCCTGACTGGTTGCTCCGGCCGCGTCAGGGCATCGCAGAGCCGCCGACAAGGCACGCATTCCTCAGTCAGGCCAAGGGGTGGCATGAGACTGATCTCGAAATACGTATTCCGGCAGGCAGCGAGCGCGGTGGTGCTGATCCTTTCGTCGCTCGGCGGAATCGTGTGGATCGCGCTGGCGCTGAAGGAACTCAATGTCGTCACGTCGGAGGGCAACGACGTGATCATGCTGGTCAAGATCACGTCGCTTGCGCTGCCCAATCTCCTTGCCGTGATCGCCCCTTTTGCGCTGCTCATTGCGACGATGCACACGCTCAACCGGCTCGGCGGAGATAGCGAACTGATCGTGCTGACCGCATCGGGCTCACCGGTCTGGGAACTGGCGCGGCCGCTGCTCGCCCTGGCGTTGATGGTCTCCATCGGCGTTGGCGTCGTCAATCACGTGGTGCAGCCGTGGAGCCTGCAAAAGCTTAAGTCCTACATCGTGCAGATGCGCGCCGACCTCCTGTCGAAGGTCATCCAGCCGGGCCGCTTCTCGAGCCCCGAGCCCGACCTCGCCTTTCACATCAGAGCGCGCGATCTCAATGGCGATTTGCGCGGCCTGATCGTATCGGACAGGCGCAAGAAGGAGGAGGATCGTGTCTATCTCGCGGAGAAGGCCACCATAACGAAACAGGACGAGACCGCCTACATGATCCTGTCGGACGGCCACATCCTGCGCCGGTCGAATACGCATTCGCCACCTCAGATCGTCGTGTTCGATCAGTACATCGTCAACCTGGATGACTTCGACCGGCAAGGTGGCGTCGGACCGATCGATTTCAAGCCGCGCGAGCGCTATCTGCACCAGTTGCTCTACCCGGAGGAAACGAGCAAGCTCTATCAGAAATACAAGGGTCAGTTTCGGGCCGAGTTGCATGAGCGCTTCGCGGCCCCGCTCTATCCGATTGCCTTCGTTCTGATCGCGCTTGCTGCCGTCGGCCAGGCGCAGAGCACTCGCGAAAACCGCACCGAACGCCTGGTGATCGGCTTCCTCATCGCTGTCGGGATACGGCTTGCCGGGTTTGCGGCGAACACGCTTGTCGTCAAATCAGGGGCGATGACGTTCCTGATGTATCTGCTGCCCTTGGGCGCAATCGCGGGGGCTGCCTTTTCGCTCAAGCGGGGTACGCGTCCGCACAGCCGCTATTCAATCAGTGATGCCGTGCAGGATCGATTGGCGCCGCTGCTCGCCCGATTGCCGCTTCGACGCTGGCGCGGTGCGGTACCGACCACGGCCGGACTGGACCGGAGCTGATCCCATGCCGCTCATGCCCAGCATCATCGGTCGCTATATCGCCAAGGCTTTTGCCATCGGGATCGTATCTTCGTTTGCGATATGTGCGCTCCTCATCTTCATGATCGACATGATCGAGTTGCTCCGGCTGTCGGGCAAGTATGGCAGCGTGCCGCTGATGACGCTGGTGATGCTGGCATTGCTCCGTCTGCCGACCTACACGGAATTCCTTCTGACGTTCACGGTCCTGGTCGGTTCGATCGGAGCGCTGATGCATCTGAGCCGGCGCAGCGAGCTGACGGTCATGCGGGCCAGCGGCATGTCGGTCTGGCAGTTCCTGCGGCCAGGAATGGCGGTCGCCTTCGTCCTCGGGATACTCAGCGTGACGCTCTACAATCCGATGGCGGCGACCTTTCGAACAAAGGCCGAACAGGCTTATGCCGAAGCGTTCGACCGGGATTCCAATCTGCTGCAATCGGGATCCAGCGGAACGTGGATCAGGCAGAACGGCACCGACGGCCAATCGGTGCTCAGCGCCGGTGCGGCAGCGGACCGCGGCCTCAGCCTGACGGCAGTGACCGCACTCGTCTACGATCAGAACGGCATCTTCAAGGAGCGCGTCGATGCCCGATCCGCACGCCTGATGGACGGCTATTGGCGGCTGCAGGAAACCTGGGTATCGCGCCCCTCCGAGGAGCCGCAGGAATACGGCACCTATCTGCTCTCAACCTACCTTACTCCAGAGCGCGCGACAGAGGCACTCGGCTCTGCCTATGCCACGTCGTTCTGGGAACTGCCGAATCTGATTGAAGATGCTGAAAAAGCATCTCTTTCCACGGAAATTTTTCGCATCCAGTACGCCCTCCTCCTGGCCCGTCCGCTGCTCTGCGTGGCCATGGTGCTTTTGGCGGCTACTGTGTCGCTTAAGTCATTCCGCTCGGGGGGCATCCAGACTATGGTCGTCACTGGAATGATTGGGGGATTTGGCTTCTTCTTGTTGGCCGAAGTTTCTCGACAGCTCGGTTTGGCCGGACTGGCGCCTGCATGGGCGGCCGTCTGGCTTCCGGTGTCGCTAACCATGTTCGTGTCACTGACGGTGCTGATGCACCAGGAGGACGGCTGAGTGATGCGTGAAACGCGGTCACCGCGGGCGGGTTGCAAGACAGCTCGCACTGGCGTGCAAGACGCTTGCGCGCTGGCGCGGTCGCTCGTGCGCCTCCTCGCGGTTGCCGTTGCCGCGTGCTTGTCTGCCTTCGTGCTGACAGTTTCACAGGCCGCGGCGCGGGATCCGGTCATTGGGGGCGACTATGCCAGCCGGATCCAGGGGGCTCCAACCTCGCCCAAAGCCTTTCCCTCGAAGGGCGGAAATCCGCTGGGCAAGATCAAGCCTCCGGACAAGACGCAACCGCTCTATCTGCAGGGCGACCAGCTCGTCTACGACAACAATTCCAATAGCGTGATCGCGCGCGGCAATGTCGAGATCTACTACTCGAACTACATCCTGACCGCAGATGAGGTCATTTACGACCAAAGTGCGCAGACACTGACGGCTGCCGGTAACGTCGTACTCAAGGAGCCCAACGGCAACGTCGTGCGCGCTGACCGCTACACGCTGACCGACGATTTCCGCGACGGATTTGTGCAATCCCTATCTGTGGTAGCAAAGGACGACACGCGAATTGCCGCGGAACGCGCGACACGGCGGGAGGGCAACGTCACCGAGTTCATCAACGGCAAATTCACGCCGTGCAAGAGCGATGGCGGGATGCCGCCGCTCTGGTGCATCTCGGCGGCACGCGTCATCCACGACAAGCAGGCGGCCACGGTCACGTACCAGGATGCTCAATTCGAGGTGTTCGGCCAGCCAATTCTCTATGTCCCCTACTTCCAGCACGCCGATCCTTCCGTGAAGCGCAAGTCGGGCCTGCTGCCGCCGGGATTCGGCGTGTCGAGCAATAACCTCGGCTTTTATACCGAGGTGCCGTATTACTTCGCGCTCGCGCCGAACTACGATTTCCTGTTCAACCCGATGTACACGGCCAAGCAGGGCGTGGTCTGGCAGGGCGAATGGCGCCACCGCCTTGCCAACGGCATGTACACGATCAAGTTCTCAGGTCTCGACCAGGATTGGCGGGAACTGCCGGCGCCGAAGGATCCCACACGCGACAACCGCGATCTCGACGGCTGGCGCGGTACGATCGAGACGCGAGGCAAATTCTCGCTGGGGAGCTGGTGGAACCTGGGATGGGACGCGACGCTGGAGAGCGACGACACCTATCGCCGTTTCTATAAGCTCGACGGTGTGCTGCTGACCGACCGCGTCAACGAGGTCTATCTCGAGGGCATCTCGGGCCGCAATTACATGGGCATCAAGCTCTATCACTTCGGCGGCCTGACCTTCCAGGACACCGATTCCGCCGAGAGCCTCGTACATCCGATCATCGACCACAATTATGTGTTTGCCGACCCGGTCCTCGGCGGTGAGCTCAAGTGGAACACCAATGCGCTGAGCTTCTCCCGCAATGGCGATTTCTCGATGTTGGACGGCAGCGGTAATCCAATCCCGAACACGAAATTCAACGTCAGTCATGAGCTGACGCGCGCCGTCACGGAAGTGAAATGGCGCCGGCAGCTCACAGATTCACTTGGCATCACCTATACGCCTTTTGCTCATCTACGCGGCGACGCCTACTCTTATGCGGGCTACAATCAAGCCGTGACCGCTGTCGACGAGAGCACTAACTTCGTGCGTGGACTGGCTGCGGGCGGCGCGACTATCAGCTATCCCTGGGTTGCCACCGGCAGCTCCGGCAGCCATGTGATCGAGCCGATCGGCCAGATCGTGGTGCGTCAGGCGCACGTGCAACAAAGCGAGCTACCCGTCGAGGATGCGCGCAGCTTGATCTTCGACGATACGACTCTGTTCGAAATCGATAAGTTCTCCGGCTATGACCGGGTCGAAACCGGCACGCGCGCCAACGTCGGTGTGCAGTATACGTTTACCCACAATAATGGCGGCTACGCCAAGCTGCTGGCCGGCCAAAGCTTCCATCTGGCTGGCGAGAACGCGTTCGCAGATCCGGGAATCGATTTCGATGGCCGCGCCAACTACAATCCTTACAGCGGCCTGGAGACCGACCGTTCCGACTACGTGTTGGGTGCATATCTGGCGCCATCGAACATCTTCCGTGTCATTTCGCAAAGCCGCTTCGATCAGGAGAACTTCGCGCTGCGGAGAACCGATCTCGCCGGCCAGCTGAATTTCGGCCCCGTCCTCGCGCAGGCGACCTACACGTTCTCCGCGCTCGATCCGCAGCAGAAGGACGACGACCAGCAGGATATTTCAGGCGCGCTCGGACTACAGCTTTCCGAGCACTGGAGCGTGCTTGGCACGATGCGCTATGACATCGACAATTCGCAACGGCTGATGGACACTTTCCAGATCAAGTACTCCGACGAGTGCTTCGTTTTGACGGCAACGTATCAGGAGACGTTCATCAGTGATCCGACACGCGATCTGGAGCCCGACCGCACGGTAATGCTGAACTTCCAGTTCAAGCATCTCGGCTCTTATCAGTACAAGACAGATGCGCTGGATTTTGTTTTTGGCGACCAGCAGAACGAGCTCAGGAATTAATGTTTTAGCGCCGGTGCCGCGCTGGAGCCACGGAGCTCATCGGCGTCACAGGGGGTTGGGCTGCATATGGGCCGCCATGCATGCCGCGCGGGGTCAGCCATGGCGTTGCCACGGTTATGTGGATAAGCCAATCTTCGTCCGCGTGGGCGGAGTACTATCGCACACCAGCGAATCGTCGCGGCAGCAGCGGCCCTTGATGTCCGGGAACCGATTATTATGTCCTCCAGGCTCGACCTCAATCGACGCGTCTACTCTCCCACTGTTCTGGGGGCGGGCCTATGCGCGTGCGCCGCGTTTGTCACAGGCGTCTTCGGACTTGGCGACATGCAGGCGCAGGCAACCAGCAGCGAACATGCCATTGTCGTTCTCGTTAACGACGAGCCGATCACCGCCTATGAGGTGGAACAGCGCGGCCGCCTGCTCGCACTCAGCGCCAATATCGGCGACTACATGCGCACTAACGCCAAGGCGCGCTGGGAAAAGATCGTCAAGAACCCCAAGATCAACGACGAGTTCCGCGCCTACGCGACAAAGCGCAATCCGCAGTCACGCGAGGAACTGCAAAAGATTCAACAGGAGTTCATCAAGGGCAAGCAAAAGGCCATGATGGAGCAACTTCAGCGTGAGGCGCGTGCCCAGGCGGTGCGCGGCACGGAGAAGCAGGCAATCAAGGAGTTGGTCGAAGAGCGGCTGAAGCTTCAGGAGGCCAAACGCAACAACGTCGTGGCCAGCGACGATGAGGTCAACAAGATCATCTCGGGCATTGCGGAACGCAACAAGATGACGCTCGACCAGTTCGCCAAGCATATGGCCGGCGCAGGCGTCGATATTGCTACGATGCGTCAGCGTTTCCGCGCCATGACGTCCTGGAGTGCCGTCGTCAGGCGGCGTTTCGGCTACCAGATCGCCATAACCGAGCGCGATGTCGATCGCTTCGTTGATCCGGCGTTCGCGGGCGGAGACGAGGGTGATGGCGCGAGCAACGTTCAGCTCAAGGTTCAGCGGGTGACGTTCGAGGTGCCCAGCAATCTTGACCAGCGCATCGTTGCCGAGAAGCTGGCTCAGGCCGATCAGCTGCGCCGCAAGTTCTCCAGTTGCAAGTCGACGGCCAAACTCGCTTCGTCGTTCGGGGCCAAGTTCGAGGATCTTGGTGAGCGTCAGCCGGCCAGCATCGCCGAACCGACACGCACGCTCCTCCTCAATGCCAAGAGCGGCGAAATGATCCCGCCCAACGTCGGGCCCGACGGCGTCGAGCTTTGGGCGGTTTGCGAGCGCAAGGAAACCGCAGCGGACAAGGCCGCGCCAGGCGTTGGCGGGGGCTCGGGCAGCTCGGCGAAGGAAGAGCGGCGGCGCAAGGAGCTCGACATCCTGGCACGCAAGCACCTCAAGGACCTGCGACAGGACGCGACGATCGACTGTCGCGCAGAGGCAAAGTCGGGCCTGTGCCAGGCGCTGTGACACGCTTGCCGTGATGCCGGCGTGCGGCGCTCTTGATTTGTGCGCTGCTTTGCGCCTTCCATGACCTCATGATAACCGATTTCACAGAACGATTGGATGCGGCACCTCTGGCCGTGACAATGGGCGATCCTGCCGGCATCGGGCTGGAGCTGACGGCGATGGTCTGGCATCGCCGTAATGCGGATCGAATGGCGCCGTTCGCGCTTTACGGAAGCGCCGCTGCACTTGCTACGCGTGCCGAAGCGATTGGGCTGGCAGTGCCGATAAGGGTCATCGGCGCACCGCGCGATGCCATCACCACGTTCGACGCCGCACTGCCCGTCATCGATATTCCGCTCAACGCGCCGGCCCGACCTGGAGTTGCGGATCCATCAAACAGCGCCGCAGTGATCGAAGCCATTGAGCGCGCAGTTGCAGATACCGTCGCTGGGCACGCCAGCGCCGTGGTAACGAACCCGATTGCCAAGAACGTGCTCTACCAGGCAGGCTTTCAGCACCCGGGCCACACCGAGTATCTGGCGGAACTCGCGGGCCGAATGGTTTCAGGCGGTCCCTTTGTGACGGTGATGATGATCGCGTCGGAGGCACTGCTGGTGGTCCCCCTGACGATCCACATTCCGCTTGCGGCCGTGCCGGGCGCCATTAGCGCGGATGCGATCGTGGCGAACGTGCGGATCATGGCCGATGCGCTGCGTCGCGACTTCGCAATTGCTCATCCGCGTATCGCAGTTGCCGGCCTCAATCCTCATGCGGGCGAGGATGGGGCCATGGGGCGCGAGGATATCGACATCATCACGCCTGCAATTGCGCATCTGAAGGCCGAGGGTGTCGATGTGACCGGCCCGCATCCGGCTGATACGCTCTTTCATGCGGCGCGGCGTGCAACGTACGATGCCGTGCTCGCGATGTATCACGATCAGGCACTCATACCGGCCAAGACGCTTGCTTTCGACACGGGCGTGAACGTGACGCTGGGTCTTCCCTTCGTCAGGACTTCGCCCGATCACGGGACCGCCTTCGACATCGCCGGAGCCGGTTCGGCTTCGCCATCGAGCCTGATTGCGGCCATGCATCTTGCGCGGCGCATTAGCGATGCGCGCGACGCCGCGGGGGCCAATGCGCGATGAGCAAGACATCCGACGATACGGATAACTTAGCGTGCGACGTTGCTCCCGCCCCGCGCGGCGGGCAAAGCCCGGATGGCTTGCAGCCGTTACGTGACGTCATTGCAGCTTACGACCTCACACCGAAAAAGAGCCTGGGCCAGAACTTCCTGCTCGATCTCAATCTGACGCGAAAGCTGGCGCGGGCCGCAGGTCCGCTTGAAGGGCGCACGGTGGTTGAAATCGGACCGGGTCCCGGCGGGCTCACACGGGCGCTGCTCATGGAGGGAGCAAAACGCGTCATTGCGGTGGAGCGGGATGACCGCGCCGTCGCGGCGCTAGGTCAGGTTGCGACACGTTATCCCGGCCAACTCGAGATCCTCGCCGCCGACGCGCTTGCAGTCGATTGGCCGCGCGAGCTGTCGCGGCTGGGTGTCGACGAGCGCGTGATTATTGCTGCCAACCTGCCCTACAACATCGCGACCATGCTTCTGGTGCGGTGGCTCGAGAGCGAGCCCTGGCCGCCGTGGTTCTCCTCAATGTCGCTGATGTTCCAAAAAGAGGTGGCCGAGCGGATTGTCGCTGCACCCGGTTCGAAAGCCTACGGGCGGCTGGCGGTCATTTCGCAGTGGAGAACAGAGGTCCGCATTGGCTTCCGTCTGGGACCGGAAGCCTTCACGCCGCCGCCCAAGGTTGCATCGGCCGTGGTGCATTTCACGCCGCGCGCAGCACCCTACCCTGACTGCTCGGTCACAACACTTGGCCGCGTCACGCACGCGGCCTTCGGTCAACGGCGTAAAATGCTACGCCAGAGTTTGAAGTCGCTGGTGCCGATGCCGGAAGTCTTGCTGCGTGAAGTGGGCATATCACCGGAAGAACGAGCCGAGCGCGTCAGCGTCGAGCAATTCGCCATGCTCGCCAAGGTGCTCGACCGCGCCAAGAGCCTGATCGGCTGAGATGGAAGCGCGACTGCTTCCATCGAGGCCGTGATTGAGGTTCTCAAACAAACAGATAGAGCAGGCCAAAACGGCCAGACATGATTCAATCAAAACCTGACCTGCTCTAGCCGTGAAAGGCTTGTGTGTCGCGCGGCGCGCTGTCATGCGATCGCGCCACGCAGGGGCGACCGGCTGGCGGCGCGATCAAAGCTCGCTCTCGATCTCGCGGACGAAGGCAGAAAGGCCGACCTGGCGCTCACGGCGCAAGCGTTCGGCCGTAATGATCGCCATCAGCTCGGCAAAGCTTGCGTCGATGTCATGGTTGATGATGACGTAATCGTATTCCGGCCAATGGCTGATCTCGTCGGCAGCCTTCGCCATGCGACGCGCGACGACGTCGGGGCTGTCCATATTGCGTGAGGTAAGCCGTTGCTCCAAGGCCTTGCCGGATGGCGGCAAGATGAAAATGCGGACGAGATCGCGCGACATCGTCTCGGCGAGCTGGCGCGCACCCTGCCAATCGATGTCGAACAGCACATCGTGGCCGGATTCGACAGCGCTTTCCACCTGCGCCCGTTCGCTGCCATAGAAGTTGTCGAAGACCTCGGCCCATTCCAGCAGCGCGCCGGCGTCACGCAGGCGCAAGAACTCCGCCTTGTCGAGGAAGCGATAATCCTTTCCATCCACCTCGCCGGGGCGCGGTTTGCGCGTGGTGATAGAGACCGACATGCTGATCGTCCCGGGCTCGGCGGCGAGCAGGCGCTTGGCCAGCGTCGTCTTGCCGGCCCCTGATGGCGATGAGAGGACGAGTAGCAGTCCACGGCGTTTCAGTCTTGCAGTCGGCATTCGCATTCGTTCCACAAACTTGCCTCGACATGATTAGGGGGCACGTTGCACGGAAAACGACCCCCACCACTCAGCCGATCAAGCTTCAGCCTATTTACTCGATGTTCTGCACCTGCTCGCGCATCTGATCGATCACGGTTTTCAACGCCAGTCCGGCGCCGGTCACGTCGCTCGCGTTGGCCTTTGAACAAAGCGTGTTGGCCTCGCGATTGAACTCCTGTGTGAGGAAATCGAGTTTGCGCCCTGCCGGGCCCGACTCGCCCAGGAGTTCGCGCGTCGCGGCGACATGCGCTATGAGGCGCTGCAGTTCCTCCTCGACGTCGGCGCGCGTCGCAATCAATACCGCCTCCTGGTGCAGCCGGTCGCGGTCGAGCGATGCACCAGTGTCGAGCAACCTTCGGACTTGTTCGGCGAGACGCGTTGCGATTGCCGAAGGCGTCCGCGACGGACTTGCGGCAACCTTGGCGACCAGGCGCGCGATTTCAGACAGCTGGTCAGCGATAACTGCGCTCAACCGCTCGCCTTCGGCAGTACGGGCCGCCGCAAGCCCGGTCAGCGCCACTTCAAGGCTCGCGATCATGGCATCGTGACGGGCCTTGAGCGACGCCTCGTCCTCGATCGGCTCGACCGTTTCCAGAACGCCTTTCAGTGCCAGCAGACCCTCCACGCGCGGGCGTTCGCAACCGGTCAGATGCTGGATGTGCTCTGCGGCCTTCAGGACCTGCTCGAGGGCGGCCTCGTTGAGGCGAATCTCGGTGGCCCCCGTTTCGCGCTGGATCTGCAGGCTGATGGTGATGCTGCCGCGAGCAAAGCGGCGCGCCACGGCCTCGCGCACGCGTGGCTCCAAGGCGTCGCTGCCCGGCGGTACGCGCAGGCGCACATCAAGACCCCGGCCATTCACGCTACGGACCTCCCAGGTCCAGCTGATACCGCCGAAGCTCCCATCGGCGCGGCCAAATCCAGTCATGCTTTTGAGGCTCATGTGACGACTTCCGGCGGCTGTCTGGCTCTCGCAGGCCAATTGTCTCATTGGCGGTGATGCCTCCCAGCCGTTCCGGTTCGGAAGCTTGTGTGAAGGCGCGGGGACTTTACTGGCTGGGTGGCTCCGCAACAACCCGCCGGAAGCATAAGATGGTTCGACACCGGATGGCGGACCTTGCTCAGCGGAGCGCGCGCCCCGTGCACGGATCACCAGCATCGATCAAGTTCGCGCTTCGCCGACACACGGTAGACGACCCAGTCTTTTGGTAAGACCACGTCTTCAAGACTGAACCGCTGCACACTTCAGCTCAACAGGCGCTAGCGTTTCGGCTTGCGCATTGGCAGCGGTGTCATTTCGGGGGCCAACTGGGTTGCGGGTGCGACAGCATCGGCGCTGACGTCCGGGGCGGGAGCATTCAATGTCGTCACAGTGGGCCGAGGAGCTGGCCTGCCGTCCTTGTCCTCCGGCGTTTCACCAGCAGGCGGCGGCGCTGGGATCGATCGGGCGCGTGTGCCCGCGGTGACGGGCATCGGTGCCGTCTCGGGTGCGGCGGCGGAACCCTCCTCTGCCTCCTTGCGCACAGTACGTTCGATGCGACGCCAGTTGGCCACGGCGGCATTGTGCTCCTTCAGGGTAGCGGAGAATGCATGTCCTCCCGAGCCGTCTGCGACGAAATAAAGGTCGTCCGTCTTGGCCGGATTGAGCGTCGCCTCGATGGCGGATCGGCCTGGGTTGCAGATCGGAGTCGGAGGCAGGCCGCTAATCTGGTACGTATTGTGGGGTGTCTTGCCATCAATGTCGGCGCGCGTGATCGGACGGCCCAGCGATCCCTGTCCGCCGACCAGCCCATAGATAATCGTCGGGTCCGACTGCAGACGCATCTTCTTCTTCAGCCGATTGACGAAGACGGCGGCGACGCGTTCGCGCTCGTCGGCGCGACCGGTCTCTTTCTCGATGATGGAAGCCAGAATCAGCGCCTCCTGCGGCGTTGCCACCGGGAGGCCCGGCTGGCGCTTCTCCCAAACCGTGGCGAGCAAGCGCTCCTGCTCGGCGCGCATGCGGTCGATCAGTTCCTGGCGCTTCATGCCCTTGGAGAAGCGATAGGTATCGGGCAGCAGCGTTCCTTCGGGCGGGATTTCGGTGATGTCGCCGTCGAAATCGTCATGGGCTTTGATCCGTTCGACGATCTGGGCGCTCGTCAAACCTTCAGGCAACGTGATCTTGGAGAGGATCGACTTTCCTTCCACGAGCGTTGCGTGCACCTCCGCGGCGCTGGCGCCCTTCTTGAACTCGTATTCGCCGGCCTTCAGATGCTGCGGCTTACCGCGATTCATGGTGGCGCGTGCGTAATGCCCGGCAACGAACACCCAGCGATTGGAGATGATGCCGTCACGCTCGAGCTGGGCGGCAATTTCGATGGGTCCTTCGCCGCGCGGAACGCCAAAGGTGCGCGACACTGTCAGCGGCCCTGCCTTTTCGAATTCGTGGACGAACCAGAGCACTCCTCCGCCGGCCAGGATCATCGCCGCCAGAGCCAGCGTCATGACGCCTGAGACGAAACGGGCAAAGCCGCTCATGCGGCGCGAAGGCTCGCGGTACTTGCGGCGCGGGCGGCTTGGGGCGCGAGCGGGCTCGAGCGCTTCGAGCGGGCTTTTGGGACGCGTCTTGCCGGCATCGAGCGTTACGTCTCGATTGCGGGAGATAGGATCCGGAGACTGCCTTTTGCTCATGCCCTGGACCACCACCCCCTCTTCACCTCGTGCGGTGCGGGTTTGCATTCAACCTTCGGGTGCGCGCACCTGCGATCGAAACGAGGCCTGATCAATGCAAGGCCCTGACACCGCCCTCAGAAGCGGACTTTTGCCACGGCACACTCCCGGTTACGGGCGTCGACATTCCCCCGACGACAGCCCCGTCACCTCCGCGCAGAGGACCGTCAAAATATGGCAAAACGGCGTATTTCGAAACGCTCCGCCAGCGTTCTCCGGGCGCCGTTCTTCTGTCTAGTCCACCCGGCGCATGACGAGCGATGCGTTGGTGCCGCCGAAGCCGAACGAATTGGAGAGCACCGTGTTGATCTCGGCGCCCACCGCCTTGTGCGGCACCAGATCGATCGATGTCTCCACCGAGGGGTTATCGAGATTGAGTGTCGGCGGCGCAATGCTGTCGCGCATCGCGAGGATGGAAAAGATCGCTTCCACCGAGCCGGCCGCCCCCAGCAGGTGACCGATGGCCGATTTGGTGGACGACATCTTGAGCTTGCCCGCGGCGTTGCCGAACAGGCGCTCGACCGCACCAAGCTCGATCTCGTCGCCCATCGGCGTCGAAGTGCCGTGCGCGTTGATGTAGTCGATCTCACTTGTCGAGATGCCGGCACGTTTGAGGGCGGCGCGCATGCAGCGGTAGGCGCCGTCGCCGGTCTCCTCGGGTGCCGTGATATGGTAGGCGTCGCCAGACATTCCGTAGCCGATGACCTCGGCGTAGATTTTCGCCCCGCGTGCCTTGGCGTGCTCGTACTCCTCCAGCACAACGAGGCCGGCGCCCTCACCCATGACGAAGCCGTCGCGATCCTTGTCGTAGGGACGAGATGCCTTTTCGGGCGTGTCGTTGAAGCCTGTCGAGAGAGCGCGGCAGGCAATGAAGCCGGCCATACCAATGCGGCAGATCGGGCTTTCCGTGCCACCCGCGACCATCACATCGGCATCCCCCAGCGCCACGAGGCGCGCCGCATCACCGATCGCGTGCGTACCGGTGGCGCAGGCGGTAACGACCGCGTGGTTGGGACCCTTGAGGCGGTGCTTGATGGAGACGTAGCCCGCTGCGAGATTGATGAGGCGGCCAGGGATGAAGAACGGCGAGACGCGGCGCGGGCCTTTGTCGCGCAACAGAAGCGATGTGTCAGCAATGCCTGAGAGGCCGCCGATGCCGGAGCCGATCAGAACGCCCGTATTCTCCTGCTTTTCCTTGGTGTCGGCCTTGAAGCCGGCGTCGGCCAGAGCCTGGTCAGCCGCTGCCACCGCGTAAATGATGTAGTCGTCGACCTTGCGCTGCTCCTTGGGCTCCATCCAATCGTCGGCATTGAACAGGCCATCGGCGGTGGCGCCGCGGGGCACGAAGTTGGCGATCTGGCAGCTGAGATCTGAGGCATCGAACTTGTCGATTCGCTTGGCGCCGCTCTTGCCTTCAAGCAGCCGCTTCCACACGGCCTCGACACCGCAGCCAAGCGGTGTGACAAGACCCAGACCAGTGACGACGACGCGGCGCATGGTTCGATCCTCGCACGTTGATGGAGCGCTGCGGGGCAAGCGCTGACGGATCTTCGCCGGTAGTCCATGAAACCCTTCGGCTCCCGTACCACCGGCGCGTTCGGCTCCCGCGATGTCGTAAGAAGGCTCGCATCACCGTTAAAGGGCGCGGGCCGGATCGTCATGAGGCACGGGAGAAATATCCCCGCGCCGATCGAGAGAGCCTCCGCGATCCGGCGGCAGAGCGCCGCCGGATCGCGTGTCGGTTGTGAACCCGAATATCAAGCGGCCGAAGCGTTCTTTTCGAGGAACTTCACCGCATCGCCGACAGTCAGAATGTGCTCGGCGGCGTCGTCAGGGATCTCGCACCCGAACTCCTCCTCGAACGCCATCACCAGCTCGACCGTATCCAAGCTGTCAGCGCCCAGGTCATCGATGAAGCTGGCGTTCTCGGTGACCTTCTCGGCCTCCACGCCCAAGTGTTCCACGACGATCTTCTTCACGCGCTCAGCAACATCACTCATAGTCTTCCCTCGCGTCCTTAAGCTCTATTGAGGTTCTTTTTTCTCGGTACCAACCGATCATGTTCCGTGCCGGTATCTGTGCCGGTGTCTCACTCCCGAGTTCCCCGTCCCGACAACACCGACATCGATGGTCTCGAATGTCCGATTGATTGGCGGTACACGAGTCCCGGGCCAGAGGCATCGGCTGAGCCCTTGGTCGCTGGGTTTTTCCCCAGTTTCCGCAGCCGAAAACCAGCGGCTCGTTAACACACTTCCTGGCCCTTGGCCAGCGCCTCTGCGCCACTGTTCGAACGGCCGGGAAACCCCGATTTAGTGCTGCGATGCACTGACTTGACGCCGATCCCCCGAAATTGTCCGGCCGCGGTCGCCAGATCGGCTCTTGCGCTGCGGCAAAGGGCCTAGATCATCGCCATGCCGCCATTGACGTGCAACGTCTGGCCGGTGACGTAACCTCCCTCCGTGCTCGCCAAATAGAGGGCCGCGGCAGCGATGTCCCCGGGGTCGCCGAAGCGCTGGGCAGGGATCATCTTGGCGATCTCCTCCGTCTGCTTCTCATTCAAGGCGTCCGTCATGGCGGTTTTGATGAAGCCCGGGGCAATGCAATTGGCGGTGATGCCACGTGAGGCCACCTCACGGGCCAGCGATTTCGTCATGCCGATCATTCCTGCCTTGGAGGCAGCGTAGTTGCCCTGCCCGGGATTGCCGAACACTCCGGAGACGGAGGAGATGTTGACGATACGGCCATAGCCGGTCTTGGACCGCATCATGTGGCGTGCGCCGGCGCGGCAGATCATGAATGTCGAGGTGAGGTTGACGGCAATGACGTCGTCCCACTGCTCGTCCTTCATCACCATGAAGAGGTTGTCCTTGGTCAGTCCGGCATTGTTGACGATGATATCAAGGCGCCCACCGACCGCCTTGACCGTGTCGTCAACGAGCTTGCCCACGGCGGCACGATCGGCAAGATCGCAGGGCACGACAATGATGCGCTCGCCAAGCTCCTTCGCAAGCGCGTCGAGCTTCTCGACCTGGCGTCCGGAGACGGCGACGGTCGCGCCCGCCTTATGGAAGGTGCGGGCGATGGCGCCGCCGATGCCGCCCGTGGCACCGGTGACGAGCGCGGTCTTGCCGGTCAGATCAAACATGTCGCAAGGTTCCTGGTTGGGTGCGGAAAATCTGCCGCTTTGTGCGCGACCAGCCCGCCAGCGTCAAGCAACGACAGCGCCGGGCAAGGTTAACGATATGGGTCGGCCTGCAATGTCACGCGTCCGTTGCGCGCGCCATCATCGATCTCAGACAAGGTTGGCGGACTGGGCCGCCACGTCATCGGGCGTGCCGATGGAAGCCGTCTTGATTGACTTCTCTATACGGCCGACGAGGCCCGCCAGCACCTTTCCCGCGCCGATCTCATAGATTTCGGTAATGCCGTTGGCGGCCATGTACTGAACGCTCTCGCGCCAGCGGACCGTTCCCGTCACCTGTTCGACCAGGCGCTTGCGGATCTCATCGGGATCAGAGATCGGTGACGCCAGCACGTTGGTGATCACCGGCACAGCTGGTGTCTTGATATCGACTTTTGACAGCGCTTCGGCCATCGCCTCGGCGGCAGGCCGCATCAGTGCGCAATGGAAAGGCGCGGAGACAGGCAGCGGCATCGCGCGGCGGACACCCAGCGGCTTGCCAACCTCGGCCACGCGGTCGATTGCGCGTTTGTGCCCCGACAGCACGACCTGGCTTGGGTCATTGTCGTTGGCAATCTGGCAGACATCTCCTTGCGCTGCCGCTTCGGCGACCTTCTGCGCCACATCGATACCGACGCCGAGGAGCGCGGCCATGGCCCCCTCACCTACCGGCACCGCCTTCTGCATCGCATCGCCGCGAAGACGCAGCAAGCGCGCGGTGTCGGCAAGTGTAAATGCACCGGCGGCCGCGAGCGCGGAATATTCGCCCAACGAATGGCCGGCAACGTACGTCACCCTGTCGGCCAGCTTGAATCCTTTTTCTTTTTCGAGCACGCGCATGACAGCCAGGGATACAGCCATCAGCGCCGGCTGTGCGTTGGCTGTGAGTGTCAACGTCTCCTTGGGGCCTTCCCACATGATCGCGGAAAGTTTTTCACCAAGCGCTGCGTCGACCTCATCGAAGACTTCGCGGGCAGCGGCGAAGTTTTCCGCGAGCGCCTTGCCCATGCCGACATCCTGGCTGCCCTGCCCTGGAAATACGAATGCAATGCCCATCTCTTCGCCTCTTGCCCCTCGCAAATGATGTGCGGCTTAAAGGCATGGAGGTGCATATCAAGTCAAGTATCGGCCAGCGTGCGCAAGGCACATACCGCCTGTCTCGGGCCATCTGTGAGAGGCTGCGCATGCTTGTTTCAAGCGCGCTGACATCGGTGCGGCAACCCGCCGTAGACGTTTGTCGAAGAATACAATGAAACGGACAAGAATTGCCTTTGTACACAAGGCAATAACACCGGTTGCGCCCCACTTGATTAGTTCACATTTATTACGAACCATGACTCGCAAATCACGGAAAATGCGTGCGTTTTGTCGCACTTAGCGCGGAAGTCTTGATCTCAACACGATTCATGGGCGAAGGGCGGCGTCGTGTAAGAGTTCAAGGGGAAATCATCATGCTTACGCGTATTCTCGCAGCGCTGCTGGCTGCCATCGTGGTTCTGCCGGTCATCGCATCCGACGCGGATGCACGTCCGAAAAAGAAGAGGACCTACTCGAGCAGCACCACCTCGACGATCGGTCACTACGGCCCGCACGGCTACGTCATGGGCCCGCGCAAAAACAGCCGGGGCGCTCGCAGCCAAGGCACACGCAGCCGCGGCACGCGCAGCGCGCGTCGCAACTATCGCAGCGACGAGCGCATGTCCCTGGGATATTCGAGCTATGCTTCATCGAGCCGCTACGGTGCGGGCGCGCGCCCGCGCAAGTGGTGCGGCTGGTGGATGCGCACCCAGCGCGGCGGCGGTTCCGAGTACAACGTCGCCTGGAACTGGCGCAACTACGGCCGTCCTGCCTCTCCGCAGGTCGGCGCCGTGGTCGTTTGGCGTCATCATGTCGGCCAGATCGTCGGCCAGGCCGCCAACGGCCGCTGGCTCGTGCAGTCAGGCAATGACGGTGGTGCGGTGCGCACACGCGCGCGTTCGATCGCAGGCGCCGTCATCCGCATGTGATACGAGCGCCGCAGACGCGGATTGAGTTTGAAAATCAGACCCGGCGCCCATGAACGCCGGGTCTTTTCATTGTTCGACCCCAATTGGGGTTATTCTGGCCAATCGTCTCGACTTGTATCGCCCGAGCCGGGCTGCGCGAAATGTTCCTGGCCCAATGATGCCGGCCCGGGAGGCCACTGGGCTCCTCCGGCAAACCGGGCTGCCTGCCGGCCGATGGCCCACACTTGCCATTTGACAGACATAGCTGCGCCTCTAGATTGCGGCGCGACAAGCCCGACCTGCCAACCATTTCAACAAAATCTGGGACGTCTTCGACCGATGACCGCGATCCGCACGCCTGCCCGCCATTTCGCTCCTCTCGCCATCGGCGCACCAGAGCCTTATCGCGCTCTGCCCGTGCGCCTCGAACGCATGATTCACTTCGTGCCCCCACATAATGAGAAGATCCAGGCGAAGCTCGGCGAGATGATCTCCAAGGTCGACGTCATACTTGGCAACCTCGAGGATGCCATCCCGGCCGATCAGAAGGAGGCCGCACGCCAGGGTTTCATCAAGATGGCGCGCGATCACGACTACGGGGCGACGGGCCTTTGGACGCGCATCAACTGCCTCAACAGCCCCTGGGCGCTCGACGACATCATCGAGATCGTCTCCAAGGTCGGCAACAAGGTCGACGTTATCATGCTGCCCAAGGTCGAGGGGCCTTGGGACATTCATTATCTCGACCAGTTGCTTGCACAGCTGGAAGCCCGGCACAAGGTCACGAAGCCGATCCTGATCCACGCGATTCTGGAGACCGCGGAAGGCGTAAAGAACGTCGAGGCGATCGCGGCGGCCTCTCCGCGCATGCATGGCATGAGTCTTGGTCCTGCCGATCTGGCGGCTTCGCGCGGAATGAAAACGACCCGCGTCGGCGGCGGCCACCCCGACTATGCCGTTCTGGCTGACCCCGGAGCCGACCCGCAGGCCGCACGCGCCGCCTACCAGCAGGACCTGTGGCACTACACGGTGGGCAAGATGGTTGATGCCTGTCTGTCATATGGCTTGAAGCCCTTTTACGGGCCATTCGGCGATTTTGCCGACCTTGCCGCCTGCGAGAGCCAGTTCCGCAATGCCTTCCTGCAGGGCTGCCTCGGCGCCTGGTCGCTGCACCCGACCCAGATCGACATCGCCAAGCGCGTGTTCTCGCCCGACGAGAAGGAGGTGTCGTTCGCCAAGCGTATTCTCGAGGCGATGCCGGACGGGACCGGCGCGGTGATGATCGACGGCAAGATGCAGGACGACGCGACCTGGAAACAGGCCAAGGTGATTGTTGATCTTGCCAAGCTGGTGGCCTCCAAGGACCCTGCCCGGGCGGCCGCCTATGGTCTGTGAGCGGCCGTCACGCTCGGCAACATTCGCCCTGCGGACATCAACTCGATTTGCTCTGCCACAACATTCTGCCCATTGACAGGTTGGACGAGGCTCAGTCGAATAGTCCGCAAATATGAGCCGGTCCGGTTTGTCGTTACGGCGGGCCAGCGCGGATCCAGCGCATGCAACGATTGAGACAATGAAAAAGGCAAGATATGCGGTGGGCGATGTGGTCCGCCACCGCATCTATCCATTCCGCGGTATCGTGTTCGACATCGATCCCGTATTCAACAATACGGAGGAATGGTGGCTGTCGATCCCGGAGGAGGTACGACCGGCGAAGGACCAGCCCTACTATCACCTCCTGGCCGAGAACGCTGAGACCGAATATATCGCCTACGTTTCGGAACAGAATCTGCTTCCCGATGAAACAGGAACGCCTGTCCGCCATCCCAAGGTCAGCGAGCTGTTCAAGCTTGATGACGACGGGCGATATCACGCCATTTTTCTCAGCACGCACTGAGCAGAGCAGCACGCTAAGCGCCGGCCAAGCCTAAAGCAGCGGCGCAATCCGGCCACGCCGACGCGCTGGTGCTTTAGGCACAACAAAAAGGCCGCCGGCTGATCACCGGCGGCCCCTGAGCGCGCGTATGCGGCGGCTCACTTTTACTTCTTCTTATCGGCGGCCTTCGCTGCGCCTGGAGGCGGGTCGAGAAGCTTGGCGGCATCGGCCTTAGCCTTCTGCTCTTCCTTCATCTTCTCGATCATCTTGGCCTGACGCTCGCGGATCTGGCCCATCAGCTGGCTGCGCGCCTGAGCGTACTTTTCGTTGTCGACCGGCGGGCCTTCAAACGCCTTGGTGAAGCCATCGAGGGGAACGGGGAAGCCGACCGGCTTGGCAGCTGCATTGAGTGCCAGGATCATCAGGCCGCCGCCCTTCTTCATCTGGTCGATGAGGTCTCCATCAGCCTCGATCTCGGCGGTGCAGCCGGCTGCATGGCACAGCGAGTACTTCAGATTGACCGGCTTGAGCTGCTTCTCGTCGATCTGCTCGTTCTTGGCGGCCTTGGCCCATTGGTCGACCGTATAGACAGCGGCGCGGACACCTGGCGGGATCGCCATGCCGAGCGGCACCATGACCATCAGGCTCTTCTTGTCCTGGCCCTCGACCTCGCGAATAGCCGCGGAGACCAGCACCATGCCCGTATTGCCGTCGAGACGCTCATGGTGCGTCAGGCAGATCTTCTTCTCTTCGACCTCAGGTTTCGCATCCGGCGTCGTCTGCGGCTTGTTCAACTTGGCGACTTCGCACAGCTTGACCCAGGCACTCTGACTTTCGGCAGCGGCCGGCGCAGGAGTCTTGGCCTCTTCCTTCTTTGGCGCGTCTTTCTTCTGCGCCAATGCCGGCGTGCCGACAAAGAGCGCGCTCAAGCCGAGCGCGACGGCGGCGGACAACGTCATCAGCGCACGACCGCTCAGCGGCGCGTACGACATGCGGCGACCATGATGTGCCATAAACAAAAGACCTCTCGTCTGCGGGCCGCCTAAACCCGGCCCTGCCCCTCGAAAACTCCGGCCGCACGGTGCGCGGCTAGGCCAAGTCGCCCCTCGGCAACCTCGTTTGCCGCAGTAAGTCTCGGATTGCGGCAATCGCGTGGCCAAAATTCCAGACTTGGAGAAATCCCCATAGCGATGCCATACGGACGTGGCAATCACGCCACGTGAATCGTCCACGATCTTTCTGTGCGGACATCGGGGTAATTGTTCGCGTGCGAGGCAAGTTGCGGAATTATAGGCGAAAATTTCCTGTCTTGGCGGTGGAGTGAAATTTGAGATGACAAAACCGGGGGACATATTTCGCGGTGGTCGGACGAGATCCGTGCTGCCTAAGTCGTGCGGCTGGGGTGTATTTGCCGTTCTCGTCGTCATGGCCGTGCTGTCGACCTGCATCGCCTTGTCGCGTGAGGCGACTGCGGCTGCGCAAAACATGACGCCGGCACATGGCATCGCAATGCACGGCACGCCGAAGGAGGCGCCCGGCTTTTCGCACTTCTCCTACGCCAATCCGCAGGCCCCGAAAGGCGGACACATCACGATCGGCATGCCAGGCAGCTTCGACAGTCTCAATCCGCTGATCGTCAAGGGCAACCCGGTGGCGGGCATGCGCGAGTACGTCTACGAGACCTTGATGGCGCGCGGATTGGACGAACCATTCACGCTCTATGGGCTCATTGCCGAGACGGCTGAGATGGCGGACGACCGCAGCGAGATCATCTTCAATCTCAATCCCAAGGCAGCGTTCTCCGACGGAAAGGCGATCACGGCGGACGACGTCCTGTTTTCCTGGCAGCTCCTGCGTGACAAGGGGCGGCCCAATCACCGTTCCTATTATTCCAAGGTGAAATCTGCCGAAAAGCTATCGATTCATCGCGTGCGCTTCGTGCTCGACGGCGAAGATCGCGAAATGCCGCTGATCCTCGGGCTCATGCCCATTCTGCCCAAACACGCCGTGGACAGTGAGACGTTCGACCAGACGACACTCAAGACACCGATCGGGTCTGGTCCCTACACGGTGGAGAGCGTCGATCCGGGCCGTTCGATCGTTTTTCGGCGCAACCCCGCCTACTGGGGGCGCGATCTGCCCGTCAACACCGGCCGCTTCAACTTCGATGAAGTGAGCTTCGACTACTACCGCGACGCGATCGCCATGTTCGAGGCTTTCAAGAGCGGCGGGATTGATTTCTGGAATGAGGAGGATCCGGCGCGCTGGGCATCCGGCTATGATGTTCCAGCCGTCAAGGACGGCCGGATCGTGCGCACATCCTTCGATATCGGTCTCCCCGCAGGGATGACGGCACTGGCCTTCAACACGCGCCGGGACGTGTTCGCAGATCCGCTGGTGCGGCGCGCCTTGATCCAGCTATTCGACTTCGAGTGGGTCAACCGCAACCTGTATCATGGCCTTTACAAGCGCACGCAGAGCTACTTCGAACGCTCGGACCTGTCGTCGCACGACAAACCGGCGGATGAGCGCGAGCGCGAGCTGCTGGCGCCCTTCAAGGATGCGGTGAAACCTGAGGTCATGGCGGGTACGTTTGCGTTCCCCGTCTCAGACGGCAGCGGCCAGGACCGTACCAACTTGCGCGCGGCGTTCGATCTCCTGAAGCGTGCAGGATACGTCTTGAAAGGGCGAACGCTTGTTAAAGCGGTCACGGGTGCGCCCTTGAGCTTTGAGTTTCTGGCAACCTCAGCAGCGCAGGAGCGCCTTCTGGGCGGCTTTGTCAGCGCGCTGTCACGGCTGGGCATCACGGCGCGTACGCGCGTCGTCGACAGTGCCCAGTACCAGCAGCGGCTCAACAGTTACGACTATGACATGATCCAGGCCACGTGGCCTGCATCGCTCTCGCCGGGCAACGAGCAGATCTTCCGCTGGGATTCACGCATGGCGCGACAGGACGGCACCTTTAATTGGGCCGGTGTCGCAAACCCAGCCGTGGACGCGATGATCCAGGCGATGCTCGCGGCGCACGATCAGGAGAGCTTCGTGTCGGCAACGCGGGCGCTCGACAGAACCCTGCTGTCGGGCGATTACGTCATTCCCCTGTTCTACCTGCCGCAGCAATGGGTCGCCTATTGGGACCGCTTCGCCTATCCCGAAAAGTCGCCACTGTTCGGTTACAGCATCGATCTGTGGTGGCATAAGAGCCCGTGAGCGGACATGTACGCGCACCCGACTGAACTTCGGCCATGCCACGGACGCGATTGATGGACGCTAGACTTGCATGACCAAGGCCAGCCAAGCCACTTCCGATCACGCGTTGCCACGTTTCACCGGCACACTGCCGCCGAAGCGCTTCAACATGGCGCGCTATGTCGTCGGGCTGGCCGCGCAGCGCGCGCCCGGCAAGGTCGCGCTGCTCGTCTATGACGCGGTCGATGGGTCCGCACCGGCCGAGCGCTGGACGTTCGCCGAGATCGAGGCAGCGGTACTGCGGATCGCGCATGGCCTCAGTGCGCGCGGCCTCGTCAGTGGCGAACGGGTTCTCATCCGGCTCGACAACACCAGCGCCTACGCTCTCTTCTTCTTCGGCGCCATCGCTGCCGGGCTTGTGCCACTCGCCACCTCGACGCACCTGACGGACGACGAAGCGAACTTCCTCATCACGGACAGCGGTGCGCGCGCCGTGGCGCTGGCCGATCACCTGCCACGAGAACGGCTACCGCCTGGCATCGACATCATCAGCGGGCAGGACGTGGCGGCGATGATTGCCTGTGGCGCAATGCAGGACTATGCCGACACGAGCGCCGACGATCCAGCCTATATGGTCTATACCTCCGGCACCACGGCCAACCCGAAAGGTGTGCTGCATGCCCAGCGCGCCGCATGGGGCCGGCGTCCGATGTATCAGGGCTGGTACGGCATCACGGAAGCGGACCGGATGCTGCATGCAGGCGCGTTCAACTGGACCTTCACACTGGGGTCGGGGCTCACCGACCCATGGGCGAACGGTGCCACGGCGATTATCTATACCGGCGAGAAGTCGCCCGAGATCTGGCCGCGGCTCATCGCACACACTGGCGCGACGCTTTTTGCCGCGGTGCCCGGTGTCTACCGGCAGATGCTCAAGTATGCGGATGCAAATGCGTTACGTGCGATGGCGTCGCTGCGTCACGGATTGATGGCGGGTGAGTCACCGCCTGACGGGCTTTTCGAGCAATGGCAGGAGGCCACCGGACGAGCGCTTTACGAGGCATTGGGCATGAGCGAGATCTCGACGTACGTGTCCTCGGCCCCCGGTGTGCCGCGCAAGCCCGGCGCGGTTGGCAGACCGCAACCGGGGCGCTGCGTGGCGATCCTGCCCGAGACAGGAGGGCAGACGCCACTGCCGCCGGGCGAAGCCGGCCTTCTGGCGGTGCATACCAGCGATCCAGGGCTGATGCTTGGCTATTGGCAGAGGCCGCTTGAAGAAGCCGAGGTATGGCGTGGCCCATGGTTCATCGGCGGCGATTTCGCATCCATGGACGGAGATGGATATGTCACCCACCTCGGACGCGCCAACGACATCATGAAAGCGATGGGCTACCGCGTCGCGCCGCAAGAGGTGGAGGCGGTACTGGCACGTCACCCGGATGTCGGCGAGGTTGCGTGCGCGGAGCGGCCTGTGCGCGACGGCGTGTCCATCATTGCCGCTTATGTCGTGCCGTCGGCTCCCGGTGTCGTTCCCGACGCCGATCGTCTGATCCGATATGCCAGCGAGCATCTGGCCCACTACAAGTGCCCGCGTGCGGTTTATGTCGTCGAGCAACTGCCGCGCACTACGAACGGCAAGATCCTGCGTCGCGCGTTGCGATAGCGGAATGAACGTAAACCTGACTTAGATCGTGTGCATGTTTTCATGCTGAACCGCTGTACACTTCAGCTAAACATGCTCTAGAGGTTCAGAATTCGTAACCGAACGCTTTGATCTCGTTTGCGTAGCGCCGAGCGACGATGGACTTCGTGCTTGCTGAGAAGAACTCCCGATAATTCCGTGCGGCCTTTTTGCGATGAGAACTTTTCGCCCTTGGAAGCGCAAGCTCCTTGGACAACCCTAGCGTTTTGATGAAGCGCCCAAGATCCTCCTGCAGGGTTTCGTATCTGAACACAGTATCGGCAACGATCCTGCCATCGATCGTATACAGATCAAACGTTTTGCGCGTTGGCCGAAATCTTGGCAACCGCACGAAGTTTTCAAAAGGCGGCCGCGTCGCATTCTTACGGTAGCGCCAAAAATACAGCGACACCTCGCGGTCCCACGGATTACGGACAATCGTGACCTTGTGGTAGCTGTCGAAGAGTTCTCGGGGCATGGATCGCCGAAGCTTCGAGGCTGGCATATGATTGTAGTATGACGATCCAACCCAAGAGGTCCTGAAGCCTAGCGCTTGTCTCATGCGCCAGTCGAATGGCCTGTAGATCGGGGGTATCTCCCAGTTCTGCGCGCCACGACCCATTGTCCTTCTCAGTGCTTCATCTTCTTCGCTAACCGGAGTGATGACGTCGTCAGGGCCACAAATCTGGCTGAGCGCCAGCTCGACGCTGGTGCCTGCGCATTTCTGTGTCTTCAGGAAGATGAATCTGCGCGCGTGAGAAATGATCATCGTTGATAGTTGGTCCATGTTGAATGAATTGCGCACGACACGGGCGCAACGGCACCACCCGGTCACTCGCAGCCTGCCACACAAGATGAACGCTAAACCGGTTGGCACAGGTGTGCAATCGGCCGGATCGTTCAGCGACGGTTGGGAGATTCGAGGACGCGCCATCATGCTCGAAGAGTTGCTGGCGAACCAGTGCGGTTGTCGGTTGGTCGCGTGCGCTGCAACTGTGCGCGGTCCCTACCAGCGCCGGCCGTGGTGCTTTACACTCTTGGTTGATTGATCATCGACGCGAGCGTGGCTTGATGCGGGTGGCGCGCTGCATCGCCTTGGCGACTTCAGGGGGAGCCGGAACGCCCGTCGCGGCAGGCGGCTGAACAGGTCCCGGGATTAACGGCCTTTCGGCTGTCACCTTGCCGGGGGGCAGATCGGCCGGAGCCACCATCCCGCCCGAGATGACGATCTTGGCCGCATCCTCGACGCTCATGTTGAGGAAGATGACCTCGGCCTTCGGTACGAAGCAGATGAAGCCGGTGGGCGGAACGATGCCGGTAGGCATGAATACGGTGTAGAGTTCACCATGACCTCCCGGCTCGACGCGGGCGATCTCGCCGCTCGCCTCTCCGGTGACAAACACGATCGACCACAATCCTTTGGATGGGAACTCGATCAGTCCGACCTTCTGCACAGACTGGCTCGGGTCGGTTGCCGTTACGACGCTTTCGAAGATCTGCTTCAAGGCGCGGTAGACATTGCGCACGATCGGCATGCGGCCGAGCATCAGCTCGCCGTAGCTGATGAGGGTGCGGCCCAGCAGGTTGGCGGCCAATGCTCCGATGATGGTTAGTGAAAGAATGCCGAAAACCAATCCGACGCCCGGCACTGTGAACGGCAGATAGGTGTCGGGCAGGTACTGCCTGGGGACGAATGGCTTGAACCAGGCGTCGGCAACGTTGACGAGCCACCAGATGATATAGACTGTCAGCGTCACGGGGCCGACGATGATAAGGCCGGTGAGGAAATAGTTGCGCAGTCGCGCACCCAGATGCCAGCCAATATCGCGATCTTCTTCGGCCAGCCGCTTGAGACCGGCACGCAGCTGCGCGCCGCGCCTTTCACGTGCTGTTTGCTGCTCGCTGCGTGAGCTCTCGGAAGATTTATCGCTCATGCTCCGTCCAACGGACTCCGCCCACCTTCGACGATGCCCTGGATTCCGATCGTGGAGGCCCACCTCAAACATCAAGGGGCTGGATCGGTCATGACTTGGCAGTCGCCGCTGCCATAGTGTTCCATGAGCCACGGTCGAGTTAAAGACCCGAAGCGTATCACACTTTCGCAGCAGATCTCGTTTGTGCTCAGGCTACCCCGCAAGTCAGGCAGCACCGCAGCCGCCACACGCCTGGCGCACACCGGGCAGCGGCATCCCGATTTCCGCGAAGCTGTCAAATCAGTGCGTGACGACCAGGCAATCAAATCCTGAAGCGCGGACAGAGCGGCAGAGCTTGTCCGGCTCGGCAGCGGATGCATATGGGCCGATGTTCACGCGGTAGAAGGTTCCCATATTGCCGAACACCGCCTCATCGATCACGGGTGCGCGTCCGCCGGTCTTGTCGCTGTACTTGGCCGTGAAGCGCTGGGCGAGTTCTTCGGCTTGCTCGCGCGAGCGGACCGCGGCGAGTTGAAGCTTGTACTTGCCCTTGAGCGGAGCTGCCTGGGTCAGTGGCGCGGCGTCCGTCTTCACCGGCGCCACTTTGAGCGCGGCCGTGCGCTCGCGCTTCGGCTTCGCTGGCGCAGCAGCCGTTTTGGCAGTTGTGCCAACCTGCGTCGCGGAACTCCACGAGGATGTCGCGGCTGTTGCGCCGGTGGAGGCCGTGGTCAATTCGTTTGACGAGGGTGCGGGAGCAGCGGGCTGCTGCGGGCCGGCAGACGATGAAGAACTACCGGAAAAGAGGTTGCCGAAAAAGGTGCCGATGCCAGATAGCGGATTGCTGCTGTCTGGCGAAGTCGGTGAGTCGTCGGCAGGCACCATTGCGACCGTTGGGGATGACGCCTCGGTCGGCGCGGCGGGCGCCTCCACGGCTGCCGGCGGTGGCGTTGCGGCAGCAGAAGTTGATGGGCCAGCAGCAGGAGGATTGGCGGCCACGGCCGGTGCAGGCGCCGGCTCGGCCTGTGGCGCGCCCGGATCTGCTATGCCGGCCGCCTTGTAGGCTTGCGCGCGGTTCGCCAGGGCGTCCGCTTGCTCGGTCTCGCTCAGGCCGTTGTTTAGCCAGAGCGCGTTGGTGAGGTCTGTGATCGCCAGCGCGGTCTGCCCCTGCCGGCGATAGGCGAGGCCGCGATAGTAGAGCGCGCGCGCCGTGCCGGTGGTATCGAGGCCGCCCGACGACAACGCCGAGCTGAAAGCCCCGACGGCGCGGGCGAGTGAATTCTTCTTGTAGGCGGCGATCCCGCGGTTGAGTGATTGCTCAGCCTTGTTTGGCGGCGCGGTCTTCTTGGGAGATTCTGTTTCCGCCACGGCCGGATTGGCCTGGAGTGCGGTACCCGCCAGCACCAACAGTGTGGCCATACCAACGGCAGCGCCAAACGCGCGAATCTTGTTTACATGCATAATCGTCAATGCCCCTGTCCCAGCCCAGTCCCCGCGTACCGCCCCGCTGGTAAGAAATCTACCGAGCAAACCCCATTCAGGGTGCTGATCCCTCCGCTTCCAAGATCCGGCTCGACGATCCCCGTAGCGCTTCGCCTAGTTCGCCCGCCGCGTCCGCCGGTCTGCCATTGCGCATTGTCGCCGCGGTCCACGCCCCCGTCGACCCGACTCGAACCTAAGTCAAGCAGCATCGCGAGGCAATTCCAAGGCTGGGATGGGAGGCTATCCCCCTATTCCACGGTGACGGATTTGGCCAAATTTCGAGGCTGATCGACGTCCGTGCCCATCTGTACCGCGGTGTGATAGGCGATCAGCTGTATCGGTACGGCATAAATGATCGGGTTGGTGAAATCGTGGGCGTCGGGCATCTGGATATGCGCCGCCAGCGGACAACCAGCGGCGTCGGGCGGGGCATTCGAAATCATCATGATCTGCCCGCCGCGGGCGCCGACCTCCTGCATGTTTGAAACGGTCTTTTCGAACAGTGGATCGACGGGGGCCACGACGATCACGGGCACATTCTCGTCGATCAACGCGATCGGCCCATGCTTCAACTCTCCAGCTGCATACCCTTCGGCGTGAAGATATGAGATCTCCTTGAGCTTCAGCGCACCTTCCATTGCCAGCGGGAAGGACTGCCCTCGGCCCAGATAAAGCACGTCACGCGACTTGATCAGCTGATGCGCCAACGTCTCATACTGGGTTTCGTCAACGAGTTGCGTGGCGATTTGACGGGGCACCTCCATCAATTCCTTGACCAATGCGCGCTCCATCTCCTCGCCGATGGTCCCGCGGGCTCGCCCCAGCGCCAGCGCGAAACAGGCGAGCGCCGTCAACTGGCAGGTAAAGGCCTTAGTGGACGCAACCCCGATCTCAGGTCCGGCGAGTGTCGGCAGCACGACATCGCTTTCTCGGGCGATCGTCGATGTGCGAACGTTGACCACCGAGGCAATGCGCTGGCCGTTCTCCCTGCAGTAGCGCAGTGTGGCCAGCGTATCTGCGGTCTCTCCCGATTGGGAAACGAAGATGGCGAGCCCACCGACCGGCAACGGTGCCTCGCGATATCGCAACTCGGAGGCGATATCGATCTCGACGGGCACGCGTGCGTAACGCTCGATCCAGTACTTCGCAACAAGGCCCGCGTAATACGCGGTGCCGCAGGCCGAGATCGTGACGCGTGGGATTGCAGAAAGATCAATGCCGATATCGGGCAGGCGGATACGGCCCTCGGCCATGTCGAGATAGTTGGCGAGCGTATGGCTGATCACTTCGGGCTGCTCGTGGATCTCCTTGGCCATGAAGTGACGGTGGTTACCCTTGTCGACCAGCAGCGCATTGGCCTGGGATTTGATAGCCGATCGCGTCACGGGATGACCCGTGCGATCGAAGATCTCGACACTGGCATGGCGCAGGACCGCGTAATCACCCTCCTCCAGGTAGGTCACGGTGTCGGTGAATGGAGCAAGCGCGATGGCATCCGAGCCAAGGTACATCTGGCCGTCGCCATGGCCGACGACGAGTGGGCTGCCAAGGCGGGCGGCCATGATCAGATCGTCTTCGCCGGCAAAGATGATGGCGAGCGCAAAGGCGCCCCGCAAGCGTCCAAGGGCCGACTTGACGGCCTCAATGGAAGTCTTGCCCTTATCGATCTCCGAGGTGATCAGGTGAACGACGGCCTCGGTGTCGGTTTCGGTTTCGAATGTATATCCTGCATTGGTCAATTCCTCGCGCAGCTCGCGGAAGTTCTCGATGATGCCGTTATGGACGACCGAGACACGCGGGCTCATGTGCGGATGCGCATTGCGCTCGCTGGGGCGGCCGTGGGTCGCCCAGCGTGTGTGGCCAATCCCGGTGCGCCCGTTCAACGGGTCGGTGGCGAGACGGCTTTCCAAGTTGCGTAGCTTGCCTTCGGCGCGGCGGCGCGCCAGCTTTCCGTTCTCGACGGTCGCAATGCCGGCGCTGTCATAGCCGCGATACTCGAGGCGGCGCAGCGCATCGACAAGATCTAGGGCGACGGGCTTATTGCCGATTATTCCAACGATGCCACACATGCTCTCATGCTCACTTCGTTATCGCCGGCTGCCGGTCGTGACGCCGTCGCGGCTGTTGTGGTTCGCGTTCAGCGTTTGGCCGCGGCGGCCTTTCGCTTGCGCATCATGATGGCGAATTTCTCGGCCCAGCCGGGCCGCTCTTCCTGTGGCGAGCGTTCCAGCGCCAGGGAGCCGGCCGCCACATCCTTGGTGATGACGCTGCCAGAGCCGATGTAGGCACTCTCGCCGATGCGGACCGGGGCCACCAGCGAGCAGTTGGAGCCGACGAAGGCTCCCGCGCCGACATTTGTCTGGTGCTTGAAGAAGCCGTCATAATTGCAAAAGATCGTGCCTGCACCGATGTTGGCCTTCGCGCCCACTTTGCCGTCGCCCAGATAGGCCAGATGGTTGGCTTTTGCGCCCTCGCCCATCTCCAGGTTCTTGACCTCGACGAAATTACCGACGTGGACGTTGGCTGCGAGCTTGGCTCCCGGGCGCAGGCGTGCGAAGGGGCCGACCCGCGCTCCCTTGCCGATGCGGGCCTGTTCGAAATGACAGTTTGCGAGAATTTCGGCACCGTCCTCCACGGTCACGCCGATACCGAAGAACACATTGGGCTGGATGACGACGTCGCGGCCGACCACCGTGTCGTGGCTGAACCAGACGGTTTCGGGCGCGATCAGGGTTGCCCCCTCTTCCATTGCCTTGCGACGGCGGCGTCGCTGGAAAATCGCCTCGGCCTCGGCCAGCTCAACGCGTGAGTTGACGCCCAGCACCTCCGTTTCCGCGCTGCTGACGACCGCCGCGCGTCCTCCGTCGGCGCGAATGATCGCAACTGCGTCGGTGAGATAGTACTCGCCCTTGGCGTTGTCGTTGCCAATGCGCGCGAGCACGCCGGCCAGGTCGGGTACGCGGAATGCGATCACGCCCGAGTTGCACAACCCGATCCGTCGCTCGGCCTCGCTTGCATCCTTGTGTTCGCGAATGGCCAGAAGCGCGCCGGCGTGATCGGTGAGCAAGCGGCCATATCCTGTGGGGTCGTTCGCCTCGAAACCCAGCACAGCGACAGCCGCCCCGGCATCGAGAGTGGCACGCAGACGATCAATGGTAGCAGACTCGATCAGCGGCGTGTCGGCGTAAAGCACAATGACGTCGCCCGTGTGGGCGGCGATCGCCGTGGCTGCGGCCTTCACCGCATCAGCCGTTCCATGCTGGTCCTTCTGGACGAAGACCTCGATATCCGGGGCGATACCAAAAGCTGCCTGTCTGACGTCGTCCATACCGGGACCGACAACGACCGCGGTGCGATCGGCTCGCGCCGCCTTGGCGAGATCGAGGACATGGCCCAGCATCGACCGGCCGCCTACCGCATGCAGCACCTTGGGCAGGTCGGACTTCATGCGCGTGCCCTTGCCCGCTGCCAGCACGACGATCATCAACGCGGTTGCGGTCATGAATTCCCTCGGTGGTTCCTTGTGATTGCGGTTCCGGCTCCCAATCCATTCCCCGGATTCGCTGTTTTTTCCAGCGCACGCGAGATCCTTGTCCGCGCAACGGGTATCACAATGCTGCCGTCACAACGCTGCCGTCGTCGTCCAATCGTTGCGCAATCAACGATTTGGCGCTGCGCCAGGCAATAGGCATACCCCAAACGCCGCGTGCCCTGGCTGGCACTCTTGTCGGACAAGGCGGGCACGCGGAAGGCTTCTCCTCTTCACATTGCCGGTCCAGTCCTACCCGGTCCATCTGACGATGCGAGTTGTAGCTGCTTTTCAACGCCAGCATCCAGTGCTGCCTCTATGATCGCCGGATTCCGGCAAAAACAGGCGCTTTCGGATGCATATACCTGTTGCAGCGCTCCACAGGCAGATTTGCCACAGTCGAAGCCATTGCATTGATTCCCCGGTGGGACTCAGACAGCGTTTGATTCAGGTGCAAGCGCAACCAGGGTTGCGCACTGAGCATAACTCGAACCCGATTGCCGAACCCGATTGCAGACAATCCATGCCTGACACAGCCACAACATTATCCATGGCGGCAGCAGACCGGCCCGGTGCCCCATCCGGGGCTCAGCGCGCAGCCCTGCGGCGCGCCGCGGCGGCGAAGACCCGTGGGCGTGCACGCAGCGCGCTTTATCTTGCATCCTGGGGCGCTCTGGCACTCTCGGCCGGCCTTTATCTGGCCGCTGTGACCCTCAAACCGCAGTATCTAATCGCGTGGTTCCCCTTCTTGGACCGGGTTGCGACCCAGCCGCAGCCCAATAACCAAGACCGTGCCTCGATTATCGCGGAAGCGCAGCACCTGCGTTCCAATCTTCAGCAATCGCAAGCCGAGGTTTCGCGGCTCCGCCAGGAGCTTGGAACGCGCGATGCGCGTGTGAAGTCAGCTGAGTTGCGGATTGCAGGTCTGGAGAAGGAATTGGATTCAGCGCGCGGCAGCGGCGGCACTGCCGCGGGTCAGCCGAACGCGGTGGTAGGTACAGTAGGTACAGTCCCGAACGCGGCAGCCGCCTCCAGTGTGGCCGACAACGCAGATGCGACGAAGCACGCGCTGGCCGGTGCCATCGGCTCACCCAAGGAAGGCGCCCGCACGGATGCCAGGGCCGGCGCGCCACCGCGGTCGTTCGAAATCGTCAACGGCGCGCCGACGCTCGTTGATGCGCCCAGCGGCTCGGCAGCGTTCGCAGGCGGGGTGTCGGGGGCCGACGTCGATATGCCTGTGCCGGTGCGTCGCCCGGCCATTGCGCCAAAGCCGAAGACCACCCCCATCGCACAAATCGTGCGGCCGACGATCGCCGTGACGCCGCCAGCGGCAGGCGGCATCGTGACCGGTAGCGTTGGTGGTCAGGCGACGATTGCATCAGCGCCGCCGGCAGAGAAGCCTGCGCAGCCAATCACGTTTGGCGCTCCAGTCGTCACGCATTCGGCCAATCCCGTCGGCATCCGTCTGACGGCTGGACCGTCGGTCGATGCGCTGCGGCTAAGTTGGTCGTTGATGAGCGAGCGCTATGGCTATGAGTTGAGCGGACTGGAGCCGCGCTATATCGCGGGCAACGCGCCTGCTGCACCGTACGCTCTGATTGCGGGACCAATTGCGGACGAACGCGAGGCACAACGGCGCTGTGCGCTGCTGACCGCAAGAGGCATTCCGTGCAGCGTTGACAGTTTCGTCGGAAACGCGCTCTGACCGTTTGAAAGATAGAGCATGTTGAGCTGAAGTGTGCAGCGGTTCAGTGTGAAAAACATGATCAAAATAAGGTCCTGGATCGCGTTCATAGTTCCGTAAAACATGAACGCGATCTAGCGGCAACGTGTCCAAAGGCAGGCGCTTCAAGCAGCCTGCCTTTGTTGATTCTTGGCCTGCATTGTGTGGCGTTCCGCGTGGTGGAGGATGAGGCACCCGCCGCCCGTAGAACAGTGATACAGCAGGCTTCAGGTGCGCTTCGCGCAGGTCGACATGCCAAGAATTGAATAGGCCGGGCAATAGCCGACGATCGCAGTCAGAAGCGGTACCAAGCCGATCCAGCCCCACTGCGAAGGTGCGATGCCAGGCAGATAGCCGAGCGCCCAGGCGATCAGGGCGATTCCGACAATGATTCGCAAAATGCGATCGATGTTTCCAACGTTCGTGGTCATGGATCTCTCCTGAGGTTTCCGCCAGCTCGTGTTCAGGTTTTATGGCGTGACGTCTGCGATCCGATTCATTGCTCTGCGCATATTTTTCATACTGAGCAGCTCAACGCTTCAGCTAAACATGCTCACGCCATCGACGGAAGCACGACTGCTCCCTTCCAACCAGGCTCTAACATTTTCTGGCCGACCCGGCCGTGACTGCGATCAAAGTCCAAAACGACAGGTGGATACGGGCGCGGCCCGGACGCGACAATCGGATTTTCAAAGTTTCTCAGATGTCGGCGTTGGTGAGCGCGCTTAGACCATCGCGATCGAGAATGCGAACGCGACCGCGTTCGAGCGCGACAAGGCCCTGGGCCTCGAAGCGTTTGAGACGCCGGCTCACGACCTCGCGCGCCGTTCCGATATCGAGCGCCAACTCCTGGTGCGTTTCGGCGACGCTGTCGCTCTTGCCCGCCCGCTGGAGCAGGCGCGCGGCGAGGCGCGATTCCGTGCGATGGAAGGCCAGTTCGTCGACGAGGCTTACCAGATCGAAAATGCGGCGTGTCTGCACGCTCAGCACCGCGTCGCGAAAAGCCGCCGATGCACCGAGCATTTCGCGGAAAAGTCCGCGACTGATGGCGATGCCCTGAATGGGGCCATCCGCGATGCCTTCGGCCTGATATGGGCGCTCGCCCATCATGCAGGCGATCGACATGACGCAGGTTTCGCCGGGATGCACGCGGTAGAGTTCGATCTCGCGGCCGGTTTCGGAAACCATGCGCACGCGCACGAGCCCTTCAGTAAGCAGGACGAGGCGTTCGCAGGCCTGTCCGGGCTGGAACAAGGTAGCCCCCGCCGGTGCGGAGATCGGCTCGTAGCGTCCCGCCAGAAGACGCCGGGCGGCCTCATCGAGGCCGGGGATATCCGGCACATCAACGCGTCTGTTATCAGCCGTCGACACTGCGCTGTTGTTCCTTCGTTTCGATCCGGAAGCCGCCATGTCGATATCGCTGCGGGCCCCTCACTATAGGCTCGAGTCAGAGAAGGTATCGCATACCTGCATCTGTCCACCTTCGAAGCCTTTGCGGAACCAGCGCACGCGTTGAGCGGACGAGCCGTGCGTGAAAGCATCGGGCACGACGTGCCCTTGTGTCTTGCGCTGAATCATATCGTCACCGATCGCGCTTGCCGCGTTAAGTCCCTCCTCGATGTCGCCCTGTTCGAGACGCTTATTGAGCTGATCGTTGAGGTTGGCCCACACACCTGCAAGGCAGTCCGCCTGCAATTCCATACGGACCTGGAGCGCGTTTGCCTCACGTTCCGACATCTGCGACTTGAGGCTCTGCACCTTCTGAGCAATGCCCAGCAAGGCCTGCACGTGATGGCCGACTTCGTGTGCGATGACATAGGCCTGAGCGAAGTCGCCCGGCGCCTGGAAACGACGCTTCAACTGCTCATAGAACGACAAGTCGACGTAGATTTTCTGATCGAGCGGACAATAGAACGGACCCATCGCCGACATGCCGGTGCCACATGCCGTTGACGTTGCTCCGCTGAAAAGCACGAGGCGGGGTTCGTCGTAGTTCTTGCCGACCGACCGGAAGACACGGCTCCATACATCCTCGGTATCGGCCAGAACGCGCTTGACGAAGGTTGCCATCTCATCGCTCTGGCCGGGCACCTGCGCGGGCTCACTCCGACGCTGCGAACCTGGCAGTCCGGGGATGTCGAAGGGATTACGGTTGGCAGTCGGACGCTGCCCGGTGTTGGGCAGTTGCGGCACTTCGAAACCACGCCCACCGCCGCCGGTGAGGATGTCGAGCGGATTGATGCCGAAGAACAGCATGATGGCGCCGAGGATCAGGAGCGTGGTGAAACTCATGCCGCCGCGGCCGCCGATCGGAATCTGGATGCCGCCTCCGGGGAACCGCATGCCGCTGCGCTGGCCGCGCCGATCCTCCACATTGCTGCTTTGGCGATCGTTCTCGTCGTAGCGCATCGCTCATCGTCCTCGACAAATGGTTCGCAGTGCTCGGGTCGCTATTTCCTCTCGGAGCGTGGCACATAAGTGCATGTCAGGCTGACCAAAACAAGACGGCCGGGGACCAAATTGGGGGGTGCAGAGGGTGTGCGGGCCGGGTCGGGACGAACATCGATAGGGAGAAACCCGCGCGCTGGCGCGATCGACGGCGGACGCCGAATATGAGCCCGGCCGCACGGGCGAACTCCTACCCATGCATGGACAAAACCGCGCCCGCCCGTCCCGCCTCAAGCGTCGTGCTTGTTGTCCCCGCCGGGTTGTTTCTTATCGACCGTCAGTGCCAATACGGGTCTCGCCTCCGGCTCCCTGGCAACAGTCTTGTCGCGCGGCCGCAGCAACCCGCGAACCTGCCGCGATGTCGCAACGGTGCCTTGATTGACGAATGCCTCGTGGTTCTTTTCGATCTCTTTCAAGTTGTAGCGGTAATTCACCATCAGCCCATGCGCCTGGTCGATGCCTTTGGATGACACGTCGCCGAGGAAATTAATGCGTTCGAGCAGCGCACCGTTACCCAGATGGAAACGAGCCACAGGATCGACAGGTTTGCCATCGGCTGACTTGGCGGCGAGGAAGTAATTGGCGGCCAGAGCCATCAAGGGTGTCTCGAGCGCGGCTGCGGCCCGTTCCTTTGTATGCCAGCGACGCCGCTCGATGAGCGCCATGGCGGCTTTCTCGTCGTCGGAGAGGATTGCATCGGCGTCCGCCTTGCCTTCGGCGGAGGCAAGCCAGCGCGCGAATGTCGGAACGGGCGACAGCGTCACGAATGTCTTGAGGCTCGGCAACTCGCGAACGAGATCCTCGACCACCTGCTTGATGAGGAAGTTGCCGAAGGTGATGCCCTTCAGACCTTCCTGACAGTTGGAGATCGAATAGAAGACGGCCGTCGTGGGGTTCTCGATCGCGTCATCCTTGGGGGCTTCGCTGAGCAGAGGACCGATCGCGTCGGAAATCTCACTGGTCAGAGCCACTTCGACAAAGATGAGCGGCTCATCGATCAGCGCTGGATGGAAGAAGGCGAAGCAGCGCCGGTCCTTCGGATCGAGCCTTCGGCGCAGATCATCCCACCCCTGGATTTGATGCACCGCCTCATAGGCGATGATCTTTTCGAGGATCACTGCGGGCGTTTGCCAGTCGATACGCCTCAACACGAGGAAACCGCGGTTGAACCACGAGTAAAGCAAGTGCTTGAGGTCATCGTCGACGAGTTTCAGCATCGGATCGCCGCGGCTCATGCTGAGCAGATCACGGCGCATGGCCACGATGCCGGCCGTTGCGCCAGGTGCGAGGTTCAAGCGGCGGAAAAACTCCTGGCGCGGACTCTCGACGGCCTTTTGCAGGCGGGCGAGCTCGAGAGGTCCCGGCGCCTGCAGATAGGTGCCGGCCGCTGCGGTGACTGCCGTCTGATCGGGTTGCATGCGCTCGCCGAGGAACGTGAAGAAGTCCCGCTTCTTGTCATTGTCGAACTGGCGGTACAGGTTCAGAACCTGGCGGGCAATGGCAACACCGGCCGCCTCGCCGCGGCTTGAGATTAGCGCCTGCGCCAGCGTCTCGATGTCCTCCGACTCGGTTCCTCCGAGCAGTCCCTTGGGCAGCAGCGCCCTGCCCTGCTCCGCCACCGTCGTCATCAATTCCTGGAGGAACGAGACGTTCATGGGGTTTCTCGACTGAGGCATGGCAATCCTTTGCGCGAAAAAGGTCAATCCGATCGCGGGGCGACAATTGTAAATATCGGCCGTGTTTGTGACGAAATCAATTAATCCATCGGGTTGCGGCCAGCCCAGGGCGCAGATCGCATTCTTATGCGGGCACCAGACGACCTGGACGCTGCGCAGATGGTTAACGAAGGATTAACCAGCTCAGGCCACGATTCGGGAACTATCACCAACAGCCGGATCGCACTCATGGACCTTTTCGCCCAGGAAACCCGTCTCAAGTCGAACCTTAACGACGTGAGAAACGACACCGGCCGCGTTGCCTTCTGCGGACCTTATGTGCTCGCCGCGATCACGGGCTACTCCATATCGAAGGTCGAGGACGTGGTGCGCGACCTGCGCGAAGTGCCCGCCGGCTGCCGGCCTATCGTAAAGGGCACATACACCGAGGAAGTCGCCGAGGCGCTCTCCCGCTTCGGTTTTGTGATGAAGCCGGTATCATCCTTCATGCACCTGACGCGCAAACAGCGGCCGACCTTATGGAGCTGGATGCAGAAACCGCGCAACGCCTGGGCGCACTACATTCTTGCCATCCACAAGGGCAAGGAGGGCCACTGGATTCTCATCAAGGGGGTGAAGATGTGCGACACCTTCACGGAAGGCCGCTGGACGTTTGTCTGCGACGGGCCGCATCGCGGTTGCAGGATCATGGAAGTCTTCGAGGTCAAGCGCGATCTCGACGTCTGATCGGCGTTACGCACTCCGCCCGCACACTGGGCGCAGGCGCTGCGATCATCGCGCTTGAAGCCACCTGTTGCACGTGGGTTAGAGCATGTTTCGCTGAAGTGTGCAGCGGTTCAGCGTGAAAAACATGCTCAAAACAAGGTACTGGATTGCGCTCATGCTTCCGTTAAACATGAACGCGATCTAGCGGCTGAACCGCTGGCGCGACAGCCGACGCGCCTCCCACAGGTCGAAGGCACGCTGCTCGGCCGGTGTGCACCACGGGTTCCCGTAATAACCCCAGCGCCCATTAAAGCGCGTGCAGTCTTTCGGAGCGGCGTCGCGGCGCTCGTATTTCCAACGTTCACCGTGCAGCGTGCCGGCAAGCGCCGGCGATACCATCGCTGCAACAGCGCATGCCGCCGCCCAGGCAAGGATTTGTGGCCCGGCAGATCGCTTCATGGTGGTCTCCATTCTCTCCGTTCACAATCCGTGGGCATCGGCTTCAGCCGTGCAGTGTTCAGGGTTTGGAACCGTCAGGCTGCGGCGGTCGTTTCATAAGGAAACCCTCAAGAAGGGAAGCCATGATGCCTCTCTCAACGATCCTTATCATCATCCTGATTCTCGTGCTGATCGGTGCGCTGCCTAACTGGGGTTACAGCCGGGGCTGGGGCTACGGACCCTCCGGTGTCCTTGGCACACTGCTGATCATCCTGCTGATCCTGGCCCTGTTGGGGCGGGTCTAGAGCAGGTCAGGTCTTGATTGAAACACCTCAGGCCGTTGTGGCCTGCTCCATCTCTTTGTTTGAGAGCCTCAATCACGGCCCTTGATCGCGACGGGTTCATGCCACGCAGATGGCTCGTTGCACGCACAAAAACAGGACCCCGAGCTCAACAGCGCGGGTCTGGGGATTGCAATACGATCAAGGGGCGAACCTTAACACGCGCGGTGCCGGACGAGCGCCAATCAATCCTTGGCACGCTCGACGTACTCGCCCGTCGCCGTCATCACGACAACGCGCGTTCCTGCACCGATGTGCGGAGGCACCATGATGCGGGCACCGTTCGAAAGCACGGCCGGCTTGTAGGATGAGGAAGCCGTCTGCCCCTTCACCACCGGATCGGCCTCGACGATCTCCAGCGTCACGCGCTGCGGCAGCTCGATGGCAATCGGATTTCCCTCGTGCAAGGACAGCTTGCAGGTCATGCCTTCCTGGAGCCACTGGGCCTGATCGCCGCAAACGTCCCTGGAGACGAGGATCTGATCGTACGTCTCCGGATGCATGAACGTGTAGCCGCTCTCATCCTCGAAGAGATAGTTATAGTCGATCTCCTCTACGAAGGCGCGCTCCACCTGATCGGTCGTGCGGTAGCGCTCGACGAGTTTGACGCCGTCGGCGATCCGGCGAAGCTCGAGGTGGGTGACCGGCGTGCCCTTGCCAGGATGGATATTCTCAGCCGAAATCACGACGGCGAGGCGGCCGTCGAGGTCGAGGACGTTGCCCTTGCGAACTGAGCTGGCGATAATTTTGACCACGGAAGCGTACTCCGAATATTGGTGAAATGGGGTCATCCGGGCGCGGCTTGGCTTGCGCGCCAGTGCCTCATCGGACAGATTCGGCCCGGTTCATAGCCTTTCTAGCGGCCAAGGCCAAGTGCGGCGGCTTGCACCTTGCGGCCGTTTCCGCCCTATTGCGGGGCACATAGGGGCCCGGTCGCGCGCCCAGACTGCCGTTCACTCGAGAGTTCATGTCCCCATCGTCGCCGCAACCCCTGCCCTGGTGGCACCCTGACCGCCACGCCGACCGGCGCCCCTTCCTCATGGCGCGCTCGCGTATCAAGAGCGCGATCCGCGCCTGGTTCGAGGCCGAGGGTTTCGTCGAGGTCGATACAGGCTGCCTGCAGGTCTCACCCGGGAACGAGACGCACCTGCACGCCTTCAGGACCGAGCTCATCCAACCCGACCTTCGCCGCGAGCCCTATTTTCTGCACACCTCGCCGGAATTCGCGTGCAAGAAGCTGCTCGCCGCCGGCGAAGCAAAGATCTTCACCTTCGCGCCTGTTTTCCGCAACCGCGAACGCGGGCGCCTGCATCATCCCGAGTTCACGATGCTCGAATGGTATCGGACCGACACTGCCGCGTCAGACACAGGGTACTACAGACACCTTTGGGCCGATTGCACGGCGATTTTGCGGATCGCGGCGGAGGCGACCGGTTCAACGCGATGGAGTTTTCAGGGACGCCATTGCAATCCTTTCGCAGAGCCGACCCCGATCACGCTCGACGCAGCCTTCAATGCCTCCGCAGGCATCCGACTCCTGGATGAAGCATTCCGCGACGGCGCTGCGGACCGAGATGCATTTGCCCGCGCAGCCGAGGCGCGTGGCGTCAGAATCGCTGCCGACGATACCTGGTCGGACATCTTCACGCGCGTGCTCGTGGAACGCATCGAGCCGATGCTCTGCTCCGATTCTGAAGCCGCGCGCCCCGCCGTGATCCTGCACGACTATCCGATACCTGAAGCTGCACTCGCACGAACCGGCCGGCACGATCCACGCGTCGCTGAGCGTTTCGAGCTTTATGCATGCGGTGTGGAACTCGCCAACGGGTTCGGCGAGTTGAACGATCCATTGGAGCAGCGCCATCGGTTCGAGTCCGCCATGGATGAGAAGGAGCGCATCCACGGCGAGCGTTATCCGATCGACGAGGATTTCATGGCGGCACTCGCCAGGATGCCGCCCGCTTCGGGTTGCGCACTGGGCTTCGAGCGCCTGGTGATGCTGGCGGCCGGTGCACAGCATATCGACGACGTGATCTGGACGCCTATGGCGAGGGATTAGTTGCAGGCATCGGATTTCGGGTCCAAGAGAGCCGGGATTGAGCACGGGCGAGGGTCATGAACAAAGCACTGACCACGTTGCGAACGGCTGACGCTCTCGTCGAGGCCGGACTGATTCACGCAGAGCAGCGCGACGGCGTCGCTGCGGTAGCCAACCGCTATGCGGTCGCGATCACCCCGACAATGTCGTCGCTGATCGATACCGCCGACCCATCTGACCCGATCGCACGGCAGTTCGTTCCGAGCGAAGCGGAGCTACAAACCACGGCTGACGAGTTGAGCGATCCGATCGGAGATCATGCAAAGAGCCCACTCGCCGGTATCGTGCATCGCTATTGCGACCGCGTCCTCCTGAAGCTCGCCAACGTCTGCCCGGTCTATTGCCGGTTCTGCTTCCGGCGTGAGACCGTCGGGCTCAGCGGTGCAGCGTCCTTGAGCAATGACGAGCTGGCAGCGGCACTCGCCTACATTGCCAACCAGCCTCAGATCTTCGAGGTGATCGTCACCGGCGGCGACCCGTTGATCCTTTCGCCGCGCCGACTGGCGGAGCTGACGCAGGCGCTCGACGGAATATCGCACGTGCGGGTGATCCGCTGGCACAGCCGCGTGCCGGTGGTGGCGCCGGAACGCATCACGCAGGATCTCGTTGCAGCTCTTACCGCAACCGACAAGGCAGTGTTCGTCGCACTCCACACGAACCATGTTCGCGAGCTGACAACGGCGGCGCGCGCAGCAATTGCCCGTCTCGTCGATGCGGGCGTGCCGATGCTGTCGCAAACGGTGCTGCTCAAGGGCGTCAACGACGACGTGGCTGCTCTGGAGGCGTTGCTGCGCGCACTCCTCGCCTGCCGGATAAAGCCGTACTATCTGCATCATGGCGATCTGGCGCCCGGCACCAGCCATCTGCGCACGACACTGGAGGCGGGCATGCGGCTGATGGCTGAACTGCGCGGGCGACTATCGGGAGCGGCACTTCCAACCTACGTGCTCGATATCCCCGGAGGCCACGGCAAGGTGCCGATCAATTCCGATCACGTGGGGGCGCTCGATCCGGCGACAGGCGAGCGCCGCGTTATCGACCCCTCAGGACGAACACACGTTTATCGCGACGGCAACGGCGATCGGCGCGGGTGAGATCGCGTCTCATCGCGGCAGCGTCCACGCCTGAGAGCAGGTCAGGCTTTGCGACTCTGGATATCCTTTCGTTGGCGCGCTCACGCGGCGTCGCGGCCATAAAAGAGCATCGAAACGTGCTCGGCCTCGGCGAAGAACAGCCAGCGTTCCATGACCAGACCCATTGCCATCGACAGCGCCGCCAACAGCGCCAGCACGATATCGAGATCCGGGCCGCTGACCAGCATCGCGACAGTGAGGACGGCAGGTGCCACGAACGCCAATGCAACGGACATGCGGCGAAGCTTGTTGGCGTGCTTGCGCGCAACCGAATAGCCCATCTCGCGCATGACGAAGTTGGCCATGGTGTGTGGCGGATCGAGATGGCGTACGCTACCGAAGCGGCCCAGGCCGGTCGCTGCGCCGACATCATAGCGCGGCTCCTGCTGCAGGATCGCCATCCAATAGAGTGTTTTCATCGCCCAGCCGGCGGTGAGGCTGATGATGGATACCCAGACCGCCCACAGCGGCACGTGGTCGAATATCGCAAGCAATAGTTGCAGCAGCACCGCGCCTGATGCCAGCCCAAGTACGATATAGTTGGGCGTCGTCAGAGGCTGGTTCCACTGCCTGATGGTGGGCAACGAAGCGTAGATCATGCCTGTCGTGTAAAGCGTGATGATCGCCAGTGCCGACATGGCCAGTCCGGCAATGGCGACCATGCCGCCGGTTTCGCCGTAGAGATCCCAGCCGATGGCGAAGACGATGGCGGGCAGGTAGATGGCGCTGGCAGCAATGCCTTCGCGCGAAAGCCACGAGGATTGCCATTGGGTGAAGGCGCGCCAGGCCCGTTCCGGGCGACCCAGATGGAACGTCGAGGACAGGAGTCCGACGCTGAGCAGCGTCAATCCAAGGCCCACAGAGAAGTAGCCGAACGCTGAGGATGATGGCAGCAGACCCAGCAGATTGGCGAGCCCAATCCAGAATATAAGCCCCAGTCCTGCGCCTGAGGAGGTGGTGAATAGGATCACCGAATAGGCGGGATGCATGTGTTCCTCCTGGTGCCCTCAGCGGGTCAGCATCTTGTCAGCCCACTGGAAGAGCCGCTCGAGCTTCGAACCGTCGGTGGGCAGGGGGCCGCGCGCGACCGCTGCCTTGGCGTCCTCATTCGTTACGGCGTCGCGCCGCGGACGGGGAGGCAGATACTTATTGACGGGCTTGTAGCCAATGTCCGGCAGAAGATCATAGCCACCGCGCTCGCGGGTGATCTTGGAGACATTGCTGTCGGGATCAGCGTAGTCGCCGAAGTGACGTGCCCCGGTCGGACAGGCTCTGACGCAGGCGGGAATGCGATCCTCTTCCTTCAGGTGCACATTGTAGATCCGGTCGACGCATAGCGTGCACTTCTTCATCACGCCATCGGCGTAGTCGTACTCGCGCGCACCATAGGGGCATGCCCAGGAGCACAACTTGCAGCCGATGCACTTGTCGGGATCGACAAGCACAATGCCGTCCTCCTGGCGTTTGTAGGAGGCTCCCGTCGGACAGACGGTGACGCAGGCGGGCGTCTCGCAATGCAGGCAGGAGCGGGGGAAATGGACGGTGCGGGACGCACCGTTGGCGCTGACCTCGTAGGAATGGATGCGGTTAAGCCAGGCTCCGTTCGGGTCGCGGCCGTAGGGGTCGAGGTCGGACAGCGGTGCGGAATAGCCGCCCGTGTTCCACTCCTTGCAGCTCGTCGCGCAGGCCTGGCACCCGACGCAGATATCGAGATCGATGAGGAGGCCCAGTTTCTTCCCGGTCTTATCGGGCAACGTTGTCATTTGCTGCCTCCCCGTGAAGCAAAAGTTGGTGCCGGGGCGTCAAACAGCGCCATCACCATCAGGTCTCCTTCCCGCGCCCAGTGGCGCCCACCAATGCCGCTCAGATCAGGACGTTCGATCCGACCTTGCAGCACACTCAGACGAATTTCGCGATCGCAAAACCGGTGCCGACTTCCGCCGCCGGATAACTGCTCCAATGACGTGCACCTTCTCTTGGGCGCTCGGCACCACAGCGGCCATATGTCAAAACATTCACGTTTTTGAATACTCGTGTTCCGGTAAAGCGATCAAGCCTGTGGCACGGCTCTGCGTGCCGCACTGCAGCGTGTTAGCATGTCCCGCGTGAATTCACAGCTATGTCGTTGCTAAAATACGGATATTTGGTTCTATTTCTGGCAAGCTGCCGCCTATCCGAGTTCATGACCCAGGATCCCTCGCGGGATCGGGCGCGGTTTCGTCGCACCGGTTCTGCGAACGCGACCCCGGTGACCCGGTTTGAACACGTTCGGGCAATAGCAGTTCCGCTGCAACGGCAGCTTCGAAAAGCGCGCCTGCAACGCTCGTCGGTTCTCTTATTCGTGCCAGGAGAGCCACTTTGTGCCAGGAGAACCTCCCGGTGGATGATTGGACCTGAACCGCAGTTCACTGCGGCTCACCATTGACGAAGAACGTAATGCTTGCCTCACACGTCCGCATCTTCGGCGCGCTCCTCATGAGCCTCGCCCTATTGCTGATCGGCATGGGTCTCCAGAATACGCTGATCGGCGTGCGAGCTGGAATCGAGGGTTTCTCGACCGTCGAGACGGGGCTCGTAATGTCGGGTTACTTCATTGGCTATCTCGCGGGCTGCTGGCTGGCACCCAGAACCATCATCCGGGTGGGTCATATTCGCACCTTCTCGCTGCTGGCCAGCCTTGCCTCGGGCACCGCGATCCTGCACGCCATCGAACCGCAGACGTGGTCGTGGCTCACGTTGCGCATCGTTACAGGTGCATCACTGGCTGGCCTCTATCTGGTCGTGGAAAGCTGGCTCAACGGGGCAACCACGCGCGAACAACGCGGCGGGTTGCTTTCGGTCTACCTCGTGATCAACCTCGGCTCGATCGGACTCGGCCAACAACTCATCAACGTTGCAGAGCCTGGCAGCTTCACATTGTTTGCCCTGTCGTCGGTGCTGCTGTCACTGGCGGTCATCCCGGTGGCGCTGACGCGCACGGAAGCGCCGCCACCGCCGACAACACCGAAGCTCGACTTGAAGCGGCTTTATCAGGTGTCACCGGTGGCCCTCGTCGGCACGCTGCTGGCGGGGCTGACCAACGGCGCATTCTGGGGCATGGCGCCGACCTACGGTCAGGCCATCGGGCTCGATGTCTTCCGCATCGCCAACTTCATGACGATCGTGGTGGTTGGCGGCATGGTGTTGCAATGGCCGCTTGGCCGGCTTTCGGATTTCACGGACCGGCGCGTGGTCCTCATTGGTATCGCGGCGGCGCTTGCCGCGCTGTCGGCGTGGCTCGCAGTAGTGGACCCGAGCGGATCACGCGCCACGTTTCTCGTCCTCAGCTTCCTTTACGGAGGCTGCCTGCTGACGCTCTATTCAATCTGCAATGCGCATGCGAATGACGCGGCCGAGACCGGCGCCGCGGTCGAAGTGGCAAGCGGTCTGCTGCTGGTATTCGGCGTGGGTGCCATGATCGGGCCAATCGCCGCCTCGCTGGCGATGTCACATCTGGGCGCTTCGGCATTGTTCGAGTTGACGGCGCTTGCAGCACTGGTCCTCATGGCCTTCAGCATTGCGCGGGTGATGGTACGGGCCGCGCCGGCTGCCGAGCAGACGGGCGAATTCGAACCGGTGCCGGCGAGCCTTGCGCCTCCCATTCCGCAGGATCCCGAAAGCGGCGTCGAGACGGGAGCCGTGGAGGCGGCCGATATCGGAGCAGACCGTTCACCTGCGGGATAGAGCCCCATATCTCCACCAAGGCATCATCTGCGCCAGCGGTTGCCCAAGGCCTGCTGCTATGCTCGAACAGTATGCTGGGTTTTGAACTCCCGCTCCTGACACCGCCGCCTGCCAAACATATGAGAAAGGATTTGTAATGCCGCCGATGATACCTGAGGACGATACCGCGCCAACCGACGAACTGCTCTACGAGATCGCGGCGGACGGGATCGCCACGGCGACACTCAACCGGCCGGCGGCACGCAACGCGCTGACACTGGCGATGTATGACCGGTTAGCCGAGATCTGCGGCGGCATCGAGCCCGACGGCCAGGTCAAGGCGTTGATCATTACAGGCGCTGGCGACAAGGCTTTCGGCGCGGGTACCGATATCGCCGCGTTTCGTCACGTAAAGACTCGTGAAGAGGCTCTCGCCTACGAGACGAAGATGGACCGCGTGCTCCGGACGATCGAAACCACCAAGATCCCGACGATCGCTGCGATTGCAGGCGCCTGTACGGGCGGCGGTGCCGCGATCGCCGCGGTTTGCGACCTGCGCATCGCCACGGCCGACATGCGTTTCGGCTTTCCCATCGCGCGCACGCTGGGCAACTGCTTGTCGATCAACAATCTCGGCCGGCTCGCAACCCTGATCGGAGCGGCACGCACCAGGGAAATTCTTTTTACCGCGCGGTTGATCGAGGCACCCGAGGCTCTTTCTGTCGGCCTCGTCAGCGAAGTCGTGCCGGATCACGCCGCGCTGATGGAGCGTGCGGGTTCTTTGGCGCGTCTCGTCGCAGGGCATGCGCCACTGACCTTGCGCGCGACCAAAGAGGGACTGCGGCGTCTCGGCGAATCCCAGTTGCGTGGTCAGGACGAGGATCTCATTGCGATGTGCTACACCTCGCAGGATTTCCGCGAGGGCATGGAAGCCTTCCTCGGCAAGCGGAAGCCGAACTGGCGCGGACGTTGAGCGGCTCAGCGCGGCCCCCGGCAAAGCGAGTTGCCGCCACGACCATGACCTCACCATTGACGCAATTACTGAACGGCCACCAATGAAAACATCAGAAGTCGAACTGCTGATCGTTCCGGGCTGGTCGAGCTCGGGCCCGGACCACTGGCAGACGCGCTGGCAGCGCAGCCTGAAGACGGCACGCCGCGTCGAGCAGGAAGACTGGTTTCATCCCGACCGCGACCGCTGGGTCGGGACGCTCATCAGCACCGTCGCGAAATCCGAGACCGACTTGCCGTTGGTGCTCGTGGCGCACAGCCTTGGCGTGGCGACCGTCATTCATGCGGTGCGCGAACTGCCGGCTTCGGCCATTGCGGGCGCTTTCCTCGTCGCGCCCGCGGATGTCGACAATGCGTCGCGGTGGCCGGTCACGGCTGGCTACACCTTCGACAATGCCGCGCATGGCTTCGCGCCGCTGCCGACCGCTCCCCTGCCCTTCCCGGTCCATGTGATCGCCTCGGCAAACGATCCCTATTGCAGCCTTGCGCGAGCAAAGCAGCTTGCGGGGCAATGGGGTGCGACTTTGTCTGAAGCCGGGCCGGCCGGACACATCAACGTCGATTCCGGACACGGCCCCTGGCCGGAAGGGCTGATGCAGCTCGGATGGTTCCTGAAGCGCATCGGCGAACAGATCCGCCTTCGACAGCACGCCCATTGAAGCGCCTGGAAATGCGGAGATCGGGCTGCCAGTCGAGCCGGACTGCTCAAATGCAAAGGCCCATCCCGGAGGATGGGCCTCGACAGTATATGAACCGGTGGCGGCGAATGCGCTTTTTGATGCCGGCCTTGCAAAGCCAGATCCTTGCAACGCGGGCCTATCGATCAGCCCTTTGCGCCTTCGATCTCGGTAATGGCCTTGGATAGGAACTCGTTCATGGCCTCTCTGATTTCCGTCTCCGGGATGGCCAGGCCCTTGGCATCGAGGTCGGCCTTGACCTTCTGCAGGACATCGTCGTCACCTTTTTCCTGCAGGTCGGCGCGGCGCACGGCCTTGATGTACTCCTCCAGATCGGCACTCGAGAGGCCAAGCTTTGCGCCCGCCCACTCCGCCAGCATCTTGTTGCGGCGCGACTCGGCTTTGAACTTCAGTTCCGCATCGTGGGCGAACTTCTTCTCATAGCCCTTCTGCCGCTCGTCGAACGTCGTCATTCCAGCCTCCAGAGCTGCGCAACCTTTGCGCGAATTGTTGTATTTCAGCACGCAACGCGTGTCTATTCCGACACCACGGCCAGCCGTCATTGGGGACCAATAGCCCGCGTTCCTGGCGAAATCAACGGCTTGGCTTGGCGGTTACCGAGTTCGCGAACCACCCCCTTGTCTAGATTGTTTCCGCCCCCTGCTTCGGCTAGTGTCGGAGCGAAAAAAAGGCGGCACCCACAATCCCGGTCAAGACCGGCTCATTTCAGGAAAACCTGTTGCAACTTCAATGAGTCATGTTGGACACCGCTGCGCGGGCAGCCAAACAAAACACTCCCCCCGAATACGTATCTGAGCAAGTCGACAACAAGAACGAGTTCAATGATCAGAGGACTACCAATGAACAGGCGGCGTCGTGTCTATGAAGGCAAAGCCAAGGTGCTCTACGAAGGCCCGGAGCCCGGTACGCTCATCCAGCACTTCAAGGATGATGCCACCGCGTTCAATGCAAAAAAGCACGCACTCATCGAAGGCAAGGGCGTGCTCAACAACCGCATCTCGGAAGTGATATTCCAGCGGCTGGGCGAGATCGGCGTGCCCACGCACTTCATCAAGCGCATCAACATGCGCGAGCAGTTGATCCGCGAGGTCGAGATCATCCCGCTTGAGGTCGTCGTGCGCAACATCGCGGCCGGCAGCTTGGCAACGCGTCTCGGTCTGGAAGAGGGCTCGCCGCTGCCGCGTTCGGTGATCGAGTTCTACTACAAGGACGACAAGCTGAATGATCCGATGGTGTCGGAGGAGCACATCACGGCATTCGGCTGGGCCGCACCGGGTGAGATCGAAGAGGTCATGTCGCTGGCGCTCAGGATCAACGATTTCCTGATCGGCCTGTTCCTCGGCATCGGCATCCGCCTCGTTGACTTCAAGGTCGAGTTCGGCCGCATGTGGGAGAATGACACCATGCGGATCGTGCTCGCCGACGAGATCAGCCCCGACTGCTGCCGCCTGTGGGACATACAGTCGGGCGAGAAGCTCGACAAGGACCGCTTCCGCCGCGATCTCGGTGGCATGCTGGAGGCGTATCAGGAAGTGGCCAAGCGGCTCGGCGTGCTCACCGAGAGCCGCCCGCCGAAAGGCGCCGGGCCGGTGCTGGTCGCGTCCAACGGCACGGGCAAGGCCTGATCGGTCCATTGCAGCTGCCGCGGATAAGCGGATAAATCGTCGCCACACCTTGTGCCCGGACCCTGTTTCCGGGCACAAGCATGTTAAACGCTGCTGGCTGGAGCCATAGCGCCCGACGCCTCGCTCCGCCGCTCCAACAGGTCCGCTCTGGGAAGCAATCGCCATGAAAGCCCGCATCAAGATCACCCTCAAGAACGGCGTCCTCGATCCGCAGGGCAAGGCCATCGGACATGCGCTGGCGAGCCTCGGCTTTTCCGGCATCGACGACGTGCGACAAGGCAAATACATCGAGGTGAAGCTCAATGAAACGGACGCTGCCAAGGCGCGCGACGTCGTCGAGCGGATGTGCAAGGAGCTTCTCGCCAACACCGTGATCGAGAATTACTCCTTCGAACTCGAGGCGTGAGGCTTGTGCCAGCGAACCAGCCGACAGATGCGAACTCTGGCAGGGGCGAAGACGCTATTAAAGCGATACGGTTCCTCGCACTCAAGGCTGCCATCTTCATCCTGGTGCCTCTGGCCGCCGCGGTTGCCGCCGTCGTGGTGCTCTTGAAATGAGACTTGAGCGCGCGGCTGCCGGCGTCGTTGCCCTCGTGGTGGTGACGTGTGCGGTCGCCACCTCAAGCGTTGCGCAGGAGGCCGCTGCGCCTTTGCCCAACAGCCAAACCGATGCGGGCAACGAACCGCCCGGGGTTGAACTGGTGGCACCAGGAGACGCCGCCGCCTTCACCTGTGATTCGGAGGCGATCGGAATGGATTTCACGCCCTTCAAGAAGACGGGTGGGACCATTCGATTGACGCTGACACGCAAGGCTGCAGAGGCTTCCGCCGATCCGCTCGCCAATGCGCCGGTGGGCACATGGCGCGTCAGCGGGAATGCGGAAACCCACGCCGCTTCAATCGTGAAGCTCGTCACGGAGACGTGCGCGAACGGCTGCCCGTTTACGTTGTCGAGCAAAGGAGAAGCGATGCTTTGGGCCCCCGCGCCGAAGTCGCTCGACAAGCTCGGCGAGGGAGAGATCCTGACCATCGCGGTGCTGAAGCCGGAGCCACTGTCCGTCTCCATCTCGACGTTCCGGGGGCGCGATATCGTCGCGCTGGAGAAAGGCGTCTGCCACAAGGCCGATGCCGCCTCGCCCTGAGGCGCTTGCAGATCGAAAAAACTGGGAAAAACGCCGTCTCCCGGACAGGCATTAGAGCATGTTGAGCTGAAGCGTGCCGCAGTTCAGCGTGAAAAACATTCTCAAAACAAGGGGCTAGATCGCGTTCTTGTTCCACCAAACATGAACGCGATCTAGGACTTGCGTCCTAGTGTTGAGTTGCAGCTAAGGGCGCGGGGCTGCTACACAGCGGCACACCCTGGCCGCCGAGGAGAGTCCGAACATGCTGCGCGCCTCCGTCATCGTCTTTCCTGGCTCCAACTGCGACCGCGACGTGAAGGTCGCCATCGAGCGCATCATGGGTGCTCCAGTGAACATGGTCTGGCACGGTGACGCCTCGGTGCCAGCCTCGGATTTCATCGTCCTGCCGGGGGGCTTCTCCTACGGCGATTACCTGCGCTGCGGCGCAATGGCCGCGCACTCACCGATCATGCGAGATGTGATCAGCAAGGCAAAGGCTGGAACGCCGGTGCTCGGCATCTGCAACGGTTTTCAGATCCTTTGCGAGTCGGGCCTGCTGCCGGGCGTGCTGATGCGCAACCGGTCGCTGAAGTTTGTCTGCAAGGACGTGCATCTGCGCGTCGACAACGACACCAGCTTCTTCACCAGCGCCTATCGCAAGGGCCAGGTCGTGCAATTCCCGATCGCACATGCCGAGGGCAACTTCTTCGCCGACGACGATACGCTCGACCGGCTCGAGGGTGAGGGCCGTGTGGTGTTGCGCTATTGCGATGCGCATGGCGATACCGGTGACGAGGCCAACCCGAACGGTGCCCAGCACCACATCGCCGGCATCTGTGACGATACCGGACGCATCGTCGGCATGATGCCGCATCCCGAACGTCTCTATGAGACGGCGCTGGGCGGCACCGACGGTCGCCGCGTATTCGAAAGCGCCGTCGTCGGATTCGCAGAAGCTATGGGCTGATACGGCATCGATTCAATCCAGTTGCAGTCACACGCCGGTCAGGCGCCAGGCCGCCGGTGTGACGATCGCGAAATCCGCTGCAATCAGCGGTGACGGCACTCGCACCGATGCCGTGCCACTTCTGCAAACCCCCGCATGTCCGGTGAGCCTTCGAGAATGATTATGCTGTCGCCTGCCTTTTTGATGATGGTGATCGCTACGTTTGTGCTGAGCGGCTTCGTCAAGGGTTTCGTCGGGTTCGGACCGCAGCTCGTTGCCGTGACAATATTGGGTCCGATCTACGGCATTCACACAGCCCTTGCGCTCGTCATCTTCCCTACCGTCGCGATGAACGTGCTTCAGGCGGTCCGCGGCACGTATGGCCGCGAGATCCTGACGAGGCTGTGGCCGTATTTCGTTACTATTGCCGGCGGGATCTGGTTCGGTATCGGAATTCTGGCGCGTGCCGAAATGCATGCGGCGACCATCGTGTTAGGAGTGCTGCTGTTCATATATGCGGCTGCGAGCCTGCTGCATCTCGAATTGCCCCAACCAGGCCGCTTCGAACCGGTGGCAACACCGGCCATGGGCGCTGTGAGCGGGGTATTGGCCGGCGTCACTGGCGTTTACGTCTTCCCGACAACGCTTTATCTGCGGGCGCTTGGATTTGAGCGCGAAAAGCTCATTCAGGCGATGGGGATCGTGTTCCTGTGCGTGTCAGCGGCAATCGCTGTAAGCCTTGGCGGACGCAATCTTCTGCCAGGAAACCTGACGATATTGTCAGCGTTGGCCATCGTTCCCGCGCTCGGGGGCCAGTGGCTCGGCGGACGGGCGGCGCAATTGCTCCCCGACGCGTTGTTCCGGCGCTTGTTCTTCGTGGCGCTTGGCGTGGTCGGCATATGGATTACAGCCCGTGCGATGATGGCGTGAATATCGCGGCCAGTCTCGCCGGAAGGCAAACAAAGAGGGGCGCGGCAGGCACCGCGCCCCTCGACAGCAGCAAATTTGTGTCAACGGTTTACTGCTTGGGTACGAACTGCGCGACCTGATCGAGGACGCGGACGGACATCGCGGACGCCGAGGGCGCGCACTTGAACTCGAGAGTTTTTCCCTCGGCCGTGTCGATGCGTGCCATCTTGGTCGGGATGACCGGGATGTTCACGCGGGTGGCGGCGCCCTTGACCTGATCGAGACTGTTGGTGTCAGCCATCAACACCGTCAGGTTGCAGATGCCGCCCTTGCCCAGATAATACGAAACCGCACGCTTGGAGCCGACGTCAAAGCTGATGCCGTGGCGAGGCGTCATTTTCACTCCGCTCGCCTGATCGGCAAACGCCGATGCAGCGCCGGCCAGTACAAGGGCGGATGCCAGCGCCGCGACAACACCCTTCATTTTGAAAGCCGTCATTGTCGTGCTCCTTCTTCAAAAGATCGTCGCTCTCGATCAGTCTTATGGCCGCTCGTATTGCGTATGCGTCGCGAAGCAGCAGCTTCCCTTGGCGGCCTGCGATGGTATTTAGTCGCCTGAATCCCTAAGAGAAAGCGCGAATGCTGCACGGCAGCAATGCAGATGCTGCAGCGCGAAACAGTCACAGCCCGAACGGGTAGGACGACAGTTGGCCGAGAGGCCGGCGTTATGCTGCCCATCTGACGTATAGGTCAATCAAAAGCCCGCATTTCCGGCATGCAGAGCATGCAGGGATTTCAGGATCGCGCCTCCTGCAACGGGGGTGCGGGCGGCACCGCGGGCCAACACGTCAAGGTCTGACAGGTTCGCCAGAGCCTCGGGAAAGCTCTGGTGGCGGGTATAAATACTTTTCGTGATAACAACCGGAAGCTGAGCGGCGCGCGCCGACTGAAGCCCGTTGACGGAATCCTCCAACGCCAGACATGCCTCGGGCGGCAGTCCCAACCGTTCCAGCGCCAGCAGGTAGACATCGGGCGCAGGCTTCTTGGATTTGACCATGTCGCCGGCCGCAATGACATCGAAGACGTCGAGCCCGTTCTGACCCAATGTTGCGCGGATCAGGCTTTCCACATTGGGCAGACTGGTCGTAGTGGCGATCGCAAGGCGAACACCCGCTGTCCTGGCGTAACGGATCAGCGCCTCGACGCCAGGCCGCAGGCCCGCTGCGCCGGCTTCGATCATCTCGTTGTAAAGTGCGGTCTTGCGCGCATGAAGAGCCGCGATCCAGCGCGACTGTTCCGGTCCATCGGTAGGAAAGCCATTCGGCCGCGATGTGTCGAAATCCTCCAGAAAATAGCGTATCCGCTCCTTGCCGCCTGTGACGTCGAGCAGACGGCGATAGAGAGACTGGTCCCAGGTCCAGCCGATCCCGGCTTCGGCGAAGGCTTGGTTGAACGCCGCTCTGTGGGTCTCCTCGGTTTCCGACAATGTTCCGTCGACATCGAAAATCAGCGCTTGGAGCATGTATCCTCGTGGTCGTTGGCCAGTTTGCATCAAACACAGGGGCAAGGGCGTGCGGCCCGGCGGCGTGGCACACCCAATTGATCAAAACACAGGGGGCAGCGCGAATGAGGGGCGTACAATCGTCTCAGTCGGTGGGACAAGGCGCCGCGCGGGAGCTATAAGCAGCCCCGAAAGACCGCAATTCGCAGGCCGGAATAACGCATGACCGACGCTTCCTCTCCCGCCAAAGCTGCCAGCAAACCCGCCATTACGCCGGAACTCGTCGCCGAGCACGGTTTCAAGGGCGATGAGTATGCAAATCTTCTCGAGATCCTGGGTCGGGAACCGACGTTGACCGAACTTGGCATCTTCTCGGTCATGTGGTCTGAGCACTGCTCCTACAAATCATCGCGCTACTGGCTGAGGACGCTGCCGACCTCTGGGCCGCTCGTCATCCAGGGTCCGGGCGAGAACGCAGGCGTCGTGGACCTTGGCGACGGCGATGCTGCGATCTTCAAGATGGAGAGCCACAACCACCCATCCTATATCGAACCGTTCCAGGGTGCGGCGACGGGTGTCGGCGGCATCATGCGCGATGTCTTCACGATGGGTGCGCGTCCGGTGGCCAACCTCAATGCGCTGCGCTTCGGAAGCCCCGATCACAGGAAGACGCGCCACCTCGTCAACGGCGTCGTGGCCGGCATTGCGCATTACGGCAACTGCACGGGCGTGCCGACGATCGGCGGCGAAACCAACTTCGACAAAGGCTACGACAACAATATCCTCGTCAATGCCATGTGTGTCGGTCTCGCCAAGACCGACAAGATCTTCTACTCCGCCGCCAGGGGTGTCGGTCTGCCCGTCGTCTACGTCGGCTCCAAGACCGGGCGCGATGGCATTCACGGTGCGACGATGGCGTCGGCCGAGTTCGATGACAAGTCCGACGAGAAGCGCCCGACGGTGCAGGTCGGCGATCCTTTCACCGAGAAGCTGCTCATCGAGGCGTGTCTTGAACTGATGGCGACGGACGCGATCAGCTCGATCCAGGACATGGGCGCGGCCGGTCTCACCTCCTCGACTGCCGAGATGGCGGACAAGGGCGGCGTCGGCATCACGCTCGATCTCGATCACGTGCCCCAGCGCGAAGAGAACATGACGGCCTACGAGATGATGCTCTCGGAGAGCCAGGAGCGCATGCTCATGATCCTGAAGCCCGGCCGCGAAGCGGAAGCCGAGGCGATCTTCAGGAAGTGGGAGCTGGATTTCGCGGTGATCGGCGTGACCACCGACACGGGACGCCTCATCGTCAAGCACAACGGGAGCATCGAAGCCGATCTGCCTGTACCGGTCCTGGCCAACTCCGCACCGATGTATCAACGTCCCTGGTTCCTCAACCCGCCGCCGAAGCCGGTGCTGCCGGAGTGGGTGCCTGCTCCCAACTCGACGCTGGGCGCGCTCAAGCAGATGATGGGCTCGCCTCATCTCGCCTCGCGCCGCTGGATCTACCAGCAGTACGACCACATGGTCATGGGCGATACCGTCATCCGTCCTGGCGGCGACGCGGGCGTGGTCCGCGTTCACGGCACCAACAAAGGAATTGCCGCGTGTTGCGATGTCACGCCGCGCTACGTCTTCGCCGATCCGGTGATGGGCACCAAGCAGGCCGTGGCCGAGTGCTGGCGGAACCTGTGCGCGGTTGGGGCTGACCCGATCGCGATCACCGATAATATGAATTTCGCCAACCCGGAGCGGCCCGAGATCATGGGACAGTTCGTCGGTGCCGTGAAAGGCATGGGCGAAGCGTGCCGCGCGCTCGACTTCCCCGTCGTATCAGGCAACGTCTCGCTCTACAACGAGACCAATGGCATATCGATTCCGCCGACGCCCGCCATCGGCGCGGTGGGTCGGGTGCCGGACGTGTCGAGGATGGCAGATATCGGCTTGCGCAATGACGGCGACCTCATCGTCGTCATCGGGCGTGAGCAGGGTTGGCTCGGCCAGTCGCTTTATCAGCTGATGTTTGCCGAAAAGCCTGAAGGCGCGCCGCCCGTGGTCGACCTTGCCGACGAACTCAAGGCGGGCAAGCTCATCCGGGCGCTGATCCGCGAGGGCCGCGCGTCTGCGGTTCACGACTGCTCTGACGGCGGCTTGCTGGTTGCGATTGCGGAGATGGCGCTGGCTGGCGGGCTCGGCGCGGAGCTCTTTCCCTATGAAGGCAAGCTGCCCGCGCACGCAATATGGTTCGGCGAGGACCAGGGCCGCTATCTCGTCGCCGTGTCGCCCAACAAGGCCGAAGAGGTGGTGGAACGCGCGCGTCTTCTGGCGTTGCCGGCACGCATCGTCGGCAAGGTCGGCGGCGACAGCATCTCGCTCAAGGGCGAGGCGTTCCTGCCGCTCGAGGAATTGCGCGAAACGCACGAAGGCTGGCTGCCGGGCTACATGGAAAATCCGCTGGAGTGATGCTTCGCTTGAGCAGGTCTGGTTTTGATCGAATCACGTCTGGCCGTTTTGGCCGCTCTATCTCTTTGTTTGAGAGCTTCAATCACGACCTCGGTGGAAGCAGTCGTGCTTCCACCGAGGTCGATCAGGCTCTAGGGTGTTCAAGCGTCCCACGACCGCGCATCTTTGGGCATGCGCCGCTGAGGGTCGTGGATGCGGACCGAGCAGCGCCACGGCGCCCGGTTTCCGGGGCTGGACCGCGCATGGAATGCGTCGTGAGGACATCTGCGGAGGCAGAGGCGCCGGCCCTGCAACCGTTTCCGTCAGGCCTTCTTCTTTGCCGCGTTGCGCGCCTTCTTGGTGAGTTTGGCGACACGCCTTGCTTCATTCCCGGCTTTGCGCTGGCGGAGCTGAATCTTTTTGCGGCGCTGGTTCGACATGGTCGGCATGGGGCAATCCTCCAGTTTGTTGCAGCGTTCTAGGCCGCACGGGCCGCATGTCAATCCTTGGCGTCATGCTCTGCATGCGATAGACAGGCGAACGTAGCCTCGACGCGCACGAACAGGAGAACCCCAGCGTGCTTCAAGTCTCCACGATACTTGGTGTGGCAGCCCTGTCCGTCGGCATCCTTCTCGCGTCCGGCGGTGTGGATCTGCCGGCGACATCTTTACCAGCTCTAGCCGCAGGAAAAACCATGACGACCGCTTCTGGCCTCAAGATTGAAGATACCCAGGTTGGCACGGGCGCGACGCCCAAGACCGGTGATACCTGCGTGATGCATTACACGGGCTGGCTCTACGAGAATGGCACCAAGGGCGCGAAGTTCGACAGCTCCGTCGATCGCGGCCAGCCTTTCGCTTTCACGATCGGCGTCGGCCAGGTCATTAAGGGCTGGGACGAAGGTGTCTCGAGCATGAAGTTGGGCGGCAAACGCACGCTCATCATTCCACCCGAGCTCGGCTATGGTGCGCGCGGCGCTGGCCGGGTCATTCCACCCAACGCCACGCTTCTGTTCGAGGTTGAGCTGTTGGATATCCAGTAAAGGCTTTTTTCGACATGGAACCGGTGCGGTACGGCTCATGACGCTGGAAGCTGCCGCCCTGGTCTTGTTGTCTGCGCTTTTGCACCCGTTTCGCGACCTCCTCCTGAAGGGACACACGCACCCCGAATCGGCCTATCTGGCGGTGGCCAGCTTATGGGTGATTATCGCGCCCATGCATGCCATCGTCATGGGTGCCGGTCTTAGCTTGCCTTCTGGCGTGGGCCTGCTCGCCATCCTTTCGGCGGCATTCCTAACCATCTACTATTTCGGCACGATGGCAGCGCTGAAATCGGGTGATCTTTCGATCTATTACCCGATCATCCGGTCGTCACCGCTACTGATCGTGCTGATCACCTGGCTGTTCGCCGGGGCGACGTATTCATTTGCCGTGCTGGCAGGCATCGCACTTATCGTCGTGGCGGGTTTCGCATTGCAGCGCCAGCCCGGCCGGATCATCCCCCAACCCAAGGCAGCAGCGTTTGCCATCTTCGCAATGGCAGGCTCGGCCGGTTACACGATCTGCGACGCCAAGGCGATGACAGCCATTTCGCCGGCGCCTTTTCTATTCTGGGTGTACCTGATGGTGAGCCCGGCATTCGCGGCCGTTGCGGTGCTGTTCAAGCCGCCTGGGCGCAGCACCTTAACGCACCTCACCGGCGGATGGCGGCAAACGCCAGTGCGCCTCATCGCGGCCAGTGTCGTGTCATACCTGTCCTATCTGTGCATTCTCGTTGCGTTTAGCATCGGAGCGGGCGCTGCGGAAACCGCTGCCGTGCGTCAGGCCTCGATCCCAGTGTCGGTGGTGCTTGCAGCAATCGTGGTCGGGGAGACGCGGTTTCTCAACCGCCTCGGCTGGGCGACACTCATCGCGCTGGGCATCGCATTTATCACCCTCAACAAATAATCGCCCGGCAAACGGAAAGGCCGGAGCATTTCGCCCCGGCCCAAATTTAGCGGCCGCTGCCGGAGGTCAACGGACCTGATTGCCAATCACTTGGATGGCTTGGTTCCCCATGTCTCGCGCATCTTGATGAGTTCCTCCGTCGATGTCGTCGGCAGCGCGGGACGGCCGGCAACTTCATTGGCCGAAGCGGACGTGGAGATCGTCACCGGCACCGCGAGCCCAAGCACGGTGAGAACGGCAGCAGTAAGAACCAATCGCTTCATTGCGTTCCTCCTTTTTCTTTTCTGTTCGCGGATAACTCTGTGCGCGAACGGTCGTCATACCGGTTCGAAAGCAGATATCAGGCTCCGTCGTAGCGGAGCGGGAGCACCGGCAAGCTCGCAAGCAGCAACGCCCAGCGGCAACCCGCGCGCGCCCTCGCCTGCATGACAAAAGATCGTGTCTTGTATAGGGATTTCAAGCACGGACATGCGTTCGGCACGTCGTCCAAGGCAGCACGTAAACCCGAGCAGGCAAGGCGCGATGCGCTGTCAGCAACCCTTGCCCTCGACGGCGGGGACTGTAGAGTGCAGCGAACGGCACGCGAACATTTTCGTGGGCGTTGCGAAGCGAAGGAGTTGAACCAGGCATGCCGATGACGGCTCAGCAAATCGAAACGATGATCAAGGCCGGGATTCCCGACGCCACGGTCGAACTCAAGGATCTGGCGGGAGACAACGACCATTGGGCTGCGCACGTGGTTTCGGCCAGCTTCAAGGGCAAGAGCCGCGTCCAGCAACATCAGATGGTCTATACCGCGTTGGGCGGCAACATGGGCGACGTGTTGCACGCGCTGGCGCTGACGACTGGCGTGCCGCCGGATGCCTGAACTCTGGTGGTGGAAACTCGGGTAGACACCGGCAGATATCAAGCAAATCCCACAATTTGTACGCGACATTGACAGCGTGTGACCCTCGACCCATGTTGCGGGTACGCCCAGCCCCTGAACGAGTCCCGGCGCCGGAGATGGCCGCCGGGCGCTGCCGAGGAAGGAACCTCAAAATGAGCCAGCAGGAAATTCACGATTGGATCCGCAAGCAGATTGCCAGCAACGACGTCGTGCTCTTCATGAAGGGAACGCAGCAGTTCCCGCAGTGCGGTTTCTCCGGCCAGGTGGCGCAGATCCTCGGCTACCTCGGCATCCAATACAAAGACATCAACGTGCTGGACGATGTGGCGGTGCGTGACGGCATCAAGAGCTTCACCAACTGGCCGACTATTCCCCAGCTTTACGTGAAGGGCGAATTCGTCGGCGGCTGCGATATCGTTCGCGAGATGTTCCAGGCCGGCGAGCTGCAGCAACTGCTCGATCAGAAAGGCGTGGCCTACGACAAGTCGCGCATGACGGCCTGAGGCAGCGCCCTAAGTTTTGCCTGCGCGCCGCAGGAGCGCCGATCAAGGGTCTGGCCGTGGCCATGCCGAGGTACTTAAATGGACGGGGTTCGCCGGGCGCGGCGGACCCCGTTTTACATCGATGGCATTGGCCACCGACCGATTGAGGTTGTGGCCACGGCCCACAGGGAGGGGGAAGGCACGGCATGCAGCTCGGCGGACGGCGCTTCCTGTTGAGCTTTGCCATCATCGGCGCGAGCGTGTGCCTCGCGCTTGGCATATCCCTGCCAATCATCAAGCTCACCAAGTATGTGTTCTGGTCGACAGATCACTCGCTACTCTCGACCGTCTACGTGCTGATCCGCGACGGGCAATATTTCCTCGGCATCACGGTTGCCCTGTTTTCGATCTGCTTCCCGGTCCTGAAACTACTTTACCTGCTGCTCGTCTCGACACTGCCGGCAAGCGAAATCGCGCGCCAGTCGCGCCGGCTCAGGGCGCTCGAATGGCTCGGCAAGTGGTCGATGCACGATGTGCTGGTGCTGGCGCTGACCATCTTCTTCATTAAGAGCACCGGGCTTTACGATGCAGCAAGCCTCGCAGGCGTCTACTTCTTCACGGCTGCGGTGGTGCTGATGATCCTGGCCTATGCCTGGTTGCGCGGCGAGGAGATGGGCGTGCGCGCGGAGCCAGGCCACGCAGTGCAGCGTGTTCCGGGTCCGCCGGCAGGACGGCTGTCGATCGTGCGCAATTTTGTGCTGTCGTTCTTCATCATCCTGGCGACGATATTTTTCGCGTTGGGCGTGATCCTGCCGGTGATCCGCTTCACCACCATCTATGTCTGGACCAACGAGCACTCCATCGCGACGATCATCTACGCGCTGTACACCGACAAGGAGCTGTTCCTTTGCGCAGTGCTGTTCGTGTTCTCGATCCTGTTTCCGTTTCTCAAGCTGTTCTACCTGATGACTCTGGTGGCCTCGCCTGACCTGTCGCCGGAGTTCCGGGCGCGCTCGATCTCCACGATGGAATGGCTCGGCCGCTATTCGATGACCGATGTGATGGTGCTGGCGCTGCTGATTTTCTACGTCAATTCGAGCGGCTACACGGAAGCGAGCGTTCTGCCCGGTGTCTACTTCTTTGCGGCCTCGACGATCATGACGATGCTCGCCTACGGATGGGCGAACACGGTGCCGCCACGGCCCCACGACCTTAGCGAGAACACAGGACCAGCACCTGTGGATCCGGCGAAAATCACGTCCCCTGCAAAGCGCACGGCTTGATCTGCAATCAACGACGCGACCTACGCGCAGCGGCAAAACAGAACGGGCGGCCGATATGGCCGCCCGTCTTGAGATCGCAAAGATGTAAACCCAATCAGCGCGAGTAGAACTCGACCACCAGGTTGGGCTCCATCTGCACCGGATAGGGCACGTCGGACAGCGCGGGAACGCGCGTCATCTTGGCGACCATCTTCGAGTGATCGGCGTCGATATAGTCGGGCACGTCACGCTCGGCGCTCTTGGTCGCCTCAAGAACGAGGGCCATGTCGCGCGCTTTGTCGCGCAGCTCGATCACGTCGCCGATGCGCACGCGATAGCTCGGAATGGTGACGCGGCGGCCGTTGACCTTGACGTGGCCGTGGCTGACGAACTGGCGCGCCGCGAAGACGGTCGGTACGAACTTGGCGCGGTAGACGACGGCATCCAGACGGCGCTCCAGGAGGCCGATGATGTGCTCCGACGTCGAGCCCTTGAGGCGGGCGGCTTCATCGTAGATGCGGCGGAACTGACGCTCGGTGATGGAGGCGTAATAGCCCTTCAGCTTCTGCTTGGCCTTGAGCTGCTGGCCATAGTCGGAGGTCTTACCCATGCGGCGCTCGCCGTGCTGGCCGGGGCGGCTCTCACGCTTGTTCAGCGGGCTCTTGGGACGGCCCCAGATGTTCTCTCCGAGGCGGCGGTCGATCTTGTGTTTGGCGCGAACGCGCTTGGTCATGTCTGGCACTCCAGCATAGGTTGCATATCCTCGGCAGGGGCTCGTGCCACCCAGCGAGGGCTCGGAGCGCCCCCTCCTTTGCCGGTTCCGCCCGGTTGCAGGGCGAAGGGCCGGCCGACAGGCCCCGGGTGTTTCCGTCCCGGTGCCGCGGGTGCGCAGTAAAACGCGGGCCCTTCGGCCCGCGCGAATTGGCGTGAGATACCCGGGCTCGCCCCAGGCGTCAACCGCAAAACGGCTATTTCTTGGGCGCCTCGGTCTTCACGTCAGAAGCCGGTTTCGGTCCGTCCGAGGATGCTGCCTCTTTCTCTGCACCCGGAAGTTCCATCACCGTCGAAATCGGCGGGCCGGAGTTGACGTATTCGGCAATCACCTGCTTGACCTTCTCGGCCTGTTCGGGCGCACAGGTCTGGACCGGGGACTTGCGCTCCTCGACAACGACCTGCTTGTCGCCCTGCTTCTCGACCAGCTTGATCTTGCCCGTGAGCAGCATGACCGTCGTCAGATGCAGCTGATTGATGTAGATCATCTGCTGCTCGGTCCACTTTTTCTTGTCGGCTTCGCGCTGCATCATCGAGCGGTAGTTGGCAACCTGGTCAACCGGCAGATTGCAGACCTGGGCATGGGCCGAGATGCGACCGACACGAATGATCTCGCGCGCCACATCGACCGGCACCAGCACCTCATCTTTCTTCTTCTTGTCGACCTGGACGATCTCGCCACTCGGCTTGGTGAACTGCGCCGGCACCAGCGACCAGGCGTACTCCATGAAGGTGCGGACGGACTTCTCACTCAGTTCCTTGGCATCGGCGCCCGTCGCCGCTCCGGTCGCGGCGACCACCGCCGCCAAAACCAATGCCGGCAATGCCCCGAAAGTCCCCGTCTTCGCCATTTTCCGCATCTCCGCCTTCCCGTATCGGATTGGGCCCGGGCTCGATCGGGCCAGCATCCGACAGGTGTTTATAGAATTCTTGACCGGAGGGCAGTGCCCCAGCGAGGTTCTGTCCACAACCACGCGGCCCGCCACACACTCAGGCTGCATCGCTCGACTGAAAACGTGTCGCCAATAAGGCGGTCTATGTGGACGGCTTGCCCGGGTTGCGCCTGCCACGCGTCAGCGTTGCAACAATGCCACGCAGCGTGCGCACCTCCTGCGCCGTCAGCCCGGCACGCAGAAACATCGTTCTGAGGTTTCGCACTGTGACGTGACGCCGCTCGGGCGGGGTGAAAAAGCCGCCGGCGTCGAGTTCCGCCTCGAGGTGCTCGAAGAACCGCTCAATCTCCTCGTGCTTGGCGGGGACGTCGTGGCCTAAGTGCAGACCTGAGGAAATGCGCCGATCATGCGCCGTTTTGCGGCCCAGAGTGGCCTCCTCCCCCGATCGCAGCCAGGCGTATCCCTGCAGCAAAACCGCCTGGGCGAGATTGAGAGAGGCGAACTTCGCATTCACCGGGATCATCACGACGGCATCGCAACGGGCCACCTCGGGCGTTTCAAGGCCGTTACGCTCGCGGCCGAACAGCATGGCACAGCGCTGGCCTTCACCGATGCGGCGGCGCATCTCGGCGGCGGCCTCCTCCGGCGTCAGGATCGGCTTTCGCAGGTCACGCTGGCGGGCGGTCGTCGCGACGACGTAGTTCAGATCGTCAATGGCGGATGACAGCGTGTCGCGAAGCGCCGCACCGTCGACTATGGCCGCGGCGCCGGAGGCAACGGCGCGTGCCTTCTCGCTCGGCCATCCGTCGCGCGGGTTGATAACGCGCAGTTCGTCGAGGCCGAAGTTGGCCATGGCCCGGGCGACCATGCCGACATTCTCGGCGATCTGCGGTTCCATCAGGATAACAGCCGGTGCCATCTGCCCGGCGAAGGCCGGATCGAACAGCTTCTCCGTGGTGCGCAGGCCATATCGCACCTTGCGCAGCACGCGACGCGCCCAGAACCAGTATTCCTCGCCCATGAAGGTGCGTGCCAGATGATCGAGCGAGGGCACCTCGCGCGCGCAACTGCCCTCCCCGCCAGCGATCCTCAGCGCGCTCGAGGTTGAGCGGATTTCACTAAAGTGCCGGCAATAATCGTCCAGTGTGGCGATACCGTCCTGCAACGCAGCGAGACGGCAGCCGGGGCAGATGGCGCCGTCGGCCTCGCAGCGGCGTTCGGCGCAATAGCTCATGACCTTCTCAAGGTCGTCACGTGTCAGGTGCGCGTGCGTGCCCGGGCCCAGGACGCTGTCGATCCCGTCCTCGTGGGCCCTATGGACGAGATCGCCGATGATCGGCAAAGCGGCGCCTGGAACTGTCCGGGTGGGATCGCCTGCGGCGAGCGGACGTCCTTCTGCGATGATGATGGGCGGCACAGTCACGTGCGAGCGGTCTCCGATCGGACAAGGTGATGGCGCGGCGATCATGGCCGGCCTGCCCCGATAAAGACCAGCGGGCCGCGCCGTGCAAGGCCGTGCAGGCGCTCGCCACCCATTCCTCTGCAGGGCGGGGGCCTTTGCGGGGTCAAAGACGGAGGCGAATCGGCCAGCGCCAGCGGCGGACACAGATGTATCGCCACTCATCCCTTCCGCTGACTTGTTGCGCTGCGGCAACCTGTCTATGGTGCCGCCGCTTAACGAATTCGCACCGATTAATCGAGGTTGACGCTCATGCAAAAGATCAAGGTGGAAGGGACCGTCGTCGAGATGGACGGCGACGAGATGACCCGCATCATCTGGCAGTTCATCAAGGACAAGCTGATCCACCCCTATCTCAATATCAACCTCGAGTACTACGATCTGGGCATCGAGCATCGCGACGCCACCAACGACCAGGTGACGGTCGACGCTGCCAACGCGACGAAGAAGCACGGCGTGGCGGTGAAGTGCGCGACGATCACGCCTGACGAAGCGCGCGTCAAGGAATTCAATCTCAAGGAGATGTGGAGGTCGCCCAACGGTACGATCCGCAACATCCTGGGCGGCGTTATCTTCCGCGAGCCCATCATCTGCAAGAACGTGCCGCGCCTCGTGCCGGGCTGGACGCAGCCGATCATCGTCGGTCGTCATGCCTTCGGCGACCAGTATCGCGCCACCGACTTCAAGTTTCCGAGCAAGGGTACGCTGACGATCAAGTTCGTCGGCGAGGATGGTTCGGTAATCGAGAAGGAAGTCTTCAAGGCGCCGGGATCGGGCGTGGCGATGGCCATGTACAATCTCGACGATTCGATCCGCGACTTCGCGCGCGCCTCCTTGAATTACGGCCTCAACCGCAACTTTCCTGTTTATCTCTCCACCAAGAACACGATTCTCAAGGCCTATGATGGGCGCTTCAAGGACATCTTCCAGGACGTGTTCGACGCAGAGTTCAAGGCGGAGTTCGACAAGCGCGGCCTCGTCTACGAACACCGTCTCATCGACGACATGGTGGCCTCTGCGTTGAAGTGGTCGGGTGGCTATGTGTGGGCATGCAAGAACTACGACGGCGACGTGCAGTCCGACACAGTGGCACAGGGCTTCGGCTCGCTCGGTCTCATGACGTCGGTGCTGATGACGCCCGACGGCAAGACGGTCGAAGCGGAGGCTGCGCACGGCACGGTCACGCGCCATTACCGCGAGCACGAGAAGGGCAAGGAAACCTCGACCAACTCGATCGCCTCGATCTTCGCCTGGACGCGCGGCCTGGCGCATCGCGCCAAACTTGATGGCAACGAGCAGCTGAAGAGATTCGCGGACACGTTGGAGAAAGTCTGCGTCGATACGGTCGAGTCGGGCCACATGACGAAGGATCTGGCGCTGCTCGTCGGTGCGGATCAGAAGTGGCTTTCGACTACAGGTTTCCTCGACAAGGTGGATGAGAACCTGAAGAAGGCGATGGGTGCGGCGTAAAGCAATTATAACCTGATCGTAAATGACAACGCCCGGCCGTGGCAAACCACGGCCGGGCGTTGCGCAATTGGAGTTTAGCGTTTGTCTACTACTTCCCGGCCCTTACGCACTCGTCCTTGAGTTTGGGATCGGAGATCTTGGCGCAGTTCGAAGATGTGGCGCCCCGATTGTCGGGATGGGCGGGCTTCGTGCCGGTCTGCCCGGGAGCTGCAGCCTTGCCGGATGCACCCGATTGGCCTGGCGCGATAGCCTGTCCGGCACCACCGCCTTGTCCCCTGTCCTTGGCCATGGCGAGGCCGGACGCGGCGGTCATCGTCATCAATGCCGCAAGTGCTGCGGCGCCCATGTGAGAGGTCTTGATCATGCCTGATCTCCCTGTTGCGGTTTGGGGGCGCAACTGAGGCAAGCGATCTTGGCCGAATTGCGTTTTATGCAATTCAAAGCAATCTGCGGTCCGTCGATCTGCTGAAATTGAGCACACATCCCTTACGTTCTGTTCACCGCGTCGCGCGATAATGGGCGTGTATGTGTCTACGGCTTCGAGTTGCATGTTCTGCGATGACTGAAATTCTTGCCCAGCTCGGCGCAATTCTTTTCCAGGTCGGCGCATTTGCAGCGCTCATCGTGGTGACCCCTGCGTTGTATGGTCTTGTCGTCGCCATGCGCCGCTGGTGGCTGGTCGTCGCAGCGGCCCTTTTGCTGCTGGGTCTGGTGGGGCGTCTGTCCATCGATCCCCGAATTCATCAGGCGATAGCGTCGCTGCCCGACGCTATGGTTCCCAGCACCACCGGATTTGCGAGTATCGCCGTCAGCTATGTCATTCTGGCAGTCCTCGTGCGGCTTTCAACGCTGCGGCTCGAATGGCGCGGTTGGAAGCAGCGATCCATCAAGGATATTCACGTTCTGGGCTATTTGGCACCCACCGTTGCGGCGGTGGCGCTGGTGCTGCCGGTCTGGTGACCTCTCGTCCATCTTGACTTCGATCAGGTGTGCCCGCGACAGTGCGCGTTAGATCGCGTTCATGTTTGACGGGAACACTATCAGGGGCACAATGAAGGAACCCTTCGAGATATGGCTCGTGTGGTCAGAACGCACGCTGCATGTTGGCACCGATCAGACCGCGCTGCAGGTCCTGCAGGAGGCAGGTGTGCCGGTGGACAAGGGCTGTGAACTTGGTGACTGCGGCACGTGTGCGACCGAGTATGTGGAAGGCGACGTCATCCACAACGATACCTGCCTGACGGCAGCGACCCGCGAGCACGAGTTCTGCCCCTGCGTATCACGCGCCAAGGGACGGCTGGTGCTGCCGTTCTAGATCGATCATGTTTGACGCAAACATGATCGCGATCCAGCTACACACTTCAGCTGAACATGCTCTAAGGCAAAGCCGGAGGGGGCGGACATGTCGATGGCATCAACACGTTTGCCAGCATATGTCGATAAAATCATATTTTTTCGACATATGTGGATGCATGCCATTCGATCCGACCAAACCCTATAACGACCTTCCAGACCTGCCTCCGCCCGGAGAAAAATCGAGACCCAATGAATATCACCGCTCGAACTTGCGGAACTTGATGCGGTGGGGCTCGACGGCGGCGTCGCCGAGGCGGCGCTTCTTGTCCTCCTCGTAGGCATCGAAGTTGCCCTCAAACCATTCAACGTGACTGTCGCCCTCAAAGGCGAGAATGTGGGTTGCCAGTCGGTCGAGGAAGAAGCGGTCGTGGCTGATGACCACGACGCAACCGGGGAAATCCTCCAATGCCGCCTCAAGAGCGGACAGCGTCTCGGTGTCGAGGTCATTGGTCGGCTCGTCGAGGAGCAGCAGGTTTCCGCCCTCCTTCAATAGCTTGGCCAGATGCACGCGATTGCGCTCGCCGCCCGAGAGCATGCCGACCTTCTTTTGCTGATCGGCACCCTTGAAGTTGAACCAGCCGCAATAGGCGCGAGAAGGAATCTCCTTCTTGCCGCCGAGCAGGATTTGGTCGAGGCCGCCTGAGATTTCCTCCCACACCGTCTTCTTGTCGTCGAGGTGATCGCGCGACTGATCAACATAGGAGAGCTTTACGGTCTCGCCCAGGCGAATGGTGCCGACATCCGGCTTCTCCTGGCCGGTGATCATGCGAAACAGCGTCGTCTTACCAGCACCATTGGGACCGATGACGCCGACGATGCCGCCAGGAGGCAGCTTGAAGGACAGATCGTCGATGAGAAGCTTTTCGCCGAAGCCTTTCTTCAGCCCATCGGCTTCGACGACGACACCGCCGAGGCGCGGACCGGTCGCGATGTGGATTGTCGCGCGCCCCACCTCCTCGCGGCTGGCCTCCTCGGCAAGCTTCTCATAGGCGGTGATGCGCGCCTTTGACTTCGCCTGCCGTGCCTTGGGACTGGAGCGAATCCAGTCCAGCTCGCGCCTCAAGGCACGCTGCTTGGATTCCTCCTGGCCCTTCTCGACCTCAAGGCGCTTGGCCTTCTGCTCCAGCCAGCTCGAATAGTTGCCGTGGTAGGGCACACCCTCTCCACGGTCGAGTTCCAACGTCCATTCGGTGATGTTGTCGAGGAAATAGCGATCGTGGGTCACGAGGATGACGCAGCCGGGATATTCCTTCAGGTAGCGTTCCAGCCACGCAACGCTCTCGGCATCGAGGTGGTTGGTCGGCTCGTCGAGCAACAGGATGTCAGGCTTCGAAAGCAGCAGCCTGGTCAGAGCGACGCGGCGCTTCTCGCCGCCCGACAACTTGGCGACGTCGGCGTCACCGGGCGGACAGCGCAGCGCGTCGAGCGCCTGCTCGACCTGAGTGTCGAGGTCCCACAGGTTCTGAGCGTCAATGATGTCCTGCAGTTCGGTCATCTCGTCGGCCGTCTCTTCGGAGTAGTTGGCCGCGATCTCATTGTAGCGGTCGACCACGGCCTTCTTCTCGGCGACACCTTCCATGGCGTTGCCCAGCACATCCTTGTCGGAATCAAGTTCAGGCTCCTGCGAGAGATAGCCGACCTTGATGCCGTCGGCGGCCCACGCCTCGCCGACGAAATCGGTCATCTGCCCGGCCATGATCTTCAACAGGGTCGATTTGCCCGCGCCATTCAAGCCGACGACGCCGATCTTGGCACCGGGGAAGAACGACAGGGAAATGTCCTTCAGGACCTGTTTGCCGCCGGGATAGGTCTTCGACAGCTTGTGCATGTGGTAGACGTACTGGGGGTTCGCCATAAGGGCGCCTCTTCTTCAAAATCGAGCATGTTGGAAGGTCGATCCGCTATGTAATCGATTGCTTCGGCCTGCACAACGCTGCTCGAGGGACAGTGCCGCAGCCATCGCCGACGCGGGAAGAACCAAACCGGTTATGGCTCATTTCAAGGGAACCGTACGAGCATGAGCCAGAAAAGCGCACACTCAGGCGATAAGGATCGCTCTGCGATCACCGGCCGCACGTTCCGCAGGCGCGACCTTGTGCCGATCGACGCTGTGAGCCCGACGCTTGTCGCCCGGATCATCATGGATCACCCCGGGATTGCCAGCGGAGCGCTGGTTTCCCATGAGGATCTCGCCCGCTACCGGCTTCTCGTCGTCCAGGAACTTCTGGTGCAGGAGCACGGCGAACTCGATCAGCTTGACCGCGAGGTTGCCGAAAGCCTTTCACGCCAGGCAACACTTGCCAGCAACATCGAGAATGAATACGCCGGCCAACGGACGTTTGGGGAAAAGCTGTCCGACCATCTGGCAAGTTTCGGCGGCAGTTGGACCTTCATCATCCTGTTTGCCGGGGTGCTCGGTTCCTGGATCGCCCTCAGTCTTGCAGCAGGCGTCAAATCTTTCGATCCTTATCCATTCATTCTGCTCAATCTCGTCCTGTCCTGTCTTGCCGCGGTGCAGGCACCTATCATCATGATGAGCCAGAAGCGGCAGGAAGCAAAAGATCGACTGCGCGCCTTGAATGACTACCAGATCAATCTCAAAGCAGAATTGGAGATCCGGCATCTGCACGAGAAGATCGATCATCTGACCAACAACCAGTGGCAGCGTCTTCTGGAGATTCAGCAGTTGCAACTCGATATGCTTGGCGAGAGCCGCAACTGACGCCTGCCAGTGACGCATGTGAAGCCTGTTCTCCCCACAAGGGAGAAAGTTTCCCGAAGTGCGGATAGCGGAAACTGCTGCAATCCGCGAACCCGGAAGCGTAGCCGAAGCGGGGCGATGCGGCGCTTTTCAAGGCCTCACGAAAATGCAATGGTCGGTCCATGATCGATCAAGCACCTAGCGAACATCCTCGCCATCTCGTCTATTTCGCCGACCCCATGTGCTCGTGGTGCTGGGGCTTTTCGCCTGTCATCAACGGGCTCGCCGATCATTTCGGTGACCGTCTGCCCGTTACCGTCATCATCGGCGGGTTGAGGCCAGGCACAAGCGAGCCCATGTCGGACAAGACGAAAGCCGAGGTCCGCCATCACTGGGAGACGGTGCAGGAGCGCACGGGCCAGCCGTTCGACTTCGCGTTCTTCGACCGTCAGGACTTCGTCTACGACACGGAACCGGCTGACCGTGCCATCATCGTCATGCGGTTGCTCAATCCGGTCGTGATGCTCGCCTACTTCAACTCGGTGCAGCGCGCGTTCTACGCGGAAAACCGCGACGTCACGAACGAAGAGGTGCTGGCGGACATCGCTGCCGAGCATGGTCTCGATCGGGAACGCTTTCTCCGAGCGCTGCAGACGGATCAGGCTCGCATCGCCACGCGCCAGGACTTCGAGACGGCGCGCGGCTCGGGCATCACCGGGTTCCCGACGCTCTATGCGGGTGACACACACTCCGGCTACGCGATGGTGACGACCGGCTACCGTCCGCTGGATGGGCTGCCGGAGATCCTGGAAGAGTGGCTCTCCATGCCGATGCCGTCAGGCGAACCGGCCGGCCACGCTTGAAGAGAACAACCGTGGCCGGCGTTGCCACCGTCGGGCAACCTCGTTCGTGGCGCCGATTAGGGCCGAGCTGCTATAGCCGTTCAATCCTCGAGGCGTTCGGCGATGATCATGGGACCGCCACCGGTCTCGACAATCGCCTCCATCGTGCCATAGGTCGTGATCGTCTGGGCGATGATACGGGCCGCCGATCCGAGATCCTCGATCGCATCGGGCACGCTTTCCACGAACACATACGACAGCGCGCGATTGGCGATCTTCGCTGCGATATCGTCGCCAAATTCCTGCGCGATCAACTGACGCGCCATGACGACAACAGTGGAACCATTGTTGGCCTGCCAGCCGGCACATGGGCACTCCGTTTCGGTCGACACGGGCTGGAAGCCCAGTGCGGCGAACGCCTCAGCAGCGGCATCCATATCTTCAACGATCTGCAATGATGTGATGGTGCGCGCAGATAGGCTCATGATCATCTCTCCTCTTCGAGATCTTGAGCAATCATCCAACGCAGACATCATGGCGTCTGTGCCTCCAATCACACGGCCCGCCACTAGAGCATGCTTAGCTGAAGTGTGCATCGGTTCAGCGTAAAAAAACATGCCCAAAACAAAGGGTTGGATCGCGTTCATGCTTCCGTCGAACATGAACGCGATCTAAGGCCATTTGGCGCGTTATTTCCTGATCTCCGACAGACATTCGTCATCCGGAGTGCGTTTGATGTAGCAGCGACGGTTCAAGACGCGCTCGGCAACGATTCCAGCGATGACCTCGGCGGCGAGAATCGGCGGATGGCCCCAGTCGAGCGAAAGGTGACAATCGCGGTTCAAGGGTCGCGTCGCTCCGCACGCCTCCAGCGCATCATGGAAGCGGCGGAACTTGTCGCTGCCGCCGGTTGGGCGAAACACATAAACGGGCCGCCCTGTCGCGACCGCCTCGCCCGTCATCGAAACACTATCTGCGGTGACGACGATCGCGTCGGCCTTGGCGAGAAAACGGGCGTAGGGATTGTCACCCTCGCCGGTGTAGAGCACATGCGGGTACGGCTGCAGCGCGTGCGACACGGCCGCAGTCACGGTTGCCGGGGTGCGGCGCGAGGTCGTGACCATGAAGCTCGCACCTTGGATACCCATCGTGCGAATGGCGGCTGCGAGGTGGGCCGCGTCTTCGTCAGTGAAGCGCCACACCTTCGCCGCGCCGCCGACCGCCACCATGACCCGCGGCGCGGGCAAAGCATCGATCAGTGCGTCGGGTATGGCGCGCAGGGCGTCGAGCATCGCCGGCGTGAAGCGGTGTGGCGCGGTAAGCGTGGTGATCACATTGGGACCACGGCGGCTATCGTGTTCGGGCACCCAGATGAGATCGGCGATACGGGCCGATGTGCGCGGGTCCTGCAAGGCGATGGTGAACGTGGCAGGGCCAGCCAGGCGGTGAAGCCGGCGCAAGGCAGGCATGGCAGTGCGGCCGACGCCGATAGCAACGTCAGGCCAAGGCGGCGCGCATTGCCAGGCGTCGTCTTTTGGGGCGGGGCCCCATGGCGCCAGCATCCTGGCCAGCCCGACAGGCGTTACACGCCGCCACGCGTAGGAAACCCCCAGCGCCTCGGCGACACCCCGAGCCTGGGCCTCATGACCGGCCTTGCCGTCGGTAATGAGCCAGGCGATCGCACCTTCCAGCGGCTTCACGCGATGTCTCCCTTCACGCGATGTCTCCCATCGCCGGATGGTTGGCTGGCCACATTGCGCAATAATCCGTATGATTTGAGCTATAAAGCATTTTGTTCCTTGCGCCGGATGCAGGAATTCTGGAATGCTCCGGCAGCCATTCCAAATCGCCGCTCATACGATCTTTCCGGCGTCTAATCGAGCGGTGGTCAGCAATATTTGCCTTCAAGAGCCTAGTGCACATGCGTGTCCGTCTCGATGCCATCGATTGGCGCATTTTGAAAGAGCTTCAGGCGGACGGGCGCATCACCAACGTCGCGCTCGCGGCCAAGATCGGGCTGTCGGCGCCGCCATGCCTCAGGCGCGTGCGGGCGCTGGAGGAAGCTGGTCTCATCAACGGCTACACGGTGCTGCTCGACGAGGCCGCCCTGGGCTTCACTCTGACGGCCTATGCGATGGTCGGGTTGCATAGCCAGGCGGAAGCCGACCTGCATGCCTTCGAGAACCGCGTGCTGGGCTGGCCGATCGTGCGCGAAGCGCACATGCTCTCGGGCGAAAACGACTACATGCTCAAGTGCGTTGCTGCCGACCTCACCATATTCCAGGCGTTCGTGCTGAAGGATCTCACCGCCGCGCCCAACGTGGCGAGCGTGAAAACGTTCCTGACGATCCGCCGGGCCAAGCGCGCGCCAGGCGTGCCGATGCGTGAGCGGGAGTAGTTTGCGGCATTGAGCCGGGCTGGTCGACCAATGCGCTGCGCCACGCGCAATTCCAGCAACAGAGCCGGCGGCCGCCGCACATGATGCGAGAGCCGCCGGGCCTATTCAATCAAGCGCTTTTACTTCTTCGTGTCGGGCAGCGCGTAGGCGATGACATAGTCACCGCGATATTTCTCGGTTGCGTACGTCGCCCCGCCCGCAGAGATGACGATGTACTGCTTGCCGTTCTTGGCGAGGTAGCTCATCGGCGTTGCATTGGCGCCGACCGGCATGCGGGTTTTCCAGATCTCCTCACCGGTTTCGACGTCGAAGACGCGCAGATAATGATCCATGGCGCTGCCGAAGAACACTAGCCCGCTGCCGGTGATGACACTGCCTCCGAGCGTCGGCATGCCCAGCGGCATTTTCAATCCGCTCTGGACGCCGATGAAATCGAGGCTCTCGATGGTGCCGACAGGTCGCTGCCACAAGAGCTTCCTGGTGACCAGATCGATTGCCGAAAGCGTCCCGTATGGCGGGCGGCTGCACAGCAGGCCGAGGATCGACTGCGGCACGGTGCGCTCAATGCCATAGGGCGTACCGAGCTGCGGTCCAATCGGGGCATGCGGGCCCGGCAGTTCCTTGTAGTTGGGAACCTCCGTGCGCGGCAGCAGTTGCGTGACAATCGGCAGGCGCAGATCGTTGACGACGAAAATGCCGCGGTTTTCGTCGATCGATCCGGCCCCCCAATTCATGCCACCCTGGGCACCGGGATAGGTGAAGAACCGCTTGGTCGTCGGCGGCGTGAACTCGTCGCCCGAATAGACCAGATCCTTGAACTGGATGCGGCAGAACACCTGATCGATCGGCGTGGCGCCCCACATGTCGCGTTCACTCATGCCCTGACCGCCGATCTGCGGCATGCCGACCGAGTAGGGCTGCGTTTCAGACAGGTCATCAAGACCCTCGGCACCACCCTTGGTCATCACCTTGCGCTCGATCACCTCCGCGATCGGCTCGCCGGTCTCGCGGTTGAGATAGAACAGCTGTCCGCGCTTGGTCGGCTGGACCAATGCGGGAACCATTTTACCGGTTTTGGGATCTGGCACATCATAGAGCGAGGGCTGGGCGGGCAGGTCGTAATCCCAGACATCCTTATGCACGGTCTGGAAGTGCCATTTCACATCACCGGTTTTCAGATCAATTGCGACGACGGAACTGTTGTACTTGTCGTCAAAGGGCCGGCGGTGCTTGCGCCACATGTCAGGCGTCGCGTTGCCGGTCGGAAGGTAGATCATACCGCGCGCTTCATCGACGGCTGGGTGGGTCCAGACGTTGGGCGTGAAGCGCGTGAAGGTCTCACCGGGTTCGGGCATGCCCTTCTTGCCAGGGCGGCCTACGTCCCAGGCCCATTTGAATGCTCCGGTTTTGGCGTCGAATGCGCGGATCACACCAGAGGGCTCGCCAACCTCGTAATTATCGAGCACGAGTCCGCCGACCACGATCACGCCCGATGACACGGTCGGGGCCGATGTCTGCATGTATTCGCCAGGGTCGAACTTGCCCATGCCATCGCGCAGATCGACCGTTCCGCCCTTGCCGAAGTCCTGACAGGGCTTGCCGGTATCGGCGTCGATCGAGATCAGGCCTGCATCTACCGTACCCATGGCGATACGGCGCTTGCAGGCGCCAGACGCAGCATTCACTGCGGGCGGTGTATCGGCGGCGGGTTGTGCGTTTGGCGCAGCCTGTTGGGATTGCGGCTGTGCTGGCGCTGCGGCCTGCGGCTCATCGGCGATCTCGTAATACGTCACACCGCGGCAGCGCTTGAAGAAGGGTGCATTTGCTTCGGCAGCATAGAGCCACTTCTGCTTGCCGGTAATCGCGTCGATCGCATGGATCTGATTGTTCAGCGTACAGGCATAGAGCGTGTCGTTGGCGAATATGGGCGTGTTCTGGTCGGCGTTGTCGTGGTCGCCGATTACACCGGTATGATAGGTCCAGGCGACCTGAAGTTCCTTGATGTTGAGCTTGGTGATCTGGGTTTGCGGGGCAAAGCGGGTGCCATAGGTGGTGCGGCCGTAGTTGCGCCACTCATTGCCCATGGCGCCGGTGGACGGCAACGGCGTGATGCCTTTGGTCGGATTGAAGGCCGTCTGAATTACGCCATGTGGATAAAACATCGCCCAGACCCAAACGCCGAGCCCGGCGAGCACAACAAGTGCACTTGAGCGCAGGATGGTGCGCATAGAGGGATCGTGCTTGAATATCGGGAACTGCGTTGCTCCAAGCAAAAGGAAGAACAGCGCGAAAGCATACGCAAAAAGCCGCGGTATAAGCGGCCAAAACCAAGTCTCAAGCGTCCATACTTCCCAAAAGGACCAAATGAGAGTGCCGATGCAAACGGCGAGATAAATTGTCAATCCGACGGCACGACCTTGATAGATCTTGATGCCCGCGATGACACAGGCCGCGCCGGAAATTGCGTAATACCAGCTGCCGTCCTTGGCGATCAGATAAGCGCCAGGCAACCCGATAAGCAGTCCGAACAGTACGACGATGCCGCCCAAAATTTTCAGCCAAAAACTTATTGGTTCACCCTCGCCCATGGCATCGACGCGCCGTGACATTTGAATTCCCTCATGCGTTACAATTGACTGCCACTTTGCTTAAACTCCAAGATTGTAAATTGGTCAATCGACTATAAGCTGACTGAGTAATGCTGGGATGGCTCGACCGCTTTTGTAACAGTTGACGACTAAGCGTAGCGCGATCCGAGCGTGATCAGCCTGGCGCGCAGGCATGCATCGCAATGTGCGCGCGGTGTTGGATTCTTTGCGCAGGTGCCATCAATGCTCACGTAGCCGCCTAGAAGCCACGCTGCCTCGATCGCGCCGCCATACCTACTGAGAGGCGACCCATTGAGACGCTCTGTCTTCCAAGATTGATTTTTGCAATTTCTTTGATTGAGCGCGCACGGGTGCATTCCGCTGCGCATCTCGATGACGCCGACAACGGACACTTCAGCCGCCAATCTGGAGGCACGGACGCACCGTCAAAAACCGGCCCGCACACTGGTTTGCCACTGGAGCGAGCAGCGGTTACCCAACCGGTGCCGGAGTTGTCAGGACGACAGGTTCGCCTACCTCCACTCCACCTTCAGGACTTCGAAGGAGCGCGAGCCCTTGGGCGTCGTCACTTCGGCCGAATCGCCCTTGGCCTTGCCGATGAGCGCGCGGGCGATGGGCGATGAGATGGAGATCTTGCCTTCCTTGAGGTTGGCTTCGAGATCGCCGACGATCTGGTACTTGACCTTCTCCTCGGTGTCCTCGTCGACCAGCGTCACGGTGGCGCCAAACTTCACGGTGTCGCCGGAAAGCGTCGTGGTATCGACGACATCGGCGCGCGACAACTTGTCCTCCAGATCGGCGACCTTGGCCTCGTTCAGGCCCTGCGCCTCCTTGGCGGAGTGGTATTCGGCATTCTCCGAGAGATCGCCGTGCGCGCGCGCTTCCGCGATCGCCTGAATGATCCGCGGACGCTCTTCCGATTTGAGACGGTGCAGCTCGGCCTCGAGCCGCTTGTACCCATCAGTCGTCATCGGCACCCGTTCCATGGACATCGTAACGTCTCCCAGAAGGCCCCGCCGTTGGCGAGAACCGTTTGACAGTGTCATGCGCGTGTGAGGCGCTCCCCTTTACCCGTAAACCTGGGGAGCTGGAGGATCATGACTGGAACGTCATGATATGCGGCTGGTGTAGGTCTGCAATGGCGCAACTTCAAGATTACCGGCCTTAAGTGCCCGGATCGCGCGTGTGACGGCGACCGCGCCGGCAAGGGTTGTATAGTAGGGGATATGATGAAGCAAGGCGGTGCGGCGGATATCCTTGCTGTCGGCCAGGGCCTTGGCCCCCTCGGTTGTATTTAAAACGAGATGAACCTCACCGTTCTTCATCAGGTCGACGATGTGCGGGCGGCCTTCGAGCACCTTGTTCACGACACCACACTGAACACCGTTCGCGCTCAGGTGGCGCGCCGTGCCGCGCGTAGCGATGATTTTGAAGCCCATGGCTTCCAGTTCGCGCACGGAAGCGACGATACGGTCCTTGTCTTGCGCCTTGACCGAGACGAACACGGTGCCTTCCATCGGCATCGCCTGACCGGCGCCGATCTGGCTCTTGCCGAATGCCATCGCGAAGTCACGGTCGATACCCATCACCTCGCCGGTGGAACGCATCTCGGGGCCGAGGATCGGATCAACACCGGGGAAGCGGGCGAACGGGAAGACGGCTTCTTTCACCGCGACGTGGTCAAGCTTGACCGGCTTCAGACCGAAACCAGACAGCGCTTCACCAGCCATGACGCGCGACGCGATCGAGGCGACGGGCTTGCCGATCACCTTGGCGACGAATGGCACCGTGCGGGAGGCGCGCGGGTTGACCTCAAGGATGTAGACGACGCCGTCCTTGATGGCGAACTGAACGTTCATGAGGCCGACGACGTTGAGGGCCAGGGCCAGTTCGCGCGCCTGACGTTCCAGCTCTCCGATGACATCGGCAGAGAGCGAGTGAGGCGGCAGAGCACAGGCGCTGTCGCCGGAATGAATACCAGCTTCCTCGATGTGTTCCATGATGCCGGCGATGAAGACGTCCTTGCCATCGCAGAGCACGTCCACATCGACCTCCACCGCGTCGGTCAGGTAGCTGTCGATCAGCAGCGGGCGGCGCTCGGAGACGACCAGCTCAGAGGGGCGATCGAGTGTTGCGGACAGCCGCACGATGTAGCGGTCGATCTCGGCGCTGTCATGAAGAATTTCCATGGCGCGGCCGCCGAGCACGAACGAGGGACGAATGACGACAGGATAGCCAACGCCATCGGCCACCGCGCGCGCCTCACCCGGCGAACGGGCAATGCCGGAGTTGGGCTGCTTCAGGCCGAGCCTGTCGATGAGCGCCTTGAAGCGGTCGCGATCCTCGGCCAGATCGATGGCGTCAGGCGAGGTGCCCAGGATCGGCACGCCCGCCTCTTCCAATGCCGCAGCCAGCTTGAGCGGCGTCTGGCCGCCGAACTGGACGATGACACCCTTGAGCGTCCCCTTCTCCTGTTCGGCCGCGATCAATTCGAGAACGTCTTCTGCGGTCAGCGGTTCGAAGTAAAGACGGTCGGAGGTGTCGTAATCGGTTGAGACCGTTTCGGGATTACAGTTGACCATGATGGTCTCATAGCCGGCTTTCGTCAGCGCAAAGCAGGCATGGCAACAGCAATAGTCGAATTCGATGCCCTGGCCGATCCGGTTGGGGCCGCCGCCGAGAATAATGACCTTGGTGCGCTCGCTCGGCGCGGCTTCGGACGCAGGCGCGCCGGTCAGGCCCGTCTCGTAGGTCGAATACATGTAAGCAGTAGGTGAGGCGAACTCGGCGGCGCAGGTGTCGATGCGCTTGAACACGGGGCGCACGCCGAGGGCATGGCGTTGGGTGCAGACCTCAGCTTCCGTCATTCCTGCCAACCTGGCGAGGCGGGCATCGGAAAAGCCCATCGCCTTCAGCATGCGCATGTTGGTCGAGTCTACCGGCAGACCGTGCGCGGCAACGCGCGCTTCCGCATCGACGATCTCCTGCATGCGTGCGAGGAACCACGGATCGATCTTGCAGTAGGCGTGGATCTGCTCGTGATCGACGCCGAGGCGCATGGCCTGCGCAACCTTCAGCAGGCGGTCGGGCGACGGGCGTGAGATGGCAGCGCGAATGACGTTCTTGTCGTCGCCCTGGCCGAGCCCCTCCAGCACAATGTCATCGAGCCCGACGAGCCCCGTCTCCATCGAGCGCAACGCCTTGTGCAAGCTTTCGGCGAAGGTGCGGCCGATTGCCATCACCTCGCCAACCGACTTCATTGCGGTCGTCAGCGTGGGGTCGGCGCCGGCGAACTTCTCGAAGGCGAAACGCGGGATCTTGGTGACGACGTAGTCGATGGTCGGCTCGAAGGATGCCGGCGTAGCACCTCCGGTGATGTCGTTTTCCAGCTCGTCCAACGTGTAGCCGACGGCGAGACGCGCGGCGACCTTTGCGATGGGGAAGCCGGTTGCCTTGGAGGCGAGCGCGGAAGATCGCGACACGCGCGGGTTCATCTCGATGACGACGAGGCGTCCGTTGTCGGGATTGACCGCGAACTGCACGTTGGAGCCGCCCGTCTCGACGCCGATCTCGCGCAACACCGCAATCGAGGCGTCGCGCATGATCTGATATTCCTTGTCGGTCAAGGTCAGCGCGGGTGCCACGGTGATCGAATCGCCGGTGTGCACGCCCATCGGATCGACGTTCTCGATCGAGCAGATGATGATGCAGTTGTCCGCCTTGTCACGGACAACCTCCATCTCGTACTCCTTCCAGCCGAGCAGGCTCTCATCGATCAGAATCTGGCCCACAGGCGAAGCGTCGATGCCGGAGCGGGCGATCTGCTCGAATTCCTCGCGATTGTAGGCAACGCCGCCACCAGTGCCGCCGAGCGTGAAGGCGGGACGGATAATCGCCGGCAGACCGACCTTATCGATCTGGCGCATGGCCTCCAGGAAGCCTACCTCGCGATTGTAACTGACGACGCGGCCAGCCTCGTTCCTGATCTCGGGCGAAGAAGCGATCGCCGCGCGCGGGCTTTCCAGCCCGATGCGGTCCATCGCCTCGCGGAAAAGCTTACGATCCTCGGCCTTGTCGATCGCTTCGGCCTTGGCGCCGATCAGTTCGACACCATACTTGTCGAGCGTGCCGTCCCGATCCAGCGCCAGCGCCGTATTGAGCGCGGTCTGCCCGCCCATGGTTGGCAATACCACGAGTTTTTCGTCCGGCCGCTCGGCGCGTTCCTTGGCGATGATCTTGGCAACCACCTCCGGCGTGATCGGCTCGACGTAGGTGGCATCGGCCACCTCCGGATCGGTCATGATGGTCGCTGGATTGGAGTTAACCAGAATGATCCGGTAGCCTTCGGCCTTCAGGGCCTTGCAGGCCTGGGTACCGGAATAGTCGAACTCGCAGGCCTGCCCGATGACGATGGGTCCCGCGCCAATGATGAGGATGGACTGGATGTCTGTTCTTTTCGGCATGTCGGGGGCGTCTCATAGAGCGTTCGGGCGCGTTTGGCTATAGCCCACCCGGCGCAACCGTGCGCAGGGCGCACGGCGGCACGTGTGGAGATGCAGAAAAGCCCGGCAGGATAGTCTATTTCGCGGCCGCGGGCGGCTCGATCCTGATGTCCTGCGGGTAGGAGTAGTCCTGCTGGAAGAAGGGCCTGTCGAGTTTATCCTTCTGGGCAACGATGGAGCGGACGGGCAGGCCCGTGGTCGGATCGACGTAAACCATGCGGGCCGGCTGGCCCGGCGGCGCGGTCTTATCCTGCACCGCCTCATAGGCCTTGAGCTTGCGGCTATCCAACTGCACGTAGCCGAGGCAGTCGAAGATCGGCTGCTCACCGCCGCCCTTCACAACCGTTTTTTCCATATTCTCGGCGAGGCTCAGCGCGTCTTCCATCGGCAACGCCTGCCAGCCTGCGCCCCCCGACACCCAGGCGCGTTTGCCAATCAGAATCGTCTCGGTGGCGCCGGGATCGATGGCCGCCTTGACCGTCTGGTGCATGCGATCAGGCAGGAGATAGTCGACCGTCATCACGATCGGCCCGCGCTCGTTGATCATGCGGGTGACCATGCGGAAGGCACTCGATTTACGCTGCATGTCGAAGGCATCGGCGACCTCCTGCTTGCAATCGGCAGCGGCAGGGCTCGTAGCCAGGATCGCAAACAGCGCCGAGGCGATGAGCTCCGCAGCCGGGAAGTTGTTGCGCATTTCGATTCTCCAGTGCGCTTCGGCGGTCACGTGGCCGGGAGCTTCAGTTCTTTGGCGCGTTCTCTGACGCATTCTGGGGCTCGATATCATAGCCTCCGATCGGCGCCTCGATGCGGATGTCGGTGGGATAGGTGTAACGGCCATCGAATATCGCACCCTCCTTGCCGTCCTCGCGGGCGACGATGTTGGCGACGGGAAGCCCGTTGGCCTCATCGACATAGATCGTGCGCGCAAGCTGCGGGGCGTCGGGCGCGGATGCGGCCTCGGCATTGGGCTGGTCGGCCCTGTAGGCAATACGCTCCTTGCCGTCGATCGTCACCTTGCCGAGACAGGTGAACTCGGCCGTTATCTTGGGCGGATCGATCAGCATCGAACGCACGTGAGCGATAATCGACTGAGCGAACTGCGGCTGCAGCTCCTCCCAGCCACCTCCCATGGTGCCCCAGGCCCAGCGCTGAATAGCGATCGTCTCGATGGACTTGTCGTGCCCTGGCGCCTCGACCCGTTGATACATGCGGTCAGGCGGCAGATAGTCGATCGTCATCCGGGTTTTGCCCTGTTCGCCTGGGATCTCCGCGGCGAAGCGAAAGCCTGTCTCTACGGTGCGCTGCTTGTCAAAGGCGGCTTCGACGGCGGCACGACACTCATCACCGGCGCGCGCTTGAGGGACGGCAAGAACCGCAAATGCAACGGCTGCGGTTGCGCCGGCAAGGGCCCTATGCAGGATCGTGTCGCGCATGATCGTCTTCCCTTCGTGATGCTCAGGCGTTTCTTATTCCAGGGTTCGATGTGTTGCGAGCGGCAAAGCCTCGTATGCCTAGAGCATGTTGAGCTGAAGTGTGCGCCGGTTCAGCATGAAAAACATGCTCAAAACAAGATGCTGGATCGCGTTCATGTTTAACGGAAACATGAACACGATCTAGCGTGGCTTTGCAGGGTCCTCGCGTGCCCGCCGCTTCGCTGCGATCGCCTCCATCTGCTTTCGCATCTCATCGCACGACTCGTTACGCGGCTGGCGCGGTGTAAATACGACGTAATCACTGAGTTCGGCGGCATGCCCGGATGGACCGAGGCCATAGTCTTCGACCGCGGACTTGTCCGCCTCGACCTCGATGTGGCGAACAACAGCGATGTCCTTGTCCGGAATACCGCGTGCGGCGAGATACCAGGGGACCGCCCGATCGCGGCGGACATGGCCGTTGCCGGCGACGAGGGCTGCTCCCTTGCGTGGTGAACCCAGCATCGCATCGGCCATGCGGGCATCACGCAGGCGCTGGACTAAACTCATGTTGGGCAGGACCGTTTCCGGCAGCATGCCGCAGTGACTCTCACGGATCTCATCGGAAAGTGCCTTGCTCATTTGGGAAGCAAGCGGACGATCGAGGACGAGCCGCGTCGCCTCTTCGCGGGGCAGCGCGCCGATCCCCTCTTTCGAAACCTTGCGGTTTTCAGCGCGCGCCGGGCTGGCCGGCGTGATCACGAGATGGGCGTTCAATGCCTCATCGATGATCGGCTGATAGATCTCGTAGGGCGGCCAGCCGAGCGTGTCCCACTTCATCAGACGACCGAAATCGGCTGCGGTGCGCGGCCGCGGCACTTTCGCGTTACGCCCGTAAAAGACATCCAGCGCCGACTGCTCGTCAGCGGTCAGCATCTCCAGCGCGACGATATCCATCTGCGGCGCACCCTCGACGATACGTGCGCCGCGCAGCTTGGCGATCGCGTGAATGGCCCAGGCCTGCAGACGGTGATGATCCGGGTTGTCGTGGACCTCGCCAAGCAGCACGAACCGCGTCATGGCGAGCTTGGTTCCATAATCCTGGGCGGAAACGAAGCCACGCTTCTCGCGCGACCAGATCTTGCCGTTAAGGGGATGATCGCGCTGCTCTGATGCACGCCAATCGCCCGGCCACTCGGGCACGGCCCGGTTGTCGGCAATTGCCGGAGACGCAAACGGCGCATGACTGACCGCACCGGCTGTCAGGATGAACAGTGTGGCCAGGAGCAACGTGAACAGTCGGCTGATGCCGCAGGCCCGATGGTGCCTCAGCCCATATGACGCGGGTTTTGGCCGCTTCCCGTAGCTCAGCGCTCGGCCTCCTCCGGCAATCCCCTGGCGGTGCGCATCATGTTGGTGAACCTGCGGAACAGGTAATGACTGTCCTGGGGTCCGGGCGAGGCCTCGGGGTGGTGCTGTACGGAGAATACGGGGCGGCCTGCCAGCCGGATCCCGCAGTTGGTTCCGTCGAACAGAGAGACGTGCGTCTCTTCGACACCCTCGGGCAGCGTGTCGCGATCGACCGTGAAGCCGTGGTTCATCGACACGATCTCCACCTTGTCGGTGGTGTGATCCTTGACCGGGTGATTGGCGCCATGATGGCCCTGGTGCATCTTCGTGGTCGTTGCGCCGAGCGCCAGCGCCAGCATCTGATGGCCGAGGCAGATGCCGAACACGGGCTTGCCGCTGTCCACGAGCTTGCGAATCTCGGGCACCGCATATTCGCCGGTGGCGGCCGGATCACCCGGGCCGTTCGACAAGAAGATGCCGTCGGGATTGCGCGCCAGCACCTCCTCGGCGCTGGTCGTGGCGGGCACCACGGTCACCTTGCAGCCCGTCGATGCCAGGCAGCGCAGGATATTGCGCTTGAGGCCGAAATCGAGGGCGACGACGTGGAACTGCGGGTCAGTCTGGCGGCCATACCCCTCCGGCCAGGCCCAGCGCGTCTCGTCCCAGGTGTAAGTCTGGCCGCAGGTAACGTCGGGTACGAGATCGAGACCGACAAGGCCGGGCCAAGCCTTGGCGTCCGACTTGAGCTTGTCGAGATCGAAGATGCCGGACGGCTCATGGGCGATGACCGCGTTGGGCATGCCCTTCTCGCGGATCAGCGCCGTGAGGGCGCGCGTGTCAATCCCGGCGATCGCGATGATGCCACGTGATTTCAGCCAGCCGTTGAAATGCTCCGAGGCACGATAGTTCGACGGGTCGGTGATATCGGCCCGGAGAACCGCCCCTCGAACGCCGGAACGTGCGGCGAGATTAGAGGTCTCGGTGTCCTCCGCGTTCGTGCCTATGTTGCCGACGTGGGGAAAGGTGAAGGTGACGATCTGTCCGGCATAGGAGGGATCGGTCAGGATCTCCTGATAGCCGGTCATTGCCGTATTGAAGCAGACTTCGCCCACCGCCGAGCCGGTGGCGCCGAGGCCCATGCCCTCAATCACCGTACCGTCGGCAAGCACCAGTCGCGCGGTCGTGACCACCTCCGACCAGGGTGGAGGCGCTGATCTCGTGGCGGTTTGTGTCATTTCGGCTCCAGGGTAACGGGCTGACCGGCAGCATGCAGCGCCTGCCCGCCGGGGGGCGCAATCGGCGCGGACCCTAGAAGAACCCGGAAGGCCGGTCAATCGCGCGCTAGCGCCGGTCGCACCCCGGAGCAGTCTGATCACAGCCTGTTGATACCAGGGCTCGAGCCGACTAAACCAATCGGCCAAATGCCGGGGTACGGTGTCGAGGGCCGGGCGGCCCTCCCGATCCGGCGCAACCACAGGTCAAGGAGGGCCTTTTCATGCGCGAACGCATTCAGTCGGCCATGAAAGAGGCGATGAAGTCCGGCAACAAACGTCGCCTTTCGACACTGCGACTCGTCACGGCGGCGATCAAGGACCGCGACATTGCTGCCCGCGTCGACGAGAAAGGCCAATCCACCGGCAAGGACCGCGTCGACGACAGCGATATCCTGGCGCTGCTCCAAAAGATGATCAAACAGCGCCGTGAGTCTGTGGAGATCTACACGCAGGGCGGACGCGAGGAACTGGCCGAGCAGGAAGCCGCCGAGATCGCCATCATCGAAGAGTTCCTTCCACAGCAGATGAGCGAGGACGAGATCAGGGACGCGGCCAAAGCCATCGTCGCGGAACTCGACGCCACGGGGCTGAAGGACATGGGTCGCGTGATGAGTGCTCTCAAAGAGCGCTACACTGGCCAGATGGATTTCTCCAAGGCCTCCGCGATGGTGAAGGAGGCGCTGAAGTAGCGACACGGATGCCCGCTCCCTTCCGCCAACTTGCGCTCGATGAGTTCGCTATTGAAGTAGAAGCGTTCGCTTGGACGCGGCCCGTCTATCGCGTTGACATGCACCATACGTGGCATCCGGCGCACGCTGCCTGGAAGGGCCTGGAAAGCATTGAAGGTATGCATGTGTTCCATACGCGCGACAGGGGCTTTGACGACATCGCCCAGCATGTCTCGATCGCGCCGGACGGAACGATCTGGACCGGACGCGACTGGAACAAGGCCCCCGCCAGCGTCGGCTGCAATATGAATGCAGGCGCCTTCATGTTCGAGACGGTCGGGAATTTCGATAAGGGCTTCGACCGGCTGGAGGGTGCGCAACGCGACGCCGTCGTGGGCGTGATCGACATTGTACAGCGCCATTTCAAGTTGCCCGTGCAGGCGCTGCTGTTCCACCGGGACGTGCCGCAAACCATGAAGAGCTGCCCAGGAAGCTCAATCGAGAAATTCGACATCATGGCGGCCGTTGCGCGGCGGCGCGCGACATTCAGCGGGCGAACGTCGCAAGCAACAGCCGGACCGGCATCCTGACAATCGTCACGACGAGGCCCGCAATCAGAAAGCCAACAATGGCTTCGGGGACTCCGGTCTCGCTTTTGGGTGCGCGCGCAAGCTTCAGTAGTGTCCGGCCGAGGACATAGAACAACACAGCGAACGCCGCGACCACGATTGTTAGGCAGGTCGAAGCGAACCGCCGCAGCGCCCACAAAGATGTCCGGCTCACGGCTTCGCACAGGCGATCGAAGTGGACTTGATCGAAGAGGTCATGTGTCAGTGCGGACATGTTCTGCTTCCAGGTTGTCTATCCATGTCCATTGGTCGCGGCGGAGCGCCTGCAGGTTCGAACGTCGCGGCTTTTCGCAGCCCGGAAACTCCGGCCATACAGACCTGTGGATTACGGGTATGGATGAAGACGAGAACAGGATGTGAACGTGCGTTGGGGGCGAATCGCTTATCCGTGACGGAAAGGGGCGGGATGGCTTTCAGCCTGACCCGTTGTCTGGTTCTCGATCCCATTACAACCGCGAAACTCAACGCACCGGCTTTCATGCGCTTTGCCCCGCAAATTCTCGACGAGATCCGTGCCCGCCTGCCGGTGAGCGCTGTCGTCTCGCGCAAAGTGGCGCTGAAGAAAAAGGGGCGTGAGTTCGTCGGCCTGTCGCCGTTCAAGAGCGAGAAGACACCCTCGTTCTTCGTCAACGACGCCAAGGGCTTCTATCACTGCTTCGCGTCCGGCGAGCATGGCGACATCTTCAAGTTCGTGATGGTGACGGAAGGGCTCTCCTTCCCCGAGGCCGTCGAGCGGCTGGCGGAAGAGGCGGGCGTGGCGCTGCCAAAGCGCACCGAGCCGACCGAGGTGGAGGTGGAGCGCGAGGACGAACGCCAGCGCATTTACCGGCTTCTGGAGATTTCAGCCGCCTATTTCCGCACAATGCTCAAGCGTCCGGAGGGCGAGGCGGCGCGGCGCTATCTGGCCAAGCGGGGACTTGCGGCGGAGACGATCGAGCGGTTCGGACTGGGCTTCGCACCGAACGCGCGAGGCGCGCTCAAAGAGCACCTCGCTGGCCAAGGTTTCACCGCGCATGACATGGCGCGCTCCGGCATGCTGATCGCTGGCGACGATATCCCGGTGCCTTACGACCGGTTCCGCAATCGCGTCATGTTCCCGATCGCGGACCTCAAAGGCCGCGTCATTGCCTTCGGCGGCCGCGCGCTCGATCCGGATGCGCCGGCCAAGTACCTCAACTCGCCCGAGACCCCCCTCTTCCATAAGGGCCACATTCTTTTCAACGCGGCCCGCGCACGGCCCATTGCGCACGAGAAGGAGCGGATCATCGCGGTCGAGGGCTATATGGACGTGGTGGCGCTTGCCGAAGCCGGCTTCGAGGAAGCCGTGGCGCCGCTCGGAACAGCCCTCACCGAGGACCAGGTGCGGCTGATGTGGCGCTTGAGCCCCGAGCCGATCCTGTGTTTCGACGGCGACAGCGCGGGTCGCAAGGCCGCCTTCCGGGCGATCGATACCGTGCTCCCGCATTTGAAGCCCGGCCAATCGGTCGCTTTCGCGTTCCTGCCCGATGGGCTCGATCCCGACGATCTCATCCGCCAGCAGGGTGCGGCTGCCATGGAAGCGGTGCTGAAACGGGCCCGGCCGCTGGCCGATGTGCTGTTCGAGCGTGAATGGGCGGCGGGCGACTGGACGACGCCGGAGCGGCGGGCCCGGCTCGAACAGCAAATTCGCACCCTTGTCGGCCAGATCGCTGATCCGGGGGTGCGGGGCCATTACGAGCGCGACATGCGCCAGCGGCTCTACGCGGCGTGGGGTGGCGTGGCGCGCGGGTCACGCATGGCCTATGTGGCGCAAGGCATGGGCGGCGCGCGCAGCGCGATGGCCGGGAGCCGAATGTCACGGCCCGGTGGCGCCGCCTCTACACAGCCGTTCGGTTCCGGGCTTCGAAAGATGGAACGCCTTGCCAGAGGTTTTTCAAGCAGCAACAATGCGTTGCATGTGAGCGCAAGCGACAGTCTGAAAGCCAGCGCACTGGTCGCCGGGCAAGGAGCTGCTCCGCCTTATCGCGAGGCACTCTTGCTGCTCACGCTCCTCAATCACCCCTGGCTGATCGAGCAGGAGGCCGAGAATCTCAACCGGCTCACGCTCACATCTGAGCCGCTGCAAAGGCTCATGCAGGCCCTATTGTCTGCACTCGCCCTCGATATTCCACTTGACAGGGATGAGTTGCGCTCCCAATTGGACATTTTGGGTGTCGGCCACGCCATTGAGCTGGTCGAACGCACTATTACGCACCGTAGCGACAAGTTCGCGGATCCGGACGCCGACAGGGCCGAGGTGGAAGCTGGCTGGCGCCACGCCCTCGCAATGCACGAACGGCACGTCGATCTGCGTCAGTCACTGGCAGCTGCGGAGCGTGAATGGCAACAGGACGGAAACGAGACGGCGCTGGCCCGTATCTGCGAGATTCAGCGGCAGATCGCCCGTGTCAACAGCCTTGGGGGACTAGATGGTGGTGACGACCACTAAGGGCCGGCAGCACGCTACGAGCGGCAGGTCCCGCGAAACGCTGTGGGTGCTTGCTTGTAGAAGCCTTGTTCCGAGTAGGGTGGCGCCAGACGAGCGCTGACCTGAAGCTGGAAAGCTGGCCTGGGCTCGAGCCGCTCCCCCTACCCTCTCACCAGATACCGATAACTGGAACCAAACACTATGGCGAACGCAAATACCGAGGAAACAACCGAGCAGCCCGAGCGCGACCGCCCGCTTCTCGATCTTTCGGATTCCTCGGTCAAGAAGTTCATCAAGACGGCCAAGGCGCGTGGCTATGTCACGCTCGACGAACTCAACTCCGTCATGCCGTCGGACGAGGTGACCTCCGACCAGATCGAGGACGTCTATGCGATGCTCTCTGACATGGGCATCAACGTCGTCGAGACCGAGGAGAGCGAGGAGGTCGCCGAGGACGAAGGCGGCGACGAGATCGCCGATGACGAGGACAGCCGCGCGCTCACCGCGCAGTCGATGCCGACCACATCGCAGACCCGCGCCGAGCCAACCGAGCGGACGGACGATCCGGTCCGCATGTACTTGCGCGAGATGGGCTCTGTGGAGCTTTTGTCGCGCGAGGGTGAGATCGCCATCGCCAAGCGCATCGAGGCCGGCCGTGAGGCAATGATTGCCGGGCTCTGTGAAAGTCCATTGACGTTCCAGGCCATCATCATCTGGCGCGATGAGCTCAACGACGGCAAGATTCTCCTGCGCGACATCATCGACCTGGAAGCCACCTACGAAGGACCCGACGCCAAGGATGCCACGGCATCGGATGCCGAGGAGGGCGAGGACCAGGACGAGAGCTCGGAGGAAGGCGGCGAGGGCGAGAAGCCCGACGGCGAGGACGAGGACGATTTCGAGAACTCGTTGTCGCTGGCCGCAATGGAGGCCGAACTGAAGCCAAAGGTTCTGGAAACCTTCGACCGCATCGCGTCCACCTACAAGAAGTTGCGCAAGCAGCAGGACAAGAAGCTCGAACAGCAGGTCGCCGGCGAGACCGGTTCGCGCCAGCAGCAGCGCGCCTATGACAAGCTGCGCGAGGAAATCATCACCGACGTCAAGAGTCTGTCGCTCAACAACAACCGTATCGAAAGCCTCGTCGAGCAGCTTTACGCGATCAACAAGCGTCTCGTCGGACTGGAAGGCCGTCTGATGCGCCATGCGGAAAGCTATGGCGTGCCGCGGCAGGGCTTCATCGACGAATACTACGGCAACGAGCTCGACCAGACTTGGCTCGATCGCGTATCGGGCAGCAACAAGAAGTGGGGCAACTTCGTCAAGTCGGAGCGCGCTCAGATCGAGAAGATCCGCAACGACATTCACGAGCTGGCCACGGCGACGGGCCTTGAGATATCCGAGTATCGCCGCATCGTGCGCGCAGTGCAGAAGGGTGAGCGCGAGGCACGGCAGGCAAAGAAGGAGATGGTGGAGGCGAACCTGCGCCTCGTCATCTCGATTGCCAAGAAATACACCAACCGCGGCCTGCAGTTCCTCGACCTCATCCAGGAAGGCAACATCGGCCTGATGAAGGCGGTCGACAAGTTCGAATACCGCCGCGGCTACAAGTTCTCCACCTACGCCACATGGTGGATCCGGCAGGCGATCACGCGCTCGATCGCGGATCAGGCGCGCACGATCCGTATCCCCGTGCACATGATCGAGACGATCAACAAGATCGTGCGCACAAGCCGCCAGATGCTGCACGAGATCGGCCGCGAGCCGACGCCGGAGGAGCTTGCCGAGAAGCTCGCCATGCCGCTGGAGAAGGTGCGCAAAGTACTCAAGATCGCCAAGGAGCCGATCAGCCTCGAGACGCCGATCGGCGATGAGGAGGACAGCCATCTCGGCGACTTCATCGAGGATCGCAACGCGGTGCTTCCCATCGACGCAGCGATCCAGTCCAACCTGCGCGAGACGACGACGCGAGTGCTGGCGTCGCTGACGCCGCGCGAGGAGCGCGTACTGCGCATGCGCTTCGGCATCGGCATGAACACCGACCACACTCTGGAAGAAGTCGGCCAGCAGTTCTCGGTGACGCGCGAGCGTATTCGCCAGATCGAGGCGAAGGCGCTGCGCAAGCTGAAGCACCCGAGCCGGTCGAGAAAACTGCGCTCGTTCTTGGACAACTGAACCGGCACTACCGTTGTTCGAACCGCACGCCACCCGATTGGACGGCCTCAGTCCGACGACAAACCCCGTCGAAAATCGACGGGGTTTTCGTTTTGGTAAACCGACTTGCGGGTAGAGCTGGGCGCTACGAGCGGCCGACCTTGCAGACAGTCGCAGCCATAAGGTTTGCTGTCTTGCGAATCTGGATGCGCTTTAATCTTTCGGTGACCTCGCAGGTCAGGTTCAGATGGAACCACGACTAGTCATTGTGACCTGCTCAAATTTTCTTGTTTGAGAGGCTCAATCACGGCCTTGGGTGGAGGCATAAGTGCTTTCAGCTCAACCGATCACGTTTTAATCGCGGCGCTCTGGCCAACGCGCCAGCGGAACCCATCGCCGGTCCTGCGCGTTTTGTGGAGCAGATATTCGTTACCAGCTTGACTGCAATCAATGTGCTCGTTCGCAGGAGAGCGTCGTCATAGTATTCTTCCATCAAAGAATGCGCTGATGGAGAGGCAGGACGCCTACCCACCATCAGCGTGGAGACTGCACCCAAATAGTTTGAGCTGCGTGTGTCATGTTGAATCTGAAGACCCTCATAGCGTTTGTGTTTGCCGCAGCCCTCGGACTCACCGTGGTGGCGGCACAGTCCGATGCTCGCCCTGGCGGCGGCGATAGAGGTGGAATCAGCCACGGTGGCGGTGGCGGCGGAGGCTTTAAAGGCGGCGGCGGCGGCTTCAAGGGCTCGCCCGGCGGCGGTACATTCAAGGGGTATCGCGGCCCAGGGGGCGGTGGCTACACAGCTCCGCGTCACTCTGCGCCGAAATTTTACGGCACCCCCAAAGGCGGAGGAAACTACGCCTATCGCTCGCCCAAGCACCACCACGGCAAACGCCACCACCATAGGCGGCCCTACGTCTACTACGGTGCTCCCTACTACTATGATGACTGGTCGTACTACGGTTACTACGATGGCAACGAGTGTGCCTGGCTTTACAGAAAGGCCCGGAGAACCGGCAGTGCATATTGGTGGAATCGGTACTACGATTGCATCGGTTATTAAGCAATCGCTGCAATCCGCATGATGCGCGAATGGCGGGTTGCAGCCGGTAGGTTGCGGCTGGCGGATTGCAGCTCATGGGCCATTAGATCGCGTTCATGCTTGATGTAAACATGAACGCGGTCTAGCCCTTGTTTTGAGCATGTTTCTCGCGCTGAACCGCTGCACACTTCAGCTAAACATCCTCGAACTCACTGCTGCGCCGCCGAGGGTGGCATCGTGGACAGGTTCGCTCGCTGCACAATTTTCTTTAATTGTCGCAGCCACAGGTGTCGCAGACCAATACCGGTGTCGCTGACACTCGATCAGCTCTGTGCGCCGGGTGTTCGTGCCCTGCGCACATTCTTGCTCATAGGCGCACGCTGATCGTAAAAGCAAAGCACCCGTGCAAACCGTACCGACCTATTCTTCCAACATCTTTTGAACCGCCCTGGCAATGTCCTGTGTCGGCATCTTGACGTAGTCGGCAGCGATCTCCTTGACGATCCGCGGCTTCAACGCCTGGCCTGTCTCTCGTCTGACTGTGCCCAGAGCCACGGGGGGCGCCGCCAGAACGATCTTTTCAAACGCGCCTTTCTCTGCATGGCGCTCGAGTGCGTCCATCACCTCGGCAATGAAGGTGTTCTCCGCGCGCTGGTGCAGATCGGGCGATTCCACCGAAGACTTGTGCTGCCCGCTCATATCGTTCAGACGGCCGGGACGATCGCGACCCTGCTCGTGAGTCGGCGGATTGTCCTGCGCGAGGGTCCGCAGGACCTTCAATCGCGGTTCGAGCGCAGTCCCTTCATTGACCATGACAATCGCTTTGGAACCGTCGAGCACTGTGATCCACATGTTGGCGGCAAGCTTCATGATGCCTCTCCGAATTTCTGGGTTGCGAGCAACATTACCCGATCAAGATCGGCTGCCGATTGCGCTAGCGCAAGGTGCCGGCCCTAGATTTGTTGACCCGCCTCCTTATCGACCCTCTGTGCGTTTTTGAAAGGTTGCGTTGTCGTCGACACCGCCCGGTTCGGCCGGAGCGAGGCTCTGTTTCGGTTTCAGGCGCAATTATAGGTTTTCTGGACATTTCCCGTTCGGATCCAGGCAATAGCCTCGTGTTCTGCGTGCAGACCGGGCGCCTCCATCATGAATGCGATGCTCAGTATAATGCTTCAGTGTGGAGCCGATCAGGCGGAGACCCTCAAATCCGCTTACCGTGACGAGAGTGGCTGGCATGCCGAAGCCGTCATTGCCGCTGCGGATGCCCTCCTCGGACATGCGATCCAGTCCAGCGCCTATTCGATGGCTGGCCAGGGCACCGGTGCGGTCGTGGAGTTCGAGCACCCGACGAACCCGCCATTCGGCAAGTTCATCAACTTCACCGAGCGCATCCAGATCTGCATCGATAACGAATTCGTATTCTTCAAGGCGGTGGCAGAGCAGCTCGGCTGGTTCGCGCCTGGAACGCCCCCCGCTCGGTGCAACGACCGGTGCGCTGCAAGCGATAAGCGCATGCCGTCTCAACGACTGAGAAACTGATTTAGGGCGCCGTTGTCCGTTTCGTCGGAGAACCAGAAGCCCAGGCGAGCCAGATCGGCGACGAGGTCGTGCTCATGGCGCTGCCCGACGCCGAAACCAGCGAGCACGCGGCCATAGGCGGCGCCACGATTGCGATAGTGGAACAGCGTGATGTTCCAGCGGGTGCCAAGCGTCTCCAGAAAGTGCAGCAACGCGCCTGGCCGCTCGGGAAACTCGAAGCGGAAGAAACGCTCGCATTGGCCTTCTACGCCCACCCCACCGACCATGTGACGCACGTGCAGGCGTGCTACCTCATTGTGCGTGTAATCGACAACCGCATAGCCTGCCTCCTCCAGTGCCGCGCGAATCTCTGTCCGTTCCTTTGCGCCACGTGAAAGCTGCACGCCGACGAAGACTTGTGCGGCCTGGCCGCCGCGGCAGCGGTAATTGAACTCGGTGATGGGACGGCGGCCAATGATGCGGCAGAAGTTGAGGAAACTGCCCGTCTCTTCGGGAATGGTCACGCCGAACAATGCCTCATGCTGCTCGCCGATCTCGGCGCGTTCGGTCACATGTCCCAGTCGATCGAAGTTCATGTTGGCGCCCGAAAGGATGGTGACGAGTTCCTTTGCCGCCGTCCCCGTCTCACCGACCCAGCGCTTCATCCCAGCCAACGCAAGCGCACCAGCCGGCTCGACGATCGAGCGGGTATCCTCAAAGACGTCGCGGATCGCCGCACAGACCTGATCGACATTGACGGTGACGACCTCATCGACGCGGTCACGAAGGAGCTCGAACGTCAGGCTCCCGACTTCCTTCACCGCACACCCATCGACGAAAAGGCCGACGTGCTGCAGGGGCGCCGGTGCACCTGCCTTCAACGCCGCTTCGAGCGAGGCCGCATCATCAGGTTCTACGGCGATGATGCGCACCGAAGGATCTAGCGCCTTCAGATAGACCGCAACGCCCGCACACAGCCCGCCGCCGCCAACCGGTACGAACACAGCATCCATTCGCCCACGGTGCTGCGCGAGCAGCTCCATCGCAACCGTCCCCTGCCCGGCGATGACCGCAGGGTCATTGAATGGGTGAATCAGGGTCCGGCCTTCGCTGATGGCGATCTGCTCGCCGTGCGCAGCAGCGTCGCTGTAGCTGTCGCCAAACAGTTCTGTGCGCGCGCCATACGCCTCGACGGCGGCAATTTTGATGCGCGGTGTCGTTACCGGCATCACGATCAACGCGCTGATGCCAAGCTGTGCAGCACTGAAGGCAACGCCCTGGGCATGGTTTCCCGCCGATACTGCGACGACGCCACGAGCGCGTTCCTCCGCCGACAGTTGCCGCATCCGGTTGTAGGCGCCGCGCAGCTTGAAGCTGAAGACGGGTTGCAGATCCTCCCGCTTGAGCCAGACGCTGTTGCCCAGACGCCTGGAGAGCACGGGAGCGTGCTCGAGCGGCGTGGTTCGGGCAACGTCGTAGACGGGCGCGGTAAGAATAGCGCGCAGCCAACCGGTTTCATCCCTGGGAGTCATGATCACCCGCCGTCATTCGTTTGTATCGTTCTTGCAATGGTCGGTCGCACACGTTGCCAATTGCTGGTGCTTCAGCGGGCAATGCAGGGATCGTTTTCCGATTTCGGCTCGTTGGTTTCAAGCATGTTGTTCGCGCTGAACTGCTGCACACTTCAGCTAAACATGCTCTAGGTGCGGAAAAACTCTCTGCGGAACGCGGAGGCAGCCAGAGGGATTTCGATGTGCGCCACGAGTCCGCCGGGCTGCCAGTCCAGGTCGTACATGCCGCCCAGACCCAGTTTCAAGCCGCGATCGAGAATGACGGTGCCAAATCCGTGCTGGCGGGGCGTTCGCACGGGTGGCCCGGCAGTCTCGGTCCAGGCAATCACCAGATGCTTCTCACCAGCGGCCTCACCGGCAGTCTCAACGGCTGTATCAGCAGCAGTATCGGTGGCCGATGGCTCCGAGATCGACCATGTCACGGCAACCTTGCCATCCTCGTTGGAGAAGGCGCCATACTGCATGGCGTTGGTTGCAAGCTCGTGAATGACCAGTGCGAGATTGAGTGCCACCTGGGGCGGAAGCAACACGGAGGGTCCCGACAAACTGAATCGCGCCTGATCGATCGTGCTATTGAGACTGACCTGCGTGCGTAAAAGCTCCGCAAGATCGGCTCCATCCCAAGTCTGGTCGGTCAACAAATCATGGGCACCAGAGAGTGATTGAATACGGCCCGTGAAACGCGCGACAAAGCTGCGTGGGTCGCTCGACTGCCGCAGTGTTTGGTTGGCAATGGATTGGATCATCGCCAGTGTGTTCTTGACCCGGTGATTGAGCTCGGCGAGAAGCAGGCGCTGGCGCTGCTCAGCCTCCTTGCGATGCGTGATATCCTCGATGATGGAGATGAAGTATGGCTCATTCCCGCCCGACGTCTCCTGCATCGAAACCGTGGTCTCCACCCAGACCGGGATACCGTCCTTGCGGTAATAGCGCTTTTGCAGCGCGTAGCTGTCGATCACACCGTCGCGTAGTTTCTGGAACATCTCCAGATCCTTCTGGAGATCATCGGGATGAGTGATGTCCTGGAACGACATCTGAACGAGATCGGCGCGTCCATAGCCTAGAATCTCGAGCAGCCGCTCGTTGACGCGCAGCCAACGGCCGCTGAGGGCGATGTGAGCCATGCCCACCGCGGCGTTCTCGAAGGTGCCGCGGAAGCGCAACTCGCTCTCCTTCAGTGCGGCCTCGGCAGCCCTCTCACCCGATATGTCGATGGCGATCGACGAGAAATATTCGATCGAGCCTTCAGAATCGCGATGAGCAACAATCGCATGGGAGGTAGGAACTTCGCGTCCATCGGTGTCGATGATTGCGGTCTCGCCCATCCACACATCCTCCTTGCGCGCGGTCGGATATCCCTCGTCTCTAAGTATGCGCATCGCCCAATCGGGATGGTGATGGGAAACCTCCGCATTGGAAAGATCGCTATCCGGCGCATTGCCCAGCAGCTCCCTTCCATGCCGGTTGAGGTAGAGTATCCGGCCGTCCGGAGTTTCGCTGCGAATGAGAAAGGGTGCATCGCCGACGATCCGCGCCATGCGGCGCAGCTCCCTCTCCGCGCGGTGGCGGCGCGAGATATCGACGCCACTGGCGACGAGATGCGTAACCCGGTCGGACGCGTCGCGCAGCGGTGAAAGGCAGAAATCTATGGTGATGAATTTGTCGTCTGCGACACGTACGTCGGCATCGTAGCGGACGGCCTCGCCTGCTGCGGCACGTTGAATGGCATCGCGCAGGCGATCTTGCACGGGTTTGGCGAATGACCACCAATAGCAGTCCCAGAAGGGTCGGCCGCGAACGTCATTGAAGTCAAGGGATGCTGCACGCAAGGGCGGATCGTTTGCATCGATCAAGGTGCCGTCGCGATCCAAGATGCCGGCGAAGACGAAGAGCGCATTTAGAAGCGAATGGATAAGCGCCTGTTCTTGCGGCGCGGCAAGGTCGATGCTTTCGGGCGCCGGGGGTGGTTCCTTGCTGGGCGACCCATCGCGTGCGAGTACATCGCCAATGAGGCCAGCCGCATCCGCAAGTCGTTCCTCTTCGGCCGCTGTCAGATTGCGCGGCGTTTCATCGAGCACCCAAAGAACGATCTGTTGGCGCCGTCTACTCTTGCCGATCCTCACACCGGCGACAAATCGAATGCCGGGCGCATTGCTTGTCCAATTCCTCTGGTGCAGGCCGCGCAGGAACGCATCAAGGCTCGCGTCTGCCACGCTAGCGATCTCAATGGAGAACCCATTCTCTGCGGCCAGCGAACGCGACTCGTCAAAGCAGGAGGTTCCCAGAACCGCCAGGCCACCCAGGGCATCTTCCAACAAATCGTCGGCGAGGCCGAATCCGCCAAGGATGGTATCTCCCGTTTCGCCAGCCCGCACGATGATTGCCATCCGCGCATGCAGAATGGTCGCCGCCAATTTCGCCAACCGGTCGAAGGCTGGCGTTCGCGCGCCTGCGGGATATCCAGCGGGCGACGGCGCCGCATCGGAAGCGGCGTCACGTTTTCGTTCGGAATCAACCCCTCGCGTAGATTTCATCGTCTTGGCGTCACTTGACCTCACTTTGATCGAGGAACCATCGCCCCGGCCAATGCGTTAAAGGCAGGCTGCGCCCCACGGAGCAGGGCGCCGTCGGTTGCGCTCGCTCTATCTGCCGGAGGACACATCTTGACACATCCTGCGCCTACTCAACCAGAGAGCGAGGAAAAAGTTCCCGAGGTCGAGCCTGGCCTCACACACGACGAAAACAAGATCGTCAAGGAATCGCGGCGTCTACGCGCCGCGGTGGTTTATGAGATCATACGAACCGAAGGTGAAGGTGAGCTCAAACGGGGCATACCGGCGCTGTGGTGGTCAGGCGTTGCGGCGGGAATATCGATCGGATTTTCTTTTCTCACGCAAGCGGCACTCTCCGCACACCTGCCTCAATCGGCTTGGAATGCCGTCATTGCGGATCTCGGCTACGCGGTTGGCTTCCTGATCGTCATCCTGGGACGGCAACAGCTGTTCACCGAAAATACGCTAACAGCGGTCCTGCCTGTCGTCAGCCATCGCAGCCCGACATGGCTGCTTAAGATGCTACGTCTGTGGCTGATCGTGCTGACGGCCAATATCGTGGGTTGCCTCCTTTTCGCAACTGCGATTGCCAGTTTCGATATGGTCTCGACGGCGGTCGAGAACGAAATGGCCACAATCGTGAGACATTTGATGGCGAACACGCAACTCCAGATGTTCGCAAAAGGAATTGGCGCGGGATGGATCATCGCAGCTTTGGTCTGGATGCTGCCATCCTCGGAGGGCGCCGAATTCTCTGTCATTTTCTTCATGACCTATGTGATCGCACTTTGCGGCTTCACGCACATTATCGCCGGCTCGGCAGAGGTGCTCTATGGCTGGATGAAGGGCATGCACGCCCTATCCCTTGCCGTTAGCCATTTCTTTCTGCCAACCCTGGCCGGAAACGTCTTCGGCGGCACGGCCCTCTTCGCTGTGTTGAGCTATGCGCAGGTGCGTGAGGAAATCAAAGCGGATTCCAGTGCCGCTTCGTGATGCAGGACGAAATTCCCTCAAGGAGCGCACGGCGTAGCGTCTGCATTTATGCTGGAGCAGTCCCGAGGCGCGGTTATCCGCCTACGCCTCTCCTTCCTCAGAGTCGGCAGGACCCCAGGGAATGGAAATGTTGTAGGTCAACCCCTCGGGGGCGTAAACCGCATCGGCCTTGCCGCGCAGGCTCCGTTCGACCGAGAACTTGATGAGGTTTGAACCAAAACCTTTCCGACTGGGCGGCATTGCCGGGGGGCCTTCACGCTCCTGCCAAATGATATCCATCCTGTCCCCAGTGTCCGACGCGGAGATCCGCCACGAGAGTGAAACCCGGCCTTTTTTGTTCACCCATGCGCCATACTTGGTTGCATTGGTCGCCAGTTCATTGAAGAGCATGGAAAGCATGATGGCCGTGTTGGGAGAAAGGACTGCCGACGGGCCATCCAGCTCAAGGGATTCTTCATGATCGCCCTTGTACGGCTTGAGAACCTCCTCAGCGAGAACGGCGAGATCGGTGGAATAGCTTCGGCCCGCAGTCAACAGGTCGTGGACACGACTAAGCCCCAACAAGCGCGTGCGGTACTTATCCTCGAACTCCTGGAGGTTCTCGCTATGGCGCACGGTCTGGGACGCGATCGCCGTGACAATGGTTAGCGTATTCTTGACGCGATGGGCCAGCTCGCGCAGCGCCACACGCGTCTGCTCCTCGGCGCGTTTGCGCGTCTCGACCTCGGCGGTCAGTTGGTCGGCAATAAAATGTGCGGTCTCCTTGCCAATGTTGACGACGGCGAACAGAGCTGCGGTGAGCGCTCCCAGAAGAAGCCCGACAATGGCGATCATGAGCGGTGCGCCGAGACCGGCCTGACGCTCGAATTCGGGCAGTGAGTTCAGCCTGATAGTCCACGTGGTGCCGTGCACCAGAATCTTGAACTCGGCAACATAGGCAGCATCCTGTACGGGGGCGACGGGATTTGATACGGCGGCACTGTCGTACAGCAGCGCCTCGGGCTTCGCGTTGGGACCGTCATAGATCTCGATGCGAACGATGTTGGGGCTGTAGCTATCGGTTCGCGCGAGCACACCCGACAACAGATCGCGCATGCGAAAGGGACTGTAGACGAAGCCTTTCAGGTTCTGGCGCACGCCTCCAGGTATCGTCAGATCGATATCCTGCCGGAAGACCGGCAAGTAGAGAAGTACGCCGTTCTGCACGTCGTCGATCGTCTCCTGCAACAGAACCACACGACGCGACAAGGCGGCCTTGCGGGTCTTCCAGGCACGTCTCATCGCTTCGCGCCGCACCTCCTCTGAATACATATCGAAGCCAAGTGCACGACGGTTACGCCAGTCCATCGGCTCCAAAAAGAGAATAGCCGTGTTGAGTTCGCCCGGGTTCGCAGGATGAACCGTGAAGGCGCCGATGCCTTCATCGCGCACGCGCTGCTCGAATTGCGGTATCCTAGTCGGGTCGACGACGGCGGCGTAGCCCACGCCCTGGATGCCGGAGTAATTCGTCGACAGGCCGAGGGCTTCGACATAAGCCGCCCACTGCTTTCGCGACACCTCACCGAGCGCATCGAAAAGGGCAACACCGCCGCGCAGGACCTGCTCATAGGCAGCCATGTTCTCGCTTACCGCAGTGACAATCTTATCTGAGATACCCTCGAACTTGATCTTTGCGGCTTCTCGGTCCGCGACGTGAGCGTCCCATGCGGTGGCGACCGCGATTATGCATGCTGCCAGGAAGATGGCGAGCGCGCGGTGCATTACACGATTGCGGATCTCGGCCGGAAGCTGACCGAGCTGTACAATATATCTATTCAATTCTCGGTACCGCCAGGAATGACTTTTCCTGTTTCAACACCGCTCATTCTCGTCCGGCGAAGGCAAATATCCAAGTGCTAACACTTCGGCATCGCGATCACTGATTTCCAGTTCCGTTCTGTCACACCTCCACCAACGTTTTTTAGGTCTGGCAGTCGCATCGAACCGGCACAAAATCCGCAGGAGGAATATTCTCCGTTCTTGGAACCGATCAATGACTCCAAGCGTTCGGAAAGTTATTATTCAACGCAAGCTGAAGATCACAGGTCGCAATGCAAGTGTGGCACTGTGGCTTCTGGGGATGCTCATTTCTGTGACAATCACCCCCTCTTCCGGGGGCGTTTCTGAAAATATGATGCAATCTCAAATGTCTGCGGAGCTCGCGCGGAAGTGGCTGACGTGTCTCGATTGAGCGTCTGGGAATGCCGCAACACGGCGGAACCATTCGCGGCCAACAGAGTTTAAACGTGGATCGGGGAAGTTGGCCTAAAACCATCCGCTACCGAGCGTGTTGGCGGGAACCCGCTCGGAGCGAGCGGCGTTCGCTGTAGAGGGCAAGAAAGAATGTCAAATGATAAACGGGAAGACCGGCCGACATTAAAGGGGCAAGACTGCCAGCGAGCAGATGATTCAGTGGAGCAAGCGATAGGAAAAACTAAAAAAATGGCGACCGATTACACCGACAGAGACTCCAAAAGCGCCGCAGGAGATGCGCCGAACCTGTCGCCAGCTCTGCAAGGGCACCTAGGTCGGCAATTGCGTGCGGTCTACTCCGAGTTGGTTCACGAGCCGATGCCTGACAAGTTCGCAAAGCTTCTGGAAGAGCTTTCGGCGTCCCAGACGAAGAAACCAGCGCAGAAACAGGAGCAGGAGTGAATTCGTGCAACGGGCTTCGCCAAGCGGCCTCCAAACACATCTGATTGGAGCGGTGCCGAATATGCGCGCATTCGCCATTTCTTTGTGCGGTGATGTCGACAGAGCCGACGACCTCGTCCAGGAGACCCTGGTCAAGGCGTGGAAGAACATCGACTCTTTCGAGGAAGGCACGAACCTGAAGGCATGGCTCTTCACCATCCTGCGCAACACCTATTTCTCAGAGATCCGCAAGCGCCGTCGCGAAGTGTGCGTCGACGACAGCACCATCGAGCAGCGTCTGTCTGTTCATCCCGAACAACAAGGCGCCGCCGATCTCAGCGACTTCAAGAAAGCCTTACAGCAACTCGGTGACGACCAGCGTGAGGCCCTGATCCTGGTTGGTGCGGAAGGGTTCTCGTATGAGGAGGCCGCCGAAATCGCGGGATGCGCGGTTGGCACCGTCAAGAGCCGGGTCAACCGTGCGCGCGCACGCCTCAGCGAGATTCTTGGCGTCAACGACGGTAGCGAGTTTGGGCCCGACGCAACGAATGCCGCTGCATTGATTGTGGGATCACGAACCTAATTCCGCCCCCGATTTTCCGGGAAGCCGGACGCCGAAGCATGGACCAGTTGCTAATTTTAGCTGAAATTTTCAGGAACCGTTCCGCATCTGCCCGCGTTCTGTAATGTCAGTGATGCGGCCTACGGGGTTTCCTGGGCCGCAAAAAATTCAGGGGAGACCAGAATGTTCGCCGACACCGTTGCCTCCGAACTGCCGTATCTGCGCCGATTTGCTCGTGCTCTGTGCGGCCGCCAGGAAAGCGGAGACGCTTATGTCGCTTCGACATTGGAAGCGTTGATTGCCGATAACAGTCTGTTCGACACGTCGCTTCCCGCACGCGTGGCGCTCTATCGGGTTTTTCTCAAGGTATGGAATTCGAGCCCGATCAATAAAGAGGTCGACCCGCTGCCCAGTGCAGGGCCAGGACGCGAGGCCGAGAGGCGCCTGGAGATGATTACGCCGCGTCCGCGGCAGGCATTCCTTCTCATCGCAGTGGAAGGCTTCAAGCCGGAAGAGGCGGCGCAAGTCCTCGACGTCGCCGAACCAGAGGTCATGGAACTGATCGATGCCGCTGGTACGGAGATCGCCGAGCAAATTGCGACCGAAATCCTCATCATCGAAGACGAACCGTTGATCGCACTCGATCTGGAACAACTGGTGTCCGACATTGGGCACCGCGTTACCGAGATCGCGCGGACGCATCGCGAAGCAGTGGCAGCTGTAGGCCGACAAAAGCCGGGGCTTGTCCTCGCCGACATCCAACTGGCCGACGGAAGCTCGGGTCTTGAAGCGGTCAACGAAATTCTCGATTCAATCGACGTTCCGGTGATCTTCATTACCGCATATCCGGAGCGTCTCCTGACCGGCGAGCGCCCCGAGCCGACGTTCCTCATCACCAAGCCGTTCCAACCGGAGATGGTAAAGGCGATGATCAGTCAGGCCCTGTTCTTCAATCAGACCGCAGGTAAGAACCGGCGTTCTGCGGCTTGAGCGCTAAGGCACGGGCTTCAATCGGCGGCGCCCGCACCAGGTCTTTGGCGTTGTCGATGAAGGCGACATCTGCTGGATCGCGTTCACGTTTGACGGAAACATGAACGCGATCCGGCATAGAGAGTGCAGCGAGAAACGCGCACAAAAAAGCTCCACGCCTCATCGGGGTGGAGCTTAAAGCGATTTCGATTGTGTTTGAGATAGCAATTCCAGCAGCGCCTCCTACAGCCTGTCGAACCACCGGTCGACCTGCTCCCTGGCCTGTTCCTTGCCGACGCCGTAATGCTCCTGGATCTTGCCTTCGAGCTGGTCGCGGCGGCCGCCAATGACATCGAGTTCGTCATCCGTTAGCTTACCCCACTGCTCCTTCACCTTGCCCTTCAGCTGCTTCCAGTTGCCTTCTACCTGATCCCAGTTCATGTACGTCTCCTTTCAATTGAATTACGCAAATCCGGGCCCCACGTCGTGGCCATGCCGAAATAATGGCTCGTCCGTCTGAGGGCTCGCATCAGGCGGCCGGGGGACGACGTCCGGTGATGAGGCTGTAGATCAGCGATATGACGAACAGGAGTATCGCGATGTAGAAGATTGTCGTGGCGAAGCCTGCCGACGTCGATGCGATGCCCCCGAAACCGAGCGCGCCGGCAACCAGCGCCACGAGAAGGAAAAAGATTGCCCAACCGAACATGTTGCGTCCTTTCGTTGTTGATGTGCCAGTTTGTCCGTTCGACTGTGCGTATAGAACGATTTGGCAAAGGCGCGGTTCCATTGCAGCGGGAGCTGCGAACGCATGCGGCCACTTCAAAAATTTGTTGCTGGAATTGAAATTCGCGAAACGTAGACCGGCGCCGAAACCGTCCGCTCAGGCTCGAAGGGTAAGCGCTGCGAGGTCTACCTCAGTGTCGATGTCGCGGTCGATGTTGGAATCGCAGACATCGACGTGCAGGCATGGATGGAGGCCGATCACGCGACGGGCACCCTCGTCTCCTCGAAGATCGCACAACTGAGGCAACAGCTCGCGGCGGAACAGCACCGGATGGCCGCGCCTGCCCGCATGCATGGGAACGAAGACATGCTTGACGCCGTCGCGATCAGCGGTAAATGCACAAGCCAAGGCTCGGTATGTGCTTGCCGATACGAACGGCACATCGCCGAGATGTATGAACACACCTTTGACACGATCATTCACTGCCCGCACTCCGCACGCGAGCGAACTGCCCATGCCGTCACGGTATGAAGCATTATGCAGGACGCGTGCAGCGTAGCGGCGGGCCAACGTCTCGATTGGCGCGCGTTCATGACCTGTGACCACGATCAGATCGCCGGGCGCCAGCGATGCGGTCGTCTCGAGCGTATGTGCGAGGAGCGGCTTGCCCGCTAACGGCTGAAGAAGCTTGTTGCGCGCTCCCATCCTCTCCGATCGCCCCGCGGCCAGGACGATTATGGCGAAATCGCTGAGACTGACATCCCTCATGGGTGTGCGTGGCGCGCCGCCACAATCTCTGCCGCGATCGAAAGAGCGATCTCCGGTGGTGTCCGCGCACCGACATCAAGTCCGGCCGGCCCGCTGATCCGATCTCTCTGCGCTTCAGATGTGCCAAGTTTCGCAAGCTCTTCAAGACGGCGGTGGTGTGTTGCCCGGCTGCCCAGCGCACCAACGTAGAAGCCACCCGCATCGAGTGCTTGGGCAAGAATAGCCGGCTCCCAACTGTGATCGTGAAACAGCAGGACCGTCGCAGTCCATGGGTCAATGAGGCTCGCGTCGAAATCTTTGGCGCTCGCAAGTCTGCGGGTTACGCGACACTGGTGTGCGTGCTGCTCGACCAGCGCGGGATCGGTCGTCAGCAGACATGTCTCCCATCCCAGGGTATGAACAAATGCGACCAGTGCCGACGCATATGCACCACGCCCGGCGACGATGATCCGTGTCTGTGGCCAATACGAACGAATGAAAACGCTATCGGTGGTGCGCACAACGGGACCGCTGCTGGCACGACCATATGCAAGCCGTTCGATACGGTGGGTCTCAACGGTCTCGGCGTGGTTGCGCCACGGCGAAACAAACGCAACGGGACGGCGGGCCTGGCGCTCGGTCTCTAGTGCTGCAAGAACGTCGTGCGGCACGTCAGGATCGAAATGGATGTCGAGACCCGAACCGCACGGCAGACGCACATCCATATACTTGGATCCGCGGCCGAAGCGGATGGTGCGCGCCTCACCGTCGGCGATCGATGCCAGCGCTTCGCGTGCGATTGCCGATTCTGCGCAATCAGCGGAGATCTGGCCGACCCAATCGCCGCGCTCATTGACCGCCATCTGACTGCCAAGCGGTCTTGGTGAGGCGCCTTCGATGCCGACGAGAGTCACCAGGACTCCGCGCAACCCCGCCCGTCGCCAATCCAGAAGAACCGGCGTGACATCATCGATGAACCGCACCGGCGGCGACAGATCTATCGCACTTGGAATCATGACTCCAACCTTGTTGCCTGCTGTCCCGCTTCACGTCAGCGGGCGGCGCGCGGCCGCCCGCCAAACATGAGCTCACGCAAACTTCACGCCGCTACGCGTCATGGGAAGACGCAGAACGCGCGTGCCCGTTGCCGCATGGATGGCGTTGGCAAGTGCCGGGCCGACCGGCGGCACACCCGGTTCGCCAACGCCCGTGGGCGGCTCGGTCGATGGCACGATATGAACCTCGACCTCGGGCATGTCGGTGATGCGCAGCGGCTCGTAGTCGGGGAAGTTGTTCTGGTCCACCTCGCCCTTGGTCAGTGTGATCTCGTTGCGCATGATGGCGCCCAGACCATAGCCGATGCCGCCCTCCATCTGCGCGCGGATGACGTCAGGGTTGACCGGCACGCCGCAGTCGACCGCACAGGTGATCTTTTCCACCTTGATGGCGCCGTCCTTGAGGGACACCTCGACGACCTCGGCGACATAGGTACTAAAGGACTTGTGAACCGCGATGCCCTGGAAGCGTCCCGCCTGCGGCTTACCCCAGCCCGCTTTCTCGGCCGCGAGCTTCAGGACGCCGGCCAAACGCTGCTGATCCTTATTGCCGCCCGCAAGCAGTGAGAGACGAAACTCGACCGGATCGATCTTCGCCGCCGTTGCCGTCATGTCGATCATCGTCTCCATGGCATAAGCAGAATGCGTGTGGCCGACTGACCGCCACCACAGCACGGGCACCGGCGTCTGCGGATAGTTGACGCCGACCGAGAACTCAGGGATCGCATAATGCGTGTCGTTGACGCCCTCGACGGTCGTCGGATCGATACCGGACTTTTTCACCTCCTCGTTGACGAAGAATGTGTCGAGCAGGATCGGTTTGGCGACGATCCTGTGATCCCAGCCGACGATCTTGCCGTCTCTCAGACCGATACGCGCGCGGTGTGCGACCATGGGCCGGTAAAAGCCGCCGTGCAGGTCGTCCTCGCGTGTCCAAACGAGCTTGACGGGTGTCTTGGCGCCCAATGCGACAAAGGCCATCGCCGCCTCGGAGGCGTAATCGGCGACAGGCGTGGCGCGCCGGCCGAACGAGCCTCCGGCATAAACCGTGCGCACCTCGACGTTGACCGGATCGATCTTAAGAATGCCTGCCGTTACGTTTTGCACGACGGTGGGGAACTGGCAGCCGTCGTGGAAGCGCACACCCTTCTCCGTCGGCTCGATGACGCAGTTGAGCGGCTCCATCGGTGCGTGTGCGAGAAACGGAAATACGAACTCGCCTTCGATGACCTGATCGGCTCCCTTCAGTGCGTCTTCGGTCTTGGCCTGATCACCTTCCTTCATCGCCTGATACTTCGGCTTGTCGAGCAAACCGACGTGATGGGCGACAAGCTCGTCTGTCGAGCGGTTCTCGGCTTGTGCAAAATCCCATTCAGCCGTGATCACCTCGCGCGACTTGATCGCTGACCATGTGCTCTTGGCATAGACCGCTATGCCTGCCTTGTTCGCCAACTCCTTTGCGTCGATGAAACCCTTGACCGACTTGGCCGCGGAAGCATCGAATGATTTGACTTTGCCGCCGAAGTGCGGACTGCGCAGTATGACGGCGTAAACCATGCCGGGGATTTTCACATCCATCGCGAAGGTGGCGGTTCCGTTGATCTTCGCTGGCGTGTCCTTGCGCGGCAGTCCATCCTTGCCAATCAGGCGGAATTGAGCCGGCTCTTTGAGCACGGGCTCTTGCGACGGCGTCAGCGTCGCAGCCTTGGCGACCATCTCACCGAAGTGAGCCTGACGGTTTCCTGACTTCAATATGCCGTTCTCGATGGTGATCTGGGACGCAGGAACGCCCCACGCTTCGCCAGCAGCCTTGATCAGCACTTCGCGGGCAGCCGCGCCGGCCTTGCGGTATTGAAGATAGCTGTTTGCAATGGCGGTCGAGCCGCCCGTGCCCTGGGCACCGAATAACAGATTCTTGTAGCGCTCCTTGTCGGCCGGCGCGAAATCTGTCGTCACGCGCTGCCAGTCTGCGTCGAGTTCCTCGGCCACCAGGGTCGCAAGGCCGGTCGTCGTACCCTGCCCCATCTCGAAATGCTTGATGACCACCTCGACCGATCCATTGGCCAAGATGCGCACGAACGGATTGAACTCTACCGGACTTCCGGCGGCGGCCACCGCAAAGCGTCCATCAGGACGCAGCCCGATGACGAGGGCGGCTCCTGTTGCCGCAGCCGACTTGAGAAAGGAACGGCGTGTCGTCTCGATCACCATGGTTCAGCCCTCCATGATCTTGGCGGCACTATGGATCGCCGCGCGAATGCGCTTGTAAGTGGCACAACGGCAGGCGTTACCAGACATCGCCGTATCGATATCGTCGTCGGTCGGCTTGGGATTGGATTGCAACAGACCGATTGCCGACATGATCTGGCCGGACTGACAGTAACCGCACTGGACGACATCCAGCTTCGACCATGCCGTCTGGACAGCTTTCGCAGCGGCACCGCCAACACCTTCGATCGTCGTGACGCTGGCACCTTCGAGATCCTCGATCATCGTCTGGCAGGAGCGTACCGGCTCGTCGTTGACGAACACCGTGCATGCGCCGCACGCAGCAACGCCGCAGCCGAATTTTGTCCCGGTGAGGTCGAGGTCATCGCGCAGCACCCACAACAGCGGCGTCCCCGGCTCGGCGTCAACCGTCACCGGCCGGCCGTTGACATTCAGCTTGATGGCCATTGATTCTTCTCCTGTTTGGATATTTTAGCGCTGCGGCGCACACCGGATGCCGCGCTTTTGAACTGGCCGAACCTGGTGCACCTACGATTAACGTACAAGGACACTACCCGGCATGGCTGT
>DAIPMW010000008.1:0-26013 GCA_036768475.1 Hyphomicrobiaceae bacterium | reverse complement strand
ACCTGGCAAGACGCGAACGCCCGCCCTGCAGTGGCGCAGAATACTCTGGCGTAACGCGTCAATTGTGGCCGGATGGTGACGAGGTTTCAGCATCACTGCAATCCACCGCATCGCCTCGCCCCTATTATGGGGGGCCATAGCATGGGGGCAATGGGGCGACCGGTCATGTTACAGGAGCGCACGAATAGAGCCCCGTGGGGCGGTAAGCGCGTCACCCCTCGTCAATGGCGAGCGCGTCGAGCAAGAGCTTGGGACGCGCAACGATATCCGCAATCGTCCACCTGTCGAGTTCGGCGAGATAAGCTTGCAGCGCCTTCTGGAGGACGCGCTTCAGGCGACACACCGTCGAAATCCGGCAGGTATCACTCGGACCGAAGCATTCAACGAGATTGAAATCATCTTCTGAGACGCGCAGCACCGCACCGATCGTAATGTCTTGTGGCGGCATACCGAGGCGCATACCCCCTCCCCGCCCGCGCACTGTCTCAACGAAGCCGCTCTTGGACAGCCCGTGCACGACCTTCATCAAATGGTTCTCGGAAATCTGGTAGGCCGTCGCGATCTCCTGGATCGTCACAAGGCGTTCCGGGCGTGCCGCAAGATACATGAGGACACGCAGGGAGTAGTCCGAAAGGACTGTCATGCGCATCGTTAGAACTCCATACGTTTAAAGATGTATACCATATGTTGCTTTCTGCGGCGACGATACGTAAGATATATCAGATAGCCATTTTATCCATTGTCGGCGAACAGGACCAGCATCGCATTCTTGGTCTACACAGTGACATACGCGATGTTTTGAGGTCGGCCGAATTTCATCTGCAGGAGAATCCCACATATGCTCGAGCGCGAGTTGGCGGCCTGGCGGCGCGATCAACGGGAGCGGCTACTGGATATGCGCCGGAGTATGTCGTCCAGCGAACGTCAGCAGCACGCCGATAAGCTTATTGCCAACCTGGAGGCCGCATTTGCGACGATCGAGGGCAAATCGCTGGGTCTTTATTGGCCGATCAAGCACGAAATCGACATTCGGAAATGGGCCGACGGGCTTTCCGCCAGACGCGACATAAAGTTGGCTCTGCCGGTGATCGATGAGCCGCGTCAGCCGCTCACTTACCGTCATTGGCACCTTGGGGCGACGATGACACGCGGCTTCTGGAACATCCCGGTGCCGGTTGACACAGCCGCCATCCATCCGGATATCGTCATTGCACCGCTGGTCGGGTGTTGGAAAATGTATCGACTGGGTTATGGCGGCGGCTACTTCGATCGCACACTGGAAGCACTGAAGCCACGCCCACTTGCCGTCGGAATCGGCTTGGAGGCCTTTCGTCTGGCTGAGTTCACGCCACAACCGCACGACATTCCAATGGATATCATCGTCACCGATGAAACAATAACCGACGCGAGGACGCCTGCAGGTGCGTGAGCGAAAGCACCCAGATCATGTTCAGCGCGAAAAACATGCTCGAAGCAAGGTTCTGGATGGCGTTCATGTTGCTATCAAACATGAACGCCATCCAGACAGGTCAGGCTTTTGATGAATGACCTCAGGCCGTTGTGACCTGCTCTATCTCTTTGTCTGAGAGCTTCAATCACGGCTGCAAGGAAGCACGACTGCTTCCATCTCAACCGATCAGGCTCTAACCGGTGCTCCAGGCGCGCGGCTGACGCATGCCGGCAATCTTGCAAGCCTGGCCGACGTAGCCATAGGGAAATAACTCGAAGAACCGCTCGCGACCCGTTGCTGAACCCGTACCGCCCTGCGATTCGAGGAAGCGGAACACGAAGCGAGCATCAGCGGCGACGCCATGCTCGGCCAGGAAATCGCGCATGAAGCGCAAGACGGCCCAGTGAGCGTCGGTTAATTTGATGCCTTGCCTACTCGCAAGCTCTTCGGCGACGTGCTCGTTCCAGTCTTCCGGTTCGATGAGAAAGCCCTGCTCGTCGACCGTGATCTGCTCATCGCCGACAGTTATTTTGCTCAGTGTGTCAGGCCGCGTGCGCATATCCGATCCTCCAAGCGTTCCCTTTATCGTTATATTCGAATATTAATGCAAAGGTAGATTGCTTGTCTATCTTTGTTCGTCCGATGCTCCACAGACGTTCCAATTGGCGTACGCTGCTGCGCAATATCGTCAGTTGAAATTAAGCGGAACGGCGCATCAAGAGGGGGACGTAGACAACAAGAAAGCCTGTGAAAGCAGCGATCCAGGCAATTGCGGCAGCATACAGCATCGTCTGTTGTGCAAGGCCGAATGCCGCGGCGATGCGCGCAAGCGCGGCGGCGAGAGCCGCCGTATAGATCAGAATGATGGGTCTTTCTGCCGTCAGCGGGCGGCCGGTGTGGCCAAGACTTGCACGGGTCATGACGGCCAGGGTCATCAGTCCGATGGCGCCGGCGGTCCACCCATGGAGCGCGCCTGTTGGGGTGATGAGATCGGGCCGGTAGACCGCGAGAGCCACCAGTGCGAAACCGATCGGAACGAATGCGTAGGCCACGTGCAGGATGGTCACGAGCGGTTCGGCTGCCGTTCTTTCTCCCGCCCATCTGGCCAGTCGCAAGAAATTGAACAATGCGGCAGTCATCAGGGCTATGGCTGCCGGTTTTGCATCCGGCGCGACAACCCAGAGAATCAAAGCTACCGCGCTGACAGCGACCACCAACGCGTCGAACCTGTCGAAAGGCTTTGGCAATCGCCCGGGGGCCGCGCGCACGAGCCAGTTGCGCGTGAAGCTCGGCACGATCCGCCCGCCGATGAGCATGATGAGGAACACCGCGGCTGCAACACCCAATCGCGTCCCATGTCCGTTGCCAATATCTGTCAGAGCCTCGAGATGAAACAGGCCGTTGGCAAGGATGAGTACCGCAACAACGGCGAGAACTTTTAGGTTCCGCGTGTTGCTGCCCGCAACGATTTCCCGCGCGATGACAAAGCCGAGTGCAAGCAGAAACGTCATGTCGATAGCTGCTGCGACAGATGCACCAATCCAGGCGGATACAAGTACAGCGAAGCGACCGGCCAGCCACAGGAGCACTAGCCACAAGAGCGGCGCGCCGACGACCGGCAGCCGCCCCGTCCAATTGGGAACGGCCGTCAAGAGAAACCCCGCAATGACTGCGGTGAGATAGCCGTAAAGAAGTTCATGGACGTGCCATTCGACTGGCGAGAATGCAGTCGGCAGTGCCAGGTGGCCGGCGAGCATCGGCATGAAGCATGCCATCACGACGACCGCCCACAGGCTTCCAAGCAGGAAGAACGGCCGGAACCCGAAACTCAGGACCGCAGGACCAGTGTAGGCGCGAATCTGTTCGGCACTGCTCTTGGCTGTCATAGAAAAACGTGACTATCCGGGTTGATGCTTACGCGCCAAGTGGCGGCAGTCTGCTTCCATTGGCCAGCAACAGGCCGCGATGCGTCGCGATACCGAGTTCGAGACTTGTCGCAATCATTCGCGCCTTCTCCATGAACAGCTCGGCAGCCGCCGGTGGACAGACCTCACCGGCCGTCTCAGCAAACAATGCCAGCCAATGGTCGAAATGCGCTCCAGCAACAGGCAAAGGCGCATGTGCGGGCATTGGCCGGCCATGATAGCGGCCGCTCATCAGCGTAACAGAAGACCAGAATTTGCACATGCGTTCCAGGTGGGTATCCCAATCCGTTATGCGCGCCTCGAAGATCGGGCCGAGCAACGTGTCAGACCTGATCCGCCCGTAAAACGTGTGCACGAGATTGCTGATCATCGTCTCATCGATGCCCGTCTGGCGGTGGACCTGGTCTGCAAATGCTTCGCGGCGCTGCTCGGCGCTACCTGGCGACATCTCTTCCATGCGACTGATTCCAGCCCTCTTAAACATGCATCTATTCTACATGTTTAGCATGCCGACGCCGTTTGACAAGGGCGCTCTCAGCCGGGGCGGCGATGCGTCCCAGGGTTTTGTCCGCAGCTTGATGCGCGTCAAAGGGCGACGTAATATTAATGGGTATTTTGATTTCGATTTTTTGTGGAGTTTGAATTGCCCTTATCACTTTCGAGTGATGCTTTTTCTCATGGCGGATGGATTGCCATCGCATGTACCTGTGATGGTTCCAACGTCTCGCCACCGCTTGCGTGGTCGGACATTCCGGCGGGAACCGCTGGCCTCAGTCTTGTCTGCTATGATCCCGATGCGCCGCGCGGCACCTTTTATCATTGGGGCATCTACGATCTGGCACCGCACATGTCCGGGCTCGATGAGAATGCCGGTGCGCGCGCAGCAGAGCCGAAGTTATGCCAGGCAATGAACGATTTCGGACATGCGTGGTACGATGGACCATGTCCGCCCCATGGCCATGGCGTTCATCACTATCATTTCCGGCTCAGTGCACTTCGTGAACGCTTGTCAGATGTTTCGGCAAAGACGCATTGCGCCGAGATACTGGCGGGTGCGCGATCGCTGGAGATCGCATCTGCTGAACTTGTTGGGCGCTACCAGCGCTAGATCGCGTTCATATTTCACGGAGACATGAACGCGATCCAGCACCTTGTTTCGAAGCATGTTTAGCTGAACCGCTGCACACCTCAGCTAAACATGCTCTAACGACGCTCGGACCCGGAAGCATGAAACTCCGACCGACTGATGAGAAGGGCCATCCCATGCAAGTACCACTTCAGATTTCGTTCGAAGGTATCGAGCACTCCGATGCGCTGGAGGTACGGGTGCGAGAGGAAGTGGACAAGCTTGAGCAGTTCTATGACCGCATCACGTCAGCTCGCGTGGTGTTCGCTCGACCCCAACACCGCCGCAATAAGGGCGACTTCTATCAGCTGCGCATTCACCTCACGGTTCCGGGTGCTGCGGATATCGCTGTCAGCCGGGAACCTGGGTTGAACGGAGCGCACGAGGATGCCTATGTCACAATTCGTGACGCTTTCAGTGCTGCCCGGCGTCAACTTCAGGACCTCGATCGCAAACGCCAGGACCGGTAAGTTGTCGGCAGGCGCAACTCCGGGCGATGACCACACCATCGTTCGCTGACTGGCGGCATGACGGCCGCAGCGCGGCGACGGAGCGAGCGGCCTCTATTCCTGGCATTTGAGCCGCCGGCCACGCACCCAGCCGCGCAGACGTCGAACACCGGCATCGTCTTTGCCAAATAATTAGAGGCCGGCACGTGCGATCGTGATACCTGCCCCTGCCCGGCGAACACGCATAGCTGGAATTCACAGCAAAGGAGGACGAAGATGGCACTTCCAGGCACCATCGCCCACTCCGTCCAGCAAATGCAGGAATGGCTAAAGGAGTTGCGCGACAACGGCGACCTTGCCGATCTGGACCAGGCGCTCGCCGTGCTGCGCGTCGTGTTGCATGAGCTGCGTAACCGGTTGACGGTGGAGGAGGCTGTTGATCTGGGCGCACAGCTGCCACTTCTCGTGAAAGGCATCTACTATGAGGGCTGGCAGCCACGCCGGGTTCCCCACAAGGTGCGCACGCGCCAGAAGTTCATAGACGAGACGATCATCGCTCTTCTACCGCATACGGTTCCCGCAGAGCCCGCCATCCGCGACGTGTTCGCACTGCTCGCACATCACTGCGATCCTGGCGAAATCGCTGATGTCATCGATCAGCTACCCGACGAGTTGAAGGAGCTCTGGCCGGAGCATGCGCGCACCTTTCGCGAGCGTACGCGCGCATCGTGACGTCCAATGGGTTTCGACCGGAAACGTTTCTGCACAAAACGCGGGGCATTTCATACCAGCTCGGCCTGCACGGCAACAGTTGCAATACCACCGCCTGTAACAACCCTTCCTATGACTGACGGGGTCGCCTGAGCACCGCATAGTCGGTATAGCCGCGGTGCAGACGACGAAATTCGAGGGCAAGAGCGAAGCGTTCGGCGATTTCGCGCACGCGCTGCTCCAGATCGGCGCGCGGCGTTACCGTATAGTGCGCCAGGAATGCAAAAAGTGCGTCCCTGACGAGGTGGGGAAGCTCTCCACACTGGCCGAAATCGACGATATGCAGTGACCCTCCCGGGGCGATCATGTCCGCAGCGTGTTCCAGCGCCGCTTTCCATTCAGGAATCATCGACAGCGCGTAGGACAGGAATATGCGATCGAATTGCCCGCGACCGAAGGTCGCCGCAGGATCGAAACAGGTCGCATCGCCCTGTCGCAGCACGACACATTGGTCAAACCCCTTGCGCTTGAGCGACGCGCGCGCCGTCTGCAGCATGGCATTGGAGACATCGACGCCGAACAGTTGAGCCTCGGGATAGCGGCGCGCGACCTGCGCAAGGTTCCACGCCGTGCCGCAGCCAATCTCGAGCACGCTGTCGCCGGCAAGCGGCTTGAGATCTGCGATTAGGTGTTTGCGGCCAATCAGGTAATGCGTGCGCGTGCCGTCATAGATGAAGCGTTGATAGCGGTAGTGCCGATCCATCCGTTTGGCATCGGAAATCATGGCGTAGCCCGTCATTTCACGCTTTCCTAATGTAGAGGTGAAAGCCGCCATAGATGGCCGAACGATCGCGCATGGTGAGTTCCCGGGAACGATCCTCGGCATAGTCCCAGCGATCGAGAACGTCTTGATGAATGCGCCCAGGAAGGATGGTCTTGGTCCCTGCGGTGCGGAAAATCACACGCGCACCCGCGCGCGCCGTTCGGGTGATTTCCTGCCAAAGAGCGGACAGATCGGCATCGGTCATCCAGTCCTGGGCGTCGAGCAGCACATAGCGGTCGACACTCTGAGCCGGCGCAGCAGCCAGATGAGACGTCAACGACGCGTTGAGGATGCGCACACCGGCGATCCGCTCACGCAAGGCAGCGTAATTGCGCTGGTCGAGATAGGGCGGCAGAGGCCCTGTCGCTGCATGTGAATAACCCCGACTGAAGGCCTGCCACGCGAAGTAGTTGTCCTTGAGGTCGAAGCCGCAGGCCAGCCGCTCGAGGCGTTCCCCGATCACCTCATGCATGGGGCGTCCCTGGCTCAAGGCCTCGTATTGTGCCGGCGGTATGCCGAGACCGAACAGAGAGGCCCGCTGATCGAGAATACGGCGGACAAGAGGGCGCTGCAGCAGGGGCCGGATTTCGCGCTCGAAGATCATCCGCTGCTCATCATGATTGCGCGCCTTTGTGATCGCGGCAGGATCGCCGCCCAGCATGCGCGCAAGCCGATGGCCGGTGGCGATGAAGCGGCCGAGCAGGCCGGTGCGATAAAAGCCTCGGGCGAAGGCCTCGATGCGGCGCCGTCCGCGCCAGTCGCGTTGCGTCCAGTAGCGCCGCGTCTGCGAATCAAGACTATGCGACAGCTTTCGATCGAAGATGACCACGTTGCGCGCGCATGCGCCATTGGCGAATAACGAGTGGAAGTCCGCATAATGCAGATGCCGGGCCGCCGCATGCTTCAATCGATTGAGGGCGATATGGGCGGTGTTGAGATCGACGCCCGTGATACGTACCGGTGTGGCCGTCAGATAGGACAGGATATTGCAGCCGCCCGATGCAATGGCGACGATATGATGCCCGGGCGACAGGGCCATGGCCTCGATGTCCACAACCGGATCCTCCCAGATCTGCGGGTAGACCAGTCCCGAGAATGCATTCGTAAAAATGCGCTCGGAAATGCCTGCGCGCGACAGGGGTGAGTGGCGATGAACGGCGCTGCCCACCAGAGCCTTACTGCGGCGTCGCGTGATGTCGATCGGCTCGTGAAGGTCAACGGCGCTCATGTTCGGTGTCCCTGGGTGATTGAACGATGTTGGTTGCGTTGTGGCGCGGCGGCCTGCGGCACGCTCGCATCGGCGCGATGCGGTGCACCCGCGCGGCTTGCGGCCTCGATGTTGTGGAGGAATTCACGGGCCGATTGCGACCATGCGAACTGCGCCGCCCTCGCCCGGGCGGCACGTGGATCCAGTTTCAAAGCTTCGCACGCAGCCGCGGCCAGATCTTCGCCAAGCACGCCGCTCACTGTGTGTTCGACAATGTCGATGGGGCCGGTTACCGGAAAGGCGGCGACCGGCAATCCGGAGGCCATCGCTTCCAGCAGCACGAGGCCGAACGTATCGGTGCGGCTTGGGAAGACGAACACGTCGGCAGACGCGTAGTATTCTGCGAGATCCTGCCCGAACCTCTCCCCGGCAAACCGCACATCGGCGTAGCGCCTGCGCAGTTGCGGCAGGTGCGGCCCTTCACCAACGACGACCTTGCGACCTGGCAGCTTCGCATCGAGAAATGCCTCGATGTTCTTTTCGCGTGACACGCGCCCGACGTAGAGGAAGACCGGTCCATTGCCGAAGTGGCGCACAGGTCGGGGCTGGAAGAGTTCGAGATCGACGCCGCGCGACCAACGCATCAGCCGTTTGAAGCCGCGCGCGCGAAGATCCAGTTCCAGCGATGCGGTGGCGACCATGACGCCGGCGCTTTTGTGGTGAAAGCGCCGTTCCAGCGCATAGACCCACGCGGCCGGCAATCCCGTGATCCTGGCTGCGTACTCGGGAAACTTGGTGTGATAACTCGTCGTGAATTCACGTTCGTGTGCCAGACAATAGCGTCGCATCGCCCAGCCTATCGGGCCTTCTGTTGCAATATGTATCCAATCGGGGTTGGCCTCATCGACGATTGCAGCAATGCGCGAAGGTCTCACCAATGCCAGTCTAATTGTCCGATAGCCCGGCATCGGCAGCGTGGGGAAGCGATCTGGCGTGAGATACGTGCTCTCGACACCAAGCTTCGGCAATTCAGCAGACAGCCGCGACAGCGTCGTTACAACGCCGTTGACCTGGGGATGCCAGGCATCGGTGGCAATCAAAACACGCATGCTACGCAGCCGCCTGAGGAACGCGCCGCGGCGCATTTGCGAGGGACGCCTCGCGCTCGGCGGGTCGCCACCGGATCACCTCGATCTCGCCGGTCTCCTTTTCCACAATGGCCGTGCAGCTTTCGACCCAGTCGCCACAGTTGAGGTAGTGCACACCATCGATCATGCGGTCCGCGGCATGATGGATATGGCCGCATATGACCCCATCGACGCCGCGCCTACGGGCGACATCGGCGAGCGCGCTCTCGAATTCTCCGATAAAATTCACCGCCGTCTTGATCCGTTTCTTCAGATAAGCCGACAGTGACCAGTATCCGAGACCCAGGTGCCGGCGTATCCAATTGAGAGGCGCGTTACTCCACAGCGCGAGCTCATAGGAACGGTCGCCGAGGAACGCGAGCCACTTCGCATACCGCACCACGACGTCAAACTCGTCGCCATGCATTACGAGATAGCGGCGTCCGTCAGTACGAACATGGATGGCATCGCGCGCGATGTCGATGCCGCCGAAGGACTGGCCGCAGTAATCCCGCAGCGCCTCGTCGTGGTTGCCGGGGATGAAGACGACCCGCGCACCCTTGCGGACCTTGCGCAGCAGCTTCTGCATCACGTCATTGTGCGATTGCGACCAGGCAGGTCCCCGGCGCACCTTCCAAAAGTCGATGATGTCACCGACGAGGTAGTAGGTATCGGCCTCGACGTGCTTGAGGAAATCCAGCAGCGCGTGTGTCTGCGCAGCGCGCGTGCCCAGATGTATGTCGGAGATGAAGACGGAACGGAACCGCCCGGCGCTGCTTTCGTCCCTCATCACGAACTCGCTCCACCCCTGATCGACCTACCCGGGCAGAGACCAGACTCATGTTTCAGTTGTATGACACCACCACCTCGCGATGTTCCAGGCGGTTATCGAATGTTCACGTTCCGCAGCAAACAGAACGGCTATCGGCCACCGCTCAGTGGTTGGGTGGAACCGGTATGGCAAGGCTGGCCGGCTGACCGATTTCGGTTGGCAACTTGTCGTCTCTGAAGTGTCTCAAAGTCGCGTGCCGCAGGATGCCGTCCCTGGTCCAGCCCGCGTAGGAAACCTGGGCCACCACACGCGGTTCGATCCACATCACGCCATCGCGCTGTTCTTTCGTGAGAGTTTTTGCCCACGGCGGTGCCGTCGTTCGGATCTTTTTCAAGCCGTCCCAGAGGGCCACGGCATCTTGGTGCGAGAACCCAGAACCGACGCGGCCGGCGTAGGTCAGGCTCGAACCATGGAAATACCCCACGACCAAGGAACCGACTGTTTCGTTTGCCGCCTTCGATGGAGTGACGCCTATGATGACAAACGGGTCAGCCAGAACGCATTTAGCCTTCGTCCAGTCGCCGAGCCGTCCTGACCGATAGGGAAGGTCAGTGCGTTTCGACACGATCCCCTCCAGATGTATCGCGCAGGCATTACGCAAGATGGCCTGGCCATCGCCTTTCATGTGCTCGCTGTATCGGATAGCGTTTGTCTTCGGCAAATCTGCGAGAAGATCCAACAGCGCTGCCTTGCGTTCGACGAGTGGCAACGACCGTAGGTCCGTGCCGTTCACAAGCAGAAGATCGAAGGCCATGAATACGATGCCGGTGCTTCCAGGGCGCTTCATCATTCGTGTTAGCGCTGCGAAATCCGAAATGCCGGCATCGTTCGAAACAATCGCTTCGCCATCGATCACGGCGGAGTGGATCTTCAAATCCTGGAATGCATCGACCAGACGACCAAAGCGCGACGACCAGTCCAACCCGTTGCGCGTTAACAGCCGCGCATGCCCGTTTGCATACAGCGCCTCGACGCGATAGCCGTCATACTTGATTTCGTGCACCCATACCGCACCCGTCGGTGGCAACTCAACCGTTTGCGGCAGGCATGGCAATATGAATTCCGGCTCACCCGATCCACGCACCGAAGCCGGACGCTCACGCACACTTTGCCGCTGAGAAAAGGTTTTGCCTGCGCTCATTTCGATCCTTCCACGAGCTTCCCGATCGCAACTTTGAGCGATTGGGCCGCTTCGTGATAGTCGCTCCACGGCGACGCCTGCTTCAGCAAGGCAGCAGCGGTTGAGATGGTGAACCTGGCCGGATCGAGATCCTTGCGCACTTGCGTCCAATTCAGAGGCATCGAAACAGTCGCCAGAGGGCTGGCACGTGGCGACAGCGGAGCAACCGCCGTCGCTGTAAAATCGTTGCGCAAGTAATCGATGAAGATTCTGCCCTTGCGCACGGCCTTCGACATCTTTGTCACGAAACGCGTCGGTGAATCCGCCGCCATCTGGGCCGACACGGTTTGCGAGAATAGCTTTGCCTGCTCCCAGTTGGTGGTTTCATCGGGTGTCAAAGGTACCACGACGTGCAATCCCTTGCCGCCGCTGGTTTTGCAAAACGAAGTGAGGTTGAGGGCCTCCAGTCGTCCCCGCAGTTCCTTTGCGGCCTCAACCAACGCATCGAACGCCACCCCCGCGCCAGGGTCGAGATCGAAGATCATCCGGCCCGGCACGTAAGGCTGGAACGGCATACAGTTCCATGGATGAAATTCGATGACCGAAAGCTGCGCCATCGAAACGAGCGTCTGGGCATCATTGATTTGCAAATAGGGATCGTGATCCTTGTCGACCACGACGGTTGCAATCTTGTCGGCTTGACCCGGTAGTGGATGACGCTGGAAAAACGACTCCTTCGAAATTCCCTCTGGCGCACGCAGCAGCGACGTTGGCCTCCCGTAAATATGCTCGATCATCCATGGGGCAACCGAGAGCAGATAGTCGGCAAGTGCTCGCTTCGTGATGGCCGCCGTCTTATCCTCTCGCGGCGGCCACAGCACACGGGTTGGGGTGGAGAGCTTCGGCATTCGCGCGGTTGTCGAAGGGCCAGCGTCGCGCCGCACCCGCGCCGTTCGGCGACGTTCGAGCGCGGTCGCTTGTTCATTCCATTTTCCAGAAGATGGCAGTTTTTCACCCTTGGTCATGAACGCGTCTGGCTGAGCGCCCTCTCCTTTTGCGATTTTCGCCATTGTTCGTCCCGAGGCCACCGAGAGATCGCCTTGAAGCACTTTGCGATTATTAGACCTTGCCCAACGGTCGCGATGCTTTATCAGCAGCCAGTTGCTGCGCTTTTCGTTCGATCCGGATTTCGGTTTCATCCGGACGAGCACCCAGCCTCCGCGTAGCTTATGGCCGGCGAGGACAAATTTGAGCTCGCCCTTGGCCAGACAATCAGCGGGATCATCATGCCCGTCCGGTGCCCAAAAGCCGCGATCCCAAATCATCACGGTGCCTCCGCCGTATTCGCCTGGCGGTATCGTCCCTTCGAAGTCGCCGTAAGCGAGAGGATGATCTTCGACTTCGACTGCAAGACGCTTTTCGGCTGGGTCAAGGGATGGGCCGCGCGTCACTGCCCATGATTTGAACACGTCTCCGATTTCGAGACGGAGGTCATAGTGCAAGCGCCTGGCATCGTGTTTTTGCACAACGAAGCGAAGGTGATCGGATGGCGCGATGTTCCGCCCTTCGGCACCACTCGGTTCTGGCGTTCGCTCAAAATTACGCTTTGTGCGATAGTCTGTAAGGTTGCGAGGCATGAGGTCGCCGGGTTCGGTAGGATGCTATGCCTTTCGCCGCTTTTTTGCGGCCGGTTTCGTCTTCGGCTTGCCAGCCGCGTCCTCGCTTTTCGCATTAGTGGCCTTATGGCTGCGTTTGGGCGATTTTTCCTGATTGACGCTTCGCTTCAGGGCCTCCATCAGGTCGATGACATTGGGGCCGGACGGCCGCGTAGCCGGTTCTTCTGCGGCAACGAACTTTTTGCCCTTCAGCTTCTGCTGTAGCAATGCCTTCAGTGCTTCCTGGTAGTGATCGTGGAAAGCTGCCGCATCGAATCTGGATGCCTTCTGCTCGATCAACTGGACGGCGAGGTCGACCATCTCCTTTTGCGGCTTAGCGGATGATACCTCATCGAAGAAGTCGGCAGGATCGCGAAGCTCATTGACGTAACGCAGCATCTCCATGACGAGGCCATCGCCCAGCGGCGCGATGGCGACCAGCCATTCCCGGCCGGCGATCGTCACCTGGGCCAAACCGAACTTTCCGGTTTTCCGAAGAGCGTCGCGAATGACGACATAGCCTTCTCCTGCGAGCGAGTCGGCAGGAACCACGAAATAGGGACGCTCGAAGAAACGGTAATCAACTTCTTCCGCGTCTACGAACTGCACGAGATCGATGGTCTTCTTGCTCTCAAGCTTTAATGCATCGATCTCTTCCGGATCGATTACGACGTAGGTGTCCTCATCGACCTCGTAGCCCTTGACGATGTCCGCATTGTCTATCTTGCCGATGCCCTGGACCACCTTCTCATAATTTATGCGCTTGCCCGACGGCTTGTGAATCTGACGGAAGCTGATGTCGCTGGCACTCTCGACCGCGCTGTAGATCTCCACGCCGATGGTGACCAGACTAAGCCGGAGATACCCCTTCCAATATGCGCGATACTTCTTGGCCATAACGCAGCCCACCACTTGAAACCGATGCCCGGCACGCACGCTCCGCAAACTGTGGGAACGCAGCTCCCTGCCTGTGGGTTCCAAATTCGTGTCAAAATTGCCGTTGCGTCGAGTGCATCCAATGCAGCCATTCCCGTATCAGCTTGCGGAGCAAAGCTGCGTGGCATGGCAAGATAATCAATAGTGATGCGCTGCAACGCTTCTCACACACTGCGCCAGCCGGCCATTCGGGGCTCGCCGGCCGATATCTCCAAGGCTCAACATTCCAACCATACGCCTGCTCTTGCTGATGACCGGAAGCCGGCGGATCTCCAGGACCTCCATATGGCGCATCGCCTTTTCGAGATCATCATCCTCGTTGCAGCAATGAATGCCCCTTGTCATCACATCACGGGCAGTCAAGGTCGTTACATCAAAACCGTTGCGAGCAAGGCCTTTGCAGACAATGTCACGATCCGTCACCATGCCGACGAGGCGATCATCTTCGCCAATGGGAATAGAACCGACGTCGCGATCGCGCATAAGTCTGGCCAGCTCCGAAATGGGTGTTTCAGGTCCAACCCAGTCGACGCCGCTGTGCATAGCATCCTTGACTTTCATGGCAGGCCTCCGTTGTCGACATTGCATATGATCAATTGATGATATTTCGGCGCCATCAGCATCGATCGGGAACGATTGATGCCAAGCCGATGCTGTCTGCACTCGCCACTGTGAGCGTTGAAGAAACGCATCGACCGATGCCGCTGCTTGTCGTCCCTCGCGAATCGCCCACACGACGAGCGACGGGCCCATGCGGATATCACCGGCAGCGAATACTCCAGGATGGTTCGTGGCGTAGTCCGTTTCGGATGCGGCGATCGTGCCGCGCGGCTGGCGGGAAAGATCGAGTTCTTCATCGATCTTCCCCAGGTCCGGCCCGGCAAAGCCGATTGCAATGAGAACCAAGTCGGCAAGTAGCACGAAGTCGGTTCCCGGAACGGGCCGGCGATCACCATCGATACGCGCAAGACGCACTGCCTTTACGCGCCCGCCATCCCCGATCAACTCCAGGGTTCCCGTCTGGAATTCGCGCACGACGCCTTCAGCCTGACTGGTTGAGACCCTGAACTTAACCGGGCGAAACGGCCAGCTCATGAGCTTGTTTTCGGCATGCGGTGCCATCGGATGCACATCGATCTGGGTCACGTTCTGCGCGCCTTGTCGAAATGCCGTCCCAATGCAGTCACACGCTGTATCACCACTCCCTATGACGATGACGTTCTTGCCGCGCGCATCAATCATTTCTCCACCAACCGCCCTGCCCTCGATACGCATGTTCTGCTGGCGCAGATAAGCCAACGCATAGCTTACACCTTTCATGGAAACGCCTTGAACATTGAGGACCCGCGGTAAGCCTGCACCGCAGGCCAGGATTACCGCGTCATGGCTGGAGACGATTTCGCGCGCCGATACCGTGCTGCCGACAGTCGTATTGCAGTAGAAGCGAACGCCTTCCGCCTGCAGTTGTGCGATACGCCTATCGACGTGCACCTTCTCGAGCTTGAAGTCGGGAATGCCATAGCGCATCAACCCGCCAGGCCGAGCGTCGCGCTCATAAACGCGCACTGCATGTCCGCACCGGGCCAGCTGTTGGGCCGCAGCAAGGCCGGTGGGTCCGGAGCCCACGATTGCCACCGCCTTGCCGGAACAGTGTGCTGCGGGTTGCGGCGTGATCCATCCTTCCGCAAATGCCCGGTCGGCAATAGCACGCTCGATCGATTTGATGGTTACAGGCGCGTCGTGGAGGTAGAGTGTGCAGGCCTCTTCGCATGGTGCCGGACAGATGCGCCCTGTGATTTCAGGAAAGTTATTTGTCAGATGCAGATTACGCGCCGCAGCCAGCCACTGGGAGCGGACAACCAACTCGTTCCAGTCAGGGATCTCGTTGTGGACCGGACAGCCGGTGTGGCAATAGGGGATGCCGCAGTCCATGCATCTTGCTGCCTGCGCTGCGGTCTGCTGCTCCGGCATGCCGTCGATAAATTCTTTGAAGTGTCCAACCCGTTCGGCAATGGGAGCCGGTCTGACATCATCCCTGGCGATGTCCAGAAAAGCACTGGCGCGCTCCAGTTGAGATCGCGCAGGCATCCTCTCAGGCGCGCGCGGGGCGCACCGCTTACTTCCATCCCCCCGTATGCTGGTGCTCCTGTGGCCCATGCGTGATCGGACGGAAGAACTAAGCTCAATCGATTAACGCTAGTCGAAGCCGGTTTCGCGCACAAGAACGGTATAACCGCGCGGTTCAGGCCATGCATGGCATGGCCTGCGAGGGTCGCAGAATTCAGCAGCGATATGCATTAAGTGCATAACATACGCCAGGATGAATGTGCACAACACGCAGCGTGCTGCTTCACCGCCGTCATCGGACGAATGTTCGAAGTTCAAGCTTTTCAGAAAAAACGCGCTGCTGTTGGAGCGATCGGTCGACATGTCGACGGGATAGACGTGATCGGCGGACATATGGCGACAATCGGTGAAAGAGCATTGTGTTGATACCGGGAAAATCCAGAGGAACCGATGTCGAAACCGAGCCTAAGACAGCACTCCAAGTTTGCGTTTTGATGAGGTAGCTTCATCTCCAGAATGTCCCGGAGGCAATGGGTGGAAAATTCACCTGGCATTTGGAATGTTGCGCTCGACCTATGGCGAGCTGAGCAAGAGGGTTCGACCGGGATTGCGCGCCGGCAAGCATCTCGCTTTCGAGAGCTTTTTACGCACGCACGGCGCTTCTCACCTTTCTATAGTCGGTTATACCGCGACTGGCCGTCCGAGGGCTTCAGGCACTGTGACTTGCCTGTCGTCAATAAATCCGAGTTGATGTCTGCTTTCGACGATTGGCCGACAGATCGAGGCATCACACGGGCTGGGATCGAAGCATTCATCGCTGATCCTTCACTGTTGGCCACTCCCTACCTCAACAAGTACTTCATCTCCACCAGCGCAGGCACCACAGGCCTTGCGGGTCTTTACGTTTCTGACTTTAGAGCGATCAACGTATACCGCGCGATCGGCCTTGCGCGTGTCGAACGCGCCTGGATTGACACGGCGGCGTGGTTACGCATGGCGCAACGCAAATTTCGCTGGGCTGCCGTTCTGTGTACGGGCGGGCATTACGCTGGCTCAGGCTGGATAGAACTGGAGCGGCGGCGCGATTTGTTTCGCGCGCACGCGTTTCGTGTCTTTTCAATCCAGCAACCGCTGGCAGATCTCGTTGCGGCACTCGAGGCCTTCGATCCAGCGATGCTGACAGGATACCCAAGTGTCCTTAAGTTGCTTGCCGAAGAGCAAGCCGCGGGTCGTCTCGACCTGAAGCCCGCACTCTTGGAGTGCGCGGGTGAGTCGATATCCCTGGATACCATTGCTCAAATCGAATCCGCGTTCGGTTGCTCTGTGCGCAATCTATATTCGGCGTCCGAGTTCATTCCCATTGCATTCAGTTGCGATCACGAATGGCTTCATGTGAATAGTGACTGGGTCATCCTCGAGCCTGTCGACGAAAACTTCCGGCCAACACCGCCTGATGTCGCATCGCATACGGTGCTTCTGACCAACCTTGCCAACTGGACGCAACCGCTCATTCGCTACGATCTTGGCGATTCCATTGTCGCGCGGTCGCAACCATGCCCTTGCGGCAGCCGACTTCCCGCGGTTCGCGTTGCAGGTCGACACGACGACGTCCTCCACCTTCATGGGGCAGATGGGGCCGTCGTGAAGATCCTTCCTCTTGCGATTGGCACCGTACTCGAGGAGACGCCTGGAGTTCACCGCAGCCAACTCATTCAAACTGGACCGGCAACGATTCACCTACGTCTTGAGTTGCTGTCCGGTGCGGACAGCGAAAAGGCATGGCGGGCCGCTATCGCACGGTTGAAGAACTATCTGGCCCAACAGCATCTGGCCAACGTCGAGCTGGTATGCGCCAGTGATCCACCAGAGCAGAGCGTACGGTCTGGAAAATTCCGTCAGGTCATTGCTCAATCGCGCACATGTTTGATGGAAACACGAACACGTTCCGATCCTTCGCTTTAAGCAGGGCTCTTGTGGTGATTGCGCCTCATGGAATGTCCTTGATATCCCGGCGCGGAAATCGCGACTCAGGGCAGGTTCAGTATTCTGCCCATTTTCAAGGATCCAACCTGACTCAAGTGATTGTGATTACGATACATGAATGTACCCTCGCGGTACGGAGAGCAATAGGTGTCATCGCAAATGATCCGCGAGGGATATGAAATACTCACGCCCGGCCGCGAAGCTGCGATGCGCCGCAAGGCGTCATCGATGGGACCCTGCAGATTATTATACCGCTGTCGGGACATGCCACATGTGCGTGCGTCACGCCCTGCCACCACGGCTTTTGTGATGCATGTTGTCGGGAGAATTTCGAAATCGGGGATCTGCGCGATGATGTGGACCTTGACCCCGCGCGCCAGCAGATAATCGACCGTGCGACCTAGCGCGAGTTCAAATCCTTTTGCGTCGTGGGTTTGCGCACCGGACCAGGTCACCGATGTGAGTTCGCTCTTCGCCACATCGGGGCTATCGTGCACGGCGAGATAGGTTCGCCATTCTCCGCCGAGTATGGCCAGCTTGAGACCTGGGTTCTGTTCGATGAACCGGATCACGGCTCGACGGTACTCGCGACATTCACGTGCCTCAGCGGGCCGGATATTAGGCCGTTGCACGTTAAACAGAAGTGCACAGTCGGATTTCGTTACCTGACGCCCCAACAGATTTTTCGTTCCCGCCCACTCCGCTATTGCCGGCACGAATTGATCGGCATTCGAATCTCCGAACACCGCAACTTCATATGATTCCCCTGACTTAGATGTCCGCCCAAACGCACAAAGCGCATCGGTTCCAAAGATGTGGTCAGTCCCATCACAAGACGGTCGCATCGGATTCCCACGCGCCATGTCTGAATAGATCTGCCGCATCGGACCATCGAAACGCGCGGGTAGACCATCGAGAACCTTGAAAAGTGCGCCAATCACGAAAACTGATGCCATCACACCGGACCCGATGGCAACCGTGCGCCAATGATGTTCCTGAGACGGGTTTCTTGGCCCCCGGAACGGTCGCTCGACATACCGCCACGAGGCGATCGCAAAAACTACACTCAAGGCCACCGCTGCTGCGGTCTCGGGCACAGATAGGAGGCGTCCTAGGGCGTATTGCGACAGCGACAGGATCGGCCAATGCCACAAATAGAGCGAATACGAAATCAGACCGATGAACACGACAGGTTTCGTTGACAACGTCCACGTAATTGCGTTGGCGCTCCGCAGACCTCCAGCGATGACTGCTGCTGTTCCAAAAACCGCGGGAAGCGCCGCCAATCCGGGAAACGGAACCGATGGATTGAGCAATACCGCCGACGCGGCGATCGCAAATAAACCCAACCACGCCGCGATCGCAGCAGTTCTTTCCTTTAAGCAAATCTGGGGGGCAACAAGGGCAAGCAAGCAACCGGCGAGGAGCTCCCAGGCCCGTGCTGACAGCAAGTAAAAGGCAAAATCAGCGTCGGTTGTCAGCTTCGATTGAGCATGAGCAAGTGACGCCACACACAGTGTCAAAACGACAGCCATTGTCCCTCGGCGTGTCAGGAAAGCCGACAGAATCAACAGGAGAAGGGGCCAAGTCAGATAAAATTGATCTTCAACCGCAAGCGACCACATGTGCAGGATCGGCTTTTCTTCAGGCGGCGCGGAAAAGTAGCCTCCCGTACGATAGAAGTGAACATTAGCAATCAATCCGCACGTATAGGCAATGGCTGCGCCCAATGACTTCAGCGAATCGGGTCTCAACACGATCACGCCGGCGGCGAGCACCATAACCAGCATAACAACGGACGCCGGGGCGAGGCGTCGCACGCGACGCGCCAGAAACCGCACGAACGAGAACTCGCCGTGTGCCATTTCGGTCGCAATAATGCGTGTAATCAGAAACCCAGAGATTACGAAGAAGACATCGACGCCGATGAACCCGCCAGGCATCACATGCGGCCAGGCATGATAAAGAACGACCGTCGCGATAGCCACCGCACGCAGGCCATCGACATACGGAAGATAGTTCAGCTTGGTGACATCACGCGCAGGTACGATCGCCTGCTGGCGGTGTGCCCCGGATATGTCTATCAGCGTGTCATCCCTCCAGGCTTCGTAATGGCCATGCCCTTACGAAGGTCCCCTGCCGCCACGCTAGTTAACTCAGTCCCCATCAACTGACAAGCGTCCATAACGGCGCCTTCACGTGATCAACCTCTGTCCCCTCCTTGCCGAAATGCGATACGCTTGCCGGAATTATGGGACTGGGTGATGGACGAGCCTAAACATGGTCTTGTCCCGCTTCGCGAGACCTACCTCTGCTGTGCGGCTCGAAATCGCGTTGGCCATGCGCTGAATACCGTCCGGGCCAGCCCGCGGAACCTTCAACCAATGGGGGCGTTACCGGGAAAACACGTTGTCAAAGGAGGTTTCCAATGACTACGCAGAAAAATCCGAGACAAGAAGGTCATCCCAGAACCAACCCAGGCGATGGATCTTCATCGACACCGGCGTTCGGAGAGAACATCGCGGACATGCCGGAAGAAAAGTTGAAAGAGAAAATGGCCGAGAAAATGAGTGAGAGTGCTGACCAGAAGCCTGGCGAGAGAAGCAGCGGAACTCAGAAGAAAGAGCGTAAGCCATGAGTGCGTGCACTCAGCTGCACTCAGCACAATCCGCTGGCCGATCAGCGCCACGACGCTGATCAGGTACGCTAGGCGTCGCCTCACCAGGAGAGCACAGGTCAGGTTTTGATTGAATCACGACTGGCCATTGCCGCCTGCTCTATCTCTTTATTGAGAGCCTCACGGTCTCGATGGAAGCAGTTGTGCTTCCATCGAGACCGTGAGGCTCTAGCGCCAATGGATACGTCGGCGATCATCGGATTTGCGAGCAGCGGTGTTTGCCATTGCCGGACTCAGACCCAGCTGTGTGAGAATCGACAAGACGACGCCAACCTGTGCGCTGACGAACAGGAAGCTCGCAATACCGACGAGACCGGAAGCTTGGTTGAACAATTCGGCGAGAGCAGGATGTAGAACAGTCAATCCTAGACCGCTAAGGCAGCCAGCAACGGCACCTTCAATGGCACCGCGAACGATGCTTCCTTCGAATGTTACGGGGCGTTTTTTCTGCAGGGCCATCGTTGCCTCCAATCAGAACGGGCCCCCGACCTGGAAAAGGATCAACGCGGGAACGCGCATCCCGTTCCGTTGAAACACTGTGCACTGGCGCTCTGACGGCAAAGTCAGAGCGTTTCCGCGCAGGATCGCTGGCGAGCCGGGTCGCAATCACAGGCTTGGGTGAACGACAATTTTGCGAGCTGGCTCGTTGGCCCCGCCTCTTCGCTCTTGCCTGATTTCTATGCGCCCCAAGAACCGACCACGCACAATATGCGTTTCTCCAAAGGTAGCGGCGAACCGCTCTGTAAATTGAATGGGGGAATGATGCAGGCGTGACCTCTCCCGTCGGGCGAAATGTAGGGACGGATCTTTTCCTTCGGAACATCTACCCATCGCTCTTCGGCAAAGATTTGCACACCTGCGTTCGTGACGCGGAGCTCAACAGGCTTACAGTCCCGGTTGCTGCAACACGAATTACCGTCAGTTGTCTTCCAGTGGCGATAGTATTCGTGAAGGCGGTCATGCTCTGAACTTAGGAGAATGGAAGGGCGCGCCAGGGTCGCTACGACAATGAGCAATATGATCGATAGTGATTGCGATCTTCCTCTCGCCGCGTTCGACCTGGTCATGCTGCTTCTCCGCAAAGTCCGTCGACACCTCAAAAAATCAGACTCGAAATCGGCTAACAGACGGTGCGAGGAATGCGATGCAGGAAACGCACACCAGCGCCCATTCCAGCATCCGTTGACCTTCTGCTAAAGTACTTTATTGCTGAGACGAATGATCATGCCCTAAACGCGTTGGCACAGCTCTGGTTCCGCTCGATGTACGAAGGCATCGCCATCGATAGGCGCAATCGTTCGGCACCAGCAGACCAGGTGGCAATGCTGCCGGAACGAACAAGCTGCCGGATGCCTCGGCAAGCGATGCGCAAAGCTGGCCGGCTAAATGGTTCGACCGCTTCTGTTTCGGAAAATTCCGGACCGGTTCAGCTCGGGAACTACAATCCCGAGACGAACGTTAAGGCTATGGCTGGTCATGATTGTGAGGCTGGACAGGCTTGCAAGAAGTATCGACCAGTCAACAAATACCGCTCTTCATCGCACCTTCAGCCAACACCTTACTTCATGCGCCGGGGGTTTCCTCGCTTCGGAATTTAAATTGGCAGCGAGAAAGCTTGGTGATGGCGTTTTTGAAAACAATTTTGCCGGGGTTTTATATGCCTCCACTTTTTTGTTTGGTTATCGCCCTAATAGGAGCAGATAGAGTGGCCAGAGTTTCTCTTCCGCACCCGTACGCAGAAAATGACCGAATGGAGCTGCAGAATATGATGACGAAATCACTGGATGGAGAAAGCGAGCTGGCGGTCAGAAAGCGTATCGAGCGCATTGCGCTTTCAAGTGACAGTACCGAGGAAAAAATCGCGGCCCTTATGTTGATCCGCGATACGATCGTCCCTTCAGAATTTGCCGCACGGAGAGACCGGACGTCTGTCAGCCAGCAACTTCGAGACGCAATCGAGCGGCTTGTGGCAAGCCGGTACATGCTCCGTTGATGCGCTCGGCCCAATCTTCATCTCATGTAGCGCCCATGCGTTAAGCACCGAAGCCACGCCGCATCTGGCAAGGGATGGAATTTTCCAACGATCGGGATTATTCGTCGTCACCGCTGCCGTCGATCGGTGGCATCTTGGGAGGCTTGCGGTCCACCCGCCGACCCTCGGGTGGAAGTGTCTCGGGGTTGCCGATCGCAGGCGGGTCACTTGCCGGGAACGACTCTCGGATGCTTTCGTCCACCTGTCGGTCGAGTTCATCGTTGCTGAGCCTGCGACTTTGATTCTGTTTCTTGCGCACCATTTTTCCCATCCTGTTTTTGAAGTAACCCGCCAGCCAGCGGTTCCGTTCCCCCCGCGAGGCGCATCGGCTCCGTTGCAGCCGATCCACGTGAGGATCGTGCTTCAATATACGGCGGGGCGGGTAGATCGAAGTACGACGGCTTTCATCTCTGCCGATCACGATCAACGCGGCACGATAAGTGGCATCGCAGCGTCGGCCACAACTCTATCTTTCGGCCGGGCCAATAGCCGTGTTCAACTCCAACATCGCTCCGCAACGCCAGCAGGCCTAACAAAGCCGCTTGAGGGGTTACAGTTCGTCAATGCAGCAATTGGCGCTTACTTTTGACCGGAAACGTGCTCTCACCCTGACGCTCCGCTCCAGGTGAAAACCGGAAGACACTAAGCCGTCCGGTCGTCTCGAACCAGGCGCTCTCGACCTCGCCCACGTTTCTGACGCCGGCGGTCCTCAGCATCGCCATCAGCTCTCCATACGTGAGCGTACCGTGTCCGAGACTGCTTTCCAAGACGCGCCCGCTCTCGACAACGAGCGTCGGACAGCCTTCCAGATAGGCTGCAAGTACCCCGCCCTTCGCACTGAGGATCTGGGTCAGCCGGTGCAGGAGAATGGCGACCGTTATGACGACCAGTCCGTGAGCGAGCGGAACGTCCGGGTTGAACATAGGGTCGCCAGCCGCAGACCCGATGGCAATCACAAGCACCAGCTCAAATGGGCCGACTTGGCCTACCGAACCGTTTCCGACAAGCCGAGCAAGAACCACGGTATAGGCAAGCATCACCGCAGTCCGAATGACAATCTCAATATAGAAAAGCGCGGTCGCCTTTTCGCCTTCACCAAGCAGCAGACGCATCAAATCGAGTGGTGCGAAATTTTCATTCATGGATGCAACTCCTTGCGATGTGCAGCCAGAGTGTAGCGAGGGTGACGTTGCCACTTTTCGTCGCGAATTTCTTATCGGTGCTGTGGAGGCATTCGCGCAATTTTATTGCGCAGGTCAGAACAGTGGTGGGCTAGAACCATTTGAAGGGCAGGTACACGCTGATCGCTGTCAAGATCATCGCAACTGCCGCCAGCAGACCATCGTGCGCAAACAGTGCCAGGCCGATCAGGGCGATGGCAAACCACGCTGGCGTGCTCCCGAACGGCACGAGTTCGAGTGGCGGAACGGCCAAAGCGAGCATCACACAAAACGCAGCCATCACGTGAACGAACGGACCGTGCGTCAATGTCTTTAAACGAGGCCGAATGAGCCTATCGACCATTCGCGCCAGCGGGCGCGCGTAGCCAAGCGATTTTTCTAATCGCTTCTTGCTGATCTTGCGACGCAGGAGAATTTGCGGAAGCCACGGTGATTTTTTACCGACCATAAGCTGGCTGGCGAGTGCAATGACGATGACTGCCAGAACTGTAGGAAGCGTCGGTATTGCGCCAATCGGCGTCAATGCAACGAGTGCCGGGACAAGCAAGAGCGGCCCATATGACCGGTGGCCGATCCGCTCATATATGTCATGTACCGAGACCTGTCCGCCGCCTGAACCGGTGTTTTCCAGCTGGTTCAGCAGATCCTCAAGATCGTGGGCGTGTTGGTCGGCGGCCATAATGTTCCGAACCACGATGTGAAAGCCCTCGTGCGAGACTCCGCACTCCTGGTGAGCAAACACGCCAATCGTGCCGATGGTTCCTTGCCGCCTGAGCTTTGCTGAAACGCTGGACATCTTGCTGCCACGCGACTGATCGCAAATCTATGCGCCGACGTCAGCAGCATGGCCGTGCTTCATGACGTCAAACCGGTTCGCTCCTTATGTATTCGACGGGGTGATCATCACGATCCGTTCAACGTCTTGGGCCAAGAGCATCTTTGGCCAAGGCACCGAAGCAGGCTCATTAGACGCACTGCCGCTCATTGATTGACCTGCACCACACACATCCATAGTATTTGCCGATCAGCCCACAGTGGAGTGGCTTGGACGCGCCCCGTCAGTTGCGATTATCTTGACCGAACTGCTCATCATCTTTTCCCTGATATTCCTCAATGGCCTCTTCGCGCTTTCCGAACTGGCCATCGTTTCTGCGCGTCGTCCGCGCCTCAAGGCGCTTGCCGCATCGGGACGGACGGGGGCTGATGCAGCCTTGTCGCTGGCGACCAATCCTGGCCGTTTTCTTTCCGCCGTTCAAATCGGTATCACTCTGATCGGAATCGTGAACGGCGCCTACTCCGGCGAGGCCTTCGGCCCTCACGCATCGAATGCGCTGCGAGACATTGGTGTATCCGATGCAGTCGCCGGTCCACTGGGCTATGGATTGTTGATCGCTGTTATCACCTATCTGTCTGTCATCGTCGGCGAACTCGTGCCCAAAAACCTCGCGCTGCGTAATGCCGAAGGCATCGCATGCTCTGTGGCGCCGGCCATGGTGCTTTTCGCCAACGGCGCTGCCCCGGCTGTCTGGCTGCTCGACACTTCGACACAGCTCGTATTTCGGCTGTTTGGTCAATCGACCGAGAGCAAAACGCGCGTGACTGACGAAGAGATTCGCGCACTTATCGAAGAGGCAGAGACGGCAGGCGTGATCGAGACAGGCGAGCGCCAAATGATTGCCGGTGTGATGCGCCTTGCCGATCGCGCGGTCGTCGGTCTTATGACGCCGCGCACCGACGTCGACTGGATCGACCTCAATCTCACCGACGCTGAAATAAAAGAACGCCTGATTACCACACCGCACTCCCGCCTACCGGTTGGAGAAGGCTCCCGCGATGCGCTGGTCGGCGTGGTGCAGACAAGGGAGTTGCTGGCGAGCATTCTCGGTGGAGCAGCTTTCGAGGTGCACCCTCACATTCGTAAGGCACCGATTGTGCCGGAAACAATGGATGCACTCGACGTGCTCGGCGTCCTGCGCGAGGCACACGTTCCAATGGCCCTCATTCATGACGAATATGGGCATTTTGAAGGATTGGTGACGCCCGCAGATATCCTCGAAGCCATTGCCGGTGCGTTCAAATCGGACCGCATCGGCATCGAGCCCTACGCCACTGAGCGCGATGATGGTTCCTGGCTCCTTTCGGGTGCAATGCCTGTCGATGAGATGGTCGCCAAGATCGGCATCATAATGCCCAAGCAACGCAATTATGAGACTGTTGCTGGATTTGTTCTCGCCCAGATGCAGCACATCCCGAGTACCGGCGAGCGGTTCGACGCCGGTGGTTGGCGCTTCGAAGTACTGGACCTCGATGGCCGGCGAATTGACAAGGTTCTGGCAATGCGTCTGAAACCAACACGGCGGCGAGCGGTATAAGGCGGTCACCCGGAGATCGCCGCAAGCTGCAGTCGTGCGGCAATTCAAAATCTGTTTGTCCTTCCGGCGATATTCCATGCGCCACAGCCCTCAGAAATGACGCTCCGTGAGGCATGTATCGCAGAGCACTACGAGCGGCGCCTTGCAGAGTTAGAGGCTGCTCTTGCTGAGATCGCCAGAGAAGCGCGTCTCTATGCACAATGGGTCTGGTTGTTCAGGGAATTTGAACGCCGTAAAGGTTCAAATGACCCCATTGAGCACCTTACGCGAAACACCTAACCCATTGAAATCCTTGGTGAGCGGGGTGGGGATCGAACCCACGGCCATCTGATTAAAAGTC
>DAIPMW010000007.1:0-162944 GCA_036768475.1 Hyphomicrobiaceae bacterium | reverse complement strand
CTAGTGCTATGGCCGCGGCCACCCGGATCATGGGTTCGGGGCGCAATACATCAGTCACCGGCGTTCCTCTGATCAAATTGCTTCGTCACACGAAAGACCTAGCCACCATACTGAATACCGCACACGGTCTTTATTAGGGTAGGCTTCAGTGTTTAGAGTCAAAACTTCGTGTCTAACTGTCAAGACCCTTGGATGCGAACGCGGATAATTGCTCCAATCCGCTATCAGATTTAGTGACTGGAGGTTTTCGGCGAGTACGCATATTTTTCACTTACTCGTCCCCCCCCCACGAATACATGTGACCATTCCCAACTCACAAATCCTGGAGGATGTGATCGTATAATGACCCAAATTGATAGAACGTCGTCTGCGTTGCATTTACTGCACCGCGCCGGTCAAATCGCAGACGAGCTTTTCACATTACACATTGGTGCAAGCGACCTGACACCACGACAGTACGAGGTCCTGCGCGCCATTTCGTTGACCAACGAGCCAAGCCAAACCCAGCTCGTCGAGTTGACCGGCATTGATCGCTCGACTCTCGCCGACATCGTGCGTCGCCTTGTCGACCGTGGCCTCGTCATGCGCAAGAGGACGCGTCACGACGCTCGTATGTATGCGTTGCGTTTGAGCGACAAGGGGGTGACAACCATGCGGGAAGCAGCTCCCGCCGTCGATCAGACCGACGAGCGCCTGCTGTCCGCCATCCCACAGCGCGATCGCGAGGACTTTATCAAGGGCCTCGAGAAGATGGTCGAGGAGCTGTCCAAGGCAACCGAACAGCCCAAGGCTGAATAAAGCACATGCCCGCGCCGGCAGCCCTTTCGCAGAGGCTGCCGGTGCCGCCTCCAGCCGCGACCTGTTTCCATCATCCTCGCCCGGATTATAGCCGCACCGAAAGTGCCGGCCGGAACCCGCCGCGCGCGCTGCATCACGCGCGGGTCGGCCACTCTTCGCGCTTGCCCGCACACCGGACTCCCCCTATAGACCGGCCTTGATGACCGCTCCCGGAAGAAAAGACAGGCGCTTCCCGCACCGCCACCTGCTCTCGTGCGAGCAGCTCTCGGCGCCGGAGATCACGTTGCTGCTCGACATCGCCGACAACCTGGCCGAAGCCAACCGCGCCCGGCTCGCCAAGCGCGATGTCCTGAGCGGCCGCTCGCTGATAAATCTGTTCTTCGAGGCGTCCACCCGCACCCAGGCTTCCTTCGAGATGGCGGCCAAGCGACTTGGCGCCGACGTTCTCAATATGAACGTCTCAACCTCCTCGGTCACCAAGGGCGAAACACTGATCGACACCGCCGTGACCCTCAACGCGATGCGGCCCGACATCATTGTCGTGCGCCACCATGCTGCAGGCGCGGTCGAACTGCTCTCGCAGAAAGTCGACTGCTCGGTCGTCAATGCCGGTGATGGTGCCCACCAGCACCCCACCCAGGCGCTGCTCGACGCACTGACGATCCGGCGTGCGAAGGGCCGTGTCGGCGGCCTGACCGTCGCCATCTGCGGCGATGTTCTTCATTCGCGCGTCGCCCGTTCCAACATCAATGTCCTGAATACGCTCGGCGCCAACGTGCGCATCATTGCACCGTCGACACTGCTCCCGGCGGCCCCCGACCGCCTCGGCGCACAGGTCTTTACCGACATGAGCGCCGGCATCGTCGACGCCGACGTCATCATGATGCTGCGTCTGCAGCGCGAGCGTATGGAAGGCTCGTTTGTGCCCTCCACGCGCGAGTACTTCCACTTTTTCGGGCTCGACCACGAGAAACTGGCGCGTGCCAGGCCGGACGCGATTATCATGCATCCCGGCCCCATGAACCGCGGTGTCGAGATCGCCTCCACCGTGGCGGACCATTCGCGCAGCGTCATTCGCGAGCAGGTCGAAATGGGCGTCGCTGTCCGCATGGCTGTGCTTGAGGCGCTGGCCGGCAACCTTCCCGACGAATGAGGACGCAAGCAATGGTCTCCGCATCCTCGAAGACGACCAGCAAAGCCCAGCGCAAGGCGGCACAAGACAGCGCCGGTGCCGGAGCAACCGTCTTCATCAACGCCCGGGTGATCGACCCTGCCTCCGGCCGTGACGAACCTGGCGGCCTCGCCGTGAGAGACGGCATCATCGCCGACATCGGCACGCACCTTCGCCGCAACGCCCCCGACGCCGCTGCCGTGGTTGACTGCCGTGGCTGCGTCCTGGCACCAGGGCTGATCGACGCCCAGGTCTTCGTCGGCGAGCCGGGCGCGGAACACCGCGAAACACTCAAGACCGTATCCAACGCTGCGGCAGCGGGCGGCGTCACGACTATTGTGGTGATGCCCGACACCAATCCGGTCATCGACCAGGTGGCCCTCGTCGACTTCATCCAGCGCCGCGCCCGCGACAACGCCGTGGTTCACATCGCCACGATGGCCGCCATGACCAAGGGTCTGGCCGGCGAGGAGATCACGGAGATCGGCTTGTTGAAGCGCGCCGGCGCAGTTGCCTTCGCCAACGGCAAGTCGTCCGTCGGCAATACGCGCGTCATGCGCAACGTGCTCAACTACGCCAAGGATTTCGGCGCGCTGATTGTCCACCACACCGAGGATCCCTATCTGTCCAGCACCGCCGCGATGAATTCCGGCGAGGTCTCGACACGGCTGGGGCTCTCGGGCGTCTCCAAGCACGCTGAAACGATCGTACTGGAACGCGACCTGCGTCTTGTGGAGATGACTCGCGCCCGCTATCACGCCGCCACCATCACGTGCGCCGAAAGCCTCGATGTCATCCGCAAGGCGAAGGCCCGGGGCCTCTCCGTCACCGCCGGCGTCTCCATCAATCACGTGACCTTGAACGAGAACGACATCGGCTCCTATCGCACCTTCTTCAAAGTCCGCCCACCGCTCCGCGCGGACGAGGATCGCCGCGCCATGGTCGATGGCGTCGCATCCGGCGACATCGACATCATCGTGTCCAGTCATGATCCGCAGGACGCCGACGTGAAGCGGCGGCCGTTCGCCGAGGCCGCCGATGGCGCGGTCGGACTTGAAACGCTTCTGTCGGCGGGCCTGCGCCTCGTCCACTCTGGCGATCTGACCCTGATGCAGCTTCTGAAAGCGCTGACGATCAACCCCGCCAAGCTGCTCGGACTTAACACAGGCGAGCTGACCGTCGGCGCCCCCGCCGACCTGGTGCTTTTCGATCCCGACGAGCCGTGGGTCGTCAACAAGGACCTGTTGCGATCGCGCTCCAAGAACTCGCCGTTCGACGAAGCACGCATGCAGGGCCGTGTCTTGCGCACCGTCGTTGCAGGTGAGACGGTCTACGAATACGCTGGTGTCGCGCGCACCTGACAGGTGGGCGCGATTGCCCGCCCAAATGCCATCCAGGTGCCCGCCCGTGCCGACCTCTGTGATACCTGACGAAATGTCGTTCTCGGGCCTGTTCCGAGGATTTGGTGCACTTGCCGGGGCCGAGACACGCATTGGCATTGATGCGCCCGATAGCCGCTCACAGCGGGGGCTCACATGGACCTTCTGCTGAGCGCCTCAACACTTGCGGCGCTAGCCTTCGGCTATCTGCTGGGCTCGATACCGTTCGGCCTGATCCTGACGCGTCTGGCGGGCCTTGGTGATGTGCGCGCAATCGGTTCGGGCAATATTGGCGCAACGAACGTTCTGCGGACCGGCAACAAAAAGCTGGCCGCAATAACGCTTCTTTTCGACGCCCTCAAAGGGACCGCGGCGGTCGTGGCAGGATATTGGATCGGCGCCTATGGCGGCGTGGCCATCCTCGCCTCACTCGTCGCCGGCCTTGGCGCTTTCCTGGGTCACGTGTTCCCCGTCTGGCTTGGATTCAAGGGTGGCAAGGGTGTCGCCACCTACATCGGCGTACTGCTGGGCGCCGCCTGGAAGCTGGCCCTCGTTTTTTGCGCCATCTGGCTCGCCATCGCGTTCACCACGCGCTATTCCTCGCTCTCCGCACTCGTCGCCGCCGTCGTCACACCTGCTGTCGCGTGGTTTGCGGATTCTCCGGCGCTCGGCGTTCTTGCCGCCGTCATGAGTATGGTGCTGCTATGGAAGCATCGCGCGAATATCCATCGCCTCATGGCTGGCGAGGAACCCAGGATCGGTGCCCGGTGAGGCGGGCAATCTCAACGCCCGATATTGCTTCGCATCCCCTTCACTGGTGGGGGAGAAAGTGTCCCGAAGGGGCGGTTAAGGGGGCCTTGCCGAGGCGTATTGCATCGTGATCAAAAGGCGCGCCACGACAGAGAACGGATCTCTCTTCACTGCGGCCCCCCTGCCCGTGGCGACGCTCGACGACGCCGAACGCCTTGCCTGCCTGCGACTCATCCGTTCCGAAAACGTCGGTCCAGTCACCTTCCGTGAATTGATCAATCATTACGGCGGCGCGGAGCCGGCACTTGAAGCATTGCCCGAACTGGCCGCCCGCGGCGGCAACAAGCGCCGCATTCGCATCACGTCGAAGTCGGAAGCCGAGCATGAATTGGATAGGGCGCAAAAAGCCGGGGCCAAGCCCATCTTCACCATCGAGCCCGGCTATCCCCCGGCGCTGGCCAATATCGAGGCACCACCGCCGATGTTGTACGTGCGCGGCGACACCGGGTTACTGACCCGCCCGGCTGTCGCCATCGTCGGCTCGCGCCAGGCATCAGCCGCCGGTCACAAGTTGACCCGCCAGTTTGCGAGCGGCCTTGGACACGCAGGCTATATCGTCGTCTCTGGCCTCGCCCGTGGCATCGATGCTGCCGCTCACGAGGCGACGCTGGAAACAGGCACCGTTGCCGTCGTCGCCGGTGGCGTCGATATCGTCTATCCCCCCGAGAACGCCGCGCTGACCCGCGCCATCGCAGAGAACGGCGTGATCGTCTCGGACATGCCGCCGGGCTTCCAGCCTCGCGCGAAGGACTTTCCCCGCCGCAATCGCATCATCTCGGGAATCGCCCTTGGTGTCGTCGTGGTCGAGGCCGCTCGGCGCTCAGGCACACTCGTCACTGCGCGGCTCGCCGGCGAACAGGGTCGCGAGGTGTTTGCCGTACCCGGCCATCCGCTCGACCCGCGCGCGGAGGGGACGAACGGCCTGTTGAAACGCGGCGCAACGCTGGTCACCGAGCCCGCCGACATCATTGACGCCTTGGCGCCGTTGTCGGGACTTTCTCCCAACGCCGCCTTTGCCGAGCAGCATCCCGTGCAAAGCTGGCATGCCCCGCCGACGACGACGCCGCCAATCCTGCAGAACTCGGACCGGGCGCTCGTTCTCGAGGCATTGAGCCCCGCACCCGTGGATATTGACGCACTGATGCGCGCGACCGGCCTCGATACCCGTGCGCTCAACGTCATTTTGATAGAACTCGATCTCGCCGGACGCATCGTCCGCCACGGCGCCGGCCTGGTGTCGCGCGCAGAAGGATGAACCCGGCACGGGCGGCGATACCCACCGCGGCGCAGCTCCCCATAGGGCTTGGCAACCCTGTTCACAACGCGCAACCCGAGGGTTCAACCCAATGTTTTGGCACATTTTTTCCTCCCAAAACGAGAGATTGACGCAAGGCTGCCGAATTGGGCTCATCTATCGCCATGTTTGACACGGCAACCGACTTCGCGGATGTTCTGCCGCCATTGCAGAAGCTCGTGCTTCTGCCGAGCCAGCGCCATCGCCCCGCCCGCCGCATGCAGCGCGAGCGGGGCTTTGTCCTGACTTGTCAGAGAGTTACAAGACTAGGCACGTCAAAGGCCGCTTATGAACGTTGTCATCGTGGAATCGCCCGCCAAGGCGAAAACCATCAACAAATACTTGGGCAAGGCCTACAAGGTCATGGCCTCTTTTGGCCACGTTCGCGATCTGCCGTCCAAGGACGGATCCGTCGAGCCCGACAATGACTTCGCGATGCATTGGGACGTCGATGCCAAATCGCAGAAAATCCTCAAGGAAATAACCGAGGCCGTCAAATCGGCCGACAAGCTGATCCTGGCCACCGACCCCGATCGCGAGGGCGAGGCGATCTCCTGGCACATCCTCCAGGTGCTGCAGAAGAAGAAGGCGATCGGCAAGAACACGCCTGTCGAGCGCGTTGCATTCAATGCCGTCACCAAGCAGGCGATCCAGAGCGCGATGTCCAAGCCGCGCCAGATCGACCAACCGCTCGTCGAGGCCTATCTGGCCCGTCGCGCGCTCGATTATCTTGTCGGCTTTACCCTCTCGCCAGTGCTTTGGCGCAAGCTGCCGGGTGCACGTTCGGCAGGTCGCGTACAATCGGTCGCCCTGCGCCTCGTCTGTGATCGCGAGCTTGAGATCGAGACGTTCAGGACGGACGAGTATTGGACGATCGAGGCGCTGCTGGCGACGGGCAAGAACGAGGAATTCAAGGCGCGCCTCGTCTCCATCGCCGGCAAATTGCTGAAGAAGCTCGACATCACCAATGAGAAGGACGCCCATGCCATCAAGGCCGCCATCGAAGGCGGTGATTTCCGTATCGCTTCGGTGGACAAGAAGGGCGTAAAGCGCAATCCCTTCCCGCCCTTCACCACATCGACGCTGCAGCAAGAGGCCTCCCGCAAGCTGGGCTTCTCCGCCAAGCAGACCATGCAGGTCGCGCAAAAACTCTATGAAGGTATCGACATAGGCGGCGAGACCGTCGGCCTCATCACTTACATGCGAACCGACGGCGTCGAGATCGTGCCAGAAGCCGTGGCCGAGATCCGCAAGCAAATCGAGAAAGTCTACTCCAAGCGCTTCGTGGCGCCGTTCATCCGCGAGTACAAGACCAAGGCGAAGAACACCCAGGAAGCCCACGAAGCGATCCGCCCGACAGACATCTCGCGCGCACCCAAGGATGTCAAAAGCCACCTCAAGCCCGATGAGGCCAACCTCTACGAGCTGATCTGGAAGCGTGCGCTGGCGAGCCAGATGGCATCCGCCGAACTCGAACAAACGACCGCCGAGATCACCGTTCCGGGCAAGGACGGCAAGACTTACGGTGTGCGCGCGACAGGCTCCGTCGTCCAGTTCGAAGGCTTCCTGAAGCTCTATTCGGAAAGCCGTGACGATGACTCAGACGACGAGGACAGCCGCCTCCTTCCGCCGCTCGCCGCCGGCGACAAGCTGAAAGATCGCGGCATCGACGCCGCGCAACACTTCACCCAGCCGCCGCCGCGCTTCACCGAGGCGACGCTCGTCAAGCGCATGGAGGAGTTGGGAATTGGCCGACCCTCAACCTACGCCTCCACACTTGCCGTCCTGCGCGACCGCGAATATGTGCGCCTCGACAAGAAGCGCTTGATCCCCGAGGACAAGGGCCGCCTCGTCATCGCCTTCCTGGAGAGCTTCTTCAAGCGCTACGTCGAGTATGATTTCACGGCCGACCTCGAAGAAAAGCTCGATCTCATCTCCGACCACAAGCTGGAGTGGCGCGAAGTCTTGCGCGATTTCTGGAAGAACTTCACAGCCGCCATCGACGAGATCAAGGACCTGCGCGTCGGTGACGTGATGGAAGCCTTGAACGAGATGCTGGGTCCGCACATCTTCCCGCCGCGGGAGGACGGCAGCGATCCGCGCATCTGCCCGCAGTGCGGCACCGGGCGCTTGAGCCTCAAGCCCGGCAAGTTCGGCCCCTTCATCGGCTGCTCCAACTACAAGGAAGAGGATGGCGGCTGCTCATACCGTCGTGGTCTGTCACAGAGCGGCGAGAACGAGCTCGACGGAAAAGTGCTCGGCTACGAGCCTGAGACCGGCCTTGCGGTGACCGTCAAGACAGGCCGTTTCGGCACCTATCTCCAGCTCGGCGAGGCCAAGGACTATGACGATGGGGAAAAGCCGCGCCGTTCCTCGATTCCGAAGGGCATCGATGCCGGCTCGGTCGATCTCGATCATGCCTTGAAGCTGTTGAGGCTGCCGCGCGCAGTGGGCGAGCATCCCGAAGGCGGTACCATCACCGCCGGGCTCGGTCGCTTCGGCCCCTTCATCGTCCACGAGATCTCCGACAAGGAGAAGACCTACGTCAATCTTCCTTCCATCGAGGACGTGTTCTCCATCGGCATCAACCGCGCAGTGACGTTGATCGCCGAGAAGAAGGCCGGCGGCGGCAAGGGGCGCTTTGGTCGCACTGCATCGCGCAGCGTTCTCAAGGATCTCGGCGAGCACCCCGCAGAGGGCGGCAAGATCGAGGTTCTCGATGGTCGCTATGGTCCTTACGTCACCCATAACAAGGTGAACGCGACCATCCCCAAAGGTACTGACCCTGCTACCCTGACGCAGGAGGAGGCGATCCGTCTCCTCGAAGAGCGCATCGCCAAAGGCGGCGGCAAGAAGCCGGCGCGCAAAGCTTCGGCCAAACCAAAAGCCAAGCCGAAGGCCGCACCGAAAGAGGCACCCGCCGCCGCCAAGGCAACGTCCAAAACGGCGCCTGCAAGGAAGACGCCTGCGAAGGCAGCAGCATCGAAGAAGTCGCCCGCCGGGAAATCCACTGCAAAGAAGAAAACAGCGGCCAAATCGTCCGCCGGCGCCGATTGAGCAGGTGCAAGGTGGCACGCAAACCCAAGGCACCGCGGACACCGCCCGAGCCTGACGGGCTACCCACCCGAGAGCAGATTCTCGATTTCATCGGACAGGCAAAAGGCAAGGTCGGAAAGCGCGAAATCGCCCGCGCCTTTTCCATCAAGGGCGGCGCACGCATCGCTCTGAAACGCCTGCTCACCGAGATGACCGATGAGGGTCTGCTTACCGGGCGCAAGAAAGAGATGAAGAAGCGCGGCGGCCTGCCGCCCGTCACAGTGCTCGAGGTGAAGGGCCGTGACGATGACGGCGATCTTGTCGCGGAACCCGTCGTATGGGACGAAACAGAGGGGACACGCCCGCAGGTGTTGCTGCTGGTGGCGCACCGGGGTCGTTCGCAGGATGCGGAGATCGGCATCGGCGACCGCGTACTGGCCCGCATCACTGAGCTGGGCGGGCAGGACGTCGAAGGCTTCCGCTTCGAGGCCGAGCCGATCCGCCGCCTTCCCCGCGACCAGCGCCGTCTTGTCGGCATCTTCCGCGAGACCAAACGCGGTGGCGGCACCATCGAGCCCATCGACCGCAAGGCGCTCAAGTCGTGGCCCATCCAAAAGCAGGATCAGGGCCAAGCCAGCGACGGCGACCTCGTCCGCTTCGAGCTGATCAAGCGTGGCCGCTTCGGCACACCCCAGGCCCGCGTGCTCGAAGCACTCGGCAATCCCGACGACCAGCGCCAGATCAGTCTCATCGCCGTTCACGCTCACGGCTTGCCGGATGACTTCCCCGAAAGCGTCATCGCCGAGACGGCGAACCTCACGTCGCCCACAATGACGGGCCGAGACGATCTCCGCGACGTGCCGCTTGTGACCATTGATCCGGCTGACGCGCGTGACCACGACGACGCCGTCTACGCCGAACCCGACACGTCGGAGCACAATCAAGGCGGCTTCATTGTCCTCGTCGCCATCGCTGACGTGGCGCATTACGTGCGCCCGGGCTCACGCCTCGATCGCGAGGCTCGGCTGCGCGGCAACTCGGTCTATTTTCCCGATCGCGTCGTGCCGATGCTGCCTGAAAAGATCTCCAACGACCTGTGCTCACTGCGCGAGCAGGAGGACCGGCCGTGCCTCGTCGCGCGCATGGTCTTCGATCGTCACGGAGAGAAGCGCGCACACTCGTTCCATCGCGCCATGATGCGCTCGGCTGCCAAGCTCTCCTACCAGGAGGCACAGGCCGCCTTCGACGGTAATCCCGGCGAAAAAGCAGCACCCCTCATAGACAGCGCACTGAAGCCGCTGTGGTCCGCCTATCAGGCGCTGGCCGAGGCACGCGACAAGCGCGGTCCCCTCGACCTCGATCTTCCCGAAAAGAAGATCAGGCTCGACGTAGAAGGCCGCGTCGCCGACATTGTCATACCCGAACGCCTCGACGCTCATCGCTTGATCGAGGAGTTCATGATCCAGGCCAACGTCGCCGCCGCCGAAGCGCTCGAAGCGAAGAAGAAACCGGTCGTCTACCGCGTCCACGCCGAGCCGTCGAAGGAGAAGCTAAAGGCGCTGCGCGAGTTCCTCGAGACGCTCGATCTGCACCTTCCGCCCCAAGGCCAACTGAGACCCGCCGCCTTCAACCGCATTCTGGAGAAGGCCAAATCCTTGCCGGTGCCCGAACTCGTCAACGAAGTGATCCTGCGATCCCAGGCCCAAGCGGAATACGCGATCGAGAATTATGGACACTTCGGTCTCAACCTGCGTCGTTACGCGCATTTCACGTCGCCCATTCGCCGTTACGCAGATATGCTCGTTCACCGCGCGCTCATCTCCGGCCTGGGACTGGGAGAAGGCGGGTTGGAGGAGATCGACACAGAGCGTCTGGCCGAGACCGCACGCCTCATTTCGGAAGCCGAGCGTCGCGCCATGGCAGCCGAGCGTGAGACCGTCGATCGCCTGATTGCTACGCATCTGGCAGATCGGATCGGCGCTCGATTCACCGGACGAATCGCTGGTGTCACGCGGTCAGGTCTCTTCGTCCGCCTGAGTGAAACCGGTGCCGATGGCTTTGTCCCGATCTCCAGCCTCGAGAACGATTTTTATCATCACATCGAGGAAGCCCATGCGCTGCTCGGTGCGCGCTCCAATGCCGCCTACCGGCTCGGCGATGTGGTCGAGGTCCGTCTCGTGGAAGCCATACCGACCGCTGGCGCGCTGCGCTTCGAGATGATCACACCGCCGCACAAAGGCGTTCTGGGACCTATCAAGGGCGGGCGCCGGCTCAACCAGCGCCGCACGCGTCCGCCCGCGCGGGGCAGCTGGCGCCGATAATCGACAGCCAATAAAGTCGAGCATGGCCTGCCGTTGATGATTTCGAGGCCGAGGCGCGTCGTTTTTGACGCTTGACCTGGATCAGCCGACGCGCGACCAACGAGACATGATCGAACACCAGACACCCAACGGCGAAGCGCCCCAGGCCGACCGCGACGTTCAGCAGTCCATTCTGCGCGGCATGCGCCAGAAATGTCCTGCGTGTGGCGAGGGCGCGATCTTTCGCGCCTACCTCAAGGTCAACGACACCTGCCCGAAATGCCGCGAGGAGCTGTATCATCACCGCGCTGACGATGCGCCGCCCTATTTTACGATGTTGATCACCGGGCACGTCGTCGTCGGCTTCATGCTGACGGCCGCCATGTACTATGACTGGCCGAACTGGGTGCACTCCATCCTCTGGCCGAGCATGGTGCTCATCATGAGCTTATGGCTCCTCCCACGCATCAAGGGCGCTCTGGTCGGCGCCCAGTGGGCGCTGCGCATGCATGGCTTCTCAGGCAAGCCCGACGAGGTCGACATCGCCCCCGAGGCGCACCTGAAAGGGTGAGGCCATGGCCGACCCGCGCAACCGGCTGGGCGCAGCCTCTTCACCCGCAGCCCTGCAGGCCCCCAGCGAGGCGGGCGTCAAGGCACGCCAACGCACTTTAAGACCGAAGGACGCCGCCACGCTCGTGCTGGTCGATCGCAGCCAGCATGAACCGCGTATCCTGATGGGGCGCCGACAACCGACCCAGGTCTTTCTGCCCGACAAATACGTCTTTCCCGGTGGCCGGGTGGATCGCGGCGACCGCACCATGCCGTCGCTCACCGAGTTGGCGGCCGCCGACCAGGACCTCCTGCTTCGCGAGATGAAAGGCACGCCTTCCATCGCCCGCACGCGTGCCCTGGCGCTGGCCGCCATCCGGGAAACGTTCGAGGAAGCGGGCCTTATCCTGGGAGCACGACCGCCGGCGGGCACGTCGAAAGCGCCTGGAAAGGCTGGGCGGCCTCCGGCTCACGAGTCCTGGCAGCGGTTTCTCGCCACCGGCTACATGCCGTCGTTATCAGGACTCACCTTCTTGGCCCGCGCCATCACCCCGCCGGCACGTCCGCGCCGCTATGACACGCGATTCTTCCTGGCGGATGCTTCCGCGCTCGCCCAAACGTCAGCCAATCGCGATGATGAATTGCGCGATCTTGGATGGTTCACTCTGGATGAGATCCGCAATCTCGACCTGCCCAACATCACCCGCGCGATCGTCGAGGATCTTGCCGAACGCCTCGCCGCCCCGGACCGGAATATCCCGGTTCCCTACTACCGCTTCGAGCACGGGTCGTTCCGTCGCGATCTGATTACCTGACGCTCCCTTGACAGCGGACCGCCGAAGAGTATGTTGCGGCGCAAATCCTAACGCACGAGCTATTGAAGGCGATCATGGCCAAGCCTGTTGTTCAGAAAATCAAGCTTCTCTCGAGCGCCGGCACCGGCTTCTTCTATGTCACCAAGAAGAACCCCCGCAATACGACCGAAAAACTGGTGATGAAGAAATATGATCCCGTCGTGCGCAAGCACGTCGAGTTCAAGGAAACCAAGATCAAGTAATTGATGTTTGGGAATTTTCAGAGCGCCGAGCCGTTTGGCACGCGCTCTGGAGATGGCGTTCGAGCGCCGGTCCGCGGTTCGCGGACGGTTGCCTGAGACGCAAAACAATATCATCGACGGCACGGCAACCCGGCTGGTTTTGAGAAAACCGGCGCGGTTGGACGTTGTTTAGCTTCTTGGAATTATTTGCGGCCAGGAACCGTAATACGCCTCGGCAGCGGGGTATGAATCCGAGATGTCTACAGTTCCTGGCCTTTCCCAGCAGCCAGTCAAAGAGGGCGTTGACTACCCGCAGGGTCTCGCAATTGATACGGAATGCAGCTCTGTTGAGGAGGCTACTCCAACTGCTGCCGTATCAATCACGACTTTCCCGCTAGACCAGGAGATGCGGCGAACCCGGTTGGCGGGAACTCGAATAGATCTGCTTGTCCTCTGGGATTGTGTTTCCAGTGTGGAAAGCCCCCATCGGTCCAAAGTCTTGATCGCAACTGTACCCGGGGCAAATTGGCAGATCATCTGGCCAAGTGCAAGTTGAGCTTGATTTTCATCGCTGTTACCGCCTCACTTTTTCATTGAAGGTTTAACGGAACCGCTGAGCAAACTCCACTCGCTTGGGAATTCAGATTCCTAGCGCAATGGTCAACTTGCCGATAAAATTCGCCTTCCAAAAATCTGTGTGAAAACAGATTATTGGATAGTAATCCATAATATAGAGATTATCCGTAAACGAATTCAGGCCACGCTCGAAACGCGGTTTCGACCGGACTGCTTGGAGCCATAGAGCGCTTGGTCTGCGCGCCTGTACAGCGATTGCCAGGTATCGTTGGCGCCTTCCAGCGTCGCCAGGCCGATACTGACGGTCACCCGGATCGCGTGCTCGGCACTGATGATGAATGGCTCAGCGGCGATGCACGCCCTCAACCGCTCTCCGATCTGATAGGCCCGGCCGCTTTCCGTGTCGGGCATGATGATCACGAATTCCTCGCCACCGAGCCTGCACGCCAAGTCTATACCGCGCGTATTGCGGCGTATGCGGTTGGCGAACTCGCGCAGCACCGCGTCGCCTGCGTCGTGCCCATAGCTATCGTTGACGTGCTTGAAGAAATCGATGTCGGCCACAAGCATGGAAAGGCTGCGCCCTTCGCGCTTGGATTCGCGTACCAGCGTATCGAGATGCTGCTCCATGTAACGGCGATTGTGCAGCCGCGTCAGAGCATCTGTCACGGCCTGCTCGACCGATTCCTCGATGCGGTTGCGCAGGAAGTCGGAATGCCGTTTGCGCTTGATCTGCGTACGAACCCGCGCCAGCAGCTCATGCTTTTCGATCGGTCGGATCAAGTAGTCGTTGATGCCCATGTCGAGCCCGCGCAATAGGCGCGCGTCCTCGCCGGGTTCCACCAGGATGATCAATGGCAGATGTCGCGTCTGCTCCACCGAGCGCAACTGCGAGCACAACCGCAGGCCATCCGACTTCGCTAGACTGAGACTGATGATGGCAACGTCGAATTCGTAATCCGTCAGCATCTTCAGCGCGCGCTGCGGATCGACCTCGAGGAACGTGTCGTGCAGCTCCGACAAAGGCTCAAGCAGCCGCGCACCTGAGCGTGGGTGATCTTCCACGACGAGTACGCGGCCCGAACGGCCCGTCAACGCCTTCTCGAACGAGTCGTCGGCGGCAAGGCCCAACTGCTTGCTGGTCGAGATGCGCATCAGCATCTCGTCATTGAGCATCTTCAGGCGGGCAAGATTCTTGACGCGCGTCACCAGAGCGATGTCATCGACCGGCTTGGTCAGGAAATCGTCGGCACCGCTCTCCAGGCCCTGGATCCTGTCGGACGGCTGATCGAGAGCCGTCACCATAATCACTGGGATGTGGTGCGTTCTTGGATCGGATTTTATCTTGCCGCAGACTTCGAAGCCGTCCATGCCCGGCATCATCACATCGAGCAGCACGACGTCGATGCGCTCTCGCGCAAGCACGTCGAGTGCCTCTTGACCGCTGAAAGCTGACAACACTTCGAAATACTCAGCCGTAAGCCGCGCCTCGAGCAGCTTCACGTTGGCCAGGATGTCATCCACGACAAGGACACGGGCAGTCATGTATTACGCCTGATTTCTCAAGGTATAGGCAGTCACGCATCGCCAATGAAACGGCGCACGGTCTCCAGGAACGTGACAACCGATATTGGTTTGGAGATATAGGCCTCGCACCCCCCGGAACGGATGCGTTCCTCGTCACCCTTCATCGCGAACGCTGTTACTGCGACTACCGGGATTCGGGCGAGCAGAGCATCCTCTTTCAACCAGCGAGTGACATCGAGGCCCGAGACCTCCGGAAGCTGGATGTCCATCAAGATCAGATCGGGCCGATGCGCGCGTGCCAGATCAAGCACCTCCAGACCATTACGGGTCTGCACGGTGGCATACCCATTCACATCCAGAAGGTCGTGGAAGAGCTTCATGTTGAGCTCATTATCCTCGACGATCAGGATGGTCTTGGCACGTGCTCCAACCCCCCTGCGATGATCGGCCGGCATGGTCGTCTCTTGGTACGTCATCGATCGGTCAGCCTGCATCATGACACGGCGGTTTTTGCCTTGAGCCTCAGCTGTTTTGCACCGATTCTCATGCAATATGGATCAGCCCACTTTGCGGTCCGAGCTGTAACCAACAGTTTAAGCCCTGGCATGAATCGCCAGATTTCTGCATGGGAAAGTTAAAATGAGCCTGCGATCCGACGCCGCGCGCGACTCCGCCGAGACCATCGCCTTGAGAGCATTGGCTTTTCTGGCAGGGGACGGCGAGCGCCTGGGCCACTTTCTGGCACTGACGGGAATCGGTCCTGATGCGTTACGCGCACAGGCCCGCGAACCCCATATGCTGGCCGGCGTGCTTGACCATCTGATGCAGGATGAAACGCTGCTGATGGTGTTCGCTGCCGACGCCGGCGTGAGCCCTGAAACGATCACCGCAGCGCATTTGGTCCTCACAGGACCACCGGCTGAGCGCAGCATCTGACGTGACCTCCTTTCGGACCTCGCGAGCCACCCGATCCGTGCAGGCTTCCGGCTAAAGTTGCACATCCATTGCTATGCCGCCACCACAGGCCCAACGCCATGCCTTCAGCTCCTGAACCCGAGCTGCATCTCTCGCCCGATGCGCCGACCATCGGTCTCGACCTGGGCGGCACCAAGATCGAGGCGATCGCCCTGGATCCGGGCGGACGGACCATTGCCAAGCGTCGCCTTGCAACCCCCCGCGACGATTACCGCGAAACAGTGCGGACGCTCGCAGCCCTGGTTGCCGCAATCGAGCACGAGGCGGGCCTGGCCAGACCGGCGTTCGTCGGCATGGGCATGCCCGGCTCGATCTCGCCGTCATCGGGGCTCGTCCAGAATGCGAATTCGACCTGGCTCAACGGTAAGCCTCTTGCGCGCGACCTTGTGACCGCACTCGCACGCCCGCTCCGGGTTGCCAATGACGCCAACTGCTTCGCGCTATCCGAAGCCGAGGATGGCGCCGGCATGGGCGCCAACGTGCTGTTCGGCGTGATTTTGGGTACCGGATGCGGCGGCGGCATCGTCCACGCTGGTCGCCTCGTTGATGGCCCGCGTGGTATCGGCGGAGAATGGGGCCACAACCCGCTGCCCTGGCCCGAAGCGGCTGAGAGCCCCGGTCCGAGTTGCTGGTGCGGGCGCGCCGGCTGCCTCGAAACATGGATTTCAGGGCCCGGCCTTGCCGCCGACCACGGCCGCGAGAGCGGCGAGCACCTCTCCGTCGAAGAGATCGCCGCCCTGGCACATGAGGACGGCGAAAGCCCGCGCATTCGCGCCGCACGCGCCACACTTCAGCGCCACGCGAGCCGGCTGGCCCGCGGCCTTGCGCACGTCGTCAATCTGCTCGACCCCGATGTGATTGTGCTCGGAGGCGGGCTGTCGCAACTCGCCCACCTGTACGATGACGTGCCGCGCCTCATCGCACCTTACGTCTTCGCCGATGAGCGCATCGTTACAATCCGTCCGCCAGCCCACGGCGATGCCAGCGGTGCACGCGGTGCAGCGCGCCTGTGGCGCCAGCCTCCGCTGCGGTGAAATCGTGCCTCAATGCTTGGCGCGACCCTGGTTCGCGCCGCCTGCGCCCGCCCTGCCACCGCCATTGCCGCAGTCGGTCTGCGTATAATACGTCAGTTCCTTGAGCCGGCCATGCACCGCGAAGTCACCGTAGTCGATGGTCATATCCGTCGACACGCCGTTGACGAAAATATGGAATGAAAGCTCATAGGCGGGCAACGCATCCTTGTTCTCACTGCCGGGATCGAAATAGGCAATCGATACCGGCCACGACGGCTGCTTCTCGAGCCCTGCAGGCAATCCTTCGATTTTGCCGGCGGCGAGCCGCGCACCTATCCACGCACTGGTCTGATAGACTTTCTGACCTTTCTCCGACCCGTCGTAGAGCCCTGTCGCGAACTGACGCTGTCCCTTCTCGGCGGCCTTCAGCAACGCCGTCGAATGCTGCATCGGAAACAGGTTCACCGCATCGATTTCCAGCTTCTGCATACCCGGGCGCGTCACATTCACTGTGATCGGTCCGTCCGCCGCCACGCGCTGTGCATCGCCTGTCGTCGTCTCGACAAGTTTTGCATCGCGGTACTGCTCGGAGTTGAATCGCAGGCGCTTGCCCTCGCCGTCTTCCCAGCTCGATGTCCGCAGGTCGTTGAGCTGCTCCGATCCGTCCTGTGACACGATCCGCGTCACAAAGCGCATGTTCTGCGTGTAGCCTTCGCAGCGGCTTCCGTTGAGCTCATAGACCATCCGCCCCGCCAGCTCCACCACACCCGAGCCCGCGGCCGCGCGTTCCAACGTAATCTCGTAGACCGCCCTGTGCGGCGCGAACTGAATGAGGCCACCCGGTGCGCCCGCGTTTGCCACCGACCAGGGTACAGCACCCAATACTGCAGCAACCGTGACCGCCAAGGCCCCCGCAAAGCCGCTCGTATAGCTCATGTCAACTCCCTAGAGACGCCGGACTCACCGGTCCTGTGGATGCGATACCGCACATGAGATCGAGGCGGGAGCGCGGCGTGAACCTATGCCGCCACCGGCCAATTGCCTAGCCCGATCTGTGGTCCTGGCGCACACCATTGCAAGGCGGATGCTGACCGAATTTCCGCCGGCGACCATTGCAGGCCCTGATTGGTCTGCGAATACGCCCAAGAACGACCTTTTCGCTCCGTCGAACAGTGACCAGGACAGATTGGCGACCATCATCGCCGCAGGTGGACCGTGAACCGCGTCATGATTATGAATGGAGCCAGCCAAGCACATCGTTGGATTTTGACTGTCGACGGATGATAACCTTCCGTACCGGTCCAAACCGAGCTGCTGGAACAGCACTGCCAACAGGCATCAGAGGGACAATAACCATGAGCCAAACAATCGCTGAACGCCTGAAAGAACTGGGCTTGGCACTTCCCGATGCGCCCGCCCCAGTGGCGAATTACGTACCATATCTGATCGCCGGCGACCTGCTTTTCGTATCAGGCCAGATCTCCAAGGCACCCGATGGCAACGTCCTGAAGGGTCGCCTCGGCGCGGATCTCGCCATTGCGGATGGCCAGAGAGCTGCGCGCTGCTGCGCCCTCAACATCCTGGCCCAGGCCAACGCTGCGTTGGGCAGCCTGGATCGCATAGCCCAGGTCATGCGGATCACCGGCTACGTCGCCTCAGCGCCCGACGCCGGCGACCAGCCTGCCGTCATCAACGGCGCCTCCGACCTGCTGGTCGATGTTCTGGGCGATGCCGGACGCCACACCCGGGTGGCGGTTGGGGTTGCCGCGCTGCCGGGCGGATGCGCCGTGGAGATCGACGCTATCATCCGCATCAAGACCTGACGCCCGGAGTCCCACACCGCCAGCCAATGCAGCATACTTTCCATGATACGCGCACCGATGCACAAGCTTGAGCAATTCAGGAAGCCTATCGCACATCGGGGGCTGCATGGGTCCGTGGGCCGCGGCGCAATCGAAAACACGATGCCGGCGTTTCGCGCCGCCCGCGAAAAGGGCTATGGCATTGAATGCGACATCCGCCCGGCCCGCCACGGACTGCCGGTCGTCTTTCACGATGCCGACATTGACCGGCTGGTCGCCGGCTCCGGCCCCGTGACCCATCTCGCCGGCGCCGATCTGGCCGGGCTGAAGTTCCGCGCGGCTCCTGGCGAGCGCATTCCGACCTTTGCCGATCTCCTGGCGCTCGCCGGCCACAACGTGCCGCTGCTGGTCGAGGTCAAAAGCGAATGGCGCGCGCCCGACAGCGAGTTCCTGACCGAGGTCGCCCGCCTCGCCAGCGAACACAAAGGCCCGATCGCGCTCATGTCCTTCGACCCTGCCGTGATGACCGCTCTCAAGGAGCTGGCGCCCGCAATTCCGCGCGGCATCGTCTCGGGCAACTATCTGGCGGCCACCGACGCTGACCACTGGTGGGGTCATATCCTCACGCGTGACCGCGCCGAGCGGCTGACCCACCTTCTTGAATCCGGCCCGGCAGAACCCAGCTTCTATGCGTACGACGTGAAGGCATTGCCGACCCCCGTGACGCGCTACGTCCGCGAGGTGCAGCGCCTGCCACTGTTGACATGGACGGTGCGCAACGATGCCGAGATGCGTACCGCCAAGCAGTTCGCCGATGCACCGATTTTCGAAGGCTTCCTGGCGTGAGACCAACCACCGGCGATGCCACGCACACGCCAAGTCGAACCGGAGCTGTGATGAGCGTGAGCGATCCCGTAACGCCCGCCCCCGACGATCGTTTAGGAGCGAGGGCCCGCATCGTCGGCAGGATCAGCGAAATCGACGCTGCAACGTGGGACCTCCTCGCCAATCCGCATGCCGAGACCTTCAATCCCTTCCTCGCCCATGCATTCTTCAAGGCGCTGGAAGACTCCGGCTCGGTCGGCCAAGACACCGGCTGGTATCCGCGTCATCTCGTCATCGAAGACGCCAATGGCATTGCCGGCCTGATGCCACTCTATCTGAAGACGCACAGCCAGGGCGAATACGTTTTCGATCACGCGTGGGCGGACGCATATCAGCGGGCGGGCGGGCGCTATTATCCCAAGCTGCAATGCGCCGTTCCCTTCACGCCCGTTCCCGGACCACGCCTTCTCGTCCGCCCGGACGATCGCCAGCGCAATTTCGCAACACTCGCCCAAACGGCCTGCAATGTTGCGGATCGTTTGGACGCCTCTTCGCTTCACATCACGTTCCTCGATGAGCCGTCCTGGCAAAGCCTCGGCCAGATGGGCTTTCTCATGCGGACCGGCCAGCAGTTCCATTTCACGAACCTCGGCTACGCAACGTTCGACGATTTCCTTGCCGGGCTCACCTCGCGCAAGCGCAAGCATATCCGCAAGGAGCGCGCGGAGGCTCAAGCCGGCCTCACGATCCGCCACGTCGTCGGCGCCGAGATCAGCGAGGCCGACTGGGACGCGTTTTTCGCCTTCTACATGGACACCGGTTCGCGCAAATGGGGCCGTCCTTATCTCAACCGCGCGTTTTTCTCGTTACTGGGCGAGACCATGAGCGAGCATTGCCTGCTGATCTTTGCAGAAGCCGACGGCCGCCCGATTGCCGGCGCACTCAACATGATTGGTGGTGATTGCCTCTATGGCCGCTACTGGGGCGCCAACGTGCACCGCCCGTTCCTGCATTTCGAGTTGTGCTATTATCAGGCCATCGACGTTGCCATCGCCCGTGGACTGGCGCGCGTTGAAGCCGGCGCACAGGGCGAGCACAAGCTCGCGCGGGGCTACCAGCCCGTCGCCACCTATTCGGCCCATTGGATCGCCGATCCGGGATTGCGCCGCGCCGTTGCGCACTATCTCGATCACGAGCGCGAGGCAATTGCCGAGATCAACGCCGATCTGACGGCAGCCGGCCCGTTCAAGAAATCGTCGTGAGCGAGCCCCAACGCCTGCATGGATGACGCGCCTTTCGGCGTAATGAGGAGCTGAACACTTCCCTCGCAGCCGAAATATGCTAGTCATGCTGCCGCGTTCAAAGAATTGCGACAGCGATGGCCCCTATGAGCGACATGCCCCAATACGATGACAGCAATATTTTCGCCAAGATCATTCGCGGCGAGATGCCCAGTCACAAGGTCTACGAGAACGACGATTTCGTCGCCTTCATGGATGTGATGCCGCAAGCACCCGGCCATACGCTCCTTGTGCCGAAGACGCCTTCGCGCAATCTGCTCGATGCTGATGTCCATGTTCTGCAGAAGCTGTTGCCCTTCACCCAGCGCATGGCACGAGCGGTGAAAAAGGCTTTCGCGGCAGACGGTATTACGATCATGCAGTTCAACGAGCCGGCCGGCGGGCAGACCGTGTTCCACATCCACGTCCACGTGATTCCGCGCCACGAGGGTGTGCCGCTGAAACGCCACGAGAGCGGCATGGAAAAGCATGAGGTGCTGGCCGCCAACGCCGATAAGATCCGCGCCGCGCTGAAAGAATTGCCAGAGCGCTAATCGCTCGTTCGCCGGAACCGCCCTCAGGGCTTGCGTCGTGCCGGATCGATCTGTTCGGGCGCCAGCTTCGGCTCGATGAGGTGCGCGGCATCATCCGGATCGACGCTCCTGCCGCGGCAATCGACGAGCGGAAGATCGCCGTCGTTCCATCCCTTGATGCCCAGCTTCATTGACGCCACGTTTTCGAAACCGATCGCCTTCATGACAAGAGCGGCAAGCGCGCTGCGGTTGCCCGATCGACACACGACGACAATCGACCGCTGCCGCGCCGTCACCAACTCCGGCTCCGTCTCGGCATAGTCCCACTCGCAGGCCGCCTCCAGGATCCCGCGCGGTACGTTGATCGCGCCCTTGATGTGGGCTGCCTCGTATTCGGTCCGCTCGCGCACGTCGAGCACCATGAGATCAGGCTCGCTCCCCAGTCTCGCCTGAAGATCCCAAGGCATGATTTCGCTGATTTCTGCAGCAGCCTTCTCAGAGAGCGTCTTGTAGCTGTCGCGCATCGATCTGTCCTTGCACGTATCGCCCCTGTCCCTGCTCGTTTCGGAGGGTGCGAGCCGGCGATCTCCATTCTATAGTCCAGAAGAACACAATGCGCAGTATCGCCGCCGCAGCGCGCGGTTTCGGTGACGATGCGCACAAATGCTCGTATCCTTGGTCAATCGGCGTCGACAGAAGCACGACTGCACACCACTCAGCCGATCCAGCACCTTGTTTCGTGCATATTTTTTACGCTGAACCGCTGCACACTTCAGCGAAACATGCTCTGGCAATGCATAAGCCAGCTCAAAGGCAGGTTCCACAGATGTCCACGATCCTCGTCATCGGCGCCAGCCAGGGAATTGGGTTCGAGACCGTGAAGGCGCTGCTCACCGACGGTCATCGGGTGCGCGCCTTCGCGCGATCCGCGACCCGCATTCCGATCAACAATCCCAATCTGGAGAAGGTCGCCGGCGATGCCTTGAGCAAGGCGGATGTGGAACGCTCACTCGCCGGAGTAGACGCCGTCATTGTCACACTCGGCGTCGCCATGAGCTTCCGCACGATGCTTACCGGCACGACACTCTTCTCGCGCGCGACACGCAACATCGTCGACCTCATGCGCGAACATGGTCCCAAGCGCCTCATCTGCGTGACGGGTCTCGGTGCCGGCGACAGTCGCGGTCACTTCGGCATTCTCTTCGACGGCGTGATGTTCCCGCTCATGCTGAAGCGCGTCTACGACGACAAGGACGTGCAGGAACGGATCGTGCGTGACTCAGGGCTCGAATGGACAATCGCGCGGCCGGGAGTTCTCGTGTCGGCGCCGGTGATGGGGCGTTACCGCGCCCTCGCTGATCCCGAGACCTGGGAATTCAAGACCGTCGCCCGCGCCGATGTCGCCCGCTTTCTCGCCGACGAAATCCGTGACGGCACATTCATTCACAAGACGCCGCTCATCATCCAGTAGCACTTCATTCCAGCATCAGCCGCAGCGCCACCAGCACGCCAGCCGCTCCCAGCACGCCGACCGCGATCCGCCGTCCTGACGCAAAGAACAGCGCGAGGCCCGCTGCCATGGCAACTGCCCGCACACTCATCGACACGTCTTGCAGCGCACCGGCCGGAAAGATGAGCAACCGCATCACCAGCGCCGCCACCAGCGCTGTCGAAACTGCCCTCACCCAGCGGAAAAGATCGCTTTCGATATCAAGGTTGCGACCGAGGAACATGCCGACCCAGCGCCACGGCTCATGCGCCATGAGCGAGATTGCCGTCAAGAGCACTGCCAGCGTCCAGCCATCGGGGAGCTGCGTCACGGCCACAGCGGTTTCAGATCCGCTCATCGTCCGCCTCGCTGCTTTGCGATCGTATGCGCGATGCTGCCACCGATCACGCCAGCGAGCAGCAGATCGAACCCCGGCGTCATCAGGTAGAGAGGCGGCCCCAGCATCCCACCGAACGCTATCGCCATCAGGTCCGACCGGCCCGACGCCGTTGCTATGAGTGACAGCAGGAAATAGATCGGGGTGAGGAACAGCAGCGCTGCCGCGATCACGGTCGGCACGGTGCCCGCGATCTCGAACCCCGCGTAGGTTCCCGCAAGCGTTGCCAGCAACAGCCCCAGACCAATTCCGATGAAGTGATTCATGCGCAGTGACGGCGGCACATTTGGCAATCGCCGCCAACCCTCCATCCACGCAGTGACGGCGACGAAATGCGCTACGATCAGATAACGCCAGCGGCTTGAGCGCGGCCCTTTGAGCAGCGGCATGATGACGACGCTCATCGGCAGCAACCTGAGCCCCGTCAACGAAACAGCCAAGGCGCCGGCGGCCAGCGATGCGCCGCGCGCGATCTGGTCGAGCAGAACGACCTGCGCGGGAAGAGCGAAGAAGATACCCATCATGTAGACCGAGTTGGCTACGGAAAAGCCGGCGTCTCGCGCCAGTGCCCCGAACCCTGCCGCTGACGCAAACAAGATGACTCCGGGTGTCGCCAGCACCACCGCCATGCCGCGCCAGAACGCAACGGTGGGCGTCACATCCTGCCAGCCGCGTTCGGCAGGCTCCGTCATCGGCAGCTCGTAGTCGTCATCAGGAATCACAGATGGGGATCATTAGAAGATGAGTGGGGGGCAGAAAGCCCCGCACTCTAGTTCGTGAGGTCTTAAGATGGAAGCATACGCGGTCCCGTCTTATGCACCACAAACATGCGAGCTCTGCGTTTGACGCTCATCTGCCCGCCGCGCTACGCGCAGCGGGCCAGACGTCGAGCCCTCAGGGGCGACAGACGTAGTAGTAGTTCTGTATGTCATGCTCCAGTTCATGCACCTCGACCGATTGGAATCCCGCCTCGCGGAACATCTGTTCCGCAAGCTCCCGGCCCCACATCGCACCGAGACCGGCTCCACCCTGCGCCAGCGACACAGTCATGCAGTGCATGCACGAGATGGTATAGAGGAACGTCCCGATCGGGTTATCCCGATTGCCGTCGTGGTGGCTCGAACCTTTGATGTCTTGTGCGAAATAGACGCCGCTTTGCGCCAGCGAACGGCGGATGCCGAGTAGCATGTTGGCCGGCTGCGGCTGGTCGTGTACCGCATCGAATGTGGTGACGAGATCGAAACAGCCGCGCGGCGCGGTGCGGTCGAAATCGCTGAGATCCCGCGTCTCGAATGCGACGTTGGCAAGCCCGAGCTGCTCAGCTTGCGCGCGCGCCCAGACAATGGCCTCCACCGACAGGTCCATACCCACGAACCGGCTCTCAGGGAACGATTGCGCCAGCGCGATGAGCGCGCGGCCTCGCCCGCATCCCAAATCGAGCACGCGTATGCCGGCCTTCAGCCGGTCGATGAGACCAGGCACCAGCGGCAGGATCGCAGTTTCCAGCGCCGGCAGAACCGTCTGCCCCGATTCCTCGGCCATCACCTCATGGAACCGCTGGTAGCGCGCGTAAGGAACGCCGCCGCCATTGCTGAAACAAGCGACGATGTCGTCCTCGACGGCGCCGAGCACCGAGAAGAACTGCGTCACGACCGCCATGTTGACATCGGCAGTGCGCGTGAGCCGCTGCGCGTGCTCCGCCGGCAGCGCGTAAGCTCCCCTTGCAGCATCATGCGTGACGACCCCTGCGCAAACCATGGCGCCGAGCCATTCGCGAACGTAACGCTCTGACAAACCGGCACGCTCAGCGATCGTGGTCGACGTGGCGGAGTGCATGGCGGCCATGGCGTCAAACAGGCCGGTACGATGACCTATCGACGTCATCAGCATCAGAGCGCCCTCGTTGAAAGCGCCCATCAGTCGTGTCTCGAAGGCCGCAAGTCGATCGTTGTCGGCCGCGTTGGATATTGGCGCGCAGGCATTGCACATCATTGAGCTCCCTTGGTCTGGCGTGCCCATTACGGCGATATGCCGCCGGTGCACGAGGAGGGAGCGGCCTAGCAGGTATCGAAATTCGCAGATGTTCCCCTGGAGACTGACTGTGCCGCAAACAAAAGAGCCGCCGGTGCTGGCCGGCGGCTCCCTGTCGCTGCAATGCGCGAACCTCGTCAGCCTGTCGCGTCACTCGCCCTTTTTGGTGCGTGGCACGCTCGGTACGCTGCCGCCGCGTGCGGAGGCACCGCCCTTGTCCTTCTTGTCCTTGGGACCGGGAAGGGCCTTGCGCGGCGTTGCGCCAACCAGCGCCTCCTGCGGCTTGTCGTCCTCATCCTCGTCCTCGTCACGGCCCGCGGCCTTCGGGCGTTTCGCCGGATCGAGCGGCAGATACTCGAAGGTGAGCTTGGACTCCTCGCCCTCACCTTCGACCAGTACGCGTACCGTGCCGCCGTTCTCCAACTGGCCGAATAGCAACTCCTCGGCGAGCGGGCGCTTGATGTACTCCTGGATCACGCGAGCAAGTGGGCGGGCGCCGAACTTCTCGTCGTAGCCTTTCTCCGCAATCCATTTCTGCGCACCTTCCGTCAGCTCGATCGTCACGCTGCGGTCGGCGAGCTGCGCCTCAAGCTGGAAGATGAACTTCTCCACCACCTTGGCGATGACGTCCGGTGCGAGACCAGCGAACGGAATGACGGCGTCGAGGCGGTTACGGAACTCAGGCGTGAACATGCGGTTCACTGCATCCGTGTCCTCGCCTTCGCGCTTGATCCGGTTGAAGCCCATTGGCGGCCGCGCCATGTCGGATGCACCCGCGTTCGTCGTCATGATGAGGATGACGTTACGGAAGTCGACCGACTTGCCGTTGTGATCGGTGAGCTTGCCGTGGTCCATCACCTGCAACAGGATGTTGAACAGATCGGGATGCGCCTTCTCGATCTCATCGAGCAGCAGCACGCAATGGGGATGCTGGTCGACGCCGTCGGTCAACAGACCGCCCTGATCGAATCCGACATAGCCCGGTGGCGCGCCGATCAGCCGCGAAACCGTGTGCTTTTCCATGTACTCCGACATGTCGAAGCGCAACAGCTCCACGCCCATCAGGCTGGCGAGCTGTTTGGCGACCTCGGTTTTGCCGACGCCCGTGGGACCTGAGAACAGATAGCAGCCGATCGGCTTCTCCGGTTCGCGCAATCCAGCCCGTGCAAGCTTGATCGACGAGGTGAGAGCCTCGATCGCCCGGTTCTGCCCGAACACAAGACGCTTGAGATCCTTATCCAGATTGCCGATCACTTCCGCGTCGGACTTCGTTACGGTCTTGGGCGGAATGCGGGCCATCGTCGCGACGGTCGCCTCGATCTCCTTGACAGTGATCTTCTTCTTGCGCTTGCCCTCCGGCACGAGCATCTGCGAGGCGCCGGTTTCGTCGATCACGTCGATCGCCTTGTCGGGTAGTTTGCGATCGTGAATGTACTTTGCCGAAAGCTCCACCGCCGACTTGATCGCGTCGTTGGTGTACTTGAGGTTATGGAAATCCTCGAAATACGGTTTCAGACCCTTGAGGATCTCGATCGCATCTTCGACCGTCGGCTCCTTCACGTCGATCTTCTGGAACCGGCGCACGAGGGCGCGGTCCTTCTCGAAGTGCTGGCGATACTCCTTATACGTGGTCGAACCGATGCAGCGCACTGTGCCCGACTGTAACGCCGGCTTCAAAAGGTTGGAGGCGTCCATCGCGCCGCCCGACGTCGCACCCGCGCCGATCACGGTGTGGATTTCGTCGATGAACAGCACAGCGCCCGGATAGTTCTCGATCTCGCGCATGACGGCCTTGAGCCGCTCCTCGAAATCACCGCGATAGCGCGTGCCGGCCAACAGCGTGCCCATGTCGAGCGCGAAGATTGTCGCGTCGCGCAGCACCTCGGGCACCTCGCCCTGCACGATCTTGCGCGCAAGCCCCTCGGCGATGGCCGTCTTGCCGACGCCCGGATCGCCCACCAGCAGCGGGTTGTTCTTCTGCCGGCGGCACAGCACCTGAATCGTGCGCAGCACTTCTGCCTCACGGCCGATCAGCGGATCGATCTTGCCGTCACGCGCCTTCTTGTTGAGGTTGACGCAGTAGGAGTTGAGCGCGTCCTGCCCCGATTTCTTCTCTTCGCCTTCGCGCACGCTCTCCTCATCGACACCCGTCACAGGGCGCGGCTCCGACATGCCCGGTCGCTTGGCAAGTCCATGGCTGATGTATTGGATGGCGTCAAACCGCGTCATGTCCTGCTCCTGCAGGAAGTAGGCGGCGTGACTCTCGCGCTCGGCGAAGATCGCGACGAGCACGTTCGCCCCCGTCACTTCCTCCCGGCCCGACGACTGCACATGCACGACGGCACGGTGAATGACGCGCTGGAAGCCTTGCGTCGGTGTCGCCTCCGACGCCGATTGCATGACCAGATAATCCAGATCGTTATCCAGGAACTCGGTCAGTCGCAGGCGCAGCTTGTCGAGATCGACGCTGCACGCGCGCATCACTGCGGCCGCATCGCGGTCGTCGACGAGCGCCAGCAGCAGATGCTCCAGCGTCGCCGCCTCGTGACTGCGCTCGTTGGCATATTCGAGCGCGCGATGAAGTGCTGTTTCGAGGCTTTTCGAGAATGACGGCACGGGACCTGCTACTCCTTCTCCATCGTGCACCGCAAAGGATGCTGGTTCTGGCGGGCGAAATCCATCACCTGTGTGACCTTGGTTTCGGCCACTTCGAATGTATAGACGCCGCACAATCCGACACCTTTATGGTGGACGTGCAGCATGATGCGCGTGGCGTCCTCGCGACCCTTGTTGAAGAACCGCTCCAGCACGTGCACGACGAATTCCATTGGCGTGTAATCATCATTGAGTAGAAGAACCTTGTAGAGGCTCGGCTTCTTGGTCTTCGGTCGTGTCTTTGTGACGATGCCCGTGCGGCCGTCGCCCTCACCGCCCTTGTTCGCGTCGTCGTCGTTGTTGCCGCTCATGCGTATCCAACTCATTCTCGTCATCACTCCGCGCTCCACCGCGGGTCCATTGCCGGCTGCCGCTGTCTCCACCGCTACAATCATAATGCGCGGGCAGACCGCAGCGCGACTATCTATCTTTGTAACGGACGCGAGACCTACCTTGCAATTGACCAGAGTTGTCGCTCTTGCAGCATTTCACCCCTGCAACTGGTTGTATCTCCACCGCCATCCGGTGAAAGTAACGATGTCTGTAGACGTCATTCGCCGTCACCCGTCCGTGGCACGGGCAGAACTAATGTTGGGGTCCCGCACCGACAAAAAAAGGCCCGGCGCGAACGCCGGGCCTGCAAAACCGGAAATTGGCGGCTGAAGCGGTATCAGCGGCCAGACTGCATCAGCTTCTCCATCGGCCGGTAGGCCTCCTTGGCAAGTTCGGCATACATGGAGCCAACCTTGGCAAGCTGGTGCATGTACTCGTCATAGCTGCGCTTCACATACTTCGACTGGATGTCGACGGCCTGTTCCAGCGACTTGGCGGCCATCAGCTTTTCCAGCGTCTGCGTACCGTCCTCGAACGAGCGCTTGCTGTAGTCCGAGAACTCCGCGGCAATGGCTTGCCAGCCCTTGGTGAACTCGCCGAAAAGCTTCATGGCAGAATCCATGTTGCTCTGGCCGAGCTTCTGGAAGTCTTCCATACCCTTCATCATGGTGACACCTCGTTGGGTTCTGATCGCGTCGGGGGCGAAATTGCTCTGATCGCCTCGAATCTCTGGTCAGATTTGTTGCATTGCACAAAATCCTTGTGCAACACATAGCGAGCTTGCAACGGCAATTCAAGCGGCAAAATGCTGCATCGCACAAAAATCCACTTATGCTACCGATCAGCCCTCTCGGTTAACCCCGTTTTTCCATGAGTGTGCCTAGACTTGGGGCATCCTGTGGCAGCGCATGTCAAAAAACTGCCCAACAAACATGGTGCCCTGTGAAGGTTAGGGGCACCAACCGCGGGAACGGGGTCAAAAGGACGGTATCATTATACCGCCTTCTCGAAGCGTCGCGGTCACCAGGGGTCGCGTTTCGAGCAAAAGATTATGAGCCACCGGATAGGCGCCGAGGGACTATTGCGTCCATTATACACGAAGATGCTGCCAATTTTGGCAGCCGTGTTCTGCGTGTTCGCCGCGCCGCTTCCGCATGCCTCTGCCGCCGAACAGTCAGCAATGGTCATCGACGCCAACACCGGGAAGGTTCTCTACAATTCGGCTGGTGACGAGCAGCGCTACCCGGCATCCCTGACCAAGATGATGACGCTCTACTTAACCTTCGAGCTCATCGAAAAGGGCCGCCTCAAGCACGACGACAAGATCACCATCTCGGCCCAGGCTGCAGCCCAGGCCCCGTCCAAGCTCGACCTCGATGCCGGGGATACGATCACGGTCCGCAACGCTGTACTTTCCCTCGTTACCAAGTCTGCCAACGACATCGCCGTGGCGCTAGCGGAGCATATTGCGGGCAGCGAGACCAATTTCGCACGGCTGATGACGCGCAAGGCGCGCGAGATCGGCATGTCGAAAACCACCTTCCGGAACGCCTCCGGCCTGCCCGACTCCGAGCAGCTCACCACGGCCCGCGACATGCTCACCCTGGCGCTTCACCTGCAGGACGAATTCCCCGAGCACTACAAACTGTTCGCGACCAACCGCTTCAGTTACGCCGGCTCAAGCTACCGAAACCATAACACGCTTTTGCGCAGCTATCGCGGCACCGACGGTATCAAGACAGGCTACACGCGCGCTTCCGGCTTCAACCTCGTCGCTTCGGTGCATCGTGGCTCGAAACATCTGGTCGCGGCGGTATTCGGTGGCACGACCGCCGGCAAGCGTAACGCCCGCATGCGCTCTATTCTCGACCACTCCTTCCTGAAGGCATCGACCCGTCGCGTCCGCCCGCGCCTCGACCGGCCACAGTTGATCGCCAGGCCGAAGAGGATCGAGCAGCCGGCGAAATCCGCACTCGCTCCCAGCAAGGCGCCGCCGTTGCCGCGCCCGGCACCCGCAGATGCTGCTGCACCAGCCATCGAAGAAAGTGTCGCCGCTGCGTCGCCCGCCCCACAGCCACCGCCGCTCGCCGCCGCAGAGAAGCCCGTGCAGTCCGCCGAGGCGATGAAGCCTGGCATCGACGAGCGCATATCGATCGCACGCGTCCGCCACGTCGGCGTCGCAGAGCACCTCGCCGCGCGTCGCGATGCTGCGCGCAAGGCCCGCGAGCGGAACGGACAGCACACGCAGGAGACCAACCGAACCAATACCGCTGCAGGACCGCGCTCGATTTCCGACTTGATCGCCAGCACGGCAAACGCCGACAGTGGCCGGCGCACCGGGCTCGGAATGCAGCATGACGGCGCGATCACGCCGGATCCCAGCAACGAAACCCCCGTTGCCTTGACCCCGCCAGCCGATATCGAACAAGGCCAGGGGGGCGAGCTGGGCGCCACGACCGCGCGTGCACCTTCGACACTCCAGGACCAGCTTTCACGTATCCTTGCAGACCATCGCCCGGAAATCATGGATCGACGACAGCCGCATGCGCGCATGGAGACGGCTGCACTCTCGAACTCGGCGCCGTCGGCCGCGCCATCGCCTACGTCGATCCCGCAGGCAGCGGAGCAGCCGCCTGCCGCTAGCGGTACGCACCTCATTCAGATCGGCGCCTACAACTCCGTCGACGAGGCCGAGCGCCAGTTGCAGGCGATCCGAGAACGGGCCCTGACGATCCTCGCCAACGCCGCGCCCGTAACGGAGCCCGTAAAGCGCGGCCAGCGCCAATTTTTCCGGGCCCGCTTCACCGGCTTCGACTCGCAGCAGGGTGCAGCCAGCGCCTGCCAGGAACTGCGTCGCAAATCCATCGACTGTTTCGTTGCGAAGGTGCAGTGATCCCGGCGGCATCGGCGGCACATCCCGAGACGCCTACTCGCCGACAGAACCGAGCAGCACATCCTTTGCCTCGTTGATCTTCGCAGCAAGGTAAGTGGAGCCGCCGCGATCAGGATGCAGCCTCAACATCAGCTCGCGATGCGCCTGACGGATCTGGTCGCGACTGGCACCGGCTTTCAGTCCCAGGATCTCATAGGCTTCCTCCACGCCCATTCGCCCGTCCGGTCCGCCTGAGAAGCGCTCCTCTCCGCGCTTCACGTCGTCTCGCCAAGAGGGATGCACCTGATCGAGATAAGTCTCGATGATCTGTGCCGACTGTGGATCGGCAATCCGGCAATCCTGCCAGAGCAGTGCCAGCTCCTCAGGCCGCAGGCTCTCGATCTGCCGGCCGGAGAAGATGCCTTTGAGCACACGCCCTGTGATCTGCCCCGTCTCCAGATCGAGCCGCATTTCCAAATGGTCCGTCACGACATGGGAGGACTGGCCATCCCGCCGACCGGCCGGGCGGAACACCCCGCCGCCACTGCCCGCGAATAGCCACAGCCCCAACATGGCAATCGGCACCGCCAGCTGGACGGCGCCACGAAACATGAGGAACGCGGCAACCACGAACGACAGCACGCCACCGACCTGCCGGATACGCAGCGCCATCACCGCCGGGCTCGTCTTGAGAAACCACCGCAAGAGAAGCGCAATGACGGCTACCGCCGCGACAGACAGCAGGAGCGTGCGCATCAACCACGTCCCCTCGGCGGCATTCGCGGAGCCGGCAGTGCGGCGAGAAGCTTGGCTGCGCCCTCACCGCCGCGCCGGTCGGTCAGCGCCTCGAGTGCATGCCGACCGCCTGCCGCATAGACCGCCACCGCCGTCAAAAGATCGCGAAGCTGCGTACCAGCGCCCTGATCGAACCGGCAATGCGCACCGCCCGTGATGCGCGCGATTTCAGCAAAGGCAACGCTCGCATTCGCGTCGCGCCCTTCCTGGAACAGGAACACCGGAATGCCGACGAGCTTCAGTTCGCCCGATTTGGCGCATAAGAGATCGACGTCCTCCTCGACACAATCGCCCACGTAGACCATCGCGCTGACCTTCTGATGCGACGCCTCCGATCGTGCATGCCCCAGGACCTTGCCGATCTGCGTCTTGCCGCCCTGGCACGAGACGGTGGTCATGAGCCGCGCAAGCGCTGCCGGATCTGACACCCATCTGGACGCTCGGCACTCACCGGATCCACGGAAATAGACAAGTTGTACGTCGAGCCCGCCGACCGCTCTGACCGCCTCGAACATCTCTGCCTGATGCGCCAGCGCCATATCCCAGGTCGGTGCCCGGCTCATCGTTGCGTCCATCGCAAAGATGAGCCGCCCGCGCGCACCCGCATGAAGCGGCCCGACCGACTTCATCTTCGCGATGAAATCGGCGACCTCGTAATCGCTGGTCCGCTCAGCCGACGGCAGGCCGCCCTGTTCGGTCGACGCGGGAGGCTTGCTCTGCGAGGCCGTTCCGTCCCCCACGATCCTCTTTTCCGGTGGCTTGCCGATCTTGCTCATGTTCAAAGCCTCGGCTCCGGTACGGGGCCAATTGCCCGGCACTTTGCCGGACTGATGCTGTCATCCGAAATGAACATGGCGCTCGACGTCCGCGGAAGCAATCCCGGCGGGCGCGCCGTAGCGGCAAGCCCGCTCAGGGTTTGCCTGGCTGAACATCATCGCGGCGCGTTCATTTCTTCCGATCCCGCCGCACCTTCCGATAGGAGCGCCGCATTTCCGCCTGCCGCCGTTGTATCGATGCTGAGCACGCGTTCCGTGGCGAGCGCGGGAAGCATCCGCGAGCCGCCGGCCTTGGGACCGGTTCCCGACAGCCCCTCGCCGCCGAACGGCTGCACGCCGGGCACCGCGCCGATCTGGTTGCGGTTGATGTAGATATTGCCGATGCGGGCATGTTCCGCGACGAAATCCGCTACCGACTCGATGCGGCTGTGAACGCTCAGTGTCAGGCCGTATTCCATCGCGTTGATCGCTGCGACGACCTTGTCGAGGTGCCCGCGCTGGTAGCGGATCACGGTCAGGATCGGACCGAACATCTCGCCGCCGATGTCGTCGAGTCGGCTCAACTCATACACGGCCGGCGTCACGTATGTACCGACCCGGCACGCGTCGGGAAGCTCGATATCGACGATCGTGCGATGCGCGCGGGCCAGTCGCAGCTTGGCCGCTTCCAGGCGATCCTGAGCCTCCTCCTCGATCACCGGCCCCATATCGGTCGCATAGTCGAGCGGATCGCCCAGGTCGAGCGCCTCGGTCGCCCCGGCAAGAAGATCGATCATGCGGTCGGCAACGTCCTCCTGGACGAACAGGACGCGCGCCGCCGAGCAACGCTGCCCCGCACTGTCGAATGCCGAGCGCACTGCATCGCGCACCACCTGCTCGGGCAGCGCGCTTGAATCAGCGATCATCGCGTTGATGCCGCCGGTCTCCGCAATGAACGGCACGATGGCGCCGCGCCGCTCCGCCAGAGCGCGCTGGATCGTCCAGGCGGTCTCGTTTGAACCCGTAAACAGCACACCCTTGATGCGCGGATCGCGCACCAGTGCGCCACCGGTATCTCCTGCACCGGGTAGAAGTTGCAGGCAGTCCGGCGGGATGCCTGCCTCATGCAGCAGGCGCACCGCGAGCCATGCCGTGATAGGGCTCTGCTCGGCGGGCTTTGCCAGCACCGGATTGCCTGCGACCAGCGCCGCCGCCACCTGTCCAGTAAAAATCGCCAGCGGGAAGTTCCAAGGCGATATCGCTGCAATCGGCCCGCGGGCGCGCAGATGCAGCGTGTTGCGCTCCCCCGTAGGTCCTTTGAGCAGGCTTGGGTTGGTGAACGTCTTGCGCGCGGCTTGCGCGTAGTAGCGCAGGAAATCCACCGCCTCGCGCAGATCGGCCTGGGCGTTCTCCAATGTCTTGCCGGTCTCGCGCACCATCACCGCCATCAGACGTGCACGGTCACGCAGGAACATTTCGGCCGCCGCCTCGAGGATTGATGCGCGCACCTCGACTGGCGTCATGTCCCAGCGATGCGCCGCCGCCGTGGCACCGGCAATCGCCCGCTGCACGGTCTCGCGCGAGGCGAACGAGACCGTGCCGAGCCTCTCGCGCTGGTCGTGCGGACAGATTGCGAAATGCGGTTCACCCGCCTCTTGGACGTCGTTGCCATCGACGATCGGGCCAGCCGCAAACGGTTTGGCCAGCGCCGCCCGGATCTCATCGAGCAGGGCCGCGCGCACCGCCGGCTCGGCCAGTGCCAGACCTTCCGCGACCGCGCGCTCGGGCCGCAGTATGTCGCGCGGCTTCACGATCCTCATGTCGGCTTCGATCCGCCCTTTGCCCTGCGACGACCACGACTGGCTCAACTCGGCCACCGGATCGGCGACGGTCTCGGCAATCGACACTGAGGGATCAGCAAGCTGATGGACGAACGAGGAGTTCGCGCCATTCTCCAAGAGCCGCCGCATGAGGTAGGAGAGCAGATCCGCATGGCCGCCGACCGGCGCATAGACACGGCACGGGCGTCCGAGCGCCGCCGGTCCCATCACTTCATCATAGAGCGCATCACCCATGCCATAGAGGCGCTGCAGTTCGAACTTCGCGTCGCCGCCGGCAACATGGACCGCAGCCAGCGATTGCGCGTTGTGCGTCGCGAATGCGGGATAGAACGCAGCCGGGTCGCTCAACATGTAGCGCACCGCGGCCATATAGGAGAGATCCGTGTGGGGCTTGCGCGTCAGCACCGGATAATCGGCAAGCCCACGCTCCTGCGCCCACTTGATCTCGCTGTCCCAGTAGGCTCCTTTGACGAGCCGCACCGGAATGCGCTTGCCCGTGCCCTGCGACATCCGCCGCAGCCAGCGCAACACAGGAATGGCGCGCTTGGAATATGCCTGCACCGCGAGCCCGAGCCCGTGCCAGCCGTCGAGCGCCGCATGGGTGAGCATCTGCCCGAACACCTCGAGCTCGGTGTCGAGGCGATCCTGTTCTTCGGCATCGATCATGATGCCGATGCCCCGTTCGCGCGCCGCGCGCAGCAGCGTCATGAGGCGCGGATGCAATTCCTCCCTGAGGCGTTCCTCCTTGCCGGGCTCGAATCGGGAATGCAGTGCGGAAAGTTTTACCGAGATGTTGGGCCGCGCCATCAGCGCATCACCATGGCCCGACGGCATGGCGCCTGCAGCCTTGCCGATCGCCTCGATGGCACCGAGGTAGCGGTCGAAATACCGCTTGGCATCGGCTTCCGACCGCGCCGCCTCGCCCAGCATGTCATAGGAGAGGCGATAGCCCGCCGCCTCGAGCGCGCGCGCCCGGCTGATCGCTTTGGTGATGTTGGGTCCGATCACAAACTGATCACCGAGCAGCTTGACGGCGCGCCTCAGCGCCTGGCGGATGACGCCCTCGCCGGTCCGCGCCACGAGACGCTTGACCGCATCGACCGGCGTGTGCCCGGCGGCTTCCCCAAGCCGCACGACACCGCCGGTCAACATCAGACCGAACGTCGATGCGTTGACGAAGAAGCTTCCCGAGTGCCCGAGATGGCGCGCCCACTGCCCGTCGCCGATCTTGTCGGCAATGAGCCGGTCAGCCGTCTCTGCGTCGGGAATGCGCAGGAGTGCCTCCGCGAGGCACATCAAAATGACGCCTTCCTCGCTCGAAAGCCCATATTCGCCCATGAACGCATCAAAGCCGCGATCATGGACTTTTGCACCACGCACGGCACTCACCAGCCGCCGCGCAAGCTGCCCGGTTCTGTGTGCCTCGTCCTCGGTCCATGCCGCCCGCTCGATCAAAGCACCGACAAGGCGCGCCTCGTCGAAAAGATGATAGGCCGAGATCTCGTCGCGTGGCGGCATCGTGGCGCGGCGAACCGCAGCCTCGGCCCCGTGCGCCGTTTCTCCTGTCGTTTTGAACACCGCCATGCCGCCTTGCCTCGCGCACACTCGCTGCGCGCACCTTTGATGACGTCGGCTTCCCGCGCCGTCCGCCGATTCGGACCGGGCCGCAGTTTAGCAGATCGCCACCGGCGCAAAGTCGCGCATGTGGCATGGGCCCAAAACCCGGTCCGCACGGACCGCTCGATACCGCCCACACGCCACTTGACGCCAGCGCCGCTTGACGACAGCCTGCCGCTCTCTGGCCGCATCGCGTGAACACATTTTCCGCATGCGCTGCCGCGGCAGAACGGGGAATACGGAACATGGCGCGCAATCAAACGACGCCCCGAATCGCACGTACGCTCAAAGACCTCCGCCGACACATCGCCCGCTACCGCAAGTCCGGCGAGCAGGTCGCGCTCGTCCCGACCATGGGCGCCCTTCACGAAGGCCACCTGACACTCGTCAAAGTCGCCGGCAAGAAAGCCCAGCGCGTCGTCGTCTCGATCTTCGTCAACCCGACGCAGTTCGCGCCCAACGAGGATCTGGCCCGTTATCCCCGCGACGAGGCAGGCGATCTGGAAAAGCTCTCCAGCGTCGGCGCGGACCTCGTCTGGGCACCGGCAGCGGAAGAAATGTATCGCCCGGGCTTTGCCACCCGCATCGAGGTGAAGGGTGCAGCCGAGGGCCTGGAAGGCGCATTCCGACCCCACCACTTCGGTGGCGTCGCCACCGTATGCTGCAAGCTCTTTTCCCAGGTGACACCGGATGTCGCACTGTTTGGCGAGAAGGACTATCAGCAGCTCTGCGTCATCCGCCAGATGGTCCGTGATCTCGACTTGCCGCTCACCATCCACGGCGTTGCGACGGTACGCGAACGGGACGGTTTGGCGCTTTCGTCACGCAACGCGTATCTGTCGGCGGAGGAACGCACCGCCGCACCGGCCCTGTGCACTGCGATCCGCGCCGTTGCGGAGACGGTAGCTGCGGGCGGCAGGCAGGCTGCAACCATCAAATCGGCCATCAAGACACTCGAAAAGGCCGGCTTTGGGCCGATCGACTATGTAGCTGTCGCCGATGCCGAGACACTGGGGCCGTGGGAGTTGCGATCGGGCCGCCCGGGGCGGGTGTTGGCAGCGGCCAAACTCGGCGCGACCCGCCTGATCGACAACGTCCCGATACCGCGACCGAAGGCCCGATCCTGACGGCCCCGCTTGACGCCTGCTCAGTCGCCGGTGAGGTATGGGTGAGCGACGCTGCCGCGCAACGCGACTGACCATCAGGAGACCAGCCATGACCCGCCGCCAGGCCGAAATCATATATGGAGGCATTGTCGGCTCCGTCGTCGGGGTCAGCTACATGCTCGGCAAGGCCATCTGGGCTGGCGACATAACTTCCGCATTCGATTGGAGCCTTGCACTTGCCGCCGTGGTCGGCGCGGCAGGTGGAGCATTGGCATTTTTCATCCGGGCTCGCACCGGATAGCGCACCATAAACCCAGGTCGAGCGCGCATATGTATGGAAAATATAATTGAATCAATGTCTTGAACGAATAACGGACTTGGCCAGCGCGCGAGCCGCATCAAAGCGCTTGCTTGCCTGACCAACGACACAGGTCCTGGTAAATGACCCGCTACGACATCGAAATACTCGGAAAACCGCGATTACAGCCCCGGCTCGCTGTGCGCTATCTCCATCCAGTGGCGCAACTGCAACGACGACACCACGCCAGCTTGCCAACGCGCCGCCTCGCGTGCCATCTGAAGCTACACGACAGACACGAGAGATTCGCCGGACGCCTCGTTGAGCGTCAGATCCGGGTTGCGCCTCCTCTAGGCCAATCGACATGGCCGAATTGCCCCGGAACGACGCCTATGGACGACTCGACTGGCGACCTCTTCTCCACCAACGACAGGCCTATGAGCAACAAGTCCAGCGCACGCAATCGCGGGGCGGCAGACGCATCCGACGCCTACACCGCCGCCGACATCGAGGTTCTCGAGGGCCTGGAGCCCGTCCGCCGCCGGCCAGGCATGTACATCGGCGGCAAGGACGAGAAGGCGATGCACCACCTCTTCGCCGAGGTGATCGACAACGCCATGGACGAGGCAGTCGCCGGGCACGCCACCTTCATCGAGGTGCATCTAGATGCTGAGGGTTTCCTCTCCGTCACCGATAACGGCCGTGGTATTCCCGTCGATCCGCACCCCAAGTTCAAGACCAAGTCAGCGCTCGAAGTGATCATGACGACGTTGCACTCGGGCGGCAAATTCGACGGTAAGGCCTACAATACGTCCGGTGGTCTGCATGGCGTCGGCGTCTCCGTCGTCAACGCACTCTCCGAAAAGCTCGACGTCGAGGTTGCGCGCGGCCAGCAGCTCTACCGCATGGTTTTCTCGCGCGGCCACGCCGAGACGAAGCTGGAGAAGCTCGGCTCCATCATGAACCGGCGCGGCACCAAGATACGCTTCAAACCCGACGAGCAGATCTTCGGCAAGGGCTGCCACTTCAAACCCGAACGCCTTTATACGATGGCACGCTCCAAGGCCTATCTGTTCGGCGGCGTCGAGATCCGTTGGAGCTGCGACCCCTCGCTGCTGGCCGAGAAGGATACGACGCCGGCCACGGCCGTGCTGCACTTCCCGGGCGGCCTCAAGGACTTTCTCGTCGCGACCATCGACGGCGCCACGCGCGTCGCCAAAGATCTGTTCGCCGGGCGCGTCGACAAGCCGGGCGGCCACGGCTCCGTCGAGTGGGCGATCGCCTGGGTCGCTGACCGCGATGGCTTCTCGCGCTCCTATTGCAATACGATCCCAACCCCGGAAGGCGGCACACACGAGACGGGCCTGCGCCAGGCGCTGACCAAGGGCCTGCGTGCCTATGGTGATCTTGCCGGCAACCGCAAGGCGGGCCAGATCACTTCCGACGACGTCATGGCGACCGCTGCCTCGATGCTTTCGGTATTTATTCGCGAGCCCGAGTTCCAGGGGCAGACCAAGGACAAGCTGGCGACACAGGAAGCTGTCCGTATTGTCGAGACCACCCTGCGGGATGCCTTCGACCACTGGTTGGCCGACAATCCCCAGCAGGCCAACACGCTCCTCGACTGGGCGATCGAACGCTCAGAAGAGCGCATGCGCCGCCGTCGCGAGAAAGAGGTGAGCCGCCAGTCCGCGACGCGCCAGCTGCGACTGCCGGGCAAGCTCGCCGACTGCACAATCAAGCAGGCCCAGGGCACCGAGATCTTCATCGTCGAAGGCGACAGCGCCGGCGGTTCCGCCAAGAGCGCACGCAAGCGCGAAACTCAAGCCGTCCTGCCGCTTCGCGGAAAAATCCTCAACGTTGCGAACGCTTCCTCCGCCAAGCTCTCTCAGAACCAGCTGCTCTCGGACCTCATCACCGCGTTGGGTGCCGGCACAGGCGCCAAGTACCGCGATGAGGACCTTCGTTACGAGCGCGTGATCATCATGACCGATGCCGACGTCGACGGGGCCCACATCGCTTCACTGCTCATTACCTTCTTCTACCAGGAGATGCGGCCTCTCATCGCGCATGGCCACCTGTTTCTGGCCGTTCCGCCGCTCTACAAGATCACGCAGGGCTCCAAGTCAATCTACGCGCTGAATGACCGCCATCGTGACGAGTTGTTGCGCAAAGAGTTCAAGGCATCGCCGCAACCCAAGATCGGCCGCTTCAAGGGTCTCGGCGAGATGAATGCATCAGAGCTGAAGGAAACCACTATGGACCCCGGTGTCCGCACGCTGCTGCGCGTCGAGATCGGCGATGGTGATCCAAGCGAGCTGGCCGAGGCGGTGAACGCTTTGATGGGTTCGAAACCAGAAGCGCGTTTCCGCTTCATTCAGGAGCACGCTGCCTTCGCCAAGGACCTGGATATCTAGAGCAGGTCTGGTTTTTGATTGAAGCGCGTCTGGCCGTTTCGGCCTGTCCTATCTCTTTGTTTGAGATTGTTTGAGAGCCTCAATCACGGCTTCGATGGAAGCCGTCGTGCTTCCATCTCAGCCGATCAGGCTCTATTGCGCGGGTGTTGCGTCCCGATGATCGCTGGAACCGGCCCCTTGTCCGATATGCGGGGCGGCGCGCCTCATCTCGCCTCCCGCGTCTTGCGCCGCCGTACGCGCGTCATGCGACGGCAACAGACCCGACTGCACGCCAGCACCTGGCTGATAGACGAACGGGAAAATCAACTGCTGGATATAACCCTTCGGGAAATCCGGCACTTCATCCACGCCCATGTCGTGCGCCTGAATGGGGTGCGACGGCTCCGGCTGGAACGTTCCCAACATCCGGTCCCAGACCGTCAGGAAAAGACCGAAATTGCAGTCACCCTCCTTGCCCCAGTTGACGTGGTGGAGGTGATGCAGCTGACCGATCGCCAGGTGGTTGCGCAGCGGCCCCAGCACGTAATTGACATTGGCATGCTGCACCAGCAGTTGGATCGACACCACAAAGCCGAGAAGCACGGCAACCTCGACCGTCATCCCCATAATGACGAGTGGCGCTGTTCCGAGCACCATGTCGAGCGTCTGATGTAGCGGATGGCGGACGAGACCGTTGAGGCCGTACAGGCGCGGCACACCGTGATGTACCGCATGCAACCGCCATAGCAGCGGTACGCGGTGACTGACGTAGTGCACCATCATGAAGACGAAATCGGCAACCACGAGCGCCATCGCCAATTGCACGATCAGCGGCCAATGGGTCGGCCAGATGCCCTGGAACGGAAACAGCCAGACGATCACCGGAATGAGCAGCACGCCGTTGATGTTGGAAACCTCATAGACGACCGCATGGGCGATCGTCGCGCCATTATCGCCATGATCCTCATTCCACATTCCGAAGGCTGGCGAGACACGCTCGGCTACGAAGACGGCCGCAAGCGCAAGCGCGAGGAGCAACGCAAGCCAAGCGTAGGAGTGACCGTAGTAGACGATGACGAAGGCGGCTCCATTGAGCGCCAGCATCATGAATGGCACGAAACCATAGCGGACCAATTTACGCACGACATTCACCTTGATCGTGATGCGGAAGCGATCGCACCGCACCGCTTGAATCAGACCAGACGGTCAGTCAGCGTCTAACAGGCAGAAAATGAATTTGTCCGGTCCGGTCACCGATCGCACGCGAAGTTCCAAGCCTTCGTTAACGCGGTCGCGTGAGAACCAGTTCCTGCCACATCATGGCGCAATCTGAAACTGGTTCAATAGTACCAGGGTAAAGCATTGAAATATATCAATTAAGAGTTTCTGGCCAGACCCTGCAACGGAAAGCGGCGCAGCTCATGCGCAGAATTTACGTCGCGGGAGGTTTTCCAACCTGCCCGCGACCGATCGTCCGCCCCTAACCAGCGGCGACATAAGTATAGGCGCCATCCTTCTTTTCGACCCGCCCAATTCCCGGGAAAGGCAGGTGATAGCCAATCACGCGCGATTTTTCGGTTGCGAGTTTGTCGAGAAGTTTTTTGCGTGTTTGAGCCGCTTGATCGGCTACGTGGTCAGCAGCCGGCCGCCAATCAGGATACGCAAACGAGATGACCGGATGGGTTAGCGCATCACCGAGCACAACGAGTGTTTCGCCGCCGCTGGCAAGCTCCAACGAGATGTGACCCTGCGTGTGCCCTGGCGTATCGAAGGCGCGTATTCCGGGTACGATCTCCTGGCCCGCCTTGATCCGCTCAGCCTTGGATTCGATGCCTGCGATATTGCGACGCGCCGCCGCGACGAATGTCGCCCGGTCGGCAGGCAAGCCCTTTTCTGCGTCATCAGAAATCCAATAGTCCCACTCCGCAGCGCCCATCAGGTGCGCGGCATTGGGGAACCGGGGGCTTTCCTCGAAATCATCGAGCGCACCCCAAAGATGGTCGGGATGACCATGAGTAAAGACGACATTGGTTACGGCATCGGCCGAAATTCCGGCGGCTTCCAGATTGGCTGACAGCTTGCCAGCCGTCGGCATGAAGTTCGGACCCGAGCCGGCATCCACCAAGATCACATCCGAGCCCGTCCTGATGACGGTCACGTTGGTCGGCGGCTCTGACATCTCACCGGTCGTCCCGGCGGCAGCGAGCGCGGCAGCACGCTCGGCTTCCGGGGCGTCGGGTGCTGCAAGACGCGCCGGCAGCACCAGATGACCATCAGAGACGACGGTGATTTCGAAATCACCGAGCTTGAAAGAATGCGATTGTGCAGCAGCGGCCTGCGCCGGCCCGCCAACCCAGTTGGGCGCTGGCAGCGTTCCGCTCACCGCAAGCCCCGCCATCGCTCCGGCGCCTCCAAGAAGATGCCGCCTCGATATGTGGGCCTGCCGCAAGCCCGTATAACCCTTCTCACGCTGGTTATTGGTCACTGGTAATTTCCTCCAGTCGTTGTGGCCGAGATCGCATCCGCAAACGGCGCATTCAGCCTAAACAATGCATTCGAATGCAACGAACTGCAATTGCATGCGCCTGCGCAGCAACACCAGCGCCGTAGCGCGCACCCACTTTCCAGCTGGTCAACAATCGTCGCCGCGAAATCCCGTCAACAAGAAGCCGCAACGCGCGCGATCAATGCGCCACGCTGGTTGTTGGACTATTCTTCCTTATACGTCACCGCGCTCAACATTCCCGTTGCCAACGAACACCAGAGAGGCACACAATCATGCGCAATCATGTCATGCCCTGCCGCGCCCGCATGTCGCTGGGCACGATTCGTGGTCTTGCCATCGCAATCTCGGTGAGTTCCGCAGCACTCTTCACGATGCCGGCCGGCGCGCAAGAGGTCGATCCGCACCAACTTTATGAACAGCGCTGCGCAGCCTGCCACCAACCGCACGCGCGCGATCTGGTCAAAGAGACGCTCACCCTGAGCGAGGGGCGCGCCGTCCTCAAAGGCAGTAAGATGCCACTGGTCGATTTTCTTGCCAGCCATCCCCGTAAGGCGCTCGAAAAGCCGCAGGCCGACGCACTCGTGAAACAGTTCGAAGCCATGCTCAAAACGGGCTTCCTGTTTGAGCAGAAGTGCATCGTCTGCCATGAGCGCGCATCCGAACTCGCACGCCTACGACTGCTGGAACGCAACGACGCGGTCGTCGGCCGGTACAGCGGCCGCGACATCGCAACCTTCATGCAGACACACGGCCGGCTGACGTCGCCTGAGGTCGACACGATCATGGCCATGCTGCGTCGGCAGCTGGAGACGTCGGGAGCCGATTGACAACCGCGGCATGCTCCGCGCATCCGAACTGGTGCCGTCACTCCGTGAGCCACGAGCGCAGCTCCGCCGTCACCCTGTCAGGCGCCTCGAGCGTCGACAGATGTCCGACACCCGGCACCACCGCCAGACGACTGCCGGCAATGCCCTCGGCAATCTCCTGTGCCATCTCCACCGGCGTCAACTGATCCTCCTCGCCAACCAGCACGAGCGTCGGGCAGGTGATTGCAGCAAGCGTTTTCCGGCTATCGGGGCGCCCCGCAATGGCTGCCTGCTGGTGCGCAAATCCTGCAACGCCCGTCGCCTCGGCCATGCCCAGGAATTTTGCCCTCAGCCCCTCGTCGCTTCCGCGTGAAGGAGCGACCAGCCTGGGGAACATCTCGCGCGCTGGCGCAGCGACGCCCTTTTTCTCAGCCAGTGCGACGAGGCGGCGGCGATTTGCGGACTGTTCCTCACTATCCGGCCTCGCACTCGTGTCGAGAAGCGCCAGCCGTTCGACCCGGCGAGGTGCCTGTCTCATAATCTCGAAAGCCAGGTAGCCGCCCATCGACAGGCCTGCCAACGCGAACCGCTCCGGTGCAGCGTCCAGGATCGCGCTCGCCATCGCGTCGAGGCTGTCGTGCCCGCTGTGATCGGCCACCATGACCGCGGCGCGTTGACCAAGGTGCGCCAACTGCTCGGCATAGAGGGCTTCGGTGCATAGCAAGCCCGGAATCAGCACCAGATGATCCGACATCAATTCCTCCGCCAGACACCCCATCCGCCGCCGGCATGAAGCTGCCCGGTTGCGCGGCCTACTGCCACAAGCTGCCCCGAATTCGCGGCTTCTGCTTGCATTTGCCTGCAACCTATGTCAGCAGATCGTTGGCGTTAGCGCAGGGGCTTGAGAGCCGTCCTCTCAGAAGTCTCATTAGCTTAGTCCCTTTTTGACGCCGTATCAGTTGTTTTGCCGATTTTCCGGCACTGCTCTCCCCTGCGCTTTGTCCTGTGTCCTTGCCCGTCCCGCCCCGGCATCCGGCCGAGTTGGCGGTTGCACGGCTGCGATTGAGGACCAGCCCGACGAAGATGGAGAGGATCGCATTTGACTACCAAGACATTCGCTGAGCTGGGGCTCAGCCAGAGGCTGCTGGCTGCCGTGGAGGCTTCCGGCTACACCACGCCTACGCCGATTCAGGCCGATGGTATTCCTGTAGCCCTGACTGGCCGCGATATCCTCGGTATTGCCCAGACCGGCACCGGCAAGACCGCCGCGTTCACGATCCCGATGATCTCGCGGCTTGAGACGGGGCGTGCCCGTGCCCGCATGCCGCGCTCACTGATCCTCGCACCTACGCGCGAGCTTGCCGCACAGGTCGCCCAGAGCTTCGAGAAGTACGGCATCAACCACAAGCTCAACGTGGCGCTGCTGATCGGCGGCGTCTCGATGGACGATCAGGTCAAGAAGCTCGACCGCGGCGTCGACGTACTGATCGCCACGCCGGGACGGCTTCTCGATCACTTCAGCCGCGGCCGCGTCATGCTGATGGGTGTCGAGATCCTCGTCATCGACGAGGCCGACCGGATGCTCGACATGGGCTTCATCCCCGACATCGAGAAGATCTGCCGCCTGCTGCCGCCGCGCCGCCAGACGCTATTCTTCTCCGCGACGATGCCGCCTGAGATCACGCGGCTCGCCGACCAGTTCCTGAAAGATCCCGTGCGCATCGAAGTCGCCAAGCCCGCCACCACAGCGAAAACGATTACCCAACGCTTCCGCTTTTGCTCCAATGGCGAGGACTGGGCCAAACGTGACGAGCTGCGCAAGCTCATTCGTGGCGAGGAGAACTTCAAGAACGCGATCATCTTCTGCAACCGCAAGCGCGACGTTGCGATCCTTTTGAAGTCGCTGACCAAGCATGGGTTCAACGCTGGCGCGCTGCACGGCGACATGGACCAGAAGAGCCGGATGGAGACGCTCGACAGGTTCCGCTCCGGCGAGATCAAGATACTGGCGGCAAGCGATGTCGCAGCGCGCGGTCTCGACATCCCCGACGTCTCCCACGTCTTCAATTTCGATCTGCCCTGGCAGTCTGACGACTACGTTCACCGCATCGGCCGCACCGGGCGCGCTGGCAAACTCGGCACCGCATACTCGCTCGTTGCGCCCGACGACCTCAGGCTACTCGCCGACATCGGCAAGATCACCGGCGATACAGCGGAATGGATCGGCGAGTCGCCGACCGATGAGGATTTTGCTAACGCCGGCAAGAAACGTCGCGGGCGCGGCGGGCGTGGTGGCGACCGTACCGGCGACCGCGGTCGCGGTGCAGCAGGCGCACGCGGCGGACGCTCAGAGCGTGGCAGCGAGCGGCCCCGCCGGACCGCTGCGGATCATCCCACATCCGAACAAGAGAGCGCACCGCCGCCAGGATTGGGCGAGCAGCCGCGCGTCATCTTCGATGCTGCCGGAACGCCTGCCGTCGAGACCGCGGCTAGCTCCGAGACTGGCGCGGAAGGCACAAAACGCCGTCGCCGCCGCGGCGGGCGTGGCCGAGGCCGCGCGCTCGAAGGCACGGAAGCCCAAGCGACGGCACCGACCGAAGCGAAGGCCGCCCTTCCTCCCGAGGTTCCGGCGGAGCGTCCCCGGATTGCAGCAGCAAGGCCGGAGCGCCACCGCACGACGGAGCAGCCGGCAAGATCGAGAACCGATGGCGCTCGTTCACGTCCTTCAGAGTCCTCCACCCGCCATGCGGAACGCCCTTCAGCACCGCGCGGTACCAGGATCGAGACCGGCCGCGAGCCCGAGCGCACCGTCACATCCAGGGCATTTGCCGACAACGTGCCGGCATTTTTGCGTCGCCCCTTGCCCAAGCGCCAGAAGGTTGCCAGCGACTGAGCAAGCGCAGTACGTGCTGAGCGCTGCGATCGACATGGATCCCATATGGGTATGACATCCATCGCGAGCTTGCGCGTGGGTGCGCACGCATGCGCATAGATCCGTGAATGATCTCTCAAACAATGAGATAGAGCAGGCCACCACGGCCAGACGTCATTCAATCAAGACCTGACCTGCTCTACGCCGAAAAGGCGATTGACCCGCAGACCTCGATTGGCGATCACGACGCAAGCTCGTGGCTCGGCAACATATCGTGTGGCCGGCTTCGAGCCTGCTCACGATACCATTTCGCCTGTTCAAGTTTAGGGATGATGCTCATGCCCGCGACACCTGGAATGCCGCTCTCACGGCCCAAGGCGAAGATCAAGATTCTCCTCCTCGAAGGCATTTCCGAGACCGCGGTCCAAACGCTCAAGTCCGCCGGCTTCAACAATATCGAGCGCCATGCGAAGGCGCTGGAAGGCGACGCGTTGCGTGAGGCGCTCAATGGCGTGAGCATGGTCGGCATACGCTCGCGCACGCAGTTGACAAGGGAAGTTCTGGACCATCAGCGATCGCTCATCGCCATCGGTTGCTTCTCCGTCGGCACGAACCAGGTGGCCCTGGAGTTTGCCCGCGACATCGGCCTGCCTGTCTTCAACGCCCCGTTCTCCAACACGCGCTCCGTCGCCGAGCTGACGATTGCGGAGATCATCATGCTCTTCCGTCGCGTCTTTCCCAAGTCGATGGCCGCCCACGCCGGAGACTGGCGCAAGACCGCAATCGGCTCCACCGAAGTGCGTGCCAAAACGCTCGGCATTGTCGGCTATGGCAACATCGGCTCGCAGCTTGCCGTGCTCGCCGAGGCGATCGGCATGCGCGTGATCTTCTACGACCGCACCGACAAGCTGCAACATGGCAACGTGCAGCCGATGGAAACGCTCGAAGAACTGCTCGCGAAATCCGACGTCGTCTCGCTGCACGTTCCAGACACACCCGAGACTCGCGGCATGATGACCGGGCGCGAGATCCGAGCCATGAAGAAGGGCGCCTATCTCATCAACAACGCACGCGGCAAGGTGGTCGATATCGATGCGCTTGCGTCGGCCTTGAGGGACGGGCACCTCGCCGGCGCGGCAATCGACGTGTTCCCCGTGGAGCCCAAATCGAATTCCGACAAATTCGTCTCACCACTGCAAGGCATCGACAACGTCATTCTCACGCCGCATGTCGGCGGTTCCACCGAGGAGGCACAGGAGCGCATCGGCGCCGAGGTGGCACGCAAGTTCGTCGAATATTCGGACGTCGGCTCGACAGTTGGCGCTGTCAACTTTCCGCAGGTGCAGCTGATGCCGCGCGAACATGGCACGCGCTTCATCCAGGTGCAGCGCAATCTTCCCGGCGAGTTGCAGCGCCTCAATGAGGTGTTCGCCAAGCACAAGGTCAACATCGCCGCGCAATACTACCAGACTGATGGTGAGATCGGTTACGTCGTGCTGGACTGCGACGACCTGCTTTCCGGTGCCCGCGACATCCTCGCCGAGTTGCGCCAGATGCCGGGCACGATCCGCGCCAGGCTGCTCTATCGCAAGATTTGATTGGCGCACGCTAGAGTCTGATCGGCCGAGATGGAAGCACGGCTGCTTCCATCGAGGCCGTGATTGAGGCTTTATCTCCTGCCTGCCTTATTCTTATTTGCCCTGCAACATCACGTCAGGTCACAGATCGACGGAATTCGAACCGAATGGTTGCGCATTTGCGGCCAGCACCTATCTGTTTGGAAAGATACTACGCCCAGCCTGACGTTCGGGAGCACATCATGGCATCAATTGCGCGGCCGACCGTGAAAGGATTTCACGACGCGAAGACCGGATCGATCCAATATGTCGTCTCCTGCCCGAAGACAAAGAAGGCCGCCATCATCGATCCCGTCTGGGACTTCGATGAAAAAGCCGGGCGCACCTGCACGACCAACGCAGACGAGATCCTGCAATATGTGCGTGACGCAAGCCTCAATGTCGTGTGGATCCTCGACACGCACCCCCATGCAGACCATTTCTCCGCAGCTCCCTATCTCAAATCAAAGCTCGGCGCTCCGACCGCCATCGGCGAGCATGTCGTGAAGGTGCAAAAGCTCTGGCAGAAGATCTACAACCTGGAACGGGACTTCCCAACCGACGGCTCGCAATGGGACATCCTCTTCAAGGATGGCGACATGTTTGAGGTCGGCGAGCTCGGCGCGCGTGTCATATTTTCGCCCGGACACACGCTGGCCTCCATCACCTACGTCATCGGTGACGCCGCCTTCGTTCACGACACGCTGATGATGCCCGACAGCGGCACCTCGCGCGCCGATTTTCCTGGCGGCAGCGCAATCGACCTCTATCAGTCGATTGAACGAATTCTGGCGTTGCCCGATGATACCCGGATCTTCGTCGGTCATGACTATGGTCGTGGCGGCCGCAAGCCCGTGTGGGAATCCACCATTCGCGACGAACGCGAAACCAATATTCATCTTCGCGGTGGCATTTCGCAGGCTGAATTCGTGCGCATCCGTGAGTCCCGCGACGCCGAGCTCGAGTTGCCACACCTCATGCTCTACGCATTACAGGTCAACATTCGCGGCGGCCGCTTGCCCGAGCCGGACGCTAACGAGGTTTCCTATCTCAGGATCCCTCTCAACCAGTTCGCTGGCCCCTCGAAGGTTTGCCCGTCGAATTAGACCACGTTGGTCTTTATCTTGAGCCAAACATGGTCTGGGACAACCGGTCGGTCAGCGCCGCCGCTGCCGGTTCTGGCCCCTGAGCCACATGCGCCGGAGCACGCTGTCGCGCTGCACGAAATGATGCCACAGCGCAGCGATCACGTGCAGCACGACCATGACAATGAGTAGATGCGCGGCGAACTCGTGAACGGTCTCGAGAGCTTCACGTGCGCTCTTTTCATGGAATATGGGCAATGTCGGGATGGAGATGAGGCCGAACAGCTTCACCTGAACCGCCGGCTGCAGCGCTCCCGCCAGAAGCCAGCCCGCGACGATGGTTATGAAAGTCGCCACGTAAAGACCGATGTGCGCGACAGCGGCGAGCATCTTTTCCCATTCCGGGGAACTTGCAGGCAGCATCGGGATCTTGTTGATGAGCCGCCAAAGATAGCGCCCCAGCATCAGCAGTCCCAGTGTCACGCCCGTCGCCGCGTGCACGAACACCTGGCTGTCGTTAGCAGCCTGCACGCTCCCATCACTGTCAACGGCAATCAACCCATCCAAATAAAGGAACAGGATCATCGCCGCACCGATCCAGTGCAACAGCTTTGCCGGGATCCCCCAGTAGTAGAGCGTATTGAAGATCATCGCGTCCCTGTCGTGCCGCCCCGAAACACTCCACGTCGAGCACCTTGTTAGTCGGGAGTAGCGATCGTTTGGTCCTTGACCGAGGTCAACCTGCGGCGAGGCCGCACATACCGCAAAATGCCACGCTTGCCTGCGACAAACGTGACGTTCGGAAAACTGCTTGCCGGCTGTCGGGCGTCGCCAAGCCCCGCCAATGTGATCGGTCGGGATGAAAGCGCTGGAGCTTCCAGCGAAGACGTGAAGCAGGCGCGTCATACCAGGGGTTGGAGCAGGCCACGGCGGTCGATGGGATGCCAGCGCAACCGGTGCTGTTTCAGACGCTGTGGATCATTCGGAACTGGCCGTCCACGATGACGACGCCGCGGGAACCAGTTCCACGCTTTCGCCACAGCCGCAGGCGCTCTGCTGGTTGGGATTGTTGAAGACAAAGCCCGACGAGAGCTTGTCCGTCCTGTAATCCATTTCGGTACCGAGCAGATAGAGAATCGCGGCCGGGTCGATGATGATACGCGCACCGTCCTGCTCGACCACTTCGTCGAACTTGTCGACGCTATCGGCCCAGCTCATCGTATACTCCATCCCGGCGCAGCCACCCTTCTTGATGCCGATCTTCAGCCCTGCAACATCCCCGCCCTTCTGCGCCATGATCGCCTTGATCCGGGTTGCTGCGGCATCCGTCAGTGTAATCACCTTAGGGCGTGTTCTGGTCGTCGTCATCGTTCCTGCTCTCGTCCGAGCTGTTGGCAGTCGTTATCGATATGGGAGCGACAGCGGCCGGTGTCATCCCCTTGGGCTCACACAGCCGGCGGCGGTAAGGCACAGTGCCGCAGCTCAGAACATGTTAAGCGCAAGACGCGCCTCGTCTGACATCCGGCTTGGCTCCCATGCAGGATCGAACACGAGGTTCACCGTGACTTCGCCGACGCCCGGCACCGCCCGCACTGCATTCTCGACCCACTGCGGCATTTCACCCGCAACCGGGCACGCTGGAGCGGTAAGGGTCATGTCGATCTCGACATCACGCGTGTCCTTGATGTCGATCTTGTAGATCAGGCCCAGCTCGTAGATGTCTGCGGGGATCTCAGGATCGTAAACAGTCTTGAGAGCCGCGATGATGTCGTCGGTCATCTGCTCGAGCTGCTCGCGCGAGAGCGCGGAACCGGGTACGGCCGTTCCACCGTCTGCCACGCTCGGCGGAGCAGGCGTATCTGCGCTGGACGTCTGGCTGGTCGAGGGCGATGTTGCATCGCGCGGCGCCAGGTCCTTGGGCTGCGGCATGTCGAGGCCGGAGTTGACCTGCCTGCCCTCGCCGACCGTGGACTTGTGCGCACCCGCACTGCCCGCCGCGCCGACACGGGGCGTATCGATGGTATGATGGACGACGGCGTTTTCCATGGCGTCTTTTTTCTCAATCTGGTTCATGCAAACAACTCGTGCGCGCGGATAAGAGCATCCGCGAGCGCATCGACCTCCGCCTTGGTGTTGTACATCGCAAACGATGCGCGGCACGTCGCCGTCTGACCGATCCGATCCATCAGCGGCTGCGCACAATGGTGGCCGGCCCTCACCGCGACGCCCGATCGATCGATCAGGGTTGAGATGTCGTGTGGGTGAAGTCCATCGATCGTGAACGAAACGATGGCGCCCTTGCCTGGCGCACGACCATGGATCTTCAGCCAGTTGAGCTCACCGAGCCGCGCATGTGCGTAGTCCCTGAGCTCATTCTCGTGGCGGTGGATGCGCTCGCGACCAATCTGCATCATGTAGTCGAGCGCGGCACCGAGACCGACGGCTTCGACGATCGCCGGCGTTCCCGCCTCGAACTTGTGTGGTGTCTTGCCGTAGACGATCCGATCGACCGCAACACTTTCGATCATCTCGCCGCCACCCTCATAGGGCGGCATGGAATCGAGATGCTTCTTTTTTGCGTAGAGCACACCGATACCGGTTGGACCATACGTCTTGTGGCCCGTGAACACGTAGAAGTCGCAATCGAGATCCTGCACGTCGACGGGCATGTGTACGGCTGCCTGGCTTCCATCCACCAGCACCGGAACATCATGTTCGTGTGCGATGCGGATGACATCCTTCACCGGTACGACCGTGCCGAGCACGTTCGACATGTGCGTGATCGCAACCATCTTGGTGCGCGGCGTTATCAGCCGCGCGAACTCGTCGAGCAGGAATTCACCGTCATCCGAGATCGGCGCCCATTTCAGCACAGCGCCGCGCCGCTCCCGGTGATAATGCCAGGGCACGATGTTGGAGTGGTGCTCCATGATTGACACGATGACTTCGTCGCCCTCGCCGAGCACCATGCCACCAAACGAACTGGCGACAAGGTTGATCGCACCCGTGGCATTGCGCGTGAAGATGACCTCGTCGGTCGAGGGCGCATTGAGGAAGCGGCGCGCTGTTTCGCGAGCATCCTCGAACTTCTGCGTCGCGGTATTCGACAGGTAGTGCAACCCGCGATGCACGTTCGCGTATTCGAACCTGTAAGCGTGATCCATCGCTTCCAGCACCGGGGTCGGCTTCTGCGCCGACGCACCATTGTCGAGATAGATGAGGGGCTTTCCGTAGACCTCACGGTAGAGAATCGGAAAGTCAGCGCGAATCCGCTCCACGTCATAGGCGCCGGCAGCCAGTCCATGACCGGCCGTTGTTCTATCGTGGATGTCTATCGCCATGTCCTCATCCCCTTGACGTCGTCCCGCGCCCTTCTCTTACACCGCATCGGTGGAAGCAATGGGTCTGTCAGACGCTGCTCGCAAGCCAAATCTCGGCCTCGCTCATGAGAGCCTCGCGGACGGCCTCGTTCTGCACCTTGTCGATCGCCTCGCCGATGAACGACTGGATCAACAGCGCACGCGCTTCCTTGAGTGGGATGCCGCGCGCACGCAGATAGAACAGCAGATCATCGTCGAGAGCCGCCGATGTCGATCCATGGCCGCATGCCACGTCGTCGGCGTAGATCTCCAGCTCCGGCTTGGAATCGAACTCCGCCGTCTCCGACAGCATCAGAGCCTGCGCCATCTGCTTTCCGTCTGACTTTTGCGCATCAGGCCGCACGATCACTTTGCCCTGAAAGATGCCGCGCGCCTCGCCATCGAGAACGCCCTTGAAGAGTTCGCGGCTCTCGCCATGTGGCACCGCGTGATCGACGAACAGGGTCGTATCGATATGCTCATGCTTGCGCCCCAGGAATGCACCCGAAATGTCGAGCTTGGCGCCCTCCCCCTTGAACGTTGCGCGGACCTGATTGCGCGCCAATCCCACTCCCGCGGTGTACTGGAACGCGCGATATGTGGAGTCGGCACCCATTTCCACAAGCCAGTTGGCCAGATGCGTGACGCTGCCAAGATCCGTCGTCACCTTAATATGGGAGAGCTTGGCATTGTCGCCAACCTGCACCTCGCTCGCGGTGTTCATCTGTCCGTCAGCGAGGGAGCCTGGAACTGCGACGAACATTTCGACGATCGTCACGTCGGCACCTTCGCCGATCCTCAGGCGATTGCGACATACCGCGAGTTGCGGCGTGCGACCTGCGCGCACATGCACGACGAGCAGCGGCTGCTCCAGCTTCGTGCCCGCCTCCACATCGATCAATGTACCATCGGTGACGTAGGCTGAGTTGAGTGCCAGCACCGCATCGGACCCGCGATCCTCTTCGCCCAGCGCCAGCGCCTCGCTGGCGCCATCGCCCCGCAGTGTCTCAGAAAGCGGCGTCACACGGACACCTTCATGGCCATCGAAGTTCGACAGCTCTTTGCGGTAAGCGCCATTGACAAGCACGAAGCGCGGCCCCTCGACACGGCCCAGCGCACCCATTGCCACGATGACATCGGCAATTGTCGTCTTCGTCGCGTCACCGACGGCCAGAGGCGGCGCATCCTTCATAACGCCGCGCAGATCAGTGTATTTCCACTCCTCGATCCGGCGGTGCGGGAGACCGAGCGCCGCGAACCTGCCAAGTGCCCTGGCGCGCGCCTCCTTGACGCTCGCCCCGCCGGGCAAGGCATCAGCCACACCGGCGAAGCTCTCGGTCAGCGCCGTCTCGGCCTTCGTCTTCATTACTGCCACGTTCATGTCGCGCCTCCAAGCGCTCGAAGCGGTTTGAACCAGTCTTTGCTCATCGCGTGCGGATTTATTTAAGGAAGCGACTTACGCCGCATCCTTCTGGAACTCGGCATAGCCGGACTTCTCCAGCTCCAGAGCCAATTCCTTGCCGCCCGACTTGCGAATCTTGCCGTGGGCCAGCACGTGGACCTTGTCCGGCACGATGTGGTTCAACAGCCGCTGATAATGCGTAATGACGAGCATCGCGCGATCCGGCCCGCGCAGCGCATTGACACCATCGGACACGATGCGCAAGGCGTCGATGTCGAGACCGGAATCGGTTTCATCGAGCACGCAAAGCGACGGATCGAGCATCGCCATCTGCAGGATCTCGGACCGCTTCTTCTCGCCACCCGAGAAGCCAACGTTGACAGGGCGCTTCAGCATCTCGACGTCGATGTTGAGCGCGGCCGCCTTCTCCTTCACGAGCTTCATAAAGGCCGGCGTCGTCAATTCATCCTGGCCGCGCTTCTTGCGCACCGCATTGGCGGCCGTACGCAGGAAGGTAAGACCTGCGACACCCGGGATCTCCATTGGATACTGGAACGCAAGGAATACGCCCTTGGCCGCGCGCTCGTCGGGCGCCATCGCCAGGATCGATTCACCGTTCCACAGAATATCGCCATCGGTCACCTCGTAGTCCTCGCGGCCGGCGAGCACGTAGGCGAGCGTCGACTTGCCCGATCCGTTGGGGCCCATGATGGCGTGCACCTCGCCCTGCGGCACGACAAGATCGATCCCGCGGAGGATCTCCTTATCCTCGTCTGCGATCTTCACGTGCAGGTTTTTGATCTCGAGCATATCTGTCCTCTCACTACCATCTCGCGGGCTGCTGCCTGGTGGTTATGGCGCCTCACCCGATCTTCCATTGTCAATTCAACGTTTCTCGCAGTTTTGCTGCTTTTCTGGATCGTAGATGTCGGCGTATCTCTGGCCTTTCCAGCGCCATCCCCATTCACCGTCTGTCCGCTTGCGCGCAAACTGCGTGAACCAGTAGACGCCGCCGAGCACGCCGAGGAACCAGACGGCATAGCCAAGCACGTTGCCGGTCCCTTTGAGTGACATCATGCCGCCGACGGCGACAAACCCGATCACCGCCGAGAACAGCGCCGTCACCAGCCAGCCTTGCCACGTCACGGGCGTCGCACCGTAGCCGTGGCGCTTGGGCTTGAACCAGTATGCCGTCCGCTCACTCGACATGACGCCTTCGATTCTCCCGCGACTCCGATCAGCCCACGCTGCCTTCCAGCGAAATACCGATCAGCTTCTGCGTCTCGGCCATGAACTCCATCGGCAGGTGCTGCAGCACGTCGCGCACGAAGCCGTTGACGACCAGCGCCACCGCTTCTTCCTCGGACAGACCGCGCTGCATGCAGTAGAACAGCATGTCCTCGGAGATCTTCGAGGTTGTCGCTTCATGCTCAAAATGCGCAGAGGAATTCTTCGCCTCGATGTAGGGCACGGTATGTGCGCCGCACTTGTCGCCGATCAGGAGACTGTCGCAGCAGGTGAAGTTGCGCGCGTTGGTCGCCTTGCGATGCGCCGAGACCATGCCGCGATATGTATTGTCGGAGTGGCCGGCCGCAATGCCCTTCGAGATGATGTGGCTCGTCGTGTTCTTGCCCAGGTGGATCATCTTCGTGCCGCTGTCGACCTGCTGGCGTCCGTTCGAAATCGCAATCGAATAGAACTCGCCGCGTGAGTTGTCGCCACGCAGGATGCAGCTTGGATACTTCCAGGTGATGGCCGAACCCGTCTCAACTTGCGTCCAGGAGATCTTCGCGTGGCGGCCACGGCAGTCGCCGCGCTTGGTCACGAAATTGTAGACGCCGCCCTTGCCATTCTTGTCGCCCGGATACCAGTTCTGCACGGTCGAATACTTGATCTCCGCGTCGTCGAGCGCGATCAGCTCGACGACAGCCGCGTGCAGCTGGTGCTCGTCACGCGTCGGTGCCGTGCAACCCTCCAGATAGCTCACGTAGGAGCCCTTGTCGGCGATGATGAGCGTGCGTTCGAACTGGCCGGTATTCTTCTCGTTGATGCGGAAATAGGTCGACAGTTCCATCGGGCAGCGCACGCCTTCCGGGATGTAGACAAACGAGCCGTCCGAGAACACCGCCGAGTTCAGCGCAGCAAAGAAGTTGTCGGACTTGGGAACCACCGAGCCGAGATACTTCTTGACCAGATCGGGATGCTCGCGCAGCGCTTCCGACATCGAGCAGAAGATGACGCCAGCCTTCGCCAATTCCTTCTTGAAGGTCGTCACCACCGAGACCGAGTCGAAAACCGCATCGACCGCGACCTTCGCGCCCTGGACGCCGGCCAGCACCTCCTGCTCCTTGAGCGGGATGCCGAGCTTCTTGTACGTCTCGAGCAGTTCCGGATCGACCTCGTCGAGACTCTTGGGGCCTTCCGTCGACTTCGGTGCCGCGTAGTAGTACAGCTCCTGGAAGTTGATTTTGGGGTACGACACCTTCGCCCACGTCGGCTCTGTCATGGTCAGCCAGCGTTCGTAGGCATCGAGCCGCCACTCGAGCATCCAGGCAGGCTCGCCCTTCTTCTCCGAGATGAAGCGGATGATGTCCTCGTTGAGACCCTTCGGTGCCTTAACCGTCTCGATGTTGGTCTCGAAGCCGTACTTGTACTGGTCGACGTCGATCTTCTTGACCTGTTCGATGGTCTCCTGGACCGCTGCCATCGTTGTCTCCTCTTTGTAAACCTGACTGCGAACGCGGGGCCTCAAGCCACTTCGCGCACGCCACTTCGTATCCTGTCGACCCGCTGCCATGCCGAAATGCATCGGGAGATGTCTTCTTCAGTGGTGGCCCAGCCGATGCTGAAGCGCACCGCACACCGGGCGATATCGTCTCCGATCCCCATCGCTGCAAGGACCGGGGAGCGGTTCGTCTTGCCTGAACTGCAGGCAGCGCCCGCGCTGGCCGCAACACCGGCGAGATCGAGCGCGATCACCGCTGTCTCGGCGGCCGCACCGGGCAGCGCCACGAGAGACGTGTTGCAGAGCCTCTCGGTATCGCTACCGATCACAGCCAAATCAGGCGTCGCATGCATCAGCGCCGCCTCGAGCGTATTGCGCAGTCCGGCAAGATGCTCCGTGCGACCGAGATCGCGCCGCGATGCTGCCGCTGCCGCGCCAAACCCAGCGATGGCCGCGACGTTCTCCGTCCCCGCACGCAGACCGCGCTCCTGCCCTCCCCCGGCGATTAGCGGATCGAGCTTTGCGGCCTCGTGCATCACCAGAGCACCGGCACCCTGTGGTCCGCCGATCTTATGCGACGACAGCACCATGAAATCGATCGCATGACCTCGCTGATTGAGCGCCACGCGTCCGGCTGTCTGCACCGCGTCGACCATCACGCGAACGCCCCGCTCGTGCGCAAGTGCGGTGATCTCGGCGATGGGCTGCACCACGCCCGTCTCGTTGTTGGCGTGCTGCACAGCCACAAGGACCGAATCTGCGGCGCTCTCGCCGTCGCTCCCGAGCGCGCCGTCGATGAGAACGCTGAGCCGGTCGGGATCGATACGGCCAGATCTGTCAACCGGAATCACCTCGACACGGGCCCCCGAGCGCTGTGCTGGCACCATCACGGCAGGATGCTCGACCGCCGACACGAGCACCGTCCGCCACGGCTGCGACAACACCCAGTTCGCCGCCTCGGTGGCGCCGCTCGTGAACGTCACGTCGCGCGACGCAGCGCCGGCAAGGGCGGCAACCTCGCCACGCGCCGCCTCGATCATGGCGCGGGCGCGGCGCCCCTCAGCGTGCACCGACGAAGCGTTGCCAAATGCATCGAGCGCACGCAACATCGCCTCACGCGCATCCGGGCGCAGTGGCGACGTCGCGTTGTAATCGAGATATGTGCGCACCGCGCTCATTCGGCCGCCCAGCCAATACCGGATGTCGCACGCGCCACCGCCGAGGCCGGCGCGAGCTTCTCCCTCGGAATTCCGTCGAGAACTTCCGCCAGGCTCACGCTCCACAGGAAGGCTGCAATGTGTCCGCCGAGGCCGCACCACAGATTGTGGGTCAGGCAACGCTCATCGCCAAGGCAACCGATACCGCCATCCATGCAGCGGGTCATCCGGGTGTCTTCCTCGACGGCTGCCATGATTTCGCCGACGGCGATCGACTGCGGCTCGCGACCGAGGCGATAGCCACCCGTGCGCCCACGAGAGCTGTCGACGAGACCCGCGCGACGCAGGCGCAGGAAGATCTGCTCAAGATAGGAAAGCGACAGCTGCTGGCGTTCAGCGATCTGCGATAGTGGTACTGCTGCTTCCCCTTGATGCTTGGCGAGATCCGCCATTGCCATCACCGCATACCGGCCTTTGGTGTTCAACTCCACGACGACACCGTCCAATCGTTGCCCGAACCCTTGTTCGACCGCGCACCCAAGGTCCTCGTTCGACAGCACCCCGAGAGCATCGTGTGCCCATGCACGCGATGAAGCTTGCAAATGCCACCCCTCGGTGTGGTAAGAAGCGCGACTAGCCCGATCGAGCGTCTCAGGCACGTCCGCTTCTTTCGAACAATTCTAAAAACGTGCGGGGACTATGAGAATTCCGATTGGAGAAGTCAAGTATTATGAGCGCGTCATGCTGCTTCTGTCGCAGCAGACTCGTTTTTCCTGCGTCGAAGTGTCCGGATGCAGCCACGCAAAACGTGGAAATTCGGCTTCAAACGTACCCCAGCGGGCGGCGAGCAAGGCATGGCTATCAGCGTTTCGCGCCGGCAACGTCACCCTGAATGAGGGAAATTGCGCAAAACGCAGTCCAGTTATGTCCGCTTGTCCCAGGCAATGCGCCACGGTGCGAGACCTAGGATAAAGACGTTACAACTGAGCAAGAGCCGGCCTATCGTCGAACTGCGCCGGACCGAGAAACCCGCCAATCCCGACACATAAGCACTTCTATAGCAACGGAAAAAAATGCCTGAGTTGATCATTAATGGCCCAGAGGGCCGCCGCATCGAGGCGCGTTACCACCACGAGAATCGCTCCGACAGCCCGATCGCCCTGGTACTGCATCCTCATCCGCAGTTCGGCGGCACGATGAACAATCAGGTCGTTTACGCGCTCTATCACACGTTTGTCGAACGCGGATTTTCCGTCCTGCGCTTCAATTTTCGCGGTGTCGGCCGTAGCCAGGGCTATTGGGACGGCGGCCCGGGCGAGCTTGCCGACGCGGCTTGCGCCCTCGACTGGCTGCAACTCGTCAAGCCCGATGCCAAGTGCTGCTGGATCGCCGGCGTCTCGTTCGGCACCTGGATTGCGATGCAGCTTCTCATGCGTCGGCCTGAGATCGATGGGTTCATCTGTGTGGCGCCGCCCTCCAATCTTTATGACTTCTCGTTTCTCGCACCATGCCCGTCCTCGGGTCTGATGATCAATGGCGACAAGGACCGCGTCGTTCCATCGCAGTCGGTCGCAGAGCTTTCCGTCAAGCTCAAGACCCAACGCGGCATCAAGATCGACCACGAGGTTGTTGCTGGGGCCAACCACTTCTTCGAGAACAAGATCGATGAGCTGACCCAGGTTGTCGGCGGTTATATTGACATGCGCATGGCCAAGGACGCGGAGGAACGCGAAAGCCGCCGTGCCAAGGAAAAGGAGCGTGACCTAGCGCGCGAGCGCGAGCGCGCTCGCGATGCCGAGGAGGCATCGCCTGCGGCCAGCGATAACGCAGACGACGACGCCGACGAATGACGCCGGCATGCTGCCCTGCCAGACAGCAAGGTTTGCTTAACGCGGAAATCTGACATTCTAATGTTCAGTTTAAAGAGGTAGGCGCAAATCGTGCTCTAGACCTATTCAGACGTCGTACGTGTTTTGCTGTTGGCGAGCACGTACGCGCCGGTTTGAAAGGTCCTTGCATGGGCATCCTTCTCGCGATTGCCGGTATCCTGATCCTGGGGCTCGCAGCCCTCAGCTACGTGGTCGTGCTGCCCGTCCAGCCCTTCAGAATACCGGTTCCTGAACCGACCGCCGACGAACTGCAATGCGCCGCGCGCTTGCGCGAGCATATCGAGCAGATCGCGTCGCGGCCTCACAATCTGGCTCACTATCGTGATCTGGAAGCTGCGGCGGGTTACATCGAGCGCATTCTTTTGTCATTCGGCCTGATCCCGCGACTGCAGGAGTTCGAGGTCGAAGGGCGGCCGGTCCGTAACATCGAGGTGGTCCTGCCAGCATCTGCCCGACCAACCGGTCATAACGCCTTGCACAAGCCGCCAGGCACGCTGGTCATTGGTGCGCATTATGATTCTCCCGATGACTCGCCGGGCGCGAATGACAATGGCACCGGCGTTGCTGCTCTGCTCGAAATTGCGCGCGAGCTTGCCGCAGCCGAGCCATCATTTCAGCCGGCACGCGAGGTGCGTATCGTCTTCTTCGTCAACGAGGAGCACCCCTACGGCAAGACCGACGACATGGGCAGTCTGCGGCAGGCGCGCGCGCTGAGACAGGAGGGCGTCCCCGTAATGGGTATGATCGCGCTCGAAACACTCGGCTACTTTTCCGATGAGCCCAAATCCCAGAAGTATCCGCCGCCTTTCGGACTGATCTATCCCACGACCGGTAATTTCGTCGCGTTCGTCGGGTTGCCGGGCGCTCGCCGGCTGGTCGGGCGTTGCACCACGGCTTTCCGCCGCGCGACCGCCTTTCCCTCGATCGGCGGCGTTGCACCGGGTTTCATCAGCGGAATTGACCTTTCGGATCACTGGGCCTTCCATCGCTGCGGCTATCCCGCCTTGATGGTCACCGACACCGCGCCCTTCCGTAATCCCCATTACCACACGCGCACCGACCTCCCCGATACGGTGAACTACACCGCACTCGCGCGCATAACATCGGGGCTCACCCGCGTGATCCGCGACGTCGCCGCTTGAGAACGCATGATGCCGCTGACGGCAAGTGATGGTCAGGGAAGTGCGATCATTCCGCCAGTCGTGGGGCCCGGCACACCCGTTGTGCCGGGAAACGTGAGCGGCAGCCCCTGCAGCGCACGCACGGCAAGGTAACCCCAGGCCTCCGCCTCGATGCTGTCGCCGTTTAATCCAATCGCCTCGACCGGCACGACCGCATTCTCCACGCGCTCGGCAAGCCGCGTCATGATCGCCTTGTTCTTGCGGCCGCCACCGCAGACCACCCAGATCGCCGGTTCCCGCGGGAAGTGCTCGCGCGCCCGCGCAATGGAGTCTGCCGTGAATGCAGCGAGCGTCGCCGCACCTGCCGTCAACGAAAGGCCTTCGAACAATGCTGTATCGAACGCATTACGATCAAGCGACTTCGGCGGAGGTTCGACGAAGTAATGTCCGCTTAGCGCATCGTGCAGAATGGGCTCGTTGACCATGCCATTGAGCGCCGTCTCGCCGTCCGCATCGAAGGCTGTGGCCGCATGCTTCAGCATCCAATCATCGATCAACGCGTTGCCTGGCCCCGTGTCGAACGCAATCAACTCATCGTGGTCGCCGACATAGGTCACATTGGCCACGCCGCCGATGTTGACGAACGCCGCCGGCATCTTGCCCAGGTTGATGGCGAGTGCCCGATGATAGACCGGCACCAGCGGCGCGCCTTCTCCGCCCGCCTGCACATCGGCTGCCCGCATGTCGTAGACGACGGGGATGCCCGCGAGTTTCGCCAGCCGCTGCCCATCCCCGATCTGCACTGTCAGCCGCCGATCGGGCGAATGGCAGACCGTATGGCCATGGAACCCGATCACGTCGATCTGATCAGCGCCGATCTGGATGTCCTGCAGAAACTGCGAGATCGCCTCTGCGCTGAGATCCGTGAGGTATTGCTCGGCAAGTTTGAGGACCCCCGGGCGCTCATCGCGAGCCTTGACGCCGCGCGCAACCGCCATCGCCTGCCTTAGCCGCTCGCGAAAGCCCTCCGAATAGGGGAACGTGAAGGATGGTCCATGCCTGACCGCCCAGTTTCCATCCGATTCGATCAGTGCTACGTCGATTCCGTCCATCGACGTGCCGCTCATCACCCCGATAGCGCGCTTAAACTTGCCCAATTGGTGAAACCTCGTGCATGGTGCCGCCGATTCCGGCGACCCTACACCACACCGTCAGCCGCGTCCGGTACAATCCGTGCCGGACGAACCAGCCCGCAAAAACGACGACAGACAAACGACATGACAAGCTTCAAGTCCGATTTCCTGAATATCCTCTCCGAGCGCGGTTTCATCCACCAGTGCTCCGACCTTGCAGGTGTCGACGCACTGGCTGCCAAGGGCGACCTCATCGCCTATGTCGGCTACGATTGTACCGCGCCATCGCTTCACGTCGGCCACCTGCTCTCGATCATGATGCTGCACTGGCTGCAACAGTCCGGTGCGGGCAGGCCGATCACGCTGATGGGCGGCGGAACCACCCGCGTCGGCGATCCTTCCGGCAAGGACGAGACGCGTGTGATGCGATCGGTCGAGGAGATCAACGCCAATAAGGACGCACTCAAAGTCGTCTTCGCAATGCTGCTGCATTTCGGCCAGGGCAAGCGCGACGCCCTCATGCTCGACAACGCGGAGTGGCTGGCATCGCTCAACTACATTGATTTCCTGCGCGATGTCGGCCGCCATTTCTCAGTCAATCGCATGCTCACGATGGATTCGGCGAAACTGCGCCTTGAGCGCGAACAGGAGCTCTCGTTCATCGAGTTCAACTACATGCTTTTGCAATCTTACGACTTCGTCGAGCTTGCGCAACGCTATGGCTGCAATCTCCAGATGGGCGGCTCCGACCAGTGGGGTAACATCGTCGTGGGGCTGGACCTCGGCCGTCGTATGGGCGTGAAGCACTCATTGCACGCACTCACCTGCCCGCTCCTGACGACCGCCTCCGGAGCCAAGATGGGCAAGACCGCTGCCGGGGCCGTCTGGCTCAACGAGGCGCAGCTCTCCAGCTACGACTACTGGCAGTACTGGAGGAACAACGAAGACGCCGATGTCGAGCGCTTCCTGAAGCTCTTCACGACATTGCCCCTCGATGAGATCGCCCGGCTTGCCGCCTTGCAGGGCGCGGAAATCAACGAGGCGAAGAAGGTGTTGGCAACCGAGGCGACGGCTCTTATTCACGGTCGCGAAAAGGCCGATGCCGCTGCCGAGACCGCGCGGCTGACCTTTGAGCAGGGGCAGACCGCCAGCGACCTGCCGACGGTCGAAATCGCGCGCAGCGAACTTGCCGCGGGCATCGGCGTGCTCAGTGCCTTCGTCGCCGCAGGACTAGTCAAGTCGAACGGTGAAGCGCGCCGCCAAATTCAGGGAGGCGGCCTCAAAGTCAATGACGAGACCGTCACGGACGACAAGATGTCGTTGATGGACACCCACGTCACCCTCGATGGCGTCGTAAAACTCTCGCTCGGCAAGAAGAAGCATGTCCTGTTGCGCCCCGTCTAAAGCAGCATCAGCCTGTTCGGCCGCGATGGGAGCGGTCGTGCTTCCGTCGAAGCCGATCAGGCTTTAGATATTGCAATACTGGCGGCAAGACATGCAGGGGAGCGGCGGGTATGCAAGCGGATCATGCGCAGGCGGTTTCCAGTCCATTGGATGTCCCTCATGCGGCTTCCAATCTAGTCGGCTGGCAGGCGAGCGATGCTTTTGAGGAATTGCATTTCACCACACGCGACGGGTTGAGGCTCTACGCGCGCCGCTACCGTGCCCATAGGGATGGTGGCCGCCGTCCGGTGCTCTGCCTAGCAGGCCTTACGCGCAATAGTCGCGATTTCCACGTGATGGCGGGCGCACTGTGCGGCCACGCGCAAACACCACGGGACGTCTACACGCTCGATACGCGCGGGCGCGGCCAATCCGAGCATGACAGGGACTGGCGGAACTACTCGGTTCCCGTGGAAATGCTCGACGCGCTCGATTTCATGACGTGCTGCGAGCTTGCCGATGTCGCCGTTGTGGGCACGTCGCGCGGCGGGCTCATCGCCATGGTGATGGCAGCCGCGCAGCCTTCGGCGATCGGTGCGGTCGTCCTCAACGACATCGGGCCCGTGATCGAGACCGACGGGCTGCTGCGGATCGCGGGCTATGTGGGCAGAACGCCGGTGCCGCACTCGTGGGAGCACGCCGGCCAGATCGCGCAGGAACTCAACCATCGCCAGTTTCCCAACGTTACGGCGGAAGGCTGGCGAGAGATCGCGCGGCAGTGGTTCAATGACAAGAACGGGAGGCCGGTGCCCTCCTACGATCCCAGGCTCGGCAGGTCGCTGTCCGTGCTCGAGGGGCCGATGCCTCAATTGTGGCCACAATTCGGGGCCCTGCGCCGCGTGCCGGCGATGGTAATCCGCGGCGCGAACTCAGACCTGCTTTCGGCGGAGACGGTCGCACGCATGGCGGAGCGGCATCCCTCGCTCGTCGCCCACGTCGTGCCAGGTGAGGGCCACGCGCCGCTGCTGCATGACGCGCCGACACTGGACGCGATCGATGCATTCCTCGTCAATACAGACCACACATATCGCTACGCCGCAGCGTGACATCGCAGCGTTGAGCTACGCGCTACTGGCGCGCATACCAGCAGCCTTCATTGCCCGCCCTTTGCGTCGGCTCTGCACTCCATTCCAATTTCCATGCGGGCACCGTCAGGAGGCATCCCCTCGATCGACACGGCGGGAGAACTCGGTCTGGCCGCCTGCGCTGAGGATTCGCGCCTGTTCGATCCAGTTCTCACGCTCGATGCGCCCTCTGAAGTCCAGTATCTCGCTGACGTCGGCAACGTCGGCGGCCGTCCAGTTGGCGATCTGATCGTAAGCGGAGATGCCGAGCGAATTGAGCTTCTTTTCGATCAGTACGCCGATCCCGCGAATACGCTTCAGGTCGTCTACGGCATGCGCAGTACCGCCGAAGCGATCACTGCGCAGAGCCTCGGAACGGACCGATCGCAGGCCGGCAACGTCGTGGCGCACGAGGTGCGAGTCGGTCTGGGAAGACTGGGTTTGGGAAGATTGGGCTTGCGAAGATTGGGGCTCAGGCTGGTCCTGAGGTTGGGCGGCAGGCGCGCGTTCCTGGTTTTGCCGCATGGCATCGACTAGGCGCGAGGGGCGGGCGGCGCGCGGCTCGCCTATTGTCTGCATCGCTGCAGACGCAGCCGACGCAGCAGCGGCCGCCATCGCGGCTGCCCCGCCGACGAGTTGGATTGCGCCCGCATCGCGCTGACGCGCAAACAGCGTCGAGCCACCGCGCGCAAGGATTTGTGCCTGCTCGATCCAGTTCTCCCGGCTGACGCGGCCGGGTTGCTCCATCAGCTCGTCGAAGTACTCAACCTCGGTGACGGTCCAGTCAACAATCTGCGCATAACGCGTAACGCCGTTGTCGTGCAGCAAATGCTCGGCGGCTGCATCGATGCCGCGGATCCTTTGCAGCGAATCCGCAATGGAGCGCGTCAGGGTGCCGGCAGGCGCCGGCGGAGCGAGGGGTGTTGTAGGTGGAACGTGAGCCGTTGCCGGCGGCGTTGGTGCGGGCTCAGGCACCGTGGCTCGCGGCTCGCCGAGTTCGGTAATGACGGGGCGCGGCGCACGAACCGGGGCGAGATAGCGGCTGCTTGCCGAGGCGGCGCGGCCACGACTGGCAGATGCGGCGGCTGCCGCAACGGCCGCAGCGGCCGCCGAGGCCATTCCGGATGGCGTGCGAGGTTCTGTCGTCTCGCCCGGCAGCGATGGCATGGCGCGCGCAGGCGCGGCGGCCATCGACCCATGGGACGGACGCGCCGCTTCCGTCGGTCGGGCGTCGGCGGCCTCGCCACGCAGGCGGCGGCGTGCGTAGGCTGTGAGCCCTCCCTTGGCGAGCACCGTTGCCTGCTCGACCCAGTTCTCACGCTGCACGCGCGCATGCCCGCCAACTGCAACGTTTACGGCGGCGACATCACCGTGTCCCCAGCGCGCGATATCGGCATATCGCCAAATACCCAGACCATTCAGTATGCGCTCGACGTCGGCATCGATATTGCGGATCAGCTTGAGATCCTGACTGTCGGCTGGCATTAGTGGCGGCACGCGCACGTCGGCTGCGACGCCGGCCATGCCGCCCGAGGCGGCGACCGGAGTTGCCTGGGGCGCTGGCGTGGCCTCTGCCGGTGGCGCGAAGCTCTGCGCTGCGCGCTGACCGACTGCAGCAGCAACGGCTGCGGCCGCCGCTGCGGCGATGGCGTCATCGGTAACGTTGGCTGCGGCGGGTACGGGCTCAGGCTCGATTTCCGGTGCCCCGGCATGCGGCGGTGCAGATGAAGCTGTCGGCTCATGCCCAGCCTGCGTGCTCCTCGGCTCGACTGCGAAGTGAGCGATGTCGTCGTCGGCGCGCGGCGGCTCGTCCTGGTGGGCAACTTCAGCGGTGTCGTATGCGTCGTCCGGCCGCCCCGCCTGCAGACTGCCCGCCCCTGACAAGGCACGCTCGAAGCGGTTGCGCTCTGCGATCGCTTCGGGCGCCTCGACATATTCGATGCGCGGCTGCACGGGGATCGGCTCGGAGCGCGGGATATTAAGCGCATCGGCGCTGGTGACTGCGCCGGCGGTGGCAACGGCCTCTGCATTCGACCGGATTGAACGCTCCTGTGCCGGCCCGAAGAAGGTGCGACGCCACCAGCAGCCGAGAAACGCGCCGAGGAAGTAGGCCGCGGCCATCAGCAGGAACGCCTGGAACAGCAGAAAGGTCATTTGACGGTACTCCTTGCCGATACCGCGGCTTGACGCGAGAGACTGCGATCAGTCCTCGGTACGGCGGCTGCACGTCAGCCAACCCATGGCGATGCCGATCAGGAAAGCCACGACGAGATACCAGAACAACTTCAAGAACAGATAATCCATGGCACACTTCCCATCGCCGGCGAGCAGCCGGCTGTTAGCAATGGCCTCGACTATTCGGGTGCGACCGTGAACTCGATCCGCCGATTCTTAGCGCGGTTGGCAGGCGTGTCATTCGGGGCAACGGGCTGCGTCTCTCCATAGCCCACGGCGGATAGGCGCTCTGCACCTACACCGGCCTTGGCCAGGTAGTCGTAGACGGACTTGGCGCGGCGCTCGGACAGGTTCTTATTGCGCTCGGGCGTGCCTTCGGCATCGGTATGGCCCTCGATCTCGATCTTCGCCTTCGGACAGGCGCGCGCAACCTTGGCGAGCTTGTCGAGCGTCGGCCGTGAGGCGCTATCGAGATTGGAGCTTGCCCAGTCGAAACGTATGACGCCGGTGGTGCTCACCTCGCGCATAATTCGCTGGCAAGCATCGGCCTCCTCGCGGAGTTTGACCCGCTCGGCCGTAACACGCGCTTCCTCATCCTGCTTGCGACGCGATTCCTGCTCGGCAGGGGCCTTGGCCTTGGCAGCGTCCTCCGCCGCCTTGCGCTTGGCCTCCTGCTCGGCCCAGATCATGGCGTCGGAGCGCACTTCGATCGCGTCGCGCGCCGTGTAGCCTTTAGGAACCGCGCGCGAGAGCTGATCGCGCACGCCCGTTTGCACCGCTGTATCTTTCGCCTCGCCACGGATCATCAGAACCTGGCCGGAAAGGACTGCCTCACCCTGACGCAAGTTGGCGATGAGCTTCAGCCCGAGTTCGGCGGCGACAGCCCACTTCGTCGAGGCCGCATTCTTGATCGTCATGCGATCCTGGATCTGCGCATCGGGAAAGTGGCGCGTTGCCGCCTGCACCAGCGCGGCGCGGGTGCGCGCATCCAGAACGTCACCCTCGATGACGACGGTCTTGCCGCCGTCATATGCGGCGCGCCAGTTGAGGTTGGGCTCAGGCGGTGCGTCGTAGGCAACCTCAACGGACGTCTCGCAGGCACGGTTGGCAGCCGTGCGCAATTCACTGGCAATATTTCCAGCCACGGTCTCGCTGCGGGTGCTGCCGACCAGCTTCAACTTCATATCGGTTACCGTGAAAGCGCCCTTGTCGAGATCGACCAGTTTCGACAATCCCGCCTTGGCGCAGCCGAGCCAGAGCGGGGGTTCGCCCGATGCCAGTTGAAGCTGGTCGCGGACATCGGCGTCGGTAAAGCGCTTGCGTGCGGCCGCAAGCAACTCTGTGCGCGCTTCTTCGTTGGGAACATAGCCGGCCACCGTGACCACATTTGCGGAGTGGTCGATCTTCAGGACGTAGGGACTGATCGGCGCCGGCGCCGGTTTCGGGAAGGTTATCGCCTCGGTGATCTGATAGCCCTCGGCCGCACCGCGCAGTCCGCCGGCTGCCGCAGCAGCACTGGCTTGGTCGGGCGCCTGGCCGGTGATGCTCACCTTCTTATCGGCAAGTTCCACGACACCGTTCTCGAGGAGAACCAACTGATCGAGCGCGGCCCTGGCCACCGCGGCGAGCTTGTCTGGCGCACCGGCAGCGGTTTCCATACGATCGACAATGGCGTGGCGCGGGAATTTCTTCTTGGCGTGTGAGAAGATCTGCTCCCGCAACGCTTCATCGGAAACGTAGCCTCCAAGCTGGATCTGATTACCCTGGCGCTTTGCCATCCAGGTAAAAGGTGAAATGACGGGCGGCGTCACCTTCTCTGCGATCAGCGTCACGCCCGAGGGCAGCTTGGTCCTGAGAGCGCCCTTCACGCTCTTATAGCGGGAGAAGTCCCCCGCCTCACCCTCGATGCGAAGACCCGTATCGGTGAGGCTCACCGTTCCGCTGCGGAGCGAAGCAAGCTGTTTCATGCCGAAGCCGATGCCACCGAGCCAGACATTCTGATCAGGCACGCCGCGGGCAAGCTCGAGACGGTCGTCGATTGAAAGATTGGGGAAGGCTGCCTGGGCCAGTCCGATGATGGTGGTGCGAACCTCGTCAGAGGGAACGTATCCGATCAGCTTCAAGCGGTCGTTGCGCACGCCCGCCGACCATTGGTAGGGCTCGATCTTCGGCAGCAGTCGGGTGCGCTGATCGGAGATGCGAACGCCCCACACGTCGCGCACGACGGCGAGCGCACGCTGCGGACCCTCGTCGGAGGTCGCCTGACCGGTGATGAGACCATCGCGGCCGTCGAATGCAGTTACGGCCCACTGCTGACCGGCCGCCTGCAACGCAGTCTCTGTACGCTGGCGGAGATCGTTCTCGATGCGGTCATGCTCCCACTGGACCGTGAGAAAAGTCAGGATCGCGACCGGGATAAGCCCCCACAGCCAGCGCCACGGATTGCACCTCATACCGCTCTTGCTCCCCACAGACCGCACCCCTCAGCGTGACGTGCCGCGCCACCGCAATCGACACCCAACACCGTCCGTCGCGCCAGCCGCAACGCTTTGCCGGCATACGTGCCCCATCCCGCGTACATCAATCCACGACCTTGCCCGGCCTCGCGGACCCGTTTGCCTTGCGTCCAGCATAACGACTCCGCGCCCGGCCGCACGCCAGCTTCCCTCAACGGCCATCATGACCGTTTCGAGACATTGCAACCCGGCCACGCCCTGACGGCGCGCTTGCGCATTCCACAGCCCCACCCGTCTGCCAGAGGCACCATTGCGTCCCCGATCAAGCATCGCTGCTCGAGTGTTCGACCGCCGTCGCCACGGCACCAGTTGGAGCCATCGCCGGGCACTATAGACAAACCGAGTTTGGTTTCCAACCCGACCGTCCCGCTGATTCGGCACTGTAACCCCCTGAACATTTGTGATTTTCCTGAAGCGTTGCAGAGCCGCATATCCCAGCCCGGAGGTGGATAACCACAGTTCGACCCATACTCCGCCCCTATGGCAGCCGCTAGCTGCAAAGCGACACGGCGCGGCGGGGAGAGCGATGGCGCCTTCGTCTCGCCATCGGGAATCGGCTAGGTTCAAGAATTGCTTCGAGAAAGCTGGAGGCTCGCATCATGTCCGACCGGACCCAATTCGCGCTTGGGAGCAGCACCTTCTCCGTCACGCGTCTGACCAAGCGCGTCACACAGGTGGCGATCTCCTCGGCGCTCACAGCGTTCGCGGCATTCGTCATTCTTATGCTCAACAATGTTCTGACGGCACGCAGCGGCTTCACGCAGGGCTTCGATGCCTGGTACGCCTTCATTCGTCGCTCAGACATTCTGGGGACGATTGCGCTGACGGCGATGGTGACGGTGGCTTTCGTTTACTGGCAGCGCGACAGGGAACGCCGCTGATAAGCGTTCATTTCCTGTAGCACACATGTTGTAGGCGCTGATCTGATGCCGTGCGGGCACCACCACGCGACGCGACCCCGAGGCTGAACCCCCGGGGCCGCAGAGCTATTTGTTTTTCCTACGATTTGCTGAGGCTTATTGGCAGGACTGCTCAAGCGTCCAGCCGACGACCTTGCACTTCTCGGTCACGCCGTTCCAGTTGCACTCACGCTTCGGCAGACGCTTGTAGGAACAGTAATATCCCCGCCAGGCGTGACCCTCGTAGCCGTGCAGCGGACGGTCCAGGTCGTACTGCTGGACAAAGTAGCCCTTGCCGCCGCGCCCGGCCTCGGCCTCGCCGGAGACCAGCATCGTGGACGTGGCAACGCCGAGCATGAGGGCGGTACCAAAAATCGACTTGATGAGCTTGTTCGCAGTCATGGTGTCCTCCTTGGGGTGTCCTGTCGGGTTTGCGTCCTGGCCGTGCCGGCCATTCATCTGATGACCCTGACGATAGGCTGGCGCCCGCGCCGTCGCTGTTCCGGCCGTTACACGCGCCGATTTTTCTTGCCGTGCCACCCAAAGGTGATGAACTGGCCCGATCATGGACGGCTACGGGCGCCAACTCCGACCCAGGTCCCGCTCGATCAGGTCTGGTTTTGATTGGTGGCCGACGCCGAACGGCCACCATCACGCGCTATGGCGGCGGTCACGAGACAGCGACGACAGCGGATTACTGGCCGCCGGAGACGATTGCCACTGGCACCGCGATGCAAGGAACTCCACTTTATGCTCATGCCGTTTTACACAAAGCGTGTGGCTCGCCGCCTGACGAGCAGTCCTCATGCCTGGATCGCTCGGCTTGTGGTGCTCTTTGTTGCGCCATGCCTCGCTGCGCTGCCTGCTGCAGCCCAAACATGCTCACCGGACGATTTTGCACGCGCCGTCGACCAAGCCGGTGCCGCCTTGCGCGAATTCAACGCGGCGAACGCACCCAATGTGACGGCGGCGGTCAAGAAACTCCAGGAAAAGCGCGGCTGGAGCGACAGGGAACTGGAGGAGCGGGCGATACAGTTCCTGCATACGCCGCGCATTGCCGCGCTCGACGAGAGAGCCAACGAGCTTCTGTCAAAGATCGACATGCTCGGCGAGGTGGACGAGAAATCACTCGACTGCTCCCGGCTTCCGGCATTGAAGGACGCGGGCCGCCAACTCCTGGCGACAATGAAAGAAAAGGCGGAGCTAACGCAGGCTAATCTCGCCGAGGCAATGCGAGACGGCGAGATCGCATCGAGCCACAGCCAACAGGCTGCCACCGCAAAGCCTAAGCCCAAGCCCGAGCGTGCGACCAAGGGGCCGCCGACGCGTCAGCCCGCGTCTGCCCCACCCGGCACCTGGCAAGCTGAAACAGCGCCTGCACAACCAAGCGAGAGGCGCGAGGCGGACGCAGCGGGAGCCATCGGTCAACAAATCCAGCAAGAGCCACTGGCGGCGCCCTTGCCCGAAAGCGAACCGGGATACTCGCTCGACGAGATCAAGGCGGCGACGCGAGGCTTTTTCGGCACCATCTCGACCAACCTCGGCAGCGTCATCGAATACGCCTTTTCAAACTATGGGCGACCGAGCGCGTACGTGTTGGGTAGCGAAGGGGGCGGTGCGTTCCTGGCCGGCGCACGTTACGGCAAAGGGACGCTCTACATGCGCGCTGGCGGGCAGCGCCAAGTCTATTGGCATGGGCCGTCACTGGGCTACGACTTCGGTGCCGAGGGATCGCGTACGCTTTTTCTCATCTACCGGCTGAAATCCGAGACGGATTTGTTCCGCAACTTTGGCGGCGTCGACGGCTCGGCCTACGTGCTGGGCGGCGTTGGGCTGACGCTGCTGAAGGGTGGGCCGGTGCTGATGTCACCCATACGCACGGGCGTCGGCCTACGTCTCGGCGCCAACATCGGCTACGTGCGCTTCACCCCGCATGCGACATGGAACCCGTTTTAAGATGTGGCGCTGCCATTTCGATTTGGCGGCGCTGCGCTCATCAACATGTGTGCTGCAATGAAAAACGAAGTAAGGGGGAGCGCTTCTTCTCCCTTCGCCCACACCTGATGGATACCCGACGCATCGTGCGTCAGTAATTTATAAAGCCTCCAGAATATTGCTTCCTGGTGTAGTAGCGACGGGCAGCGTCCTTGCCGACGTACACATAGGCCCGCCCGTTGCGATAAATGATCTTGGGCCGCCCGGTTGCAAGGGAGGCGGACGGGTAGCCCATCGTGCGCGACGCTCCCGCACCTGCGTGAACGTTCCTGGATTTCGATTTGGACCTTGATGCGACTGCGACGGGTGCACGATCACGCGCGGTGCCATAAACCGAGATGGTGGTCCGGGCGCGGCCATGCTTGGAGACCAGGTTGTAGAGGGTCTTGGCGTTGCGTGGCGAGAGCCGGACGCAACCGTGAGACGCCGGGCTGCCGAGCTGGCCAGTGGCGTAGGTGCCATGAATGGCGAAGCCGCCATGGAAGAATATGGCGTTGGGCATGGGCGAATTGTCGTACTTGCGCGAATAATGCATGCGCGTCATCCACTGCGGCGTGAAGCTACCCGTGATGGTGCGGTAGCCCGCACGGCCCGACGAGATTGGCCAGGCATAGATCGTCTCGCCGTGCTCCTGGACCATCAAGCGCTGTCTTGTCAGATCGATTTTGACCTTCAGCGTGCCAGCCTCGGCAGAAGCACTCGCAGTGAACGCGGCGGCGCTCAAAATCCCAGCCACCACACCAATCAAAAACTTCATCAACACCACTCCAACGCCGCGACCTGCGCCACCCGATCATTCGGATTGCGATGTCTACACGCTATACTCATGCGATTTTCTTAATCGCCGGGGCTTTCGAGGGTTAGCACACGTCTCACAATGAGACCGTCAGCACTGCGCCATGGCTTTCGAGATTCCGCCCGGCTGCGCTGATCCTGGCGGTACTCTGATCAGTTGAAGAGCAGATCGAACAAAGTCTTGGGCTTGCGCCGGGCCGGACGCGAGGCGCGGCGGCTGTTCTGCCTGGGCCCGGCCCATGGGTCCGCCCATGGGTCGTCGAAGCCCTCGCTATAGCGGCGGCGGTGAGCGCTGCTTGCGACCGGCTGCCGGCGCGGCTCGAGCTGGAACTCATCGGTTACACCATCGACAGCAGCAACCGTGACCTTGTCATCGCTCCACGTCCAGGTGGAGATCTTTTCACCCTGGCGATGCGGCTCGATGGCCACCACAGTGCTGGTCGATGTGTTGAGGATGGCGGCGAACTCGGTCTCCTCGTCACCCTTCTCGCCCTTGACGGTGCCGCCGTAGAAGGTCAGCACGCCAATGTGTTTCAACGGTGCGGGCCGTACCTCCCAGGATATCAGCTTTGGACTGCCCTCACCGACCATCTCGAGGGGAACCGAAAAGCGCGGGTGATCCGGGTTGACTGCGAAGAAGCGCTTGCCGCGGGCAACCACTTCCCAATCGTCATGTCCAAGCCCCGGCACAGGTACTTCCTCGGACATGCTGGCGGCGGCGGCGTCGATGCGCTCGAGTGAATCGGCAGCCAGCTTCATGCCCGGCTCCAGCTGGAGCGCGTGCTTCAAATCGACAACGGCCTGATCGCGCTGGCCCAGCGTGTCCTCGAGTTCGGCCTTGGCCCACAGCACGTCGGCATTGTCGGGCGCGAGCTTCACCGCGCGTGCAATATCCTTCATGCCGACATCGGCCTGCCCTTGCTCCTTGAACACATAGCCGCGATAGGCAAAGGCGACAGCGGAGCGCGGATCGCGCTCGATGGCGTGCCCGAGATCGGCCAGCGCCTCCTCGAAATGGCCGGCACGGGCATGAGCCAGACCACGCTCTGCGTAAAGTGCTGGATCATTCGGCCTCAATTCGATGGCCTGGGAAAAATCCTTTATGGCGGCGTCGACACCGCCGGTCACCAGATAGGCACGGCCGCGCATCCGGTACAGGTCGGCATTCTTGATGTCGAATGCCACCGCGCGCGACAGATCCTCGATCGCTTCCTCGTAATGTCCCACGGCGAGCTTTGCCTCTGCGCGATTGCCGTAGCCGGTGGCGAAACTGGCGTCGGAACTGACGGCGCGTGAGAAGTCGCGAATGGCGGCATGCGGGCGGCCAAGCTGCAAATGCGCAAGGCCGCGACCCGACAATGGTGCGGCACTCGACGGCAGGAGGCGGATGGAATGGGTGTAATCGCGGACCGCACCCTCCACCTCGCCGACACGCATACGTGCCCCAGCCCGATTATTGTAAGCGGCTGCATAGCCCGGTGCGAGCACGAGAGCGCGATCGAAATCCTTCAGCGCTTCTTTCACGAGTCCCAAGGCGAGAAGCAGATTGCCCCGGTTGTTGTAAAGCGCTGGATATTCTGGGAAGAGCTGCACGGCCGAATTGAAGTCATCGAAGGCTTCCTTGGTCTTGCCGATGCGCGCGAAGGCGACTGCTCGATCGTTGAGGATCATGGCACGGCGATCGTTGGCCAGCGAGGTGTCGGCAAGCGCCGCCGTGTAATGGGTGATGGCCTGACCGGTATCGCCGCGGACCAGGGCGGCTCCACCCTTGCGGGCGGTCTCGGGAGAAGCCGAATTTGGCGCCGCTTGCGCAAAGCCCGATGCCAGCGCCGTCACGAGTGCAATGGCGAGGACAGCGGCGCACGTCGCACCGCCGCATCCCAATGTCGTGAAACCGCCGCGGCGGCATGTGTGCGCTTCGCGAACTTGTTCGTGCACTCGTCGCGTCCTCTCGGTCGAACAGCCGGCGGTGACAGAGACCGGCGCACATGCCTGCATTCAGGTCCCGCGCAATCGGCAGGACCATCGCTGCCAGAGCCCGTCCATCCTGAATCGTTGTTTCAATAGTAAGGGAATATGGCGCCGCCGCGAACCCCGCGTTGCCAGTCGCGAAACAGGCCGCGCTGTCGCAGCTGCGTTTCCAGCCGCTACGCTTGATCTTGACGTTTACGTCATGCTGCGGTTGGATCTGCCGATCGGTTCCGCCAGCCCCGGAGACCCTTTACCGATGAACCTGTGGCTGCGTCTGCTCTGGTACCTTGTGACAATCTGGCGGCGTCCCGCGATCGGGGTGCCCGATGGCGTCTCGCGGTTAAACTTCCGCGTCTTGCCAACCGATCTCGATACATCGGCACATCTCAATAACGGCCGATACCTCACGCTCATGGATCTGGGGCGCCTCGATATCGTGGTACGCAGCGGTCTGTGGCGGGCGGTGCTGCGTCACAAGTGGACACCCGTCGCAAGCGCCATCAAGATCCGCTTCAGGCGCGAATTGCGGCTGTTCCAGCGCTTCGAGATCGCCACGCGGATCGTTGCCTGGGATGCAACCAGCGTCGTGATGGAGCAACAATTCATCTTCAAGGACGGTCCGAGGTCCGAACAGATTGCCGCTCACGCACTGTTCAAAGGTGGCCTCTACGACCGCGCGCTCAGCCGCTTCGTGCCGATCGAACGGCTGATGAGCGAAGTGGGCTTTCAGGCCGAGAGCCCGCCGCTGACGCCAGAAGTCGATGCCTTCCTGAAGGCCGATGACGAGCTGAAACGTGCGGGCCAGCGGCCCGATTGAGCAGGCCCCCTGCCGTGCCGTCGACAATTTAGTAATTTTTTCTTTTTTATTGGTGTGTCAACATGAATCAAGAAAAATTTTTCTATTTGATGTAAGGTGCTCTAGTGCCCAGGCGACGCTGCCGCGTCATCTCCCAGCGCTTGAAAGGACACCTGCCATGACCGCCCTGGCCGCAAAAAAGGACGAGCCGACGCTGCTCGACGATGATGGCCTGATCACCGATTTCTCGTTCTGGACCGAGGATCTGGCACGCGAACTGGCGCGCGAAGAAGGAATAACTGACCTCAGCGAGCGTCACTGGGCGGTCATCCGCGCGCTACGCAATGAATTCGAGCGCATGGCGACCATCTCGTCGATCCACAACGTCTGCCATCAGGCCGGTATTGATCGCAGCGCAGTTAACGAGTTGTTCGGCTATTGCCTTGTTGCCTGGCGCGTCGCCGGATTGCCGAACCCCGGCGAGGAAGCCAGGTCCTATCTCGGCGGGATGTGAGGCGAACCAAGCGAGCCCGATCAATCCGGGAACGGCAGGTCGCGTTGAAAGTGCGCAGGCTCAATGCTGCGCAGTCCTTTCATTGCGGGTACGCAACAGAACTGCCAACACATCGGCAACTGCTTCGGGCAGATCCTCGGCGATGAGTCCAGGCCCGAGGCTGTTGGCGCATTCGCCGTGCACCCATACCGCAGTGCTCGCCGCCGCGAATGCCGACATGGACTGCGCCAGCAGACCGGTCACGAATCCGGCCAGCACATCACCAGTGCCGGCGGTGGCTAGCCAGGGTGGTGCGTTCGTGGCAACGACCGCATCGCCTGCGGGTGCAGCGACCACGGTATCGGCACCTTTGAGGACAATCACGCTGCCAGAACGGCTTGCCGCTGCGCGCGCGCGCTCGAGTTTTGAGGGAACATCGGCGAGATCGGGAAAGAGCCGTCTGAACTCTCCCTCATGAGGCGTCAGCACGACGGGGCGCCTGGCTTGTGCGCGGATTGCATCGAACAAGGCTTTTGAGCCGTGGGTTTTCGTCTCGCTCTTCGAGGTAAAGCCGAAAGAAACGGCTGCCGATTTCTCGGAATCGGCTGCAAACGACGTGATCGCGTCGGCATCGAGCACCACGGCAGCGCCCGAAGCAAGTGCGGCCAATACAAGTTCCGCCGTCTCCAATCCCGTGCCTGCGCCAGGGCCGATCAGGACTGCATTCCTGCGTCGGTCGGCGAGGATCTCCGACAACGCACGCGGGCCGGCACAGGGCTTCAGCATGACGGCGGTCAGATGCGCGGCATTCTCAGGTAGGGCGTTTAGCGGAGATGCCACGGTGACGAGCCCTGCTCCCACGCGCAGCGCGCCGCGCGCCGCCAGGCGGGCTGCACCTGTCTGGAACGCCAGCCCCGAAACAACGACGGCATGGCCGTGGGCATACTTGTGCGCGTCCGCCGTGCGCCAGGGGAACATTCCGGCAATATCGACTGCGCTTGCCTCACTCAGCTGCGATGCCCGCGACCCCACCTCGGAGAGGATGTGCACCGGAATTCCGATATCGGCGATGGTGACGCGTCCGCAGCACTTGCGCCCGGGCATTAGAACGTGACCCGGCTTCAAGCACATGAAGGTGACGGTTTCGTCGGCACGTACGGCAACGCCACGCTTCTGCCCGGTGTTGCCATCAAGCCCGCTCGGCACATCGACGGCAATGACCTTCACGCCTTGCTCTCGTGCGTTGAGATCGCGGATCACCTCGCTCACGACGCCACTCACGTCGCGACTGAGACCGGCACCAAATACGGCGTCGATGACGACCTTGGCTTGCGGCAAAATGTCGGGATGCAGAGCTGAAACCTCACCCGACCAGCGGGCCGCCATCTCCGCGGCATCACCTTTGATTGCGGCGATGTCTCCCAACAGCGCTACCCTCACATCGCACCCGCGTTCCGCCAGATGACGCGCCGCGACAAAGCCATCGCCGCCGTTGTTGCCCGGCCCGCACAACACCGCCACCTTGTCGCCAGCCTGCAGATACGCCCACGCCGCATCGGCAACCGCCCTGCCCGCGTTCTCCATTAGCGTCAGCGAGGCTATGCCCAGATCCACCGCGCGCCGGTCCGCGCGTCCCATCTCCTCGGTGGTCAGCAACTCGGTCATATACGCCTCTCAATCATTGCCAAGCCGGTCATTCGGCGACGCCGTTGCCGGCGTCCTTCCGCCAGGAGCCAGGAGCATAGCGCGGACGCCGACCTGCACGCATGCGGCACGCCTCGTGGCGGCGGCCCCTCGCCTCGACCTTTGCAAGCACGATGTGCGTGGAAGGCTTGATCTCGATCATGCGCCGTGCCCAGGATGTCTGCCTGAATGCGCGGCATGGTGCCCATAAAACAGGCAAATCAACTGCATAATCTGACATCACATTCCGCCTGCCTCGCGCCAACCTGCTGAAAGGCAAGGGATTATGTTTCCATTTACAAACTGGCATGGGGCATGCTTTTGAGTGCGCCGTCCGGCGCGGCAACCTGACAATCCGGAAGACCGGGAGGCATTGGGAATTCATGAAAAAGATCGAGGCCATCATCAAGCCCTTCAAGCTCGACGAGGTGAAGGAAGCTCTGCAGGAGATCGGCCTGCAGGGAATTACCGTGATTGAGGCCAAGGGATTCGGACGGCAGAAGGGACACACCGAGCTCTATCGAGGGGCGGAATATGTTGTCGACTTCCTGCCGAAGGTGAAGGTCGAGGTGGTGCTGAGCGACGAGATGGTCGACAAAGCCGTGGAAACGATCCAGAACGCTGCCAAGACTGGACGCATCGGCGACGGCAAGATCTTCATCTCGACCGTCGAGGAGGCGATCCGCATCCGCACGGGCGAAACCGGCAGCGATGCGATCTGAGGCCGCCCGGACGAACCGGGCACCAAGGACTCCAAAATACTGAACACTCCGGCCCGCTCACAACGGCCGGCCAACGCAACCCAAAGAACTCAAGCGCTCGCAACAGGGGAGCTCTCATGAAGACCGCAAACGATGTCGTGGCCATGCTCAAGGAGAAGGACGTCAAGTTCGTCGATCTCCGCTTTACCGACACCAAGGGAAAGATGCAGCACGTCACGGCCGACGTCTCGTGCGTGGACGAGGCGATGTTCACGGACGGCTACGCTTTCGACGGGTCGTCGATCGCCGGCTGGAAATCGATCGAGGCCTCGGACATGCTGCTGATGCCCGATCCGGCATCGGCCCACATCGATCCCTTCTTCGCGCAGACAACGATGGCGCTCTTTTGCGACGTGCTTGAGCCGTCCACCGGCGAGATGTACGAGCGCGACCCGCGGTCGATCGCCAAGAAGGCTGAAGCCTACATGGCGTCGCTCGGGATCGGCGATACCGTCTACTTCGGACCGGAGGCGGAATTCTTTATCTTCGACGACGTGCGCTTTTCGACCGACATGTACAATGTCGGTTTCAAAGTCGACTGCACGGAACTGCCTTCCAACTCCGATACGGCCTATGAGATGGGCAACCTGGGTCATCGTCCGCGCGTGAAGGGAGGATACTTCCCGGTGCCGCCGATCGACAGCTGCCAGGACATCCGCTCGGAGATGCTCTCGGTCATGTCGGAGATGGGCGTGATCGTCGAGAAGCACCACCACGAAGTGGCTTCGGCCCAGCATGAACTCGGCGTCAAGTTCGGCCCGATGATCAAAATGGCCGACGGCATGCAGATCTACAAGTACGTCGTGCACAACGTCGCGCAGGCCTACGGCAAGTCGGCAACGTTCATGCCGAAGCCGATCTTCGGCGACAACGGGTCGGGCATGCACGTCCACCAGTCGATCTGGAAAGGCGACACGCCGATGTTTGCCGGCAACAAGTATGCCGATCTCTCGGAAATGTGCCTCTACTACATCGGCGGTATCCTCAAGCACGCCAAGGCCATCAACGCCTTCGCAAACCCGCTGACGAACTCCTACAAGCGCTTGGTTCCGGGCTACGAGGCGCCGGTGCTGCTCGCCTACTCTGCGCGCAACCGCTCGGCTTCGTGCCGAATTCCGCACGTCTCTTCGCCCAAGGCGAAGCGCGTCGAGGTTCGCTTCCCCGATCCGGGTGCCAACCCCTATCTCGCGTTCGCTGCGATGCTGATGGCCGGTCTCGACGGCATCACCAACAAGATCGATCCCGGTCCGGCGATGGACAAAAACCTCTACGACCTGCCTCCGGCGGAGCTTGCCCAGATCCCAACGGTTGCAGCCTCTCTTCGCGAGGCTTTGAAGTCTCTCGATGAGGATCGCGGCTTCCTGAAGATGGGCGGCGTCTTCACCGACGACACGATCGACGCCTACATCGAGCTGCGCATGGAGGAGAACATGCGCTACGAGATGACGCCGCACCCGGTCGAGTACGACATGTACTATTCAGTCTAAGCATCACTCAGCCAACCGCGCGAAATGGGTCCGGGAGCACAGCGCCCCCGGACCTCTTTCATGATTTTTTTTGCATCGCGATTTTTGAAATAAACAATTTCAATTGAATAATTCTGCAAATTCAACCGCCTCCCAGAGATTTGTATCGCCACATTGCAAAGTTTTGATTTGGTCGATGCAAAACGCGCAAGAAAAACCAAAATCTGACCTCAAAAATCCGTCGCCAAAAACCGCATCCGAGGGTTAGGGTTTTAGCTCGAATAAAAATATATATTTGAGAGATTTCAGAGTTGTATACCCAATTTTTGAGCTCGCCCTATTGATCTTTCAAGCCCAGCGCAGTGACAACACGTATCCTGTGGTATATGGTATACCTTATGGTGGAATCAGTCATCAGATTGGTGGCCGCCACATAAACCAATGAAAAACAATAAAAATATCATTATAGACGTCTTCAAATGGAGGATATATGGCTGCTGTTGACCAGCTGTCCCAAGGGGCGGCCGCAGCTTCCCGCACGCACGCGGGGAGTGGACTGAAATCACGCTGGGTTCAAATCGTAGTGGGCATCATTTGCATGGTGGCCGCCGCAAACATTCAGTATGCGTGGACACTATTTGTTCCTGAAATACAAAAAACATTTGGATGGGAACGCGCTGCGATCCAAGCGACCTTCACGATCTTCGTGATCGTACAGACCTGGATGGCCCCAATTGAAGGCTACTTTATCGATAGATTCGGCCCTCGTTTCATGGTCTTCACCGGGGGCCTTTTTGTCGGCCTCTCGTGGGTGATCGACAGCTACGCGACAACGCTCTCGATGTTCTACATCGGCGCCATAGCAGGCGGCATCGGCGTGGGGTGTGTCTACGCCACCTGCGTGAATAACGCTATCAAGTGGTTCCCCGACCGCCGCGGCCTGGCTGTCGGACTGACGGCGGGCGGATACGGCGCCGGTTCTGCGCTCACGATCCTGCCGATCGCCAGTCTGATTGCCAACGGTGGATATTCCCAGGCGTTCTTCTGGTTCGGCATCGTTCAGGGTGCGGCGATCGTCATGGCGTCATTCTTCCTGCGCGCACCTGCCAAAGGCGAAGTCATCGCGACCTCGTCGAAGGTGGCGCAGAGCCAGAAGGACTACACACTGAAGGAAGCCGCAGCGACGCCGGTCTTCTACCTGATGTTCATCATGTTCATCCTGACCGTGACCGGAGGTCTGATGGCGGTTGCCCAGCTCGGCGTCGTCGCAGCTGATCTCGGCGTCAAGGAACACCCTGTCAATCTCGGCTTCATCGTAATTGCCGCACTGCCCTTTGCATTGATGCTCGATCGCATCATGAATGGTGTTTCGCGTCCGCTGTTTGGATGGACTTCCGACCATATCGGCCGCGAGAACACGATGTTCATTGCATTCATGCTCGAAGGACTCGGCATCGTTGCGCTGGCCACGTTCGGTCACAACCCCTGGGCGTTCATCATCCTCAGCGGCATCGTCTTCCTGGCCTGGGGCGAGGTCTACAGCTTGTTCAGTGCCACGGCGGCCGATGCTTTCGGTACCAAGCACATCGGCATGATCTATGGCGTTCTCTACTGCGCCAAGGGCATTGCCGCATTGCTTGTTCCGGTCGGCAACCTGCTGATGGAGGCGACGGGAACCTGGTCAACCGTGTTCTACACTGTGGCTGCCATGGACATCACGGCCGCACTTTGTGCCGTAATCGTGCTCAAGCCCTTGTTAAGGCGCCACCACCGGCTGGCAGCTCAGACGACCGCCGGCTGACGTGCGTGATACGTCTGGAAACACTTGGAAGGCGCCCGAAACGGCGCCTTTCATGCCTTCAACGCTCATTTGGTCACGGGATCAAAGGGGCTGAAAGTCCTCCCATCGCGCCACTCATATGCAGAACGTGGCAGCAGCGCGGTTACGCACGGCCGCCAGAGACGTGCGGTTGAGCAATTTGCCATCACGCCAGACCACTTGCAGCAAGTTCTCACGGCTCCCCAGTTCATCGAGTCTGCACCAACCGTAGCGGCCATTTTCCTGGATTATGGCGAGACGGCCCGCCTTCGAGGCCTTGCTGGGATCGGTTTTCGGCGTCTTTGCAAGATCGTGCCAACGACCGGATGAGTCCTGGCGTGCATTGGCTTTCATGGCAAAGCGTAGCGTATCCCGGTTGACCTTCTGCAACAGCGCAGCGCCCATGCCGAAAGCAATGTTCTCGGCAGACCAACCCTTGGCGAGGAGATGCTCGAGAATCACGGCAATGGAATGCGGATTGACGCCGTCGCCCTGGATCACACGCACGGCGGGATGAAGTACCTTGTAGCCCTTGGCGTTCACCGAGAAGCCAAAGGACTGACCCAGCATCTCGACCACGTCGATGGGTACGACCCTGGGATCACCGCTGTCGGGCCGCACGACCAGCGTGCCGCCCATCTGCAAAACCTCGTCCTTCAGCACCTCGCCCCAGTTCCGCCGGACGGCATGATAGACGTCGTAGCTGTCGGAAACGACGGCAACGAACCGCCCCGGCCCGCCAAAGCGGCGGATCATATTGCGGAATGCGTCCGCTTCCCCCGACTCGCCCCAGGCGGTCATCGTGGAGTGCTCGGCAGCAGGGATCGAGTGGCCCGCCATCGGTTCGTCGTAAAAGGTCCGGCCGTAGAGCAGCGCGGTCAATGTGTCGGTTCCGGCGAAGTTGACGAGATGGGCTAGTCCGCCGATGCCGGCCTGCTCGAAGCTCGCCGTACCGCGCGCGCCAAAGTCGTGAAGGCGCGTAGGAAGAACTGCATCAATGATGTCGTCATTGGCGCTTTTCTCAAGTGCTGCCGCAATCGTCCGCTTGACGCCCCATGAGACCGTTGCGACCGTCGAGGGATACCAGATCGCGCGCAGCAGCGCGGTTTCGATGTAGGTGGCAAGCCAGAACAGCTCCGGATCGGTCGTGCGCACCTGGAGCAGCGGCATTCCTGTGGGCAGGATCGTTCCTTCGGCAAGTGCCTCTATCTCGATCGGCAGGGTGCCGCCGTGGTGATCAACGATCCGCTGCCAGCCCTCGCGATTGAATGGCAAGCCATGTGCCGTCACGATTTCCTCGGCCTCATCAATATCCGTAGCGGTGACGCGGCGCGTCAGATAATCGAGCAGAAACATCTGCAGCCCGAAGAATAGGACACGTTCGGTTTCACCACCGTGGCGCGCCTCCACATATGCGGATATCGCCCGCGTACCGGGTGGATACTGCAGGTAATGGGAGAGCTTATAGCTGTCGGTATTGAGGATCGGATTGCGCAGGCTTTCCGCGTGCAGCGACCCTCCAGCGTTAGATTTCGTATCGGTCATAACGAAAACTTTTCTTGCCGTTGGATGGCATCCGGACTCCCCGGCTGCCGGTGCGACGCCGCCAGATAAAACGCAGTCGGGTTCAGATCCCAGTCATCGCCTGAAGGATGAACCAGTGATCCTCGAAAAATGCATGCGGATCGAGATCCGAGAAGCGATACCATGCTGCATGTGCGGCATCGTCGCCGCCCTTCACCTTGAAGAGCTTGCGGCGGTCGGGACAACGCACCAAAAAGGCATGCGTGATCGTGCGGCCGCGCTCGGAACGGTCGGGCGCATCAAAGACGCGGCTGGCGCGATCGTCGATGAAAGAGGCCAGCATTGCCGGCGGTATCGGCCCCTTCTGATCGGCAATGCTTGTTTCCTCGCGCAACTCGCGGATCGCTGCATCGCGCAGGTGCTCATCATTTCCGACGAATCCACCCGGTAATGCCAGCAGGCCTTTACCCGGCGCATCGCGACGGTGCACGAGAAGCACGTGACCTGATTGTTCGACGATACAATCGACGGTGACAAAGGTCGGCGCGTAAGGCGCTGCTTGCCAGCTTCTTTTGTAGTCCGCCAACCATTCGGCTTCCGAGACGAGCCAAGTGAATGCGGGCGTCAGGCAAAAGGCTTCCATTTGTGCGACGACCTCGGGCGGACAGGTATCGTGCGGCAGGATCGGCGCGCGGCGGATATAGTCACGGCGGATGTCGGCGGCTGCGAACGTGCCGTTCGGCGCCTCGATTTCGACGACCTCCCACTCGGGGAATGATTTCAAATAGCTTCTGGAGGCGTCCTTCGCGTGGCCGACCAGACCGATCCTGAAATCGTTCATGCCACACAACGTTGCGACGCCACCATTGGCATGCTCGAGCACCGCGCGCGCCATCGTTCGCTGTACCGCCGCCACCCACGCCGTATCGTTATAAGCGAAGTCGTCCACTGGTCTGACAACGAGACGGCCAGCGGCGATCTCGCCAGGAAACGCCGCACCAAGCATGGCGGCACGCTCATCGTAGGTGAACGGGTTCTTGGCAGAGCGTGCGATGTTTGGCGAACCGACAAGCACAATCACGTGGCGCGCGCGACGAAGCGCTGCATTGATGACGTAGCGATGGCCGAGATGGAATGGTTGAAAGCGGCCTATGAAGGCCAGATAGTCGTAGGTCATGCCGAGACTCCCTCGACGGATCCAGATGACCCGCGCGAACTCCTCGCGCGACCCTTTTCAATATGGCGCGGGGCCGGAAAATTTGAAGGGGTGGGCGTGGCGACGGCTTGAACATGTTTCGCAGAAATGTGCAGCGGCAAGTCACATCGCCGCCCGTGCGCACAACGAGGTCGCAAAAACGTAGCTGCTCAAGAGGTGGCGTCAGTAGAAAAGAAGGACGGCGAGACAAACGCCGGCGACGCCGACCCGATAGAAATTGCGTTCGTTAGCGATGAGCCAGCGGACGAAATAGCGAGGCAGCTCGAACCACGAGATCTGGAAAAACAGCGCCAGCAGAATTCCCGCTGCAATGCCGACTCCGAACGATGGCCAGTGAAGCTTCCAATCCCGTATCGCATCGGTCTGGCTCACGATTTCCGCGGTAGTCGGGGATTTGGCGGCGATCGTGCCAACGTCAGGCATGCCGCTGCCGTAACCCAGCAGGGTCGCGAAGGCGACACCCGCCAAACCGACAATAGCTGCCGTCGCCTTGCTCATCCTTTTCCGCCCACCGGTTGCCAAGCCCTCATGGCGCACATCCGGCCCATCGATCGCAGACTTACTCAAGCTAGCGCGCGAGCGTTAATATGGCGCTAACCATGTGGCCGAACCCGAAGCATGGTCCGGGAACGACACAAAAGTTTCGAATGGCGTTGACAGGCTGCGCAACGAGGGGCAAACTTTCTTCAACCCTTCGATAGGAGGTCTAAGAAAATGTATCCGCCGGGTCGCTAAAGGCCGCCTGACCGCAAGATCTGAATTGATCTTCGACAATGGCGGCGAAGACTTGAAAAGCTGAAAACAACGACGCTACTGAATGCCGTCTGGTGCATTACACCTGTGCAGACGGGCACACATGGTGTGTGACCAGAATGGATTGGTGCAATACTTGGCTAAAGCACGTCCATTCAACGGGGCTGGTGCCATTAAGCGGCAGGATGAGCGTAATTCTCGACGGAGGTCGTTACAGGCTAAAAGGACGTATCAAGGCACTAAACCCGACTGCTTCGGCCATTTTTTCGGGCACATGTTCGACGCAGCCCCCAGCGAATGGGCTGCTGTCCAGTGATGGAAGGTGCGAGCCATAGGGTGTCACGATCACCCGTACCATTGGCGTCGCAGACCACCGATCCGGCATGATGTTCGAACGAGCCGAGCAGAGGAGCAACGCCGTACGTCGATCAAAAAGCCCATGAGACGATCCGGCAAGCCCGGGGGGTGCGGAGGCACCCCGCCGGGCTCTGTCATGTTCGGAGCGCTGTGTTCCGACGCCGCCATCTGACGCTGTGAGCTTCGGGAAGGTGGGATTTGACGCTGTCATACCTCGGGATGCGAGGGAGCGTTCGAGAAGCGTAAGGCGATTTGCAAAGATTGCAGGCAAGTCACGCAAACCGCTGGCTTACGTCTGCGCCAGCGATTTCAAACTGCCGGCAAGCGCGTCAGCAAACATGTTGAGGTTTTCTTCGATGCCGCAGGACACGCGGATGCAGCGGTTCAGGGGCGCCACGCCGGGCATGCGGATGAAGACATCGCGGGCGAGCACACCATCGAGTATCCGCTTGGCGTAAGTGCCGTCGCGGCCACAATCGATGGCGACGAAATTCGTGGCCGAGGGCAGCGGATTCAGGCCGTTGGCTCGGGCAATCCCAGAAATGCGTTCGCGGGCACAGGCGATGTCTGCAACAGCCGTCTTCAAATAGGCCTGATCCTCAAGTGCGGCCAACGCGCCGAGCTGCCCCACGCGGTTGATGCCGTAATGGTTTCGCACCTTCTCGAACTCGGCGATCAGCTCGGCGGGGCCGAAGCAGTAACCGACGCGCGCACCGGCCAGTCCGTAGGCCTTGGAGAAGGTTCGATAGCGCAGCACGTTCTGGCGTGCGACATCGATTGCGGGGAGCGTGCCCTGAGGCGCGGTATCGCCATAAGCTTCATCAAGGATCAGCAGCATGTCGTCAGGAACCTGGTCCACCAGCCGCTGGATCTCATCGGCCGGCCACCATGATCCCATCGGATTGTCGGGATTTGACACATAAAGCACGCGCGCCTTCTCGCGCCTGGCGGTGTCGAGCAGCGCCGCCAGATCCTCCTTGTCGTCGCGGTATGGCACCTTGACAAGACGCCCTGAATGCATGGCGACGTGGAAGTTGAAGGTGGGATAGGCGCCATCGGACGTCACCACCGTGTCGCCGGGTGACAGCACGACATGCAATGTCAGCCCCAGGAGTCCGTCGATACCTTCGCCAATCACCACGTTGTTTTCGCCAAAGCCCATGTGACGCGCGATGGCGGCACGCAGCTCATAGCTTTCGGGGTCGGCATACATCCAGTTCTCGGCCGCCGCCCTCTCCATCACTGCGATCGCTTTGGGCGATGGTCCAAATACGCTCTCGTTGGCGCCGATGCGCGCGCTGAAGCGGCGGCCGGATGTGCGCATCAGGGCTTCCGGCCCGACGAAGGGAATGGTCGGCGGGATCGCGCGGATGCGCGGGTTGACGAGTGGATGGGTCATGCGTGCGGCGCCTCCAGCGCCAAGGTCGCGCCGCTTCGCGCGGCATCTTATGGGAAGTTTCCGGCCGGTCCGGCCGCGGGTGGCGGCGAATTGATCAGATCAGCCCCAGTTCGGCAAGCTCGCGGCGCAACTGCTCGGGCATCGCGGCAAGGCCGCGTCCGGCCGCACCGGTCAGATCCGGCGGCGCATCCTCGGCAGTCAGATACCGCCAGCCCTGGAATGCGCGCCGCGGCACGGGATGGACAGGAACCAGTGCTGGATCGAGCAGCAGCAGGCAGCAGGCCGAGCCATCGCTCTTATTGCCCTCGCTGAAGCCGATGAGACGCTGGCGCACCTGGATCTGCCCCTTGATCACCCAATAAAGAGAGCCGCCTTCGAGCAGCTCGTCCTGGCGTCTCGGAGTCTGGAACGTCGCGTGGAACAGCTTGGCGCCGGCGCTGTGCTTGCGTGCCTCGGCCAGACGCCCAGCCTGCCATTCGGCCAAGTCGTCGATCGAGATCGCGCCGACGCATAGTTTAACCAGATGAAGCGTCATCGTTGTTCCGTTGGGCGCCTTTCAAGCCGCGCCTCGCCTCAAGGCAGCGGCTTGCACTGGCCACTATATTGGGCGAACACGGGCTGACCCAAAAGTCCAAGATGGCGCGAATGCACAGCCGGGTAGGTGCCGCGCGCGGCATCGAGATCGTAGATCGTGGTCAGGTTCAGGAAACCCTCATTGACGACCTCGAGGAAATGATTGGCGTTCAACGCACGAACCACACGCAACGTGCCGACGCCATCGCCGTCACTCGTCAGTAGGCGGGCAGACTGGGCCTCCAGATCGATATCGGCAATTTCGAAAGTCAGCGGCTGGGCGGGCTTGGAGATGAACTCTCCAGCCTCATAGGTCGTCGAAGTGCCGCGGTCGAAGGTGCAAGACAAGTGCTTTGCAAGGCCCTCGGCTGAAGCCTGCGGTGCCATCAGGATCGCCAGCATCACCAGCGCTGACACGACGCCCACACCTGCCCTCGTGCATTTCGACACTTCTGGTCCTCCCGATTTCCGCCCTGGATTTCCACCAATACGTTATTGAACGCTCCGGCGACAAATTTCTCAAGGTTTGGCAGCATCTTCGCCCCGTCGCCATATGCCGCGCGCAGAATTTCTGCCGGACCTGTGGATTGCCATGATTAGTCCCAATTGACCCCCTAGCAGAACAGGTTAAACCTCTCATAGAGGCGTAGCGGCGCAAGGGCTGGGTACGGTGCCGGCGCGGCACCGGAGCACGGGCCGGACTGGTAGGCCGTGCTGGCGGGTGATCTGCTGGCGGGTGGTGTGAAGGCCCGAAGATCTCACGCGAGCTACTCTCCGCGGGGCGAATCGAGAGCATAGGCGGCGCACTTCGCTGGCAGCAAGTGGCGCAGAACTTCTCACGAAGCCGCCCGGCAATTCAAGTCCTCCGCGCGAATGGCGGCAAGCAATGCAAGGCGGCATGATCAGGCGTACGGTGGACAAGATACTCAAAGCAGCGCGACCACGGCCTGTCTTCGCGGGCTGGGCATTGAGCGCGTGCCTGCTGGCTGCCACCGCGCTCTCCATCATGAGCGCGCCGGGGGTCAATGCGCAGGGCTTCGGCTGGCCGTGGGAGTCGGAGGAGCGTCCGCGTCCCGTACCGCGTGAACCGATTTACCGTGAACCGCCGCGACAGGCGCCGGCCGGTCCCGATCGCCAGTGGAACCCGGATGCATCGCAAGGCGGCAACAGCTCGATCTGCCTCACACTCGAGCAGCGGCTGGTTCAGGAATCACAGGGCGGCAACAAGGCGCGCGAGCAGCTTCCCGAAATCGAGCGCGCGCTGCAACAGGCCAAGCGCGACCTGGGCCGCCAGGAACGCGAGCTCGAGCGGGCCGACTGCTACGAATGGTTCTTATTCACCAAGCAACTGCGCAACTCGCGCAATTGCCGTCGTGCGGTCAATCAGGTCGACGAGACGAAGCGATACATCGCGGAGCTGGAAGGCCGCCGCCAGGACATCGAGGCAAACAGCGGACGTTCCTATCAGGACGAGATCATCCGCGAGCTGGCGCGCAACAACTGCGGCGCCTCCTACCAGCAGGAGGCGCGGCGGCGCGACCGGGGTCCGTTCTCGGGCCTTTGGCAGGACGAGGATTCAAGCGGCGGCGGTGGCAACAACAACGGTTTCCGCTCGCTCCCCTTCGCCACCTACCGCACAATGTGCGTGCGGCTGTGCGACGGCTACTACTTTCCGATCAGCTTCTCGACGCTGCCCAATCACTTCGAGCGCGACGCCGAAGTCTGCCAGTCCAAGTGCGCCGCGCCCGCACAGCTCTATTACTACCAGAACCCAGGCGGTGCGGTGGACCAGATGGTCGCTTTCTCCAACAACGAGCTCTACACCAAGCTGAAGACGGCTTTCCGCTACCGCAAGGAATACATCAACGGCTGCTCGTGCAAGCAGGCAGAATACATTCCCCAGACGCCGATGCCGGGGCCGGGCGGCAAGAAAGCCGATGCGACTGTGACTGGCGAGACCGCTGCTCCGCGCATGACAGGCAGCACGCAGCGTGCACCAAAGATCGGTGAGGCGATTGATCCATGGCGGCCGCGTTAGAGCAAGTCAGGTTTGATCGAACCACGTCTGACTATTGTGGCCTCCGCTTGCCGGCCGCACTCAATCTCCGCCACGCAGACGTTTGAGCGCGCGGTCGCGCCCGATCAACGGCAGAAGCGTCTTCAGCTCCGGCCCTGCCTCGCGGCCGGTCAAGGCCAATCGCAACGGATGAAACAGGGCGCGGCCCTTGGTGCCGGTCTGCTGCTTTACAGCTGCGGTCCACACCGCCCATGTGCCTTCATCCCAAGGCTCGGCAGGCAGGAGATCCGCCGCGCGCTCGAGGAATTTGCGATCCTCAATTTGAGGTGTGATTTCGCCCGCGATGACCTGCCACCAGAGCTGCGCATCGGCGAGCTTTTCGAGATTGCCGCGCACCGCGTACCAGAATTCGGCACCACCGCCGACGCCGATCTGGGCCAGCCGTTCCGACACATTGGCGTAGTCCAGCATGTGCAACAGGCGCGCGTTCAGACCATCAAGCTCGCTGACATCGAAGCGGGCGGGTGAAAGCGAGATGCGCGAAAAGTCGAGTGCCTCGGCAAGCGAGGCCAGCGACGTGTGCGGGGCAATCGCTTCGGACGTGCCGACGAGTGCGGCATGGCAAACGACAGCGATCGGCTCGTAGCCACTGGCTCGCAAGCCTTCGACCGACAGTGAATCGATGCGCTTGGACAGCGCCTTGCCTTCGCTATCGACCAGCAATGAGTGATGGCCGAAGGCCGGCGGCACGGCGCCGAGCGCCTCGAAAAGTGCAATCTGGACGCCGGTGTTGGTGATGTGATCGGCGCCCCGCACGATATGGGTGATGCTGAAATCGATATCGTCGACAACGCTCGTAAACGTGTAGAGATATGTCCCGTCGGCGCGTATCAGCACGGGATCGGACAGGGAGCCCAGGTCCACTGTCTGGTCGCCGCGAATGAGATCGTTCCAGGAGACGATAGTTGGCAACGGCCTCAGATCGCATTCGCCTTCGGTGTTGGGCAGACGGAAGCGCCAGTGCGGCTTGCGGCCCTCGGTCTGGAAAGCGGCACGCTCCTCGGGCGTGAGTTTCAACGCTGCACGATCGTAGATGGGCGGCATGCCCCGCGCCATCTGCCGTTTGCGGCGGCGTTCCAGCTCGTCCTCGCTTTCATAGCAGGGATAGAGTTTTCCTGCGGCCTTGAGCGAGGCGGCCACCTCATCGTAGCGTGCAAGGCGGTCAGACTGGCGCACATGCCAACCGGTTGTCAGACCCAGCCACGCGAGATCGCGATGAATGCCTTGTGCGAATGCCTCTGTCGAGCGTTCGGCATCGGTGTCGTCGAGACGCAGCAGGAAGCGGCCTCCCATTTTCACCGCATAGAGGTAGTTGAGCACGGCAGTGCGGATGTTGCCGATGTGGAGGCGGCCGGTGGGGCTCGGTGCAAAGCGGACAGTAACGCTCATCATGCCACCTCGCCGCCGTCGGCACGCGGCGCCACGCTTCGCGGCACGCTGCGGGCCGCTGTTGTATCGGCGTCAGCGCCTATTCCGGTGACGGTCTCGCGGAAGCGATTGGTGATCGGATAGCGGCGGTCGCGACCGAAGTTCCGCGACGAGATCTTGACGCCGGGTGCCGCCTGACGGCGCTTGTATTCGGAGATGTAGAGAAGTCGCTCCACCTTTTTCACCGTCTCGGCTGCGTGGCCGCGCGCGATGATGTCGCGCACGCTCATCTCCCTCTCGACGAGACATGCAAGGATATCATCAAGGGCATCGTAGGGCGGCAGGCTGTCCTGATCGGTCTGGTTCTCGCGCAGCTCGGCCGTCGGCGCCTTTGTCAGGATGGTTTCAGGTATGACCATGCCGCAAGGACCCTGCGCCTGCGGAGGGAGGTTGGTATTGCGCCAGCGCGCCAGGCGGTAAACCTCAGACTTGTACAGGTCCTTGATCGGGTTGAAACCGCCGTTCATGTCGCCGTAAAGTGTTGCGTAGCCGACCGACATTTCAGACTTGTTGCCGGTGGTGAGCACCATGCCACCGAACTTGTTCGAGATTGCCATAATGATGGTGCCGCGTGTGCGGCTTTGCAGGTTCTCTTCGGTGATGTCGGCGTTGGTTCCCGTGAACAGATCAGCAAGCGCGCTCGCAAAACCATCGACGGGCGCGGCAATGGGGATGACGTCATAGCGGATACCCAACGCCTTGGCACAACCAGCCGCATCCTTCAGCGAGGCTTCAGACGTGTAGCGATAAGGCAGCATGACGGCGTGAACGCGATCCGGCCCCAGCGCATCGACAGCGAGCGCTGCGACGAGTGCGGAATCGATGCCTCCCGACAGGCCCAGCACAACACCGGGAAAACCGTTCTTTTCGACGTAATCGTGCAGGCCAAGCATACAGGCGGCGTAGGCCGCGGCGTCACCTTCGACAAGCGGCTCGATCGGCCCTTTCACGCACGCCCACACGCCATCATCCTTCTCCCATTCGGTAACGACGATCTGTTCGGTCCACTGGGGCAACTGCAATATGAGGCGGCGATCGGCACTGAGTGCGAAGGAGCCGCCATCGAAGACCAGCTCATCCTGGCCGCCGACCTGGTTCACGTAGATCAACGGCAACTCCGTCTCGGTGACGCGGGCCACGGCGATATTCAAGCGCACGTCCGGCTTCTTCCAGTCGAACGGCGAGCCGTTGGGTACGATGAGGATTTCCGCACCACACTCGGCGAGGCATTCGGTGACCTCGTCGGACCAGATGTCCTCGCAGATGGGCACGCCGAATTTGATGCCCCTAAATGCAATTGGTCCAGGCAATGGGCCGGTTGCGAAGACGCGCTTTTCGTCAAAGACGCCGTAGTTGGGCAGATCCACCTTGTAACGAACGGCCGCGATCTCGCCCTTCTCCAAGAGCACGACGGCGTTATAGACCTTGCCCTCCTCGGCCCAGATGGTGCCGATGAGCACGCCGGGACCATCGTCGTCGAATTCCTGCGCCAGGGCCAGAACGCGCGCGCGTGCGGCCTCTTGGAAGGCGGGTTTGAGGACCAGATCCTCGGGTGGATAGCCAGTGATGAAGAGTTCGGGGAACACCACGAGATCGGCGCCCTGCTGTGCGGCTTGCGCACGGGCAGCCACCACCTTCCTGGCATTGCCGTCGATGTCGCCGACGGTAGGGTTCAACTGGGCTGCTGCGATTTTCATGGGTACGGACGGTCCTGCGGCACAAACGGAGTGCATTTAGGAGGGCGGAGGCCCAGAGCGCAACGGAAAGGTCGCAGAGGGGCGCGGCACGTCAGTTCAAAACTCTCCCTCTCCGCTCGGGAAAAGGGGCCGCATGGGAGATCACATAACGACTGGATGCCGCCGCCGAGCCGCGGGATGATGCGTGTTCGACGTCGGCGGGTGTTGACACCCGCCGACGCTTCAACCGGCTCATCATGCCGTCGCTGCGGCAGACATCGGCTCAGCGCGGGCGAGGCGCTCGGCCTTCATGCGTTCAGCGACCAGGAACGCAAGTTCCAGCGACTGGTCCGCGTTGAGGCGCGGATCGCAATGCGTGTGATAGCGGTCGGACAAGTCCGTCTCGCTGATCGCGGTCGCGCCGCCGGTGCACTCGGTCACATTCTGGCCGGTCATCTCGACATGAATGCCGCCAGCATGCGCGTTCTCGGCGCGCAGCACGTCGAAGAACACCTCGACTTCTTTCAGGATGCGGTCGAAGGGCCGCGTCTTGAAGCCGGTGGCTGCCGAGATCGTATTGCCGTGCATGGGATCGCACGACCAGACCGGCAGGCGGCCCGCTTTCTGCACCGCGCGCACCAGCTTGGGCAGGTGTGCCGTCACCTTGTCCGCACCGAAGCGGCAGATGAGCGTCAAGCGGCCGGGCTCGTTCTTGGGATCGAGGAGATCCATCAGCTTCAATAGGCCGTCCGGCTCGATCGAGGGACCGCACTTGAGGCCGATCGGGTTCTTGACGCCGCGCGCGAACTCAATGTGCGCGTGATCGGGCTGGCGCGTGCGGTCACCAATCCACAGCATGTGACCGGACGTGGCGTAGTAGTCGCCGCTGGTCGAATCCAGCCGCGTCAACGCCTGCTCATAGCCCAGCAGCAGCGCCTCATGCGAGGTGTAGAATCGCGTTGTGCGGAGCTGCGGCGTGTTGTCGGAAGTGATGCCGCACGAACGCATGAAGTTCAGCGTTTCGGAAATGCGGTCGGCCAGTTCCTGGTAACGATGGCCCTGGGGGCTGTCCTTGACGAAACCGAGGTTCCACTGATGTACGCGCTCCAGGTCGGCGTAACCGCCGCTGGCGAAGGCGCGGATCAGGTTCAGCGTCGCCGCCGACTGCCGGTAGGCCTGGAGCTGGCGGTGCGGATCGGGAATGCGCGCATCAACCTCGAACTCGGAGCCGTTGATGATGTCGCCGCGATAGCTGGGAAGCTCGATCAACCCCTTTTTCTCGGTCGGCGCGGAACGGGGCTTGGCGAACTGGCCGGCGATGCGACCGACCTTCACCACCGGCGAGCCTCCAGCATATGTCAGCACCACCGCCATCTGCAGGAAGACGCGGAAGAAGTCCCGGATGTTGTCGGCCCTGTGCTCGGCGAAGCTCTCGGCGCAGTCGCCGCCCTGCAAAAGGAAGCCGCGACCCTGGGCCACCTCGCCCAACGCCTTTTTCAGCTCGCGCGCCTCGCCTGCGAAAACGAGCGGCGGGAACGTCGCAAGCTTTGTTTCCACATCCGCCAACGCGTCGAGATCGGGGTAATCTGGCACCTGGACGATCGGTTTCGAACGCCAGCTGTCGGGGGACCAGGATGCCGCCATGGGTTCACTCTCCTGCAACCAAAGGAACGGTGCCCGCCTGGGATTTTCGTACCCTCGGCGGGACCGTCCAAAAATGCTTTCTAGTTCGGCAATTATGCCATTCGAGCGGGGTTATAGGCCATCCCTTGCCGGGTGACCAGTCTTCCGCGGCCAGCCGAATGCCGAAAGCAATAGACCACAACCGGTTGCCGATCCGTCCGCCCCCCGCCACCGGCATGACCGGAATCTGCTCGTGTCGCACAGGCATTTGCGGCACGGATCTTTTTCGGCTGACGCTTATACTCGGGGTGTGGCAGCCTTCTCGTCGATAGATAGTGAGCTGGTTGAGCCAATGACAGCCCCCTCCTTCACCTTCGGCATCGAGGAGGAATATCACCTCGTCGACCTTGACACCCGGGATCTCGCCGCCGCACCGGCCGACCTCATGGCCGCGTGCGAGGACGAACTGGGAAAGCAGGTGGCTCCGGAATTCTTCCGCAGTCAGATCGAAGTCGGCACGCAGGTATGTTCCTCCTTCTCGCAGGCAAGTGACGAACTTTCGCGCCTGCGCGGCACGATTGCCCGCAACGCGGCGAAATTCGGCCTTGCGCCGATTGCCGCCTCCACCCACCCGTTTGCCAGAAAGGCAACGTTGGAGACGACGCCCAAGGAGCGCTACCAGGCCCTGGCACGGGACTTCGGCGGTATCGGCCGGCGGCTTTCGATCTGCGGGATGCATGTGCATGTGGCGATTGAGGACGATGACGACCGCATCGATCTGATGAACCAGATCCGCTATTTCCTGCCGCACCTGCTCATGCTGTCCACATCGTCTCCGTTCTGGGAGGGCGAGGACACCGGGCTCAAGAGCTATCGGCTGTCGATCTTCCATGAACTGCCGCGCACGGGCCTGCCGCAGCGCTTCGAGAGCTTCGGCGAATACAAGCGCACCATCGACGTCCTGGTGCGCGCAGGCGTGATCGAGGATGCCACCAAGGTCTGGTGGGATCTGCGCCCGTCAGCGCGCTTCCCGACGCTGGAGATACGCGTCACCGACGTGTGCCCGCGCATGGATGACGCACTGACGATTGCGGCGCTTTATGTCTCGGTGGCGCGCATGCTCTACCGCATCAAGGGGCGCAATCAGCGCTGGCGCAGCTACCCGGCATTCCTCATCGAGGAGAACCGCTGGCGCGCACAACGCTATGGCGTCGGTGACCGGCTGTTCGATTTCGGCAAGGGGACGCTCGTTCCTTTTGCCGAGCTGATCGACGAGCTGATCCAACTGGTCTCGGAGGATGCCGCTGAAATCGGCTGTCTGGACGAAATCGCACGCGCCCGGGAAATCGTGGCGCGCGGAACGGGTGCGGACCGACAGCTCGATGTGCTGGAAGAGCAGCTTGGGCGCGGTGCTGATCGCGATCAGGCCATGAAAAGCGTGGTCGATATGCTGATCAAGGAGACTATTTCCGGGTTGTAGCGGCGCTCGTTATGTCAGCGGCGATGCAGCTCGGTCTCGATGGTGATGCGGAGTTCGTCGGAGATGAGCGGAATCGAACGCGTGATGCCGAACTCGCTGCGCAGGATCTGCGTGCGTGCCGAAAACCCCGAAGCATAGACGCCGGCGTAAGTCGGGTTGATCTTGGAGAGCGGATGCTCGCCGGAGAAGTTCCACACGACCGAAAGCATAGCCGGACGTGTGACGCCGTTGAACGTCAGCGCCCCCGCCACATTGGCCGTCTTAGCCGTCGTCATAACGATCTCGCTGCTCTTGAAGGTGATCTCCGGGTACTGGGAGACATTGAGATAATCTGGCGTCTTCAACAGCACATCATCGAGGGCAGGAACACCGGTCGAAAGGCTCCGCAAGGGGATGCGTACATCGATGCGGCTTGCCTCCGGCCGTTCCTGATCGAAGACGACCTCGCCGGCGATATCGAGAAACCGTCCGGACTGGCGCGAAAGGCCGACATGATCCCAGCTAAAGCGGATCTCCGTGTGGTCCTTGTCGAAGGTATACGTTTCCGGCACTGCGTTGGCGGGCGCCGCAAGGCCGGTCGACATCGCAAAGGCAAGCATTGCAACGCGCATCACGGTCATCCGCCAAAGCACGCGCTTTTTTGCAGGCAAGAATGGCCAGGGAGTGCAAGTAGGGGCCATGAAACACCTCTGTCGGACACATTATCGCAAGGGCCACAATCCGGATTAAGCTCTCGCAGGGGCTTTCGTTCAAACCGAATTAGCCGCCGGGCTTGACGCAAAAGTGGCAGCTTTGCGCTGGCTCGCGCTTATCCCCGCCTCACGCCTATCCCCGCCTCACAGGCCGGCAGCCATGCCGCCATCCACCATCAGTTCCGAACCGGTGACGAACTCCGAATCGTCGCTGGCAAAGAACAGCGCAGCGCGAGCAATGTCCTCACCACTGCCGAAACGGCGCATGGGCGTCTGGTCGAGAAGCGCTTTGCGGATCGCCGGGTTCTTAAGGACGCGCTCGGTAAGTGCGGTTTCGACGAAGCCCGGCGAGACCGTGTTCACGCGAATGCCGAACGGCGCATACTCGACGGCCAGCGCACGCGTGAGAGCAGCCACGGCGCCCTTCGTGGCGGAATAGGCGGCAAGCTGGCGCAGGCCGCGGTGACCCATGATGGAAGCGACATTGATAAGCGAGCCGCTGCCCGCTGCCTTCAAGAGCGGAAAGGCGTCGCGTGCGATGCGCACCACGCCGTCGAGATTCACCTCGCGCAGGCGCACCCACTCCTCATCGCTCAGGTGGCGGAAGTCGGCGCGCACGTTGATGCCTGCATTGTTGACGACGACATCGGCTTTGCCGTGTCTGGTCTGGAGCGTACGGATGAGCGCCGTCACGTCCTGTCCGCGGGTGACATCGCATGCGATCGCAGTCGCAGCCTGCCCCCGCGCGCTTATGGTCGCAGCAGCTGCCTCGGCGGCTGTCCCATCAATATCGGCGATAAAGACGTGGGCGCCCTCGGCCGCGAGCACCTCCGCGATCGACAGCCCGATGCCGCCACCCGATCCAGTGATGACGGCGATTTTTCCAGCAAGTCTCGGCATGAAGGCCTCTTTGGGTCGCGGCGGGCGGGCACGGGTGGCAGCCCCCGACATTCCGGCAGAGGGTTTAGGCCGGGTGCCGATCTGTTTCAACCAGGGCGCGCGGATATGACAAACGGGCCGTGCACCTGTCGCGCCGGGATGTGAATAACGGACGTCAGGACTGCGCCTTCACCCGCTTGGCGCGCATCGTAACCAGCTCCTCGGCAGCGCTTGGATGCAGCGCCATGGTACGGTCGAAATCCGTCTTGCGCGCGCCCATGCGCATGGCGATGGCGGCCATCTGCACCATCTCGGCAGCATCGGGGCCGAACACGTGACAGCCGATGACACGCTGCGATTCCTGATCGACAACGAGCTTCATCATCATGCGCTCCTCGCGGCCGGCCAGGGTGGCGCGCATCGGACGGAAGCGGGAGACATAGACATCAAGCGCGTGAGTTCGCTCGCCGGCCAGATGCTCGGGCAAGCCGACGGTGCCGATCTCCGGCGTGGAGAATACAGCCGTCGGAACCATCTCGTAGTCGATGTCACGGGTCATGCCTGCGAATTCGCGATCAGCGAAGGCATGGCCATCGCGAATTGCCACCGGCGTTAGTTGCGGCTTGTCGGTAACATCGCCAACGGCATAGATCGACGGCACGGATGAGCGGAATTCCTCATCGACGACGATGTGACCGTTCCAGCCGCATTCTACGCCGAGCGCAGAAAGCCCCAGCCCCTTCACGTTCGGCACGCGCCCGGTGGCATACATTACGACATCCGCATCGAGTATGGTGCCGTCGTCCAAATGCACCCGCTTGCCGTCCGCACCAGCCTCCACCTTCGGGATCGTGCGTCCGGTGAGGATGCGGATGCCTTTAGCGCGGTACGCCTCGCTCAGCGCATCGCGCAAATCGTCATCAAAGCCACGCAGGACCTTGTCGCCGCGATAGACCATTGTCGTCTCGGAGCCGAGGCCGGCGAAGATACCGGCAAACTCGACGGCGATGTAACCACCACCGACGATCACGATGCGCTTGGGCAAGCGCTCGAGATGGAACGCCTCGTTGGATGTGATGACGTGCTCGCCACCATCGAGTCCGGGATCGACGAAGGGAACGCCGCCTGTCGCCACGAGGATCTTGCCCGCGCGCACCTCCTGTCGCGAAGCCTGCAACCGGACCGTATTCGGGCCAGTGAGAGCCGCATACTCGGAATAAAGCGTCACGCCGGCGTTCCGCAGTGTGCTCTGGTAGAGACCTTCCAGGCGGGCGATTTCGCGGTCCTTCGCGGCGATCAGTGCGGGCCAGTCGAAGCGCGGAGCTTCAAGTGTCCAGCCGAAACCCGCCGCATCGGCGAAGTCGTCGGCGAAGCGGCTGGCGTAGACGAGCAGCTTCTTGGGAACGCATCCGCGAATGACGCACGTGCCACCATAGCGGTCGGCCTCGGCCAGCGCCACACGCGCACCGTGCCCCGCCGCTATGCGCGCGGCGCGTACGCCGCCCGATCCGCCGCCGATGACGAAAAGATCGAAGTCCTGGTCCGGCATGCCGCCCACCGCCCCCTGTCGTGACTGTGTCTTTTGCTTCGGGCGGAGGTTTAGGTCGGCGGTGCGATCAACTCAAGTCATATGGTTGCGCGCGCTCGTGATGATCGGGCAGTCCGCTTTCGGGGTTGACGCGCAGCGGCCGGCCTTGGCGTTCACCGCGCCAGTGCGCTCAGGGCTTGTTTTTGTGCTGCATGGCCTTGAGGGCCTTGAGTTCCCGCACTGCCATCAGCCCGTATTTCTGGCCGATCTGTGCGCCCTGCTGCATCAGTTCCGGCATGGCGGAGATGAATTTGGCGCCGGCCCCCGAGCGGTAGAACGCACTGATCTCTCTGAGCTCGGTGGCCGTAAAACGCTCGGCATAAAGGGTGGCGAATTCGTCGATCATCTGATCGCGGTACGACTGAAATTTGGCGCTGAACGCTGCGAAGTCCTTTTCGGCCTGGGCATCCGCGCTGCTGCTGCCACGCTCACCAGCGCCCTCGCCCACGCCTTGTTTCATCACGTCGAGCATCAGCTCGATCTGCCTCTTGGCGCCGGTGACCTCAATCAGCTCCATCGCCGCGGCAATGCGCTCGGGGTCCTTTGGATTTTCCTGCGCCGCGGCGGGCGCTGCGAGGACCAGCATGAAGGCCACGCCAGTCACGGCCAGACGCACCAAGGACATTCAAAGCCTCCATCGGCGAACAGACCAACACGGTGATCGTAGCCGAACGGCGCGCTCCTGAAAATTCCGGTTCCTCGGGGAGGTCTGGCAGGTTGATGCCGGCGCGGGTCAAGCCCGGTTGAAAATCTACTTGCCTTCGGCCTGTCCAGCCGCACCCTTCTCGATCGCCTTGATCACGTCTGACTGGAACTGCCCCATCCGGCTGGCGATCAGCCCACCCAGCTCGGGCGTCAGCTTGTTGAACTTGCGGCCCGCCAGACTCTGCTGGAAAGCGGCAATGGTCTTCATTTCCTCGGGCGTGAAATTGCGGGCGTAGAATTGCACCGCAATGTTCTCCATGTCGGCGAGGAACGCCTTCACGCGAGGGCTGCCGGGGCTCATCTCCTTGTCCGCATAAGCCGTGAAGCCGACCACCTTAGCGGGCTCGGAAGCCTGCATGCGCATGATGAGCGCCTGGCGAAGCTGCTCGACGGAGGCGAGCGCCTGAGTGTTCGCATCCATGGCCGATACCAGTTCCTTGGCTGCTGTAACGTGCGCGGCATCCGGGTCGGCCGTTGCCTGCTGGGCGACCAGTGGTGCGGCGGATACGAGGTTGCAGAGGATGGCGGCGAGCGCCCAGACGAGTACCAGTTTTGGCTTCATGATTTCACTCCCGTGTTTTTCGTCGTCTGTCTCAGATCACAGCACGGCATGCGGAGCCAATGCGGACCCATGGCCGCAGCCCGCAGCGACACGGCAGGCGGCGGCGTGGTGTTAACGCAAATTTGTGCAAAAAAGCAGCCGCAAATGCGCAAGGTCCCTAACGTACGGGCAACGTCACGACTTATCGCCTCGCTCGGAGTCGGGTTCATCTGCCTCGGCGAGAATGTCATCCCACTCGTCGTCATCGGCGTAGTTCGCCTCGAGAACCTTCACACCATCGGGACCGGCGATGATGGCGGCATCGGCCAAGCCGATGAACAGGCCATTTTCGACGACGCCGGGCACGAGCTTCAGGGCCTGATCCAGTTCCTCGGGGTCCTCGATCGCACCATAGTGCGCATCGACGATGAAATTGCCGCTATCGGTCCGGAATGGCTCGCCGGTCGCGGTCGTTCGCACCTTCAGCTCGCCCGAGCAGCCGCAGTCCTCACTCAGCATCTCGATCATTCCCAGCGTCGCCTGGAGGCCAAAGGGAATGACTTCGATAGGCAGCGGGAACTTGCCCAGCGTCTCGACCAGCTTCGATGAGTCGGCGATGACGATCATGCGGTCGGAGGCGGTTGCGACGATCTTCTCGCGCAGCAACGCGCCGCCACCACCCTTGATGAGACGCAGGCCCGAATCGAGCTCATCGGCACCATCGATCGTAAGGTCCAAGAACGGCTCGATATCGAGTGTCGTGAGACGAATGCCCAATGCCTCGGCCTGGCGTCGTGTCGCCTCGGAGGTCGGCACGCCGATAACGTCGAGACCTTCGGCGACACGCTTGCCCAGCAGGTCGACGAATGCCGCAGCGGTCGAGCCTGTGCCGAGGCCAAGCTTCATGCCAGGCTCGACGAACATCAAGGCGCGTTCCGCCGCCTTTCGCTTCATCTCATCGGCACTCATGGCCATCTCTCCTCCGGCTCAAACAGCAGTAATCCGTTTGTTTCGCCGCGCACAATAGCCAGAATCACGCCGGAAAACGAAGCGCGATTTTCCGAGCCATATCGCAGAGCCGGAAGAATGGACTGCCAGTGCATCGAGGTTTGGCCGCTGCGCCTAGCGGGGCCGCGAAGCCGTCCCGGTCTCAAAGGCCGCCCATCATGATGTATTTGATCTCGACGAATTCTTCGATGCCGTGATGCGAACCCTCGCGGCCAAGACCGGATTCCTTAACGCCGCCAAATGGGGCAAGTTCGGTGGAGATCACGCCCTCGTTGATGCCGACGATGCCGAATTCCAGAGCTTCGGCAACGCGCCAGACGCGCCCGATATCGCGGGCGTAGAAGTATGCAGCGAGGCCGAATTGCGTGGCGTTCGCCTGGACAATGACGTCCGCCTCGTTTTCGAACCTGAACAGCGGCGCGACAGGCCCGAAGGTCTCCTCGCGCGCCAACTGCATGGCGGGCGTAACGCCCGTGAGGATCGTCGGCTCAAAGAAGGTGCCGCCCTTGTCGTGGCGCTTGCCGCCGAGAATGGCCTTGGCGCCTTTCGACAGCGCATCGGCGATGTGCTCTTCGACCTTGGCCACGGCATCGGCATTGATGAGCGGCCCTTGCGTCACGCCGGGCTCGGTGCCGTCACCCACCTTGAACTTTGCGACCTCCGCCGCCAGCCTTTCGGCAAAGGCATCATAGACGCCTGCCTGCACATAGATGCGATTGGCGCACACGCATGTCTGTCCGGCGTTGCGATATTTCGATGCGATCGCGCCGACCACCGCCTTGTCGATGTCGGCATCGTCGAAAACGATGAAAGGCGCATTGCCGCCCAGTTCCAATCCGACGCGCTTGACGGTCTTTGCCGCCTGCCCCATCAGCAGCTTGCCAACCTCGGTGGAGCCTGTGAAGGTGACCATGCGGACGAGCGGATTGGCAGTCAGCTCCTCACCGACGGGTACGGGGTTCATGGCCGTTACGATATTGAGCACGCCCTTGGGGATGCCCGCTTCCTCCGCGAGTGCAGCAAGCGCCAGTGCAGACAGCGGTGTGTCTTCCGCAGGCTTGACGACGGCCGTGCATCCAGCAGCCAGCGCAGGCGTGACCTTTCGCGTGATCATGGCGCTCGGGAAGTTCCAAGGCGTGATGGCGGCGACCACGCCGATCGGCTGTTTGATCACGACGATACGGGCATCCGGCTTGGGACTCGGGATCGTCTCGCCATAGATGCGCTTGGCCTCCTCGGCGAAGAACTCCACGAAGCCCGCGCCGTAGATGATCTCGCCCTTGGCCTCGGCCAGCGGCTTGCCCTGTTCCTTGGTCAGCAGAAGCGCCAGTTCGTCGGCGTGCGCAATGATGAGGTCATACCAGCGGCGGATGATCGCAGAACGTTCCTTGGCGAGCTTGCCTGACCAGGCCGGCAGCGCGCGGTGAGCCGCCTCGATTGCGGCGCGCGTCTCGCCAGCGCCCATATCGGGTACGCTGGTGATGATCTCTCCGGTCGCCTTGTTGCGGACCGGGGCCGACGGCGTGCCGACCCAGGCGCCATCGATGAAAGCCTGGTCGCGCACCAGTTTCAGCACTCTTTGTTGCATGGTACGTCTCCCTGTTTCATGCGGCCCGCTGCCGGCAGTGTGCAGGCGGATAACCTGCCGAAAGGGCGAAGGATACCACCAAAAATCGTCTCCGGCGGGGCCGCGGTTTGCCATCGATATCGGGACTTGTGTAGAGACTGGCGTTGGGGGTTACAAGACTTGACCCTATATGCGTTGCCGCATGCCCCGATCAATTCATTGCAAAGGCTGTCATTCGTCCTGTGTCCAGATCTCCCTTGAACGGCGCGACCATCGTCTTCGACCTTGACGGAACGCTCATCGACACCGCGCCCGATCTGATCGGCGCGACCAATCATGTTCTGGCGGGACTGTCGCTGCCGCCACGTCCGGCCGCTGCGGTCCAGCCGTGGATCAGCTTCGGTGCGCGACGCATGATCGAGGAGGCGCTCAATCAAAGCGGAGCAGTGCAATCACAAACGGAGGTCGACAAGTTGCTCGGCATCTTTCTCGATCACTACGAGGCGAACATCGCACGCGGCAGCCGGCCCTATCCACACGTACTCGACGAGATTTCCCGGCTGACCAGCGCAGGGGCCAGCATCGCGATCTGCACCAACAAGCGCGAGGCGCTGGCGTTCAAGCTGCTGGATGCGCTGCGGTTGACAGAGCTTTTTGCCGCCATCGTCGGCCGCGACACGCTGCCCGTCTCCAAGCCCGATCCAGGGCATCTCACAGGCACCATCCGGCGCGCGGGCGGACGGGTTGACCGTGCCATCATGGTTGGGGACAGCGGCGTTGACATCGCCACGGCAAGAGCCGCCGGCGTGCCAGTGATCGGGGTATCATTCGGCTACTCGGACGTGCCAATTCGCGAGCTCAATCCAGACGCTACGATCGACACATACGCCAATTTGTCAGACGTTCTCGGGGCGCTCTTCACCGCGGCTTGATACAATTCCGCCACAAGGAACGTTTCTTGTCGGTGGCCTCCGATCGGTCGTTCTTCGGTCTACGAGAAGCCACAATCCAGGATCAAACGGCGTGTATTCGCACAGAGATGCGAACGGACAACAGAGGATACCAATCCAAATGATCAAGCGTCTCATCCTGGCAGCCGCCATGAGCGCGGCCCTCACAGGCGCATCCCTGGCGCAGGACAAGCCTGCGGAAGCCCCGACTGATCCCGCCGTGGAGGCGTGCCTGCAGAATGCTTTCGATCTTGCGCAGTCGGCCGAGCAGAAGAAACTGACCGACGCGGATCTCGATCAGCTCGAGCAGATGCTCAGCAAAATGGAGGGGCATTGCGACGCCAAGGAAACGGCCGAGGCCGACAAGATCGGCGCCGAGATCAAGGCGATGCTCGATTCCAAGCAGTGACGCGATACGCCTTGCAGGCGTCAGCGAATGCACAAGGGCGATCCGGCCGGATCGCCCTTTTCATTTTTGCCGCGGGAATGTCCCATATTATCAATGGCGATGATGCCGAGTGGCGGTTGCGTCCGCCGATCCGCCCATTGCGGCTGGCATCACGCACAGCCGGCAAATCCGTCGGCCGCCATCTTCTCCTCGTATTTCGCGGCGACCTGTGAGCCCGGAACGAGCGCTGCCTTGGCGGAAGCCCAATCCTCTGGTTTCAGGACGATCATCCAACCCTTGTCATAGGGGTCTTCATTGGCAAGCTTCGGGTTAGCAACGAGATCGTCGTTGATCGCAACAACCTCGCCGCCTGCCGCCGACTTGGCAGGACCAACCCATTTGCCGCTCTCGATGGTTGCGCATGACTTGCCGGCAGCGATGGCCTTGCCCGTCTTCTTGGGCGTGAAGGCGACCAGTTGGCCGGCCATAGCGGTGGCCACCGCCGTCATCCCGAGCTTGACCGTGCCATCGCCCATCTCGCGAAACCAGATGTTGTTGGCGACATCGTAGAAGAGATCATCGGGCAGGTTGCATCCGCGTACCGTCGGCATTGTCCTTCTCTCCAGCGCTGTCGAGCCGTGACGCCTGGTCCGGCAGGTTTCGAATATGGGCCGCTGCACTCTGTTGCAGGATCGATTTTTTACGCTCTCATCAATATGTGAGAACTCTGACCTCGTCATCCTCCATGATCGTCTCGATGAGATGGGCGCCACCGACAATTCCTTCGCACTCTGGAATGAGATCGTCCTTGGTCATGTCGAACAGATCGAGGTTGGGCGAGCAGCAATAAAACTTCGCACCTGCCTCGTGTGCATCCTTGATGAAGTCATACACGGTCTTCGGACTTCCTTCCTTGACGTGCAGCTTCTCGGCGACGCCCTTTTTCATGAGCGCGCCGGATGTGGCTGTGCAGATCACCTCCACGTCGTACTCCATGGCGGCAGCGACTGACGCCTGGAAAATCGGTGCGCCAAGTTCCTCGCCGTTGCGCGGGTCGGTATTGGCCATGACGATGACGAGCTTGCTAGCCATGATGATCCTCTCCGAACGATTGCATGTTGAGATGGTGGTGGCCGGTCAACACCGCTGCTGCATTTCCCGCATCACTGTAGCGCGGCACATTCGGGGCGCAAGCTTCCACACGTTGGACGAACTGCAATTGCGTCACCTCAATTTTTCGGCATACCCGGGCGGTTTTGTCCGATCCCGGTAAGTGCTGTCGTTATGGCGGTGCGGAAGTCCTCAGGCCGGATCGATAGAAGGTCGGGGCGGGCGACCGTGAAAAAGGCATCCACTGCCATCCCCGCCTCATGCACGGGAACGCCGCGCAGGGCCGCCTCAAGGTCGAGAACGAGCCGCGGCGGTGTCACGAAAAAATCTCCGGTGATGAGTGCATGGGCGATGCGGGGAGCACCCGGCCTGCCGTCAACACGGACGAAGGCCGTCACGGTTCCGCCGGCCCCCGTGATGCTCGCCTCCAGATGCCCGGGTTCACCCGGGGCATCGATCTCGAAGACGAAATCGTCCTGGCCGACCTGGTCATCGTATACCCTCGCTGCCCGTTCCTCCTCTGCGGGGGTGGCGGGCTCAGAGGCGAGCGCCAGGCCGAGTCCACGTGCGAAGCCATCGGATATCGCCTGTTGCACCAAATCCGGTTCGGGGCTGGCACCCGTCAGCGCCTTCAAGGTGGTTATGCGATTTTCCGCACGATCGAGAGCGTGACGTTCGGTCTTGGCACGCGGCACGTTCAGGTAAGACATCACGCGGGCCGGATCAGCATCGATCAGCACGGTGCCCTGGAAGAACAACGTGTCACCCTCGAAAAAGCCACCTGTGCCTGAGAGTTTTCTGCCGCCGACCTCGATGTCGTTGCGGGGGCGGAAGCGAGCGTCGATGCCGAAGGCGCGTGACAGTCCGTCGGCGGCGCTTTCACAGATCTTGCGCGTGTAGTCGGCCAGAGAGGGCAATACGAGGCGCCGGCGCGAGAACACCAGTTCCCAGCCAAGCATGCCCTCATCGAAATATATCGCACCGCCACCGGTGATGCGGCGAGCGAGCCCGATATCATCGGCGCCGCACTGCGCGAGGTTCAGCTCACGCGTTATTGCCTGGTGGCGGCCGACAAGAGCGGTCGGCCGGAAGCGAAGGAAGCGGATGGTATCGGGTATTTGGCCGGCGGCGTGCAGATCGATCAGCGCTGCGTCGAACGCGATGTTGGCGCGGCCTTCGCGCAGTCCGGTATCGATGACGCGGAAGGGAACGGCCACGTTCATGCACCTCGCTGTTGGCTGTGTCGTGTTCGATGAGCAGGCGGCGCCATGCGCCTGGATCGTTGAGCTAAACATGTTTTAGCGGCCGCCACTCCAACTCTCGGGGTCGAGGTCTTCACCTGCCTCATAGCTTTCTCCCGTCCGCTCCATGCGAAGCTGATGGCGCACCTTGCGCACATCGACGGCGGCGAGCGGGAACGGGTAGCTCGCCACGTTGGAAGGCGGACTGTCGCCGTAGGGCCGGTCGCAGGCGGAGACGTCGTCGGCCTCCTTGCCGGGGCATCCTGACGTTCGAAAAGCGGTGCCCTTGTCAATCATCGCATCAAGCTCGGCCTGGGGCAGGCCGAAGTCGCTCACGCGCCCTTCGCCATCGAAGCGCATGTGTTCGACGCGCACGCCAGCATAGTCGATCAGGTAGCGGGCAAGCTGCACACGCCGCCACTGATCGCGCGGCGTTGCCGGCAGATGATCCATCAGCGAGCCCTTTTCGGGGAAGAAGCAGAACATGTGGGAATGTCCGCCCATATCGACGAGACGCTGGACAAGCCTCAGCACGTCGCGCTCGCTCTCGCCCATGCCGACGATGATGTGTGCGCCAAACTTCTCCCTGCCAAAGATGTCGCGCGCGTCCTCCAGCACCTCCCAGTACTTCTTCCACGAGTGGGGGCTGTCGACGCCCTTGCCGCGTGTACGATCGAAGATTTCAGGCGTGGCAGCATCCAGTGCCACCGTAAAAATGTCCGCTCCCAGGTCCTTGAGGCGCTGGACGTCAGCACGCTTCATGGTGGTCGGATTGGACAGGATCGAAACCGGCAGGCTCGCTGGATCGATGCGAGAGGTCCAGGCCTTCAGGACGGCAACCGTGTCCTCGTCGGAGCGCGGATGCGTGATCATGGAGATGCACATGCGGTGGAACGGCGTCTGTTCGCCATCGCGCGCGACGATATCGACAACCTGCTCCATCGGCACTGCAGGCCAATCGACGCGAATGAAATTGCGATCCGCGTAATCGCGGTCGCTCTCGCGGTGACGCGCCAACCCACAATATGCGCAGTTGGCGCGGCAGCCTTCAGGATAGGTCAACAGGAGATTGAGGCAGCGCGTACAGCCACAGCGGTGCATCTTGCCAGGCATAACGCCCAATGTGATGGCCGCTGCTGTCGACATCTGCACGTACTCGGGTGAGCGCATGTGCGGAGTGAGCCGATTGTTGTTGGGCAGGTAGACACCCTCGGCCGGCACGTTATGCGACTTGACCCTGCCGCCGTTCCTCGCCTCGGCCGGAATAGCACCTGGCACGCGCGGCTGCATCGCGGCATAGGTGTTGAAATCGCGCGCCTCCACGCCAGCACGCGATGGCAGTGCGGTTTCACGCTTGATGCAACTCATGTGCGTTCCTCATCTCTCATCGCTTACGCCGCCCAATATTCCGGGAACGCGATCCAGCCGCGCCTTAGGTCAACCTCGGCGGGCGCACCGCCTGATTTGTATTTCTCCATCAGTGCGCGGCGACGGGCCAGCGCACGCTCGAGCGAGCATCCGAAAAGCATCTCCAGTTCCTCTGCATATTCGTCAGCGGCTGACGCATCTCCTTCGAGCAGGCGTACGGCGGCGGCTCCCGCCTCACGTCCCGAGACGACGGCGGCAGCAATTCCAGCACCGGTCACGGGGTTGGTAAGGCCCGCCGCATCGCCCGCCAGCAGCACGGTCGTCGCGCCGATCCGCGACACGAGACGCCGCATGCCACCAACCGGAATGGCGCCGCCGGTGTGAGTGATGATTTCCGCGCCGACACGCCCTTCCTCCCTGAGTCGGGCATGCAGATCGTCGAGCAACGGTTTCAACAGCGCGCGCCACTCAGGTGCAACGCCGAGACCGAGATTGGCGACCTCTCCCTTCGGGAACAGCCACGCGTAGCCACCGGGAATGCCGGCGGACAGGAAAATATCGGTCGAGTCGAAAGGCCGCAGCAGCGGCACCGTGATCTGGCGTGTCTCGACGATCTCGCTATTCGGAGCGCCGATCGCGTCGCCGACACGCGAGCGCGGACCGTCGGCGCCGACGACGACACGCGCTGCAATCGTGGTTCCGTCGGACAGGTGTGCGCCACCGGTGGCATCGAGCGCGCGCAGGCTAGTGCTGAAGCGGCATTGCGCCCCGTGCGCTGCAGCGTTCGCGACAAGCCCGGCATCAAAGGCTGCGCGATCGATCATGACGCCGGGGAAGTGCGGCTCGATGTCGGGCGTGGCGCTTTCCACGAACGTTGCCATCGCGGCGATGTCCTGGCGCCGCGCCGTAGCAAGGTCTGCGATTTCCATGCCCAGCATGCGAGGGACGAATTCGGCGCATTGTACCGGCACGCCCGCTTCCGCCTTGCGGTCAATGGCGAGCACATGCGCGCCGTGTGAGGCTGCCTCTGCGGCCGCGCAAGCGCCGGCAGGCCCCAGACCTACGACAAGGACATCCCACGTCTGGTGAGGCGATACGTGTCCTGCGCCGGACATGGAGGGCGCTAGGCCGCGCATGAGGCGCCTCCGCTTGCCGATCCGCCCACCTTGATCGAGCAGCAGGCATGTGCCTGCGTAAAGGGTCGGCCGATTGCTTCAGCCACCGCCACGGCGCCGTCTGCAGGAAATGCGATGCCGTCGAGGCCCGCCATCACCGCATAGGCATCGACGATACGCTTGTGCATGCCGGGCGGGCGGGCGCAACCGAGGTTGACGGGCCGATCTGAAACGCGCTTGCGCGCCTCGCGGAAGATGCGGCCAACATCGGCGATGTCAGGCGTCACGAACGTGCCCTCCTTCGCATAGAAAGGCATGATGACGACCAGCACGAGAGAGTGGATCGCATGGCGTGCGCAAATGTCGAGTGCGCGCGCCTCGCCCAGCAGGCGGCCGTAGTGAAGACCGATGACGATGTGGGGGACGACCTCCATGCTTGTCGAACACAACGCGGCCAGCGTCGCCTCGAAGTCCTCGACCGGCCGGTCGAGATGATAGACGTCGCGTATCGTCTCGGCGGCACCGATCACGTCCATCATCGCGGTGTCGACGCCGGCCGAGGCCATCAGCCGGGCGCGCGGCTCATCGAGCAGGGCGGAGTGGATTGCGATCTTCAGATGCGGGAAGTCGCGCTTGAGCCGCTCAATGACAGGATAGTACTTCTCATACTTGATCTCGTTGCGTCGGTTGGAGCCACCCGACAGGAGAAAGCCCTGCAGGTTCTGCAACAGCACGAGGTCGCGCACTTTTGCATCGAGCATCTGCGGCGTCGTCGCCGGAATCATCGGCTCGAGGATCGCAGCGCGGCAATGATCGCAATCGAGCGCGCACGCGCCACCAGTAACCGAGAAGGCGGGGAAGGTATTCTTTCCGCAGCCCTTGATCTCCGATGACTCGTACTCGCGGAACGTCGGTGTCGAAAAACGGATCTCGCGCAGCGGGCGCACATGTGCGTCGGCCTCCAATGCGGCAACGAGCGCTGGATCGAATGCGGCGTCCTCCAGCGCCTCGATAACGGACAGGCGCTCAAGCCACGAGCCTGGAGCGTTCTCCGAATTCGCTATCCGCGCGGCCCAATCGCCGGACTGCCTCGACACAGTGCGCCACGTCATTGCGCAATATCACCCCTGCCTGACCACGGCTCGCGATCTGCCGCGGCTTTGCACTGCATTACCGCCGTCCATCCCTCGAAAATCCGCGCGATCCGCCAAGGTGCCGTCACTCGTCGTTGGCTACGTCAAGTTTGTCGGCCAGCATCTCGACAATGCTCAACAGCTCCTTGTCCCAGTCGAGCGCCTTCTTGCTCTCGTCCATGGTCAGACGGCAATTGGCGCATGCGGAGACGAGAGCGGGCGCACCCGTCGCCTCGACCTGCGCCATCTTGATGCGAAATACCTCGTGGCGCACGTCAGCGGCGCGACTCATCGCCTGCACGCCACCGCCACCGCCGCAGCACCAGTTATAGTTTCCCGTCGGCGTCATCTCGCGGAAGTCCGTGGCAAAGCCTTCGAGCAGGTAGCGGGCGTCCGCCGTTGCGCCGCCGCGACGAGAGATCTGGCAGGGATCGTGATACGTGACCGGCTGCTCGGTATAGGGCTTGAACTTGAGCTTGCCCTGGCGCTTCAGCGCCGCCAGATACTCGGTGATGTGGAGCACCTCGAAAGGAAGCTCGCGTCCGAGCAGGTTGGCGCCGGTCCAGCGCAGCACGCCATAGGCATGCCCGCACTCCGGAACAACGACGGTCTTAGCACCCACGGCATCGGCAGCCGTTGCAATGCGCTCGACCATGATTTTGGCGACGTCCGCCTTGCCGGAGAGCACGCCGAAGTTGGTCGCCTCGTAGCCCTTGGTCGACAGAGTCCAATCGATACCGGCCGCGTTGAGGAGCTTGGCCATGGCGACGACGCTGTCGGGGTACTTCATCATCTCGATGGAAGAGACTGTCAGCAGGACATCGGCCTTATCTTTGTCGAGTGGGATCTCGACCTCGTTGTCGTCGGCAAGCCACTCGACGCGGTCTTCCAGCACCTCGGGCGTGACGCCGAGCGGGCTGCCCTTGTCGCGCGCGTTGTCGGCGGCCTGGAGCAGATCGGGAGGTCCGAGCCCTGCGGCCACGAACGCCTGGCGCGTCGCCGCAACGACACTGGCGATGTCGATTGCCATCGGACAGACGATCGTGCAGCGGCCGCACATGGTGCACGTGTCGAAGATCAGCGGCTCCCAATCGCGCAACTCGGCTTCCGTGATCTGCGGCGCTAAGCCCAGCGCCTTTCGGAGACCGGAGAACGGTGCCTGGTTGCGGCGGTAGACCCGCGTCATGGGTTGCAGCTTCAGCGCCGGGGTCTGGCGTGGGTCCTGCGTTGCCTCATGGAAGTGGCAGGCCTGCGCGCACTGTCCGCAATGGACGCAGGCATCCAGATAGGCGGCCATGTGTCCACCCAGCAGCGCCTCCATCTTGTCGACGGCGGCCTCTACGTTCACCGGGCGGTTGTCGGGCACGATCTGACTGGGTTGTGCTGTCATGGCGTGAACCCCCTGCGGCCGTACGTGGCACCGGTCCTGGCGCGGGCGAAGGCAAATGTGAAGGCATGTATGAGGCGCGAGAACGGCAAGTAGATCAGCAGCGCCTCGACGGTGAGCATGTGGAAGGCGCGAAGCCCGGCATGCGCCTCCTGAAGCGCGAGACAGCCCGTCAGCATGACGATGAAGGTAAGCCAAACCCCCAGGTGATCGTCGATATCCGTCAGCTGCTTCTTCACCGGGTCGGTAAGGCGGTGGATATACAGCAGGATGAGGCCTGCAAACGCAGCCTCAGCGGCGATGATGAAGCCCCAGCGCGGCAGTTTCGGCCAGCCGATATCAGAACCTATCAGGCGTTCCTGAATGAATTCCACGTGCGGCGCGGCGAACAACACCAGGACGAACAGGCCGACGTGGAACAGGTAGCCGGTGAGGAAATGATAAAGCGTGCGACCGAGATTGCCGCCATGCGGTACGGAGTGCAGGAGCAGCGCCTTCAGCGCGCCGCCAACTCCGCCACGTGGGGAGCGTGCCGTTGAGAGATCGCGCGGCCGCTTCATCATCACGAGTGCCGTCAGCCGCCAGGCGACACCGACGATGAAGACGACGAGCGCCGGATACCAGAGCGGACCCTCAATGAATTCGATCATGGCCTCACTCCATGCATGACACCGTCACCGGCTGCGCCGGCCGCGACCTCGGCACGCGACATGTCCGTGGTCGCCGCACTCTTGTGCTCCGCATACCAAAGATCGTGGTGCTCCTTAGCCCAGTTCTCGTCGACCGTGCCTGTGCTCATGGCCTCGAAGGCGCCCTCCATACCGACGGAGCCGATGTAGGCATGACCAATCCCGGCAGCAATGAAGATCAATGCGGCAATGCCGTGCGCCAGGTTGGCCAATTGCGCCTGGGTCCGGTCTGCAAGGGCGTCGGGGAACAGCAGCACGAAGCCGGACACGGCAATGGCGAAGCCCAGCACGATGGTCATCAAGAACCAGACTTTCTGACCGGCATTGTACTTGCCGGCACTCGCGTGCCCTCCGAACAATCCTCCGCCCTTGATGAACCATACGAAGTCGACCGCGCGCGGCGCATTGCCTTTGATGAATACGATGAGAATCGCGAGCACGGCAGGCAGGAACAACGGGCCGAAGAGGTTGTGGCCCTGCATGGCGGCACTGGCGACAACCGCGAATGCTTGCGGGCCGAGCGCAGGCAGCAACACCGACTTGCCAAACAGGATGATGAGGCCAGAGATCGCCAGCAGGACGAAGAGGGTTGCGGCGAACCAGTGCGTTATGCGTTGGGCGAGCGAAAAGCGCGGGATGACGCGACCGGTTCGCCCGTTCTCAATCCTGATGCGGCCGCGCGCGAGATAGAACAGCGCGATGGCAGCGAGAACGCCCAGCAGAGTCATGCCGCCGTAGCGGGTGACCTGATCATTTCGCAGTAGCCGCCAGTCCTCGCCTGCGCTCTGGATCAGAACCCCCTTCTCCGGACCGGGCATAACGACGTCGCCACGCTGACCATGTCGAATGCGCGACCAGAACTCATCGCTGACGGATTGATCGCCGCGCGCATGGTCGGGCGGCGGGATGATACCGCCTGCTGCAGGGTCACCGGGACGACGGACGGAACTCTCCGTGCCGGGCAGATTGACCGCGCCTGCGGGCGGGCGAACCGAGCCGCCCGGGGTCGCGATACCCTGATTTTTCAGCGCCTCGGGGTCAGGCATCTGCTGCGCGTGCACACCACCCAGGGGAGGCAGGCCGATCACCAGCATGAGCGCGAATGCAATCAGGCTCATCACCTTCATCGTCGCACGTGCCGGGGACCTCAAACCACTCAATTTCCGTCGGATGCGTCGTGAAGGACATCGCTGCGTGCGCGTCATGGACACCCCCTACGGTGGAATAGTCTTCACCTCAAGGTACAGTCATCGCACACGAAGTCATCACCAAATTTGATCTGCCTCAGATGCTTGGGGCAGTTCGCGAGCAATCCGATCTGGCTGCAACAGGTCCGGTACGCCTGTTGACGACGACGGGCGCCCTCCCGCTCACCGCCTGCGGCTCATCAACGATCTTCAGCGATTTGGCGGAATGAAACGGCGGATCAGCGCAGTCGTGGCCGGAAGTATGATCAGCTGGCCGATCAATGCGGCAAATAGGCAGACAGCGGTCAGCTGGCCGAACTGGCGCAGCGAGGGCAGGTCCGAAAGCATCGTCACACCAAGACCCAAAGCCAGAACGATCGTCGTCAGCACAACAGCGGGGCCGATGTGATGCATGGTCCGAACAAGCGCGTGCAAAGTGTGATCACCGCCCGTGCGTTCTTTCACCCGCATTTCCTCCAGATGGTAGCGGTTGAGGAAATGGATGGTGGAATCGATTGCTAGCGAGAACGCCACCGTTATCGCAATGATGGATGCGAACTGCAGCCCCTGCCCGGTCAAATAGAGCAGCGTGCCAGTGGCGAAGATAGGGAACAGCGAGGGCAGCACGCTCGCCAGGCCGGCAAGCCAGGACCGCAAGGCAAGACCGAGAAAAATGAAGATGACGAACATATCGCCAACCAGCCCCCAATTGAGCTCGTCGATCAGCTTGGCGGAATTTCGCGCTGCAATCGCGGGCAGACCCGTGACCGCTATGGCGTAACCGGGGTTGGCTTCACGAACCGGCTTGAGCGCCTTATCGATCTGCTCGATCACGGGCAGGATCTCGCTGGCATCGATGTCGGGCATGCGCGCCGTAACGAGAACAGCATGCTCTTCCCCATCGATGAAGCGCCGGGTCAGATGCTCTGGCAGAACCTTGACGTAGGATTTCAGCGTCTCGACACTCGTATCGCCGGCTTCGGCAAGCCAGCGGCGCAGGCTATCGAGCGACCAGACGTTACCGAGACCGGCACGGTGCTCCAGCACACTGTGCGCCTCGGAGATGACCTTCATCGTCTCGGGTTCATAAAGGCTATGGCCATCGCGCCAGGAGATCATGACATGAACCGGATTGGCGCCGGTCAGCTTCTGATCGAGCTTGGCGGTGCCGGCGAGCGCCTGCTCCTTGTCGGGAACCTGATCGGCAAGGCGGTACATCGGCACGAGCTGCGAATAGGCCCAGCCCGTGGCAATGACAAAGGCTACACCCATCGCGGAGAACAGCACCGGCCATCGCGACACGCTGCGGACGATGCGCTCGGTGACCTTCTGCAGGACACCCACTCCCCCCTCCTCTGCGTCGCGGTCGCCACTGCGGCTGGCGGGCTCCTGACGGACCAGCAGAGCAGCAAGCGTCGGCACCACGACAGCCACGGCAAGGTAGGAGATGGCGACCGCCATCAGTGCTGCCGTGCCGAACGTCTTGATGAGTGCGGAATCGGCGAACTGAAAGGACAGGATGGCGAGTGCTGCGTTCATCGCAGTCAATAGGCACGCAGGCGCAACGTCCAGCACGGCCTCCCTGGCAGCCTGTATGCGATCGACGCCCATCAGAATGGAGCGGCGCACGGAGAACACCAGGTGCATGGAATCGGAAAAGCCGGAGACCAGGATCAATGGCGTGATGACGTTGATGAAGAGGTTGAGGCGATAATCCATCGCGCCGATCACGCCCAATGTCCACAGGATGGCGATGCCCGGTCCCGCGACGGCGATGAGCGTGAGAGAAATGCGCCGGAAGAAGAGATAGGCGACGACCAGTCCAACCAGAAAACCCAGCCCGTTGTAGATCAGCCGATCGCGTTCAACGGCATTGCGGATCTCAAGCTGCATGACCGGTGCACCGGTCAGCTTGACGGTCAGGCCGCTGCCCTGCAGTTCCTCATCGACGGCTTTCTGAATACTGCCGATGATCTCTCGTGCACCCTTTTGCTCAACTGACTTTCTGTCGAGCGAGATCACCATCAATGCAAGTTCGCCATTGGCCGACAAGAACTTGCCGGCGACGATGTCGTTGGTCTTGAGCCGCTCGATCAATTCGTCATATTCAGGGCCCTCGGGGAGGGCATCGGGAACGAGCGGGGCCGCGTAGCCCTTGGCATCCGGTTTGTCGCGCGCGGACAGCATGGAGATGAGCCCGTTGACGCCCTCCGCCAGATTGAGCTCGATGGCAAGGTTACCAAATCGCTCCAGGTTCTCGCGTTCGAGTAGCGTCTTGCCATCCACCACCACGAGGACGTCGAACTCGCTGGATGGGAAGCGGCGATCTATTTCCTCGTACCGGCGGAACTCCTCGGTGTTGGTGCGGAACAGCTCGGAGAGCGAGTCGTCCACCTTGAGGTTCATGACGCCCAGAACCGCGAGGCACGACAACACGGCGATGAAAGCGGCCGAGATGTAGGGCGCCTTGAGTGCAATGAGACCCAGCCGGTCGAGACCGAACGAAAAGCGGTAGGCTCGGCGCGGCTCGTCGCTCATGGCTTGGCGGCCTCCCTGCAGGTGCACGCAATTGTTCTTTTCGGTCCTCTTCCGACGGAGCGGACGAGGACGTGTTCGGCTCGTCGAGCAAGTTGGTTACGCCGCGGGCCTGGCGATACCCCCCATGCGACGTCTGGTGCGAATCCCTTGTAGGCGGCGGTCACGTTGCCTTGCTGCCGGTGCTAAGGCAAGAAGCGCATGGTGGCCAAGCTGCCCGAGCAAGCTCAGCGCGCGCATATCCCGATGCAGCGTGGCGCGAATGCCATGCAGCATGATCGCGCTGCACCTCGCCAGCGATGCTGCCTGGTCCAGCGCCTTTGATGACCAGCGACTGCCGCCCAATCGGTACCCACGCGAGAACGCCACGCATCAACCGCGTTGGTTGGTAATTCCGAGGAGCCGCACCGCGCGGCAGGACAACGACCTTGTGATTATTGCGCCGCAGCATCCCGCGATGCCCGTCCTGGTTTCCAGGCCTTAGTTGAAAATCCGTAATTTTCGTGCATCCGGCCCCGTAGTGTCCTTGCGCTGGTCGCGCGCTGGCGACACTTTGTCCACCAGAGGCGCGGATCTGGCGGTTGCCCACGTCGGCGAGACTTTCTTATCTTCGCACTTTCGAATATAGAAGGATGACCAGCCCGGCGCCAGGAACGGGGGAGAAGAAATTCAGACCAGGGAGGACCGATCGTGTCCGATTCCAATCAAAAGAGCATGTCGATCATCGTCACGAAAGGCACGCTCGACTGGGCCTATCCGCCCTTCATCCTCGCCACGACGGCCGCTGCCATGGGCGTCAATGTGTCGATGTTCTTCACCTTCTACGGGCTCGCACTGCTCAAGAAGGATCTCGATCTGCAGATTTCGCCGCTCGGCAAGCCTGACATGGTGATGCCGTTGGCCGGCATGCACATGAAGATGCCGAACCTCATCGGCGTGCTTCCGGGCGTCAACGCCATGGCGACCACGATGATGAAGAACCTCATCGCCAAGAAGGGCGTCGCTTCAATTCCGACCCTTCGCGAGGCGGCAGTGGAGAGCGACATCGAGATGATTGCCTGCCAGATGACGCTCGACCTCTTCGAGATGAAGAAGGAGGACATGATCGACGGCATCACGCTCGGCGGCGCAGCGACATACATGGAGAAGGCGCTGGCGTCCGATATCAATTTGTATATCTGACGGGTTCGCGCGGCCGGCAATGCCGGTTGATTTCGGGCCGCGCGGCCCTGCCCGGATAATGACGGCCTGTGACGCCCGACGATGCGCCGGGCCCATTCACCTCATCAGACACAACCATCCACGGAAGGACACCACAAATGGCTGACAAAGTGCTCGACGCCAAAGGTCTCAACTGCCCGCTGCCGATTCTGAAGGCGAAAAAAGCGATTCTCGAAGTCCCCAAAGACGGCACGCTTGAGGTGCTTTCGACCGACCCGGGCTCCGTGGCCGATTTTCAGGCGTTCTGCCGCACCACAGGCAACACTATGATGGAAACTGGCGAGGATAATGGCGTTTATCGTTTTGTGATCAAGCACACAGCGTAAACTGCTCCGTGTTTTGCGTTGTGCTGCGCCGCAACGCGCGCATGTAACTGCCAAAGCACTACCGTTGTTATTTCGCACAAAAGCCGCTCTCCGTCAGGTGGGCGGCTCTTGTTTTTCGGAAATGCGTTACGGCTAATATGCGGAACTTTGAATGCCGGAAGGGCGCGTCGCGAAGACGCCTGGGCTCAGGGAATAACATCACGAGGATTGCTGCCTATTTGGCCGCACTTTGGGGGGCCCATGCTCAGACTTCGCACTTCCATTTCCGCCTTGGCCATTGCGGCCGCAACGTTCGGAACGGTATCGCCAGCGGATGCCACTGAAGGGTATTCCGCACACGGCTTCGGTGCCCGTTCCAAGGCGCTCGCCGGTGCGGGCGTCGCCGATTCGCGCGATGCCACAGCGGCCTCGCTGAATCCCGCCGGCCTCGTTCATGTCGGTGACGAGATCGACATGTCGCTTTCGGTTTTCTCGCCACGGCGCGGGTTTGATACCGACATTAACGGGGGACCCGGGTTTTTGCCGCAGGGCAGCTTCGATAGCGACCGGAATTACTTTTTCATTCCTAATTTGGCGTGGAGCACACGCGCCTTCGCCAATCCGCTGTTCGACGTGATGGCCCTTAGCATCGTGGGCAATGGCGGTATGAACACGAGCTTCCCCGATGTCGCGAATCCAAATTGCCCTGGTGGTCCATTCAGCTCAGGACTATTCTGCGACGGCAAAACGGGCGTCAATCTGCTTCAAATGGTCATGAGCGTCGCCATGGCCAAGCAAATCGCACCAGGGGTCTCGGTGGGCATCGCGCCAATGATGGCGCTGCAGACAATTGATGTTAACGGCACGCAACTCTTTGGTGGCTTTTCTGTCGATGGTACGCGAATCGGTGGTGGCGACAACGATTGGAGCTATGGTTTCGGCGTCCGGGGCGGCATCGAGATCGAACCGAGGAAAGGATTCCGCATAGGCATTGCGGGAACGTCCCCGATTTGGATGGAGGACTTCAATCACTATAGCGGTCTGTTTGCCAATCGCGGCGAATTCGATATTCCGCCTTCGCTGCAGGCCGGTATTGCAGTCGACCTCTCGCCGCAACTCACCCTGATGCTGGATTACCGTCGCATCTGGTACAGCTGGGTCGACTCGGTCGGCAATCCTCAGCAGAACATTAATTTCATGGGAGGTGATCCTACGGCGGCGTTCGGAGGATCGAATGGTCCGGGTTTCGGATGGGATGATGTCGACGTCATCAAATTCGGCGTTGAATGGCGTCGTGACGAAAAGTTGACGCTGCGCGCCGGCTACGCTTGGAACACAAATCCGATCGGCCGTGAGGATGTGACGCTGAACCTGATTGCACCGGCTGTTACGCAGCATCACATCACCGCTGGTCTCGAATACGACTTGGGCGGCGGCTATAGTCTCGAACTTGCGGGTATGTACTCACCGGAGATGAGCGTCTCGGGGCCTAACTTGTTCAACCCGTACCAAACGATCGACATCCACATGTGGCAGTTCGAGGGAACCGTCGGCATCAAGTACAAGTTCGACGAGGCCGCAGCGCCGCTCAAGTAAACAACTCTCATCATATCGGTCCTGAGCGCCCGCGATCCAATCGCGGGCGTTCTGCGTTATGGCGGGCTGATCTCGGCAAAACGTGCTGAGTGCGCGGGTTCCATCCAACATATCCAGCGCTGTTCAGGTGAACCACTGCAATATTCGCCGCAATTCAGCCGCAGCCCGGCGCTTGTCTGCAGAGCCTGCCCGCCTATTGATGTAGCGGGCGCGGAGGCATGCTTGATCCGACTAGACCGTATCCCATGTCTCGAAGAAGCATGCTCACAGATCCAGCCCTTTGTCGTGCGCATGCTCTTCACGCCGATCCGCTGCACACTTCGCCAACACGCTCTTAGGAGTTCCACATGCGGTCGCGGCTCAATTCCGGTCCCGTTCATGGCGCATATCGTCGTTGGCGCACGATGCTGATGACGGTCGCAGCCCTGGCGACATTCGTTTTGGCGGGCGCATCCATGCCTGGAGGCATCGCATCACTGGCACAGGACGCCGGCAGTTCAGCGGGAACATCCAGCGCGCGTCTGGTCCAGGCTGCAAACAGCCGGGTGGCTCTCGTTTTGCCGCCGTCCTATCAGCCGGCCAAGCTCTATTCAGGTTTCGAGGACGAGCGCCGTGGCATCTCGTTTGTCATCTTCGAGGCCCCGCGCGCTGCCTTTGACGAGATGAAAGGCGCATTCACACCGGAGACGCTGGCGTCGCGTGGACTGATGGACGGCAAGGCGGGACAATTGGCCCGGCAGGGCGAGTACATTTATATGAAGGCCCGGCAATCGTCCCCGGCAGGCGAGTATGCGAAGTTCTTCGTGCTGTTCCCGACGACAGACCAGACAGTGCTGGTGTCGGCCAACGTCCCGGTGAAGGCACTCGAACCACCCGGCACAATGATCACGGAAATCGAGCAGGCGCTGACCAGTGCGCAAACGGTTCCAGCCGCACAGATCAAGGAACTCTACAGGCTCGGCTACCTCGGCCCGTTCAAGGAGGCTGGCCGCGTCGCGGGAACGAGTAAGCTCTACACATTGGATGGGCGACTGGAGCCCGAACACAAAGGCGCTTCACGACCGGCGCTGATCATTGCTCCTTCGATCGACAAGCGCCCCATCGTCGATGTCAACGCGACAGCCAAGGCTCTGATGCGGACACTCTCCGGCTACCGCGACATGACCATTGGCGTCCCCGAACCGGTCAAAGTCTCGGGAATGAGCGGAGTCGCCTTGAAAGGCACTGCCGTCGATCTCCAATCGGAGGCACCCGTCGTCATCTACCAGGTGCTACTGGTGGCGGGCGACGGCGGCTACTACCGGCTCGTCGGGCTGGTGCCTCAGACGGAAGCCGAACGGCTGCTGCCCGAGGTTGTCAGGGTCACACTGAGCTTCGAGGTCATGCCCGGATAAACTGGCGGACACTACTCAACCTGGATTTTTCAAATAGTCTATCAGCTCTTTGCGTTGGCCCGCGTCGGCGATACCGGTGTAGGGCTTCATGTTATGGCCAGGGACGACCGCGTCGGGGTTGGCAATGAACGCGTCGAGCTTCTCTGGCGTCCATTCGAATTCGGCCGACTTCAATGCGGACGAGTATGTATAGCCTTCCGCGGCTCCGGCCTCCCGCCCGACGATATTCGCCAAATTTGGGCCGAGCCGGTTATCGCCGGCGCCGACAGAATGGCACGTACGGCAACTGTTGTTGTAGAGCAGCTTGCCCGGATCGTCGTCGCCCTTGGGGGCGGCGACACCGTCCGCGGATGGCAGGGCGAACAGCAACGCCGACAACGCACTACCAAACAGTGCGGCCCGCATGGTTATGCTCATCATCTTGCCCACTGTAATCATTTCGATGCCTTCCTGCTTTTCGGTTTGTCCTATCAGGCTCTCGAGTAAGCGCGCATTGCCGCTTTCGCAGGCTGCGATTGCGCGTCATTTGAAGGAAAACGCCAAGAGGCGCGCGCATGTTCCGCCTGAGGCAACGATCTGCCCCTTGACAGGCGGCGGCGGCCTCTGGATAACGGCGGCTCGTTCTGCGCCAGGCTGCAGTGCGGGCGGTTAGCTCAGCGGTAGAGCACACGCTTCACACGCGTGGGGTCACAGGTTCAATCCCTGTACCGCCCACCATAAACTTTCAAATGATTGCAATGAGTTGAGGCGCCTTTCGGCAATACGCTGGAAAGGCCATTTGCGCTCCGGTGACCCATCGACAGAGGGATGAGCACGATGAGACCATCACGCTTCCCCGCTGATGGCCCGGTACGCATGCCATGTTCCGTGACCCAGAACGGGGAATATGACGATAAACCCAATTAATGCGGTCGCCGCCGACACGACGATGCCGACAACGACGATTGCCGCCCAGGCCAGCGCCACCGGCAGGTTATGTGTCGTCATGGTGAAGCTCAACCCGAGCGCGGTCAGCGCATCGCACTTTTCTACTGTCAACTTGGGCACGGAGAAAAGGCTTATGGCAAAGGCGAAGGCGGCAAACAGACCGCCGACTGCGCTGCCGACCACGATCAAGCCCAGGCCCTGCGATGTCGAAAACACGTTGAGGAACGCCTCACGGGCGCCAGGAAACGGTGTCAGACCGAAGAACAGGGCGTAGAGAAGATCAGCCGTGCGAAGCCAGAACAACACCCAAAGGCCGAGCAGGAGTCCGGCATAGGCCAGCTGCGCTCCTGAGGCCGGCCACGTGAATAGCAAATCGCGAAGCGTAAACGGCTGATCCGCAGCGCGCCGACGGCTCTTTTCATAAAGGCCGATGGCGAAGAACGGCCCAACAATCAGAAAACCCGATAAAGCGGGCAAGGCAAGATAAAGGAGGTGGGTCGCATACAGCCCGGCCAGCACAGCATAAGAAACGAGCACGAGGAGTAGACCGAAGGCGGCACTGGTCCACGGTCGATCGCGGAAATCCTGCCAACCCGCTGCGAGCCACGTCAGTGCCGTTGCTGCCGGCAGATGGCGGGCAAAAACAGACGGCGGCCGGTTTGGTGTGTGCAGGGCCGGTAATGGTTCCAGCATGGCGTTTTCCTTCAGCAGTCCCGGCGGGCCGGCATCTGGCTGGCTTCCACCAAGGTGCAGGCTGGCTGCGATCCGATCGCCAGGACCACCAAGTGCACGTTGGCGGCAATGAATGCGGCCGCGCATAAACTGGCACCGGCAATCGCCAGCCACTTTTGCATCGCCGGCGTCATTGGACTTGCCCCGCTTGCCCGTTGCCGAGTTGGGCAACGTACAACGCGAGCAGGTTGATCTGTGCTGTCGACAGCCGGTTGGACCACGCCGGCATCACACCCTGGCGCCCATGCGCCAACGTGGTGAGCACCGCGAGGCGATCCTGGCCATAAATTGTGGCGTGATCTGCAAGCGACGGCGCACCCATTGCAAGGCCGCCCTTGCCGCCATCGCCGTGGCATGGTGCGCAGTTGTCGGCAAACAGCGCCGCGCCAGGCATGCTCGCGCTTGCCTTTGCCTGAGGCAGGGCTGTCACGTATTCAACCAGTTTCTCGCGTTCGGTCCGCGACAACGAGTCGAAGGACGGCATTTGCGAGAAGCGCGTATCCTTGTCCGTGCTGTTTATGCCAACCCTGATGGTCTCGGCGATTGTGTCGGGATCGCCGCCCCACAGCCAGGAGCCGTCGGCAAGATCGGGAAAGCCTGGTCCGCCGGTACCGTTGCGCCCGTGGCACGCGGCGCAATTGTCTTCGAACAGCCGTCGTGCCGCCGGCATCGCTTCGCCAAGCAACGTCTTGTCGGCGGCAAGGGCTGCAAAATCCGGCTTGTCAAACCGGCTCATCCAGGACTGACGGGCCGTTTCCAGCGCAACAAAGCCGCTTAATGCTTCGCCTTCCTGCTTCAAGCCAAGGAGGCCGCGCGTATAGTTCTTCCCCAGCGGCCAGGCCGGCAACAGCACCCAGGTAACCACCGAGTAGATGAACGTCAATGCCAGAAACACAAGCACAATACGTGGAAAGGGGGTGTTGAGCTCGCGGATGCCGTTCCATAGGTGACCGGTGGTATCGTAGCCGGTGACGGGATCGATTTCCCGGGTGCCGTCCCTGTAATCGACGTCATCGGGCGCGGTGATGCGCGAGCCATGCGGGGTCATTGGCCAAAGTCCCGATCAGTATCTGGGAGGATCGAACGGGCAGCGCGGTCATAAGCCGCGCGCCGGCTCGGGCGGAAGGCGAGGACAACGACGAGGATGAAGAATCCCATCATCCAGAAAAGACCGAACGTCTTGGCGAAGATTACAAGCGTACCGTGACTCATTTCGGCGTCTCCGACAGGATCTTGTTGGGCGCTGCTGTCAACGTGCCGAGAGATTGCAGGTAGGCGACTACCGCATCCATCTCGGTCAGCCTTTGCGGATCACCGTCAAATGCGCGGATCGCCACGTCCTTGCCATAGCGCTTGGCAAAGCCTTTTGCTTCAGCGCTATCGGGCTGGCTCTGGGCCAAGACGTCATGGTCGACGTTGTCCATCTGCGACTTGTCGTAGGGCACGCCGAGACGGTGCAGTGTCGACACTTCGGCGGCCAGCAGACTCGTGTCGAGTGGCTGCATCAGCCACGGATAAACCGGCATGATGGATGTTGGCACCACGTCGCGAGGATTGATCAGGTGCTTGACGTGCCAAGCATCAGAGTACTTGCGCCCAACCCGGGCAATATCGGGACCGGTGCGCTTCGATCCCCACAGCATGGGGTGATCATAAGCGCTCTCCGCAGCTAGCGAGTATGGTCCATAACGATCGAGCTCGTCAGCGAGGCTACGGATCATCTGGCTGTGGCAGGCATAGCAGCCTTCGCGGATGTAGATCTGGCGACCAGCCAGTTCGAGCGGTGTATGCGGCCTGAGGTCGTCAGGAACCTCGACGGTTTCATCAATTGTGAACAGTGGGGCGATCTCGACGATGCCTCCTACCGAGGCAGCGAGAATGATCGCTACGACAAGCCCCATCGAGACTTTTTCAAGATTGTAATGCAGCTTGGGAAGCGAGATCATGGGCTCTACTCCGCGGGCTGGGCCAGCAACGGCCGGTCGGCAGCCTCGATACCACGCGGTGCGGCGCGCATCGTCGCACGACAATTCAACACGCAGATTATCGCCCCGGTCAGGAACAACGCGCCGCCGATGGTTCGCAGCAAATAGAATGGTGCCATCGCTTCCACAGATTGCAGAAAGCTATAGGCCAGGGCCCCATTGGGTTCATAAGTGCGCCACATCAGGCCCTGCGTAATGCCGGCATTCCACATCGACACGACATAGACTAGGGTTCCCAACACCGCGAGCCAGAAGTGCCAATCGACAGCGCGTGGCCATGCCATCGCGGTGCGATTGTATAAATTCGGAACCAGGGTATAGATGGCGCCGAAGATGATCATCGCCACCCAGCCCAGCGTACCGGAATGGACATGGCCGACCGTCCAGTCCGTGTAATGGCTCAGGGAGTTGACGGGTCGAATTGCGAGGAACGATCCCTCGAAGGTCGACAGTCCGTAGAAGACTGCCGCCACAAACATGAAACGCAAGGTCGCATCATCTCGAACCTTGTGCCAAGCGCCATTGAGCGTGGCTATGGCATTGCCGGCCGAAGCCCAGGAGGGCACCAGCAACATCACCGAAAAGGTCATGCCCAGCGTCTGCACCCAATAGGGCAGCGCGGTGTAGTGCAGGTGGTGGGACCCGACCCAAATGTAGAAGAATACGATGCCCCAGAACGCAACTATCGAAATCCGGTAGGACCAGATCGGCCGGCCGGAGCGCACGGGCAGGAAATAATACAGCATGCCTAGAAAGCCTGCCGTCAGGAAGAAGGCGACTGCGTTATGGCCATACCACCACTGCACCATGGCATCTTGTACGCCGCCCCAGACCGGAAAGCTCCGGTCGCTCGCAAGACTCACCGGCAATGCGACGTTGTTGACGATGTGCAGCATCGCGACGACGAGTATGAAGGCGAGATAATACCAGTTAGCGACGTAGATGTGCGGTTCACTCCGCTTCGCCAGAGTGCGAATATAGAGCACGAAATAGGTGATCCACACGATCACCAGCCAGATATCCGCATACCAAGATGGTTCAGCATATTCCTTCGATTGGGTGCTGCCCATGAGATAGCCGGTCACGGCCCAAAAGCAGAACAGATTGAAGCCAATCAAGACGAACCAGGAGCTGACGCTCCCGGCGATCCTGGCGCGCGATGTCCGTTGCACGACATAGAACGACGTAGCGATCAACGCATTACCGCCAAAGCCAAAAATGATGCCCGTGGTATGTACCGGCCTCAGTCGCCCGAAGCTGGTCCATGGCAGGGCTGGAGTTGCTTCCGGCCAGTAGAGCAGCGCGGCAACCCACACGCCAATGCCCATTCCAATCACAGCCCAGAGGAGTGTCATCGCAATGCCGAACCGTATCGGCGCATCGTAGTAGCGGTTGGCGCGATCTTCCGGTGGCTCGGGATCGGATATCGCGCCAGCCAAGATGAAGACCAGCGCGATCCCCAATACGAACGCCATGGCGCCATGGACTGCCATCACGCCGTAGCCTGCGGAAGCGGCCATCACCAACCCCATCAGCGCAACAAGCACGGAAAGACACAGTCCGATCAGGCGCTCTGTGAGACTGAGTGTTTCGGCCATCGCGATCAACCTTTCCTCGTCATGCGGGTCCGGGCAACGACAATGCGATATCGGCTAGGGTGGACGTGTTCAGATCGTCGATGAACCGGGCCTCCGCGTGGCGCAGTCGGACCTTCAACCGGCAACGAGGCTCGAGCATGCGGTTCAATCCGGGAACACCCATACAACCGACCAAATTCTGCCCTTCTTCAAGCAGTCGGACGACGTCGCCCAATCGAATGCTCCGGGGCGACTTGTGCAGCACAGCACAGCAACGCCGCCGCTTCCACGCCTCGCCTCGACCATGTCGCCGCGCGTAAACTGCTGCATATTCTTTGTCAGGTGATTGCGCGACAGCCCAGGCTCGTCAGCCAGTTCGGCCGTCGAGTACAGCCGCTCCGGCGCGCTCGCCATGCGAAGACCGTAGTCGGTGAAGGATGTCAGTCGCATGCGGGGCCATCATTCTAATCGGTCTACTTATTATCAGAAGTAACCCCAAAATCAAGTCTGGTGGCCTGAACGTGCGCCCGTTTGGAGGCAACTGCGGCATCATACGAAACATCGGGCACAGCTGCCTGCGCTAGCGGTTCTCGCTGAATAGGTCGAAGCCGTTCACGGGGGCGGCGATGCGCATGTCCCCATAGGATTAGCCAGAGCCGTTGCGCAAGATAGTCGGCGAACTGGAAGTTCACGTGAAAGAAGGAGGGCATCTTTTATAGAGTACGCAACCTAAGGCGCACGGTTCAACGGACTGCTACGGCTTCCTAGTGTCCGATGACCAACCATCGATCGTCCCTCCGGGGGATGTCCCGCCAGGACTTTGCCGGCCCTTGCGCTTCGAAGCCGGCTCGGGCTTGCGTGGCTGAACCTTGGGCGACGGGTTCGTCATTTGGAACACCTCGCGGAAGATGCCCGGCGCTACCAGCGACAATGGGTTAACGATCACCTGCGGATTGGCCATTGCGCCGGTGATCGCGAATGTGATGCCAAAGATTCCCTCACCGCGCGGACCTGAGAGGATCTGTCCCAACACCGGAATCTGCCCGAACGCATTATTGAGGCCCTGCAATGGAATGTAGGTCCCGCCGAGATTGACCCGTTCGGTCTTGTAATCGACCTTGCCACGGATCGTCGCGCCCAGGAGCGGCCCTTTCATATAGGCGTCATCGAGCACGAACTGCCCATGCCCGAGCGAGAAGGGAACGCGCATGGTGTCGAACTCGAACACTTCACGCACGACGCGCTTCTTTCCGCCGATCGAAGGTCGCCCGTCATCGAGACCACTGGAGAAGAGCTCCGACACGACCGGGTCGCCAAGTACCCGGAAGTCCTCAACCCACAGGACGCCTGCTTTCTCCGCTGCGCCACGACCGTCGACGTTCATCTCCAGCCGAGCGCGACCATTTTGCATGTTGGGATAGAAACCGACGAGTTTTAACGCCTGGCCCGCATCCGTCGAATCTGCACGAATGCGCCGTTGCCCCTGCCCGTCACGGTCGAGAATGACCGCCAATGGCGCCTTTCCGTCAAGCGCTCCGCGCGCTTCGAGCGCGCTGAGCTTGCCTTCGCGTGTCTTCAACTGCACCTTCAGCCCGCGCAGCGCGGCATCCCCGAAGCCCAGCACATTGTCGATCTGTGCATCCAGATCTATGCCGCCACCGCCGCTGTCCGGTTTATCCGCGCCACCGCCGTCCCGGCCGACGTTGAACAATGAGCGGAAGTAGTCTCTGCCATCGAAAGTGCTGCCGCGCGCCTTGATGTCCCAGACATTGTCATTGCGCAGCGTGCCCTGCACCTTGAGTCGCGATACCACATTGATCGAGAAATCAGGGAAGTAGAATTCCCGCAGCTTGCGGTCCGCACCGATCGATGCCCAGCCTTCGATGGCAACGTTGTCGCCCGCGATACGGAAGTTCTGCAGCTCATACTTGTTTTGGGCCACTGCCGCGATATCGAACTCGGCAAACGCCGATCGACCCGGCGGCTTGCGCCATGCGATCGAGGCCAGCGAGATTTCCGCACTGGAAAGATCAGCTCTCACGTGTATCTTGCGCTCGCCCGGCGCCACCCCGCGCACCACCTGCATGTCGACGGGCATCTCTCCCGTAACCATGTTGCTGAGATCAATGCCGAGCTGCCGCCTGTCCGTATTGTCGAGCGTCGCCGTGATCCGAAGCGGCGGCTGGCGTTCGGGCGCGGCATCGAAAATGTGCTGCCATGAAATCCGCGCGAGCACGCCACGAACAATCGCCTCGCCCTTGGCCTCCACCGCGCCGTTATTGAAGTCAAACGCGACGCTGGCACCTTGCACATCGTATTCGCCTGCCAGCTTCTGAATACGGCCATCCTTCAACTTCGCCACGCCCGTAGTCTTTATCTCGCTGGCGACCAGATGTTTCTTCATCGGAAAGGCCAGCGACATCTGAGCCTCCACGCGCCCGTCCATCGACTTGAACGGCAGCCCCTGCTCGTCGATCAGCGATATCGGCCCACGGCTCAGCAGCTCGACAACAGCCATGGCCTCCGTCTGCGCCTTGAACGTGACGACCGCATCGGAGGGCTCGGCCAGTGCATTGCTGGAAACGAGCCGCCCAGCCTTCAGCGCGATCACCTTGCCGGATTCCAGTGTCATCGTGCCTTCCGGGGTGGTCAGCTCCAGCTGCTCATTTTCCAGAGTGACAAGCGCACGCGGCACATCGATCGGCGGCAGTTGCAGGGCTGGCTTGAATGTTCCTTGACCGGTCTCGACGACGAGTGACACGTGCTCGCCGCCTGTTCCGGACGCATCGGCGGGTGCGTAGATACCCGTTTCGCGCCGGAGTTCCAGGCGCCGCAACTCTCCCGATATTACGTGCTCGCCGACCCAGGCTCGCGATTTGGGAGTGAGCCCGACGGGCCAGAGCGCTTTTGCCGTCGCCGCTGACATCGGTCCTGATGAAACCACGATGCGGGCACCCGGCCGGGTGTTGTCCAGACTGGCCTCGCCCTCCATGACCGCAACGGCACCGCCGGCCTTCAACTCACCTTTCGAGAGCTGCACGCGCTGGCGCTCCGGCAGGAAGCGGCCCTCAAGCACGAGCGAATCGAGCGGAACCGGCGGCGTCGCAAACTCGCCCGACCCCATCATCCCATCGACTGAGGCAAGCTCGAACGCCCATCCCTGATCGCCGTCGAAATTGCCGGCCTGGAAGCGTCCGGTGAGCGTGACAATCGATCCGGCAGCCCGCAGCGTCGATGGCTCCACCGCCACGATCCCCTTTTGCGGATCGTAGTTGAGTTTGATGCGACCGGCATCGACCGGAATGGGCTCCGGTCTGCCGGCTCTGTCATGTACGGCAAGCTTGCCCTGACCGATCCCAACATCCACATACGCGGCCCTTAGGCTGCCCTGCGGGTCCATGGATAGCGTGGCGTCGCCCCCGACGGGCATATCGAGGTAGCCCAGCAGAGACCCGCCATGGTCGGTTTTGAAAAATGCGGACGGTACGAAATCGCGGATCGACGCGCGCACGACGGTTTCGCCGGCGCGATCTTCGGTATGAAATGCAATCCGCCATGATCCGCTGGCCGATGCCACACGTGCGCGGCCTGCAACAACCGAGTGGCTCTCACTATGATCGAAGTCGATATTGAGCTCGGGAAGCTGCCATGTCGTGCGATTGCCCTGTGCCTCGACATTCAAGATGGCATCGCGCACGCCGAGCTCGCGCAGATAGGATGTGGCCCTTCCCGCATCCCGGGCCTCGGACGTGGCCCGCCTGATGAACTCGGAGAAGTGGAAGGACTTCAGCGACCCAGCGCTGCCGGGCACCTTGTCACCCGAGCTCTCGGCGGGCGCGGGAGCACCTGCATCGGGTTTCGTGCGCGGCTCAGGCACGAGAGGACCCTCCTCCGGTTCTTGCAGCGTCGAAAAGCTCAACCTGAGCCCCTTGTCGGGCGCATAAGTCAGGAACAGCTCTGGCTTGATCAATTCGACACGGGAGGGAACGACCATGCCCTTGACCAGGGCTTGCCGGCTGATCTCGAGTGAGGCGAGCGGCGATGATGCAACCGTGTCGCCATCTGCCTCCGCAAAGCGAACATTCAGCAGGCGAAACTCGAGCCGGTTTTCGTCGGTCAGCCGCACGATCGCGTCGTCGACACTGGCGACGTAACCCTTCAGGACCGCATTCAAGCTGCGCTCAATCGGCGGCACGAGAAACGACAGCGAGATCGGACCGTGCTTCAGGCGCACGAACGTGAGCGCAGCCGCGAGCGCGAGCAACACGATGAAGGGCACGAGCGCGAACATGACAAAGCGTGCGCTGCGTCCGGCATGACGAAGAGCCCGCCGACCGCGCGTGACCCGGGCGCCATCCTCCCATGCCGATGCCTCCCGCTGCACGCCCTGCGTACGCGGTGCCCGGCGCCGGCTGCCGCCAGCTGTCCTCGTCTCATGTCGTCGATGATCGATTTGGCGCACCACCCAATACCACGTCTCCGCGAGCAGCCATTCCTTGCGAATGTACGCCCTCGGTTTTCCCCAATTTTGCTTCGCCACTCCAACGACGCGCAGATAGTCGGCAACATCTGAAGCCGAACGGCAGGTCGGCGCCGCAATCAACGGCACGGCTGAGCAAGATGCTCCGCCTCCGCTTGCGACCAAGGCTCATATACGCGATACCTCGAAGGAGAAACTCGCCGCCCCCGACCGGTTCGAGGCACCCGGCACCGGCCTCCCCGCGGTGTCGGATCGATCAACCAGATCGATAGCGTCGCAACCGCGATGTGCCGTGCAAAAAACGACGAAAGAAAGGCACCTTATCAATGCCGCAGACAGGCGATCGCGCTCCTGATTTCACACTGCCAACCGACGCTGGAGACAAAGTAAAACTGAGCAAACTCAAAGGTGGGCCGGTCATCGTCTTCTTCTACCCCAAGGACGACACGTCCGGCTGCACCGCCGAGGCCAAGTCCTTCACGGATCTCGCACAGGATTTCGCCACGGCCGGCGCGACGGTGATCGGCATTTCGCCCGACAGCGTAGCCTCTCACGCCAAGTTCAAGTCCAAACACGGCCTCGACGTAATCCTGGCAGCAGATGAGGAAAAATCCGTTGTCGAGGCTTACGGCGTCTGGGTCCAGAAGTCCATGTACGGTCGCAAGTACATGGGTGTCGAACGCTCAACTTTTCTGATCGATGCAAAGGGTCGGATCGCCGAGGTCTGGCGCAAGGTAAAAGTGCCGGGTCACGCCGCCGAGGTTCTCAAGGCCGTCCGCAAACTTGCTGGCGCGTAGCCCGATCCAATCATTGCCTCACGGTCGCCAACCGGACTTAGAGCAGGTCAGGTTTTGATTGAATCACATCAGGCCGTTTCGGCCTGCTCTATCGCTTCGTTTGTGAACCTCAATCACGCCCTCGATGGAAGCAGTCGTGCTTCCGTCTCAGCCGATCAGGCTCTAGTCATGAATGTTCGGCTGTGCAGCGGTTCACCTGCATATGCTCAAAACAAAACATCGGATCGTTAACCAATTTTAACGAAAAGATCGACATGACCCCGGTCAGCGAAAGCGCCCCGCGCGCATGGCTGATCTATGTTCCAAACTGTACGCCGACAGTCCTTGCCACCGCCCTGCCATCATCCCTTGGCATCACCGTTTCGGGACGGCTGGAATGCCACGTCAAAGTTGGAAATCAGCGCGCACGCCCGGTCCGCACATGACGTCCAGGCACCACCGTGCTAGGCCTTTTTTCCAAGGTTTGAGGGTGCGCGGATGTCGTGCCGCGTGCCGTCTTGTATGTGTGTCTGCCGGCCGGTCATCCGGTGGCCCGTTGTGATTTTGTTCGATGCGGAGGTTGATTGAGTCATGTTGCCGAATTTCAAGCGTTCTGACACCGAGCCGCCGAAAACTCCGACCACCGGAATGGGTCCGGCAACCGCATCACCGCCGCCACGGCCTTCGGCTCCGCCTTTGAGAACGAGCACCGAGCGCTCTGCGCCTTCCGTCATCGGACCCGACCTCATCATCACCGGCAACCTGACCTCCAAAGGGGAGATGCAGATCGACGGCGAGGTACAGGGAGATATTCGCGCAACCAACCTCATCATTGGTGAGCGCGCCCGGATTACCGGCACGATCGTGGCCGACGAAGCGATCATTCGCGGGCAGGTGATGGGGTCGATCCGCTCCAAGCGGGTCATGCTGCAGTCCTCAAGCCACGTCGAGGGCGATGTCTATCACCAGTCCCTTGCTATCGAGCAGGGTGCCTATTTCGAAGGCAGGTCGCGCCGCAGCGACGATCCGATGGCTGGTGCTTTCGCCGCTCAACCGGAAATGTCCGCCTCTGCACCGGTACCCACGCAACCGACGCCACCGTTGCTGACACCCTCATCCGGCTGAACCTGAACCACTTCAGACGTTCAGTTGAACATGCTCTTGTTTTGAGCCATGTTTTTCACGCTGAAGTGCTGCACACTTCAGCTAAACATGAGCGAGCAACGCCTCGAGCCGGGATCGCGGCTCGGGCAATTTCAGGTCGCGCGGAGCCAGGACACGGCCCTCCAGGAAGAACCGCGACAGCTTCAAGCCGTTCATCACATCGCTTTCGGTCACGCCGGCACCGGACCGGCGGCCCCTCAACAGGAAGCCGGGAAGCGGCAACAGGCGATCACGGTAGGGCTCTCCGGCGGAAGCGGAGACCGCGCGGCCCGACTTGGGTGATACGTAAATGAGCGCGTCATTGGAGCCGGTGGCCGCGCAAGCATCGAGATCGAGGCCAAAGCCAAGTTCAGCGAGGAGCGCCAGCTCCCATCGCACCATCAGTGCCGGCCATACGGTCGGATCGTCGAGGAAACCCAGAACAAACAGCGTGATCTCATAAAGGTTGGGGTGCGGATCGCGCTCAGGAAGGAGACGGGAGAGCGCCGCCATCGATGTCAAGCCGACAAGTGCTGCGGCATCCTCCATGGCGATGGCCGCGTATCCCGTGCGCAACTCCAGCGTCATGTGCCCCAGATGCTCGGCGAGACGGCCCTTCCAGCTTGCATCCACATGGTTGCCCGTCTGGAGGATCGGACGGTTCTTGTGTGAACGGCCACCGTGCACGAGCCCCATGTGGCGGCCATGAGCGCGCGTGAACAGTTCGACCACGGCGGCGGTTTCGCCATGCGGTCTCACCGAGAGAATGACACCTTCATCGCTCCAGTTCATTGCGAACCGCTCATAGTACAGGGTGGAACGTGTCGCATCGACCACTGACACCGCGCCGGGGCCGCGCTCGCGAATTTGCGGTGCAGTTCTTGGCTCCAGGCAGTTCGACGCGAACGCAACGCTCAGCCCTTGGGAAATTCCAGGCCCATTTCGCGATAACGTTCGGGATCATCCTTCCAGGATTCCCGAACCTTGACGAATAAAAACAGGTGCACGTCACGCTCGATGATGCCCTTGATCTCAGCGCGTGCGGACTGGGAAATCTGCTTTATGGTGCGCCCGCCCTTGCCAAGGACGATCGACTTCTGACTGTCGCGTTCAACGAAAATGGTCTGCTCGATTCGCGCGGCGCCGTTCTTCAAATCCTTCCAGTCTGTGGTTTCGACGGTGATCGCGTAGGGCAATTCATCGTGCAGCAGACGGTAGATCTTCTCGCGCGTGATCTCGGCGGCGAGCAGGCGCAGCGGCGCATCGGAAATCTCGTCTTCCGGGTAATGCCACGGTCCCACAGGCACGTGCGCTGCAAAATAGGTCTTCAGATCGTCCACTCCAGACCCCGACTCGGCCGAGATCATGAAGGTTTCGGCGAACGCGACGCGTTCGTTGAGCGCGGCGGCCAGCGCCAGCAGCTTTGCCTTGTCGGCGACGCGATCGACCTTGTTCAGGACGAGAATTGACGCAGGCCTTGTTTCGGCCATTCGGTCAATGATCCGCTCGACATCGGGCTGGATACCTTTCTGGGCATCGACCAGAAGGGCTACCAGATCGGCATCGCCGGCGCCCCCCCACGCGGCATCGACCATGGCACGGTCGAGCCGCTTCCTGGGATCGAAGATGCCTGGCGTGTCGATGAAGACGAGCTGGCTTACTCCAGCGATGGCTATACCGCGCACAGGAACGCGCGTCGTTTGAACCTTGTGGCTTACGATCGATACCTTGGCACCGACGAGCCGGTTCACCAGCGTCGATTTACCTGCATTCGGCGCACCGATGATGGCAATGAAGCCGCAGCGCCGATCCGCATCGCCAGCGCCTGATGGACCTGGCGTGCCGGCGATGTCCGCCACCTCGTCCGCCTTTGACTTGCTAGGTTCGTCACTCACGTTTTGGTTTGCTCCAGATACCTTGCTCCCTGAGCATCGCTGTCGCCGCAGCCTGTTCAGCCTGACGCTTCGAGGTCCCCTCCCCTTCAGCCATCAAACGACCGTCGATAGTGACGCGCGTAATGAAGCGTGGTGCATGGTCGGGGCCCGTGCGACTTTCTTCAGTATAACACGGCAGCGGAAGACCCTGGCCCTGCGCCCATTCCTGCAGGGCGGACTTGGCGTCGGCGATGGCACCGGCGGCGGCGGGAGCGCCCTCAAGGCGATCATTCCACAATTCCAGAACGATGGCACGCGCGTGCTCGAAACCGGCCTCGAGGTAGATAGCGGCCAACACCGCCTCCATTGCGTCGGCGAGGATCGTGTGCTTGTCGCGCCCGCCGCTGTCGGCTTCGCTCTCTGACAAAATGAGGCAGGGTCCGAGATTGATCGAGCGGGCTATGGCGGCGCAAGTCTCTCCGCGCACGAGGCGATTGAAAGCGCGGGCGAGTTCACCCTCGCGGGCCTTGGGATGACGGACGTAAAGCTCGTTAGCGATGGCGAGCGCCAAAACACGGTCGCCAATAAACTCGAGCCGCTCGTTGTCGGGCCGCTGGCGTCCCGCGCCGCGTACGCTGGCATGGGTCAAAGCCTGCTCCAGCAAGTTGCGGTCCTTGAAGGTATGGCCAAGCGCCGCCTCTAAATGCCGGATCTGGTCAGATCGTCGGAGCATGCTTCTGTTTTAGCGCACGAGCTTGAAAAAGCGCGACCAGCGGATATCGAACGGCCAGGTCCATGGCCGTGTAATGCTGAAGGCGCCAGGCTCGTCGACAGCAGCGGAAAAGAAGATGATCTCGGCGCGGCCGATGAGGTTCTCATAGGGCACATAACCCACGCCCCACTGCGCTCGGCTGTCGGTGGAGTTGTCGCGGTTGTCGCCCATCATGAAGTAGTGACCCTCAGGCACCGTGTAAGGGCCGACGTTGTCGAAGGGGCCGTTGGGCTCGCTGTCGAGCACGTGATAAGAGACGCCATTGGGCAGCGTCTCCTTGTAGCGCTTGATGCGCCGCGGCGGGCCTCCGTCCTCGCGCGTGACGAATTCGCCGTCGGGCACGCGCGGCACCTCCTTGCCGTTGATAAACACAATGCCGTCGCGGACCACGATCTCGTCGCCCGGCAGTCCGATCAGCCGCTTGATATAGTCTGTGGAATTGTCACGCGGCAGCTTGAAGACGATGACGTCACCGCGTTTGGGCTGGGCTGCGAAAATACGACCGCTGAACAGATTAATACTGCTGGTGAAGGAGTACTTGGAATAACCGTACGATAGCTTGGAGACAAACAGATAGTCGCCGACCAGCAGCGTCTCTTTCATCGAACCCGAAGGGATGTTGAACGGCTGATAGAAGAACACGCGCACGACCATTGCGATCAGCAGCGCCTCAATGACGATCTTAATCGTCTCCCACCATCCGCCCGATCGTGTTGCCGTCATGTCTCACGCCTATATTGCTCAATCCAATTGGACCCGTAATTTCGAGATACGCTTCAGAACGTTGCCGTATGTCAGGCGGTGAGCGCGCAACAGCATGCTTGGTCCGCACGCACGCGCGGAGCCTTTCATCCGAGCACTGAAACGGATAAATCTACCGTTGCCCTATAGCGGCTTCGGCGCTGTTGCGCAATTCGCCGGAAACAGTCTGCCGCAGCGGCGAAGTTTGGGCGCAACGCGCGGCTCACGTGTCCCACGAGCGGATGACACCGTTCTGTAAGGGCATCCGCCGCCAGCAAGTGCGAGCTCACTTAGCCGGCGCTGACGCCGGGCCATCAGCGCAGATCCGCTTTGGTCGGAATTGCCGATATGATGACGATGGCCTGGGCGAGCGGAAAATCGTCGGTCAGCGTCAGATCGATGCGCATGTCCATCCCGGGCGGCGTCAGATCCAGCAGGCGCTGGCGCGCACCGCCTGTCAGGCGCAGTGTCGGACGGCCTGAGGAAAGATTGACGACACCCATGTCGCGCCAGAAGACACCCTGGCGCAGCCCTGTGCCCAGCGCCTTGGAGCAGGCCTCCTTGGCGGCGAAACGCTTGGCGTACGAGGCGGCGCGGGTCCGTGGCCGGCGGTCGGATCGCTGCCGCTCTATATCGGTGAACACCCGGTCCAGGAATCGCTCTCCAAACCGCTCCAGCGTCTCCTCGATCCGCCGGATGTCGATCAGGTCGTTGCCCAGTCCGATAATCATGACCTGCTGCGAACCTTCGCTTTGGTCACGGTTTTGGCGGCCGGCATGACTGGTGCGGACGCACCTGTAGCGACGTAGGTCCGGCCGAATCTCGTCTCGTCCATCAGCTTGCGCATGTGGGCGACAGCCTGATTGAGACCGCCGAAAATCGCCTCGCCGATCAGGAAATGACCGATGTTGAGTTCGACAATCTCCGGCATCGCGGCGATGACGGCAACCGTGTTGTAGGTCAGTCCGTGCCCGGCATGCACCTCCAGGCCTGCAGCATCTGCGGCGGTCGCCGCCTTGGCGAGCCGGCGTACCTCGGCGGCGACACCCTTGCTGTTTTCCAGCGACAGCTCGCAATAGCGGCCGGTATGCAATTCGACAATATCGGCGCCGATCGCCGCGGCAGCTGCGATCGTGTCAGGATCCGGCTCGATGAACAATGAGACGCGGATGCCCGCATCTTTGAGGGACGTGACAATGCGCTTCAGCCGGCGGCCGCCGCCGATGACGTTCAGGCCGCCCTCCGTAGTGCGCTCCTCGCGCCGCTCCGGCACCAGGCAACAGGCGTTAGGCAGATGCCGCAAAGCGATCTCGAGCATCTCGCTGGTGGCGGCCATTTCGAGGTTGAGCGGACGTGTCAGCTCACGCTTCAGGCGCGTGATGTCTTCGTCCGAAATATGACGGCGGTCCTCACGCAGATGCGCCGTGATGCCGTCGGCACCGGCGGCGACGGCCAGGTGGGCAGCGCGCAAGGGATCGGGATGATTGCCGCCGCGCGCATTGCGGATGGTCGCGACGTGGTCAATGTTGACGCCGAGGCGCAGCACGCGCGCCCCATTTTCATTATGCATGGGTATCGGCCAGCTCTGCATGCTCGAATACGGCGACTGCAGCGGCGGGAGGATACAGGCGGTTCGAGCGCCGCGCCTGCACGGCTCGAGCCGCCGCCCGCATCATATAGTAGATCAGTACGCCGGCGGCGAGGCCTATCGGCAGGCTGCCGGCGAGCATCGGCTTGAAGATCGGCCAGATGAAAGCCGCAGCGGCGGCAATCAGCTCTGGCGACTGGCCCAGCATGGCATTCAAGAGCAGATCGACGCGCGAATGCAGCTCGCCGACGCTGGCGATTGCGCTTTCGCCGATCATGTGGGCCCCGGCGACATAGGTGGCGGCCCAGATGACCGGCCAGCTCAGCGGATTGCCAAAAAAGGTTGCGAGGATTGCGGCGGGCACGTTGGCGCGCAGAGTAAGCGCCAACAATGCGGCCAGCACGATCTGGCCGCCGATCAGCGGCGTGCAGGCGGCAAAGACGCCTGCGGCGCAGCCGAGCGCCAGACTGTGCGGATTGGCACGCAAACGGACGATCCTGTAGAGAACGTAGCGTAGTGAGCGCGACCAACTTCGGCGCGGCCACAACCACACCCTGATCCGTTCTGCAATGCTCGGCGGCTGGCGCTGCTTGAACAGCATTTGGGTTCTGACCTCATCCGGTTCCGCGGCTTGCCACTCATGCCGCAGCCCAAAAATTCGGCGCGAATTTCCCCTTTTGCTCCGAACTCCGCAACGCGGCAGCCGGTCGCTGCGCTAGGGTGAGCAACACCGAACGCCACTATCACCAAGTGGGGACTGGCGATGCGCATCCCAAGCTTTACGAGATGTTACGATACGAAGGCTGGGTTGCGGATCAAATCTATTTACCGAACGGCTGTCCAGCAGATCACTGCGACTTCGATACAACGCAAGCCGCTGACACATACACTTAGCTTTTAAAGCTTTCGCGCCACGCTGGATACACGCGTTACTCGAACACCCGCTCGACCGTATTGACCACCGCCTTCTGGCGCAGGCCGGCGATGATCTGGTTGAGGTGGGCCAGATCCCATACCTCCAGATCGATCCTCATCTCCGTGAAGTCGGCGCCGCGGTGCATCATCTTGACGTTGTCGATATTGCCGTCGGCTTCACCGATCACCTGGGCGATTTCGGCCAGCGAACCTGGCTCGTTGAGTGCCGTCACCGAAATATGTGCGGGAAACCGGACCGGCTGCCCAGGGTCGAGGTCCCAGGTCACATCGATCCAATTGTCGTGCTCATGCTCTTGCAGGCGCGGCGAGTGGATCTGGAAGATGTGGATACCGTTTGTCGGTGTCAGAACGCCGACGATGCGGTCGCCGGGAACGGCTCCCCCTTCCTCGAACACCACCGGCACGTCCGAGCGCATAATGCGCAATGGTGCACTGCCGGGCTTGACCGCCTGCTCGCCCGCCGCAATGTTGCCGAGCTTGAACTTCAGCCCCATCACTTTTGAGAGGTTGAACCAGCCTTCCTGGTTCTGGACGGTGTCGTAGCGGTTGCGCGGGCGGCGCGCAGGCGTTGCTGGCGCGGGCAACTGGGCGTCAGGTGCGACCGCCTTGATGACAACCGATGGCCCCAGCTCGTTGCGCGCTACGGCAGCGTAGAGGTCCTCCAGAGATTTCTGATTGAGGCGGGCCATGACGCGGCGCACCTTTTCGTCGCTGAAAGCGACTTCGGCAGCCTCAAATTTGGACGCCAGGAGACGGCGGCCCAGCTCGGAATACTGCTGGCGCGCTGCTTCGCGGGCTATCTTGCGGATGGCGCTGCGGGCACGGCCGGTGGCTACAAACTTTTCCCACACCAAGGGTGGCCGGTGCGTCTTGGATGTCAGAATCTGCACCTCGTCGCCATTTCGCAGGATCGTATCGATCGGCGATCGCCGGCCGTTGACATAGGCACTGACAGCGGTGTTGCCGATATCGGTATGGACGGCATACGCAAAATCGAGCGCGGTGGCGCCGTGCGGCAGGGCGATTAGCCGACCTTTGGGCGTGAAGCAGAAGACCTGGTCGTGGAAGAGCTCCAATTTTGTGTGCTCCAGGAACTCCTCGGAATTGGAGCCTTCCAGAAGCGTTCCGACGAGCTGGCGCAAACGGAAATACGGGTTTTCCTCAATCTCTGGGACATGCGCGTGAACGACGTGGGCACCATTCGCCTCCGCGGCTGCGATCATCCGTGCCGAGATCTCGCCATCGTCGGTCACAGCGCCACGAGCCGCGTCGGCCACGGCCGATTTCAGCATCATCCCGTTCTTGTAGAGCGCGTGCGCCGCGATGCCGTATTCGGCCACCTCGTGCATTTCGCGGGTGCGGATCTGCAGCTCGACGCGCTGTGCGCGCGGCCCGATCAATGTGGTGTGCAGCGAGCGGTAGTTGTTGCGCTTGGGAACGGAAATGTAGTCCTTGAAGCGGCCCGGAACCATCTGCCACGTGCGATGGACGACACCCAGTACGCGATAGCAGTCGTCCGTATTCGCAACGATGATGCGAAAGCCGTAAATGTCGGACAGCTGTTCGAGCGAGATCTGCTTGTTCTGCATCTTGCGCCAGATGGCGTAAGGCCGCTTCTCGCGGCCCCTGACCTCGGCTTCGACATCCATCTCGTCAAGCTTGCGGCTGAGCGACAGGCGAATGTCCTCGACGAGGTTCTCGTTCTTCTTGCGCAACTCGGCAAGCTTACCGGTCACCGCTTCATAGGCTTCGGGATGCAGCCAGCGAAATGCGTGATCCTCCAACTCGTCACGCATCGCCTGGATGCCCATGAGGCCAGCCAGCGGCGCATAGATGTCGAGCGTTTCCTCGGATGTCCGACGGCGGCTTGCGGGCTTCTTGTGCTCGAGCGTGCGCATGTTGTGCAGTCGGTCGGCAAGCTTCACCAACAACACGCGAATATCGGATGATATGGCGACGAGAAGCTTGCGAAAATTCTCCGCTTGCTGCGCCTCCTTTGTGACCAGGTCAAGCTTCTTGATCTTGGTGAGACCATCGACGAGTGCACCGATCTCGCCGCCGAACAACTGGTCGATCTCGGACCTCGTTGTATCCGTGTCCTCGATCACGTCATGCAACAGCGCCGTTGCGATCGTCGCATCATCGAGCTTGAACTCGGTCAGGATCGCAGCAACTTCCAGAGGATGGGAAAAATAGGGCGCGCCATCTGCACGCTTCTGTGCGCCATGCGCCCGCATTGCATAGACATAGGCGCGGTTGAGCAGCGCCTCGTCGGCCTTTGGATCGTAGCTCAGAACCCGTTCAACGAGTTCATACTGACGCATCATGTCCGGGCGGACTCCTTACCACCAGAAGCGGCATGGGGAGCAATGCGTTTCACCCCGCCCGCTGCTCCGGTGGCGAGCAGCGCACGCGGGAGCCGGCCGTCACGCGACTGGGCGTTGAGATCAACCCCGCCCCCAAATCAACGGCCGCGGTCGCGCGGGCCGCCACTGCCGCCGGTCGCCGAGGGCTCCGAAGGCGTCAGCGCCTCGAGGCCGCGCAGGAGCTGCTCTTCGGTCATCACATCGACGACGGTGTCGGTCGAGTGGTCGTCGCGGCCAAGAACCGGGGACCGCCGGTCACTGGGCAGAAGCGGAGCGGCGACGGCCTCAGGCTCGTCCACCTCGACATTCTTCTGGATCGAGTGGATCAGGCTTTCGCGCATGTCCTCAGATGGCACTGTCACCTCAGCGATCTCGCGCAGCGCGATGACCGGATTCTTGTCGTTGTCGGGATCAACTGTAATGGCGCCGCCCCCGGCAATGGTGCGCGCGCGATGGGCGGCGAGCAGAACAAGCTCGAACCGGTTGGGAACCTTATCAACGCAATCTTCGACGGTGACGCGAGCCATCAGCGGCGTCCTTTCGGTGGTTTGAACGGTTAATGGACGTGTCTCGGCTTGCAACACGCCAATCGGCTCAAGGCACACAGCAACCGGAGCGCGGCCGCCGCGCCCCTTGCCCAAAGCCAGTTTGAGAACTCTCTCGCATGAACAGGACCGATTTTCAACCCGCCTCCTTGATGAAATCAGACCTGCACCTATCTATGGAGCGTCGTTGAAAATTCTCGACCACTGTCTGTGGTGTGTCGAGGAAGGGTTTACATCTGACGGGCGTTGTTTATGAATGGCCCGAATACAGATTGCTGGATTTATTCCTGATTTCAGTGTACTGGTCGGTCAGTATCCGGCAACTGACCAGTGAGCTGGCGAATGATTTACATCGCACAATTGAAAATCTGTTATTCGGCAACCCACATTGCCTCCCCCAAAAGGCGCGCACATATTCATCCATAAATATGTGTGTAGGCTAACGTTTTAGTCTCTTCGGGTGGGTTAGGAGCAATCATTCGGATACCGATTAATAGGGCTGGGCGAGTGAACCACCCAGAATTATACATGGTCTGAGCAATTACGCCAATCTGTACGCACTGGAACAGAACATGCACTTCTACCCTCACGAGCGGATCACACTCTTCATCGACGGCGCAAATCTTTATGCGACTTCGAGGGCGCTCGGCTTTGACATCGACTACAAGCGATTGCTCGCACATTTCCGGCAACGTGCGCATCTCGTGCGTGCGCTCTACTACACGGCGCTTGCGGAAGATCAGGAATACTCCTCAATTCGTCCTCTCATCGATTGGCTCGATTACAACGGCTATACGATGGTGACCAAGCCGACCAAGGAATTCACCGACTCCACCGGTCGACGCAAGGTGAAAGGCAACATGGACATCGAGCTTGCTGTCGACGCCATGCGCCTCGCCGATACGCTCGACCACATCGTTCTCTTCTCCGGTGACGGTGATTTTCGCGGTCTGGTTGCAGCGCTGCAGCAAAAAGGGAAGCGTGTCAGCGTTCTGTCCACGCTGCAGACCCAGCCACCCATGATTGCCGATGAGTTGCGGCGGCAAGCCGATCAGTTCATCGACCTTGCGGACCTCGAAGCCGTCATCGGCCGCGACCCGGCGCAGAGGGCGGGACGCGAGGGGAATGCACGTGGCTACAATCAGCGCAGCAACCATCGCGGCGTTGCCGAGCCTGTTCCCTACGAGGACGCCGAAGACCTGGCTGACGGACTCTGATAACGATCTGTGGTGCAGCCCCAGCACGTACGACACGCGGCGTGGGCTGCCGATCATCGGCTTGCTGCGCTCGACACTCACTGAATATATGCATACGCAGGTCTCAGCGCAGGCTGAGACCGTTTTTATATTTGGCGTAAACACATCCACGATCCAACCCTTTGTTCTGAGCCATTTCTTTCACGCTGAACCGCTGTGCACTTCAGCTAAAACTGCTGGAAACCGGAGCGTTTCCACCCCAGCCGATCAGACGCAAGGTTACCCCATGGCGCGTGCGAAAATCTCAGCCGGCATCGCAAATTCAACGATCGAAGCATTCACGGCAGGTCTACCGGAGCCGGCGGCCGACTGCGCGTTGTGCCCGAGGCTCGCTGAATTCCGGGCTGCGAATGAGCGCGCGGAGCCGCAGTGGTTCAACGCGCCGGTGCCGTCCTTCGGCGATCCACAAGGTCGGGTGCTCATCGTCGGTCTGGCGCCTGGCCTCAGGGGTGCCAACCGCACGGGGCGCCCTTTCACCGGCGATTATGCTGGCGATCTCCTCTATCAGACGTTGCTGGATTTCGGCTTTGCGCGCGGATGCTATGCGGCTGCGGCCGACGACGGCCTCAAGCTCAAGGACTGCATGATCACCAATGCCGTTCGGTGCGTACCGCCGGAAAATAAACCAACCTCATCGGAGATCACCAACTGCCGGCCGTTCCTCGCCGGCCGCATTGCCGCACAACAGCGGCTGGTCGTGATCCTGGCGCTCGGCCGCATCGCTCACGATCAGATCCTATCCACGCTCGGCGTCAGGAAGGCTGCGCATCGGTTCGCGCACGGGACCATGCACGCGCTCGACAATGGATTGACGCTGGCCGACAGTTTCCATTGCTCGCGCTACAACACCAATACGGGGCGCCTCACGCCGCAAATGTTCCGGGATGTGTTTGCGAACATTCGCACCGCGATTGATGGTGCCGGACCGAGCGCCTCGTCTGCGAGTTGACGCCACAGATTCCATGGGCATCAATGATGGCTATGACCGTACCATGTGTCAGCGCGGATCGCGATCCGGCGGGACCATATTGGCCGCATTGGCATTCCCCGATTCCTGATTGAGAACCTGATTCATGCCTTCGCTGGGAGCTTGAGCGCACACGCGCTTTCAGACGTTCCGATCTTGCCGCAATCCGGGGCGGTTCGTTCGTTGCCACGGCTGGAGACACCGTTTGAAGACCGCCCGCGCAGCCATCGGCTGCTGACCTGATGTCGCGGCGTTTAGCAATTGCGGAAGACTGCACTTCGTTGTCTGATGGGAACGGACTGCTTGACTCGGGCCTTCCACCGGTCGATGCACTGAAGCCGAAGCCCTGGATGCCGCGACGAGGCCAGAAATGCCGATGGAAATCGCTCCCGAGAAGGTTGCTCACGTCATTATCCGCGCACGCGAGTTTGACGCCAAGGTCGATGCATGGAACACGGATAATGAGGAGGACACGGGCGGTGAGGAAAGCGGAACCGACCAGGGTCTGCACGACGAACTCGTGGCTTTCATCGACGCCCTGAACGATGACGAGCAGACCCAACTCGTAGCGCTGTGCTGGGTCGGCCGCGGCACGTACGATCCGGAGGACTTCGACGAGGCGGTCGAGACGGCGCAGAACGAGCGTGTCAATTCCGTTGCCGAATACCTCTTAGGACAGCCGCTACTTGCCGATTATCTCGAAGAAGGTCTGGATAGGATGGGTGTGTCTGTCGAGGACGCAGAGAGCGACGTGCTGTAGTCGGAGCGGCTCATCGCGACCGCCAAGCAAGCAAGCTAGATGTGAAATGGTAAAGGTATCCGAGGTCAGAGCCAGAGGTAAGCGATACCGGCCAGACCCAGGCTGAGTGCGACGTACCACAGCGCAGCATAGCCGGCGAACAGCGACGCCAGCATCGGCGCATTGCGACGCGTCATTATGGGATGGACCTTTTCGTCGCGTTTGACGCGATCCGAATTGCGCTTTTCCAGTCCCCACATCAAGCGCACGAAGCACCATCCAAACGACAATCGCAGATCACCGGGTCCAACGGCAGACGCCCCCGTTGGAAGACTGAGAACCCGGTCGATTTCCCCTTTCTGCTCATCGGAAAGGGTGTCGGCGATGTCGGCCCTGAATTGGTTCCAGAAGCGATCAGACGCAAGACTAGGTACGCTCACAGTCGGCCTCATTACATATTGCCGTGCCTCGGCAGGCATCATGCCCTGCCACCCATACCGTGCCATCAAACATTTACGATCACGTTAGCATGCGCACTCGAATGCAACTGAACCGCTCACACCCAGTTTCCCGGGAGTGTATTGCAGTTGCCAATCCTTGCCTGCATTCGGCCAATGCATCGCATCGCGGGATCAACCCAGCACGGTTAAAACCTGCTCGGCATGTGTATGCGGCGGGTGGACGGGGTACATGCAGCGTTCGATGACGCCAGCGCGCAAGATTAAAGTCAGTCGCTTCAAATACGTGACGCCTCCGGTTGCAAACCGTGGCAAGCGCAGCGCATCTGTGAAGCGAAAGTCGGAATCGGACAGCAACGGATATGTTAACGATTGGCGCCGTGCGAATGCCTGCTGATCCGCGCTCGCCTGGGCACTCAAGCCGAATACCTTGACGGACTTCATCGCAAACATCGGCATCAGGTCGCGGAAACCTTGCGCCTCGGGCGTGGAGCCATGGGCGCCCGCGATGTCGTCCCAGCCAGGTGGATTTGGCTTTCCCGCCGTACCAGTGAATGGATAGACAAAGACGACCGCGCGGCCGTCAAGCCGTGACAGGTCGATAGCGACGCCGGCAGAAGATGGCAGCGCTATCGTCGGCAGTCGCGTGCCTGCGACGAGATGGACCGCCGCGCCATCATCCGCTGGCGCCGGCCACGGCCAGGGCTCCGCCATTCTTTCCCCTCATCCAAAAAACGCGATCCCCGGACTGGTCCCATTGTGTGATCCCGGGAAATTGCCAACTGCGTCTTCACCCCTTCTCGCGCATGAGCCGCGCCTTCTGGCGGTTCCAGTCGCGCTTGGCGGCATCTTCGCGCTTGTCGTGCAGCTTCTTGCCCTCGGCCAGCGCGAGCTTCAGCTTCGCCCGGCCTTTGGCATTGAAGTAGATCGACAGCGGCACAAGCGTCATGCCCTTGCGATCGATGGCGATGGCAAGTTTGTGCAGCTCACGCCTTGAGATGAGCAGCTTCCGCTTGCGGCGCGGCTCGTGCTGGAAGAAGGGGCCAGCCTCGGGGTATTCGGCGATGTAGGCATTAACGAGCCACAACTCGCCGTCCTCCACCGATGCATAGCTCTCGGCGATGTTGGCCTGGCCCTTGCGCAGCGACTTGACCTCGGTTCCGGTCAGCACGAGGCCTGCCTCGATGTCCTCGCCGATGCGGAACTCGAAGCGTGCCCTGCGGTTCTCCGCAATCCGCTTGCGGCCGTCGTCCTTGCTGGCGGCCATAGGCCCCATTCCTCAACTGTCAGATGTGTGGGACGTCGCGACCTATTCGGCGGCCCTGGCGGCATCGAGCAGGCCGGCCTTACCCATCGCCGCATCGACGACGCGCTTGGTCTCCTCGGAGACCGGGACCATCGGCAGGCGTGATTCGGCCGTGCAAAATCCGAGACGCGACACAGCGTACTTCACGGGCCCCGGATTGGTCTCCACGAACATGGCGTCGAACAGCGGCATCAGCCTGTCCTGCAGCGCCAGTGCCGTCTTGAAATCGCCCTTCATGCAAGCGTTCTGGAAGTCCGCGCACAGTCGCGGCGCGACGTTGGAGGCGACCGAGATGCAGCCGTGACCGCCGTGAGCCATGAAGCCCAGAGCAGTCGCATCCTCGCCGGAGAGCTGGCAGAAGTCCGGTCCCATTGCCAGACGCTGTTGGGAGGCGCGGGCGAGGTTTGCGGTTGCGTCCTTCACGCCGACGATGTTCTTCAGCTCATAAAGCCGCGCCATCGTCGCTACCGACATGTCGACCACCGAGCGACCCGGTATGTTGTAAATGATAATCGGTGTATCGACCGCGTCATTGATCGCCTTGAAGTGCTGATAGAGCCCTTCCTGGGTCGGCTTGTTGTAATAAGGCGTGACGATCAGAAGACCGCTCGCGCCAGCCTTCTCGGCATGTTGCGACAGCTCAATCGCCTCGGAGGTCGAGTTCGACCCGGTGCCGGCGATCACCGGAACGCGGCCAGCCGAGACTTCGATGGTGATCTCGATGACGCGCTTGTGCTCCTCATAATCGAGGGTGGGGCTTTCGCCGGTCGTGCCGACCGGAACGAGACCATGCGTTCCCTCTCTGATCTGCCAATCGACGATGTTTGCCAGCGCCTTCTCGTCCACCGCACCGTTGCGGAATGGCGTGATGAGCGCGGTATTTGAGCCCTTGAACATGATGAACGATCCCGATCTTCCGGCCTGCCGGCGCCCAGCGCATTTCCATTGCGCACAGGGCTGCAACAAACCGTGCCTCCAATAATCCGTACCGCCTTGGTATCGCCCAACTAACGCTGGACTGAAGGGCTGTTGACCACGTTCGGCTTGCCCGGCGACAGACAGCCGTTACCCTTCGCGACACGTGGCGATATGCAAAGATATTGCCAGAATGCGGGCGACGACCAGATTGCGGGCGACATTATGCGCTCGTTCTCCCGCCCGCAAGCCGGATTGCCCCTGTCGGAGACTGGAAGGATAGCGATGAAAATGGCCGATGCCATGACTGCCTACCCACGATCCGGGCGCCTTTCCCAACGCGCTTGGCGTCCTGCTGCCGGTGGCGCAGCGATCTGTCTGCTTCTCGCGCTTCCAGACGCAGCCATGTCGCAGGTTCCCGCTCCTGCGGCCAGTCCATCGCGTACAACGGGCCTGGCACAGATGTTAGTCTCTCCCTCTCCCCCGCCCCCTGCGGCGATGCCGGATACGGCGAGCAGGCGTTTCTCGCCCCGGCCACCGGCGGATGGTACAGCAGAAGTTGCATATCGGCGTTATGCCGATTCTGTCCTCTCGCCAGTTCTGAAGCTTGCGATCTCCGATGAGGACCTGGCACGCGTCAAAGCGGCGTTTGCGAAAATAGGCAAGGACACCAGTGAGGCGGGCGACGCCGCGGCCGGCATAACCGATCCAACCGCGCGCAAGCTCGTCGCCTGGTATGCATTGACCCGCGGCATCGGCACGGCGCGCGCGTATCGCTCGTTCCTCGACCAGAATCCGGCCTGGCCGCAGCGTGGACTGCTCACTCAGCGGCTCGAGGAAACCCTCTTCACGCAGGGCGGCAATGCGCAGGAGATCCGATCCTTCTTCCCCGACGGCAAGCCGGAGACGGCCATCGGCGAAGCGGCCCTCGCATCGGCCTATCTCGCCACCGGGGAGCGCGAAGCCGCGCGACGGCTGGCTGCAAAAGCATGGCGCGAAGGCGACATCCCGGCGACGCTGGAAAGCGGGTTCCTGGAGCGCTTCAAATCGCTGCTGACGACGGCCGATCACCGCTGGCGGCTCGACCGGTTCTTGCTGAGCGACCGGCGGTGGAAAGCCAGCCGCAACGAGCAGGCCTCCTATATCCGCCGGATCATTCCACTGCTGCCCGAGGCAGAGCGCCGCAAGGCAGAAGCGCGACTCGCCGTCTACCTGCGCTCCTCGTCCGCCGCGAATCTGATGGCGGCGCTGCCGGCTGACGAGAAAGCTGATTGGGGGCTTGCATTCCAGCGCGCGCAGCTCATGCGCCGGCAAAACAAGACCACGGAAGCAATCAAGATCCTGCTCTCCGCACCGACTGATCCCGGTAAAATCGTCAGTCCCGATGATTGGTGGGAGGAGCGGCGGGCCAACGCCTACGAAGCGCTCGACGGCAACAACTACAAGCTTGCCTACGAACTCGTTCGCGATGCGGGACCGCTGACGGTCAACCCGCTCAAGGAGCAACGGTTCATGGCCGGCTGGATCGCCATGCGCTACCTCAAGTCCTACGAAACCGCTCTCAAGCATTTCAAGGCTATGCGCGAGGCCGCAGACGGTCCTCTGAGCCGTTCCAAAGGCGATTACTGGATCGGGCGTGCACTTGAGGCACTCGGGCGCACCAAGGAGGCGCGCAGCGCTTACGAACGAGCGACGCGCGAGCGCGATACGTTCCACGCGCTCCTGGCGCTGCAGAAGCTCAGCCCCGGCAAACAGAGGATCGAGATCATCGTACCGCAGCGCGCCAGCGAAGCGGAGGTGGACGCGCTACAAAAGCTCGATTCGCTCAGGGCAGCGGTGATCGCACAGCGCGCCGGCCTCGGCCCGGTCATCTTCCGGTCGTTTCTCGCCAACGCGCGCGTCGTGAAATCAAGCGAGGCCTGGTCGGGCCTCGTGGCGCATCTGGCCGATGCGCTCGGCGACACGCAAATGTCGCTGCGAATTGCCAAGTCGGCCATCGCCGACGGGCACAATCTCCTCATCTACTCCTATCCGACACGGGCGTTCCCGGCCTATGAACCACTGCGCAATCCGCCCGAACTCGCCTTCCTGCTCGGCATTGCTCGCCAGGAGACCGAGTTCAACACACAGATCGTGTCAGGAGCCGGCGCGCGCGGACTGCTGCAGGTCATGCCAGTCACGGCACGCCACGTCTGCCGCGATCATAAAATAAAGTGCGATATCCCACGGCTGCTGAGCGACAAGGTCTACAATACGATGATCGGCTCGGCCTACATTGGCGATCGGATGGGCGAGTTCGACGGCAACTATCCGCTCACGCTCGCGGGCTACAACGCAGGGCCAGGGCGGGCGAGGCAGTGGATCAAAGCGTTCGGCGATCCGCGAAGCGCCAATCTCGATGCGGTCGACTGGATCGAGCGAATCCCCTTCGAAGAGACACGCGAATACGTCGGCAAGGTGCTTTCCAACATACAGATCTATCGCGCGCGAATAGGCGACCAGCCGGCGCTACGACTCGACGAGGATCTGTGGCGGGGACGGCACTGAGCTGAGCGCAATCTTATAAGAACGCCGGCAACTTCATCGGCAATTTCGCGCGGGCCAATTCACGCGTACTGGGCGCCGCGCAGCAGATTGCGAATCGCTTCACAGTTCAGCAGGTGATGCGCTGGAGCAGATCGGATCCAGATTGAATCACGTCTGGCCGTTGTGACCTGATCTCAAGCATATTTCGGTGACGTGTGCTGGTCATCCGCATGGCCCGACGGCATCATGCGCCGCCGCTACATGCGCCGCATTGGCCGCGTAGCTCGAAGGTCATTGACCGCACCGTAAAGTGGCTCGTCCTCGACCACTTGCCGACGCTCGGCATGACATCGATTTCCGAAATCTCCTCCACACGCCCGCAGTCGTCACAAATAGCGAAGACGACACTGCGAGCCGCCGCGCAGTGCTCGCCATCCGCGCATGCAACAAAGGCATTCAGCGATTCCAACCGGTGCGCCAGACCGAGCTTGATCAGGCGTTGCAGTGCCCGATAGATGGTAGCTGGCGCGGTAACTCCATGCGATCGTAATTCGTCGATCAACTCATAGGCCGAATGCGGGCGCCGCTGCGCCCGCAGCGCCTTGAGAACCAGCAGTTCTTTGGCGTTGAGCGCTTTCGCCTTTGCTAGATGATCGTGCATTGGATTCTCCCGACCACGTACGCATGGCCTGCTCCCGACAACACGTCGAATACTATACATCCACAAAATCGGGCTCAAACAGGTTCATCCGAGCGCTCCGCAAGCGTGCCTTGGCAAATCAGGTTCGTGCTGGCGTGGAATCCGGCGTCCGTGCAGAATTGTGACCTGCCCGGATCATTCAAAATAGCGATCAAGAGCCACGAACGCGCCCCGTGCCGTTTTGTCCGTCGCCGTCTTCGCTCTCCTCGAACAAGGGGAGGCCGGGCGTCGCCTGCCGCGCTGGTCCCGACAAACCGAGGTGCCGGTACGCCTTGAGCGTCAGCACACGGCCGCGCGGTGTCCGGCCAATGAAACCCTGTTGCAGCAGATAGGGCTCCACGATCTCCTCCAGTGCATCGCGCGGCTCCGACAGCGCCGCCGCCAACGTCTCGATGCCGACAGGCCCGCCGTCATAATTCTTGGCAATACACATCAGATAGCGATGATCGAGCGCATCGAGGCCCTCGTTGTCCACCTCCAGCGCGCGCAGTGCGGTGTCCGCAATCCCTGCATCGATCACCGGCACGCCCGCCACCGCAGCGAAGTCCCGCACGCGTCGGAGCAGCCGCCCTGCGATACGCGGCGTGCCGCGGGCCCGCGTTGCGATCTCACGTGCACCGTCGGCGTTCATCGGCGCGCCGAGCACCCGTGCTCCGCGCGTGACGACGTGCTGCAGTTCCTCGATAGTGTAGAAGTTGAGGCGCACGGGAATGCCGAAACGATCCCGAAGCGGCGTCGTCAGCAATCCGGCGCGCGTCGTCGCCCCGACCAAGGTGAATCTGGCCAGATCGATGCGCACCGAGCGGGCCGCAGGCCCCTCGCCGATGATCAGGTCGAGCTGGAAATCCTCCATCGCCGGATAAAGGATTTCCTCCACCGCCGGATTGAGACGGTGGATTTCGTCGATGAACAGGACGTCGCGCTCCTCCAGATTGGTCAGGAGCGCCGCCAGATCGCCGGCCTTGGAAATCACCGGACCCGAGGTCGCACGAAATCCGACACCGAGTTCCTTTGCCATGATCTGCGCGAGTGTCGTCTTGCCGAGACCCGGGGGCCCGGCGAACAGCACATGGTCGAGCGCATCGCCGCGCGACTTGGCCGCCTGGATGAAAACCTTGAGGTTGGCGCGCGCCTGCTCCTGGCCGATGAACTCATCGAGCGATTGCGGCCGGATCTGCGCCTCGAAGGCGTCCGTCTCGCGTTTGGCGCTGGTGACGATGCGATCGTCGGGTGTCTTCGGGTCGGACATTTGGCGAGCTGCAAGCCGGTCGGTACGGAATTCCTGAGTCGTTCCGCTTCTATCACAATTTGCACCCGCGCCATCCCTTTGCCCGTGCCCACCGCGTAATCGGCACGATGCTGTGCCCCGGCAACATCCCGCTCAGAGCCTGATTGCCTGTGTGGTGCGCAGTCATGCTTCCGTCGAAGCCGTGATTGAAGGTTCTCAGACAAACCACGAATTGATTGCTTTACCGCCGCATTACGGTGCTTTCACAGTATGATCTTCGCGTTGCGCAACATGCTTTGCACGCCGATCGCAATAAAAGCGGCAAGCGCCGTGAGCGGCGTGAGAGCGAGCCCCTCGGGTACTGGCATCGCGATTGCCGCCAGCATGAAGGCGATGCCGCCCGCCGCCGCCGCCGTGATCCAGGCAAAGCCGCCGTGCCGCAGCACGACCAGTGCCAGCGCTGCTCCGGCTGCCGAGGCCGGAATGACCGACCACACGAACGCGGCGATCGCCGCGGCGCCCGCATTCGGCATGCCTGCCGGGATCAGCGCATCAAGGTGCAGCGGACCCGCCAGGATCAAACCCGCGAACGTCACAAACCCGGCAAGAAAAGACCCGACGAGCGAATAGCCAAGAAACGTGTACAGCGCCCGCTGGCCGTTGCCCGGACCGTGCGACTGACCGCTGGCGTCGTCTTCACCGCTCATCGCGCCAGCTCCTTCAAACCCCGCCGGATGAGCTTGGCCGTATCGGCGTCGTTGCCCAGCTCCTGCATGGCCGCCGCGACCGCCTGACTGGCCTGCGCCGGGTTGTAGCCGAGATTGGTGAGCGCCGAGATCGCCTCGGCCGCGGCCATGCCATCCGCCGCCCCTTGCGCCGTAACCCGCGACGAACCAGCCTCCGCCTTGCCCGCAAGGCCCTTGATGTTCAGGCCCGCCATGCTGAGCGCCGGCGCCTTGTCCTTCAATTCGGAGACGATGCGCTGCGCCAGCTTCTTGCCCACACCCGGCGCCTGCTCGACCGCCGCCCAGTTGCCGAGCGCCACCGCGTTGGCGAGATCCTGCGTGGAGAGCACACCCAGCACCGCGAGCGCCACCTTCGCACCGACGCCCTGCACGTTCTGCAGCGTGCGGAACCAGTTGCGCTCGACCTCGCTGGAAAATCCATAAAGACGGATCGCATCCTCGCGTACGTGCGTATCGATGGTGAGAGAGACCTCGTCGCCGAGCTTGAGATTGCGCAGCGTCCGCGCCGACGCCTGCACCTCGTAGCCAACCCCGTTCACGTCGAGGATCAGATGGCTTTCGCCGACCGCATCCACCTTGCCGCGCAACTTACCAATCATCACCGACCCGCCTTCGCCAGCACTCTGGCCGCCAGCGACTGCGCGCCGCGATGGTTGGCATGGCAGATGGCAATTGCCAGCGCGTCGGCTTCGTCGGCGCTCTCGAACTTCGCCCTCGGCAGGAGAAATCCGATCATCGCCTGGATCTGGCGCTTCTCCGCATGCCCGGCGCCCACCACCGTCTTCTTGATGAGGTTCGGCGGATATTCTGCGACCTGCAGTCCCCGCATTGCCGGAGCCAGCAGCGCCATGCCGCGTGCCTGGCCCAGCTTCAGCGTCGCACGCGCATTTTCATTGACGAACGTTTCTTCCACCGCCGCCTCGCGCGGCTGCCAGGCGCTGATCACGCCGGAGATACCCTCAAACAGCTCGCGCAGCCGGTAGGCCAGCGATTCGTCGCTGGTCGACGTCAGATGGCCGCTGGCGACATAGCTGAGCCGCACCCCATCCGACTCGATGACGCCCCAGCCGGTGCGCCGCAAGCCAGGATCAATTCCGATGATGCGAATCGAATCTCTTTGCATGTGCCAGGAATAGCATGGGCCGGCGCCCCTTGCCGCCACACTTGCGCGCAAATCGCCCCCGTGACGAGGCCCCCGGATCAAGCGGACCAGAGCAGACATCCAGGCCGCAACGCGCACTCTGCCCCCGATGGCGATGTCCCCACGGCACAGCCCAGCGCGCAAGTACATCGGCCCCGAGATGAAAAGACGGCGGGCCGAAGCCCGCCGTTTGAGTTGGCACGGATACGGTTGATAATGACATCGGACGCGACCCTGGCTGGCTTGAGGTGCAGTTGAGCCAGCCAAGGCAGCGCCGGCTACACCACGGTCTCGTCTGCTGCTTGCGCTGCCCACGCTTCCCGCGCCTGCATCTCTCGCTCGAACGCCGCCAGCTTTTCGGCTATGCGCCGCTGCCGCTCGAGCACCTGAAGCAACTGCGCCAGATGTTCTGGTCGGCTTTCCTCGCTGGAGGTGCAATGAAAATCATTGCGAGCGCCTTCAACAAAATCGCTTGAGAAATCACTTGAGTTGCATTTCATGAATTCACCAAATCAAATGGTCATTTAAATGATGGCGAAAACCAACTTACGGCGTCTCCCAATATTTTCCGTTCAAGAAAGCTTTCAAATTCTCGCATTCGGGTAAGGCCTTGCCGAGCCCTGACGATCCGCGCGCGTGTACCGACGAACTGCTGCCCGCGCCGCCCTCCGAAGCCCCGGACGCCCCATCCACGATCCAAACATAAAATATATATTTCAATGAGTTGGTCGGCAGCTGCATGACGCATGCTGGCCTTGATGACTTGCACCCACACGAGCCATGCCAGGGCTCGCAACGCAGCCCAAACGCCCTCGCCTTGCGCCCGCAACGGTAAATGGCGGAAGCTACCACTCGATATTATTTTTTGTTTTTTTCGATGCGACGGTCGCGCCGACCACATCACGCTACAGAATGCCTATTCTGACGCGCGGGCCGCCGGACGCACAATCAGGCCGCGGTCAGCTTGCTGAGAATGTCTTCGGATATGTCGAAATTGGCGAAGACATTCTGCACGTCGTCGTCATCCTCCAGCAGGGCGATCATTTTCATGATCGTACGCGCCTGATCCTCGTCAACGGGACTGGTCAGGTTGGGCTTCCATATGGCCTTCACACTTTCGGCCTCGCCCAGTGAGTCCTCCAGCGCACCGGCCACGGTGCCTAGGCTGTCGAACCCGCAGGTGATGACGTGCCCGTCATCATCGGAAACCACGTCGTCTGCCCCTACATCGATCGCCGCCTCAAGCACCTTCTCCGCTGAGCCCGCCGAAACCGCATATGTAATCTCGCCGACATGATTGAACATGTGCGAGACCGAACCGGTGGCGCCGAGATTCCCGCTGAACTTCGTGAAGGCCGCCCGCACGGCTCCGCCCGTCCGGTTGCGATTGTCCGTCAATGCTTCGACGATGACGGCGATGCCTCCCGGCGCATAACCCTCGTAGCGTACCTGCTCGTAGGCTTCGCTGTCGCCGCCGACCGCCTTTTTGATCGCCCGGTCGATATTGTCCTTGGGCATGTTTTCCGCACGTGCGGCCTGAATGGCCAGACGCAACCGTGGATTCATTGTGGGATCCGGCATTCCCATTTTGGCTGCAACGGTGATCTCCCGCCCCAGCTTGGCGAACATCTTCGCCCGGGCCGCGTCGGCGCGACCCTTCTTGTGCATGATGTTCTTGAATGCTGAATGCCCGGCCATCGTCGTGTCCCGAAACTGCTGAGGTCGCCCAATTTGCCGCCATCGGCGGCTGGGCACGTTCTAGAGCCTGATCGGCTGAGATGGAAGCTGTTGTGCTTCCATCGGTGCATCAATCGGTATCTCAAACGCGGAGGTAGAGCAGGCCGCAACGGCCAGACGTTGTTCAATCCGAACCTCGCCCGCTCTACAGGCCAGAACGCGGCGTTGGGGTCAAGGCGCCGATTCTTCGGGTCACACCGCCCAGAATTCCGGTTCGCTCGAAGACAGCACGCCGCCCAGACGAACCGCCTTCAGCCTGACGGCGAGCCCTGTCGAGTCGTCGATCTCCACCGCCAGGCCCGATAACGTGGCCTGCCCCGCTGCAGGCTCGAAGCGCCCCCGCGGGATCTTCGTGACGAACCGGTTGATCGGCTCGTCGGTTTCCATGCCCAGAACGGAGTTGTAGCTGCCGCACATGCCCACATCCGTCATATATGCGGTGCCGCCCGTCAGGATGCGCTCGTCTGCCGTAGGGGTGTGGGTATGCGTTCCCGCGATCACCGACACACGCCCGTCGACGAAATGGCCCATCGCCTGCTTCTCGCTCGTCGCCTCGGCATGAAAATCAACGAACACGACGTCGGCGCCCTGCCCTAGCGCGCAGGCCGTGAGTTCAGAATCGATGGCCCGGAACGGACAATCGAGATCGGCCATGAATACGCGCCCCATGGCGTTGATGACCAGCACGTCGGCCCCGTTGCGTGCACGAATCAATGCAGCACCGCGCCCAGGCGTTCCCTTGGGGAAATTGAGCGGACGGATGAGTCGCTCCTGCCGCGCGATGAAAACGAGCGTATCCTTCTGGTCGAACGCGTGATTGCCCAGCGTGATCGCATCCGCGCCGGCGTCGATCAGGTCCTCGCAGATCTTTTCCGTGATGCCGAACCCGCCAGCCGAATTCTCGCCGTTGACGACCACGAGATCGAGTGCCCAGCGCTGCCTGAGACCCGGTAAAAGCTCCATGACCGCGTCACGGCCGGTTCGGCCGACGATGTCGCCGAGAAAGAGAAAACGCATGAGGTAATCAGTCCACGCGGCATTTTTTCGGGCCCGACGGCGTCAGAACCCAATCCAGCCGCTGGTCATACGCGTCATGTGGCACCGCGTCGACCTCTAACTCGTCATATGCCAAACCTATGGTGATGACCTGCTTGGTCTGCCGGATCTCGGCAATCGACCGGTCGTAAAACCCACCGCCGTAGCCAAGCCGGTAGCCCCGGCCGTCAAACGCCAGAAGCGGCACCAGCACGACGTCGGGCACGATCACCGGGGCGTCGGTCCCCGGTTCACGGATGCCCCATTGCACTTCGTTGAGAGGTTCGTCCTCTCGCCATTGCCGGAAGACGAGCGGTCGTGCCTTGCCAACCATCACCGGCAGACCTACCGCATGACCACCCTCCCAAAGCCGCCGCATCAGCGGCATGGGATCGATCTCCTCGCCGATCGCCAGGAAGCCCGAGAACGCCGCCCGCTCCGGCGGCTTGGCAAAGCCGATGCCGACTTCGGCCAGCCGCTCGCCCGCCGCCGTCCCGTGTTGTTTGAACGCCCGTGCACGCCGCTCTTTCGCAAGCGCACGCAGTTCTTTTTTCTTCTGTGAGATGTCATCCATGCGCGCCATCAAACAGTAATGTCCGCGCACCGTCCAATTGATGGCAACGGTTGGTGCGCAGCCGCAACCGATCGAATGAGGTCGCGATGAAAGGGAAAATCAGGTGCCGCGGTGGCCGTTGGAGCAGGATTTTGATCTCGCCGGGTCCCTACAAAAGTAAGGTGGGCGCCGTGTGTCCGGGACCACGATCCCGGACAGGGACAGCTCCCTGGCTGATCTTATAGGCCCTGGAGAATTAATCTGCTCCTGACGCACCCCGCAGCATCACCAATCTAGGGATTGGGTGTTGCGAAATCCATATGCTGCAGATGCGATATAAACCTAAGTCACAGGTATTCGCTCAAAACCGATAGCGGCTCGTTTTTTGTGACAGCCTGCGCAGACGGCGTCGGGATGAAGCGAGGCTGGCGGGAGCAATGATCAAATCCGCAACATCTGATCGGCGCACATCAGGCCGATTTCTTGGCCGATTTTTCAGTTCCCGCTGAAGCGGGCTCGGGTTCCGTCAGCTGGCGCAACATTTCGGTCGCCTCTTCGATCTGCACCTCGAGGGCCTGGCGCGTATCCCAAAGCTCATCAGCGATCAGCAGTGCGGCCATCAGCAATAGACGGTCATCACCGACCTGGCCGAACTCCAGTGTCAGTTGCTCGACCCGCTCCTTGACGTGAGTGGCAAGCTCGACCAGCCGCTCCTCCTCGCCATCCTCGCAGGCAAGACGATATGTCCGGCTGTTGAGAGTGACCGAAACCTGGCCCATCGCCCCCGTCTTCCGCGCCGCGCCCAAGCCCTGATTCGCCGGAATGACGAGTCCCGTCGGCCGCAACGCCCCTTCTGCGACGAGGCCTATCCCCCGTCCTCCAGCAGGTTATGCAAGGAGTCGATGACCCAATCAATTCTGTTAACCACAAGTTCCTGGCGCTTCTCCAGGCGGGCAATGACTTCGCGCGCCGCCTTGAGCTCCGCTCGCAGAGCCTGACACTCTGCTTCGAGCTTCGCGACTTTGCTGGAAGAGGCCGACTTGCCTTTGACAGAACGCGTGGCCGAAGTGGCGCTTGCAGCAGCCTTTTTCGCCTTTGCCCTCGGGGCCATGACCGTCTTTCCGAAAGTTATGCGGCCTGAGGGTGCGTATGCATGCTGACCCTCCCGCTGAAGCTGATCGAACCATAGGGGGCATCGTCCAGCATCGTCAATCGCACCGCTGCCTCGCAGATCGACAAACCGACGATGTGCGACTTTCCGCGCGCCACTGAGTGCCTAAGGCGGATTGACATCGCTCCGGCCGGTCAACTTAATGACGCCGCCTCGCAAAAAGAGGCCGGCGCGCCGGTCGTGATGCACTCCTGGGCCTTCAGCCCCGCGCACCGCCGCCGACAAAAAGTTTCTCAGCCGAGCGCCGCTCCTACCAACGCCTATCCTCGGAGGATCACACATCATGGCAGTGAAGGTCGCAATCAATGGCTTTGGACGCATCGGCCGCAATGTTCTGCGCGCGATCGTGGAAAGCGGGCGCACCGACATCCAGGTCGTAGCCATCAACGACCTCGGCCCGGTCGAAACCAATGCTCACTTGATGCGCTATGATTCGGTGCATGGCCGCTTCCCCGGCCAGGTAACGGTTTCCGGCGATACGATCGACGTTGGAACAGGCCCCATCAAGGTCACCGCCATCAAGAGCCCGGCCGAGTTACCCCACAAGGAGCTGGGCGTCGACATCGCCTTGGAGTGCACCGGCATCTTCACCGCCAGGGAAAAGGCGAAGGCGCATCTCGACGCAGGCGCCAAGCGCGTGCTCGTCTCGGCGCCGGCCGACGGTGCTGACCTGACCGTGGTCTACGGCGTCAACCACGACAAACTGACGAAGGACCACGTCGTCGTCTCGAACGCATCGTGCACGACGAACTGCCTTGCCCCTGTCGCCAAGGTGCTGAACGACCTCGTCGGCATCGACCGGGGCTTCATGACGACGATCCACTCCTACACCGGCGATCAGCCCACTCTCGACACGATGCACAAGGACCTCTACCGCGCCCGCGCCGCGGCCATGAGCATGATCCCGACGTCGACCGGTGCGGCCAAGGCCGTCGGTCTCGTGTTGCCCGAGCTCAACGGTAAGCTCGACGGTACGGCCATCCGCGTGCCCACTCCCAACGTCTCCGTCGTCGACTTCAAGTTCATCGCCAAGCGCGAGACGACCAAGGACGAGATCAACGCCGCCGTGACAGCCGCAACCGAGAACCAGCTCAAGGGCATTCTCGGCGTCACGGATCAGCCGAACGTGTCGATTGACTTCAACCACGACCCCCGCTCCTCCATCTTCCACCTCGATCAGACGAAGGTGATGGGCGGCAATCTTGTTCGCGTGCTGACGTGGTACGACAACGAATGGGGCTTCTCCAACCGCATGTCGGATACCGCGGTCACCATGGCGAAGCTGATCTGAGCGGCTGATATCGATCTCTCACCATCAACAGGGCCGCGCCGCAGCAATGCAGCGCGGCCTTCTCTTTGAACCTGCGTCCGCCTACCATTGCCCGTGGGATAGGAGACCGCAGCCATGCCATCGCCCGAGCATCACGCCAGCAAGGCCAGCGAGACGGTGCAGCGTCTCGCCCAGCCCGTCGGCCATTTCCTGACCGAGACATTCCATCTCATCGGCCTGTTCGCCATCGGTGCGGCAACAGTCTGGGCCGGCATTGTTTTCTTCATCGAACTCGTGGGCAAGGGACACGCGTCCATCGAGGATCTGCTGCTGTTGTTCATCTACCTGGAAATCGGCTCGATGGTGGGCATCTACTTCAAGACCAACCACATGCCGCTGCGGTTCCTGATCTACATCGGCATCACCGCGCTGACGCGGCATCTGATCGGCTGGGTCAATCACGAGCCGAAACCCGATATGGGCGTCGTCATCCTGTCGGGCGCGATCCTGCTGCTCGCGCTCTCCGTGCTCGTCATCCGCTACTCGTCCCACAAATTCCCCGCAGGCCCCTCCACTGCCGACCGCGGCGACCTCATAGACACCAATCCGGGTACGGTCGGCTGAGCCAGCCTCAGCGGTCGAACGCGAACGCGTCGAGCGCCAGGATCGCGATCACGCATTCGATGAAGGCGGCGATGAAGCTTGACCGCCTGCCCCTCCGCTGCCCTCGAAACGGCGCGCCCAGCGGTGTCAGAAAATGACGGAAGGCACGGATATCCCCGAATTATTCCCTTAAAACGACTTTCCGACCATCGACCGCTGGCGAAAAGGTTGCATCTGCGCTATCCGGCCAGACACGGACTTCCACGATTAACCCCGATCACCGAACGAGGGATCCCATGACCGAGAGGCTCGAAGACATCGCCGCTGCCATGGTCGCACCGGGCAAAGGCATTCTCGCCGCCGACGAAAGCTCAGGCACGATCAAGAAGCGCTTCGACAAGATCAATGTGACCTCGACCGAGGACAACCGCCGCGATTATCGCGAGATGCTCTTCCGCTCTAGCGAAGCCATGAAGAATCACATCTCCGGCGTCATCCTCTACGACGAGACGATTCGCCAAAAGGCGAAAGACGGCACGCCGCTGGTCGACATCATGAAGGCAGCCGGCTCCATTCCAGGCATAAAGGTGGACATGGGCGCCAAGGCGCTCGCCGGCCCCACGTCATCCATCGAGACCGTGACCGAAGGCCTTGATGGTCTGCGCGAGCGTCTCGCTGAGTACTATGGTCTCGGAGCCCGCTTCGCCAAGTGGCGCGCCGTGATAACCATCGCCAATGGCTGTCCGACCTGGAACGGCCTCAAGGCCAATGCACATGCGCTTGCCCGCTATGCAGCACTCTGCCAGGAGGCCGGCATCGTTCCGATCGTCGAGCCCGAGGTGCTGATGGACGGCCCACATTCCGTTCATGACGTGAATGAGTGTTATCGCGTCACCGAATGGACTCTGCGCACCGTCTTCCGCGAGCTCTACGATGCCCGCGTCAATCTGGAAGGCATGGTTCTGAAGCCCAACATGGTGATTGCCGGACAGAAATGCTCCAAGCAGGCGTCCGCGGTAGAGGTTGCCGAGAAGACCGTGAAATGCCTGAAGGCCACGGTGCCGGCCGCTGTGCCCGGCATTGCGTTCCTCTCCGGCGGCCAGTCCGACGAAGCGGCCACCGAGCACCTTTCGCTCATGAATGCGATCGGCAATCTGCCCTGGAAGCTCACCTTCTCGTATGGGCGCGCGTTGCAGGCCGCGGCTCTGCAGGCCTGGGGCGGCAAGCCCGAGAACGTCGAGAAAGCCCAGCGCGCCTTTGCACATCGCGCCCGCATGAACGGCCTTGCCGCTCAGGGGAAATGGGATGGCACACTGGAAAAGGCAGCCTGATCGGCGCCGCGCGGCGCATCCAGGTCCGTCATCCGACAACACACAGCAATGGCCGCGCAAGCGCACGGCCATTGCTGTCGTTCTGAGTTGTGTGTCAGATGCAAACCCGAGGATCGCTTGCCCAGGCCGCGCCTACTCCGCCGCAGCCTGCTGCCGATCGGGCAGCTCTCCACGGATCACGTAGCGCAGGATATCCACCACCTGCGCCGGCGTCTCGGCAACTGCGGATGCAGCCTCGTCGACCTCTTTGAGGGCATGGGCATGCTCGCCCGGATGAAGGATGATGAGCGATTTACCCAGCGCCGACGCATAACCGGCGTCGAACGCAGCGTTCCATTGCTTATATTTCTCGCCGAAGCGAACCACGACGATATCCGCCTTTTCGATGAGCGTGCGTGTCCGGATCGCGTTGATGCCCGCCCCCTTACGGTCATGCCAGAACTTGGCGGTCTCCGCGCCGAGGATCACGACGCCGCAATCGTCACTCGCGCCATGGTCCGTGGCCGGTGCGGAGAAATGGATATCGAGCCCCGCAGCGCGCGCACCTTGCGCAATCTCCTCACGCCAGCCGGTATGGATTTCGCCCGAGAGATATACGCGCCATTGAGCGGCCATTGCTGGTCTCCTTCTTTCTCGTGCTCTTATTTCCGGGAGTCCACGAAGCATAGCGGCCATATGGCGGTGAGCAAACCGTGATGAAGCTTACCCAGCCCCTTTTCCGCCCCATTCGGGTCCGATAGCCTGCCCACCTCGATAAATCCGGCATCGGCGACAACAGGAACCGATCATGTCCGCAGGCAGCGCGACGTCCAGACTCTATCTCGTGCTCGAAACGGGTGCGAACGCTGAAGACCGTCTCGAGGCGGCGCTCGCAGGCGCTGTTCCTGCCTCCCTCCTGCTCATGCCGCCGCGTGGCAAATCGCTCGACGCCACCAGCGTGCTGCCGCTTTTGGAAATGGCACACAACAAGGATATCGCCGTGATGCTGGCGGACGACGCCCAACTCGTTCGCACCACCAAGGCGGACGGCGTGCATCTCTCCTGGTCCAAGGACATCGGCCGCCGCGCCGCAGAGGCCCGCGAAATCCTCGGCCGTCGCTACATGCTGGGCGCCGACGTTGGCCGCTCGCGGCACGACGCAATGGAAATCGGCGAGGCGGGGGCCGATTATATCGCTTTCGGCATTCCCGCTCACGTCGAGGATCGCCAGACGGCGAGCGAGCGCCGCGCCGAGTTATGCCGATGGTGGACGGAGATCTTCGAAATTCCATGCGTCGCCTTCGACGTCGATACTGCCGAAGAGGCTGAGATGCTTGCCGCGCTCGGCACCGACTTCGTTGCGGTGACTGTCCCGCCGGCCGCACCTGCCGACGACATCCGGCGCTTTGTTGAGGACGTGGACAGGCGCCTCGCCGCCACCGCGCACGCCGCATGAAACGCCGCCGCTCCAATACGGCAGTTCGCCCCGTCACCGGCTCATCACGCTATCTGAGCCTGGCTGCGGCCGCAGTCGCCTTGATCGCCGCCACCGCACCGACAACAACACTCCACGCAGAGACCAGTTCGTGGGTCCAGCGGGAGAATGAACCCTCGGCAAATTCGAAACCCGCCAGGCGTCAATCACGCAAATCGACTGCCGAGGCCAAGCCCGGCGGCCTGATCGAGGGTCCAGGCGTATCTCAGCACACCAAGTCGCAGCACAAGTTCGAACAGAGCGCGCCGACGAGCGGTATCGCGAAACCCGCGCCGGGCAATGACGACGCCTATCTGGCCTTCGATCAGGGCCGCTATCTCACGGCCCTCGATCTGGCGCAGAAGCTCGCTGAAAAAGGCGACGCGCGCGCCCACACGCTCATTGCCCGCATCCACGCGGAAGGGCTCGGTGTTCCCAAGAACGAGGCGCTTGCCGCCCAGTGGTATAAACGCGCCGCGGAGTTGAATGATGTCGATGGCATGTTCGCCTACGGCGTGATCCTGGCCGAAGGCCGCGGCGTCGAGAAGAACCGGGCCGGCGCTGCCGAGATGTTCGAGCGTGCGGCGCGCACCGGCCATGCCGCCGCCAATTACAACCTCGGACTACTGTTCCTGAAGGGCGACGGCAAGCCGGAAAACCCCTATCGCGCCGCCCAGCACATCCGCTATGCCGCCGAGCAGGGCATCGCTGCCGCGCAGTACGACCTGGCAACGCTCTACCAGACCGGGACCGGTGTGCCGCATGATGCGGTAGAGACCTCGCGATGGCTGCGCGCTGCCGCCGAACAGGGAATGGCAGTGGCCCAGTACGATTATGCCGTGCTGCTGCTGAAGGGGCTCGGCCTCACTGCCGACGAGCCCAAGGCCATCGACTACCTGAAATCGGCAGCCGAGAAGAACATCCCCGGCGCACAGAACAGGCTGGCGCACGTTTATCGGGAAGGCGTCGGCGTCAAGAAGGATCCGGCCGAAGCCGCCAAGTGGCGTCTGATTGCGAAAGCCGGAGGGTTCGGGGAGGACAAGGTGCTCGACGCGCTGGTGACGGGTTTGCCAAAAGCGGAGCGCCAGGCCGCCGAACGCGCCGCCATGTCTTGGCGCGAAAGTAAGCTACTGCCGTTCTAGAGCCTGATCGGCTGAGCCGTCGAGCTCCCCGAAGTGGTGAATTTGTTTCAGATCAAAGTAAGTGTGCCTTCGGCATTCACCCCGAATGTCACGAATTATACAGTGAGCGGTAAGTCGTGGTTCAAAGACCGAATGCAGGCATGCGCCGCCTGTCTATTCTTGCCGAACCATTATCTCTCCGAAGCCCATAAGTTGACCCAAGATACTTGGTTTACGGACTATTGAAGTTTCGAACAAATCCGTCTCTCTGTGGCGCTTTCGACACCAAGCGGAATTCGCGCTGAAGTATATACAAGGCACGAGCGTTTAGATTTCTGGGTTCCTCATTTTGTTCGGGGGGTACAATGATTAAATTCACTTCAAAACTTCTGCTGACATCTTGCCTTGCCGCTGCGACGCTGGTTGCGCCCGCATCGGCTGCCGATCTCTGGGGTCCAAGGGACAACGGTTCCATCAAGGACGCGCCTTATGAGGCACCCTTTAG